>CAZBEB010000001.1:0-246222 GCA_964490805.1 uncultured Geobacter sp.
GTATGGGAATGAGGACGAATCATACCCTTACCCACTCAAAACGTCGAGGAGCCATTTATAATTTAAATCATCATAGAAAGCAACTTTACAAGATCCATCCGGAATGTTTGTTATAGTGTAATAGCCATTTACACCGGTCCTGACACTATACGACATATTCCCTTGAAAACACGTGGCTTTTATGCCTTGAAGGCCTAAACCGTTACTAGTGTCTGTTACCCTGCCGGAAATTGACCCAGCCCAGCAAAGGCTGCCATTCAGTAGCAACGCCAGAAGGCTGGTCATGCAGAGCAGTAGCGCTCGATTAAATTGTAATTTACAGTTCATCGGTTTTGCTCCCAAATCTTGATTGTTCGGACTATTTAATAACCAGACCTTCGACCGTCAAACTGCCGATGGTGACAGTGAAAACCCCTTTAACACCGTAGGTAAGCCGACCTTTCCGCTATAGTCAGCTTCATATCAGGTGTTGCATGGGATTTCTTCAATTCATAAGAACAATTAATTTTCCAATCAAAACAGACAAACAAAAAAAACGCCAAATGCCCCGGCAATCAACCGGTTTATTCGGCGCAGGATTCCCCACAATAATACATTATCAATTCGATACCCCCTCTGTACCCGTGGGACGTTGGCTTTGCGATACACAGTTGCCTGTGCTGTGTCTTTTCGATGATTAATTAATCATTGTATCGGCTTTTTAACAATAAACTTTACGTATTTTTTTCGATTCTAGAATACTGGAACGGCACCTGCTGATAGGGCCGCAGCCCGTCATAGAGGAGGGACGTGGGATTGGAAAGTTTCAAAGTCGAGGAAACAGAGGGGGTACCAGAACTGGCCCCGTAACTCCCGCAGCTTCTCCCTGTCCATGATGATCTTTTCTTCGCGGCCACCTCGGCCTGCTGACGTTGCTGCCCATTTACAACCGGCGGTAAAGACACATCCCCTTCGTTAGGGGCAGATGATACTTCCGACTCGCCACAAAAAAAGCGGGTACCCCTTCAGGAGTGCCCGCTTTTTTCATCACGGCATTCGATATAAATAACTGGCTTACGCCATAACGATAACCAGGTCTTCCTTCTCCACCTTGTCGCCTTCTTTGAACTTCACCTCGGCCACGGTGCCGTCCTCTTTGGCCTTGATGTTGGTTTCCATCTTCATGGCCTCGGTTACCATGAGGACATCGCCGGCTTTCACTTCGTCACCGGCCTTGACGTTGAGCTTGAGGACCTTGCCCGGCATGGGGGCGCCCACGTGCTTGGCGTTCCCCTTGTCGGCCTTCTCGCGCACCGCTTCGTCGGTCTGAACGGACTGGTCGCGGACCACTACGCTCCGGGCGTTGCCGTTCAGCTCGAAGAAGATGTGCCGGGTGCCGTCGGGGTGAACCTTGCCGATGGCGTTCAGCTTGATGATGAGGGTCTTGCCCGGCTGGATCTCGATTGAGGTCTCCTGCCCCGGCTCCAGGCCGTAGAAGAAAATCGGCGTCGGGATGACCGAGGTGTCGGAGTGCTCGTGGCGGTGCTTGTCGAACTCCGGGTAGACGTGGGGATAGAGGATGTAGCTCATGAGCGCTTTGTCGTCCACGGCGTGGCCGACCTTCTCTTCCACCTTGGCCCGCTCTTCCTCGAAATCCACCGGTTCCAGCAGCTCGCCGGGACGACAGGTGATCGGCTCGTCACCCTTAAGGATGATCTTCTGGAGCTCTTCCGGCCACCCCTGGTAAGGCTGCCCCAGCATTCCCTTGAACATGCCCACAACGGACTCGGGGAAGGCCAGTTCACTCCCCTGGGTGAAGACATCCTGCACGTCCAGGTTGTTCTTCACCAGGAACATGGCCATGTCACCCACCACCTTGGAGGACGGCGTAACCTTGACGATGTCGCCAAAGAGGAGGTTCACCTTGTGGTACATCTCCTTGCACTCCTCCCAGCGGTCCAGGAGACCGAGGCCGGCCACCTGGGGCTTGTAGTTGGAGTACTGGCCGCCGGGGATCTCGTGATGGTAGACCTCGGCGGTGCCGTTTTTGAGCCCCGACTCGAAGGGGGCGTAGTAGTCGCGCACCGTCTCCCAGTAGTTGGCCAGTTTCTGGAGCCCTTCCTCGTCCAGGCGGGTGTCCCATTCGGTTCCCTTCAGGGCCGCCACCAAGGCGTTCAGGTTCGGCTGGGCCGTGAGTCCGGAGAGCGACGACAGGGCCGCATCGACGATGTCTACCCCCGCCTGGCAGGCCATCAGCAGCGTGGCGCTGCCGTTGGATGAAGTGTCGTGGGTATGGAGATGGACCGGAATGCCGATGTTCTCCTTGAGGGCCTTGACGAGCTTGAAGGCGGCGAAGGGCTTCAGGAGCCCCGCCATGTCCTTGATGGCCAGGATGTGGGCCCCCATCTGCTCCAGTTCCTTGGCCATGTTCACGTAGTATTCCAGGGGATACTTGTCCCGCGTCGGATCGGTGATGTCGCCGGTGTAGCAGATGGCCGCCTCGCAGATCTTGCCGCTCTTGCGGACCGCCTCCATGGCCACGGCCATCCCCTTGGTCCAGTTGAGGGAGTCGAAGACCCGGAAGATGTCGATGCCGGAGGAAGCTGCCTCCTCCACGAAGCGCTGCACCACGTTGTCCGGGTAATTGGTGTAGCCCACGGCGTTGGAACCCCGCAGCAGCATCTGGAAGAGGATGTTGGGAATCGCCTCGGAGAGCTTGTGTAGACGCTGCCACGGATCTTCCTTCAAAAAGCGCATGGAGACGTCGAAGGTGGCCCCCCCCCAGCATTCCAGGGAGAAGAGCCCGGCCCCGAGACGGGAAGTCGGCTCGGCGATCTTCAGCAGATCATAGGTGCGGACCCTGGTGGCCAGGTTCGACTGGTGGGCGTCGCGCATGGTGGTGTCGGTAAGGAGCAGCTGCTTCTGCTCCAGAATCCACTTGGAGAGCCCCTCGGCGCCGAGGTTCATGAGAAGGTCACGGCTTCCGGCCGGACGCGGCTTCGTCACGTCGACCTCAGGCACGTGGGCATCCAGGAAATCCGCAGACCTGAGGGGCTTGGTAATGCCCGGAGAGCCGTTAACGATGACATCGCCCAGGAAGCTGAGGACTTTCGTCGCCCGGTCCTTTTTCTCAATGATTTCAAGAAGCTCGGGATGTTTTTCAATGAAGGAAGTATCGCATTTCCCCCCCAGGAAGACCGAGTGGGTGATGACGTTCTCCAGGAAGCCGATGTTGGTCTTGACCCCCCTGACCCGGAACTCCTGGAGGGAACGGTTCATTATGTGGGCCGCCTCCTCGAAGGTGAGACCCCAGGAGGTGACCTTGACGAGCAGCGAATCGTAGTGGGGGGTGATGACCGAGCCGGTGAAGGCGTTGCCCGCGTCGAGGCGCACCCCGAAACCGGCCGATGAGCGGTAGGTGGTGATGGTGCCGAAGTCCGGCGCAAAATTGTTATTGGGATCTTCAGTGGTGATCCGGCACTGGATGGCGTACCCGCGCATGGCGATGGACGCCTGGTTCGGGATGTTGATGGGGGAATCGGAAAGCTTCTTCCCCTCCGCCACGAGGATCTGGGCCTGTACCAGGTTACGGCCGGTGATCATTTCGGTAACCGTATGCTCCACCTGGATGCGGGGGTTCATCTCGATGAAGTAGAAATTTCCCTCCTGGTCCAGGAGGAATTCCACGGTGCCCGCATTGCGGTAGTTCACCTGTCCGGCGATCTTGAGGGCCGCGGTGCAAATCTCCTCGCGGGTCTTCTGGGTCAGGCAGATGGAGGGAGCGAACTCCACCACCTTCTGGTGGCGCCGCTGGATGGAGCAGTCCCTTTCGAAGAAGTGGACCAGATTGCCGTGCATGTCGCCGAGAACCTGCACCTCGATATGCTTCGGATTCTCCAGGTAGCGCTCCAGGAACACCGCCGGGTTGCCGAAGGCCGCCTTCGCCTCGCTGCGGGCCGCCACGAGCCCTTCGAGGAGCTCCTTCTTTGAGCGGGCCACCCGCATCCCGCGGCCGCCGCCGCCGGCAGCCGCCTTGATGATGATGGGATAGCCGTAGTTCTTGGCGAAGATAAGCGCTTCTTCCTCATGCTCGATGGGCTCTTCGGTGCCGGGAACGGTCTGAACGCCGGCAGCCATGGCGACTTTCCGGGCCGACACCTTGTCGCCCAGAGCCCGCTGCATCTCAGCCGTGGGGCCTATAAAGGCTATGCCCTCGGCCTCGCACTTCTCGGCAAACTCGGCATTCTCCGAGAGGAAACCATAACCGGGATGGATGGCGTCCACGTCATACTGCTTGGCAAGGGCAATAATTTCGTCGATGCCGAGATAGGCGTCGATGGGGCTCTTACCCTTGCCGACCAGATAGGCCTCATCGGCCTTGTAACGGTGGAGCGACAGCTTGTCCTCCTCCGAATAGATGGCAACGGTACTGATGCCGAGCTCCGTACAGGCGCGGAAAATACGAATCGCTATCTCGCCGCGGTTGGCGGCCATTACCTTCCTGAATCTTCTTTTCTCCATCCGGTCCCCCTGTGTTTTTACGCAAAATAAAACAAATACAACCCCAATAAAACTTTATTGAAACTAAAATTATTTCGTTATTTTGTATAGTTAGCAACAAATTTCCATAGCCCGCATCAAATCAAATTGAAGATTTGTTGTCAAGAATAAACTTTTGTTTTACCTGGTTACAAAACCGCCCGCTGTCAGTGAATTTTTTCCCTTAACAACCCCATCCACAGGTGGTACCATTTATCGTGTTTTCATTTCAGCCAAGGAGATAACACCGCATGAACGTATTCAAGACAGTCCGCGGACAGATCATCGCCCTTTCAGCGCTCGCTCTTTTCGCCGGCGTCGCGGGGGCGGCCGATTCCCCAGCGGCCAAGACCGCCGCAAAAGACGCTGCACCGTCATCCCCCTTGACTGTGGCCGCCCGGGTAAACGGCGTTGACATCACCAACGCAGAGGTGGATCGGGCCAAGAAGATTATCCTATCCAGGAACCAGATGGCACATGCATCCATGAATGACGAAATGGCGAAGAAAGTGGATGAGGCCGCCCTTAACCAGATCATCGCCAAGGAACTTCTTTATCAGGCCGGCAAAAAGCTGGAAATGAAGGATCTGGACAAGCAGGTTCAGGACCGGGTAGCAGAGAACAAGGCGCGCTTTGCCTCCCAGGACGCCTATGATAAGGCATTGAAAGAGATGGATATGTCCGAGAAGGAAGTCGAAACCTTCACCAGGGAGGATCTGGTTATCGGCAACCTGATTGAATCGACTATCGTTCCGAAAGCCAAGGTTACCGACGAGGAAGCAAAGAAGTTTTACGATGACAACAACGACAAGTTCCGGCGTGAGGAGTCGGTTCGCGCCAGCCATATCCTGGTGGGAGCGGACCAGAATGCTACTGCTGCCGACAAGAAAAAGGCGAAGGAGAAAGCCGAATCGCTGCTCAAGCAACTGAAGGGTGGCGCCGATTTCGCCGAACTGGCCAAGAAGGAGTCTTCCTGCCCCAGTTCCGCCCAGGGTGGCGATCTGGGCTTTTTCGGCAAAGGGCAAATGGTTCCCGAATTCGAAAAGGCTGCTTTCGGGCTGAAGCCGGGCGAGGTGAGCAATGTGGTCGAAACCCAGTTCGGCTACCACATCATCAAGCTGTCCGAGAAGAAGGAGGCCGAAACCGTTCCCTTCGAGGAAGCCAAGGAGCGAATCGTCCAGTTCCTCACCCAGCAGAAGGTGCAGCAGGGGGTCAGCGATTACGTTGAAGAACTGCGGAAGAAGGGAAAAGTCGAGATTCTAGCCAAATAGCAGTTCCATATACCAGAAAATGAAAAGGCCGCGCCCGGATTACTAGGTGCGGCCTTTTCATTTTCTGCCGGTGCCCTATTACTTCTTGTCCGCAGTCTTGTCCAGGAACATCTTGATGAGATCGATGGGGACCGGGAAGATGGTGGTGGAGTTCTTCTCCGCGGCCACCTCGGTCAGGGTCTGGAGATAGCGCAACTGCAGCGATGTGGGCTCGGCGGCCAGGACCTTGGCCGCCTGGGCCAGCTTCTCCGAAGCCTGGAACTCGCCGTCGGCGTGGATGACCTTGGCGCGCCGCTCCCGCTCCGCCTCGGCCTGCTTGGCGATGGCCCGGAGCATCTCCTGGGGGAGGTCGATGTTCTTCACCTCCACGGCGGTTACTTTCACCCCCCACGGCCCCGTGTGGCGGTCGAGAATCTCCTGGAGTTCCTTGTTGATCTTTTCCCTGTTTGCCAGGAGCTCGTCCAGCTCCACCTGCCCCAGAACGCTCCGCAGGGTAGTCTGGGCCAGCTGGCTCGTGGCGTAAAGGTAGTTCTCCACCTCCACTATGGCCTTCTGGGGCTCCATGACCCGGAAATAAATGACCGCCGACACCTTCACCGTCACGTTGTCGTGGGTGATGACATCCTGGGGGGGAACATCAAAGGCAACGGTCCGCAGCGACACCCGAACCAGCTTGTCAATCCCCGGTATGATGAAGAATAGCCCCGGTCCCCGGGAGCCCGCCAGCCGCCCGAGGCGAAAGAGAACACCCCGCTCGTACTCGGGAAGGACCCGGATGGCGCTCGCCGCGAACATCACCAGCAGAATGAAAATGAAGATAACCGGCACGTAGTTAAAGATATCAAACATTTGAACACCTCCCTACCGTAGGGGCGAATCTTGTATTCGCCCAGAATTGCATCCCTCATTAAAACGGGCGAGCACAAGGATCGCCCCTACGCTTTTCTGACTTTCACCCGCATATCATCCTCCACCGCTACCACCGTCACCTTGTCCCCCTCGGCCAGGGGCTCATCGCTCCAGGCTTCCCAGTATTCGCCATGGATAAAGACTTTCCCCTCCGGGGCTATGGCGGAGACGGCCTTCCCCTTCTCCCCCAGGAGCCCCTCCCCACCGGTGGCGGGCTTGGGACGATGGGCCTGCACAGACTTGATGGCCGCGAAGACGCAGAAGGCGGACACCGCGATTACTATCAGCACCGTGAGCGGCCACGGCACTCCAAGGGGAGAATCAACAAATATCGAGCCAGGGACCATGTCAACACCCTCTCCCACTGTTGTCTACATCCACCATACCATCACCCGGCATCTAAGGTCACAGTATACCCAGCTCGACGCGGCAGTCAATGCGGCACTACGACTGGAGTCTTGCCAAAAGCGCCCCATTGGTGCTATGTATCAACCTGTTCACCGGAGGAACTAATGAAAGAACGGACCCGCATTCTCCTCATCGATGACGAAGAATCGGGGCGCGAAGCCCTCACCGCCATCCTCAGATACGCCGGCCACCATGTCACTGGTGCGGCATCCGGGGCTGAGGCTGCCCAGCAACTGGCACGGGACAAGTTCGACATAATCATCACCGACCTCCTCCTTCCCGACACAAACGGCATCGACATCCTCAAAAACATCAAGCGCGACTCCCCCCTCACCGAGGTAATCCTCATCACCGGCCACGCCTCCGCCGAAACCGCCGTACGGGCCATGAAAGAAGGGGCCTATGACTACATCACCAAGCCCCTCAACATCGAAGAGCTCAAGATAATCATCGCCAAGGCCGTCGAGAAGCACCAGCTCCTCTCCGAAAACGTCTATCTCAAAAAACAGCTCCGGGACAAATTCGAGTTCGCCAACATCATCGGCGCTTCGCCGGCCATGCAGCAGGTGTTCGCCCTCATGAAGCGCATTGTCAAGACCGACTCCACAGTTCTCATCACCGGAGAGTCGGGCACCGGCAAGGAAATCGTGGCAAAAGCGATCCACTTCAACGGGTCCCGGCGGGACCGGCCGTTCATAGCCGTCCATTGCGGGGCAATCCCCGAGAATCTGCTGGAATCGGAACTGTTCGGTTATGTAAAAGGGGCATTCACCGGCGCAGTGAGGGACAAGATCGGCAAATTCGAAGCGGCCAACGGCGGGACCATCTTTCTTGACGAGATCGGCACGATGCCGATACAGCTCCAGACAAAACTCCTGCGGGTCTTGCAGGAGCAGGAAGTGGAGCGGGTCGGTTCCACCCGTCCCGTGAAAATCGACGTGCGGATAATCTCGGCCACGAACATGGATTTGGCTGAACAGGTGAAAAACGGGGCTTTCCGCGAAGACCTCTACTACCGTCTCAACGTCATCCCCCTCGTCCTCCCCCCCCTGCGAGAACGGGTGGAGGACATCCTTCCCCTGGCAAAGCACTTTCTCGCGAAGTACTGCAAGGAGATGCAGCGCCGCCGCATGACTCTCACCACTGAAGCGGTGGAGGCCCTGGAAGGTTATAACTGGGGCGGAAACGTCCGGGAACTGGAAAACGTCATGGAGCGGGTCGTAGCTCTCACCGAGGCGGACACCATCACCCTCCACGACCTCCCCCCGAATATCCGCGAGGAGTCCCTGACACGGGTGACCGAACGGGGCATCGACCTCATGAAAGTCATTGCCGAAATAGAGCGGAACATGATTACCGACGCCCTGGTGCTTTCCGAGGGGGTCAAGGCCCGGGCCGCCGCGCTCCTGAACCTGAACCGGACCACCCTGGTGGAAAAGATGCGCCGGCTCGGCATGCCGCTATAAAGCCGTAGCTCCGGTGGCAACCGGCATGGTGTTGCCCGTCACCGCCGCTTAATCCGAAAAATCGACGTAAACGTGGCGGTTTTAACCCCTTTATCGTCAAATATCTCAGCAACTCCCCTGATGGTTCGCTCACTTTCCCGCACCGCCTCGGCTCTTGCCGTTACCGTCCCCCCGTGAATGGGGGCATGGAACGTGAGGTTAAGCTCGGTAGTCGCAAAGTGGCTCCCTTCCGGGAGCATGCTCTTGATGGCCATGGCCACTGCCGTGTCGGCCAGGGCGGTGACGGCACCGCCGTGCATGAGCCCCTTCCCCTGGGCGTGCTTCACCTGGAACGGCATGGTGAGGTGCGCCTTTCCCCCTTCGGCCTCCTCGATGGTCATCCCCAGGTACTCCTCGAAGGGGGCGCGGGCTATCCACTCGGGAAGCTCGAAGGGAAGCGGCACATCCTCTCCCATGGGTTCGTCGTAAAGATGCTCGTACATGGCCTGGTCCTTTCTTTACCCCTTCTTCCCCGGCACATTTTTCCCCATGAGCGCCATAACCTGCTTCATGTCCTCCCAAACCTCCCGCTTGCGCTCCGGGTTGCGCACCAGGAACGCCGGATGGAACGTGGGCATGAGGGGGATGCCGTGGTAGTCGTGGAAGCGCCCCCGGAGCCGGGATATCGGCTCCTTGGTGGCAAGAAGCGTCTGGGCCGCGAAGGTGCCCAGCGCCACCACGGCTTCCGGGGCGATGGCCCTCACCTGCCGCAGCATGAATGGCGCACACTGTTCGATCTCTTCATGGTGGGGATTGCGGTTGCCGGGGGGGCGACACTTGAGGACGTTGCAGATGTAGACTTCGTGCCGCGCGAACCCCATGGCCTGGATAATCTTCGTCAAAAGTTGCCCCGCCTCCCCCACGAAGGGCTCCCCCTTGAGGTCCTCTTCGCGCCCCGGCGCCTCGCCGATGAAGACAAGACGGGCCCGGGGATTGCCGACCCCGAACACAAGGTTCGTGCGCTGGCTCCCCAGGCGGCAGCGGGCGCATTCCCCAAGTTCACTGCGGATATCATCCAGAGTTTCACCGGCAGCCGCCTGAGCATGGGGCTCGGCAACTGGCGCCGGCAAAGCGGATTCCGCAACTGGACAACGGGCCTCAAGCGGCGGGGCCGTCTTGTCTCCCCCCGTCACAGCGGCTCGGGGAAGCTCGACCACGCCTGTTTCTTTCAACTCCTCCAGGTAGCGCCGGAGCGAAGCAACCGCCCCACTCCCCCCCTCATTTCCCATGGTAGCAAAATCCTTTACATTTTTCCGACGGTTTCATACCATAATCCCCATGTCAATCCTGCCGGTATTCCTACTGATACTGCTTCTGATACCTCAAAGCGCCTTTGCCTGGGGGGCCGGCGTCCACCTCCAGCTCGGCACCGCCGTCATAAACAACCTCCAGGCCGTGAGCCCGGCAGTGGCAGCGGTGGTGGGAGCATTTCCCCACGATTTTCTCTATGGCTGCATCGCAGCGGACATCACCCTGGGCAAGAAGTTCACCCACTACCTTCAGCACTGCCACCGCTGGCGGATAGGAATGAAAGTTCTGGAATACGCCTGGAACCCACCCCAGAAGGCCTGCGCCTACGGCTACCTATCACACCTGGCCGCCGACACCGTGGCCCACAACTACTACGTCCCCCACAAGATCATGGAGAGCTTCTCTACGCTGACCCTGAAGCACGCTTACTGGGAGATGCGGCTGGAAACCTTTGTGGATCAGGAGATATGGGAAACGGGTAAAAAGGTTGCTACCGAAAACTACAAGGCCAACGACGCCCTGCTGAGGAACGTGCTCTCGGACACCATCTTCTCCTTCGGCACCAACAAGCGGATATTCAACTCGATCCTGCTGGTGAGCCGCCTTGAGAAGTGGCAGCAGGTGCTGAAGACCCTCTCCGACACCTCGCGATACACCCTGGAGGAGGACGACCGGAGCGAGTACCTGGACCTGGCGGGGGAGGCGGTGTTCGACTTCCTGAACCGACTGGAGGAATCCCGCTACTTCCAGGCCGACCCCACTGGGGAGCGGGCGCTGGCCACCGCCGAGGCTGTGAGGAAAAACCTCCGGCTCCTCTACAACACCGGCAAGATCGCCAAAGATGATGCCGTCGCCCAGGTGGACACCATGAAAGGCCGGCTCCGGGAGGCCATCTGGGAGCCGGAGAAGCTCCTTCAGATCATGTCCAGGGGATAGCCACCTACTCTTCGCCCCTCATTCCCAGCTTCCTCAGTTCGGCCACGCGGTCGAGAATGATTGCCGCCATTTCGTCCTTCCCCATGAGGGAGAGTTCCTCCACCCGGCCGTCCCGATAGAGGAGCTTGGCAATGTTGGTATCCACATGAAAACCGGCTCCCGGTTGGCCGATGTCGTTGGCTACCACCATATCCAGATTTTTGCCGGCAAGCTTTTTGCGGGCATTCTCCACCATCTCGCAGGTTTCGGCCGCAAATCCCACCAGAACCCGGTCCCCTTTTACCCCTCCCACCTCGGACAGGATATCGGGGTTCTTCTCTAGTTCCAGCACCAGGGCATCCGCCGACTTCTTTATTTTACCCGCTGACCGGCTTTTGGGGCGATAGTCGGCCACAGCGGCGGCCTTGACGATGACCGTGCTCGCAGCTACGCGTGCCATGACCGCATCCCGCATCTCGCTGGCGGAGCAGACATGGACCGTCTCGATCCCCCACGGATCATCAAGGCAAGTCGGGCCGGCCACAAGAACCACTTCGGCTCCACGGCGCCGGGCAGCCCTGGCAATGGCGTACCCCATCTTCCCCGACGAGTGGTTGCTGACGAAGCGCACCGGGTCGATCTCCTCCAGGGTCGGGCCGGCCGTCACGAGAATCCGCTCTCCGGCCAGATCCTGCCGTGCGAGGGCGCAGACCGACTCCTCCATGATGATTGCCGGATCCTGGAGCTTCCCCTCCCCTTCCCAGCCGCAGGCGAGCATCCCCTTGACGGGCGAAACGAAGCGGTAGCCATGACGCCGGAGCTTCTCTTCGTTCTCCCGGTAGATGGGATTGGTGCACATGTTCACGTTCATGGCCGGGGCGATGAGAACCGGAGCCCTGGTGGCCATGACGGTGGTGGTGAGCATATCGTCGGCAATGCCGTTTGCGATCTTGCCGATGACGTTGGCCGTGGCCGGGGCGATGATGAAAAGATCGGCCCGATCGGCCAGGGCTATGTGCCCGATTTCCCGTTCGGCAATCAGGTTGAAGATCTCCGTGTGGACCGGATTGGCGGTAAGGGTCTGGAACGTGAGTGGCCCCACGAATTCCGTGGCGGAGCGGGTCATAATAACGTGGACATCGGCGCCTGCCTTGGTGAGCAGCCTCACCAGCTCCACCGCCTTGTAGACCGCAATTCCGCCGGTAACTCCGAGGACGATCTGTTTGCCGTTGAACATGGAAGTAACTCCTACCCTTTCAAATACGGGTTGTACCGCCTCTCGCGCCCGATGGTGCTTGACTCGCCATGGCCAGGATAAACCTGGGTTTCATCGGGAAGCGGAAGAAGTTTCGAGTGGATGGAGCTTATGAGGGCCTCGTGGGAGGAACCGGGAAAATCGGTCCGTCCCACCGATTCGGCAAAGAGGGTGTCGCCGGTGATGACCTTACCCTCCCCTTCCAGAAGGAGACAACATCCACCAGGGGTGTGCCCTGGGGTGTGGAGCACCTGCATGGAGCACTTCCCGAAGGTGACCGTCATCCCATCATCCAGAAGCTCGTCCGGCGGAGGGGAGTTCTCGGTGGTGAGCCCATAGTTGGCCGCCACTTCGGCTGCCCGGGAGAGGAAGTAGGTGTCGTCCCGGTGGATCATGAGCCGGGCGCCGGTGGCCTCCAGAACTTCTTTGTTCCCCCCCACGTGATCGAAATGGCCGTGTGTGTTAATGACCGTGCGGACAGTGAGACCCAGGGCGCGCACCCGGTCGAGAATCCGGCCCGCATCGGCGCCGGGGTCCACCACCACCCCTTCCATGGTCTCCTCGCAGCCGAGGATGAAGCAGTTAACCCCCAGGGGGCCTACGACAACGATTTCGAAGATCATATGGTATCTCCCTGAATGGTCTACTGATTGAAAAGGTCGAGGTTCTTCCCCTGGAGCTGCTCAAAGGGGTTATTGTGGAACCCTTTTTTCTTCTGCGGTTCCTCCTGCCGAGGCTGCGGTGCCGGTGCTGACGACGGCTCCGGCGGTGCGGGCTGCTGAACCGGCAACCCGAGGGTGGCTCCTTCTGCTTGCACTTCTGCCGCCTCGTCGTATTCTTCCCCGGAGCAGCAGTTTTCCTTGAAGAAATAGCGATCGTAAAGCCGGTGGTAAGAACTCCAGCGGCTCTGGCTTTCCGTCTCTTTCCGGAGGTGGGTCCTGATGCCGTTGATCTTGGAATCCAGGTCGTCCAGGTAGTTAAGGATCGTGGCCTCCACGGTCTTTGGCCGCTTGGGAGAGCCATACTCATACTGGCCGTGGTGGGACAGAAGCATGTGCTTGAGGAGCATCCCCAACTCCACAGGAAAGCCCGGAATGGCGGCAATCCGCTCCTGCACCATCTCCACGCCAATGGTGATATGCCCCAGAAGCTTCCCCTCGTCGGTGTAATCGAAGGAACGCTGATAGGTCATCTCGCGCACCTTACCCACGTCGTGCAACAGCGCTCCGGCCACCAGGAGGTCGCGGTTGAGCCCCCCGTATAGGGGAATGATGACATCAACAAGGCGCGCCACAGCCAGAGAATGCTCCAGCAGCCCCCCCAGGTAGACGTGGTGCATCCCCTTGGCGGCCGGTGCAATCCGATAGAGGGCCATGAGTTCGGCGTCGCCGAAGAATGCAGCCATAAGGGCCTTCAGATGGGGATCGGTAAAGCTGGCCAGGAGGGCGGCAAGCTCCTGTTCCATCTCGGATACGGAGCGGTCCGATTCGGGAAGGAAATCGGCAAGCTGTACCCGTTCGTCGGGTACCTGCACCAGCTCGGAGATGACGAGCTGCATCTTCCCAAGATAGACGCTGGCCTTGCAGCGGATGGCGATGAAGTCATCCCGCTCGAAGATGGCGGAGAGCTCATCCACGTTGTCCCAGACCCGCCCTTCGATTTCGCCGGTTTTGTCCATGAGCTTCAGCGTCATGTACGGCTTGCCGTTCTTGGCCATTGCCATGATCTTGTCTTTAACGAGAAAGACCGATTCCAGCTGGTCCCGGTCTTTAATGCTGCTCACATAAACCTTGTTCAAATCGTGCTCCTTGTCTCAGCGGCTATCTTCCCTGCAATTATGTCGGCCACCCGGATACCGTCCAGGGCGGCGCTCATGATTCCCCCCGCGTAACCGGCCCCTTCCCCAGTGGGGTAGAGACCGGGCAGGCTAACCGACTGGCAATCCTCTCCCCGAACGATCCGCACCGGTGCCGAAGTCCGGGTCTCCACACCGGTGAGGGTGGCCTCGGCGGTGACGAACCCCCGCATCTTCCGGTCAAAATCCCGAAGCCCCTCCCGCAGGGTCTCGGTCACGGCAGCAGGCAGCGCCATGGTGAGATCGGCTTCAGCGACACCGGGCATGTAGGAAGAGGATACCCCCTTTCCGCCCTTCATGCCAAGGAAGGAAAGGAGATTCTGGGCCGGAGCCCGGTATCCGCCACCCCCGGCATTGAAGGCCCGACGCTCCCAGCGCCGCTGGAACTCTACCCCCGCCAGAGGCAGGGCGGAGCCGAAGTCCTCAGGGCCAACGGTAACCACCAGAGCACTGTTGGCAAAGGGGGAGTTGCGCAGATGGGCACTCATGCCGTTAGTGACAACGCCCCCTTCTTCGGAGCTTCCCGCCACCACCACGCCGCCGGGGCACATGCAGAAGGAGTAGGCCGAGCGGCCGGTCTTGCGGTTGTTGTAGGCCAGGGCATAATCGGCCGGAGGCAGGGCCGGGTGATGCCCTCTGCCGTACTGGATCCCGTTGATGAGCTCCTGGGGATGCTCCACCCGTACGCCCATGGCGAAGGGCTTCGCCAGCAGATGAATTCCCCGGCGGGCAAGCATTTCGTAAGTATCGCGGGCACTGTGACCGGGGGCAAGGATGAGCTCGTCAACCGTCATCTCCTCGGTGCCGTTCACCACCACCGCGCCAACCCGGCCTTCCCGGGGAACGATGTCGGTCATCCGGCTCCGGAAGCGGATGTCACAGCCGGCAGCCAGCAGCCCCTGCCGGATACCGGCCACCACCCGCCGCAACTGGTCGGTCCCCACATGGGGTTTGGCCTGGTACAGGATCTCCTGCGGGGCGCCGAAGGCGACGAGCTTTTCAAGCACATAACCGATTCGCTGATCGTTCACCCTGGTGGTGAGCTTGCCGTCGGAGAAAGTACCGGCCCCCCCCTCGCCGAACTGGACGTTGCTCTCCGTATCCAGTTCACCCAGACTCCAGAAGGCCTGCACGTCCCTGGTACGTTCCTCCACCGGCCGCCCGCGCTCCAGTATGGTGGGAGCAAGGCCGTATTCCACGAGCCTCAGAGCCGCGAAGAGCCCCGCCGGCCCCATGCCGACGATTACGATCCGCCCCCTTGGGGTTAAGCGCGGCAGGGGCGGTTGAATCTCTTTCACCAGGACCTTTACGTCCGGGTCCTGGCCGTGCCTTGCGAGAAAGGCCGCCTCGTCGGCCACCCGGCATTCGACGGTGCAGACAACGATTACTCGGCCCTTCCGGCGCGCGTCAATGCTCTTGCGAACAAGGCGCACCGAGCGGATATCGCGGTCCGGAACCCCAAAACGCTCGGCAAGACGCACCCGGAGCACCTCGTCCCCTTCTCCGGGAGCAAGGACAATGTTTCGTATCAGAATCGGCATCAGGATTAATTTATCACGGAATCCGCGACGGATGTCCCCGGCTTCGCTCCGCGTGCCTGCCGGTGCGTCGTCCATCACGGATTCAGGTTATCGTAAATGCAGGAAAAGTGGCGCCATCATACAAAATCGCTGGTGAAAAGAAAAGGAGAAAGGGGGTCAGGAAGGGAGCAGTGGCAGCTCTATGACAAAGGTGGTGCCGGTCTCGTCGCTCTTCGCCACGGCAATCTTCCCGTGATAGGTTTTGACGATGCGGAGCACCACCGCAAGGCCGAGGCCGCTGCCGCTGGATTTGGTGGTGAAGAAGGGATCGAAGATCTTCTGCACGTTCTCAGGCGGCATCCCCTTGCCGGTATCGGAAATCCGGAGGGTAACCGCCTGGTCGTCATGATCGAGCAAAACGGTGAGCGTGCCCCCCTGCTGCATCTCGTGGATTGCGTTCAGAAAGAGATTGGTGAAGATTTGTTCGATCTCGGATTGATCCGCCTGAAAGGAGGGGGGGATATGCCGGAAGTCTTTCACCACATTTATCGAATAGAGTTCGGTCTGGGGCCTGAACACCTCAAGGGTCGCGTCGATTACCCGGTCGAGCCGCACCTCGCTCAACTGGAACCGGGGGCGTTTCGAAGCATCGAGAAGCTTGCGCATTATTTCATCGACCCGCTCCACCTCCTTGAGAATCTTATCGATAAAATCGAGTTTTTCATGGTCTTCACAACCGCTTTTGAGCAGTTGCGCGAAGAGATTGATGGAATTGAGGGGATTTCTGATCTCGTGGGCCATTCCTGCCGACAGATACCCCAAAGAGGCGAGCTTCTCCGATTGAACTATCTCCGCCTGGGCCCGTTGAAGAGCTTCACTCTTCTCCATGACCCGCTCCTCCAACTGCCGGTTCCACTCGGCAATCTCGGACAGCAGCCGCTCCCGCTCCTCCATCAGCTCCCGGTTTCGGAGCTCGACCTTCCTGATTCTCAGGACGCTCTCAATCCGCTCCACCAGGTCCTGGTTATTGAACGGCTTGAGAATGTAATCGGAGGCCCCGGCCTTCATCAGTTCAACGGCAATCTCCTCATTCCCCTTGCCGGTGAACATGATGACGTAGGTGTCGGGGAACCGCTGCCGGATTTCCTTGAGGGCCGTCAAGCCGTCCATGACCGGCATCATGTAGTCAAGGAGAACCAACTGGGGATGGTGCTCCTCAAGCTCCTGCATGCCCATCATGGCGTCTGATGCGGTGAATACCGTGTAGCCGCGGTTTACGAGAACAATGGAGGTGAGATCAAGGATTACTTTCTCATCATCTATGATGAGTACAGAACCCTTGCTATCGCTTGTTACCATAGTCATGGGCGGGCAAAGCTCCCCTGTTCCAGTTAAACAACAAAGGGCAGCTATACGCTGCCCCCGTCAGCCCTGCACGAAACAGAGCGCACATAGATTCAGGATTCCGGAGGACGGACCGTCATGACCGGGCATTTGGCATTGCGCACCACCCGCTCCGCCGTGCTGCCGAAAAGAAAATGATCAATGCCCCGGCGGCCGTGGGTTCCCATTACAATAAGGGAAGCATTTTCCTCTTCCGCCTTTTTGAGCACCTCGTCATAGGGAATCCCCGACACGATGCAGCTTGTGAAATTATTGTAGTCCTTGAGCTTGGTCCGGCAGAATTTTTCCATCATCTTCTCGGCAGCCTCGGCAATTTCTTCTTCGAGCTTCTCGAATGAAACATGGGGAACATAGAAGCCGCGCAGATCAACCGGCTCGTTGATCACATGCACTATGACCAGGCGTGCGTTGAACTGACGGGCCAGGGTCAGGGCCTGGTCAAAGGCGTACTCCGAATTCTCGGAAAAATCGGTTGGAAAGACAATGGTGGAAAAGGTTCCCATGGTTCTACCCCCTGAAGGAATACGGAACGAGGCGTCAGATCAGTGTATCTGGATACAGCCGATCAGTGACAGCTCTCTTTGTCCTTGAAGATTTTTTTCAGGATAGACTTAAGCTCGTCAATTTTGATGGGCTTATTGATATACTCAAAGGCACCAAGATTCATTGCCTCAATATACGACTCAACTCCGCCGTAAGCAGTAATCATAATGACATTGCTGTCGGGAAAACTCTTGTTGAGTTCCTTGAGTAAGGTAATTCCATTCATTTCCGGCATATTGATATCAGTGACTATGACATTAACCTGCCGCTGATTGAGGTAATTAAGGGCTTCATAGCCGTTCGAGACGCTTTCGACCTCGAACCCTTCCCGTTCGAGAAGCTTCGACAGACCTATCCGGGCGTTCTCCTCGTCATCAACCACCAGTATTCTCTTTTTTGCATGCTCTGGCAATGTTAGGCTCCGCTTGCGTCACATGGTGCGTTGTGTCTGAGTCTAGCATGGAGTCACCTCCTGTCAAGCAAAGGGGTTACGACGCTTTTTTCCCCGTGGCTACCTGCAGGCGAAGCTTTATGGCAGTCAGAATCAGATTGGCAATAACTGAAACAAAATAGATTTCATCTTCCTGGAACGACTTGATGGAGGTGGTGTTCAGGTTGATTACCCCGTAAACCTCCTTCTTGTCGCTGATAGGAAAAGAAAGCATGGAATTGTACTTCTCTTCCTGAAGTTCGGAGAAATGCTTGTAGCGCGAATCCTGGGAGGCGTGGGTAAGGGAAATGTGGCTTCCGTCCCTGGCGACTGCTCCCGTAATGCCTTCGCCGATCCGGATGCGGATTTTGCCCACAAAGGAAGGATCGAAACCATGGGTGGCGGAGAGCACGAGATCGTCCCCCTCCCTCAAATAGATGCTGCAAACACTCACCTTCAACTGCTCCGCCACCTTCTTCGTCACACTCTGGAGTACTTCGGGAAGGTTGAAGTCCGAGGAAACAAGCATACTGATTTCTTCCAGGGAGATGATTTCAAGATGATCCCTGTTATTCCGCTGCATTGTCAGCACCATCTTCCCTTTTTCACTCTCTATCAGCGGGGTCAGGCTCGCCTTCTGGTAGAAGGGATTTACCGTCTTCGCCTTGTCCGGGATGTTCCGGAAATCAGAAAAACCGCAGACACAGGACAACTTTACCCGATAGGGATCGATACGCTCACTCTTCATAACTCTTCCACATTTTCTGCAGCGTGACAGATTCATGAAAATCCTCTCTTTGGAATAATCTGGCGTGGTAGATTAAAGCGTTGCAGGAGCTACTGTTCCCCGGGCTGTTCGGCCGGGAGAACCACATGGGCAGTTTCGCCGGATTCACCAAATGACGGCAGCGCCTTCCCGTTGAATTCGGCCTCAATTCCGCCGGCATTGCCGATATCCAGGGAGAAGGACCTCTCACCTTTCCATTCTATCAGGTCGCCGGCCTTCAGGTCATATTGCTGAGAAAGCGCCCCGTCGATCGTGATACTCAACCAGCAGTCCTGAACCACTTTCAATTTAAGGACTACGCCTCCCGGCACGGACGACGGGACCGGCGCCTCAGGGGACAGCTGTTCCGACGCTTCTTCCGGTGCCGCCTGCGGCGACGACTGCGGGTCTGCGGCCACCGAAGACATTGGCTGTTGAACCGGCACAGGGGTTGCCATCCGGGAAGGTACCGTTTTTAGCGCGGGGCGAGGCGGCTGGGGCTCTCTCTGGGGAATGAACGTGGCGGTAATGATCACCATCGCAAGCAAAAACAGCGGAATCATCCAGCGGCTTTTCATGGGAAGCCGTACCGGCTTAACACTGGGGGAATCACCCTCGGGAACGCTCTGCTCCATGGCGGAAACCGAGCATGAAAACTCCTCGTACCTGTGGATCAAGTCGTCGGGCGACAACCCCAAATGCTTCCCGTAAACCCTGAGGAACCCTTTCACATAAGCGGGATTCGGGAGCTTTTCGAAGCAGTCCTCTTCAAGGGCGGCGAGATAATTCTTGCCGATGCGGGTAACGCGTGCGGCATCCTCCAACGACTCGCCACGGGATTCGCGAGCTGCCCGCAGCACCACTCCGATAGTTGTTTCCCTCTTTTCGGGGGCGGAGCCATCAATCAAGGAAACCTCTCAACGAATCGAATCCAGGTATTCACGGGAAAGACGCCCCTTCTCCGAATCGGGCGCTATCCGTATCGCCTCACGGAATGCCTCTGCGGCAGACACGTAATCTTTATCCTTCAAGTGCACAAGGGCAAGGTAATAGTAGCTGTTCTGGTAGTTTTTATTAAGTTCGATGGCTTTGGTGAACTCTTGGATTGCCAGCTCATTGCGCCCCATGGCGAAATATACCCGACCCAAGCCGACCCGGGCGAATATGTTGTCGGGGGAGTTCGCAACCGCCTGGCGCAGCGTCTCTAACGCCTGCGGATAGTCTCCTTTACCCAGGTAGGCAAGGCCGAGATTTATCCTTGCATGCTCATGCCGGACAAAGAAAAGATCGGCAAGAACCAGCGTGAACTGGGACACGGCATCATCCCAACGCTGCATCTCCAGATAGTTAACGCCAAGATTGTTCCGGGCCTCGGAGAAATCCGGCTTCAGCTCGATGGCACGGCGGTATTTTTGTTCCGCAAGATCAAAGCGTTTCTTGTAGAAGTATGCAAGCCCGAGGCTGTTCAACAGGGTGGGATCGTCAGGGGTCAGCTTCTCCGCTTCGGTAAGTTCGATGAGGGCCCGGGTCGCATCGTTCTCCCCAAGATAAGAAAGCCCCATTTGGAAATGGTACGATGCCTGTTTCCGGGAGGCGTCGGATATGCCGCACGCCGTGAGGGAGAGGATCGCCATGCAGGTCAGCGCAAGAAGACGTTTCATGGATATCACCTCAAGCCGGTGGTGGGAATAACATGCGTAAATCGCGAAAACCGGCGCAGAAAGCCTGCTCACGGCTTGGGAACCGTAGCAGATTTACCCTGCATTGTCAACGCGCCGGCGTGTAAAGCATCCTTACTTAAGCTTCGGCAAGTCCTTCAAAGTGGGTCAAGGCCTTAAAGCTTCGGTAGCGGGTCTCAATCTCACGGTACTCAAGCCGCTTTAACCGTTCAAGGCTGAAGTCCTCCACATTGAACGAAGCCATGACACTCCCGAAAATGACGGCCTGGCGTATCCCCGCCTCGGAGGTGTCGCCGGTGTTGGCCAGATACCCCATGAAACCCCCGGCAAAGGTATCGCCGGCCCCTGTCGGGTCATACACGTCTTCCAGAGGGTAAGCCGGTGCCGCGAACACCGAATGATCGGTGAACATGAGCACGCCGTACTCGCCCCGTTTCACCACAAGGGTCTTCACCCCCATGGCGAGAATCTTTCGGGCCGCCTTGGTCAGGTTAGCCTCCTGGGTGAGTTGACGCGCCTCTCCTTCGTTGATGATAAAGATGTCAACTTTGGCGATAACCGCCTTGAGCGCCTCCGGCTTGGAGGATATCCAGAAATTCATGGTATCGCAGGCAACGACTCTTGGCCTCTCCACCTGGCTGAGAACCTCCATCTGCAACTCGGGGTCGATGTTAGCCAGAAACAGGAACTCCGTATCCCGGTACGCAGCCGGAATCTGGGGCTTAAAGCTTTCGAACACGTTCAGATGGGTCTCCAGGGTTTGCGCCTCGTTGAGGTCGTAACCGTACTTTCCCTTCCAGTGAAAGGTCTTCCCTCCCTCCCGGTCAAGACCACGCAAATCGATATTGCGGGACTTAAGGAAATCGAGATGCTCCTGGGGAAAATCCTCCCCCACCACCGCCACGAGGTTCACATCGGTGAAAAAACTCGCAGACGTGGAAAAATAGGTAGCAGACCCCCCTAGTACGTTCTCAACTTTACCGAAAGGCGTCTCCACCGAGTCAAAAGCCACAGAACCGACAACAAGGATCCCCATGGAAATCTCCTTAATTTATTTACAGATACTTGCCAATTATCAGATCGAGCCGTTGCCGGGCCTCGGCCGAAATCGCAGCACGGTCGGTGATAATTGCATAGGTCAGGGCCGACGAGCATGCACAGGAGCTATCCGCACCAACCCGCTTCACAACGTGACCGATAATGGACTTGGCCATGACGACGTTCTGCTTCATTATCCCGAGAATCGCATCAACGGACACATCATCATGTGACTCGTGCCAGCAGTCGTAATCGGTCGCCAAGGCTATGACTCCGTAGCAGATCTCGGCCTCACGGGCAAGCTTTGCCTCGGGAATGTTCGTCATCCCTATGATTGAAACGCCGAAGGAGCGATAAAGGTTGGATTCGGCACGGGTGGAGAAGGCCGGCCCTTCCATGCAGAGATACGTCCCACCGCCATGAACTATCGCCCCCGCAGCCTTGGCCGCCTCGAACAGATGCTCCGACAGCTCAGCGCACACCGGATCTGCAAACTGCACATGGGCCACTAACCCATTGCCGAAAAAGGTGTTGGCCCGCGTTGCGTTGGTACGGTCGATAAACTGGTCGGGAATTACGATGTGCCCCGGAGCGATCTCCTCCTTCATGCTTCCGACGGCGGAAACGGAGATAATCCGCGTAACACCAAGCTTCTTCATCCCATATATATTCGCCCGGTAGTTCACTTCCGACGGCAGCAGCCGGTGTCCCCTCCCGTGCCGGGGGAGAAACACCATCCGCACACCGTCAAGAACTCCGGTAATGAACTCGTCGGACGGGGCGCCGAAGGGGGTTTCCACCGCAACACTCCGGACATCGCTCAACCCTTCCATCTCGTAGAGGCCACTTCCGCCAATGACGCCGATAACCTGTTCACCCATGCCGCACTCCTCCCTGGTCGATATGAATCAGAAGCTCAAAGCACCCTTATCCAACTTCCCCTTGAGTTGCCCGCACGCAGCAGAAATATCAGCGCCGCGGCTCGATCGGGTGATAACCGTGAAATGCTTGCTCAGCAGATAACTGTGGAACACATCAATTGCCCCCTGACCGGGACTTTCGAAAGAACATCCATCGTGCTCGTTAAAGGGAATCAGATTAATTTTCGAGGGTATGTCACTCAGGAGCTTCACAAGCCGTTTTGCGTCCTCCAGCGAATCATTGAGCCCCTTGATCATCACATACTCGATGGTAATCTTCCGGCGCCCCGGCAAAGGATAATTGCGACAGGCATCGAGAAGCGTCTTGAGTGGATATCGCCTGTTTACCGGCATGATCCTGCTGCGAACCTCATCGGTGGTGGCGTTGAGGGACACGGCCAGATTGACCGTCACTTCGCTTCCCAGGCGCTCCATCTCCAGGACAAGCCCTGCGGTCGAAACCGTTACCCGGCGGGTAGAAAACTGAAGGCCGTCATCGTGGAGGATTATCTTGAGCGACTTGAGGACATTATCAAGATTTGCCAGCGGTTCGCCCATTCCCATGAAGACAATATTGCGGACAGGAACATCTCTGCGCACGGCGCATATCTGATTCACAATCTCTGCGGCAGTCAAGTTCCGTGTAAGACGGAAAGTGCCGGTAAGGCAGAACTCACAGGCCATGGCGCAGCCCACCTGGCTCGATATGCAGAGTGTGGTCCGGTCTTCCTCCGGGATAAGAACCGACTCGACGGTATTTCCGTCCTCAAGACGAAACAGGTACTTCCGCGTGCCGTCCTGTGACACCTCCATCGCTTCGGGCTCCAGATTACTGATGATCGCCGATTCCTCAAGATCCCGCCGAAGATCCTTGGCCAGATCGGTCATCTCGGCAAAATTCCGGGCGTCCTTCTGATAAACCCACTTGAAAATCTGGCGAGCCCGGTACCGCTCCTTCCCCTTGCCGGCAAGAAATGCGATAAGATCGTCGAGGGTAAGATTTTTGATATCAACTTTACTGTTCATCATAGTACTTGGATATAAAAAAGCCCTTCATATGAAGGGCTTTTGTCCTCGCAATGCTGTTGCAACCTAGAGGAGTTCGAGTTGGCTGAAGAAGTAGGGAATTTCAAAGGCAGCCGACTCGGGAGAATCTGAACCGTGGACCGTGTTCTCCTCGATGCTGAGGCCAAGCTCCTTGCGAATCGTACCAGCATCGGCATTGGCCGGATTAGTTGCCCCCATAACCTCGCGCCATTTTACGATGGCATTTTCACGCTCAAGAGTCAGCACGACAACAGGGCTGCGGGACATGAACGAGCAGAGGTCATTGAAGAAAGGGCGCTCACTGTGTACATAATAGAACCCCTCAGCCTCCTTCTTGGAAAGCTGAATCTTCTTCATACCCACAATCCTGAAGCCTGCGGCCTCGACTTTCTCGAGAACCTTGCCGACAATATTCCGCTCAACCGCATCAGGCTTAATAATAGCGAATGTTCTTTCCATCAGTGCCTCCAAAGTGTAACTAAAATAAAATGACCGTCTCAGTTACCATGCAATCCGTTTAATGTCAATCGATTTCAGACCATAAAATAGAAAAAGGCCTACAGAACATGTTCTGTAGGCCCTTTTCTATACTCGCAGAAGTAAGCTGGTTACTTGTGCTCAGCAGGAGCAGCTTGCTCGGCAGGAGCCGGAGCTTGAGCAGAAGTCATCGGCTCTTGAGCAGGAGCCGGAGCGGCTTGCTCAGCCGGAGCGGCTTGCTCAGCCGGAACCGGAGCTTCTTCTTTTTTCTTGCAGCCAGCAGCAAAAGCTACAGCCATAGCAAGGCACAGGGTCAGAGAAAGCAGTTTTTTCATTGACGTTTCACCTCTTTTCCTTTTTTTTGATTGCCATATTCGCGCAGTGCGCATGGTTTATAAACACAACGGAGAGAGAATATACTGTCTTTAAAAATTATGTCAAGGTTTTTTTAATTGAATGTGGTTTTCATTCGAAACCAATAATTTCAACCATTTAAACCAGAAACACAGAACCTTTTGCCACTGATTTTACAAATTAATACATACCATTTTGATATTTGTCATTTCTTCCATGGCATATTTGACCCCCTCGCGACCGAGGCCACTCTGCTTGTTGCCGCCATAGGGCATGTGATCGACGCGGAATGTCGGGACATCATTAATGATGACCCCACCGACATCAAGCCGCCCTATCGCCTGAAACGCCTTATTGATGTCACGGGTGTAGATACCTGCCTGCAGGCCATAGCAGGAATCATCAGCCATATCCAGAGCCTGTTCAAAGGTCTCGAAGGGAAGCACCGAGACAATCGGTGCAAACACCTCTGAGCAGACTACTTTCATGGCTGGAGTCACGCCACTCAGAATGGTCGGCGCAAGACAGTTACCGATGACCTGCCCACCCGTCTCGATCTTTGCACCAAGCTGTTTCGCCTCCTCAAGCCAAGAAACAGCGCGCTCAAGCTCATAGCGCGATATCATCGGGCCTATATCGCAGGCGCGGTCCATGGGATCCCCGACTTTGAGTTGTTGCGTCGCAGCAACGAACTTCTCCAAAAACTCCTGATAACGCCGTTGATGGACATAAATCCTCTGGACTGAAATGCACACCTGCCCGGAGTTCGCAAAACTGCCGACAACGCAGCGCGAAACGGCAGCATCCACATCGCCATCTTCGTCGACAATCGTAGGGGAGTTGGATCCCAGTTCAAGCGTGACGCGTTTAAGGCCGCTTTTCGCCTTAATTTCTATTCCTACAGGCGGACTTCCCGTGAAGGTTATCATCGCCAGGCGCTCATCCTCCACAAGCTTGTTGCCCACAACCTTACCACTGCCTATTACGATGTTGAGCGCACCGGCGGGAAGTCCTGCTTCCGCCATGACAGATGCAAGCTTTATCGATGAAAGAGGGGTTTTGGTGGCGGGTTTCAGAACCAGCGCATTGCCGGCCGCAATTGCAGGAGCGACTTTATGGGCGACAAGATTGAGCGGGAAATTGAATGGTGTAATGGCGCCTATGACGCCGATTGGGGTACGGACATAGTAGCCGAAACGCCCCGCGGACACAGACGAGGCATCCATGGGCACAAGCTCACCATGGCTGTTTCGCGCCTCAAACGAAGCAAACCGGAACGTTTCGGCGCTTCTGTCTGCCTCGGACAGCGCATACTTGAACGATTTGCCGGCCTCCCGTGCGATAATTTCCGCAATCTCTTCCCGATCCCTCTCGATAAAGTCAGAGACGCGCGCCAGAATCTCGGCTCTACGGAAGGCCGGCATGGCCGCCATTTCCGCAAATCCCCTGCGCGCAGATTCTATTGCCGCTTCGACGTCATCTGCCGAAGATTCCGGTACTATCCCCACAACCGTATCATCGAAGGGGTTAACGACCTCTATGCCGGGACGGTCGTCACCAATCCATTCTCCGCCAACAAGTACTTTATACCGCTTGACCATGCTTCCTCCTCCAGACAGGAATTAGCTCTTGTCACCAACGGGAAAAATTAGTAGCGTAAACAACATCAACAACTCCACGCAAGGGGTCTCATGTGACACAAAAGTTGACACGGACTGAGCAAAAAATGCTTTTATCCCTCGCCCGAGAAGCAATTACCGGATACGTCCAAGGGGGGAAAGTACCCGATAGCGGAGCGCATGCTCCTGCCCTCCAGTGCCGCTGCGGCTGTTTTGTCACCATCAAGAAAGAGGGCGTTCTTCGTGGTTGCATAGGCAGTTTTGTCTCAGACAAGCCTCTGTGCGAACTGGTTCAGATGATGGCAATAGCCGCCGCAACCAATGATCCCCGATTTTACCCCATGAGGCCGGCAGATCTCGATGAATTTTCAATCGAAATTTCAGTCCTCAGCCCCCTTGAGAAAATAGCCTCTCCAGACGATATAAAGGTAGGCACCCACGGAATCTACATCATAAAGAACTCCTGCCACGGCGTGCTTCTCCCTCAGGTAGCGGTAGAGTATGGTTGGGACAGGAATACCTTTTTGTCGCAGACATGCCTGAAAGCGGGCCTAAAACCTGACGACTGGAAAGATGGTGCCGATATAATGATATTCAGCGCCCAGATTGTAAACTGATGCCAGCCAGCTATCCATAACTAAATAAAGCAATAAATGTAAAAGGGGAAGATGTGCTGACATCTTCCCCTTTTTTGCGTTATCTACCGTATCGTGCGAGAGCGTCTGCCAAGCCCGCTCCGCACGCAGGGCAGAAATTAGAACTTACGGCCACCTTCTTCAGCCCATTTTTCGAGCATGGCGGTAGTTACAGACTTCGGACGCTCGATTGCATAACCGAGGCCGCGGTCCCAAGTGATGTTAGCCATGCAGCCGAGGGCACGACCGACGCCGAAGAGAACGGTGTAGAAGTCCCACTCACGCAGGCCATAGTACCACTGGATGACGCCGGACTGTGCATCGACGTTCGGCCAGGGGTTCTTCGCCTTGCCGTGCTCCATGAGGACGCCCGGTGCGGTTTCGAAAATCATGGCAACAAGCTTGAAGAGAGGATCATCCTTCAGGCCGGGAGTCTTGAGGCAGAATTCACGCTGAGACATATAGCGCGGGTCGGTTTTGCGGAGAACGGCGTGGCCGTAGCCCGGAACAACCTGACCGGCATTGAGGGTATCCCAGAGAGCCTTGGTAACCAGCTCTTTAGTAGGCTCCACATCCTTGCAGTATTTCTGCTGGAACTTGATCGTCCAGTCGAGAACTTCCTGGTTGGCAAGACCGTGCAACGGACCGGCAAGGCCGTTGAGGCCGGCAGAGTATGAATAGTAGGGGTCAGACAGAGCGGAATGCACCAGGTGTGTGGTATGGGCCGACACGTTCCCGGACTCATGGTCGGAGTGAAGGATGAAGTACATACGTGCCACATCCTCGTACTCTTTGCACTGACCGATCATACGGGCAAAGTTTGCGCCGCAGTCGGCAGTCTGGTCGATGGCAATCTGCTTGTCGCCCTTGTACTTGAGGTTATAAATGAAAGCAGCGATGATCGGAATCCGGGCAACGAGGTCGCAAGCATCCTCATACACATATTCCCAGGCGGTCATCTTATTGAATTTGCCGGAGTTGTAGAAACCGGCGAATTTGGAATCTTTCTGAAGGGCAAGGATACCAACGGAGAGCATCACCATCGGGTGGCTTTCCTTCGGCAGGGCGCGAATGGCGTCGAATACATACTGGGGAACTGCCTGGCGAACTTTCCACTCGGCAACAACTTCGTCAACCTGAGCTTGTGTCGGGACGTCGCCGGTAAGGAGGAAGTACCAGAAAGATTCAACAGTCGGATAATCGGAACCGGGAGCCTTGGGGAGCGCCGCAAAGGTTTCGGGAATGGTCTTGCCGCGGAACCGGATCCCTTCCTGCGGATCAAGGTAGGAGATATCGGTTACCAGGGAGCGGATGTCGCGGGCACCGCCGATGCACTGGTCAATAGTTACTTGATCAATAACCACTTTCCCGAACTCTTTAACAAGCCTGGTGGTACGGGGACGAAACTCCTCAATTTTTTGCTTCAGGGTTTCCTTGAGTGCCATGTTGCGTACTCTCCTTTCACGTTATAATATCCTAATTAACAAAAACAAACCAAAGCCTCGACTACCTTTTCTTCCCCCTCCTTTCCGCTATTGATATACAGAGGGTCTCAAACCTCCAGAGTTACTAGGTATTTGCGGCAACAGACAAGTCCCGCCAAAACTAGCCTCAGGACCAATACAAGTAGAAATATTTTTTTAGTATACTGTATACAATTTTCTATAAGAATTTATACCACTCAATTTGATTAAACTCAACATAATTTTTATCGACAAAATGGGAAAGCGAGATGTTTTTAAAGCTCAAGCTCCAGGGCCGAATGGCCGCTGGAGCTTGAGCCCATAAAACGGACGGAAGAGAACAGGAAATCAGAGGGAAATCAGCTCCTGGCAGGAGAATGTCAACTGCTTCAGGCCTTCGTAATTGGAGATATAATAAGTATTTTCGATACCGATGGCGCCCTCTCCCGGCAACACCACTTTCGGCTCGAAAGCGAAAACCATGCCCGGCTCCAGAACCATATCATTGAACCCTTTGGCAATGAACGGATATTCATCAATTTCGATGCCGATACCATGGCCGATAAAGGAAACCTGCGCCCCCTTTGCCCCCATGAAACTATCGGCATAGCCAAGCTCAACGGCCAGTGCGCGGCAGACATCATATACATGCCCCCAGGGGGTGCCGGGCAGGGCCACCTCGGTCATCCGTTGCTGAACCTTGAGCATGTCGTCGTAGGCTTTTTTCATGCGGTCAGAAATGTCGCCAATGGAAAATACCCGTGTCTGGTCCGTGAGGTAACCATCAACACAACCGGCGAAGTCCACAATAATCGGCTCGTTTCTTTCAATCCGCTTCAGGCCGGCCCCCTGCCCGAAGGAGGGATTAAGACCAAGGCCTCCGAGAGGGGTATCAACATAGGCCGGGACGGCAGAATCCGTCCCTGAGAATACGTGGGCATAAAAGAGCTCTGCATTGAAGGCACGCATCCTGACCAGACCCTGGTGGCCTTCCTTGCGGGCGACGAACTCCAGTTCCGCGGCAAGCTCCAGATCGGTCATACCCTCGCGAATTACCTCCCGGGCACGGCAATAGACCTTATCGACCTGAGTCGCTGAATCCTGGAGAAGGTGTATTTCATATTTACTTTTGACCATCCGGACGCGCCTTATGAGAGGCGAAGCATCAACATAGTCGGCAGCGGGAAATACCGCCCGGTAACGGGTAAAAAAATTGACCGGAATTACGTCGAGTTCCATGCCGATCCGGGCAGGCAGCGCATAGCCGTAATTCGAGAGTATGCCGGGAATATCCTTCATGGAGGCAAAAGGAACGACTTCCTTAAGTCCACACTCCATCCGCGCACGCATTAAGTCCTTGCGAACCATGTAGATGGGGTCGCCCGTTGCGGGCACATAGAGCGCCCCGCTCTGGATGGTGCCGGTAAAGTAGAAGAGATCTGCATTCTGGGTTACGATAACCGCGTCAATTTCCGCTTCAGCCATGTATGACTGTAGTTTTTTGATGCGATATTCGAGTTCTTCCCGAGGGGTAATGCGCATTTGTTCTTTTCTCCCTGGCTGGACTGGAATCAGTTACCGCTGGTCTGGCTTGGAAGCCGGGGCGGATCGGGCCTTACGCTCGAGTTGACGGCGTTTGCGCCCGCCAAGAAAGGTTTCTTCGATGATGATTGCCGCAAAACAGATAACGAAGAGGACAAGCAGTATCCCCAGAATCTTTTCTCTCATTCCCTGAATCTCCTAGGCAGCGTCGCCTGATTCTTCGAGACCGAGTTCCTTGATGGCCATCTCCCGCAGCTTGAACTTCTGAATCTTGCCGCTTGCAGTCATGGGATAACCTTCCACAAACTTTACATACTTGGGAATCTTGTAATTGGCTATTTTGCCACGGCAAAAGTCCCGTATCTCATCCTCGGTCATCTCGACGCCTTTTTTCAGGATTACCGCCGCCATAACCTGCTCACCATACTTGCGGTCCGGCACGCCGTATACCTGCACATCGGAAACCTTCGGGTGAGTGTAAAGGTATTCCTCAATTTCTTTCGGGTAAATGTTTTCACCACCCCGGATAATCATCTGTTTGATCCGGCCGGTAATCTTGCAATAGCCGTTCTCATCCATCACCGCGAGGTCGCCCGTATGGAGCCAGCCATCGGAATCAATCACTTTCGCGGTCTCCTCGGGCATCTTGTAATACCCCTTCATGACCATGTAGCCGCGGGCGCAGAGCTCACCCTGTTTCCCCGGCGGCAAGGTGGCGCCGGTTTCGATGTCGACAATTTTCACCTCGGCACCGGGAAGCGCCCGCCCTACGGTGGCCACCCGCAACTCGACCGGGTCGTCGGTGCGGCTCTGGGTAATGCCGGGGGATGACTCGGTCTGGCCGTAGACGCTGGTGATTTCGGTCAGGTTCATATCCTTCACAACACGCTTCATTACCTCGATGGGGCACACGGAACCGGCCATGATGCCAGTGCGCAGCGAGGAAAGGTCAAAGGAGGAAAACTCGGGATGCTCCAACTCGGCAATGAACATGGTCGGAACGCCATGCAGCGCCGTACACCGCTCCGCCTGCACCGTCCGCAGCACCTTATGCGGATCGAAGAGCTCCACCGGAACCATGGTTGTGCCATGCGTAACGCTTGCCATGACCGCCAGCACCGAGCCGAAACAATGGAAAAACGGCACGGTGATGCAGAGCCGGTCCTTCTCGGTGAACTTCATGCACTCGCCAATCTGGAATCCATTATTGACGAGGTTATGGTGGGTAAGCATGACCCCTTTGGGAAAACCGGTGGTGCCGGAGGTATACTGCATGTTGATCACATCGTGGACATCAAGAGTTGCTTCAATGGCGGCCAATTCGCTGTCGGGCACATCCTTTCCCAACTCCACGATCCTATCGAAGTTGAGAAAGCCGTCGGGCGTCTCCTTGCCGATAAAAACCACACGCTTGAGGAATGGCAGCTTGGCAGTGCTGACAACGCCGTCCCGGGCCGCTTGAAGCTCCGGCACCACCTCGTGCAGCGTTGCAACGTAGTCCGTGTCCTTCCATGATCCGATCATGAAGAGCGTGTTGGAATCGGATTGCTGGAGGAGATACTCCAGCTCCGCCGATTTATAGGCGGTATTGACCGTGACCAGCACCACCCCGATTTTTGCGGTGGCAAACTGGAGGATCACCCATTCAGGGACATTGTCAGCCCAAATGGCGACATGGTCACCCTTCTTTATGCCCAGTTTGAGCAGCCCCTTGGCCACCTGGCGGCAGACATCGTTGAACTGGCTATAGGAATAACGGATGTTGCGCTCAGGGTAGACCAGCCCGTCGTTTTCGGGATATTTTTCGGCTATGTGATCGAGCAGTCCACCAATGGTAAAATTGAGATGTTGTACCATGCAAATCTCCTATTGTTTGGCAATATCAAACATTATTTCAACAAACCACAACCACTTGATTTAACGGAGATTTAATGAATTACCACGCCCCCAGCCGCCAAGTCAAGGGAATAGAACGGAGTATTTATTTTGATTCGTCATTGCAACGAATTATATGCTAAACACATCTAGAAAATACTTGACAGCAGTTACTGTAACTTTTCAGACACTTACGCTAATAGATTGATTTAGTTGAATTTTTCATTTCAGGCCCTGATTTATGGCTGCACTTTTTTTGTGCATTCAGCTAAATTCGGTTATATTAATGACCCTTTGCACCAGGCAGGCATCTTTTTCCACAAGGGTATCCACATTTTTTGTGGAAAGGGCTGTTACAGCCTGTATTTGCAGCTTTTTTCACACAGTTGTAACTTAATTGCAATATTTTGCACGTACCATCTCCCCCAAGGAGAGCCAATGCCAATGCAAACGATACTGATTATCGAAGATGAAAAAGATCTGGCGGAGCTGGTTTCTTTCAATCTGGAAAAAGAGGGATACCGGACCCTCACGGCCTTCGACGGGGCAGACGGAATTGAGGCCGCCCGCCGGGAACTGCCGGACCTTATTCTGCTTGACCTGATGCTTCCGGGAATCATGGGGATGGAGGTCTGCAAGACTCTGAAAAAGTCCGAAAAAACGGCTCATATACCGGTCATCATGCTTACGGCCCGCGGCGAAGAGATTGACCGTGTGGTCGGCTTTGAAGTAGGCGCCGACGACTATGTCGTAAAACCCTTCTCCACTCGGGAACTTCTACTCAGAATCAAGGCGGTGCTGCGCCGTTCTCTCCCGGACACCACCGAAAGCAGGATAATCAAGATCGCAGGGGTAACCATCGACCCCGACCGCCATATGGTAGTCTGCGACGATGAAGAAATCATCCTCACCTCCACCGAATTCAAGCTGCTGCTCAATCTTGCGGAACGTCTGGGGCGGGTCCAGAGCCGCGACCTGCTCCTCAAGAACGTCTGGGGATACAACTATGTGGGGGACACCCGCACGGTGGACACCCATATCACACGATTGCGCACCAAGCTCGGCCAGGCGGGCGACCTGATAAAAACGGTCCGGGGGTTCGGATACAAGATGGAGGAGCAGTGAAATTCAATATCCAATGGAAGCTGATGGCTTCCTATATTTTTCTAGTACTTTTCATCGGGGGGGTCTTTTTCGCCTACCTGAGCCACACCCTGAACCGGCACTTGACGGCTGAAATCCGGCAGAACCTCACCACCGAGACACGTCTCACCCGGATGATCGCCCACCGGGACATAGCCAGGATGCGTAATGACGCGCCTGCGGTAGCTTCCGCAATCTCACGGGCAACCCGGGCACGAGTGACGATCATCCTGGCCGACGGCACGGTGGCAGGCGATTCGGAGATTGCGCCCCAGGAATTGAAGGGACTGGAGAACCACCTGGACCGGCCCGAGATACAGCAGGCGCTGAAAAGCGGCAATGGGGAGGCTATCCGCTACTCGGCAACGATAAAGACCCCCATGCTCTACGTGGCGGTACCGCTGGAAACGGCAGCGGGGGAAAAAGGATTCGTGCGCCTATCGCTTCCCCTCACCGCCCTGGAACAGGCAAAAGGGAGCATCCGGACGCTTCTTGCTGCTTCCCTGGCCATCGCCCTGCTCGTCGCCCTTGTTCTCAGCTATATCCTCTCGCGGGTAACTTCCCGATCATTGCGCACCATAACCATCCTGGCGAAACAAATCGGGAAGGGAAACTTCAGCCGTAGAGTTCCGGTCTCCACCCGCGACGAGGTGGGTGAACTCGCCCTGGTGATGAACGACATGGCCGCACGGATAGAACAGCAGATGGAACGCACCTCGGCGGAGCGAAACCGGCTCGACACCATTCTTCGGGGCATGGGTGAAGGACTCATGGTATCCGACGCCAACGGCATGATCACCCTGGTCAATCCGGCTTTTCTCGAACTTTTCTCCCTGGACCGGAATGTCGAGGGGAGACACATCATCGAAATCGCCCGGCATCCTGCCTTGAATGACGCTTTCAAGGCCATCGTCGCCTCCCGTGATGAGCGGATCGAGAAAATGACCCTGCCCCTCGGAAAGGAAAAACACGTCCTCACCCACTGGGTGCCCCTTCTGGACAACGGAGAACTCCAGGGAGTAGTGGCTGTTTTCCACGACATCACCGACCTGACGAAACTGGAAAACATTCGCCGGGACTTTGTCGCCAATGTTTCCCACGAACTGAGAACACCTGTCACTGTCATAAAAGGATATGCCGAGACGCTGCTCGACGGCCTCATGGAAAGCGATCCCGAGCGGGCACGGAAGTTTATCGAAATAATCCTCAGCCATTCGGAACGGCTCGCCGCCCTGATCGGCGATCTACTCACACTCTCCCAACTGGAAGCGGGAAACATGAATCTGGAGCAGGCAACAGTCCGCCCGGAACAGGTGGCAAAGCATGCCCTGGAACTCCTGGAACCGAAGGCTGCCCAAAAGGGGATTGCCATAGACAACTCGGGAGTGGCAGGAGCGCCGGCGGTAATCGCAGACCCCGGCCGCCTCGAGCAGGTTATGGTCAACCTCCTGGACAACGCCATCAAGTATACGCCCGCAGGGGGGGCCATCTCATTCACCGTAAAGACAGATGACGGGATGGTCCGCATCGGAGTTAAAGACACCGGCCCGGGGATCCCCGCCAAGGACCTGCCACGGCTGTTCGAACGCTTCTACCGGGTGGACGCGGCACGCAGCCGCAATGAAGGGGGAACCGGCCTCGGGCTCGCCATTGTCAAGCACATCATCCAGATCCACGGCGGCACCGTGGGGGTGGAGAGCGAACCGGGCAAAGGGTCGGAGTTCTGGTTCACCCTGAAGCAGGCATAAGAGAGGACCATCCGCAACAGCAGGAAAAGGGCACCAATCCTCCGGTGCCCTTTTTCCATCCTACACATCACCCGCCGGCACAAAATCACCATTTTCCAACTCCTTGCACAAACTCCACACCGCTGTAACAGTCGCATGCTAACACCTGAGAGCGTTGAATCAACTCTATAAGGAGATATCATGTGGAAAGAAAACGTCATTGACCTGAAGCTGACGAAATTCTTCGAAATCTCGGTCCGAACGCTTCTGAGCCTCCTCATCGTCGCCATTCTCCTGGCAATTCTGGCGGGAATCATCGTCACCTTCCAGGACCTTCGGCTTGTCATGGGAGACGATTTGCACGGGGCATTCAGGACTATCCTGGTGGATGTGCTGACGGTGCTCGCCATCGTGGAGGTTCTAAGAACTGCGCTTGCCTATTTCACGGAAGGGCGGGTCAAGGTGACCTACATCATCGACACGGTGCTGGTCACGGTCCTGACCGAAGTGATGGCATTCTGGTACCGGGAAATGGACTGGCAAAAAGTTGCCATGGTCATAGCCCTGGTACTGTCTCTGGCGACGGTGCGGATCATTGCCGTGCGCTTCTCTCCCCGCAGCAGCAGGGAAGAGTTGTGAGCAGGGGGAATCGGTTTACGCAACGTTTTTCAAAGGATCTTTGCATTGCCGTAACCTGAATGTAACAGAAGCAAGCCTATTATTACGAAAAGCTCGATAACGAATTCAACGCTGGAAATAACCCAAGGAGGAAAAACAGATGCTGAAAGCATTACGGAAAAGTCTCGCAATCCTTGCGACCCTGGCGGTAACCGCCGCAGCCGGTCAAGCGGGTGCCGCAACCCTGGTCAACGGCGCAGGCGCAACCTTCCCCTACCCGCTCTACTCTAAGTGGTTCAGCGAATATGCCAAGATTGATCCTTCGGTGAGATTCAACTATCAGTCCATCGGCAGCGGCGGCGGCATCAAGCAAATCACCGCCCAGACCGTAGACTTCGGCGCCAGCGACAAACCCCTCTCCGATGCGGAACTGAAAGCGGCCCCCGGCAAGCTTCTACACATTCCGACCGTCATGGGCGCAGTGGTGGTCACCTACAACGTCCCCGGCGTGCCGAACGGACTGAAGCTCACGTCTGAAGATGTGGCCGACATCTACCTCGGCAAGATCACCAAGTGGAACGACCCCCGCATCACCAATGACAACCCCGGCGTCAGGCTTCCCAACGCACCGATTATCGTCGTGCACCGTTCCGACGGCAGCGGCACCACGTCGATCTTCACCGACTTCCTCTCCGCCGTGAGCCCCGAGTGGGCCAAAAAGGTCGGCAAGGGGACCTCGGTCAAGTGGCCCATCGGCCTCGGCGGCAAAGGAAACGAAGGGGTAGCCGGCCAGGTTAAAACCACCAAAAACTCCATCGGTTACGTGGAACTGGCCTACGCCTTCGAAAACAAGCTCCCCACCTCCACCCTGAAGAACAAGAGCGGCAACTGGGTCAAGCCCTCCATCCAGAGCACCAGCGCCGCCGCAGCCGGCGCCGCCAAGAACATGCCGGCCGACTACCGCATCTCCCTGGTGAACCAGCCGGGCAAAAACGCCTATCCGATTGCCGGTTTCACCTACCTGCTCGTGTACGAGAAGCAGAAAGACGCCCTGAAGGGGCAGAAACTGGTGCAATTCCTGAACTGGAGCCTCAACAACGGCCAGAAGATGGCGGCACCGCTCCTCTACGCACCGCTGCCGGAAAACGTCAAGAAAATGGTTGGAAAAACTATCAAGACCATTAAGTAAGCACCAGGAAAAGCCCGGCCTCCCGCGAAAAAGCAGCGGTGAGCGCCGGGCATTTTCATCTTCCGGTAATTGTTACAGCAGCATTAAGTGCATGTTACGGGAAACAACCCCTGAGGCTGCCCCAGGCACACCAATCCTGAAAAACATAGCCTCTGGCAACCAATTGGACATACGGAGAAAACGGTGACTAACAAGACACCATCACCAGCGCTCCCCCCGAGCAAAGGACTGAATTCGGACCTTCTCTTCAAGGGGATTACAGCCGCACTTGCCTTCAGCATCCTTCTCATCATGGCCGTCATGGTTCTGGAGATGGTCAAGGAAAGCCTCCCGGCCATAAAGGCCTTCGGCTGGAAATTCATCGGCGATTCCAACTGGGACCCGGTTCAGGACTCCTTCGGCTCCCTGGCTTACATCTGGGGCTCGGTCATATCCTCCCTGCTCGCCCTGGTTCTCGCAACCCCGCTCAGTGTCGGGACGGCTCTTTTCATAACGGAGATTGCCCCAAAAAAATTCGGCGGGGCCGTGGCGGCCCTGGTTGAACTGCTGGCGGCCATTCCGAGCGTCATCTACGGTTTGTGGGGAATCCTGGTCATGGCCCCCTGGCTCCAGCAGACGGTGCAGCCGTTTCTCATCGAGCGCTTCGGATTCCTCCCCATCTTCCAGGGGGCTCCCTACGGAGTGAGCATGATGGCGGGCGTTTTCATTCTGATGATCATGATCGTCCCGATCATAACCTCAATCTCCAAGGAAGTGCTGCTCGCCGTCCCCCAGAGCCAGCGCGAAGCGGCCATCGCCCTGGGAGCGACCCGTTGGGAGATGATCCGCATGGCGGTGCTCCCCTACGGCCGCTCGGGCATCCTGGGCGCGGTCATCCTGGGCCTCGGCCGGGCCATCGGCGAAACCATGGCAGTGACGATGGTAATCGGCAACACGCCGCAGATATCCCTTTCGCTCCTTTCACCGGCCTACACCATGCCGAGCGTCATCGCCAACGAGTTCGCCGAAACCACCTCGACGCTCCACGCTTCGGCGCTCATGGAAATCGGCCTCCTGCTGCTGGCCATCACGCTTGTCATCAACGTCATGGCCAGGCTCCTCCTCTGGGGGATGACACGGCAAGCGGCAGGGGGGGCGAAATAATGGGAACCGTCACTATCAGAAACATCAAGAACCACATCGTCACCCTGCTCATGGTGTGCGCCACCATGGCCGTCCTCATCCCCCTGGGAATGATTTTCTTCCACATCATCAAGATGGGGGCCGGCTCCATTACCACGGATTTCTTCATCCATATCCCCAAGCCCACCGGCGAAACGGGAGGCGGGATGGCCAACGGCATGGTGGGGTCGGCGGTTCTGATCGCCCTGGCTTCGGGAATCGGCATACCGGTCGGCGTTTTCGGGGCGCTCTACCTGGTGGAGTTCGGCGGGAGCAAGGTTTCCAACGCCGTGCGGTTCGCCGCGGACGTGCTCTCCGGCGTCCCCTCCATCATCACCGGCATGGTGGCCTACACCCTCCTGGTGGTGCCCATGAAGGGGTTCTCCGCCCTGGCCGGCGCGGTGGCCCTGGCGCTCATCATGATCCCGATCGTGCTGCGCACCACCGAAGAGCAGCTTAAAATGGTCCCCGGATCGTTGCGGGAGGCTTCACTGGCCCTGGGGGTCCCCCTCTGGCGCACCAGCCTCAAGGTAACGCTCCGCAGCGCCACGACGGGGGTCATTACCGGCATCCTCCTGGCCATTGCGCGCATAGCCGGCGAAACCGCGCCGCTCCTGTTCACCGCCCTGGGGAACCAGTTCTGGAGCAGGAAGCTGTCTGAACCCATCGCCGCCATGCCGCTGCAGATCTTCAACTTCGCCATTTCCCCGTACGAGGACTGGCACCAGCTCGCATGGGCCGGAGCGCTGGTCCTCGTAACGGTCATGTTCGCCCTGAGCCTTACGGCACGCTACCTGGGACGAGCCAGACACTAGTCGTCACCATCAATTCAGAGGAACCAATGAAAACCAAGGTAACCATCGACAAATTGAACGTACACTTCGGGCAGACCCACGCCGTAAAGGATGTCTCCATCGACGTTCCCGAAAACACCGTCACCGCCATCATCGGACCGTCCGGATGCGGCAAGTCGACCATGCTCCGGGCACTGAACCGGATGCACGACCTCTTTCCCAACGCCAAGGTCACCGGCAAGGTCCTCCTGGACGGCAACGACATCTATGACCGCAGCGTCGATCCCGTCTCCATCCGCCGCCGGGTCGGCATGGTGTTTCAGAAGCCTAACCCCTTCCCGGCCATGTCGATTTACGATAATGTGGTGGCGGGCTACAAGCTGAACGGGCGGATAAAGAAGAGCGAGGCGGACGAAATCGTGGAGACCAGCCTGCGCCGGGTAGCCCTCTGGGACGAAGTCAAGGACCGGCTCAAGAGCAACTCCATGGAACTCTCCGGCGGCCAGCAACAGCGGCTCTGCATTGCCCGGACCATTGCCGTGCAGCCCGAGGTAATCCTCATGGACGAGCCGGCATCGGCCCTCGACCCGATCTCCACCCTGAAAATCGAGGAACTGATCGAAGAACTGACGGAGAAGTACACCATCATCATCGTCACCCATAACATGCAGCAGGCGGCGCGGGTTTCCGACTACACCGCTTTCTTCTACATGGGCGACCTGATCGAATGGGGCGACACCAAGAAACTCTTCACCAACCCCGAGAAAAGGCAGACCGAAGATTACATTACGGGACGCTTCGGCTAAACAACCGCGGGCTTTTGCACAACGACGCCCCAAGTCCTTAACATGGAGATATGGATGGAACGCGAACATTTCAGCAGACACTTCGATGAAGAACTGACCGAGATCAGGAACAAGCTCCTCGAAATGGGGGGCAAGGTGGAGCAGATGATCTCCGACGCCATGAAATCCCTGGTGGAGCGCGACTCGGACCTGGCCCGGCGCCTCATCGCCACAGACCACGAGATCAACCACCTGGAACTGGAGATCGACGAGAAGTGCCTCCAGGTGCTGGCCCGGCGCCAGCCGGCGGCCAGGGACCTGCGCTTCATCACCCTGGCCCTGAAGATAGTAACCGATCTGGAGCGGATCGGGGATCAGTGCACCAGCGTGGCGAAGCGGGTGGTGGAACTGAACGAGGAACCGCCCCTGAAACCCTACATCGACCTCCCCCGCATGTCCGCGGCCGCGGCAACCATGGTGAAGGAGGCCCTCGACGCTTTTGTCCGCGGCGACGCCGAACTGGCCATCAAGGTCTGCCAGGAAGACGCCTTCGTGGACAGTGTCAACGACCAGATACAGCGGGAGCTTCTCACCTTCATGATGGAAGATCCCTCAAGCATAACCAGGGCCATGAAATTGCTCTACATCTCAAAATACATGGAGCGGATCGCCGACCACGCCACCAACGTGGCCGAAATGGTAATCTTCATGGTCAAGGGGAAGGACATCCGGCACACGGCGCCTCCGAGCGGCGAAATAGCATAAAATCCCCACAGGGGCGCTCCCGGCGCCCCTTTTCTTTATCCTCGCCTCACCGGGGCATGCACAACCCTGAACACATCATCGGCAAACCTTGTTTTGCCCGGCCGTTTCTGTTATTCTTCCGCCAGTTTGTCACCGTATTGGCACAGATGTCCCGAAAACGTCCTTTGCCTTCTGCAGCACAAAGACCGCCACTACCCCAAAAGGTGGACGTCCCGTGACCGAATCCTTTCACCTCGTAGTATTTTCCCTCGACGAGCAGCGCTATGCGCTGCAACTCTCCGCCGTGGACCGAACCGTCCGCATGGTCGAAATCACTCCTCTGCCGAAAGCGCCTGAAATTGTCCTCGGCATCATAACCATTAACGGCAGTATTGTACCGGTCCTCGACATCCGCCGCCGGTTCGGACTTGCCCGGCGGAAGGCGAAACTTGACGACCATCTGCTCATTGCCCGGACGGCGGAACGGACCGTGGCCCTCATCGTGGACATGGTGCATGGCGTCATCGAACGGCCGGCCCATGAGATCGTGCTTCCCGGAACGATTGTGCCGGGCATGGAACATGTGGAAGGAGTCGTAAAGCTTGAGGACGGCGTGGTTTTCATCCATGACCTCGGCGGTTTTCTGTCCCTGGAAGAAGCGCGGGCGCTGAAATCGGCGCTGGAACAGGAGAACCATGCCTGATTTCCCCTTACCGGATTGCCCAACGGGAGCGTGATGCCCCAGCACATACCCCATCATCTGCTGGCGCGGCTCAGTGAATTCGTTTCCAGCCAGCTCGGCCTGCATTTCCCGGAGAAACGCTGGCGCGACCTGGAGCACAGAACGCTCCACGCAGCCCGGGAGTTCGGTTTTCCGGATGCGGGAGAGTGTATCCAGTGGCTCTTATCGTCCCCGGTTTCGCGGAGCGATATCGAAATACTCGCCAGCCACCTGACAATCGGCGAGACCTATTTTTTCCGCGAAAAGGGGAGCTTCGACGCCCTCGAATCAAGCATCCTGCCGGAACTTATCAACGCCCGGCGCGGGAAGGAACAGCGGCTCAGGATCTGGAGCGCCGGCTGCTCCTCGGGCGAGGAAGCATACTCCATCGCGATCCTGTTAAAAAAGATGATCCCCGATCTGGGCGAGTGGAACATCACCATCCTGGCCACCGACGTCAACCCCCGCGCCCTTGGCAAGGCGGCGGGGGGCATTTACAGCAACTGGTCATTCCGGGGCGTGCCGGAATGGATGAAGAGCCGGTATTTCAACCGCTGCAAAGACGGGCGGTTCGAAGTCCCGCCCGCCATCAGGAACATGGTGACATTCGCCAACCTCAACCTGGTGGAGGACACATTCCCGTCCCTGGTGAACAACACCAATGCGATGGACATCATCTTCTGCCGCAACGTTCTGATGTACTTCGGAGCGGAGCAGGCCGGCCAGGTCACCGGGAATTTTCACCGTTCTCTCCTTGACGGCGGCTGGCTGCTCGTCAGCCCCTGTGAGACGTCGGCCGCAATTTTCGGGCAATTTGACGCCATAGCCTTTCCGGGAGCGGTATTCTACCGCAAGGGGGGCAATGGGAAAGTGACGGCCGCATTTTCATGCCCGCTTTCCCCGGATGAGCCCCAACCCCCACGGGCGGAGCAGCAGCCCACGGTTTCCCTTCACGTCCCCGAGGAGCCTCTCCCGCCGGAGACCGGGGAAGAGAAGGTTTGCCGTGCAGATTCGTCAGCCTATGAAGAGGCGGTGGAACTCCACCGGCAAGGGCATTATCTGCAGGCAGCGGAAAAACTGTGCCAATACCTCTCCGAGGCCCGGACGGCCGACGCGTCCTTCCCCATGTCCGGAAAGGCAGCCACGCTCCTGGCGCAGCTCTTCGCCGACATGGGCAATCTGACGGAGGCACTCCACTGGTCGGAAGAAGCGATAGCCGCCGATAAGCTTAATGCGGAGCTTCACTACCTGCGCGCCACCATCTTCCAGGAGCAGGGGGCCGTAGACGATGCGGTGGCGGCACTGAAGCGGGCACTCTACCTTGACCACACTTTCGTGCTCTCCCACTTCGCCCTGGGCAACCTAACCCTGCGGCAGGGTAAGAAAACAGAATCGGACCGCCATTTCGACAACGCCCTGGAGCTCCTGCGCGCATACTGCGACGATCACCCGGTACCGGGGAGCGACGGGATTACCGCCGGCAGGCTTGCCAGGATCATCGCGGCAACGCGCGAATCCGGCTGGAAACCGTGACGGGGATGACGCGAGGACCTCACCATGACTGACACCCATTCCGCAAAACCGGCGGAGAATATCGACTGGGACGAAATCCGCCGCCGCCTGGAAACGGCACGGGCGGCCCTTGCCAGTGAAGTATCTCCCGAGGAAGAGGCACGCATCCTGAAAACAAGGGCGGCCACCCTGGCCCGCGACTCACACCCGGGGGAAACGGCCGCGGGACAGATGGAAATCCTGGAATTCCTCCTGGCCTACGAGCGGTACGGAATTGAGATGTCCTGCGTACGGGAGACCTGCCCGCTGAAGGACCTCACCCCCCTCCCCTGCACGCCCCCCTTCGTCCTTGGGCTCATCAACGTCCGGGGAGAAATCGTCTCCGTCATCGATCTGAAAAAATTCTTCGACCTGCCGGAAAAGGGATTGACGGACCTCAACAAGGTAATCATTGTGCATGATGAAGAAATGACCTTCGGCATCCTGGCGGACGAGATTCTGGGCGTGCGGCTGATACCGGGCGAGGGTATCCAGCCATCCCTGCCCACCCTCACCGGCATCAGGGATGAATACCTGAAGGGAATCACCGGGGAGCGGACGGTAATCCTGGACGGAACGCGGATACTGAACGACAACCGGATAATCGTACATCACGAAGAATAAAGCTCATACCGCATCGAACCGATAAATCCAGCTTCAGCAAGAAAGGGAGAACGGAAACATGATAATGGATATGCGAATACAGACGCGGCTGTTTGTGAGTTTCGCGATTATCCTGGTGCTCCTGATTGGAGTCGGGGGATATTCCCTGAACCGGATGAACCTCCTGGCAGGCCTCACCAACAATATGTACGAAAAACCGTTCACCGTCAGGAAGGCGATCCGCAGCGCCTATCTCGACCTGATGCAGATGAACCGCTCCCTCAACAAGATGGTGACGTCCAAGGCCAGCGGCGCGGTCAACGCAGAACTGCAAGCGGTCAACGATTCCGAAAAAGCATTCATAAAAAACATGGGGGTCGTCAAAGACCGGTTCTCCGGCAGGCAGAGCGAAGTTGATGACGTGCTCAAGGCCTATGAAGAATGGAAACCGCTCCGGGACGAGGTCATCACCCTGGTGCTCGACAACCGGAAGGAAACCGCCGGGGCTCTCCTGGCCGACATTGAGTCGAAACTGTTCACCAGACTGGACAAGGAATCGGCGGACATCCTCAACGTCGCCGACAACCAGGCAACCGAATTTTTCAAAAGTGCCCAGAGTGCGGCCAGAATGTCCCTCATCCTGACCTCCATCGCAGTAATTGTTGCCGCCGGCATCGTAGTCCTCATCGCCGTCACCCTTACCCGCAGCATCATCCGCCCCCTGGGCACCGCAATGGGGGTGGCGGAGCGGGTATCCAGCGGAGATCTCACCGTTACGGTCCCTCCCGCCAGGGGCCGTGACGAGATGAACCTGCTCCTCCAGACTTTCGGCAAAATGGTAGAAAATCTCCGCAGGCAGACCATGGACATTCAGGAAGGAGTCAACGTCCTGGCGGCCTCGGCAGGAGAGATTCTGGCCGCAACCACCCAAGTTGCCTCCAGCGCGGCCGAAACGGCAAGCGCCCTGAATGAAACTACCGCCACCGTCGAAGAGGTAAAACAGACCACGCAACTGGCGGCCCAGAAGGCCCGCAATGTGGCCGACACGGCACAACGGTCGCTTCAGGTCTCCCAGGGGGGCAAGAAATCGGTGGAAGAGTCCATCGAGGGGATGAACCGTATCCGCGAGCAGATGGCCACCCTGGCCGAAAGCATTGTGAGCCTCAGTGAACAGAGCCACGCCATCGGCGAGATAATTGCGACGGTCAACGATCTGGCAGAGCAGTCGAATCTCCTTGCCGTCAATGCATCCATCGAGGCGGCAAAGGCGGGCGAACACGGCAAAGGTTTCGCCGTTGTGGCCCATGAAGTCAAGAGCCTGGCCGACCAGTCGAAACAGGCGACGGCCCAGGTCCGGGCGCTGCTTAACGATATCCAGAAGGCAACCCATGCGGCGGTTATGGCTACCGAGCAGGGGAGCAAGGCCGTGGAAGCCGGTGAAAAGCAGGCCGCGGCGGCAGGCGAATCGATCCGGCTCCTGACGGAAAGCATATCCGAATCGGCAAATGCCTCGGTCCAGATCACCGCCACCAGCCAGCAGCAGATGATCGGCATGGATCAGGTGGCCCTGGCCATGGAAAACATCAGCGAGGCCAGCACCCTGAGCGTCACCAGCACGAAACAGGCGGAGCTCTCCGCCCAGACTCTTCACGAGCTGGGCCAGAAGCTGAAGCAGTTGGTGGAGCAGTTCAAGCTGTAATGAATGCCGTAGGGGCGAATCTTGTATTCGCCCGCTCCTTTGCGATCACAAAGATCGCCTCCACATGGAACACTCATGGATAAAGACTTCCTCAACAAGCTCCTGGCAACCTTCACGGCCGAGACGAAGGAGCGCCTGACGGCCATATCGACCGGCCTGGTCGAATTGGAGCAGAGCGCATCCCCCGAAAGGGAAATGGAACTGGTCGAGACGCTTTTCAGGGAAACCCACAGCCTGAAAGGTGCTGCCCGTTCCGTTAACGCCGCGCCCATCGAAACCGTCGGCCATGCCATGGAAAACCTCCTGTCCGCCATGAAGCGGCGGGAAATCAAGCAGGTGCCGGAACTGTTCGACCTGCTCCACACATCGGTCGATACCATAGGAGCGCTTCTCCCTTCCCTGGAAACCGGCCCGTCCCCCGGGGAGAAAGAACGGCTCAGGGAACTGGTCTTCCGCCTGCACCAGGCACAGAGGGGCACCTTCTCTCCCCATGCCATCCCGCCCCATCCCGCGCCCCGCCCGGAACAGGAGGAGCCCCCCCATGGCGGGAAAGCGACCCCGACGCACACCGTGAGGATCTCCGCCGGAAAGCTCGACACACTGCTGCACCAGACCGAAGAAATGCTCACGGCAAAGCTCGCCGCCGCCCAACGGGTGGAGGAGCTGCGGGCCCTCCGCAAGGATCTCGCCCTTTGGGAAAAGGAGTGGAAGAAGGCGCGTCCGGCTCTGCGGCGAATGCGCAGGCAACTGCAAACCGAAACGGCCGGTGAATCCCCTGCCGGGGAACACGATGCGCCTGTCAGGAAACTTCTCGATTTCCTCGACAGGAATTATGCGCTGACCAGGGAGAGCGGATATCGCATGAGCCGCCTGACAAAAGGGGCGGAGCAGGATCTCCTGCACCTTGGCGACATGGTGGCAAACCTGCTGGAGGATGTCCGGGAAGCGCTGATGCTCCCCTTCTCGTCGCTGCTGGCCATCCTCCCGAAGCTTGTCCGCGACCTGTCCCGGGATCTGGGCAAAGAAACGGAACTGGTCATTGAAGGGGAGTCCATCGAAATCGACCGGCGGGTTCTCGAAGAGATGAAGGACCCCCTCGTCCACCTGGTGCGCAACTGCATTGACCACGGCATCGAATCCCCCGGCGAAAGGGAGCGGCAGGGGAAGCCGCCGCGCGGAAAAATCGCCGTAGCCGTCTCGCTCGTGGAGAGCAACCGGGTGGAAGTTGTCATCGCCGACGACGGCGGAGGCATCGACACCGACCGTCTGAGGGAGGCTGCCGTAAAGCTCGGCCTGGCAACGCCCGGGAGCCCGGACCAGACAGGCGAGCAAGACACCATCTCCCTCATTTTCGCTTCGGGAATATCCACGAGCCCCATCATCGACGACATATCGGGAAGGGGGCTCGGCCTGGCCATCGTGCGGGAAAAGGTGGAAAGGCTCGGGGGCGCCATTGCGGTCGAAACCGAAAAGGGGCGCGGCACGGCCTTTCGCATAACCCTCCCCTTGACCCTCTCCACCTTCAGGGGGGTACTGGTCCAGGCGGCCGGACGCCTCTTCGTGCTGCCGACCACCGACGTGGAGCGCGTTGCGCGGAAAGAACGAACCGCTTTCGCCACCGTGGAAAACCGGGAAACCATCGAACTGGACGGCCGCACGCTCTCCTATGTGAGACTGGACGACGTGCTGGAGCTTCCGCACGAGGAGCGGGCCGACAATGACAACCACCTCAGCTTCTTTGTCCTCCCCACCGGCCAGGGGGGTATCGCCTTCGGAGTTGATCAGGTGGCGGGCGAGCAGGAAGTGATGGTCAAGGGGCTCGGGCCGCAGCTTCGCCGCGTGAGAAACATTGCCGGGGCCACGGTTCTGGGAAGTGGAAAGGTCGTACCGATACTGAACAGCAGCGACCTGGTCAAGTCGGCGGTCAGGCTCGCCGCCACGGGCGGTTCCTCCAGCCGTCAAGCTGTTATGGAAGAAGCGCCATCACAGGCGATCCTGGTCGTGGAGGACTCCATAACCGCCCGGACACTGCTGAAAAACATCCTGGAATCAGCCGGATACCGGGTAAAAACCGCAGTGGACGGCGTCGACGCCCTGACGCTGCTCGGCACCGAAGACTTCGACATGGTGGTTTCCGACGTGGACATGCCCCGCATGAACGGTTTCGAGCTTACGGGGAGGATTCGCGCATCCCGTCACCTGACCGACCTGCCGGTGGTGCTGGTGACCTCCCTCGACTCGCGCGAAGACCGGGAGCGGGGTGTCGATGCCGGGGCGAACGCCTATATTGTGAAGAGCAGTTTCGACCAGAGCAATCTTCTGGATGCCATAAGGAGGCTGATTTGAATGCGCGGGGTAACGGGCTGACATGGTAAAGGTACTTGTAGTTGACGATTCGGCAAGCGTGCGGATGCTGCTCCAGGCGCTTCTCGCCTCCGATCCGGGGATCGAGGTAATCGGCACCGCGGCGGACGGGGAAGAAGCCGTTGAAGCAGCGGCGCGCCTGAAACCCGACGTGATAACCATGGACATCTACATGCCGCGGATGAACGGACTTATCGCCACCCGCCTGATCATGGAGAGTCATCCCGTCCCGATAGTAGTAGTAAGCGGAAACCTGGACGCCGAAGAAGTGGCTTCAACCTTCCGCGTCATGGAAGCCGGAGCCGTCACGGCCCTGGCGCGCCCCAACGGACCAGGCCATCCGGACCACGAGCGTGAAGCCGCAGCGTTCATCCGGACCGTCAAGCTGATGGCCGAGGTTAAAGTGGTGCGGCGGACTCCGCGCCGCGACAGGCCGGACGCCATCACCCCGCCGCCTCAAAGGGCGGCTGTTCCGGCTCGGGTAAATGCCGTAGCCATAGGGGCCTCCACCGGCGGCCCGCTGGCCATACAGGCCATCCTTGCGGGGCTCGGGAAGAATTTCCCGGCGCCGGTCCTCATCGTGCAGCACATGGCCCTCGGCTTTATCAAGAGATTTACCGAGTGGCTCAACCTCACCTCCGCCATTCCGGTGCATATCGCAACCCACGGCGAGCGGATCCTGCCCGGCCACGCCTACGTGGCGCCGGACGGCAGCCATATGCTCGTCACGGCGGACGGCACGGCAATCGCCCTCAAGGACTCCCCCCCGGAGAACGGCCTCAGGCCTTCGGTTTCCGCTTTATTCCGCTCGGTGACGCTCGCTTTCGGCCCACGGTCGGTGGGGGTCCTTCTCACGGGCATGGGGAGCGACGGAGCGAGGGAACTGAAACTTTTAAGGGAAACAGGAGCCGTCACAATCGCCCAGGACCTGAAAAGCTCCGTCATTCACGGGATGCCTGGAGAAGCCATTAAACTTGAAGCCGCCACCTACACGCTGCCGCCTGCTCAAATCGTGACAACCCTTACCAACCTGGTGGCGATGGAGAAGTAACCATGGAAGAGGTAACGGAAAAAAGCAACGGAGACATCCTCATCATCGAGGACAGCCCTACCCAGTCCGTTAAACTGCGCCACATACTGGAATCCAACGGCTACGGCGTAATCTCGGCAGGCAACGGCAAAGAGGCCCTGGCTCTCATCCCCGGCAAGAAAATCTCGCTGATTATAAGCGATGTGATCATGCCGGAGATCGACGGCTACGAGTTGTGCCGCAGAATCAAGAAACGGGACGATTGCCGGCACATACCCGTAATACTCCTGACCTCCCTCTCCGACCCCCACGATGTAATCAGGGGACTCGAATGCGGTGCCGACAATTTCATCACCAAGCCCTACGACGAAGAGCATCTAATCTCCCGCGTCGGGTACCTGATGGAAACCCGCGATACGTGCAGCGTCGGGTCTCAACCGGGGCTGGAAATCCTCTTTGCCGGCCAGCGCTACTGCATAACCGCGGACCGCCGCCAGATCCTCGACCTTCTCCTCTGCACCTACGAAACCGCGATCCAAAAGAACAACGAGCTTATCCGGACGCAAAACGAGCTTAACCATCTCAACGAGCAGCTCGAAACCGCAAATCACGAACTGGAGGCATTCAACTACACTGTTTCCCACGACCTGCGGTCGCCCCTGACAAACATCAGCGGTTACTGCCAGGTATTGTTGGAACTCCACGCCGATACGCTCGATGCGGGCAGTGCTGATTACATCCAGGAGATATACCAGTCGACACTGCGCATGAACGACCTGATTGGCGCCCTGATGGAATTTTCCCGGCTGAATCACCAGGAGCTGCAACGGCAGGAAGTGGATCTCAGCACCATGGCTCGCATCATTGCCGCGGAGCTCAAGGCAAAGGACAAGCAACGCCATGGGGATTTCAGAATCGCCGAAGGGGTCTCCGGCAACGGAGACTCGCGCCTGCTGAACCTGGTGCTGGTGAATTTACTGGGGAATGCCTGGAAATATACCGGCAAGAAGGAGAGCGCCGTAATAGAGTTCGGCGTTACGGAAAAGGGGGGGAAGAAGTACTACTTCGTGAGCGACAACGGGGCAGGCTTCGACATGGCCGAGTCTCACCGCCTGTTCGGCACCTTCCAGCGGCTCCACAGCAAATCGGATTTCGAAGGGACCGGCATCGGCCTCGCCACGGTGCAACGCATAATCCAGCGGCACGGCGGAAGAATCTGGGGGGAAGGAGCGGTCGGGAAGGGGGCAACATTCTACTTCTCCCTTGAACCATAACCGCCCCTACGGAAACAGGCAGGCGGGCTACTTCGCCCCACCCGCCACCTTTTGCAGCACCTCCCAGCTTTTCAGAAGATCCAGGGCACGGGCAAGCTGCTGATCCTTCTTCAAATCATCCGCGAAACCGGTCACGGCATTGCTGGCCGGTTTGGTCATTTTCTCGCGGTTCTCCTTCTCCTCCACCGCTTCGGGAGTCTCCTTCCCTCCCCCGAGGTGGTTGTCCAGATCCTTCTCGTGGAATTCCTCCCGCTTGTCCTCCGGAACTATTTTCAGCTCGGCGTTCTCAACGGTGATATCGGGAATTATCCCCCTGGCCTGGATCGAGCGCCCCTTGGGCGTATAGTAGAGGGCAGTGGTAAGCTTGAGCCCGGCACCATCCTTCATGGGAACTACGCTCTGCACCGACCCCTTGCCGAAGCTGGGAGTTCCCATTATGACGGCCCGGCCATAGTCCTGGAGCGCTCCGGCAACGATCTCGGAAGCACTGGCGCTGCCGCTGTTGATGAGCACCACCAGTGGATAGCGGGGTTCCTTCTCGCCGACAGTGGCGCTGTAGCGGCGCTTGGCGAAAGGTTCACGCCCCTCGGTATAAACGATGAGGCCATTGTCCAGCCGTTCGCCCACAAAACGGCCGGCCACCTCCACCGCCACCTCCAGAAGCCCGCCGGGGTTATTGCGCAGATCGAGCACGAGCCCCTTGAGGCTACCCCCGTTCTCGGCACGCAGCTTGTGCAGGGCTTTGGCGAAATCCTCGCCGGTTCGAGCCTGGAAATGGCCGATGCGCACGTAACCGTACCCTGGCTCCAGCGTCCGGGTACGGAGGCTCTTGGTCCGGATGATATCACGCACGAGGGGGAACACGAGAGGCTCCCCCTCTCCGTTGCGGAGTATGGTGAGGGTCACCTTCGTCCCCTGCTTGCCCCGCATCCTTTTCACCGCCTGCATCATGGTGAGGTCGCTGGTCGGAGTAGCGCCAATCTTGAAGATGTAATCGCCCGCCTTGATCCCCGCCTTCCAGGCTGGGGTATCCTCCAGGGGGGAAACCACCGTGAGTTTCCCGTCCTTTTGGGAAAGCTCGATGCCCAACCCGCCGAAGGACCCCGATATTTCCGTCTGCATTTCGGTGAAAGGCTCGGGGGGAAGATATGCACTGTGGGGATCAAGGGCCGCCAGCATCCCGTTGACGGCCCCCTCCAGGAGCTTCTTGCGGTCAACCTTCTCCACGTAATTCTGCTCCACTTCATGGAGCACTGCGGCAAAAAGCTCCAGGGATGCCATGCTCTCGCGGTCGGGGCCGGTCACGGAAAAACGCAGGACCATAACCGCCGCAAGCGCAAGACAGGCAATCGTGGCCACCAGTCCCAGGGTAATCTTCGTTCTTGTCTGCAACATCGCATCTCCATCCATCGACGGCAAGGCCACCGGGCAACGGCCTGGTCCGCATATTTTCATCTACTGTAGTGCCCCCGCCCCCCTTTTGTCAATTGCGGTAAACGGGCATGTACGGCTGTCTGCAACAACCGCGGAGACGATGTTCGGCCCGGCATTCCATGGATTCCGCCGGCGCCGTTCCTCTTAATGAAAACATTGACAAACGTCCCCCGAGTAAGTTCAAATACAGGAAAAACGGACGCAGGGGTACACACAATGAAGAACCGCTTTTACAGACCGCTTTCCCTTGCATGCATATCACCCGACTACTTCCCCGACATCGCACTTTTCATAAAGAATAACGGCAACTTCATCCTCTACAAGAACCACGACCGTAAATTCACGGAAGCCGACCGGCAACGGCTCGAATGGACCAGCACCCAATTCCTCTACGTGAGAAGCGGTGACATGGATGTGGTGACCGAATACCTCGAGCACAACCTGGACAGCCTCCTGGTGCGCAGCGACATCGACAGCGGCTCCAAGGGAACCATCCTCTACCAGACCGCCGCCAACTACGTTACCGACATCTTCGACGAACCGGACAAAACTGCGGATATCATCCGCTGCCGCAGCCTGATGCGCCATCTCATGAAATACGTGTCGGGACACGAAGATGCCCTGAAGGCGCTCCAGGCCATAACCTCCCAGAACCACTACATCTTCACCCACAGCGTACAGGTGGCCGCCCTGATGATGCTTGTCCACGACCGGCTCTTCGCCCTCACCCACGACGAGATGATTGACGTGGGGGTCGGCTCCCTCCTCCACGACTTCGGCCTGGTATTCCTCTCCGGCGACCTCCTCGACAAACCGGACGCCCTTTCCGCCATCGAGTACCACAAGGTCAAGCAGCACACCCAGAAGGGATATGAACATCTGCACAGCGCCGGCACCCTGGGCGAAGTTTCCCTCACCATCGTGCGGCACCACCACGAAAAATACGACGGCAGCGGCTACCCTTCCGGCCTGAAGGGGGACCAAGTCCCCAGGAGCGCCCAGCTTGCGGCCCTCTGCGATACCTTCTGCGCCATGACCACCGACCGGCCCAAGCACAACGCCATTCCCCAGACGGAAGCGCTGAAAATCATGGGTGAAGAAGTGGGGAGCTCCTTCAACCCGGAGCTGTTCAAGCGTTTTGAGGCTGTCGTGAGCGGGAAGGCGGCCTGACCCGTCACCGGACTCGCCATCCGAACGACTCCCATAAATACAGAAAAGCCCGCTTCCGGCGGGCTTTTTTTGTTTCAGCACAAATTAGATTCACATCTTCGGAAAGAACACGAACAGCGACACCGCCAGGAGCGCCATAACCCACATGCCGGCCGGCACCTCGCGCCCCCGGCCGGCGGCCACCTTCAGGAGCGGATAGGTGAGGAGCCCCGTGCTCATGCCGACGCCGATGTTGTAGGTAAAAATCATGAGGACGATGGTAAGGAATGCGGGGACCAGCTCGGTGAAGTCATCGAAGTCGATCCGCTTAATGGGCTCGATCATGAAGGAGCCGATGACGATGAGGGCGATGCCGTAGGCATGGGACGGAACGATGGTGAACAGGGGGGCGAAGAAGAGGGAGAGGAGAAAGAGCCCCGCCACCACCAGGGCCGTGAAGCCGGTGCGCCCCCCCTCCTCGATGCCGGCGGCCGACTCGATGTAGGCGCCGGTGGTGGTGGTCCCCAGAAGCGGCGCCACGGTGGTGGCCAGGGCGTCGGCCAGCATCGGCTTCTCGATCTCGGGAAGGTTCCCGTTCTCGTCCAGGAGGTCGGCCCGCATGGAGAGGCCGATGAGGGTCCCCACCGTATCCAGGAACGCCATGATGAAGATGGTGAGGACCACCGGGAAGAAGCGAATCTCGAAAACGCTCCCGATATCCAGTTGAAAGAGAATCGGCGACAGAGCGGGGGGGAGGCTCACGAACTCCTTGGGCATGGGGATGACCCCCAAGGCGATGGAGAGCACTGTGGTGGCCACGATGCCGATGACGATAGCGCCTGGAACCCGCCGCGTCATGAGGAATACGGTAAAGAGATAGCCGGAGACCGCCAGGAGCACCGACGGCGCGGCGATGTTCCCCATTTTCACCGGCGCCCCCGCAACTCCGAGGGTGACGAGCCCGGTCTCGTTGAGACCGATGAAGGTGAGGAAGAGGCCGATCCCCACGGCAAAGGCGCACTTGAGGGAGAGGGGGATCGCCTCCGCCAGCCAGCTCCGGACCCTGAACACCGTAAGGATGGAAAAGACGATCCCCGCCACGAAGACCGCCCCCAGGGCCGTCTGCCACGTGTAGCCCAGGGTCTTCACCACCGTGAAGGCCACAAAGGCGTTCTCGCTCATGTAGGGGGCGATGGCGAAGGGGCGGTTGGCCCACAGGGCCATGACCACGCAGCCGAAGACCGCGGCAATGATGGTGGCCGTGGTCTGGGGTCCGCGGGGAATCCCCCCGGCCTCCAGGATGGCCGGGTTCACGATGATGATGTAGGCCATGGTCAGGAACGTGGTAATCCCGGCCACGGTCTCCCGGCGGAAGCTGGTTTTGTGCTGGTCGAAACGGAAGAACGAAGCGATGGTTCTCATGGGTTTCAGTACCCTTTTAAAGCAAATATTCCCGGCGCGTTCCGCCAATACCCCTTGTAATCCATGCCGAAACCGAACAGGTAGCGGTCCGGCGTCCTGAGCCCCACAAACTCGGGGACGAGATCGGGGCGGGCCTTGCGGTCATGCTCCTTGTCCACCAGGACGGCGGTCAGCACCTCCTTGGCATCCATGTCCCGGCACCAGTCGGCGATCGCCCCCAGGGTTTCGCCCTCGTCCAGGATATCGTCGATAATGAGGACGGTCCGGCCTTTCAATTGCTTTGTTGGCCGCACCTTCCAATCGAGGCTGGTGCCGTAGAGTTTATGGCCGTACCGGGTGGCGTGGAGGTACTCGGCCTCCAGGGGGAACTCCAGCTTCGGCAGGAGCCGGCCGGAAACGATGAGTCCGCCGTTCATGACACAGAAGATAATGGGGTTGGCATCGGCCAGCCGCGTCGTAATCTCCCCCGCCATGCGATCAATGACGTCCTCCACCTGGGCGGCGGTGAAGAGGCAGTCGGCCTCGGCGTAAACCTGTTTCACTTCATCGAGCGTTACGGACATGGCAACCTCCAGCAATTGGGAGAGTGAAGATCATTACTTTAAATTCTGCCTCAGGAAAAAAACCGCGCAAGGATAACATTCATAAATCCCATGACAAAGCCGAGCAGCGCGCCGAAGAGGTTGATGTAGACGAAGTGCTTCTTCATGATGGAAAGGAGCAACTCCTCCACCTTGAGGATGTCAAGGGAGTTCACCTTTTCCTCCACCATGCCTGACACGTCGAGGGCGTCGATGAGGGGGGGTACTTCCTTCTGGAGCAGTTCCTCCACCTGGGAATAGACCGCACCCTCCAGGTCGCGCCGGGCGTCGGCCGGGATGCGGGCCGAAAGGCGGCCCAGGGGGCGTCGGAAGAGCCATTCGTCCATGCGGGCGGCTATGAATCGCTCCATTCCGTCGCGGACCTCTGCGGTGCCGGCAAGAGAAATAATCCCGTCCACCAGGGAAATCCGGAGCCGTTTCGCCCCTTCGGCCGAAGCGAGACGGTCGAAGAGGGGGCGGCCATTCCCCTCCAGGAGGAGCCGCCGTCCCTCACGCTCCGCAACGGCCAGGAGCATCTCCGCCGTGCGGGGGCTACGGACGAACCCGACGGCACCCTTGCGGATCAGCTTCCGGGCGGCGGCTACCCGCTGGTACGGCACCCCTTCGAGGGTGGCGGCAAGGGGGCGGTCCAGAAGTCCGTCGAGCCGCTGCCGGGCGAACCCCGCCACCATCTGCCGGGTTTTCTCCTCCCCGAGCCAGCGCAGGATCTCCTCCATGATGTTCCCGATGACCCCGGAGAAGAGGGAGTTGAGCTTGTCGGCGCTGAGGAGTCCGGCCATGAACCCCAAAGCCCCCTTCAGAGTATGCAGGTATCCCTGGAATCCCTCCTGAAGCTTCCCTTCGAGCCCTTCGCGAAACTCCGGGGTACGCAGGAGCGCCCCCACCTGTTCGAGGAGCACCGGAACCGCCGCCTCCAGCTGGGCGGAGATGAACTCCGCCCCATCAGCGGGGAGAAGCTCCCGCAGGGGACGGTCCGACGAAAGGAATTCCTCAAGGGCGTCTTCCACGGCAGAGGCCACGCCCCTGCTCACCCCGCGCGACTGGAGAAGCGCCGCCAGCGCCTCCCCGGCACCGGCGCGAAGCGCCTCGTACCCCTCCCCCGAAAGGAATCGCTCCAGCTGGCGGGGAAGAACCTGCTCCTCCAGGGTCGATATGATGGTTTCCAGCTCCCTCCGGAACGCGTCACTCCCCGCCTGGCCGATGATGCCGGCCGCCACCTGGCGGCTCACCGACGGCGCCAGGTCACGGAGCCAGCAATCCAGGCCGGCCGGGACTATGGAGCCCAGGGCGCCCAACTCCCGGTCGAGGATGCCGTCAAGCTTATCCCCCACCGCCTCCCGCAACTCTCGGCGGAAGGTGTCGCGCTTCAGCGCGCGCCCCACATCCTCCCCCGTCACCAGGTGGGTCCCCACCATGCTGCCGATGGTGGTGGCGAACTCGTGGCGGCCGGCCGGGATTACGCCGGGAGTGAGGGGGACGCGGATGCCGAGGACGCGCCACGGCTTCAGGGGACGGAACAGCATCCGGATGGCGATATCGTTGGTCACGTAGCCGATTACGGCGCCCACCACCGGCGGGGTGACGTAGGGGAGTATGGTTTGGAGGGTCATGTCGGGGAAAACCTTTCGTAACTAAGTTCTTGCTGTTCACCCCCCTGCTCGCATTGCTCGCTTCCCCCCTACTTTGTAGGGGGGACTGAGGGGGGTCCTGTTGGTGCTTGGAATCAGAATTCGTTCCGAATCACTTCAAGGAACGCCGCGCCGTAGCGCCCCAGCTTCTGCTGCCCCACGCCGTTCACCAGCAAAAGCTCATCCAGGGTTGCCGGTCGCTGGGCAGCCATCTCCACCAGGGTCGCGTCGCTGAAAATAACGTAGGGGGGGACCTGCTGCTCGTCGGCCAGACGCTTGCGGAGCGCCCGCAACGCCTGGAAGAGCCCTTCGTCCCCCTCGGCCAGGGATGCCGCCACCCCCTTGCGCTTGGGCTCCTTCTTCGGCTTGGCCACCTTCACCCTCGGCTTTGCCAGGACGAGGCTCTCCTCCCCCCGCAACAGGGGGCGGGCCGTAGCGGTCAGCTTCAGCACTGAGTAGTTGGCCAAGTCCTGCTCCAGGTAGCCCCGGTGGATCAACTGGCGGATGATGCTCCCCCACGCCTCGGCGGAGCGGTCGGCGCCGATGCCGTAGGTGGAGAGGCGGTCGTGGCCAAGCTGCTGGATCCGCTCGCTTTTCGAGCCCCGCAACACGTCGATGACGTGCCCCATGCCAAAGCGCTGCCCCACCCGGTAGACGCAGGAGAGGGCCTTGCGGGCATCCTCGGTGGCATCGAAGCTCTCGGGGGGATCGAGGCAGAGGTCGCAGTTGCCGCACCCCTCGGCAAGCCGCTCGCCGAAATAGCCCAAGAGCGCCCCCCGGCGGCAGGTGCCGGCTTCGGCGAACCCCACCATGGCGTTCAGCTTGTGGAGCTCGATCCGCACCTGCTCCGGATTGTTCCCCGACTCGATAAGGGAGCGGGAAACGGCGATGTCGCCGTAGCCGAAGAGGAGGAGCGCCTCGGCCGGGAGCCCGTCCCGCCCGGCCCGGCCCGTCTCCTGGTAGTAACTCTCGATGTTCTTGGGGAGGTCGTAGTGGACCACGAACCGCACGTTGGGCTTGTCGATCCCCATGCCGAAGGCGACGGTGGCCACCACGACCCGGACGTCGTCCCGCAGGAACGCCTCCTGGACCCGGCTACGCTCGGCATCCGGCAGCCCCGCGTGGTAGGCGGCAGCCTCGATTCCGGCGTCACGCAGCTTCGCGGCAACCTCCTCCACCCGCTTGCGGGAAAGGGCGTAGACAATGCCGGCATCCTGGGGGCGGTTGGCCAGAAACGCCATGAGCTGGTGGAACGGCTTCTGCTTCTCGACGACGGTGTACCGGATGTTGGGGCGATCGAAGCCGGTGACGTAGACCTCGGCGCTGCGCAAGCCCAGCCGGTCGATGATGTCGTTGCGGGTCTGCACATCGGCGGTGGCGGTGAGGGCGATGACCGGCACGCCGGGAAAGAGCCCCCGCAGGCGTCCCAGCTCCACGTACTCCGGCCGGAAATCGTGCCCCCACTGGGAGACGCAGTGGGCCTCGTCGATGGCGAAGAGGGCCAGGGGTATCTCCCGGAGCCGCTCCAGGAAGGCGTCGGTCATGAGCCGTTCCGGGGCCACGTAGAGGAGGTCCATTTCCCCTGAATGGAGTTTGGCCAGCACCTGCCGGGCCTCCCGCTCCCCCATGGCTGAGTTGTAGGCAGCGGCCGCCACTCCGTTCTCCCGCAGGGTATCCACTTGGTCTTTCATGAGGGAGATGAGGGGCGAAACCACGATGCCCACGCCGGGGCGGTGCAGGGCCGGAATCTGGTAGCAGAGGGACTTCCCGCCCCCCGTCGGCATGAGGACGAAGGCGTCGCCGCCCCCAATGATGCGGTTGACGATCTCTTCCTGAAAGGGGCGGAACGAGCGATAGCCGAAGACGGTCCTGAGGGTATCGAGGGGGGATTTACCGCTCACAGCTCCCTCAACACCCGGAATCCCAGATAGACGTACCGGCCGTCGGAGGCGCCCCGTCCCCGGGCCGACGAGCGGATGTAGCGGGGCTTGCTCCCGAAGGAGCCCCCCCGCTGCACGCGGCGGGTGTCCTCGCCCCCGAGCCACGGCGTGCCGTTGGCAGGGGCTCCGTCATAGCCGTCGTGCCACGTATCGATGCACCATTCCCAGACGTTGCCAGCCGTATCGAAGAGACCATAGGGGTTGGCGGCGAAGGAGCCCACCGGCGCCGCTTTTTTCTTGTCCCATTTGCTGCCGCACCCCTTGCAGTTGGCCCGGTTCTTCCCCGCGGTCCCCCCCCACCAGAAGGGGGTATCCTTGCCACCGCGGGCCGCGAATTCCCACTCCGACTCGCTGGGCAGGCGGTATTTCTGCCCCGTCTGGGCCGAAAGCCACTTTGTGTAGGCAGTGGCATCATCCCAGCTGACGTTCATGACCGGCATCCGTCCCCGGCCCCAGTCGCGGGAGATGGGCCCGAACCAGCGCCGGCCGTCCTTGGGCTTTTCCCGGCCGGTGGCGCTACAGAACCGGTCGTATTCCTCGAAGGTAACCTCATATTTTCCCATGGAGAAGGCACGGGGAATGACAACCCAGTGAACCGGCTTTTCATCGGGGTCGCCGCCGCCGAAGATTGCCCCCATGCGGAACCTGCCGGAGGGAATGACCACCATTTCGGGGCCGGCGGAACCATCCTTCAAACGGTCGCGAAAGATGGAGCCGGCCTGCCCCTTGTTGATTTCGGCAGCCGTTGCCGGCATGGCGAACAGGGACGCCGCAAGCGCCGCCCCCGCGGCCAAACGGTAGAGGTTAGTCATAATCTGGTTCTCCTTTGCGCAGAATTAGATCGGGAAAACAGATGTCGGAGATAAGACCGACGGCATTTTACGCGGCCGGAGGCGGCGAGGCAACGAAATTAACCCGCCAGGCGGCGCCAGGGGGAAGCAACAAACCGCCATCCCCTAAACATCAAAGATTACAGGACTTCCGGCGCTGTGGTTTTTATATTGTTTTTTAGGCACTTGCATGTTAAAAGATACAAATTGTCAATCTCGGGAGCACCATGTACCATCCCACTGAAATTACCCGTTATTTTCGCGTTGCCCGCAATGAACTCGCATACCTGAAGTTTATCGTGGAAGCTCACGAAGGGCTTGCCACCCTCAGTACGGCGGACAGGAAAACCAGCACCGTCTCCATCACATATGACAGCCATTTCGCGGAAGACATTGATGCGCTTCTCAAATCGCTCGGCACCGAAATTGCTTTAAAAGAAGTGCCGAACATGGAGTTCCACAGCCATGCTTGACGGAATGAATCTTAGCGCAATCCTTCGCCGCGCCCTCTCTGGAGGCGGTGAATTCGCTGATATTTACTACGAGGAGGGGTCGAGCACCTCCATAGTCTGCGAGGATGGAAAGATTGAAAAAGTCCTCGCCGGCACCGACCGGGGCGTGGGGATCAGGGTAATCTCCGACCTGCGCACCGCCTACGCCTACACCAACGAAGTGACCGAAGCGGCGCTTCTGGCGCTGGCCGACACGGTGAGCAGGGCGGTAAAGGGGCAATCGTTCGACCGCGCCATCAACATGGGGACGAAACTCGTGGGGTCTGGTTTCCCCATCGAGATTCCGCCGGATGGCGTACCCCTTCAAGACAAAGTTGCGCTGGTAAACCGCGGCAACGCGGCGGCACGCGCCTTTGACAAGAGAATACGGCAAGTTACGGCCGTCTATCGCGACGGCGCCGTAAAAACCCAAGTCGCCAATTCGCGGGGCGATTTCACGGAGGCCATCCGTACCGGCACCCTTTTCCTGGCCCAGGTTGTTGCCGCGCAAGGGGATATCATCCAGACCGGGTACGAGCCGGTCGGCAGGTTCATGGGGCATGAAATCTTCCGGGAGCGGAGTCCCGAAGAGGTGGCGCTGGCCGCGGCCCGGCGCGCCGTGATGATGCTTGATGCCCGCAAGGCGCCGGCCGGACTGATGCCGGTGGTCCTCTCCTCCGAAGCGGGGGGAACCATGGTTCACGAAGCCATCGGCCACGGCCTCGAAGCGGATTTGGCCGGCAACGGCATGTCGGTCTACACCGGCAAGGTGGGTGAGCAGGTTGCTTCGCCCCTGGTGACGGTCATAGACGACGCCACCATTCCCAACGCGAGGGGCTCGTTCTCCTTCGACGATGAAGGGATACCGGCACAGCGGACCGTGCTGGTGGAAAACGGCATCCTCAAGGGGTACCTCTACGACCGGCTATCGGCCATGAAAGACGGGTGCGCCTCAACCGGCAACGGCCGTCGGGAAGGGTACCACGCGAAGCCCATCGTCCGGATGACCAACACGCTGATCGCTCCGGGAGAAACTTCACCGGAGGAGATCGTCCGCGGAGTCGACCGGGGCCTTTTCGTCCGCAAGATGGGGGGCGGGCAGGTGAACACAGTTACGGGAGATTTCGTCTTCGAAGTCTCCGAAGGCTACCTGATTGAAAACGGGGCTGCCGGCGAGCCGGTCCGGGGCGCAACCCTCACCGGCAACGGTCCCGATGTGCTGAAAAAGATTTTGAAGGTGGGGAGCGACCTGGGCTTCGGCATAGGCACCTGCGGCAAAGACGGCCAGGGAGTGCCGGTGTCGGACGCGCAGCCGACGCTGCTCATCGAGGAAATAACCGTGGGCGGAGCAGCCTGACCCTTAACGGAAAGAAAACCATTGCCGCATTCTGATTTGACAATAATCCAGCCGGTGGAACTTCTTGAGGTCCTCAAGTCGTACCCCTTCCTTGAGCCCTATCAGTTGACCTTCTGCGCCGAGCTGGAAGTGGGGATGCCGCGCTACCGGTCCCTCTTCGCCGTCTGCGACACCATTTCCCAGAGCACGCTGTGCACCAAGACCTGCCAGGAAGCCGTGGAGGAAGCGGTTCAGCGGGCCGTGGCCCAAAACAGGGCCATCATCTTCCGCTGCCATGCCGGGCTTCTCAATTTTGCCGTTCCGCTCCGGGGGGGAAACATTCCCTTCACCTGCCTCATCGGCGGAGGAATAAGGGATAAGGATGTCCCCCTGGATCAGATGGTGGCCCTCGCCATGGCCGACAACGGGGATGCCGTGGCTTTGCGGGAAGAACTGGAAGCGCTTCCCGCCGGCAGCGAGAATGAAGTGGCCGAAGTGGCCGGCAGAGTACAGGAGCTCCTCCCTTCCCTGCTGGGGAAAAACATCCACAGCCTCATTTTAGAGAAAACGATGCGGAGGCTTGCTTCCATTACCGGGGTTTCAAGCGGCATCGACGCGGCCGGGAGCGCCGACGAAGTTTTGGGACTGCTGAGCGAGACCTTCGGCATTCTCTTCGACATCGGCCGGATCGCCGTCCTCGCCCCGGAGGGAAGCAACTCCTTCGCCATGAAAGGGCTATGGGGGATGGACCCCGACCTGGGCACAATCCCCAAGGCGAAAGCCCTGACAATTCTCCCCCGCACCCAGGAGACAAACGTCGTCACCCTCGACGAAGAGTGCCGGTCGCTCTTCCCTGACACCGGCGCCAATCAGGCAACCTGCGTCCGCTTTGCCTCCAACGGCGAACTCCTCGGCATCATGATCCTCTTTGACGCCAACCTCCCCCGCCGGGACAAATTGCTCATCCAGCTCATTACCGAGCGGGCTTCGGCAAAGCTCCTGCACTTGAGGGAAGAGGCAAAACACACCGCCGACAATGCCCAGGCAGCCAAATTGATGTCCATGTTCACCACCCTCTCCCGGGCAGCCTCCAAGGAGGAGCTCAACGACTCGATCCTTACCATGGCCGCAGATCTGGTGGATGCCTCCTGCGGGTCCCTCATGTTCATCGACGAAAACGGCGAGAACCTGAAAATCGAGGCGGCTCTCGGCATGAACATGCAACTGGCCAAAAGCATGGCGGTCCAGGTGGGAAGCGGCATTGCCGGCAAGGTGGCTGCCGGCGGCCACCCGCTGCTCGTGAACGACATCGAGAAAGACAAGCGAGTCGGCATACCCAACCGCCCCCGCTTCAAGACGAAATCGTTCGTCAGCATCCCAATAAAGCTCCGGGAAGAGACCATCGGCGTCCTGAACCTTTCGGACAAAAAGAACCAGGGTATCTTCACCGAGGCCGACCTGAACCTCCTGATTACCTTTGCCGACCATGCCTCCATAATGATCGAACGGTCGCTCTCCATCGAGCGGGCCGATTTCCTGGAGCAACTCTCCATTACCGACCCCCTTACCGGCCTTTACAACCGCCGTTTCCTCAAGCGCCGCATGGAAGAGGAACTGGCCCGGAGCATCCGCCAGAACCTCTCACTCACCGTCATGATGATCGACCTGGACAATTTCAAGATTTACAACGATCTCTGCGGCCACCTGGCCGGCGACCGGGCGCTCAAGAAAATGGCGAGGATCCTCTCGGATGCCGCCCGCCAGATGGATGTGGTAACCCGTTACGGCGGCGAGGAATTCTGCATCATCCTGCCGGGGACATCCAAGAAGGAATCGATTTTCGTGGCCGAGCGGATGAGGCGTGAAATAGAAGGTGAAGAATTCCCCCACGAAGAGAACCTCCCCCTGGGGCGCCTCACCGCCAGTGTCGGCGTGGCCTCCTACCCCGAGGACGGCGCCACCGAAGCGGTGCTTCTCAAGGCGGCCGACGTGGCTCTTTACCGGGCGAAATCGGAAGGACGGAACCGGGTGGTCATCGCCAACCCCGGCACCGAAGAAGAATTGAGCTCCCGCCTGAAATCAGTTACCGGCACCCCATAAAAAAGGCCGCCCGCAAACACGGACGGCCTTTTCAGTTAATCCCGGAAAAGAGCGGTTTATTTACTACTCCGCCACGGAAGCCCTGGTGATGAACACCGGCTCCACCGGCACGTCGGAGTGGCCGGCCTTGTTGCCGGTCTTCACCTGGGCGATGGCATCCACCACGTCCATCCCCTCCACAACCTGGCCGAAAACGGCGTAACCGAACATATCCGGGGTTTTCCCCTTGTGGTCGAGGAACGAGTTGTCAACCAGGTTGATGAAGAACTGGGAGGTGGCGCTGTCCACCACGGCGGTGCGGGCCATGGCGAGGGTTCCCCGGTTGTTCTTCAGTCCGTTGGTCGCCTCGTTCTTTATGGCAAACTTGTTCTTCTTGGTCTGCATATTCTCGTCAAGCCCGCCACCCTGGATCATGAAATTCTTGATGACGCGGTGGAAGATGAGGCCGTCAAAGAATCCGTCATTTACGTAGGAGAGGAAGTTGCGGACGGTAATCGGCGCCTTGTCCTTGAACAGCTCGACGGTGATATTTCCCTGGGATGTCTCGATTACGACGCGGGGGTTGGTTTCTTCACCCATTGCGTACTCCTTTCTTGATGAAAAATCGCTCTTTTGTATCACAAAACCCATGGCAGGAGAACCATTTTTATTAATCAGGCCGATAACTTGCAACACCAGGAGATTGGTATATCATTAGAAACGGTCTACTCACTACACCTCCAGGAGGTTAATCAATGAACCGCGTATCAGCACTTGTCGCAGCCACCATCGCAACCGGAATCCTTGCCGTCACGGCATTCGCCGATCCCGTAAAAAACGATGAAATGACCAAGGCCACGGAACTCATGGCCCAGCACCACAAAGGAATTATCCGGCCCATTTCCGAGCTTGCCAAAATTGGCGAACCGGCCCCCTCTTTCACCCTTGATGCGGTGGTTGACAAGGAATTCAAAAAAGTGAGCCTCGCCGACTACCAGGGGAAGTGGGTGGTCCTCTTCTTCTACCCGGCTGACTTCACCTTCGTTTGCCCCACGGAAATCACCGGCTTCAACAAGGCCATCGACCGGTTCACCGAACTGAATGCCCAGCTCCTCGGCGCCTCAGTGGACAGCAAGTACTCCCATCTGGCCTGGATCAAGCGGGGGGACCTGGGAGACCTGAAATACCCGCTTCTGGCCGACAACAAGAAAGAAACGACCATCCGCTACGGCATCCTCGACGATAAGGAAGGGGTCGCCCTGCGGGGACTCTTCATCATCGACCCCAACGGCGTCCTCCAGTACCAGGTGGTGAACAATCTCTCGGTGGGGCGGAGCGTGGATGAGACCCTCCGGGTGCTGGAGGCGCTCCAGACCGGCGAGCTCTGTCCATTAGGATGGAAACCGGGGCAGAAGACTATCAAATAAAGGAAATCCGGCCGACGGAGTAAACCGCAGAGAGCGCCTTGGGCCTGTTTCGTCATGGCTCTTAGCGAAACGAAGCATCAGCAGTCGATCCTGTCTGAGCCCGCAGGGCGAGTTGATCGGCTGCGCGAAGAGAGCCGTAGAGCCATAGAAACAGGGCCTTGAAGCGAACGGAGGATTGCTCCGGCGGCCGCATTCTCCTACCCCAGTTTCTCCCGCATCCGGGCGAAGAAATCCTGGGCCATGGCCTCCTGCTCCTCCTCGGTGACGGCCTTTTTCACCATCCCCTCGTGCACCTGCACGAGGCGCTCCGGTATCTCCTCCAGAAACCGGCTCGGCTGCCGTTCCAGCAGCTTGCCGTACTTCTTCCGGTGGAGGCAGCGGGTGATGGTGAGATGCCTGCGAGCCCGGGTGATCCCCACGTAACAGAGGCGCCGCTCCTCGTCGATGGACATCCCCTCCTCCACGGATTTTTTGTGGGGGAGGATCTCCTCCTCGAATCCCACTAAAAAGACGAAGGGAAACTCCAGCCCCTTGCTGGAGTGGAGCGACATAAGCGTCACGGCGTCCTTGCCGTGCTCCTTCTTGTCCTTGCCGGAAAAGCGGTCCTCGTCCATGAGCGACACCTTCTCCAGGAACCCCGACAAGGTCGCCCCCGGAATCCGCTCCTCGTAACCCGCCATGGAGTTGATGATCTGCTCCACGTTCTCCACCTTGCGCCGGGCCGTGGCCGGCTCCTCGATGGTCCGGTAGAGTTCCTCCTCCAGGCCGATCCGGTCGTAGAACCCCTTTACCCGCTCCGCCAGATTTCCCGGTCGGCGAAACTCCCCGGCCGCACCGGTGATGAGCCGGTGAAAGGCCAGCACCTTCTCCCGCATCGCCTCGGTGATCCCCTCGATCTCCCCCACCCGCCCCATGGCCTCCAAGAGGGGGCACTGGTGTTCCAGGGACCACTGGTTGATCTTCACCACGGTCCCGTCGCCGATCCCCCGGCGGGGGAAGTTCACCACCCGCAACAGAGCCTGCTCGTCCAGGGGGTTGTCGATCACCTTCAGGTACGAGAGGGCATCCTTAACCTCCTTGCGCTCGTAGAACTGCATCCCCCCCACCAGCACGTAGGGGATATCCTCGAAGCGGAGCTGTTCCTCGAAGGCCCGGCTCTGGGAGTTGGTGCGGTAGAGGATGGCAAAGTCGCCGAAGGAGAGGTTGTGCTGGTAGCGCTCCATCTGGAGCCGCTCCACCACCAGAGTCGCCTCCTCCTCGTCGTCCTGGGCGATGACCATGTCGATGGGGCGCCCCTCCCCCACGTCGGTCCAGAGGCGCTTTTCCTTCCGCTTCGCGTTGTTTTTGATGACCTGGTTCGCCGCCTCCAGGATCGTCCCGGTGGAGCGGTAGTTCTGCTCCAGCTTCACCACCCGGCAGCCTGGGTAGTCCCGCTCGAAGTCCAGGATGTTCCCCACGTCGGCCCCGCGCCAGCCGTAGATGGACTGGTCGTCGTCCCCCACCACGCAGAGGTTGCGGTACTTTTTCGCCAAAAGGGAGATGAAGAGATATTGCGAGGCGTTAGTGTCCTGGTACTCGTCCACCATGAGGTAGCGGAACCGCTCCTGCCAGTGGTCGAGGACTTCCGGATAATCCTGAAGGAGCCGCACCGTCAGCATGATGATGTCGTCGAAATCGATGGCGTTGCAGGCGTGGAGGAGCGCCTGATAGCGGGGGTAGACGTCGCAGGCGAGAAGCTCGTCGGGATCGTTGTAGCGGGGGACGGCCCGGTCCGGCGGGATGAGCCCGTTCTTCCAGCCCGATATCCGCCAGAGGAGCGTCTCAGCGTCGAACTTCTTCCCGTCGGCGTTCACCTCCCGCATGGCCTGGCGGATGAGGCCGATCTGGTCAGAGGTGGTGTAGATGCTGAAATTCTTCTTATAGCCGAGCCGCTCGATATCCCGGCGCAGGATCCGGACCCCCAGGGAGTGGAAGGTAGAGATGACCATCCCCTTGGCCTTGCCGCGCCCCACCAGCTCCCGGACCCGCTCCCTCATCTCGCCGGCCGCCTTGTTGGTGAAGGTGACCGCCAGGATGTTCTCGGCCTTCACCTTCTTATCCAGAAGGAGGTGGCCGATCCGGTAGGTGATGACCCGGGTCTTGCCGGAACCGGCGCCGGCCAGGACGAGCAGCGGCCCTTCCGTATGCTCCGCGGCGGCCCGCTGGGGGGGATTGAGGGTGGAGAGGTCAACCATGGCAAATCCTCGAAACGGTAAATCGGTGCTCCAAACGCACGACAGCCGGGCGGTTGGGACCGGCTGTCATCATTGATAGCAGAGGTGTCGGAAGAAATGCAAGAGAGCGATTACCGTGCCAAGAACAAGACACTAGCGGCAATTACAGCGTTCCGGCCCCAAAGGTATTGCACACCCCGAAACTTCCGTTTTCGAGGCCGGTCGAGAACCAGCGGACCCGCTGCTCGGAGCTGCCGTGGGTGAAACGTTCGGGGACCACGTACCCCTGGGCCAGCTGCTGGAGATCTTGAACCTTCCCGGAGACACCCAGAAGCGACTGGACATGGTGCATCACCCTCACTTCTTCGTCACCCGGACGTCGATCCTTCTGTTCTGCTGCCGACCCTCATCCGTGGCATTGTCGGCAACGGGATGCTCCTCCCCGTACCCTTCGGATTCGAGACGGGCAGGGTCGATGCCGAGCGTCACCAGTTCCTGCATGGTGTTTCCGGCCCGGTCCCGGGAGAGTTTCAGGTTCGCCCGGGGATCACCCACGTTGTCGGTGTAGCCGCCGATCTTGATGGCCACCTGGGGGAACGCCTTGAGAATCGCGGCAATGTTGCCAAGCTGTTCCTGGGACGATGGCTTCAGCACGGCGCTGCCGGTTTCGAACTGGAGCCGGTCGAAGGTGAACCAGGTGGTCCGGTCAACGGCTCTTCCAGTATCTTGAATGAAAGCCAGGAGCTTCCGCTCGATGCCGAATTCCGGAATATTGAGGGTGACGCCGTCGGGAAGGGTAACGTCGCCGAAGGCCCCCAGTTTCGGATCCATCTTGACGGCCGGCATCTCCGCCGCCGGAGGCTGGACCGGCGGAGCCTTCATGGAGCAGCGCTGGGGCAGGGTGTACATGACGAAGGCCACGACTAGACCTGCCAGAATCCAGACAACCTTGGACATGGGACCAGAGAAGAGCGCCGCCGGAACGGCACCGCCCCCCAGCCCGGAAAAGCCGGCGAGGCCCAGGAGGCCCGCCAGCCCCGCCGGGGCGGCCTGCTGGAGGAACGTCCCCTGACCGGCCAGAAGCCCCGAGAGCCCCACCGGCCCCAGGTCCTTTTCCTCGGCCTCCCTGCCGATAAGCCCCATGACGAAGGGGGCCAGGAGACCGAGCAGCGACCGGGCGCCCCCCTTTCCCATGCCGCTCAGGGACGAGAGCCAGTCAGCGACCCCGCCGGCCTTGTCGCCGAGGATCGTTCCCACCAGGGCGGTGCCTTTTTCCAGGAGCCCTTTGGTCGCCTCGCCCCCTGCCAGAGATGCCCCCATCCCCGTCAGGGTGTTCTCCCCGAACCCGCCGGAGCGGGCAAGTTCGAGAAGTTGCGCGGCGCCCCCCATGGTTGTCCCCTTTGAGGCCACACCACCCACCAGCGCCGCAAGCGCCGCCGGCACCCCCTTCTGGACGGCCGTCGTCCCCTCTCCGAGAAACTGGCCGATCTGACCGACGATGTCGCCGGTAAACATCCCGTTAAGCTGCTCCATAAGGTTCGTCGCCATGGCTGCCTCCTTTGAAGTGGCATTGATGCCTTCTTCTCTGTTCGCGATTGTTTCCGATACACAATGAATTAAAACACATCTACTGCAACATTCAATCCTTTCGCGGATTTAGCGAAAAGCAGGACCCTTGCGCCCTTGTTCACCGCCAGATACCGGCGTATGTAGCCAATCCCAACAGCGGATGTAAACCGGCCCGACAAATTGCCATGCCCCCTGTGCTATGCTATAAGCACTCGGGCAATATTGATTACGAATCACGGAGATTTTCATGGACAAGCCCGCCGCCGAGCGGCGCATCGCCGAGCTTCGCGCTGAAATCAGGCGCCACGACCACCTTTACTACGTCCTCGACCGCCCGGAAGTCACCGACGCGGAATACGACCTCCTCTATCGCGAACTGGTGAAACTTGAGACGGCACATCCCGACCTGGCGACTCCCGACTCCCCCACCCAGCGGGTGGGCGGGGCTCCCCTGGACAAGTTCGAGCAGGTAACCCACCGCATTCCCATGCTGTCGCTGGAGAACGCCTTCACCGACGGCGACATCGCCGAGTTCGACGAGCGGGTGAAGCGCTTTCTGGGGCTATCAGCCTCCGAAGAGATCGCCTACATGTGCGAACCGAAGCTGGACGGGCTGGCGGTGGAACTGGTCTATGAAAACGGCACGCTCACCGTTGGCTCCACAAGGGGTGACGGGGTCGTGGGGGAGAACGTCACCCAGAACCTGAAGACCGTCAAGAGCATTCCCCTGCGGCTCGAAGGGGAGAATCCCCCGGAGTTGCTGGAGGTGCGGGGCGAAGTGTTTCTCCCCCTGGCGGCCTTCCAACGGCTGAACGCCCAAAGGGAGGAGGAGGGGGAGCCCCCCTTCGCCAATCCCCGCAACGCGGCAGCGGGCTCACTCCGCCAGTTGGACTCGCGCATCACGGCCCGGCGCCCCCTCACCATGTTCTGCTATGCGCCGGGGGAGATGCGCGACGCCGATTTCGGCAGCCAGGGGGAGTTCCTTTCCGCCCTCCGGCAACGGGGCCTTCCGGTAACTTCCCTGGCACGGCAGGTTACGGGAGTCGCCGGGGTCCTCGCCTACTACCGCCAGATGGCCGAACAGCGCGACACCCTCCCCTTCGAGATCGACGGGGTCGTGGTGAAGGTGGACTCCTTCCCCCTCCAGCGGGAACTGGGGGAGAAGAGCCGCTCACCCCGCTGGGCCGTGGCGGTGAAATTCCCGCCGCGCCAGGCGGTGACCGTCATCGAGGACATCGTCCCGTCCGTGGGGCGCACCGGGGTCATCACCCCCACGGCGAACCTGCGCCCCGTGGAGGTCTCCGGCGTTACGGTCTCCCGGGCCACCCTCCACAACTGGGAGGAGATGGAGCGCAAGGACATCAGGATCGGCGACACGGTGGTGATCGAGCGGGCCGGCGACGTGATCCCGGCGGTGGTGCGGGTGCTCACCGAGAAGCGCACTGGGAGCGAGCGGTTCCTCCCCATTCCCGCAGCGTGCCCCGAATGCGGCTCCGAGGTGGTGAAGATTCCCGACGAGGTGGCGGTGCGCTGCATGGGGCTCTCCTGCCCGGCCCAGATCAGGGAATCCATCATCCACTTCGCCTCCCGCAACGCCATGGACATGGAGGGGCTCGGCGAGAAGTACATCGAGCAGCTCCTGCGGCTGGGGCTCGTGGGGAACGTGGCCGACCTCTACACCCTCACCAGGGACGATTTCATGAAATTCGACCGGATGGGGGAGAAGCTGGCGGAGAACCTCCTGAACGCCATCGAGGCCAGCAAGAAGCGGGAACTCTCCCGCTTCATCTTCGCCCTCGGCATCCGCCACGTGGGGGAGCACACGGCAAAGCTCCTGGCCACGGCCTTCGGGAGCATCGACAACCTGGCCCGGGCCACGGAGGCGGAACTCCTCTCCATCCGCGAGATCGGCCCCCAGGTGGCCCGGAGCATCACCACCTTCTTCCACAACGAGGGGAACCGGGAGACCATCCGACGGATGGTGGAGGCAGGCGTGGAACCGACGGTGGAGGAGAAAAAAGTGGGGGGGAAATTCACCGGCAAGACCTTCGTCTTCACCGGGGCGCTCACCCGCTTCAGCCGAAACGATGCCCAGAAGATGGTGGAGAACGAGGGGGGGCACGCGGCGGGGTCGGTGTCGAAGAAGACCGACTACGTTGTGGCCGGGGCCGAGGCGGGGAGCAAGCTGGACAAGGCCCGCCAGCTTGGGGTGGCGGTCCTCACGGAAGATCAGTTTCTGGAAATGCTGGAGGGAGAACAATGACTAAGATTCGCGCCATCGTCACCGTGAAAGGGCTCGTGCAGGGGGTTGCTTTCCGCCATCACACGGTACTTAAGGGAAACCAGCTCCAGGTGACCGGCTGGGTAAAAAACCTGCCAAATGGCGACGTGCAGGGGTGCTTCGAGGGGGAGGAGGACGCGGTGGAAGCCCTCGTGCAATGGTGCCACCACGGCCCCTCCCGCGCCCGAGTCGACCGGGTTATTGTGGAGCGGGAGGAGTTCCGGGGCGAATTCAGCGGCTTCGACGTGCGGTACTGACGTTGCGCGGGGAAGATTTCGCCAGTCAACACCGAATCGCCATTTAGCCGTCGGTTTACACTACACAAACAGTCGGGCTTTTTTACACCAACAACCGCATCCATCACCATAACATGAAAAAATCTTACTATTTTACTGGCAGTTAGCCAATACTACCCGTGTAATTCCCGCAACTTGAACCGCTTTACATTCAAAGGAAAACTGCCGTCATTTAGCGGCACGATCCTTGCTTCATGAGGACTTCAAGCCCTTCATTTCACCAAATCACACGGAGAACCCCATGAAGATAAAGACCATGCTGCTGGCTGCCATTCTGCTGCTGGCGGCAACCACCCAAGGTCACGCCATTCCATTCAGCGTCACCGACACCATAAACAACGGGAATGGACAGTTGTTGACCTTCGGCAACTCTTCGGACAATTTTTATTCGACGGTCTTCGCAGAAACGGTAAACTTCACCCCCGCTCTCGACAGCTTCAACTCCGCCAACCTTGATATAACCTATTCAGGCATCGCAACGACCGGGGAATTGTTCGCCGCCTATCTTTCCAACACCGGCGGGACACCGGCTCCGGCAAATCTTCTCGATTACGTTGCGGTCGGAGCGTTGCCGGGCTATGACGATTCGACAAAGCATACGCAGACCTTCAATCTGAGCGGCATCCTCCCGGCGGTCCCGGCGGATGGGCTGGATTCCTGGATACTCTACGTTGCATTTCGGGAGATGACATCCGGCAACGACAAGATGACCCTGTGGGAATTGCGGACCTATGGAGATTACAACGAGTTTGTCCCTGCAGAGTCTAACGGCGGCGAATTCAATGGAAATTCAGACCCGACCAATGGCGTTGTCCCCACCCCGGAACCCTCCACCGTGGTTCTCCTGGGCCTGGGGCTCGCAGGCATGGGCATTGCCGCCCGGCGCAGAAAAAACAGCTGACCCTTCCGTTCCATTTATCAGGCAACGAAAAGAGGCTCCCTTTCCGGGGAGCCTCTTTTCGTTGGACACGGATTGCCGTCAACGTCAGCGAATCGGCCAGCTCTTCTCCAACCCCTCCGGGAAAAAGTTCTCCCTGGTCCGGTTGTAGTAGCCGTACTGAATCCGGGGAAATTCCCGCTTCACTCGCTCCAGCATCCGGTACATGCCGATCCCCCGCCCCGTGACCCCCATCCGCTTGTTGTAGAAGTGGGGATCGATGGAGAGGTTCCGCATCTGGATCATGTCCAGCCCGGTGTCGCCGATGAAGCGCAGGAGCGCCTCCACCTCATCGGCGTTGTCCGAGAGCCCCGGCGAGACCAGGTAGTTGATCATCACGAAGAGCCCCCGCTTCTTGGCCAACCGCACCGACTCCTTCACGTCGGCGAAGCGGTACCCCACCGGCCGGTAGTACTTGTCGTAGAACTCCTCCCGCACCGAATTCATGGAAAAGCGCATGGAGTCCATCCCCGCATCGCAGAGCATGGCGATCCGGTCGGGGAAGGAGCCGTTGGAGTTGAAATTCACGATTCCCCGGCTGGTGGCCTTTTTTAGCCGCCGGGTCGCCTCGGCCACGGTGTCGGCCTGCATGATGGGGTCCCCCTCGCACCCCTGGCCGTAGGAGACGATGGGCTCCGGGGCCTCCAAGAGATGGGGCAGTGCCAGCTCCACGATCTCCTCCGGCGTGGGAACGAAGCCGATCCGCTCGTGGTTGGAGGGGCAGCAGTCCGAGGGCTGGAGGCTGATGCACCCCAGGCACCGGGAGTTGCAGGCCGGCGACGTGGGAAGCGGCGCCTCCCAGCGGCGGAAGAAGAGGTTCTTGGCGGCGAAGCAGTGGTAATCTACGGCACAGCGGGCAAGCTGCTCCAGGAGGCGGTTGTTGGGCATCTCCGCCAGCCGCTGCCGCACCAGGGGGTCAAGCTTGCGGTCATCGTAGTTGTTCGGGTTCCAGTTGTCGTTGGTATCCACCCGGGAGGCGGCCACCACGAAGCAGTCCCGCTCCTCGTCCCACCCCACGGCGGTGTAGGACCAGAGCGGCAGATGCACCTTCTTTTTGCCGTAGTCGCAGGCGGGAAGCAGGGTCCGCACGTACCCCGGCGCCATGAAGGCCGACACCGCCTGCACCGGCAGATTTCGCCGCCCCTCCCGGACCGTGGCCACGGTCAGGAATTTCCGCTGCTGCTCGTCCCAGGCCATGGGGGGGGTATCGGGGATGGTGAAGAGCCGGCTCCCCTCGGGAAGCGGAATCAGCTCCACCGACTCGGGAAGCACCGCCTCGGGGCCGCTCATGCCGGCCATGCAGAGGGTGGGGTGATCGAAGATGTTCCCCTGCGCATCGGCGTAGAGGAGTTTGGGAAGGGTTTTTCGTTTCATGGCGTCACCTTATCACGGACCGTCGGCCGTTGCCAACCGGGCAGTTTTTTACTGAAAATGGAGAAAATACCCCAGCGCCCCGGCGCCGAGGATGACGAACAGGGGGCTCACCTTCGTGAACTGGAGGATGGCGAAACCGGCGGCGAAGATGACGAAATCCCTCACCGAAACCAGGGAGGTAGTGCCAAGCTGCCACCCCGCGGCCGCCACCAGACCCACCACGGCCGGGATGACGCCGTCCAGCACTTCGCGGATCAGGCGAATATTCCGCAGCCGCTCATAGCGCCGCGACAGGAAGATCATGAGCGCCGTGCAGGGAAGAAAAATGGCGGCGGTCCCCACCAGGGCGCCGGCAAAGCCGCCAACCCGGTAGCCGGTGAAGGTGGCTAGAATCGCCAGGGGGCCGGGGGTGAGCTGGGAGATGGCCACGCCATCCAGAAATTCCTTCAGGGTGAGCCAGCGGTACTGGTCCACCATGATCCGATGCAGCAGCGGGATCAGGACGTACCCTCCCCCCACGAATACCAGGCCGATTTTCAGGAACGTCCAGGCGATGGTGATAAGTGAGCCCATCAGCGGTGAACCTGCTGAAATTGTGCCCGTCCCAGGGACCAGACTGCTGCCAGGGCCAGGAGGGTGAGCCCGTTCACCGAAAAAAATGCGGAGAGCACAAAAGCCAGGAGCGCCACGGCCCACCGCTCCATCCCCCGGATATTGCGCCCCATGCCGAGAGCCGCCACCAGAATCAGGGCGATGATGACCGGATTCGTCCCCCGCAGGGCCGCCTGAAGTTCCGGAAGCTGGTGATAACGGAAATAGAGCATGGAGAGAAGCGAGACAATGACAAACGACGGGAGGATAAAGGCCGTGGCCGCCACGACCCCGCCGATCCTCCCCCGGAGAAAGGAACCGGCAAAGGTGCAGGAGTTGAGAGAAAACGGGCCCAGGAATTGGCCGAAGGCCAGGCCGTGCATGAACTCCTCGTGGCCGATCCACTTTTTTTCATGGACGCAGACCCGCTCCACCAGCGCCACCACCGCCATGCCGCCTCCGAAGCCGGTGATGCCGATGGCAAGGAATGTGCGGAAAATCTCCCCCAGGGATACGTGTCTCTTCGTTTTTTCCATGGAAACTTTTATAGCAAGGGGCATCCGGGACGGGCAAGGGAAAAGCTCATGTGGTATACATGCTTGCAACGAAACTTCTGGTAAAATTATACTTGCTGTTTCTGCATGAATCTCAGCGGACAAAGGTCAAGGCAATCGCCATGTGCAAAAAAGTATTCATAGCGGCCACGGGGATGAACTCGGGCAAAACCACCATCAGCGTTTCACTGATGCACCTGGCCCTGAAGAAATACGGCAGGGTCGGCTTCATCAAAGCCATCGGCCCCAAATGCCAGGTCTTCAACGGCTTGACCGTGGATATGGACGCCGCTCTCATGGCGCGCATCTTCGGGCAGGAAGACAACATCGCCCACATGTCGCCGGTGGTTCTGGAGCGGGGCTCCACCAAGAGATTCATCGACGGCGAGATCTCTCCCCTCTGGCCAGCCGAGCGCATCAGCGAAGCGGTGCGGGAGCTGGAACGGAAAAACGACTATCTCATCATCGAAGGCTCAGGCCACGGCGGCGTGGGTTCCGTCATCGGCATGAACAACGCCAAGGTGGCCAAGCTGGTGGATGCTCCGGCCATCATGGTCTCCGGCGGCGGCATCGGCAACGTCATCGACTCGGTCCAGCTGAACCTCCCCCTCTACCGGATGGAGGGGGCCGACCTGCGGCTGCTGCTGGTGAACAAGCTCATCCCCGAGAAGCGGGAGACCTCCCTCTCGTACCTCCAGCGGGCCTTCTCCCCCCACGGCATCAACGTCATCGGGGCCTTCGACTGGTCGCCGATCCTCGCCAACCCCACCCTGAACAACATCGCGCGGCTTCTGGCCCACCCCCTGCGGGGAGACCAGAGCCAGGGGACCCGCATCGTCCACCACATGCAACTGGGCGCCGCCTCGTCCCAGAAGGTCATCGACGGGCTCGAACCGTCATCGCTCCTCGTGGTGACCAGCTCCCGTGACGAGCTCCTCGTCACCCTCTCGTCCCTCTACAACATCCCCGCCTACCGGGAGAAAATCGCCGGCCTCGTCGTCCCCGGCCACGCCCCGGTTTCGGCCATCACCCAGAAAATCCTCGACGACAGCCTCATCCCCTACATCCGCATCCACGAGACCACCGCCGACGTCTTTTCCGCCATGAAGTACCACGTATCCAAGATCAGCGCCGAGGACACCGAGAAAATCGACCTCGTCAAGGCCCAGGCGGAGGAAGTGCTGGATTTCGACGAACTGGACCGGCTCCTTTCCTGAGCATCACGCCGCCCGGCGCCCCTTGATGGTTTCCCACCCGATGCAGGCAAGCCAGACGTGCCGCGGTATCGGCTTGCTGCCGGTCCGGTAATTGGCCACCATCCTCCGGGACATGCCGATGGCCTCTGCCGCTGACGCCAGGGAGAGGTTGTTGGCCCGCATCCAGGCATCGAAATCGGCCGGTGACGGCTCGCCCGCCTGGGCGCGGCAACGGGAATAGAGCTCGTCCGCGCCAAGCTCAACCCCTTCTCCCCACTCCACGCTGTGACCGTACCACCCCACCCGTGCCCCGGAAAAGACCGACGCATCCCGCAGCGACGCCAACAGGGCAAAACGGTTGATCCAGTCGCCAATATCGGCGGGCAGTGTTTCCCCCGTAGACCAGCGGATGACCAGGGTCGCCGGGGGCGTGGCGGTTACTTCCTCGATCCGCGGCGGCTTGTTCATTGTGTAATCTCCTCCCATTTTTCCAGCAACAGTTCCCGATTCTCTTGAGTCCACGTTATGGCTTCGGCCATCTTCCGCGTCGGGCGCACCTCGCCGATGAGTATTTCCAGCGTCTCAATGGCAACGGAGCAGCGGTCGCCGTCGGTGAATTCCAAATGGAAATGGGGCGTCCCGTGCTCGTTGGGGTAGATGGTCAGACGGCAGTGACGGAAGTGCTTGATGGTCGGCATATACAGCAATAGTAGTGCAATGGTTTCACCAAGTCAAGATGGCGACTGATTCCCCTTCTCCACCCCCCGGCGCACCATCGCCTCCACCGTGGCATCCAGGTGCTCCCGCTGGCACGACACCCCGTCCACGGCCCCCGCCTCCGCCAACCTCATGTAGCGGCAGCCGCCGAAGCAGAGGGGGAGGTAGGCGCAGTCGAGGCACTCCTCCTTTTTCCAAACGTCGCGCCCATAGGCCGGGGCAATACCGCCAAAACCGTCGCGCAGGTTCCCCACGGCGTACCCTTCGTGCCCCATGAACGCGGGGCATTTGTAGCAGGTGCCGTCGGCATCCACGGCCAAATCGCTTTCCAACTCGATCATGCAGGAGAAGGGTCCGGGCTTCGGCACGCTGAAGCCCCTTTTCACCAACTCATCCCGCAGGGTCAGTTCCGCCTCGGCCAGCCACGGCTCCTCGCAGGTGACGCACCCCTCGGCGAAATGGGGGAGCGCCTTTCCCCCCTTGCCCCCCACGGCCGGGGTGAACCGCACCGCGCCGAGCCGCTCGGGGGTAAACCCTTCCGCCAGGAGGATGTCCAGAAGCGCGGGGTACTCACGCCAGGTCTCCCTGGTGAAGTTCCCCCCCACGTGGATCTTCACCAGATCCGCCACCTCCCCCATCCCCCGGAGGATGTCGTAAAAACTCCCGGCACCACCGCCGTAGGGGCGGTAGCGGTCGTGGACCGCGGGCGGTCCGTCCAGGGTAACCTTCACCGACTCGATGCCCAGGGCCGCCAGCTCCGTCATCACCTGCCGGTCAAGGAGGGTGCCGTTACTGACCAGATGGCCGTGGAACAAATCGCCCCCGGCCGCCTTCAGGGGCGCGGCGAGGCGCCGGATCAGGTCCGGCCGCAGGAGCGGCTCGCCGCCGTAGAAATCCAGGTCCACCCGCCACTCCCTGGCAAAACATTCCCGCCCGATCATCGCCACCAAGAGGTCGGCGTTCTCCTCGGCCATATCCCCTTCCGGCGCCTGCCCACCCTCGAAGCAGTAGGGGCAGGCCAGGTTGCAGCGGCGGGTCATGACCGCCACGATCCCCGCGCGGCGGCGCCGGGCATTGATCCGGTCGAACCAGGAGAGCATCTCTTCCCGTTCGGCGGCAAGGCCGGGGATGAGGAAGCCGTGCTTTTCGAGGGAATCAGAAGCGGCAGCGGAAAGAGCACAGGCCCGGGCCGCTTCGAGAGTGGCGGCAGAGACCCGCACCACCGCGCCGGTGCGGCAGGCGAAGAGGAGGACGTGGTCGGGTGAATCGGGGCAGGGGTAGGAGGTGACGTAGCGGGAGAGGATCATGGGAGAGCTCCGGAAGAGTGAACCACGGAAGGACCCCCCTCAATCCCCCCTACCTTGTAGGGGGGAAGCAAGCGCAAGCGAAGCAGGGGGGTCGCCCTTGCGCCTCTCCCCCTTTGCCGCAGCGGCCGACGGAGCGAGGGAAGCCGCGTCAGCGGCCAAGGCATCGGGGGCGGTTTTCTTTGCGTACTTTCTTTGGCCGCCCAAAGAAAGTACGTGGGGGCCAGGGGGCAAAGCCCCCCTTTCCCATCTCGCGAATTACTACTCGTCCGGCTGTGCCCTATTTGCAACTGGTCCCGTAGAACAGCAGGCAGTCAACCCCTCCGGCGGCATCGGGTTCCCGATGTCAAGAACCGTCACCTCGTCAGCTATTTGGCTCACAGACCTCACCTCCCTTCCATCATTCCGGCTCGGTCCCTGAGCGGATAAACCATAGACAACTGAGTAATTTATCTGATATAAGCAAAATCGTTCATATCGACCATATATCCTTAATTAAAGCAAGCCATATGCCAACCCCGAGCCCCAACAACGCCGCGAAAATGCGCGTCGGAATTTCCTTCCGGCGCTTTTCGTCGTTCTTGCTGGGGCTAGTTTTCCTGGCCGTTCTATCCACCCTGACGGCCCCGCACACGGCCCACGCGGACACCGACAGCGACAGGGAACTCCTGGATCTTTATTACGAACCCCAAGACCTGAACATATCCGCTGCATCACGCTCGCCCCGGCCCCTTTCCCGTAGTGCAGAAAATATTACCGTCATCACTGCAGAAGATATAGCACGCCTCAACGCCCACACCCTGACAGACGTCCTCAACACGGTTCCCGGCGTCCAGGTGGATCTACGGGGAGCACCGAGCATTGGTTCAACCTTCGAGTATTCCGGCTCACCCCATTCCCACATCCTTGTTCTTATCGATGGCATAGCACTGAACGATCAACTCGATAACTTCACCTTGGTTGGCCAAGTTCCTGTCCAAAACATCGAACGGATCGAAATCGTCAAAAGTCCCGCGTCCTCCGCCTGGGGCTCTGCACTGGGCGGGGTAATCAACGTCATTACGAAGGAGCCGCAGAAGAACTCTCAGTTTGGCGGAATGGCATATTTTTCCGGCGGCGAAAACGGCACAAGGGACGGCCGTGGAGAACTTTCCGGTACAGTAGGCTCTTTCGGTTATTATTTGGCGGGCGGCAACCTCCAGGGCAACGGATTCCGAGCTTTCAACGCTTCCGAACGCAGCGACCTTTACGCCAAGCTCCGCTGGGATATTCCCGATAATCGGGGTGCAGTTCGCCTGACCATGAACTATCAAAAAAGTGCCGACGAAGAGGCGCTCATCAGTTGGAGGGATGCGTCTCCGAGATTCAAAAACCGCCAACTTCTTTCCTCTCTCTCCCTTGATTATGCACTGAGCGACCGCCTCACTCTCAGCAGCATTCTCAAAGCAAGCCGCTTGGACTACAACAAGTACGAACACATCACCAGCACCGGCGAGGCCAGCGCCTTTATCAGTAATGACGAGAACACTGCCGGTGGGGCAGCCATTCTTACCTGGCGTCAGGAGCTCCATACCCTAACCGGCGGACTTGAATACGACCACGGAGAGAGCGATACTTCCACAACCTATCCGGCCTGGCCCGATTACAACAGCAAAATAAATGTCAATAACGACAAGTGGGGTTTCTTCCTCAGCGACACCATCGCGTGGGAGCGCTTCACCCTTAGCCCCGCCGTCCGCTACGACCTGACCAGCGCCACCGGCGACCATTTCAGCCCCAGCATCGGGGCCACCTTCAACCTCACCGACAAGACCATCATCCGCGCCTTTGCCGCCAAGGGATACAGCCTGCCGCGGCTCAGACCGGAGTACAGGGTACCCAATGAAGGGTGGAGCATCCAGGGGGGACTGGAGACCTCTGAGATTCCCTATCTATGGCTGCGGGGTACTTGGTTCCGTTCTACCTACGAGCCACCCAATGACCGGGAGGTACGCGAAGGGGTTGAAGTCGAAGCTAAAACAGTTCCTATCTTCAATACATGGGTCACCGGCGGCTACGTCTTCACCGACGCCAAAAGCAGGGCCACCGATTCAGAAATTGACGGTGTCGCCCGTCACACATGGGACCTGGGCGTCCATTACGACGACAAGACCATCCGGGGCTCCCTTATCGGCCACAAAATCTGGTGGAACACTCCCAGGGACTGGGGCGGGAAATACACAAATTTCATCTGGGATCTCAACTTGGGATGGCGCTTCTTCAGGAACAACAACACCGACGCCGAAATTTTCTTCACCGGCCATAACCTGCTTGACGGCAAGCAATACCCCGACGGGGACTTTGCAAACCCCGACCGCTGGTTCGAAGGCGGCCTACGCATCAAATGGTAACGAACATACTTTAGGAAACCATGACCGCACGCATCCTCCACATACTCGCTTTCCTGCTCCTCTGGAGCTTCCCGGCCCTTGCCGCGGAAGTTGCCGTGGTGCAGAGCGAGCGTCTGGCCCCCTTCGACGCTGCAGTGCGCGGCTTCGAGGCAACGGCCGGCGTGCGTTCCGTGGAGCGGTTCGTGCTTTCCGAAACGGGAGGGGTCAACATCGCGCGGGCAGTGCGCGAATCCCGCCCGCGGCTGGTGCTGGCAGTGGGACGCGAAGCCCTTGAGAGGGTAAAGGAAATCCGCGAGCTCCCCATCATCTACGCCATGGTGGCAAGCCCCGGCAGAACCGGCAGCAACATCACCGGCATTGAAATGAACGTACCGGCGGAGCGCTACCTCTCCCTCTGCAAGAAGGAGCTGGGCGCAAAACGGGTGGGGATCATCCACAACCCGGCCAGGACCGGCGCCCTGGTGCGGGAAGCCCGCGAAGCGGCGGAACGGCTCGGCATAACCCTGGTAATCCGTACGGCCGACGACCCCCGCGAAGCTGTCCGGGATCTGGCCGGCCTGCAGGGGGACATCGACGCCCTGTGGCTGCTCCCCGACCCGACGGTGGTAACCCGCGACACGGTGGAGGCCATTGCCGTATTCTCCCGGCAGAACCGGATTCCGGTGCTGGCCTTTGCCGCCAAGTACCTGGCGCAGGGTGCCATTGCAGCCTTTGAAGTGGATGCTACGGACATGGGAAGGCAGGCAGGCCGGGTGGCCCATCGCGTTCTTAACGGCACGCCGGTTGCATCACTACAACCCGAACCGCCCGACCGGGCAAACCTGAAGGTGAACCACTCGGTGGCGCGCAACCTTGGCGTCACCCTCAACGAGTAGGTACCCATGGAAAAATCATCGCGCGACGATTCCGCCCAACCAGCGCAAGGACCGAAGCCAACGGGCATTTACCGGAGTTTCCGCACCAAACTCTTCGTCGTGACGGCCACCGTCATCGTCATAGCATCTACCGCTCTGACTCTTTTTTTCCTCAGAAGCCAATACACCATACTCCACAACAAGCTGACCACCGAAGGGCAACTTCTGACGGGGCTCCTCGCCCACAATGCCCGACCGGGGCTCTTTGCCGGCAATCGTCAGCAGCTCGCCGACCTGGCCGCCGGGGTGTTGGCGGTTCCCGACGTATTGAGCGTGACCGTCAGCGACCATGAAGGCCAGGCGCTTGCCCATATGGCCCGTTCAGCGAATAGTGGCCAGGACCACGGCATGAACCGCGTGATTACTTTTTCGGACAAAGTTTTCGCGCTGGAGGGGAAGGGAAGCGAAGAAGAGCTCTTCTTCAACTCCTCCGAGCAACCGGAACAGAACGGCCAGTTCCTCGGCACCGTTCAGGTCGTGATGAACGGCGAGCAGGTCCACGCCCACGTGGTCCGGCTCACAATGGCGGCCGCCGCTGGGGCGCTGCTGTTTCTGGCTCTGGGTCTCGGCCTGGTCTACCTGGTCATCCGCACCATAACCCGCCCCCTCTCCCACCTGGCAAAAGGTGTCAGAACCGTGGAACTGGGGGACAAGATCGAGATTATCCCCGTTGAGTCCAACGACGAGATCGGCTCGCTCACCGCATCCTTCAACAGCATGGCGATTTCCCTTCAGCAGCGAAAAGAGGAACGGGAAGCAGCTTTGCGGCAGCTTCGCGAAGTTAACTCACAACTGGAGGCAAAGGTTCAGGAACGGACCCATCGCCTTGAGGAGACAAACAAGGAGCTGGAATCGTTCAGCTATTCGGCCGCCCACGACCTGAGGGCGCCTTTGCTGCGCCTCAACGGCCTCTGCAAAGCCATGAAGGAAGACTGCGGCGAGCGGCTTGACGAAGAGACCCGCCGCTACGCCCGGCGCATAGCGACGGTCGGCAAGCAGATGGAACGGGTTATTTCGTCCATGTCCACCCTTTTCAATGTGCAACGGCGCGAAATGGCCCCACGGGAGATTGATCTGAGCGCCGTGGTCCGGACAATTGTCGCCAATTTACGGGAGGCCGACCCCCTCAGGGAAGTAACGGTCAGGATTGACCCGAAAATAACCGCCTGCGGCGACACGGAACTTTTGTGGACCGCCATGGACAACCTGGTGGGAAATGCCTGGAAGTTCACATCCCGCACCTCCGATGCATGTATCGAGTTAGGCCGGGCCGAGCGTGGGGGAGAAACCGTTTTCTTCCTGCGCGACAACGGGGTCGGATTCAACATGGCCTATGCAAACAAGCTCTTCAAACCCTTCGAGCGGCTCCACACCCCTGACGAGTTCCCCGGCACCGGGGTAGGGCTCGCCATCGTCCATCGCATCATCGAGCGCCACGGCGGCCGCATCTGGTTCGAAAGCGCACCGGGGGCCGGCACCACCTGCTACTTCATCCTCCCCGAGTGTCCGCAACCATCACCGGAAAACGCCTAAAAACACTTCCACCGCAGAGACACGTTCCCCATCCGCGAGGTTCCCATGGCCACCGAAATCAGACGTTCCGTCTGCCCCTACGACTGCCCCGACACCTGCGGTCTCCTGGCGGAAGTGCAGGACGGCCGCGCCGTGCGCGTTTCCGGCGACCCGGAGCACCCGTTCACCCGGGGCACCCTCTGCCCCAAGATGCTCCACTACGAGAAGACGGTCCACTCGCCGTTGCGGCTGACGACCCCCCTCATCCGCTCCGGCGCCAAGGGGACGGGAGAGTTCCGCCCCGCCCCGTGGGACGTGGCCGTCGCCATGATTGCGGACCGCTGGCGGGACATCATCGCCGGCCACGGAGGCGAGTCGATACTCCCCTACTCCTACGCCGGAACCATGGGGCTCGTGCATCGCAACTGCGGCCACGCATTTTTCCACCGTCTGGGAGCATCGCGGCTGGACCGGACCATCTGCTCCCCGGCCAAGGAGGAGGGGTGGAAAGCGATCATGGGGGATACGCCGGCACCCCACCCGGACGAAGTGGCGGAGAGCGATCTGGTCATCCTTTGGGGGATCAACGCGGCGGCCACCAACATCCACTTCCTCCACGGGGTGCGGGAAGCAAAAAAACGGGGGGCCGAGGTCTGGCTGATCGATACCTACGAGACCCCCACCGCCGCCGCAGCGGACCGGGTCGTACTCCCACGGCCGGGGAGCGACGGGGCGCTGGCCCTGGGGATGATGCACGTCATCGCCCGTGAAGGGCTCATCGACCAGGCCTTCACGGCGGAGCGGGTCCAGGGGTTTGCGGAACTGGCAGGCCAGGTTCTCCCCGATTACCCGCCGGAGCGGGTGAGCGCCGCAACCGGCATCCCCGCCGCCATCATCGAGGAACTTGCGGTGCTCTTCGGCCGCGCACGGGCCCCCTTCATCCGGCTGGGAAGCGGGCTATCCCGTTACGGCAACGGCGCCATGACGGTGCGCACCATCTGCGCGCTTCCGGCCCTGACGGGTGCCTACGGGAAACGGGGGGGCGGGCTCCTGGCATCCACGAGCACCGGCCCGGCCTTCGTCACGGCGGAGGTGACCCGGCCGGATTTCATGGTGCGCCCCACGCGGCTGGTGAACATGAACCGGTTGGGGCACGCCCTGACGGAGCTGGACGATCCGCCGGTGAAGTCCCTCTACGTCTACCACTCGAACCCTGCCGCCGTGACGCCGGACCAGAACGCAATCCTGCGGGGGCTTGCCCGCGACGACCTCTTCACCGTGGTCCACGAGCGCTTCATGACCGACACCGCCCGCTGGGCCGACGTGGTGCTTCCCGCCTGCTCGTCCCTGGAGACGGGGGATGTCTACCGCTCCTACGGCACCTACTGCATCCAGCGGGCATGGCCGGCCGTCCCGCCGGTGGGCGAGAGCAGGTCCAACTGGGACACCTTCGCGCTGCTGGCGGCGGCCATGGGTTTTGACGCCCCCTATTTCCGCCGGACCGCAGAGGAGATGATCGAGCACCTCATCTCCATCCCCACCCCCATGCGGGAGGGAATCGACCTGGACCGGTTCAAAGAGGGGAAAGCGGTGGAACTCCCCCTCCCCCCCGATGCGCCGCGCACGTTCAAGACCCCATCGGGAAAGGTGGAAATCCTCAACCCCCTCGACCCGGAGCCCCTCCCGCGCTACCGGTCCCCCCACGAGGAACGGGGGGAACTCCCCCTCATGCTCATGACCGCGCCGACACTCTACGCCCTCAACGCCTCCTTCAACGAGCAGGAGGAGCTGCGGGAAAAGCAGGGGGGGATGCGCCTCATGGTGAATCCGGCCGAGGCAGCGGCCCGCGGGCTTGCCGACGGCGAACAGGTAACAGCCTTCAACGAGCGGGGCGAAGTGACGTTCATCCTGGCGGTGACCGGGCGGGTCCCACCCGGCGTCGCCGTTGCCGAAGGGGTCTGGTGGACCGTACACGCCCCCGGCGACCGGACCGTGAACGCCCTCACCAGCCAGCGCCTCACCGACCGGGGCAACGGCAGCACGTTTTATGATACGAGAATCGAGGTTAAGAAGGCGAGCAAGTAGCGAGTAGCGAGTAGCGAGATAGCAAGTAGTTAAAAATCAGTCACTCCCTCCCTCGCTATCTCGCTACTTGCTCCCTCGCTCCTTAGCTCTTTCACTAAAGTTTTTCCAACCGTCGCCGATACGTGTATCAGGCCTTCATCCGGAAGGCAGATTCCAGCGACGAGGGGAAAGACCCAATGGCCGATCACAACATACTGCTGAAGAGCGACACCAACGAGCTTGAGATCGTCGAGTTCACCCTCAACGAATCCGATGTGTCGGGAAATCAGGTGCCGTCATACTTCGGCGTTAACGTGGCAAAGGTGCGGGAAATCATCCGCAAGCCCCAGATGTGGAAGGTGCCCAATGCGCACCCGGCCATTGCCGGCATGATGAAACTCAGGGACAAGGTCATCACGGTCGTGAACCTGGCCACCACCCTCGGCAAGAGCATTAACTGCAACGAACCGGACCGGGTCATCGTTCTGGAATTCAACCGGATGGTGGTCGGGGTGCTGGTGAACGGGGTCTCCCGCATCTACCGCATCTCGTGGGAGCAGGTGGAGCCGCCGGTGCGGGCCATCGAGTCGGCCTACGTCACCGGGGTGGTGAAAATGGAGGACCGGATCATCCTGGTCCTGGACTTTGAGAAGATTGTCGGGGAAATCTGCTGCTCGGACATCCTCCACCAGATCGGGCACGACCAGCTCATGGATGATGTAATCCTGGACCGGAGCCGCTACCGCATCCTCGTGGCGGACGACTCGAACTTCATCCGCAGCAGCATCTGCTCGTCGCTGCGGGCCGCCGGCTACAACGTGGAAGAGGCGGAGAACGGCGAAGAAGCCTGGAACATCATCAGCGCCAAGCTCTCCAGTTGCAGGAACGCCGGAACCCCTCTCAGCAACGAGCTGGACCTTCTCATCACCGACGTGGAAATGCCGAAGATGGACGGCCTGCACCTCACATCCCTGGTGAAAAAGGATGATGCCCTCAAGGATCTGCCGGTGCTGATCTTCTCGTCGCTGGCAACCGATGACAACAAGGTGAAATGGAAAGACCTCGGGGCCCTCGACATCATCACCAAGCCCGACCTGCCGAACCTAGTGAAGATTGCCGACGGCATCATGCATTAACCGGCTGCGAAAAAACTGCCGAAATAAAAAAAGCCGTCCCGGATGAAGGGGCGGCTTTTGCTGTTTCGACATCCCAAAGCCGTTCTCTTTCAACGCCGGTTACGGTACTATGCCCGTTGCCATGCAAAGCAGACCGCTCCCACCTGAAATCTCCATCGTCGTCCCGACCCTGAACGAAGCCGGCGGCCTGGAGCGCCTCTTCTCGACCCTGGAAGCCCAGCGGGAGGTGACGCCGGAGCTTGTCATCGCCGATGGCGACTCCACGGACGAAACGGTGCAGCGCGCCAGCACCCTGGCGGCAACCGCCCCCTTCACTGTTAAGGTGGTTGAAACCGGACGGGGACGGGGACGGCAGATGAATGCCGGCGCGGCGGCGGCCGCAAGCGACACCCTCCTGTTTCTCCACGCCGACAGTTTCTTTCCCGACCCGCTGGCCCTGCGGAGCGCCATGGAATCCCTTGCCCGGGAGGTTGCCGCAAGAAACAGCCGAAAAATCGCCGGACACTTCCGGCTCCGCTTCCACCGCAGCACAACGGGGCCATCCCTCCCCTACTATTTCTACGAATGGAAGGCCCGGCTCCACCGGCCCGGATGCATCCATGGCGACCAGGGGCTGCTCCTGACCCGGGATTTTTTCGCCGAGGCGGGCCCTTTCCACGAGTCATGCCCGATACTTGAGGACGTGCGGCTGGCCGGACGAATCGCCGACCAGGGGAAGTGGCTCCTCCTGCCGGCGGAAATCGTCACCTCCGCCCGCCGCTTCGAGATGGAGGGACTGCGGGAGCGCCAGACCCTGAACGCCATCATCATGAACTTTGCGGCCTGGGGGGACGATGCCCTCCTGGCGGAACTCCCCCATCTCTACGCCCCCCAGGACCGAACCGGCCGCCTTGCCCTGGGGCCGGCTCTCGCCCGCATCAATGACATGATCCGCAGGCTGCCCCATGGAGAACGGCGGCGCCTCTGGCGCGAAACGGGGCGTTATGTGCGGGCGAACGCCTGGCAAATCCCTTTTTTCCTCGACGTGCGCCGTAATTTTGTCCGGGGAACCCCCATGGGCCAAGGGGCGACGCCGCTTCTCCTCCTCCATGACCGCATCTTCGACCGGCTGACCGACAACCGGGTCGGCCGCGGCATCAGCATGGCACTGACATGGCTCTGGTTCCGGCTGTCGCTGGTCCGCGAATCCCTCACACCACCATCTGCGCAAAATCCGCAACGGCACTGATCGTCACCGGCCCGTGGCAGATGAAGTCGCCATCCACCTGCACCGCCTTATTGCCGCCGATGGTCAGCTCGTCAGCGTCGAAAACCGTGACGCCCCCCCCGCCGGTCCCCTTCCCCGCCAGCACTTTCAGGGCAATGCCGAGATAATCGCGCCGTCTCGTCCCCTCGATGCAGACCACCCGGAAGCCGGGACCGAACATGCTCGCCCCCGGCGCCAGGACGAACTTCCCGCCATAGCGCGCGGCATTGCAGACAATGACGCTGTGGCATAACCGGCGCTCCCCACCGGAGGTCACCTCCATGGGGCGCCCATCCCAGGCGGCGAGGGTTCGAAGGGCCGACAGAACGTAGGCCCCCTTCCCGAACCGCTTTTTCTCCGTGCCGAGCACCCCCTCCACCACGAACCCGTCGAACCCGATGCCGGCCATGAGCAAAAAGCGCCGCTCCACACCAAACCCCGCAAGGACCCCCACGGAAAGGGAACGGGTCTCCCGCCGGATAATCCGGCGCACCGCCTCATCGACGGAGCCGATGCCGAGCTCCAGGGCGCAGACGTTTGCGGTGCCCAGGGGGATAAAGGCCATGGTGGCCTTCCCCGGCGCAAGCCCGTTGAGCGCGCCGTTCAGAGTGCCATCCCCGCCAACGGCAATAATGTAGGGGTTCTCCTCCTGCGAACAGGCGCGGGCGGCAAATGCGGCCGCATCGTCGGGCCCGCCGGTCAGGAGCACGGTGGGTTCGAATCCCCCGGCGGCAAGGAGTTCTGTAATCCGCTGGACCAGGGCGCCGGAATAGCTTCCCGAAGTGGGATTGATGATGAGCGTACAGGGAAGGGGCACGGCAAAACTCCTTATGGAAGGGCATTGGCAGGCTGTCGGCGGCAGTATAGCACCGCAGGCCTGTGGGCCGATACGATTTTTGCCGGCCGGCATTGTCAACCGTCATGGTGCTGGGGCGTTTCCATTACTATACGCACAGCCAATCATGGACAAGGAGGAATAGCAATGAAACGGATCAAATTTGCGCTGACAATCGCTACGGTCGTCGTGGCCATTGCGGGGATCAACCAAGTATCATTTGCCCAGACCGGCCCCGGGGGAGGGGGAGGAATGGGAGCAAAGCGGGGAGCGGCCAGAATCCAGAAAATGGACCCGGAGCAGCGGCTCAAGCGGATGGAAGTGCAACTCGGCCTCACTGCGGAACAGAAGGAAAAGATACTGCCAATCCTCCGGGAACAGACCAAGGAAATGGACACCCTGCGCGCCGACGGCAACCTCACCCGTACCCAGAGGCGGGAGAAGATGCAGGAGATCCGCAACCGGTACCATGAGAGAATCGGCGAGCATCTCTCCCCCGAACAGCGCACAAAAGCCGACGCCATGAGAGAATTGGCCAAGGAGCGGTGGCAAAAGCGCCAGGAAATGATGAAATAACATCAAGGGCCGCCCGCAAAGCGGCCCTTTTCTATACCTGACATCACCGGCGCTCCTTGACGCATGGGCAAAATGGTCTACTCTTTTCATGAAGCAGGCAAGTGAGGGGGAAAGCAGAATCCCATCAACTGACGCGCAGGGAAGGAGTGACGATGAAACGCTTGGTCAAACTATGGGGGGCATTTACCGCGATTATGCTCTGTGGGGTACTTGTCGCAGGGTGCGGGGGTGGTGGTGGGAGTGATGGCAGCTCCGACACTCCGACGGTTTCCGATCCCGCCCCATCGGTGGTCTACACGACGCCGGTCAATAATGCAACCGATGTGGGGACTGCTTCAAAGATTACCGTAACATTCAGTGAAGCAATGGATACTGAAACTATAAAAACCGACTCATTTAAGCTTGAGAACATCACGGGCACACCAACCGATGTGACGCTCTCCTCCGTTGGCTACGACACGGCTAACAAGATAGCCACCATCACCCCTTCCTCCCTTGGGGCAAACCAGAAATACAGAGTCACGGTCAATGCCTCGGTACAAGACAAGGCGGGAAAAACCATGCAGTCCGCCTATACCTGGATGTTCAACACCGGCTCGACGGTGGGCGTCTCCCCTCAACTGGCGTCTAAGGCCCCCTTCGACGGCGCAACCAACGTGGGAACCAATACAGCGGTTGTCATGTCCTTCACCAAGCCGATGGACATAAGCACTTTCAACTCTTCTTCCTTTACCCTGCAGAAAACCTCGGACGCATCGACGGTAACAGGGACATTCAGCCTGGTCGGGAAGGTCGTGGTCTTTACGCCCAGCGCCCTCGATCGCATAACGGACTACACCGCGACCGTAACCACCCAGGCGAAGGACACGAGCGGCATTTCCCTTGCGGCTCAGGAATCTTGGCATTTCACAACGGGCAGCGGGGATGACACTGTTAAGCCCATCGCGGACCTAGATTCGGTCGATCCGCAAGCCGATGCAACAGATGTAGCGTTAAGAGCCCCAGTTTCAATCACGTTTAATGAGCCGATCTATCCGTTCCTGTACGGCACCATAGACGGCAAAGCGGTGGATGTAGAATTTGATTACAGCCCCACCGGCACCACCACAATAACTATGACACCGACCGCTGACCGCTCTCGCCTCACAGTCTACCAGACTGGCATCGCGGTGTCGGACCTGACACAAAACCACTCGATCCCCTATTTCTGGTACTTCACAACCGTTCCATAGTCATGAAGAGATGACAAAAAGGGGGCGTCGGCCATACGGTCAACGCCCCCTTCCTCTTTTTTCATCCTCTTCCGAATGCTCTGACTACCCCATCTTCCCCTTCAAAAACTCCAGACCCTTCTCAAGCAGCCCACCCTCGGGAATGGAGCCGTCGGGGGTGAGTTTATCGACAATACCCGGAAGGAACTGGGATAGCTGGGTACTCAGGTCGTCCGGTGAAATCCCCACCTTGGCGGCCAGGTTCTGGATGGTTTCGCTCCCGAGCCCTTCCTTGATCTGATCGGGGCTTATGGGCTGATTATCTCCCGTGCCGACCCAGGAGGAGACGATATCGCCCAGTCCCTTGTCCTTGAAATTCTGCACCAGGCCACCAAGGCCCCCCCCCTGGCCGCCGGAGAGCATCCCCATCACTTCGTCGAGGAGTCCGCCCTGCCCTTCGCCCCCCTGGGCTCCGCCCAGCATTCCGGTAGCCTTCCCTACCAATTCGTCGAGCAATCCCATAATTTCCCCCTTTCACGTCCTTGTTACCAACAAATCCTGCTTGCTGCAGAGATTACCTCCAGCATCCTCATCTCCTTCAGTCCTGCTTTTTCTCATCCTTGTCGGAAGCGCCGAACTTCTTCATGCTCTCGATCATCTCCCGCAAGCGCTTGTCCACCATATGGTTGATGGTACCCTCGGGCCAGGTGCCGTCAGCCCCTTTCTCGCCGGCCGCGACGCCGGTTAGGATCTCGATCCCCTGGTCGATGGTCTCGACGCTCCAGATGTGGAACTTGCCGTCGCGCACCGCCTGCACCACCTCGTCGTTGAGCATCAGGTGCCGCTCGTTGGATTTGGGGATGATGACCCCCTGTTCGCCGGTGAGCCCCTTGGCCTTGCAGACGGCGTAGAAACCCTCGATCTTGAAGTTGACGCCGCCGATGGGCTGGATCATGCCGTGCTGGTTGACGCTGCCGGTGACGGCGATCCCCTGTCGGATGGGAACCCCGGAGAAAGCAGAGAGGAGGCAGTAGAGCTCGGTGGAAGAGGCGCTGTCCCCCTCGACACCTTCGTAGTTCTGCTCGAAGCAGATGGAGGCGGAGAACGACAGGGGCTTGTCGTGGGCGAACTTCCCCCCCAGGTAGCCGGTGAGGATCAGGACCCCCTTGTCGTGGATGGGTCCCGAGAGCTTCACCTCCCGCTCGATGTTGACCATGCCCGCCCTCCCAAGATATACCCGGGCAGTGACCCGCGAAGGACGGCCGAAGGTGTGATCGGCAAGGGAGATGACCGAGAGGCCGTTGATCTGACCCGGCACTTCCCCCGCCACATCCACGAGGATGGTCCCCTCGTCGAAGAGCTCCTGCATCCGCTCCTCGATACGGTTGCTCCGGTAGATCTTCTGCTCAATGGCATTGGCTACGTGGGCATGGGTGACCGGGCCGCCCCCGTCCTTCCCGGCCCAGTAGCTGGCTTCGCGGATCAGGTCGGCAATCTCCATGAACTGGGAGGAGAGTTTCTCCTGGTCCTCCACAAGCCGGGCCGAGTATTCGATGAGGCCGGCCACGCCGCTGCGGTCGAAGGGGAGGAGCTTCTCGTTCTTGCAGTGGGTGGATACAAAGAGGGCGTAGTCCTTGAGCACTTCAGGGGTGCGGGCGATGCGGCTGTCGAAATCCACCTTCACCTTGAAGAACTTCCGGTAGTCGGGCTCCAGGTGGTAGAGAAGGTAATAGATCCAGGGTGAGCCGATCATGATGATCTTGGCCTGGAGCGGCATCGACTCCGGTTTCATGGTGGCGATGGTAATGAAGCGGTACTGCTCCAGGGGGTCCTCGATCTTGATCTCGGCGCTGCGAATGCAGCGTTTCAGCGACTCCCACGAGAAGGGGTTCACCAGAACCTCGCGGGCGTCAACGATGAGGTAGCCGCCATTGGCCTTGTGGATCGCTCCCGGCTTGATCAGGGTAAAGTTGGTGGTGGCCGTCCCCCCCATCTGCATGACGTGCTCGATGCGGCCGAAGAGGTTGCTGTAGGTGGGGTTCGTCTCAAAAACCACCGGCGCCCCCTGGGCATCGTGGTTGTCGACGAAGATGTTCACCTCGTAGCGCTCGAAGGAGGGCTCCTGCCGGGGGAATTTCAGGCCGGGGATGGGGGACTGGACCGGTTGCTGGGGCTTGAAGTCCTCCAGATTGGCGATGATGTCCTCCTGGACGGCATCCAGATACTCCACCACCTTGGGATTGTCGCCGTATTTCTCCCGGAGGGGGTCGATATGATGCCCCACCGAGGAATTGCCCAGGTCACGGTCCAACTGGGAGAGGCTATCCTTGGTCAGCTTCTCGTTGTCGCGCACCTGCCGGAGCACGTCGTTGAGCTTCTCGGTCAGCTCCTGTCCCACCTCCTCCAGCTTCTCCTTTTCCGAGTCGCTGAGGGCCTCGTACTCATCCTGGGTGTAGTTGCGATCCTCTTTCTGGGGGACCATGACCAGGCCCGAGACGGTCCGCTGGAGCGCAAAACCCCGCTCCTTGGCCTCGGCCTCGAGCTTCCCGAAAAGCTCGTTGTTTTTCTCCTGATAGGCCTCGATGATGGTGGACTTGTTGGTCTCGTACTCCTTGCTGTCCAAGGCCTTGGGGATGATGGAGCGCACGGCGGTTATCAGCTCCGCCATGTCCTTGGCAAGCTCGGTTCCCTGGCCCGCCGGCAATGCCAGGGCAATGGGGAGGTCGGGGGTCTTGAAGTTGTTCACGTAGACCCAATCGGAGGGGATCGGCTCGGTCTTCGCCTTCTTCTTCAGGATATTCTTGATGGTTGATGTGCGTCCCGTCCCCGGCTCGCCGGCCAGGAACAGGTTGAAACCGCTCTCGCGGATATCGAGCCCGAAATCGATGGAGGTGAGCGCCCGCGCCTGTCCCAGCGTTCCTTCCAGCTCGGGAAGCTCGTCAGTTGTGGCAAAATCGAACTGGCCGGGGTCGCAGGTCCAGCGGAGCTGTTCGGGAAGAAGTTTCCTCTGCGTGGTGACTGACATTTTAAGCCTCCTTATTTCATTGCATTGGAATGGCTCAAGTATACCACGTCTTCCGGCGTTATGATTTTACGGCATGGATTTCAGGGATTATCGCCACGGGAGCCAGGAATCGAGAAAGCGGGGAAAGAGCTCCGCCACTGAATTGCGAACATCATCGAGGGAGACGGGGCGGCGAAGGATGCCGGCAAGGGAGACAATGGGACATGAAGCGATGCCGCAGGGGTTGATGGCGCGGAAGGGGGTAGTTTCGTTGGCGACGTTGAGGGCGAAACCGTGCATGGTCACCCAGCGGCGAACCCCTACCCCGACGGATGCCAGCTTTCCCCCGCCGGTCCAGACGCCGGTCCGGCCCGATACCCGATGGGCGGAGACACCGGCACCGGCTGATACCCGTATGAGGAATTCTTCCAGAAAGCGGAGGTAGCAGTGCACGTCGCGACCGCGCCCCCCCAGGTCGATAATCGGATACCCCACCAACTGCCCCGGCCCGTGGAAAGTCACATCGCCGCCACGATTCGTTTCCACGACCCGAACAGCCGGATCGAGCACGTTTGCCCGGCTCTTGCCCCGGCCGATGGTGTAGACCGGCGGATGCTCCGCCAGGAGAAGCGTCTCCGGCGCCGTTCCCGCTGCAACCCCGGCAGCCAGGCTCTCCTGAATGGCGAAGGCTTCGGCGAAATCGATGGTGCCGAGGTCCCGGACCCTCATCTGCTGCCGTATCACACAAGCATCAGGACCGGGTTTTCCAGAACCCGCCTGAGTTCGCCCAGGAACTGGGCTGCGTAGGCTCCGTCAACGATCCGGTGATCGCAGGAGAGGGTCACCCGCATGGTCTTTGCCGCAACAACCCGGCCATCCTGGACAAAGGGCCGGTCTGCCACTGCCCCCACGGCGAGGATTGCCGCCTGGGGCGGGAAGATCACCGCGGCGAATTCATCGATGCCGAACATACCCAGGTTGGAGACACTGAAGGTGCCGCCGGCGATCTCGTCCTGGCTGATTTTGCCGCTGCGGGCCCGGTCCCCGAGGCGCACCGTCTCCATGGCAATCTCCTTGAGGGCAAGCCCCTGGCACCCCCTCACCACCGGCACCAGAAGGCCGTCGTCCACCGCCACCGCAATGCCGATATTCACATCGCCGTGGGTCACAAGCCGGTCATTGACAAAAGAAGCATTAAGCTTCGGATACTTCAACAGTGCCAAGGCCGCCGCTTTGACCACGAGATCGTTGAAGGTGACCTCGCTGCCGCTCCCCTTCAGCTCCCGGATGATCTCCACCGACTCCTTCATGGCGATTTCGATGGTTTCGTAGAAATGGGGGATGGTCTGCCACGACTGGGTCGTGACGCGAACGATGGCGCGGCGCATCCGCGACAGAGGCTCGCCCGCCGACTCCCCCCCGGCGGCAGCGGCAGGTGTCTCCGACTCCGACCGCTCCGCCAGATACCGTTCCAGATCTTCCTGGAGGATTCTCCCCTCGGGGCCGCTGCCGGTCACGAGACCGAGGTCGATTCCCCGCTCCCTGGCCATCCGCCGCACCATAGGGGCGGCCCGTTCCCCCTCTCCCCGTTCCGCTTCCGGCGAAGATGGAGCCGACGCCTGCTCCTCGGGAAGCTCCATGACCTTCTCGGGGACATCTCCCGCCGTGGGGGCTGGGGGCGTTTCAGCCGGCGGCTCCTGCTCGTCCTCCACCGGCGGCTTCGACTCCTCGGACGGTGCCGGGGCAGCCTCTCCCGCCTCGCCGATGACGCCGATCACCGTTCCGACGGCAACCAGTTCTCCCGGCTTCACCCGCTGTTCGGCAAGGGTTCCCGAGGCGAAGGCCTCCAGCTCCATGGTGGCCTTGTCGGTCTCCACCTCGGCGATGATTTCGCCCCGCTCCACCGGGTCGCCGACGCTCTTTTTCCAGGAGACGAGACGCCCTTCGGTCATGGTGTCGGATAGTTTGGGCATGGTGATATCGGTTGGCATAGGAGCATCCTCTCTTGAGTAAATTCCTGCTGTTCACCCCCCTGCTCGCTTTGCTCGCTTCCCCCCTACAGGGTAGGGGGGACTGGGGGGGCCGCTGACTTCAGTAACTTCCACTCAAGGTCTCCCGCACCGCCGCGGCGATGGTCTCCACCTGCGGGATGCAGAGCCGCTCGATCTTCCGCGAGTAGGGCATCGGCACATCCAGCCCCGAAACCCGCCGCACTGGCGCCAGGAGCCGGTCGAAACACTCCTCGGCGATGACGGAGGCCAGGTGCCCCCCAAGGCCGGCGGTGCGCCAGCACTCCTCCACCACCACGGCCCTCCCGGTCTTTTTCACGGAAGCAACGAAGGTTTCCGAGTCCAGGGGGGTAAGTGTCCGCAGGTCCACCACCTCGCAGGAGATTCCGTCTTTCGCCAGTTCCGCCGCCGCTCCCAGGGCAAGGATCGTCATCCGGGAATAGGCTACGATGGTAACGTCCTTCCCTTCCCGCTTCACTTCGGCTTTTCCCAAGGGAATCAGGAACTCCGGGTCGTCGGGCACCTCCCCCTTGCTGTTGTAGAGCAGTTCGTGCTCCAGGAACATGACCGGGTTGTTGTCGCGGATGGATGACTTCAAAAGCCCCCTGGCGTCGGCGGGTGTGGCCGGCACCGCTACATAGATGCCGGGACAGTGCATGAAGTAGGTCTCCAGGCTCTGGGAGTGTTGGGCCCCAAGCTGGCTCCCCCCTCCCCCCGGAGCCCGGATCACCATGGGGAGATGGGTCTGCCCCCCGAACATGGAGCGGATTTTGGCCATGTGATTCACGATCTGGTCCATGGCGAGAAGGGCGAAGTTCACCGTCATCAGCTCCGCCACGGGTCTCAGCCCCCCCATGGCCGCGCCGATGGAAACCCCCACGATGGTGTTCTCGGAAATGGGGGTATCCCTCACCCGCTCCTCGCCGAATTCGGCCAGAAGCCCCCGGGTCACCTTGAAGGAGCCCTCGTACAGGGCCACGTCCTCCCCCCAGACCACCATGGACGGGTCGCGGCGCATTTCTTCCTTCAGGGCCAGGTTAAGGGCATCGCGGTAGGTCATGTCAGACATAGATATCCTCCCACACCTCGCCATCCTCGGGCCACGGCGACTCCTCGGCAAAGGTCACTGCCTCGGCCACCGTGACCATGGCTTGTTGCCGGATCCCCTCAAGCTGCGTCTCGGTGGCTATTTCCTCCTCCACCAGCCGGTTGGCGAAGGCGGGAATGGGGTCGCGGCTCTTCCACAGCTCCACCTCGGCTAGGCTGCGGTATTTGCCCGGATCGGCCATGGAGTGCCCTCGGAAGCGGTAGGTAATCGCCTCTACGAGGAAGGGGCGGTTGTGCTCCCGCACCCACTCGGCCGCCCACTTGATCGCCTCGTGCACGGCAACCACGTCCATGCCGTAGACCCGTTCCGACGGAATGTCGTAGCCGCAGGTCCGCCGGTGGATGTCGGGCAGGGCCGAGGCCCGCTCCACTGAAGTGCCGATGCCGTAATGGTTGTTCTCGCAGACGAAGAGGACCGGCAGCTCCCAGAGCCGGGCCCAGTTGAGGGATTCGTGGAAGGTCCCCTGGTTCACGGCGCCGTCGCCGAAAAAGCAGGCGGCGATACGCCCCTCTTTCCTGAATTTGGCGGCAAAGGCGACCCCCACGGCAATGGGGAATTGCCCGCCGACGATGGCGTATCCCCCCATGAAGGAAAGAGCTGGAGCGAAGAGGTGCATGGAGCCACCCTTCCCCTTGCAGATGCCGGTGGCTTTGCCGAAGAGCTCTGCCATGACCCGCCGCGGCTCGGCCCCCCTGACGATGGCCTGGGCATGCTCCCGGTAGGCGGAGAGGATGTAGTCGTCCCGGCGGAGGGCCGCCGTGGCTCCCACGGCCACGGCCTCCTGGCCGCTGTAGAGGTGGAGGAAGCCGGTGATGTGCCCCTTGGCATACTGCTCGGCGCACGACTCCTCGAACTCGCGGGAGAGGACCATCTGCTCGTACATCCTTAAGAGATCATCATCGGAAAGAATGGCACGGAGTTTTGATTCCATGGAAACCTCACGGGCGGAGCGGGCATGCCTCCTCCACCTTGTTCAGTTCTGCTGGGGGAATAAGGCATTCCGGATTTCACCCTTGCTTCGGTCCGGAAGTTGCGGTCATGCCCCGAGTATCGGCCTGAGGCTGCAAAGGGCTCATTTCAACCTGTGCCTTTTGCAGCAGGCTGTCGACATGCAGCTTCATGCGCTGGATCTCGGCAACTATCCGCTCCAGGCACTGCCGCCCCCCTTCATCGATCTGCGCGGCATGATCTTCCGCAAGGATGCTGCTGAAACTCTCCATGTGCCGCAGGGGAGCGCGCAGGTCATGGGACACCGAATAGCTGAACGACTTCAGTTCCTGGCTGGAGCTTTCAAGTTCCGCGGTCCGTTCTGCCACCCGCCTTTCAAGAGCGGCATTGAGGCGGCGCACTTCCTCCTCGGCAAGCTGCCTCTCGCGGATTTCCGCCTCCAACTGCCGGTTGGCATCTTCCAGGTCCGCCGTCCGCAACCGGACTTCCTGGCGCAACAATGCCGGCTGCCGCAGCATCAGATAGGCGAGAAGCGCCAGGATGCCGCTGACGCACCCCACAAGAAGGTATTTAAGGGGAAGGAATGGCGACTGCTTCCATCCGCTCTTCGGCGCCACGGCCAGCTTCCATTTGCCGTTGGGAACATCTATGGTGCTTTCCACCGGCTCCTGCAGCGAAACGCCGGCGGTGGCGAAGGATTCCCACTTTCCGGTATCAGGATTAAGCCTGGCTAGTTCGTACCCATACCCCCCCTTTTCAAGATCGTCCAGATTGCTCGCCGCGAGCAGGTCCGGGAGGCGCATCAACACGTTGACAAAGCCCCAGAAACGCTCCTCTTGCTCCCCCTCCGGAACGAAAACCGCCAGCCGGCCGATGACCCCAACTCCCCCCTGCCTCAACTCGAAGGGACCGGCAAGGGCCATTTGCCGGCTCTTGACCGCACGTAACGCCTCGGTGCGGCGCTGGGGGTCTTTGAGCAGATTGTGCCCAAGGGCCTTTTCGTTGCCAGTCAGGGGATAAATTTTGGTGAGTACTCCCCCCGGCGCCAGTTGGAGACTGTTGATCCCGCCATAGACCCGGATCATCTCGGTGGCGAGGGAATCGAAATCCCTGATGGTGCCGGACTGCCGGATAATGGCCGAAAGAGCATAGGTGGCGGAAAGAGAACCGGATATCTGACGCTCCAGGGAATAGGCCGAACCTGCGGCAAGCTGAGCCACGCTACTGCGCTGCTCTTGGTGGCGCCAATGCTCAACCTGACACACAAAGGCGGAACCGGCTCCCGTAAAAAGCGCGAAGAGCAGCATCGCTCCCCCTATCGGACCCCAGTTTCCCATGCCTGAATCCCCCGCCCGGCTGTCGAATATGCCTCTCTCAAACCGCAACAACCGCCCTCATCCAAGGGTAAAGAAGAAGGTGGCCCCTTTGCCGACGGCTCCCTCGACCCATATTCGCCCACCATGACGAATGATTATCCGCTGCACCGTGGCAAGCCCGATGCCTATCCCTTCGAACTCCGCCGCGGTATGTAGACGTTGAAATACCCCGAAGAGCCTGTCGGCGTACTTCATGTCGAATCCGGCGCCGTTATCCCTGACGAAGAAAACCCGCTCGCCGCCGCTCTCAAAGGAGCCGAACTCAATCAGGGCACTCTCGGTGCCACCGGAATATTTCCAGGCATTGCCCAGGAGATTTTCGAAGGCAACCCGCAATAGCCCTTCATCCCCCGACGCCCGCACCCCGCCTGCAATTATGAAGGTCGCTGACCGGCCGGGATCGCCCCCCTGGAGTTCAGCGGCAATTTCCCGCACCATATCGCTGATATCGATACTCTGCCGGACCAGTTCGCCACGATTCACCAGGGACAGCTCGAAGAGGTGGCCGATGAGTTCCTTCATACGGTCGCCGGCCTTGCAGATCCGCCTCAGCAACTGCATGCCGTTCTCGTCCAGGGAACCGGCATGCTCTTCCCTGAAAATCCGGAGGATGTCTTCAATGTTGCACAGAGGAGCCTGCAAATCGTGAGAAACCGAGTGGCTGAACGATTCCAGCTCCTGGTGCGCCGTTGCCAGCTGGGAGGTTCGCTCGGCTACCCGCTGCTCCAGCTCGGCATTGAAACGCCGCACCTCCGCCTCGACCATTGACCGCTCGCGGGCTTCTCCTTCCAGCCGGTTCCGGGCCGACCGGAGTTCGGCCGTCCGCTTAGCCACCTCTTGCCGCAACAGCTCCGGCCGGCGTTGCACCACATAAGTCAGACCGGCAAGGGCGAGGCTGAAGACAAAAACCATGGAGCCGTAAAAGATGATGTCGGAAGCCTTGAACCACCCTGCCGCCGGGGACACCGAGAGGACCCATCTGCCGTTGGGTACGTCGAAGGCGAATTCAACCGGGTCGACGGGGGCAACACCGCCCCCCCGGGCAAAGACTATGCTTTCTCCGGTACCGGGATTGATCCGGGATACCTGGTACACGTAGCCATTCTTTGCAAGCAGACCGAAATTGCTTGCTCCCATCAAGGTCGACATGCGGATAATCGCCGCCGCAAATCCCCAGAACCGCTCACCGCCCCGGCCATCAGGAAGAAACACCGCCTGTCTTCCAACAACTGCCACCCCTCCCTGTATGAGTTCGAAGGGACCGTCGAGCGTCAACCGGCGCGAATTGATGGTCCTCTCTGCCTCGATGCGCCGGGCCGGGTCGCCCAGGATATTGAAACCGACGGCCCGCTCGTTGCCGGCCAGGGGGTAGACCTGGGAGATAACCCCATCGGGCACCAGCTGAAGGGCGTCTATCCCCCCGTAGACGTTGATCATCCCGGCTGCGAGGGCGTCGAAATTTTCAATCCTGCCGTTTTGCCGCAGAATCGCGGCAAGGGCATTTGTGGCCGACAGGGAGCGGAAGAGCTGGCGCTCCAATGAACGGGCGGCGTTTGCCGCAATCCGCGACACGGTCCGCCGGCGCTCCTCCTTCTGCGCACGCAAACGCTCTCCGGCAAACAGCGCACCTATCCCCGTAAAAATGAGAAACACCAGCAGGGCCCATTGGGCTGCCCTGTTCAAGCGCACCGGTTTTTCTCCGTTTCAAGCTCCATGGCAAACCGTTATCAGCCGCAGGGCAGTCCGGGGACCGGCCCTACGCATTACCTTTCTTCACGTAGTTCAGGGTCCCCCCTGCCAAAAGCTCCTGCCTCTGCCGGTCGGAAACATCCAGGACCGTGATGATCTCCCGTCCATCCGCCTGCACCGGAATTTCCACGGCACCGGAAGCCACGAGCCGGCGGACATCGGGGAATGTCAGCCGGTCCCCCTGCTTCAGGAGATCATAATCGGCAGCATTTTTGAAGATGAGGGGCAGAATGCCGAAGTTGACCAGATTCGCCTTGTGGATCCGCGCGAAACTCTTGGCAATCTTGGCCCGGATGCCGAGATACCGCGGCGCCAGGGCCGCATGCTCCCGGCTCGACCCCTGGCCGTAGTTCTCCCCGCCGATTACCACGCCGTTTCCCTTCTCCCTGGCCCGCTTGTGGAAATCAGGGTCAAGCTGTTCAAAAACGAATTGGCTGATGGCCGGGATATTGCTCCGGTACGGCAGCACCTTGTTCCCAGCAGGCATAATGGTGTCGGTGGAGATATTGTCCCCCACCGCGAAGATAACCTCCGCCTCCAGGGTTTCCGGCAATTCCTCGAAATCGGGGAACGGGACGATGTTGGGGCCGGTTACGATCTCCACCGTTTTCGCCTCCTCCGGCGGCAGGGGAAAGATGATGCTGGAGTCGTCCAGCACGTACTTCGCCGGGTTCTGCACGTCGGGCCACGCCATGAGGCTTTCCAGCTTCCGGGGGTCGGTGACTGCACCGAAGATGCCGGCGGCCGCCGCCGTCTCGGGGGAACAGAGGTATACCTTGTCATCCTTGGTGCCGCTTCGCCCCGGAAAGTTGCGGGGGAAGGTGCGCAGGCTCACCTGGTTGGTTCCCGGCGCCTGCCCCATGCCGATGCACCCCAGACACCCCGGCTGATGGATCTGCGCACCGGCCAGTAGGAGCATCATGATCCCCCCCTGGTCGGCCACGTTCTCCAGCACCTGGCGGCTGCCGGGGTTCACGTTGAAGGAGACGTGGGACGCCACGCGCCGGCCGTCCAGGATGCGGCAGACGGTCATGAGGTCCCGGAAGGCGGAGTTGGCGGAACTCCCCACCAGCACCTGATCCACTTTGAGCCCCTCCATGTCGGCCACCCGCACCACGTTGTCCGGCGAAGACGGACAGGCGATGAGGGGTTCCACTGTGGCGAGGTCGATCTCTTCGTACTCGTCGTAGGCGGCATCGGGGTCGGCGGCAAGCTCCTGCCAGACCTGGCCCCGCCCCTGGGCCTCCAGGAACTCACGGGTCCGGTGGTCCGAAGGGAAGAGGGAGGTGGTGGCACCCAACTCCGCCCCCATGTTGCCGATGATGGCCCGATCGGTGGCAGAGAGGGTCGCCACGCCGGGGCCGTAGTACTCGATGATTTTCCCCACGCCCCCCTTCACCGTGTGGCGGCGAAGCATCTCCAGAATCACATCCTTGGCCGAGACCCAGGGCTGGAGCCGGCCCGTGAGCTTCACCCCCCAGATCTTCGGGCAGGGGAGATGGAACGGGTGCCCCGCCATGGCCAGGGAAACGTCGAGCCCCCCGGCTCCCATGGCGATCATGGCGAGGCCGGCGGCGGAGGTGGTGTGGGAGTCGGCCCCCAGCATGGTCCGGCCGGGAACGCCGAAGCGCTCCAGGTGCACCTGGTGGGAAACCCCGTTCCCCGGCTTGGAGACATGGATGCCGAACCGCTGGGCCGCAGTCATGAGGAAGATGTGGTCATCGGCGTTGCGGTTGTCGGTCTGGAGGAGGTTGTGGTCGATGTACTGGGCCGCCAGTTCCACCTTCACCCGGTCCACCCCCATGGCGATGAACTCCAGCATGGCCATGGTGCCGGTGGCGTCCTGCAGCAGCGCATGGTCTATCTTCAGGGCGATCTCGGTGCCCGGTTTCAACTCCCCCTTCACGAGGTGCGCTTCGAGAATTTTAGTTGCGAGGTTCTTGCCCATGGGGATCTCCTTTACGCGTGTATCGCCCGCTTCTCCACGTCCAGGGCCGCTTCCTTCATGGCTTCAGACAGGGTAGGATGGGCATGGAAGGTCATGGCGATATCGGCGGCGCTGCCGCCGTAGGTCATCACCGTCACCGCCTCGGCAATCAGGTCCGATGCCCGTGGCCCGATGACGTGGATGCCCAGGACCCGGCCGCTGTCGGGTGTGGCGAGGATCTTCACGAACCCTTCGGTCTCGTCCATGCACTTGGCCCGGCCGTTGGCCATGAAGGGGGACTTGCCGATGCGGTACTCGACCCCGTCGGCCTTGAGCTGTTCCTCGGTCCTACCCACTCCGGCAGCCTCGGGCCACGTATAGACGATACCAGGGATGAAGCCATAGTCCACCACCGACGCCTGGCCCGCGAGACGCTCGGCAAAGACCTCCCCCTCCGCCATGGCCTTGTGGGCCAGCATGGGGCCGGGGATCAGGTCGCCGATGGCGTAAATCCCCTGAACGGAGGTCTGGTAGTTGTCATCCACCTTGATCCGCCCCCCTTCCAACCCCACGCCCAGTTCCTCCAGGCCGAGCCCGGACGTAACGGGGCGCCGTCCCGCCGCCACGAGCACCTTGTCACAGACGATTTCCTCCTTGGCCCCGGCCGACTCCACCGTAACCACCCCTTTGCCGTCCCGTTTGGCAAATCCGGCCACCTTCGTATCCATCCGGAAGGCGATTCCCTGCTTTTTCAGGGAGCGCATGAGCGTATCGGCCACCTGGCCGTCGGTATTGGGGAGCATCTGGGGGAGCATCTCCACCACCGTCACCTGACTCCCGAGCCGCCGCCAGACCGAACCCAGCTCCAGTCCGATGTATCCCGCCCCCACCACCAGGAGGTGTTCCGGCACCCGGTCGAAGCAAAGTGCTTCCCGGGCGCTCACCACCGTCTCGCCGTCGAACGGCATGAACGGGATCGGCACCGCCTCGCTCCCCGTGGCCAGCAGTACCCGCTTCCCACGGAGCTGTTGCGTCCCCTCCGGCGTATTCACTTCGACCCCATGGGCGCCGTCCCGCTCGCCGATGAGCCGGGCCGTCCCCTGTATCCGGGCGATTTTGTTCTTCTTGAGGAGGAAGGCAACCCCGTCGGTCAGCTTCTTCACCACCTCGTCCTTGCGGGCCATCATCCGGTGGAGGTCAAGCCGCGGCGGGTCGATGGCAATGCCGTGGCCGGCGAACTTGTCCCGGGCCAGGGCGAAGAGCTCCGATGAGTCCAGGAGCGCCTTGCTGGGGATGCACCCCTCGTTGAGGCAGACCCCGCCCATGGTTTCCCGCTTCTCCACCACTGCCGCGGCCAGGCCGAGCTGGGCCGCGCGGATGGCGGCCACGTAACCGCCGGGGCCGGCGCCGATGACGATGAGGTCGTAAATCTGTTCTGCCATGATTCCTCCCGGATTACTGGTCGTTGCTATCCCTCGAGGAAGAGCTCCTCCGGCTCCTCCACGTACTCCTTAATCTTTTTCAGGAACCCCACCGCCTCGCGGCCATCGATGATCCGGTGATCGTAGGAGAGGGCCAGGTACATCATGGGGCGGATAACGATCTGGCCATCACGGACCACGGGGCGTTCCTGAACGGAATGCATGCCGAGAACGCCGCTCTGGGGCGGATTGAGGATGGGAGTAGAGAGGAGGGAGCCGTAGACCCCGCCGTTGGAGATGCTGAAGGTCCCCCCCTGGAGGTCCGACAGCTCCAGCCGGTTGGTCTTGATTTTCTCCACGAATCCGGCAATGGCCGCCTCGATTTCAGCGAAGGAGAGCCGGTCGGCATCACGGATGACCGGCACCACCAGCCCCTTCTCGGCGCCGATGGCGATGCCGATGTGGTAGTAGTGGTGGTGGACGATGTCATCGCCGTCGATGGCAGCATTAACCGCCGGAAACTCCTTCAGGGCCTCCACGCACGCCTTCACGAAAAACGACATGAAGCCGAGGGAGACCCCGTGCTTCTTCTGGAAGTGCTCCTTGTACTTTTTCCGCAGTTCCATGACCCGCCCCAGGTCCGCCTCGTTAAAGGTGGTGAGCATGGCGGTCTGCTGCCGGGCCGCCAGGAGCCGCTCGGCGATCCGTTTGCGGATGGGGGTCATGGGGGTGCGGGTGACTCGTTCCGCTGCCGTCGGATCCTTCGGCTCGGTCGGCGGCAGGGCCGGGGAAACCGCGGATGCTTCCGGTGCAACGAGTTGCGGCTGCTCCCCCTCTTTCAGCAGATCATCCACCGTCACCCGCCCGCCCCGGCCGGTCCCTTGCACCGTATCGGGGCTGACCCCCTTCTCCCGGGCCAGTTTCCGCACCGCCGGCGACAGGGGGGGCGTCTCCTTCGGGGCTACGGTCTTGGCAGGTGCCGTTGCCTCCGCCGCCACTGGCCCCTCAGCGATGATGCCGATGACGGCGCCAATCTTCACCGTGGCCCCCTCCGGCACCATGACGGTCAGGACGCCGTCGGCCTCGGCGTTGATCTCCATGGTGATCTTGTCGGTCTCGATCTCGCAGACCGGTTCGTCCTTTCGGACCGCCTCGCCGTTTTTCTTCAGCCATTTACCCAAAAGAGCCTCGTAGACCGATTCGCCCACTGACGGGACTTTTATCTCCATATCACTCTCCAGTATCCATGATGGCGGCGCTGATTATCCGCTCCTGCTCCTCGCCATGGAGCCGGTGGGACCCCACCGCCGGGACGTCGTTCTCCGGCCGCCCCACGTAGCGGGGCGACCTGCCGAGAATTTCAGCCAGTCGCGGCCCAATGAAGCTCCAGGCCCCCATGTTCCGGGGCTCCTCCTGGACCCAGACCACCTCCGCCGCGCCCCGGTACGGTTTCAACGCCTCACCGAGGAGGTCGCTCCGCAGGGGGTAGAGCTGCTCCACCCGGACGATGGCCGTGTCCTGCCGGCCGTCCTTCTCCAGCCGTTCCACCAGGTCGTAGTAGATTTTCCCGGTACAGAGGAGGAGTCTCAGGGCCTTTTTGGGGGCTGCCCCCGCGACGATCACCTCCCGGAACCCGCCCGCAGCCAGTTCGTCCAGCCGGGAAACGCACCGGGGATGGCGCAGCAGGCTCTTGGGGGTGAGCACCACGAGGGGCTTGCGGAACGGCTGCTTCATCTGGCGCCGCAGGAGGTGAAAGAGCTGGGCCGGAGTGGAAGGGCAGGCCACCTGCATGTTGTTGTCGGCGCAAAGCTGGAGATAGCGCTCGATGCGGGCGCTGGAGTGCTCGGCCCCCTGCCCTTCGAAGCCGTGGGGGAGAAGGAGAACCAGGCCGCTTACCCGCTGCCACTTGGACTCGCCCCCGGCAATGAACTGGTCGATGATGACCTGGGCGCCGTTGGCGAAGTCGCCGAACTGGGCCTCCCAGATAACGAGAGCCTCCGGTGCCTCCACCGAGTAGCCGTATTCAAAACCGAGGACCGCGAACTCGGAGAGCATGCTGTCCCATGCCTGGAAGGATGCCCCCTGGGCCGCCACTGTGGAGAGGGGGACATGGGGCGCGCCGGTGTTCATGTCATGGATTGCGGCATGACGGTGCCCGAAGGTACCCCGCCGGGTATCCTCGCCGGAGAGCCGGACGGGGACCCCCTCGGCCAGGAGCGTTCCATAGGCCAGGGTTTCGGCATTGCCCCAATCGACACCCTCTCCCCGCTCGACGGCATCCCGCCGTCTGTCCAGAAGGGCCGCAACCTTGGGATGGATGGAGAATCCTTCGGGAGTGGCGGCGAGCCGTCCTGCCAGCTCCCGCAGCACATCCCTGGAAACGCCTGTTTCCACGGAACCGGGACTGAAATCCCGCCGGTACTGTTCCCACTTCCCCTCGAAACCGCCGGCAACGGTACGGGGCGGAGCGCCCAAAGCGGCGTCAAGGCGCTGTGCCATTGCTGACGCCCGGGCCGCTATCTCGTCCCGCCCGAATCCTTCGTCTGTAAGGCGGGCGGCATACAATTCATGCACCGGTGGGCGGTCCTTGATGAGGCTGTACATGGCGGGCTGGGTGAAGTAGGGCTCGTCACCCTCGTTGTGGCCGTGGCGGCGGTAGCAGATAATCTCGATCACCACGTCGGTGCCGAAGGCCTGCCGGTAATCCAGGGCCAGCCGCGCCACATGGACCGCCGCCTCCGGGTCTTCCCCATGGACGTGAAAGACCGGGGCCGCCACCATCTTGGCCACGTCGGTGGCGTAGAGGGAGGAGCGGGCATCGGCCGGCAGCGTGGTGAAGCCGATCTGGTTGTTGATGACGATGTGGATGGTGCCGCCGGTCCGGTAGCCATCCAACTGGGAGAGGTTGAGGGTCTCGGCCACCACCCCCTGGCCGGCGAAGGCGGCGTCGCCGTGGATCAGCACCGGGAGCACCCGCTGGTGGCTCCCGGCTCCGGCGGCGTCCTGGCGGGCACGGCACTTCCCTTCCACCACCGGGTCCACGGCCTCCAGGTGTGAGGGGTTGAAGGCCAGGGTGAGATGGATGGCGCGGCCGTCCGGCAGTTCCCGGTCACGGGAAAACCCCTTGTGGTACTTCACGTCGCCATCCCCCACGATCCCCACGTTGTCGGCGAACTCCGCAAAGATGTTCTCCAGGGGCTTGCCGAGGATGTTGGCCAGGACGTTCAGCCTCCCCCGGTGGGCCATCCCCAGGACGATGTCGGTGACGCCGTGGCCGGCGGACCGCTCCACCACCCCATCCAGGAGCGGGATGAGGGTCTCCCCCCCCTCCAGGGAAAAGCGTTTTTGCCCCAGGAACTTGCGGTGGAGAAATTCCTCGAAAAGGGCCGCCTCCTGGAGGGAGCCGAGGATGTGAAGCTTCTCCTCCCGGGAGAATGCGGGACGGTTGCGGACCGGCTCCATCCGCTCCATGAGCCAGGTTCGCACGGCGGGGTCCTGGATGTGCATGAACTCAACCCCCACGGAGCGGCAGTAGGTTTCCCGCAGGGTTTCGAGAACTTCCCGCAGCGTCGCCTCCGGCTTCAGGAAGCGGCGGGGATGGAAGGTCCGGTCGAGATCGCTCTCATTTAGGTCGTAGTGATCGAGGGCCAGGAGCGGATGCTCCAGCTTGCAGGGGGAAAGGGGGTCGGTGCAGGCCAGCAGGTGCCCCAGGTCACGGTAGCGGTAGATGAGGGAGTCCACCGCCGACTGCCTGACGGCAAGCTCGGGAGAGGCTGAGGTTACTGCGGCAAGCTCGTAGCCGGCAAAGAAGGCCCGCCACTGGGGTGAGACGGCAGAGGGATCGTCGCGCCACTGCAGATAGAGCGATTCTATGAACTCCGGATCGGCCCCTGGAATAATGGTCATGGATGCTTCCTCTCGACGGGATAACGCCGAAAGTATAGCAGAGGGAGTAGGGGTTTCAACGCAGGCGGTCGCTTACTGCCGACCTTTTCACCTCGACGGTCAGCCGAGCCTCCGTGCAACCAGGCGCAGGAGAATCGAGTTGGTGACCACCGACACCGACGAGAAGGCCATGGCGAGCCCGGCATATTCCGGCTTGAGGGTGATGCCGAAGGGGTAGTAGAGGACCCCCGCCGCCACGGGGATGCCGATGATGTTGTAGAAGAGTGCCCAGAAAAGGTTCTGCTTAACCTTGGCAAGGGTGGCCCGGCCGAGACGGATAGCCCGCACCACGTCCATGAGGTCGTCCCGGACGAGGATCACGTCGCCGGTCTCCTTGGCCACGTCGGTGCCGCCGCCGATGGCTATTCCCACGTCGGCCCGGGCCAGGGCCGGGGCGTCGTTGATGCCGTCCCCCACCATGGCGGTGAAGAGCCCCCGGGCCTGGTATTCCTTGACCACTTCCTGCTTGCGGCCAGGAAGGACTTCCGCCTCGAAGCCGTCAACCCCCGCCTCCCGGGCCACGGCTGCAGCCACGTCGCGGTGGTCGCCGGTAATCATGAAGGTGGCAATGCCCATGGCTTTCATGGCTGCCACGGCCGCGGCCGAACCGTCCTTGAGCCGGTCGGCCAGGGCCGCTAACCCCACGGGCTTTCCGCCGGCCGCCACGAAGACCAGGGATTTCCCCTCCCCGGCCAGTCGTGCTGACGCTTCAGCCAAGGGTGCCGTCGCAATGCCCGACTCCTCCAGAAAGCGAGCATTGCCGGCCATGACCTTCTCCCCCGCCACGGTGCAGGCAACGCCGCCCCCTTCGATCTCCCGGCAGTCGGCCGCCTCTTCCGGCGCCACGCCCCGCTCGGCGGCACCGGCCACGGCAGCCTGGGCCAGGGGGTGGGTGGAGCGGGACTCGGCCGAGGCAAGGAGCTTCAGGAGCCTGGTTTCCGTTTCTCCCGGCGCCGCCACCAGGTCGGTAAGGGTCGGCTCCCCCCGGGTAAGAGTACCGGTCTTGTCCAGAAGAATCGCCTGGACCATGGAGATGTTCTCCAGCACCGATCCCCGTTTCACGAGGATGCCGCGGCCGAGCCCCACGCCGCTCCCCACCATGATGGCGGTAGGTGTGGCGAGCCCCATGGCACAGGGGCAGGCTATGACCACCACGGCGATGGCCAGCTTGAAGGCGAAGAGGAACTCGGCATGGAGCCCCCAGAACCAGACCCCGAAGGTGATGGCGGCCAGGGCGATGACCACCGGCACGAAGACGCCGGAAACCCGGTCGGCGAAGCGCTGGATGGGAGCCTTATCGGCCTGGGCCTCCCGCACCATCCGCACGATCTGGGCAAGGAGGGTCTCCTCACCGATACGGGTGGCCCGGACCGTGAGGACGCCGCTTTTGTTCACCGTGGCCCCGGTGACCTGGTCCCCCGCTTTTTTCACCACCGGCACCGACTCGCCGGTGACCATGGACTCGTCCACGGTGGAGCTCCCCTCCACCACCTCCCCGTCCACGGGAAGGGTCTCGCCGGGAAATACCCGCACCAGGTCCCCCACCCGGACGGCGGAGGCCGGCACATCCCGCTCCCCTTCCGGCGTCACCAGCCGCGCCTTGTCGGCCTGGAGCCGCAGGAGCTTCTTCAGGGCCTCCCCGGCCTTCCCCCGGGCCCGGGCCTCCAGGTACTTGCCGCAGCGGATGAAGGCGATGAGCATGGCAGAAGTCTCGAAAAAGACGTGGCCCCCATGCTCCCCGAAGGCGCCGAAGAAGGCGAAGAGTGAGTAGAAGTAGGCGGCGGAGGTCCCCAGCGCCACCAGGACATCCATGTTGGCGCTCTTGTTTTTCAAGGCGAACCAGCTCCCCCGGTAGAAGGTGAGCCCCGCCGAGAATTGCACGATGGTGGCCAGCACCAGGTTCATCCATCCCACGGCCCGGTTGTCGTGGAGGGTCATGGTGAGCATGATGGGGAGCGACAGGAGGGCGCTCAGGATGAACCAGTTCCGCTGGGAGAGAAGCTCCGAAGCGGCCTCGACGCCACCCTTTTCAGGCTCCACGGGGGTATACCCGGCATCGGTCACCAGGGCGAAGATGTCGGCCCGGCCTATACGGGAAGGATCGAACCGCACCAGGGCCTCCTCCTGGGCCAGGTTCACCACGGCGGCGCTGACGGCAGGGCTGGAGAGGAGCTTCTTCTCCAGGTTAGCGACGCAGGAGGCGCAATGGAGCCCGCGGACCCCGAAGCGAAGTTCGCCGGCCGCCGTCGTGCGCCGCGTCCCGTACCCCAGCTCCTTCACCCGGGCCGCGATGACATCCTCCGAAACGGCGGTCTCGTCGAACTCCACCGCCAGCTCCTCGGTGGCAAAGTTCACCACCGCCCTGCCGACGCCATCCATCCGTGCCAGGTCCTTCTCGATGCGGGCCGCGCATCCCGCGCAGCTCATGCCGGTTATGCCGAAAATAGCCTTACGCATCCCGCTCTCCTCCAACCAGATACTCTTTCAACTCCACGGCACAGATTTTCACCACCGCCGTCACCGGCACCGCCAGCACCATCCCCCAGAACCCCATGAGTTCACCCAGGGCCATGAGAGCGAATATGACCGCCAGGGGGTTGAGCCGCAATGTTCCCCTCATGAGAAGCGGTTTTACGAGGTTACCCTCTATTATAACGAAGATAACGAAATAGACTGCGCAGACCAGCGGAATAATCCAGAGGTTCCCTGTTTCGGCGTACCCCATGAGGGCTGGAGGTATTACCGCAACAAGGACCCCCACGTAGGGAACCACCGACGCAAACCCGGCAACCAGACCGTTCAGGAGAGGGAACTCAATCCGGAGGAAATAGAGCGCCAGGGCCGACAGAATCCCCACCAGGAGGCAGTCGAAGAACTGGGCCAGGACGAAGCGCTCCAGCGATATTTTGATCCGGCCGCCAACAACCCGGAAGGAATGGCGCTCGCGATGGGGAATGAAGCGGAGGAGCAAGTCCTTGAAGAACTGTTTCGACGAGAGCATGAAAAAGACCAGAATCGGAGCGAGAACCAGGTTGAAGAGCCCGAAAAGGGCGGCCTTCAACTCATGGTACCCCTTGCCGGAAACCTCCAGGGCCAGCCTTTTGAGAGAATCTTCGGCCCGGGCAATCAGCCATTCCCCCTCCGCTCCGCCGTAATAGGGGGCAAGCCGCGTCTTCCACCCCTCCATGACCTTCTCCAGGTTCTGGGCATAACGGGGAACCGCCCGGGGGAAAGCCTCCAGTTGGTGGCTCAGATACGGAATGAGTGCGAAGAGCGAAAAGAGTATCAGCACCGCGATGCAGAGATAGAGGATCGCAATGGCGGGGAGGCGTCCGAGCCCCTTGCTCTCCAGGTATTTCATGAAGGGGTTCAGCAGGTAGGCGATGACAAGCGAGGTCAGGATGGCCGAGAGGCTGTGCCGGGCCACATGGCCCGCCAGGAGCACCACCCCCAGGATTCCGGCCAGGAACCAGGCGATATGGGCCGCGTCCCTCGGCCTCATCTCACGCCTCCCGCGAAAGATCGCCGCGCCGGATGTGGTCGGCCACGATCCGCACCGCGGCGGCAATGGGTATGGCGAGCAGAATCCCCCAGAATCCCATGAGTTCTCCGAAGAGCATGACGACAATGATCGTCACCAGAGGATTGAGGTCCATGGACTCCTTGAATACCAGGGGTTTCACCACGTACCCTTCCAGAAAGTAGATGACGGCAAATGCCCCGATTACCTGCAGAAGGACCAGCCCGCTCTGGTACTGGACATAGGCGAAGAAAAGCGGCGGGAGAGTGGCAAGGATGACCCCGATGAAGGGGAGGACCGACGCAAGCCCCGCAAACATGCCGTTCAGGAAGGGATAATCGATGCCTAAGACAAAGAGGGCGATAATGGAGAGAACCGCCACTATGACCGAGACCATTATCTGTCCCCGGATGTAGCCGCCGACACTGGCGTTTATCTCTCTCCCCAGCGTCAGGACCGCTTCGCGCCGGGATGGGGGAAGCCAGCCGGTTATCCCCTCTTTAATCTCCTTCTTGTACCAGAGCATGAAGAAGATGAGAATGGGGGCCAGAACAAGATTGAAGAGATTGAAGACAAAGCCGGTGGCAGCCCCATAGACCCAGGTCCCAAGGCGGCCTGCCAGCTTGTCGAGCTGAGAGGTTGCCGTCTCCAGGAGCCAGCGCCACTCATCGGCCGCGGAGGCGGGGACCAGCTGCATCTTCCAGGCAAGGACGATATCTTTCCCTTTCTGGAGATAGGCGGGAAGCCCGGTGAGAAAGGCCTCCCAGCGAATGCTGGCAAAGGGAACGATGAAGGCGACGAAGAACACCGACAGAATTGTGAGGACGAGGTAGAGGGCAATGATCCCCCAGGGGCGGCGAAGGCCGCGACGCTCCAGTATGACCACGAGGGGATCGAAGAGATAGGCAAAGACGAAGGAAAGCAGGAAGCAGGAAAGCGTGTGCCTGGTGGCGTAACCCGCCGCAATCACGGCCGCTGCGGCAAGGAGCCAGATAATCCCCTTCTGTGCGGCCGATGCGTTTTCTCCCATGGTTGCCCCCGCTCCCGTTACACCGGAAGTCTGCTAAAATTCCTCTTCCGTGCTGAAAAGATCGTGCTCTTCGAGCCAGCGCCGGATCCGTGCCGAAATAGTCTCTTCCTTCATGGCCATGTAGCGGTCGAACTCCTCCGGATAGAAGGACAGAATCTCATCCAGCTTCCCGTAGGGCTTTTTCCCCTCGAAGGCCCGTTCGAGCATCCGCTTCAACCCGTCGTTATCCACTCCGCGGATAAACTCGTGCAGCAGCAGGCGCTCCTGATCGTAGTCGAAGCAGGGAATCCGGAGAAAGCGTTCGCCGCTCTCCTCAAGGTCGCTCCAGAACTCATCGTCATCGTATTCGCTCGGCACGGAGAAAATTTCCCCCGTCTCCCGGTCAAGGAAGAACAGGACGTCCGCATCCGGATTATCAAAGGCCTCCAGGAGATCTTCCCATGCTATCTCCACTTCCCGCATGAACCCCATGGCTACCCCACATCTCTCTCAGTCTTTACCTTTGCACGGCTTTTGTTCTATAGTGCCGCCATGCACGCTATTTTTATCGCCGACGCCCACCTGCGACACGAGGGGGACGAAAACTACCAGCTACTCATGGAATTTCTGGACGGACTCAAGGGCTCCATCGACACCCTCTTCATCCTGGGAGACCTCTTCGAGTTCTGGGTAGGCTATGAAACCGTCCCCTTCACCCACTATCTCCCCATTCTGGCCCGACTGGAAGAACTGGTCAAAAGCGGCGTTGAAATCGTCTATGTGGAAGGAAACCACGATTTCAACATGGGGCCGTTCTTCACCAAAACCCTCGGTGCCCGCGTCTATCCCGATTCGGCAACCATACCCATGGAAGGGAAAAAGGTCTATCTCTGCCACGGCGACAACGTGAACAGCCGGGATTACTCACACCGGCTCCTGCGCTGGGTCCTCCACAGCCCCATCATCCCTGTGGCCACCCATATCATCCCCCCAGCCGTTGCCTCATGGATCGCCGAAAAGATGTCCGCGCAAAGCAAAAAGAAGCATGGCCGGCGCCGGCATCAATGGGACTATACCGCCCTTTTGCGCTCCTTTGCGGCAGAGCGGTTCAGGGAGGGTTGCGACGTGGTCGTCTCGGGACATTTCCACATCCCGTTCAAGGATGAAACCGACGGCACGGTTCTTCTCTCCCTGGGAGACTGGATCACCCACTTTACCTATGGGGAATGGCGGGACGGCGTGGTGTCGCTGAAGCGATACCGGGAACCGGGGGCCGGTGGCCGGTAAAAACTGTCACTGCCGTTCGAGACCGAACAGTTCCAGATATTTCTCCACCCGCTCCTCCAGGGTCGGCGCCGTCACCATGGAGCAGATCACGTCTGGACGGTACCCCCGGCAGACCGCGGGACGCTCATCGTAAATGGTGCAAAGCCCGGATGCGTCCAGATGACAGCACGGCACCCCGGCCGGCTTCCCGAGAGTCGAAATGTCAGGGGCAGTGCAACAGGTGCCGCATCGAAGACACTGCATCAATCCAACCGATTAAGTGATGATTTTTTGCCGGAACCCGCCCCGATCGCCGGTAACTCCATTAACGCCGGCTTTCCGGTCCCCGCATGAAGAATGCCTCAAGAGCCTGCTCGCCAAGATAGGGCGCTTTTATTTTCCACTTGTCGGGATTGACGACAAGGGCGGCAAGCGCAATCTGGGGATTTTCAATGGGGGCATAGGCGGCAAACCAGCTGTAATGGCCCTCGGGATCGGTTCCGTTGATGGAACCGGTCTTGGCGGCAATGTTGATATTTGCGATCTTGGGGCGGCCATGGCTGTCATGGAATGCCCGGCGGGAAGTTCCTCTGGTAACCGAAGAAGAGAGCATTTGCGAAAGCTGCGCCGTTACCTCGGGAGCCGCTATGGAGCGGATGGTACGGGGCACGTGGGTGTAGGTAACCTTGTCTTCCGTGTTTCTGATCTCATCGACAAGGGAGGGGGCAAGCATGGTGCCGCCGTTGGCGATGGCTGCCATCATGACAGCGGCATGGACCGGGGAAATCTTCACCTCGCGGCCAAGACCGGCTCCCATGAGCCGAAGGTCGTCTTCGGTCTGGGGGTGCTCCGCCTTGCTCGGCTGGACAGGCGTCCCGGGCAGCAGGTAATGGTTGAAACCGTAGCGCTCGGCGCAGCGCAGCACCGACTCCCGCCCCGCTATGTCGCTGGCGAGCCTTCCGAAAACCGGATTAACCGACTTGCCCATGGCGGTCGTAAGGTCCATCTCCTGGGCACCCCTTTTGGGCAGGCTGCTCCAGTAACGGGAACTTTCCGAATAAAGACCGCCCCGGAACGGAATCACCGTATCGGGGGTAACCTTCCCCTGCTCAAGGGCCGCCGTGGCGGTGACGATCTTGAAGAGGGAGGCCATGGGGTAGACGCCATAGTAAGCCCGTTCCGCCCATGCCGGCGACATGGACGAATGGGAGGCCAAGGCCAGGACTTTGCCGGTCTTGGGCTCGATTGCCACAAACACCCCATAGGGTACGTCGAACTGGGCCATGACCTGTTCAACCCGCTGCTGGAGCTCGTTGTCTATGGAATAGACAATAGTCCCCCCTTCGGGAATGGAGGCCGTGAACCGGTTCCCATCGAACCGTGCCGTTGGGAGGAGTCCGGCACCAAGGCGGAAAGAACTGAAAACATCGAGGTCGCGGGGCAGCTTTGATGCCGAATCCGTATCCTGACTGGTGCTGGAAACGGCCGGGCGCCCGGAAAAAACGGACGAGAATATCGGATAGGACGCGATAACCGCCGCAAGCAACGGAAGCATGACGCGGAGCCTCGTTTTGCGGGGTTTCGGCTCTTCGAGCCTCTTGAAGGAATTACGGGGAGCAGCTTTCTGCCGCCTCTTGAGAGAGGAAAGAGAAAAACGGCCCTTGCTGGTCAAATGCTTGAAATCTTGCATATATTATAAAAAACGAGTCTCGTGTCCCGAGCAGCGGGAAATGGCGTTAATGCGGTAATTCACGGCGGTTACACTGCCGCCACTATATGCAAAACCCCTCTTTTTGTCAACGACGGCCCCAGTTATCACCCTCTCATGAAACCCGCTCCAGAGAACTATTGCCAGGCGCCGGCAACCTGGACGCCAAATCCCGGAAATTCATCACCCCGACCGCACCCTGAACAGCTCCCTCAATCGAGTCCCACAGGTCGTTCACCACGGAAGAGCCCTCTCCCTCCAGCCTCCCAGGGAGGTCAACCCCCTGGCTTCTCATTGCCGCAAGTACATCCCGCACCAGTATATGCTCCAGTTCCCTTGCGGGCAGGCAGAGGGGATCATCGCCGCACCCGGTCGCCACTATTCCGGCATCCACCAGGGATTCAAAAATCTCCCGCACCGACCGCTCGGGCACATCGAGGCGCTCGGCAAGCCCCGCCATGCTCCAGGCCGGACGGTCGTGGTGAAAAGCCAGCGAAATCTCGAAGAAAAAAGCCAGAGCCAAACGTTCGCGGGCAGCGCTGCTCAAGGCCGGGGTACGCACCTCGCGCAGGAATGTTCGCAGATGCTGGTGAGCGTACACCACTTCCCCCCCCAGCAGGACAATGACCCAACTGGCGTAGAGCCACACCATGAAAACCGGCAGCACCGCCAGCGTACCGTATATGGCGTTGTACTTGGCCACCCCCACCTGGAAGGTGATATACCCCCACTGCGCCCCCTGCCAGAGGGTTCCGGCGATGATTCCCCCCACCAGAGCCGACCGGAAGCGGATCTTGGTGTTGGGTATGAACATATAGAGGAAGACGAGGGCAAGCCAGATACTGACATAGGGGACAAAATGGAAGATGAGAACCAGCAGATCGCCCAGATACATGGTCTTAAGCAGCCACTGGACCAGCGCCTGGTTTTCGATGGTGGTGGTAGCGCTTACCGCGGCCAGGAGAAGAATCGGCCCGCTTACCAGCACGCTCAGGTAATCGCTGAATTTGCGGTAAAGGGAACGGGTCTCCCGGACCCCCCATATCGCGTTGAACGCTTCCTCCACGTTCCCCAGGAGCGTCACCACGGTAATGATTAGTGCGGCGAGGCCGACGGCGCCAAGGGAACCCACCTTGGTTTTGTTGATGTAGGTCACGATGCCGTCGACGATCTCGTGGGACCCTGCTGCCACCTGTTCAAGAATCAGGGGCTCCAGGGTATTCTGGACCCCGAACCCCTTCAGCACGGCAAAGGCAAGGGCGAAGAAGGGAACGATGGAGAGGAGCGTTGAAAAGGCCAGGGCCGACGCCCTGATGAGACACTGGTCGTCCAGAAAATCCTTTACGACCAGGGTGCCGATCTGGAGCCAGCGCACGAGACGGCCCTTGACCGGGCCAAGGGAATCAGCCTCCATAGCCCACAGGGCATGGGTAAAAAAATCAACGATTTTGTCCACCGCTCCGGCTTTTCGCGCCATGACCCCACCGTCCGCGCACATGAAAAAGCCCACGCGAAGTGGGCTCTATTCATGCTGCGATGTACACATGCTACATCTGACCGTACTTGTCTTTTTCCCGTTCCATCGCTTCCTTGCCGGCTTCGATGGCCGAAGTGATGATCGACTTCTTCTCGGAGATCAGGTCCTTCGTCTCCTCGTAAGTATCCTTGATCTTGCTCTGGGCCTCCTTGGTGAACCCCTTGATCCTGTCGATCGCATCATCGGTCAGGTCAAGGATATTCTCCCGCATCTCCTTGCCGGTTTTCGGCGCCAACAGGAGTCCGAGCCCCGCGCCGACCGCAGTGCCCGCCAGAAATGAGAGAAAAACCGTCCCGACACTTATCCCTTTTTCGTCGTCTGCCATGACATTACCCCCTTCTAGTAATAATTCGCTGTGTGAGAAACTTGCCTGCCGCCCGTGCGCCGGTGAGCCAGAGCGACGAAGTAGCCGCCGCATGGGCAACCGATCCGACAACGGCATTGATGGTTCGAAGGTTGCGTCCCGTGTCGCCGACAGCCTCCATGAAGGTCTGCACATCCTCGCGCTTTTCGGCGATCCCTGCGGTTACCGTACGCAGTTCGGTCAGGGTACGCTCCAGCTCGATGAGCACCGGCTTCAGTTCGCCTCCGGTCTGACTTACGAATCCCCGCAGATCCGCCGCGGCTTTCCGGATCTCAATCAGGGTCGGGATCATGAAAGCCACCAGCACCACAAGAGCAAGGGCCAGCACAACCACGGCAAATGCAGTCACACTCATGTAGAACTTTTCCTCCAGAATGGAAAGTAATGTAAGTATAGAATAGAAGCTGGACAATGCAAGCATCCGGCCGGGGCCGGAAGTGGGGGTAACTATACCCCATCCCCCGCGGCGTTTGCAAACGAAATGCTCAGCAGTGGCGCGGAGTTCGCCCCATGGGCCGACACAAATTTTCATTTGACAAACCCAGGAAGCTTTCGTATTCTCTCATGAAAACCAAATAGAAACGCATTCTTATCAAGAGTGGTGGAGGGACAGGCCCTGTGAAACCACAGCAACCGGCCTTTTCCGGCTCGCATTCGATCTCGAAGACGAACCGGAAGGTGTCAGGTGCTAAATCCTGCCGGCAGGCAAAGATGAGAACGGCGCTTAATAACAGCCATAACTGTAATAAAGCCCCTTCTCGCCACCGCTGGAAGGGGCTTTGCTTTTACAACCACTGAATCAGGATTGACGAATGTCCGTCGGCATCGTGCAAAAAAAATCTGTGACCTTCGACTCCGAACTCCGGCTGGAGAGCGGCCGTATCCTCGGCCCCATCACGCTGGCCTACGAGACCTACGGCGAGCTCAATGCCGAGCGCTCCAACGCGATACTGGTTGCCCACGCCTGGACCGGCGACGCCCACCTGGCCGGGAAGCACGGCGAAGATGACACAAAACCGGGCTGGTGGGACGCAATCGTCGGGCCGGGGCGGCTTTTGGACACCGACCGCTGGTTCGTCATCTGCTCCAACGTAATCGGCTCCTGCTACGGCTCCACGGGTCCCGCCTCCATCAACCCCAGGACCGGCAAGCGCTACAATCTCACGTTCCCGGTCATCACCGTCCGCGACATGGTCAAGGCCCAGGCAATGTTGCTGGATTACCTGGGAATAGACCGGCTCGTCACCGTGCTGGGGGGGAGCATGGGGGGGATGCAGGCCCTGGAATGGGCAACACAGTTCCCCGACCGGATCCGCTCGGCCATCGCCCTGGCCACCACGAGCCGCCCATCGCCCCAGGCCATCTCCCTGAACGCCGTGGCCCGTTGGGCAATCTTCAATGACCCCACCTGGAAAAAGGGGGAATACCGGAAGAATCCTAAGGACGGCCTGGCCCTGGCCCGGGGAATCGGGCATATCGCCTTTCTTTCCGATGAGTCCATGTGGCAGAAGTTCGGTCGCCGCTTCAGCGCCCGGGACGGCCTCTTCGACTTCTTCGGCCAGTTCGAGGTGGAGCGCTATCTCTCCTACAACGGCTACAACTTCGTGGACCGCTTCGACACCAATTCATTCCTCTATCTGGCCAAGGCCCTCGACCTCTACGACCTGGCATGGGGGTACGAATCCCTTGAGGAGGCGTTCGGCCGGGTAAAGGCGCCGATACAGTTCTTCGCCTTCACCTCCGACTGGCTCTACCCCCCCTACCAGACCGAGGAGATGGCAAACGTGCTCCGCTCCCTCGGCAAACCGGTGGAGTTCCACCTTATCGAGTCGGCCTACGGACACGACGCCTTCCTTCTGGAGCACGAGACCTTCACCCCCATGGTGCGGGACTTTCTGGACAAGGTGGAGGAATCGCCGTAAATCAGCGCGACCGCACCCTGCAATACAGTTCGCGATACGCAGCCGCCTCCCGCTCCACCGAGAACTGCTCCCGCACCAGCCGGCTCCCCTCATCCCCAAGCCTTCGGCGCAGCGCGCCGTCGCCCAGCAATTTCCCGGCTTTCTCGAGGAATTCCGCTTCGTGCCGGAACAAAAGGCCCGTTTTTCCATCCTTTACCAGCGACCGGTTTCCTTCGATGTCCGCAGCCAGCACCGGCCGGCCGAAGGCCATGGCCTCCAGAACGCTATTGGCCATTCCTCCTTCGAAAACCGAGGTATTGAGCACGACATCTGCCCGCCGGTAGAGCGCACCGATGGCATCCCGACCAACAGCCCCCAGGTAACGGGCAAAGGGGTAACGTTCCAGTTCCTCCAGCAACTGCGCTCCGTATGCAGGATCAAGGACGGGTCCGGCCACCAGCAGCCGGATTCCGGCATCGTGCCGATGTAGTTCCGCCAGCGGAGCCAGGACGGAACCGATGTTCTTTACCGGACGAAGCCCTGCCGGGAGAAAGAACACGAACTCGCCGCCATCGAAGCGCTCCGTACCCCATGTGAAATCCTCGCCGGGAAGTTCAACCCCCTGGGGAATAATCAGGATTTTCTCCGCGAGACTCGGGTGGTGGCCGGCAATTCGATGCTTTACGCTCGAGTCGAAAACCACGATGGCAGCAGCATCACGGAGTACGGCCAGGGTTTCCTCTCTCCGGCCGTCCAGCATGGCTTCATAGACGTCGGAGCCGGTAATCGTGACGACATAGGCGACCCCGGCGGCAGCAGCGATCTCCCTAGCCGGGCGCCCCCCGTAAAAGGCATGGAAGCCATGTATGACATCGGGGCTCGCCGGCAGGACTTCCCGGAGGATATCACCGGCAGTCAGCGCGTCGAGGGAATAGACTGCCGTCTCGCAGCCGGCAGCGGCAAGGTTGCCTGCTATACGCCTGACGGTGACGGCGTTCCCCCTGACGGGGGGGTGATAATACGGTGTGATGAAGGCAATCTTCATGGTTGCGGCCGACTCCTTTCGCGGCACAGATAGTAGCCCGCCGGAGCCTTCGGATGCAAGGACAAAGCCCTTGCGCCACTGCTCCGCCTCATGATATTTTCTGCCATATATCAGAGGGAATTCAAGTCCATGAAAATAACCATCTTAGGCAGCGGCACCTCCACCGGGGTCCCCATGGTCGGCTGTCACTGTTCCGTCTGCTCGTCCAGCAACCCGAAAGACAAACGGACCCGCGCTTCCATCATGATCGAGACCGGTGGAAAGTACATCCTGGTGGACACCTCTCCCGACCTTCGCCGCCAGGCCCTTCGGCAACAGATTCCCCACATCGACGCGGTGCTCCTCACCCACCCCCACGCCGACCACGTGAACGGCATCGACGATCTCCGCGGCTACCACTTTATTCACCGCAGGGTGATTCCCTGCCACGGCAGCCGAACAACCATGGATGCGGTAAAAAGCAAATTCCCCTACATTTTCCGAGGCCTTGAAGCCGCCGGCTACGCCCCCCTCATGGAGGCCCACGCCACAAATGATCCGTTCACCCTCTTCGGGCAGACCATCGTGCCGATTCACCTCTACCACGGCTCCATGCCCGCCACCGGCTATCGCATCGACGGCGCAGCCTATCTCACCGACTGCAGCCGGATTCCCGAATCTTCCCTGGCGCTCCTGGCAGGCCTCGACATCCTCATCATCGACGGTCTGCGCTACACCCCCCATGCAAACCACTTCAACATTGAAGGGGCGCTCAGGGTCGTTGAGCAACTGAAACCGGGACGGGCCATCCTTACCCACCTTACCCACGAGGTGGCCCACGCCGACGAGACGCGGCTCCCCGCAGGAGTTGAGTTCGCATATGACGGCATGGAGATTGCTTTGTAGCGGTTGCCTCGCCATCACACTCGACACAAGGTTCCCATGAACAAGGACATACGCCTCCACGGACATATCGACGAACGAATCGAATATTACGCCATCGTGGCGGGTGAGGATGCCCACCGGCGCTACTTCTTCAATGCCGCAAAGGGAGAGGATGCCGGACTTCGCCTGTTCTCCCCCGGAAACGAATTCGTTATCGCCCGCAACGGCATAAGCCATGCCGGCAACGGGGGATCCTTCTGCGAGTACATGTTCGGGGTCGATCAGCCCGTGGCCGACCTGGCAAAGGGTGACGTCATCAATCGCCTGGTGGTCTATGGCGCCCATTCAGGCGACGACAAGGGGAATATCCACTTCAGCAAGCAAACCGGCGGGCACCTTGATTACGACAGGGTATTCTTCGAAGGGAATGCAGTTGCAAACTACTTTTTTTTCATTGCCTCGGAGAGTCTGGGCACGAGTCTTCCCATGCAGCAGGAAGCAATCGTCCGGAGTATCGGCAAAGCCCTCAAGCGCTCACCCGCCGTAGGCCTCCAGGACGAAAACGCCATCATCAACGAGGTGCTCGGGCGAATGGGCGATCCCGGCGCCCTCTTTTTCCTCTTCAAGCTGGTGAATGTCCACCATCGGGAATACTACGACACTTTCCGCCGCCTCTATTTCGCCAGCAAGAAGATTTCAGACGATGATTTCAATGGGCTCATTGCCATTGCCGACCGCCATAACATAGATAGGTACCAGCAGGAACGGATCCGCATCGATGTAATGTACAAGCATCCGGCTAACCGGCGCATCGTCGACGAATACCGCAGCATCCTCATCTCGTGCCACCGCCGGGGAGAGATCAACTCCCTGGAAAATGCGCGGCTCACCCGTCTCAAAACCCTGTCGGTACGGAACAAGATCCCCAGCGCGCTCTTTTTTGCCCTCGACGATATGTTGAAAAAAGACAAAAAAATCGTTGGTGCGGAAGAGCACGAATCCATTGCCGAAACCCGGCAGATACTCGCAGGACTTTTCCTGAGGGAGCGGGACATCGAGAGCGTCATCAACCGGGACGACCTGGTAAAACTCCTCTTCGCCAAAAAGCATGCGGCAGAAGAGCGGGACCACACCTTCGAGGAAATCCTCCTCGACGCAAGCAAGCAGTGCGACGAGAGAATCCGCGACGGAGCCGACATGGCGCTTCTGGAAGGATTTTCCAATATAATCACCTATTTCGACCGGTACGACGCCACTTCCCAGATGGTCAACCAGCTCGCATTCATGGAAAACGTGCGCATCTCCGAAGATATGATAAGAAGCCTGATGGGCAACAGGTACGCATTCGAGGAACTGAAACCGGGGCTCTTCGGGGAAATCTTCATCGATGGGCTCATTAAAAACAAGTACCTGGGACACTACGGGCAGAGAAAAGTCGCAGCACTCGTTGCGGGGCTGCAGCTCATCGAGGAAAACCGGCTCACCGTGGCCACATTGCTGGAAGAGCTGCTGGCCATCGACCGGGAAGAGCGGCTCGCCATAGCCCTGCTCAACCAAGTGCGGGAAAGGATCAGAAACTTCTATTCCAATTACTCCACCAGGGAGGACCAGGTGGCCCTCAGGCTCGAAGTGACCGAAGATCTGCGCAACAGCAAGCTCATCAGCGACGGGGTACCGGATCGGCTTTTCGATGAAGCCATCGTCACCATCAAGAAAGAGGCCGTGTATCTCCACAACCTCTTCCCCCTCATCCTGTCCCGGAAAGACAGCTCCCTGCGGGAGGATTTCCTGGAGAACTCCGGTCTCGACCGTTTCTACGTGGAGGAGCTGGAACGCGAATATTTTGAACTCAACCGGCTGGACATGGAGGAACTGTACCAGATACGGAAAGGATTGAGTTGACTTCCCCTTCCCCATTCCTCTACACTTCCCTCTGAGTACATTTTCTACACTCAGAGGTTCCCATGAACACCATAAAAGCACAACTCGCCCACCTGCGCGAACGGGTAGAGGGGTACGGCAAGGAAAACCTTGAAGAGATGCTCCACGCCGTTGCCGAGGGGGTCCACCTCGTTTCGGGCCAGGACCGTGTCCGCATCTATCTGGAGGACCTGACGCGCGGCGTCCTTTCCTGCGTCTACGCATCGGGTTCCATGGCCGACGAGATCCGCTCGGTAAGCTTCCCCATCATCTCCAGGGAAACAACGGTTTCCAGTGTTTTCGTCACCCAGTACCCAGCCGAGTTCCGGCACGCTCCAGCCGGTGGAAGCACCTTCGACAACGGCTTCGCGGAACGCTTCGCCATCGGCGTATCCTCCCTTCTTCCCGTAGTAAGCCAGGGGAAATCCATCGGCGTCACCTGCATCGACCGCTTCCAGCCCGCAGAACTGCTGCGTGGAAAGGAGAAGGCGCTTCTGGGTGAGTTCATCACCTCTGTAGCAGACCGGATAGACTCGGCCCGCATCTACCACCAGCAACTCCTGCTGGCCCGGCGGGTCGATGAGTACAAAAAACGCGAGGCCGCCTCCTTCATGGTGCAGTCGGCGGTGCGGCTCATCGACAAACTGATGCTCGCATCCGTCCTCGTACCGGTAACCGGCGAAGACGGGGCATCGCGGCTCGCCATCCTTGCCAGCCACTCGGAGGATCCCGCATTCGCTTCCCGCTATGAAGAGCAAGGCGAGATTGCGCTCCAGCGGGGCACATCTCTCATCTCCCGCTTCATTGACGACAACGCGGTAATCTCCGACGAGCGGCTTTTGCGGCCGCTTTTCATCCCCGACCTGACACAGCATGCATTGCAAAAAAAGGCGCTCACCGAAGAGATGTCGCTCCGCTCCCTCTATGTGGTACCCCGCTATGAGCCGTCGAGCCGCAAAGTCATCTGCCTGGTCAACTACTTCACCCGGGAGCTATACCGCTTCTCCGACTTTGAGATGGGACTTCTCCAGACCCACGCCGAGATGGCTGAGCGGGCCGTGAACGAAATCGGCGGCGAGCACCTGGAGATCCGGGTCCTGGCCGAAATCACCGAACTCCTCCAGGAACGCGCCGAAGAGCTGCAGCCCTTTCTCACCAAAGTCCTCTCCAAGGCCACGGAACTCATCGGCGCCGACACGGGGAGCATCGCCATCGTGGAGGAGCGCGAGGGGGGGAAGTGGCTCGTGGTGGAGGATGCAGAAGGGACCATCGTCGGCGCCAAGAACAAGGCGTGGCTGAAGAAATACATCCCCCCCTTCCGGGTCGGCGGAACGGAACTCCCCCCTGAAGAGCGAAGCCTCACGGGCTACTCAGCCTGGTCGAAGCAGCCGAAGATCATCGCCCACGTTGCCGACGAGCAGAGCGGCGGAGGGTTCCACCGTTCAATGCACGAGCAGATCAAAAGCGAAATCGCCGTCCCCATCGTCTGCGACGACGAAGTAATCGCCGTGGTCTGCCTCAACTCCCTGAAGCCTGCCTGGTTCACCGAAGAACACAAGCGGATCCTTCAGATCATCGAGCGGCTCACGGCCCGGCACATTTCGGACCTCCAGCGAATTGAGCGGCTCCAGGGCGAGGTAACCCGGCTCAAGTCCGACGTGGCCTACAAAGACCCCCAGATATCCTCCTACCGCCTCGGCAACATCATCGGCAACAGCCGCAAGGCCCAGGAGATCGTCGACTTCATCGAAACCGTCTCGGTCCCCCTCTTCAACCGGATTACCCTCTGGAGCAAGAACGTCCTCCAGGAGGCCACCATCGGCCTCCCCTCCATCCTGGTCCTGGGGCAGACCGGCGCCGGCAAGGAATTCTTCTTCAACAACCTCTACAACAAGCTGAACGAGATGTACCAGGAGAAGCTGAACCCCAACGGCCAGCTCCCGGTAAAGAAAACCAACATCGCCGCCTACAGCGGGGACCTCACCTACTCCGAGCTCTTCGGCCACAAGAAAGGCGCCTTCACCGGCGCCTACAGCGACCGCAAGGGGATTCTGGAAGAAGCGGCGGGAGGGATAGTGTTTCTGGACGAAATCGGCGACGCCGACCCCAAGACCCAGGTGCAGTTGCTGCGCTTTCTGGACAACGGCGGGTTCGTGCGCCTGGGCGACAACCAGGACCGCTTCAGCCGGGTCCTGCTCGTGGCCGCGACCAACAAGGACCTGACCGAAGAAATCCGGATGGGAAACTTCCGGGAAGACCTCTATCACCGCCTTTCAGAGCTTTCCATGCGGGTTCCGTCCCTCAACGACCGGCGCGAGGATATCCCCGACCTCGCCACCCACTTCCTCGGCAAGCTCTACCGCACCTACCGGGGCGACGAGCCGAAAGATGACACTCCCGTACTGGCCCCCGAGGCCAAGCAGATATTGATGAACCACCACTACCAGGGCAACATCCGGGAGTTGCGCAGCATCCTGCTGCGGGCGCTCTTTTTCCGCCGGGGAAAAGTTCTGACCGCCGACGACATCCGCCACGCCCTGGCCGCAGGCATGCGGGAGCTACCCACCGCCAACTCCGCCCAGAAACTCAACGAACGGCTGGCAATGGAAATCATACAGCGCATCATCAACGGCGAAACCTTCTGGGATGCGGTCTATGAACCCTACTCCGAAAACTCCATCTCCCGGGACGTGGTGCGGCTCGTCATAGAACGGGCAAAGGAAGCGGCAGGCAAAGCCATGCCCCAGGTGGCCCGCTATCTCAAAGCGGTGAAGGACGGCGAAACGGAAAGCGATGAAGAGCGGAGAAAATTTTTCAAATTCAAGAATTTCTTGTACAAGACGGTGAAGATTTAACGCCGGCAATTTCGGCACTATTATTGCGTCATACTCAATCAACCGATTCAATACAGGGAATTTACCTGGTTTGACCTGACAATCATTTCTCCGCGGCACAATGCGAAAAGGCTGCAATGGCGATAGCCATGCAGCCTTTCCTCGAGACGATGTCGATCCGGCACTAGCCGGAGGTTCCGGTAGGCGCCAGCCTACCTCAGGTACTACAGTCAGTTTTTTGAGACCGATGTTTCGACCTGCGCCTCCTTTCGAACTTCGAGTGCCTGCTCTGGTTATTATTATCGGCAGGCGCAGTAAAAACTTGAGGAATATTTCGCCTCAGCCACGCCGCCGCAGGTATGAGGCGAACTCCTCCCGCGTCAGCTCTTTTTTCCTTACCAGATGCTCAACCTGACGGCTAAGGGCAATCTTCTCCCCCTCCTTCATGGCATCCTTGACCAGCACGAAAAAGGGAACATTTCTCACCTGCGGGTAAAGACGGAAGCGCTCCATGAGCTCAAAGGCAGACATATCGGGAAGCGTTACGGAGCAGAATGCCATGTAGATGCGCCCCGTGGTAGCCAGGGCGACCGCCTCCTTGCCGGTATAGGCGTTCACCACCTCGAAACCGAGGGAGGTTATGGTTCTGGAGAGGGACTCCTCGCCCCGCTTCGTAACCACCATGACCTGTAGGTCCCAGGTATCGGCTTCTTCCGTGAGCCCGAGCACCGCCAGCTTAGTCGCCAGATAGTCCTGCTCGATGGGAAGGGTAAAAAATCCGACTGCGGGAAAAACACTGCCCACCGTCCCTTCCTGACTGAGGAATACCGGCAGTATCGGCACATCGCGGGTGGCCGGGTTGTTTTTTATATCGAGCAGAATCCCCCAACCGTCCTTCGAGAAGGGCGAAAGATCGAGGACGACCCCGAGGGGCTTGCCGTTCGCAAAATCATCAAGCCCGCGGCATACCACCCGATACCCGGCATAAGCAAGGTACTCACGCACTTTAGCCGAACGTTCCTCATCACATCCCAAGCCCATAAGCCAGATTTCTGGCTGTCGCTGCATATCATCCATGGAATCCTCCGGATCTAGCGGGTAACCTGTTAATGAGTAAAATAACAGACTTTCCGTCAACCGCAAGGGGACAGGGGACAGAAAGCCCCAAAACATTGAAAACATGACAACCATGTGTTAGCGTTTCAAAGACATAACGACAGACAATTCCAGGGGGAAACGATCATGCCGAGTACAGTCTATTTCGCCGACATGCGGGCCGGGCACAAGGAAAACCTCTTCGCCAAAATCGGAAAGCTGATGATACTGGCCGGCATCAAGCAGCGAATCTCCGCCGGCGATCTCGTGGCGGTCAAGGTCCATTTCGGCGAAAAGGGGAACCACACGTTCATCCGCCCCATCTTCGTCCGCCGTGTCGTGGACGAAATCAAGGGATGCGACGCCAGGCCGTTCCTCACCGATTCATCCACCCTCTACCCAGGGGAGCGGAAAGAAGCCGTTTCAGCCCTCAACTGCGCCATCGAGAACGGCTTCGCCTATGCCGTGGCCGGCGCCCCCCTCATAATGTGCGACGGTCTCAGGGGAAACTCGGCGGCCATGGTTGAGGTAAACGGCGAACTCCTCAAAAAAGTCCCCGTCGGTTCCGCCATCGCCGAAGCGGATGCCATGGTGACGGTCTCCCACTTCAAGTGCCACGAGCTGACCGGCTTCGGCGGTGCCCTCAAAAACCTCGGCATGGGATGCGCCAGCCGCGAAGGGAAGATGACCCAACACTCGACCGTGGCGCCCAAAATCGCCGAAAAGTACTGCACAGGCTGCTCCCTCTGCATCAAGGCCTGCGCCCACGACGCAATCGCCATCATCGAAGGGAAGGCAAAGCTCGACCCGGCCCGTTGCGCCGGCTGCAGCCGCTGCATCACAATCTGCCCCACCACCGCCATCCAGATCCAGTGGAACGAGGCCGCCGACCTGGTCATGAAAAAGATGGTGGAATTCGCCAAGGGGGCCGTGGCGGGAAAAGAGAACAAGTCTCTCTTCCTGAACTTCATCACCCAGGTTTCCCCCGCCTGCGACTGTTACGGCCACGCCGACGCCCCCATCGTGAACGACATCGGCATCTGCGCCTCCACCGACCCGGTGGCCCTGGATCAGGCCTGTGCCGACCTCGTCAACGAAGCGGTGGGAAACAAGAACACCGCTCTGGAAACCGGCCATGAGCCGGGGGGCGACAAATTCCGCGGCGTTCACCCGGACATCGACTGGGAAGTGCAACTGGAGCACGCGGAGAAGATCGGGCTGGGGACGCGGGAGTATGAGTTGGTGAAGATTTAGAAAACGTGGAAGAGACAAACGAGAAAAGCAGCCCATGGGCTGCTTTTTTTGTTGCCGGATTCAGCATTGCTCACCAAGCAATGGCACCACAGCTACAACCGCCCCGACCGGATAATGGCGAAGACCCACCAGAGGCCGATGAAACCGGCTATTGTGTAGCCCATGAAGGCAAAGAGGGGAAATTCGAAAATCTTCGGCCCCTTGTCGGTCTGCATCACGATGGAAGAGCCGATGATGAGAGCGGCGATTATCAGGCTGAAAGAAAGGCGGTTGATGGACTTGTCGAAGTCCCTGAGAGCCTTGTCGAGCCCCCGGTGCTCCAGGTCAATCTTGAACTTGTTGCGATTGATCCGGTTGAGCAGCTCCTTCAGATCCCGGGGGAGGTTGCGGAACAGGGTCACGTATGACAATACGTGCGAACCCATTTCCCGGGCGAGATGCTCCGGCGAGTACCGGTCGCGCAGGGCCTTTTTCATGAACGGGCGCAGGTGCTCCACCATGTCGAAGGCGGGGTCCAGCTCCCGTCCCATCCCCTCGATGGCGACCAGCGACTTTGCCAGAAGCATCAGATCCGGCTGGAAGCGGATGTGGTACGTGGTGATGACTTCCAGGAACTCCAGGAGCATCCGCCCCACCTCGATTTCCTGGAGCGGCACTTCGTAGTAGCTGTCGATTAGTCCGGAGAGGTCCCGCCGCAAGGCCCTGGTGTCGAGGGTGTCGGTAATGTCCCCGGAATAGAGGAGGATTGAAATCACCTCATCCACGTCCCGCTGGACAATGGCCAGGAGGATGTCGGTCAGGTATCCCTGGAGCTGGGCGTCAAGGCGCCCCACCATGCCGTAGTCCAGCAGGCAGATGACATTGTCGGGCAGGATGAGTACGTTGCCCGGATGGGGGTCACCGTGGAAAAAGCCGTGGTTGAGGACCATTTTCAGGAAAGCGTCTGAGCCCCGCAGGGCGATGAGCCGGCGATCGAGCCCCGCGGCGTCCAGTGCCGCTGTGCCCGACACCTTGATCCCGTCGATGTACTCCATCGTCAGAATCCCCTTGGCGGTCTGTTCCCAATGGACCGTGGGGAAATGGAGGGTCTGGTCGCCGGCGAAGTTCTCGGCAAATTTGCCGATGGTATGGGCCTCGCGGGAGAAGTCCATCTCCCGCCGGATGGTCCGGGCGAACTCCTTTACGAGCCCAACGGGGTCGTAGATATCGCTTCCGGGGATGTGCCGCTCGGCCAGAATTGCAAGCCCCATCACGGCATCGATGTCGGTCTCCACCTTCCCCACAACACCCGGGCGGCGGACCTTGATGACCACCTCCTCGCCGGAGACAAGCCGGGCCCGGTGGACCTGGGCGATGGATGCGGCGGCCAGCGGCTCCGGATCAATGAAGGAATAGCACTCGGACGGCTCCCGCCCCAGATGCTTGCGGATCTGCTCCTCCACCGCCTCGAAGGGGAATGACGGCACCTGGTCCTGGAGTTTCGAAAATTCCAGGATGAAACTGCGGGGAACCACGTCGGGGCGGGTGGAGAGTATCTGGCCCAGCTTCACGAAGGTGGGGCCCAGCTCCTCCAGGGCAAGGCGCATCCGCTCGGCCGGGGACAGGAGGGCAAGCTCCGATGCCGGCCTGCGGAAGAGCTTGCGCCCCCGGGCAACGAACTGGGAGAGCCCCATGAGCTCCAGGGCATGGTCGAAGCCGTATTTGAAGAGGACCCGGATAATCTGCCGGTAGCGCCTCAGGCTCCGGATGTTGCGGTTGAGCTGGATGACACTCAGCATTCAGTGCCCTGGTCCTTGCCCGCAAGCTGCGCTTCCAGAGCATCCACCCGCTTCAGCAGACGGTCGTACTCCTCGCGGGGGACGAGCCCGAGCCGATCGATGGCCCCCTTGACCTCCTTGTCGGCCATCTCGGCGACCCGCTCACGGGCATCCTTGGCCATATTCTGGAGCTTCTCCACGAGAGCCTTCCCCTCGTCCTCACCCACCTTGTACTTTTCCTTAAGGTCAGTAACAAGCTCCTCGGCCTTCTTCTGGGAAAGTGACATAACCCCCAGGCCGGTCAGAACCGCTTTCTCGATAAGCTCGATCATAGTTGAATCCTCCTTAAAGTTCAGTCATCACACGAAATAAAGTTAGCAGGAATGCAGGAAAAGACAACCCTTGGCCCCTATACCTCCAGATCGAGATCGGGCTGATGGAGCCTCCCGTCCCGTTCGTCGAAGGGAATTGAAAGGAGACGACCACGGCTGCACCGTACCGAAAAGGATTCCAGGAACCGCGGGTTCACCCGCCGCTCCGTTGCGACGGTGGCAAGCACCACCGCTTCCGCCAGCGCCAGGGCATCGCTTTCGCGGAAAACGATGGGGACGACACGGGGAGGGACGGCGACTGAACGGCCGAAGGAAGGTGAGCGGAGGGTCAGGAGCCTTCCGGCCCGAAGAAGTGATACGGACTTTGCGGCGAATGCCGGCACAAAGACCAGGGGGGGCTTTTCCTCCCGGCCGGGAGACAGTTGCGTGACGGAGCCCGCAAGCGACAGGTACTCGCGAAGGGTGGCCACCTCCCCACCCGCCGTGGCCGCCCGGAACGGGAACACCCAGAAGGGAAGCCGCAGCATCTCCCGCCGGCTCGCGGGGGGAACGTCCAGATCGGGGCCGGCCGTGTGGAGCATCTCCCGCAGCACCAGGTCCTCCCCCACCAGTTCCCGCCAGGTGCCGCAGGAACGGCATGGGAAGATGACATCCTCGCCGCCGGCGGAAAGGGGGAAGCCGCACGCCGGGCAACGGAGGGGAATGACGCGGAGATCGTGCCGGTCAGCCAAGGTCCACCTCCCCCTGCCGCTCCGCCAGGGCGAAAAACCAGGCCGCAAGGCGCTCGGGCGAAAGCCCACCGTTGGCGGCAAGCCACCCCAGGAACCCCACGGCACAGACCACTCCCAGCAGGTGATGGATCGTGAAGGCGAACACCAGGAGCGTCACCGTGAGCAGGGGACGCATGATAGTCAGCCGCGCCGCCACCGGGAGGCGCCCCGAAAGGACCCGGCCGTTCACACCGTCTATCGTGACGGGATAAATTCTTTCCCCACGGGCAAAAGAGAGGCTCCAGACCGGGTAGTAAATGAGGGAAAGCCGCTCGCCGCACAGAGAGAGCCGCGCAGCGGAGCGGAGCACCCCCTTCCCGCACCCCCGGGCCCGGGCCTGGGCCACCGCCTCCCGGCGCACCTCGTCGGGGCCCTTCACCGGGTCGAAGACCGTCCCCCGTCCGGAGACAAGGACGAAATCCATCCCCCGGAGGGGAAGAACGGCGCCGGCCACGGCAATCCCCCGCAGGCCGAAACGCGACACGTCACAGGCGGGAGAACTGTAATCCACCGCCATCATGACGCTCTCGGTCGCGCATTGGCTGGGGCCCCGCACCTCACGCACCGTCTTCATGCCGTTCTCGTCATACTCTTCCTCGCGCGTCACCGTTTCCCGTTCGCTCCAGAGCCAGCCAACGGCATGGCCCCGAAGACGCCAGAAGGGGAGAAAACAGAGTTCGCCCCCCTCGAACCGGAACCGCTCCACCACCCGCGGGTCGCCGCCGGCTTCGGCCACGGCCCTGCGGGCATTGGCCCGGGCCTGGGGCAGGTCGGTCCGCTCCTCGATCCAGAAGCGGGCAATTCCCGCCTCCCCGGAAACGGCGAGGGAGGTGCCGCAGGATGGGCATCGGGCGTTGCGGTCCCCCTCCCGGAAGGAAAAGGGGCTCGCGCACTGGGGACAGGAGATGGTGATGGTCTGCTGTTCCGCCATTCAGCCCTCCCGCCGCAGAAAGGCAAACAGGGAAAGATAGGAAACGCCGAAGATAACGGCAAAGGCAACGGCCCGGTGGAGATGGTTCCTCATCGACAGCCCCACGATGACGAGAAGCAGAGCATAGGCGGAAATCAGTGCCACATGTCTGAAGGGAAGCGTAACAGCCCGCCGGGGAGGAGAATCCAGGAGGTACACCCGGCGGTCCGTCGCCGAGACCACGGCCCGGCACTGGCTGCCACCGACCCGGAAGGAGAGGAGATAGAGGGGGAGATGAACCAGGGACAGGGAGCCCCGCTCTTTCCCGGCACCCTCCCCAAGGGCTTCGGAGGCGGTAATGTCGGGAGGGGTGAAATCGCTTCCCTCCGGCACAAACAGCAGATCGCCCCCCGGCAGGACGAAGGAGCTCACCACTAGCCAGGGATGACGCCGGGCGGAAACAAGGCGCCGGCTACCACCCGCGCGGGAAAGCCAGAATGGTGCCACGAGATAATCGCAGCCACCCTGCTCCACCGATGAATCGGCCCCCTCAACCTCCAGGGCCGAAGCGAGGGCGCTCCATGCCAGCCGGTCGTCGCGACAGTGGGCAAGGTGGTATTCGGCAATCCCCACCCCCGCTTCCGCAACGAACGAGGAAGTGCAGAAGGGGCAGTGGAGGAAGCGGGTTTCGGTGCGGGCCTCGACCGGCGCGCCGCATTGGGGGCAGGAGACGGTCACCGGCTACCCCCCGGAAGGCCGTCCGCATCCGGGGCAGAACCGGGCATCCCCCGGCAACTCCTTGCCGCAGCCGGCACAGAAGCCGGTCCCCGCGGCAGCTCCGCACTGGTGGCAGAATTTGGCTCCGGCCACCAGAGGTGTCGCGCAGCGGGGGCAGGCGCCACCGGTTGGCGCCGGAGCCGCTTTCGCTCCCCCTCCCCCCATGGCGCCCGCCACCATGCCGGGAAGGATCATGCCGAGACCGGCACCGAGACCGAGCCCCATCCCCTGGGCCGCCTCCCCTCCACCTTCGGCCGAGGCCGCCTTCTCAATGCTCTGGGCCGCCTTGAACTTGAGGTATCGGTCCACATCACCGGCCGCCTCCATGGAGCTCCGCTCGTCGATGACCTTCTGGACCTCCGGCGGCGGCGTGACCGAGTTCACGTACAACTCGGCCAGTTCGATGCCGAAGCCGCCGAAATCCTTGGCAAGTCGCCCCTTGAGAGCTGCGGCCGTTTCGTCATAACGGGCCGGGAGGTCCAGGACCGTATCGATGGTCTCCCCCAGGTAGTCGTTGAGCCGCGCCACGATGATATCCCGGAAAAACTCCTCCAGCTCGGCGCTCGTGTAGAGGCCTCTGGTCCCCACCAGGGCATTCACCAGAAGCTCCGGGTCCACAACCTTGAGAGTGTAAGAACCGAAGGCCCGCAGGCGCACCATGCCGAAGCGGCTGTCCCGGAAGGGTACCGGCTCCTTGGTCCCCCACCGCAGGTCCGTAAAGGTGTGCATCCCCACGAAGCAGACTTCGCAGCGGAAGGGGGAGTTGAATCCCCAGGGGAGCGCCAGAATCTTCGTGAGAATAGGGAGGTTGGCGCTGGTAAGGGTATGGCGGCCCGGTCCGAAGCAGTCGGCGACCTTGCCGTCCTTGAAAAAGACCGCCCGCTGGCTCTCCCGCACCACCAACTGGGCGCCGAACTTGATCTCCGCCGACCCCTGAGGAGGAATGCGGCGCACCATCTCCCGGCCGCTGTCGTCGAACCACTCGATAACTTCGAGAAAGACCGCATTCATCTCATTAATCGCCACGGGAACCTCCGGAAATGTTCTTGGTCAAGGGACTGCTTTGCTTTTCGACCGACGGGGACAAAACTTGAGAAATTTTAACAGAAAAGAGATTACTTTCTCAGGAGCCAGAGGATGAGGGAGAGAATCACCGAAACGAGGATGCTCGTGGCAAGGGGGAAATAGAAGGTGAAGTTGTCGCGCTTCACATAGATGTCGCCGGGGAGCCGGCCGAGCCAGGGGATCTTGCCGGCGAAGGTGAGGACGACCCCCAGGACGGCGATAATTAGCCCGAAGACGATGAGCGATTTGCCGAGCCCCGGCATCACTTCGCCCCCTCCCGCGGATGGTACCGCTCCTTCTCGCTGTAAATGCAGCCGCAGTACTGCTGGCGGTAGAGCCCCAGCTCCTTGGAGAGGCGAATCCCCTCCTGCCACCCCCGCCGGTAGTCGTCGTAATAAAAGGCCACGCCGTGGCGCTCGGCGGCCCGCTCGGCGCAGTCGCGGATAGCATCGTGCTTCTGGTAGCGGCTGTAGAGGAGCGTCGAGGTGAAGGCATCGAAGCCCCCGGCGGCAGCGGCGGCAGCGACGGCATCCAGCCGCGAGAAGTAGCAGTAGAAGCAGCGGTCCTCCGGGCTCTGGGCCACGGCAGCCAAAAACTCCTCCAACCGGTACTCGTCACGCCAGATCATGTCGAGCCCCACCTTCTCCGCATACTCCCCCGCCGTGTCCCGGCGGCGGACGTACTCCTGATAGGGGTGGATATTGTGGTTGAACCAGAACCCGGTCACCGCCGCGCCCCGGTCCCGGAGCTGGGTCACCGGATAGGCGGCGCACGGCCCGCAACAGATATGGAGGAGAATATTCATGCCTGAACCCTTCGGAATCACGAAACAGGTAGATTGTACCCCAACTCGCGCCGCAGGCTCAAGCATTCATACATACAGGGCTTACGGATAATCATCGCATCAACGAACATCCATTCGAATCACTGTTTTTCGTGACCGTCATCACTCACCGGTTGATTAGCGTCTTATCATCTGCTATTTTATCACCCGTTTCCACAAGAAACATGTTTCCAACAGGGCAAACTTCGGGTAACCGGAGGACGCAAAGCCACGGGTCCTGACTCCATGATCAGGATAGCCGGGTTGTCGAAGAGCAACACCCACCTGCATTGGTCGGGGGTCTGTTTCTGAGGTAGGAAGCAAACTCAACCATGGAGGTGGCGCATGCGCTACGCGAAACGAGTTTGTGAAACTCTCACCCTTCTGTTCGGCATCATCCTGCTTGCCTCGGCAACGGCCGGTGCCGCCCCGTCACCCCAGAAGTTCGTAGCCGACGAACTCCTCGTCCAATTCAAGGCCGGAGTCTCCAGAACCGATTCCGACAAGGCCCTCAAAACAGCAGGTGCAAAGGAAGCCGAAGAGATCGCACCGATCAGGGTGAAGAGGATCAAGATCCCCGCAGAGGCCCGTGCAAAGGTGAAGGCAATCCTCGCCAAAAACCCGCGCATCGCGTTTGTGGAGGAGAACTACCTGGCGGAGCCCGCCCTGGTCCCCAACGATACCTCCTACGCCTCCCAGTGGCACCTCCCCAAGATCGCGGCACCGGCGGGGTGGGATATCACTACCGGGTCGAGCACCGTTGATGTCGCCATCCTGGATACGGGCGTCGATCCCGACCATCCGGACCTGGCAGGAAAGCTCCTCCCCGGCTACAATTTTTACACCTACACCACCGATACCCACGATGTCTATGGCCATGGGACGAAGGTGGCAGGCTCCGCGGCGGCAATAACAAATAACGGCATCGGAGTGGCCGGGGTGGCATGGAAAAACCCCATCATGCCCCTGGTGATCACGGATACCACCGGTTACGCCACTTACACGAGAATGGCCAATGCCATTATCTACGCCGCGGACCACGGCGTCCGCATCATCAATATCAGTTTCGGCGGCACCTCCAGTTCAACGACACTGCAGAGCGCCGTCGACTACGCCTGGAACAAGGGGGCCGTCATCTTCGCCTCGGCAGGCAACTACAACACGAGCACCCCGTACTACCCCGCAGCCTGCAACAATGTTGTCTCGGTGGCGGCTACCGACGCCAACGACGCCAAGGCGAGCTTCTCCAACTACGGGACCACCATTGACATCGCCGCCCCCGGCGTTTCCATTCTTGCAACTGCCGACGGCGGCGGATACGCAAGCGTCAGCGGCACCTCCTTCTCCTCCCCCATCGCCGCGGGGCTCGGCGCTCTGATCCTCTCCGTGAACCCCACCCTCTCCAATGCCCAGGTGGTGGATATCATCACCAAAAATGCCGATGATATCGGCACCCCCGGCTTTGATCAGTACTTCGGATATGGCAGGATCAACGTCCTCAAGAGCCTCACCGCCGCCCAGAGCGCAGTGCCCGCCAGCGACACCACCGCCCCGACGGTGGCCATCACGTCGCCATCCAGCTCCAGCACCGTGAAGGCAAGCGTGGCGGTGGCGGTTGCCGCAGCCGACAACGTCGGTGTGGCAAAGGTGGAACTCCGCATAAACGGCGCCCTCTTCGCCACCTCGGCCACCGCACCCTTCTCCTTCTCCTGGGATACCACCACGGCACCGGACGGCACCTACACCCTGGAGGCGACGGACTATGATACCGCGGGCAATGTGGGCACCTCGGGCAGCGTCCCCGTGAAGGTCGCCAACGCCGTCGACACCATCGCCCCCACCGTCGCCATTACCTCGCCGGCCAATGGCGCGGTGATCGGGGACAAGACGACCATCTCCGTGGCCGCCGCGGACAATGTGGGCGTAAGCCGCATCGAGCTGTACATCGACGGTAGGCTGACAACCAGCAAAACCGGCGTAACCTCCCTCTCCTATAGCTGGAATTCGAAAAAAGCTGCGAGCGGTGCCCACTCCATTGCCGCCAAGGCCTTCGATGCGATGGGAAATCTCGGGACAACAGCAATCACCGTGTATAAATAGGCGCCGAGCCTCGTGGTCACCGACGGGGAAGGGGTGCGGACTATCTCCTTCCCCGTCCTCCCCCCTTTTCTCCCGCACCAGGGGTATTTCTCCCCAACTCTGGTATACTTGGACACATATCATATCATCCGCGGCAGTCGCAGGTATCGAGCCATGAACGCCGGGAACAAAAACTCCAATCCATGCAATGCCTTGAAGCCTGTTCTGGGTTCAATCCCCCTTTTTGCGGCGCTTTCCGCCGGCGACCTTGATGACCTGTGCCGACTGATCGATATCAGGGCCTTTCCTAAAAACCGCACCATCCTCCTGGAAACCGACACTGCAAACTACATGTATCTCGTTCTTTCGGGAAAAGTACGCGTGGTACAGCACAGCGCCGACGGTGCCGAGCAAGTTCTCGCCATTCACCATAAAGGGACATTCTTCGGCGAGATGGCACTCCTCGACGGCAAGACATCGCCTGCCACGCTGATCGCCCATGAAGACGCCACCGTCGGGCTTATCGCACGGAGCGACTTCGAAAACCAGATCCTCACCAACGATCGCATGCTGCGGCAGATCATAACCGTCCTCTGTGGGAGGCTGCGCGAATCGTGGTTCCTGATGAAACTTTCCCGCTTCTGCAGTGCCGAGCAGAAAATCAGAGGGGTTCTCAAATATCTCTCCAGCCAGTATGGCGTGGACGATGCGCGGGGCACAATCCTCAGCATCAAGCTTACCCACCGAACCGTTGCAGGCTACGCATCGGTATCACGGGAGACCGCAAGCCGCATCCTGAGCCGTTTCTCCCGGGAAGGAGAAATAGAGTTCATTGCCAACCGCAAAATGCTCCTCAAACCATCCCTCTTCAGTAATCCCCCATTTTTGTGATACCCATCACATACTTTTTGCTAAAGTTCCGGCATTATCATTCCGAAATGTAGTAATAGATAAAGAAAAAGTTTCCGAAAGGGCAAACTTCGGGTAACCGGAGGACGCAAAGCCACGGGTCCTGACTCCATGATCAGGATAGCCGGGTTGTCGAAGAGCAACACCCACCTGCATTGGTCGGGGGTCTGTTTCTGAGGTAGGAAGCAAACTCAACCATGGAGGTGGCGCATGCGCTACGCGAAACGAGTTTGTGAAACTCTCACCCTTCTGTTCGGCATCATCCTGCTTGCCTCGGCAACGGCCGGTGCCGCCCCGTCACCCCAGAAGTTCGTAGCCGACGAACTCCTCGTCCAATTCAAGGCCGGAGTCTCCAGAACCGATTCCGACAAGGCCCTCAAAACAGCAGGTGCAAAGGAAGCCGAAGAGATCGCACCGATCAGGGTGAAGAGGATCAAGATCCCCGCAGAGGCCCGTGCAAAGGTGAAGGCAATCCTCGCCAAAAACCCGCGCATCGCGTTTGTGGAGGAGAACTACCTGGCGGAGCCCGCCCTGGTCCCCAACGATACCTCCTACGCCTCCCAGTGGCACCTCCCCAAGATCGCGGCACCGGCGGGGTGGGATATCACTACCGGGTCGAGCACCGTTGATGTCGCCATCCTGGATACGGGCGTCGATCCCGACCATCCGGACCTGGCAGGAAAGCTCCTCCCCGGCTACAATTTTTACACCTACACCACCGATACCCACGATGTCTATGGCCATGGGACGAAGGTGGCAGGCTCCGCGGCGGCAATAACAAATAACGGCATCGGAGTGGCCGGGGTGGCATGGAAAAACCCCATCATGCCCCTGGTGATCACGGATACCACCGGTTACGCCACTTACACGAGAATGGCCAATGCCATTATCTACGCCGCGGACCACGGCGTCCGCATCATCAATATCAGTTTCGGCGGCACCTCCAGTTCAACGACACTGCAGAGCGCCGTCGACTACGCCTGGAACAAGGGGGCCGTCATCTTCGCCTCGGCAGGCAACTACAACACGAGCACCCCGTACTACCCCGCAGCCTGCAACAATGTTGTCTCGGTGGCGGCTACCGACGCCAACGACGCCAAGGCGAGCTTCTCCAACTACGGGACCACCATTGACATCGCCGCCCCCGGCGTTTCCATTCTTGCAACTGCCGACGGCGGCGGATACGCAAGCGTCAGCGGCACCTCCTTCTCCTCCCCCATCGCCGCGGGGCTCGGCGCTCTGATCCTCTCCGTGAACCCCACCCTCTCCAATGCCCAGGTGGTGGATATCATCACCAAAAATGCCGATGATATCGGCACCCCCGGCTTTGATCAGTACTTCGGATACGGCAGGATCAACGTTTTCAGGAGCCTCACCGCCGCCCAGAGCGCGGTGCCCGCCAGCGATACCACCGCCCCGACGGTTGCGATTACTTCACCCTCCAGCTCCAGCACCGTAAAAGGAAGCGTGGCGGTGACGGTTGCCGCAGCCGACAACGTCGGCGTGGCAAAGGTGGAACTCCGCATCAACGGCACTCTCTTTGCCACCTCGGCCACCGCACCCTTCTCGTTCTCCTGGGATACCACCACGACAGCGGACGGCAGCTACACCCTTGAGGCGACGGACTACGATGCCGCAGGTAATACGGCGACATCAGGCAGCGTCGCCCTGAAGGTTGCCAACACCGTCGACACGATTGCCCCCACCGTTGCCATAACCTCACCGGCCAATGGGGCAAAAATCGCGGACAAGACGACCATCTCCGTTGCCGCCGGAGACAACGTGGGCGTTAGCCGCATCGAGCTGTACATCGACGGCAAACTGATTGTCAGTAATACCGGGTCCACTGCACTTAGTTACAATTGGAACTCAAGGAAAGTCACAATCGGAGCCCATTCCATAGCCGCCAAGGCTTTCGACACTACCGGCAACACTACTGCCACCACTATCACAGTCTACAAATAATCAAAAAGAACGTTTCCCCATAAGTACGGCAAAGAAAAAGGGGCGGTTAACAGACCGTCCCTTCTTCTTTGCGCAAAATCTTTCAATGCACGAAGGGGAGGCGGCATCAGCCGTCTCCCCTTTTTCGTCTCTCATCATGTCCACCTGTCTACTTCATCCTTCTCCTGCCATAGAGGGCCAAACCGATCAGGCCGGTACCCAGGAGCATCACTGTCCCCGGCTCAGGAACGGGCACCTCTTGCGGAGGTCCGCCCCCCTCATCCTGCCACCATCCCTCGGCATCGTGTGAAAAAGGAGCGAAGTCGGAAACATCAATATTCAGGGGATCTTTCTTGGCAAGTTCGGAATTATACAAATCAAAATGAATGCCATACCCCTCGGTTAACGATGATATATCCACATTGAATGCCGCATAGTACATGCCGGTCCCTGTTGTGGGAATAGGGTCTCCGGCCTTTGCACGATCCTGAGTATTGTATGGTGTTATCTGATCAGAACCGAACTGGAAAGAAAACTCTCTGAAATATGTTTCAAAAACTGAATGAGTCCCCAAATCTCCCGAATCTTTGACTGCATTAACAGTAGTCGCAAGCGTTTCAATCGGCGGAACCCCATAGATCATATCGCCGGTAACATTATAAGAAATTCCGTTTACACTGAAGGAACCGATCGCCGGTGCAGGAGTTGTTTGGGTCTGTATCGGGATTACAGCAGCCGAAAGAAAATACGTATCATCCAATACATTAGCACCCGGAATCAAATAGGCGTACAGAGTAAACGCATTCGAGGGAGCTAGGATTGTCTCAGGAGTTGGAATTGTTGATGTTGTGCTTGAATTGTACGTTCCCCCCAGGATATCCAACTGGAGTTCAGGAATAGCCTGGGCGGATGCAGCCATCCCAAGAACAAGAATCAATGCCGCCGCTAGCTTTTTCATATGGAACCTCCTTCTACTGAAGAAGCTTGGTATTCATAAACATGACCAACATACTGCAACTATCACACCATAACGTAACACACTGTAATTACTACTATTCACATCAACACCATGAACACATACTGTAAAAAAAATCGACACCCAAATTCAAAACCACACCATTAGCAAATGATTTTGGGTATTTAGCAATATTGGGCAAGTGTATAATAGGCCGACTCCACTCGCTCGAGTGAAAACTTTTACAACAAAAAAAACCCTTTAATACAATTAATTTATCTCAACCTGTGAGGCATTGACGTAAAAAAACAAAGATAGCAGAGTCCTAGAGGAAGAGCGCCTCGCGGGTCAGGCGGACGGAAACTTTCCGCTTGGCGGCCAGGGCATAGCGGCTGATGGCATCCAGCGCCTCGATGAGGGAGGGGACGTCGCGACGGACGTGGAGAAGGAGGTAGTCGATGACGTCGGAAGGAAGGACGATCTGCCTGTCGCCGGCAAGTTTTTTCATGATGAGGCGGCGGGAGTCGTCGTCGGAAATGTCGACACGGGCAACCAGCCCCCAGAGGAGGCGGGAGATAAGGTGGCCGTCAAGGGTGGGAAGTTCCTTCGGGGGATAGAAGCCTGTAATGGCAATGGGACGCCCCGCCTGGTAGAAGTCGTTGAAAAGCTGCCAAAGTTCTACCCGCACGGCATTTTGGTCGGGAATGAGATGGATGTCGTCCACGAGAAGCGCCGGAGCATCGCGAAAGCGCTCGGCCAGCTTCGACACCGCTTCAGCCGGATATTCGCCGCCGTAGACCTCATCCACATCCTTGAAGGAGATGCAAGGGACCGAAGAGAGTCCCGCACGGGCGCTGAACCGGGCGCCGACCGCCATGAGAAGGTGGGTTTTCCCCGAACCGGAGGGGCCATGGAGGTAGAGGAGGTTCTCCGGCTCTCCTTCGTCCGTGAGCCGTTGGGCAAAGCGGTAGGCAGTTTCATTGCCGGAGCAGACGACGAAATTGTCAAAGGAGTATTTGGGATTTACGGGAAAGTCGAAGACAAGCTGCATCGCAATACTCTAGAAAAGATTGCCTTGGGCCGACGGCGGTGCAATGCGGCCGAAGTGCTCAAAGGCCGTCCTGGTAGCCACCCGCCCGCGGGGTGTGCGGTTGATGAAACCGTGCTGGATGAGGAACGGCTCGTAGACATCCTCGATGGTATCCCGCTCCTCGCCGATGGCCGCGGCAATGGTATCCAGCCCCACGGGGCCGCCGCCGAACTTGTCGATGATGGCCAGCATGATGGTCCGGTCCATCTGGTCAAACCCCTTCTCGTCGATCTCCAGAAGTTTCAGGGAATCATCCACCACGCTGGCGGTGATTACTCCGTCGGCCCGCACCTGGGCGAAGTCACGCACCCGGCGCAGCAGCCGGTTGGCGATGCGGGGGGTGCCGCGGCTCCGGCGTGCCAGTTCCCGGGCCCCCTCCGGCTCGATGCCGATATCCAGAATCCGGGCCGAGCGGGTGACGATGGTGGTGAGTTCGTCGTCGGTGTAGAACTCCAGCCGGGATATGACCCCGAAACGGTCCCGCAGGGGCGAGGAGAGCAGCCCGGCCCTGGTGGTGGCACCCACGAGGGTGAACTTCGGGAGATCAAGCTTGATGGTGCGGGCGCTGGGGCCCTGGCCGATGATGATGTCGAGCTGGTAGTCCTCCATGGCCGGATAGAGGATCTCCTCCACCACGTGGGAAAGGCGGTGGATCTCGTCGATGAAAAGGACGTCGTGGGGCTCGAGGTTGGTGAGAATCGCCGCCAGGTCGCCGGGGCGTTCGATGACCGGCCCTGAAGTCGACTTGATGTTCACCCCCATCTCGCAGGCGATGATATTGGCGAGGGTCGTCTTTCCCAGGCCGGGGGGACCGTAGAGAAGGACGTGATCAAGGGCCTCGTTCCGCTTCCGGGCGGCGTCGATGAAGACCCGCAGGTTGCCCTTGGCCTTTTCCTGGCCGATGTAGTCATCCAGGGCCCGGGGGCGCAGGGACGATTCGATCATGTCGTCTTCGATTATGTCGGGAGTCACGAGTCGTGTCATAACGGCCTGTCTGCAGGGGCAATTCAACCGTAAGGGCAATCCATGAATTGCCCCTACAATGTCATTTCATCAGTATCTTCAACGCTTGCCGGAGAACCGCCTCCGTGGAAGCGCCCGGATCGATGGTCATCTCGGCCAGCACCTTCCGCACCACAGCCTCTTTGTAGCCGAGGTTCACCAGGGCCGAGGCAACGTCGTCGGCCACCTCGGGGGCAGATTCGACGGGAGCCGCTTCCTTTGCCGACGGCGCCACATCCATCTTGCGCACCTTCTCCTTCAACTCCAGCACGAGCCGTTCGGCGGTCTTTTTCCCGATTCCGGGGATGGCCGACAGCCGGGCAAGGTTTCCCTGTATAATCGCGGCGGCCAGTTCATCCGGCTGGATATTGGAGAGAATATCCCGCCCCATCTTGGGGCCTATGCCGGACACGGAGATGAGAAGCTGGAAAAACTCCTTCTCCACCACGGTCCGGAACCCGAAGAGGCTGATGGCGTCCTCTTTCACGTGGGTATGAATGGAAAGGGAAACGGTATTCCCCTCCTCGGGGAGCTCATAGTAAGTGGAAAAGGGAATCTGCACCCGATAGCCGACGCCGTTCACATCAATAATGATGGCGTCGGGGGTTTTGTGGGCGAGCCTGCCGGTTAGAAGTGCAATCATCTGGCGCTCCGGAGGATGTTTTTCATGCCGGCCGAGTTTGCATGGCAAACCGCCACGGCCAGGGCATCGGAGGCATCGGCCTGGGCAATTTCAGGTAGATTCAGGAGGGATTTGACCATCTGCTGCACCTGCTCCTTCCGCGCGTGACCGTACCCCACGACCGCCTGCTTCACCTGCATGGCGGTGTACTCGCTTACCGGAAGCCCCGCGTTTACCCCGGCCACGATGGCCGCCCCCCGCGCCTGGCCCAGCTTGAGGGCGCTCTGGGCGTTGTGGGCGAGAAATACCTGCTCGATAGCCATTGCATCGGGGCGATACTCTTCGATGACCCCGCAGAGACCTTCGAATATCCGGTGGAGACGGGAGGCGAAATCCTTGTGGTCACTGGTATAGATGGCGCCGTTGTCCACATGGACCAACCGGTTGCCCACCTTATCGATGATGCCGTAACCGGTAATACGCGAACCGGGGTCAATGCCGAGAACTCTCATGGGGAAACATTCTGCCACAGAGGGGACGGAGAGCACAGAGAAAAAAACGCGGAAGGAAAGACCTGGCTTCCAACTTCCGCGCTTAACCTTTTGGATATAGAAGTGGGGGAATGCCCCCCCCTGCGGCTACATGAGCTTTTCCATCTCCTCCATGGAGATATCGAAGTTCGCGTAGACGTTCTGGACGTCGTCGTTGTCTTCCAGACGGTCCATGAGCTTCAGCATATTCTCGGCGTTCTTGCCGTCAAGCTTGATCATGGTCTGGGGGATCATGGTGATTTCAGCCGACTCATAGGTGAATCCCGCCTTTTCCAGGGCTTCGCGCACTTCGATGAACATCGACGGGTCGGCGAGGACTTCATACTGCTCCTCCTCATCGGTCACGTCCTCGGCCCCGGCCTCCAGGGCAACCTCAAAGAGCTTCTCGAAATCGGCATCCTTGCCGACGACGATGAGCCCCTTCTGGTCAAACATCCAGGAGACGCAGCCGGTTTCCCCCATGTTGCCGTTGCACTTGGTAAAGGTGCTGCGCACGTCGCTGACGGTACGGTTGCGATTGTCGGTCATGCACTCCACGAGCACGGCCACTCCGCCGGGGCCGTATCCTTCATAGACGATTTCCTCGTAGTTGACCCCTTCCAGTTCGCCGGTACCCTTCTTGATGGCCCGCTCAATGTTGTCCTTGGGCATATTCTCGGCTTTTGCCTTATCAACGGCGCTGCGCAACCGCGGGTTACCGGCAGGATCGCCGCCACCGAGCTTGGCAGCCACGGTAATCTCTTTGATAATCTTGGTGAATATCTTTCCCCGCTTGGCGTCGGCAGCCCCTTTTTTATGCTTTATGGTGCTCCATTTATTATGTCCCGACATTGCAACTGCTCCTTCTGTTAATCAATGTATGGCGGTGCGCGAAATTGGCAGATATTAGCACGGGAAAATCTTGGTTGTAAAGGTCGAAAGTTCATGTAAAATGAACCATGCAGCGCCGCTTTAAGGGCCTGTAACACCACCCATTAGCGAGGTACGTCCATGTCCCGTTCCGACATCTCCCCCCGAGCCGCTTCCACCAGAACCGGCAGGCTCATTCGTCTCATGGCGGCCTCTGCCCTCCTCACCGCGTCCTGCGCCACCCTGTCTCCCAACACCGCCACCGATCCGAACAGGCTTCCCCCCATCCTCGCCCAGGACGAAATCATCCAACCATATACAAAGCTCGGCACCGTCGAGGTCAGCCGCGAGCGGCTGGGCCACATCGACGATCTGAAAAACGAATCCGACGAATGGGCCTACGATGCACTGGGAGCCGAAGCCGCCAAGATGGGCGCGGACGCTGTCATCCTTCCCGAAGTCCGTGCGGAAAAAGGGACGTACCTGTTCATTCCGTCAACATCCATCAAGGCAAAGGGGATAGCCATCCGTTTCAACTAATACCCCCTGTCCACCCCCCTCTCCTTCGTCGCCCAACCGCGCTCTCCATCCATTCGTCCACCAAACAAAACAGCACCACACCAAGTTTTAAATAATTGTCAACACAAACACATCACACATAAACACACATCAACAATAAACCGCGTTTCACCTATTTTTAAAATGTTAATTTAACGTCTATATACAAGACATATATTCTACAAATGACCGATTTATTTATTATTTTTTACAAACAACAACTTTTTCAAAAAAATGCGCTTGACGTCAATAAAACGTCGTGTTAGAAATTAAACAAAAGTATAACGCTGTTTATAAAACAAGGCTGCACATCCAACTTTTTACGGAAGGCAACCATGACCAGGGAAAAAAGCTCATACGCGGTACAAACCGTTGAAAAGGCCCTGGATATTCTCGAGGCTCTCACCGAGGAGAGCCGGGACACGACCCTTCCTTATCTTGCGGAAAGGCTGAACCTCTCCCGCAACAAGGCGTTTCGTCTTCTGGCGACATTGGAGAGCAAGGGGCTCGTGGAGCGCGACGAAGCCAGCGGCATCTATCGCCTGGGCATATCATCCGTGGAACTCGCGCAGCGACTTTTAAACAGCACCAGCCTTATCCGCCATGCCCACCCGATAATGGAAAAACTGGCGCGCAAACATGATGAAGCAGTGTACATCGCCGTCATTAAAGACGATGAAGTCCTCTTTCTTGACATGGTTGACTGCGACCAGGCCATCAAAACCGCTCCCCTTGTGGGGAAGCGTTTCCCATTTTTCAACAACGCGGCCGGCAAGGCCATCAAATCGCTTGAGTCTTCGGACCTCCTGGAAAAATTCTTCAGGAAGCGGAGAAATGGCGACGGTATCGACCGCTCCACACTCCATATCGAATTGAAGGAAATTCGTGAACGGGGGTTTGCCGTGGATTTCGACGGTCTCGGCGAAGGGATCGTCAGTGTTGCGGTAGCGGTGAGGGACTACGCCGGCAAGGTAATCGGCGCCCTCACCATGCTCGGCCCGTCGTTCCGACTAATGGCCTCGCGACTTGAGGACGAGATTGTTCCTTCCCTCAGCGAAGGGGCCGAAATGCTCTCTCTGAAGTTCGGCTACGCCAAGTTCTAGCGCATGCCCGAGTAGTAACGTAACCAACCCATTTAACGAAAGGAGGGGAGACTCGACGAATAAGGAAAACCATCAGAACCCGGGGCGGGACGCTGCTCCATGGCTGTATGAACATTTTAGAGAAAGGAGTAACAAACCATGGCTGACAAACAGTACGATTGGGGCGCAATTGCCAAGAATCCCAAGTTCGTCGAACTCCACCGCAAGAAGACCACTTTCCTCGTTGGATGGTGGGTATTCTCCGCCGTTTTCTATTTTCTTCTCCCGATTGGAGCCGCTTTTGCTCCGGGACTGTTTAAAATCAAGATTCTTGGCCGGATAAACTTCGGTTATCTCTTCGCACTCTCCCAGTTTTTCGTTTCCTGGGGGATCGCCATGTACTACGCCCATGTGGCCAACAAAGACTTCGACCGGCTCACCCGTGAGCTGGTGGATGAGCTCAAATAGGAAGGAGGACTGAAATGAAAAAACTGCTTGCTGGTATTACTTTAGCCCTCTCCCTGGGCTCGTTCGCCTTCGCTGAAGAGCCTGCAAAGGCTCCGGCGGCCCCCGGGGCTGCCGTAACAGCACAAACCGCCACCACGGCTGCGCCCGCAGACGTCACCGGCGCCGCCAAGGTTGCCACCCCGGCCCCGGCCGCTGCGGAAGAGCCCAAGACAACCATCAAGGCGAACCCGAAGGTCACCATCCCGATCTTCCTTGCCATCATCGGTGTCACCCTGAGCGTCGTCGTCTGGTCGGCAAAGCGGACCAAGTCGGCCGCCGACTTCTATACCGCCGGCGGCGGCATCACCGGCACCCAGAACGGCTGGGCAATCGCCGGCGACTACATGTCGGCCGCATCCTTCCTGGGTATTTCGGGCATGATCTCCCTCTACGGCTACGACGGGTTCATGTACTCGGTCGGCTGGCTCGTGGCCTACATCACGGTGCTCCTCATCGTGGCGGAACCATGCCGCAACGCCGGCAAGTTCACCCTGGGGGATATCCTCTCTTTCCGCACCGAGCCGAAAATCGTCCGGGCCGTCTGCGCCATCTCCGTCGTGGCCGTCTCCACCTTCTACCTCACCGCCCAGATGGTCGGCGCCGGGAAGCTAATGCAACTCCTGCTGGGGATCCCCTACAAGTTCGCCATCGTCGGCGTCGGCATCCTCATGGTCGGCTACGTGGTTTTCGGCGGCATGACCGCCACAACCTGGGTACAGATCATCAAGGCCGGCCTCCTCATGACCGGTGCAGCCGTCCTCTCCGTACTGGTCGGCCTCAAGTCCGGCATGAACCCGTTCCAGTTCTTCACCGACATCGCCACCAACCCCAACATCATCGAGCATGTGCAGAAGACGGTCCTGAAGGACCCCATCGCCGTGGCGGGCTTCGACTACGGGCAGCGCTTCCTTGAGCCTGGCCTCTTCCTCAAGAACCCCCTCGACCAGATCTCCCTCGGCATGGCCCTGGTGCTCGGCACCGCCGGGATGCCCCACATCCTGATGCGTTTCTTCACCGTCCCCACAGCCCAGGCCGCCCGCAAGTCCGTTATCGTGGCCATGTTCATCATCGGCGCCTTCTACATCCTGACCACCCTGCTCGGCTTCGGCGCCGCCATCCACGTGACCCCGCAAGGGATCTCCGCCGTTGACAAAGGCGGGAACATGGCCGCCATGATGCTCGCGCAGAAACTGGGCGGCGACATCTCCCCCTTCCTGGGCGACCTGCTCCTGGCCTTCCTCTGCGCCGTTGCTTTCGCCACCATCCTCGCCGTCGTATCGGGTCTCGTTCTGGCTGCCTCAGCCGCCATCGCCCACGACATCTATGTTAACGTCATCAAGGACGGCCACGCCGACCAGCACGAGCAGGTCATGGCCGCCCGGATCACCTCCCTTTGCGTTGGCGCCGCCGGCATCCTGATCGGTATCGCCGCCGAGAAGCAGAACGTCGCCCACCTGGTGGCTCTGGCCTTCGCCGTTGCATCGTCGGGGAACCTGCCGGTCATCGTCATGTCCCTCTTCTGGCGCAAGTTCAACACCGCCGGCGTCGTATCGGGCCTCGTGGTCGGCACCATCGCCTCCATCGCCCTGGTTATGGTTTCCCCCAACATGACCTATCCGAAGAAGGTTGCTGAAGACGCCCAGAAGGTGGTCGTGAAGCTGGAAGAGAAGCAGGCTACTGGCGCGATGCTCACCGCTAAGGAAATGAAGGATCTGGACAAGGCCAAGGCCGACTACGCCAAGAACAAGGACGGCAAGTCCATGCTCGGCCTCGACAAGCCGCTCATCACCCTCAAGAACCCGGGCATCATCTCCATCCCGCTCGGCTTCATCGCTGCCATCGTCGGCTGCCTCGCCTTCCCGAGCCGCCGTTCCGAGGAGATGTTCGACGAAATCTATGTGCGCCAGAACACCGGCATCGGCATAGCCAAGGCAGTGGACCACTAAGAACCTACTGCATCGGCATAATGTATGCTAATCTTGGGGGAAAGCGTTGCTTTCCCCCATTTTTCATTGGACGAATGCTTTCCCCCATTGAGGAACTGCATGCACGATGACACTATCCAGACGGCCGTGGCTGAGACAATAGCCAGAATCAACGAGTTCGTTCGCGTACTGGACCGGGATGATATCCCGTTGATTCTGAACCGCCTCAAGGATGAAATCGACCACGAGATTGCCCTTACCGGGGAGGTGGCCGGGCGGAAGCGGGAGCTCATGGCCCAGGTCAGCCGCGAAGCGGGCTGCGATTCGTTGCGTGTAATCCACGAGGAATTGAACGGGCTGGAACTGGAACGGTTCCTGAAAATCCAGTCAGTGAGCGCTCTCCACGAGTCATGCACTCATTATCGGGACATCCTTGCGGGGCGGGCACTGGAACTGGCTGAGCAGGAAATGATGGCGGCTGGGAAGGGACATCCTCCCGTCTCCTATGCCCTTTGCAGCATGGGCAGCGATGGGCGGGAAGAACAGACTCTCATCACCGATCAGGACTATCTCATCGTCTACGGCGACGGCGGCGGCGAAATCGCCGACCAGTGGTTCAGGGAATTCTCCGAGGCGCTGGTGGAGTGCCTGGCGGACATGGGGTTCAAGAAATGCACCGGCGGCATCATGCCGTCCAACCCCACATGGCGCGGGTCCTACAGCCAGTGGAAGAAAAAGCTGATGGCCATCGTCCGCTACGAATACGAAGATTACGCCAAGAACCTCATGGACCTCATCGTTCTCTCCGACGCCCGCCACGTGGGGGGCGACCGCCGGCTCGCCGATGATCTGATTGAACTGATCCGGAGCCTCGAGAAGGACTACTTCCAGGTGCTGTGGGGGATGGCCAAGGCGGCCACCGAGATGAAGCTGGCTCTCGGGTTCCTGAACCGCATCTGGACCGAGGGTTCGGGAGAACACAAGGGAGAATTCAACCTGAAACTGCTGGCATGGGCGCCGCTCGTCATGAACGTCCGGATTCTTGCCATAAACCAGGGGATACCCGCGACAAACACCGTCCGGCGGATCGAACTGCTCCAGAACGAGGGGAGCTTCTCGGCAACCTTCGCCCAGGGGCTCGTGGACGCCTACACCATCCTGACCCGCCACCGGATACTGCTCCAGATAAAGGTCATCAAGGGTATCCAGGACAACTCATACTACCTGAACCCATACACACTTCCCACCGATGAACGGGAGAAGATCCGCCAGGCGCTCATCAGAATCGAGGATCTGCAGCGCACTATTCATACGAACTTTTCGATTATGTAACCAGCCACCACATCACTGCTAAAACGGCAGAAGCTGCCGCCAGCTTCGTAGCCCAAACTGAAAGGGCACTCCTGTTGCAGGAGGGGTCGTTATCGCTGCCTCGATGTCATGGAAATAGATCTTATCACCCAGAATGGTCAGCGACGCCACGGACCCCGGAGACAGACGCAGGCCCGAAGGAATCCGCGACGTGTCTCCCACGGGGACGGTGCCGTCCGATCTTCCTGGGATCATATATACCGGAGCCTTCAATTCCCCTCCCGTCTCCATGTTGACCTGCATAAGCCAACTGAAGCCCCCCGGCAGGCAGGGATCGGTGGATGGCGTGAAGGTGGTGAAGATGATCTTGGCGGACTGGGAGGTTCCGGTGGCGACAGGTTGCGTGATGACCCGTTCGCCGTTTCCGGGAAGATCGAGGTACCACCCCTTCTTGCTGCCGACCGTTAAACTGGAGAGGGTACGGTATAGAGTCCCCAAATAGGTAACCTCAGTGATTGCCTGCCCCACCAGATCGGTACGCGTCAAATTCTTTGTCAAATTATTGTCCTTCACCCCATAAAAGCTCTGGGTGAACGACGTCGCCTTGTCCCCCTCGTCAAGATATCTCCCGGTGCCGAAGAAGACGTACTGGTAGCCGAGGCGCACTACCACATCAGGTGCAGCGGTGATCGGCTGGGTGCCCCCCGCTTCAAAGAGGCGATCAGCCTTCCACTGGGCCTTTTTAGCGCTGCTCACGTCAAACCGCCACATGTTCCCATTGAGGTCCCCGGCATAGAGGGTGTCGGCAAATCCGTCCATATCCTTGTCAATAGCTGCGGGCGTAGCAAGACCGTTGGGGGAAGGACCGCTAAACGCGGTGTTGTCGACGACGATCTCGCTGACTACCGCTCCCGTGGCGAGGTCCACGATGATGAGTGACGCAGCCTTGCTGCTTGTGGGTCCCTCGTAACCGTTCGCAAGGGCCGCAACCCAGCGGAATCCGTCAGCAGCGTCCTCGTCCCTCAACTTGAGGATCAATGGTGTTGCGAATGAGTACCCCAGACCATTCGAGGTGGCCGATGATGTGGCGGTAAGCTCCCATAACGGTATCGGATTGGCCTCATCAGTGATATCGATGGCAAAATACCCCTTTCCTCCGTCGCGCAGGCCACAGACGACTATGGAACGCCACTCCGTGGAACCGGCAGGGGTCCCGTCAGCATTTTTCGACTGGATATAGGCATCCGCGACAGTAATCGCACCGTTTACATAGCTCGTATGCGTATAGGGATCGTTGCTCAGGAATTTCAGCTTGTTCAAGAGGATATTCGGGATGAACGCCCATGCTTCCTCACCATCATCGGCATTGAAGGCATGGAGCATTCCATCGTTGGCACCAACCAGTATCAATTCTTTCCGATCCTTATATTCCTTCTTGAATTGTTTGTATGCAACATCGGTGTAGGCACCGTCAGGGGGACCAAAGACAACGGGCGATGACGAGATGATATCCCCCAGTTTGCCGGTCCGCACGCGATACCCAGCAGGTGTTGTATTCCCGTAAAGGTCTCCCCGAACATACCCGATGAGCGTGGCGGCCTGCGTGGGCGAGAAATCCATGAATCCGGCGCCAGCCAGCATGGCCACATTAGCTGTACTGTACTCGAACCGCTTGTATCTGCCCCCGTCCACGCCGGCGGTATAGATTTCCCGGGCAGTTGAGCGACCATCTAGTAGAGAACCAGCCTCCCATTTGGGTGCGTTCGGATACCCGACAATGGCCCCGGTAGCGGCGTCAAGCCCGAAGGACTCCAGATAACCAACCCAGTCTCCTGACTTGAACCGTGCCCGATAGAGCTTGCTGTTGGAGTTCAGGGATGAGGTGTTGACGGCAACACTGCTTCCTGCCGCAACCTTGGAAATCATATCCTTTAAGGCATTCTGGACGGCGGTAGCAAGATTGATTCCTGACGTCGTCGTGAAATACTTTCCTCCTCCGGTCGTCGCCGTTTCGTCGAGAAGTTTGCTGTCAATCGTCATACCGATGGTGTAGGTCGAGACGTTCTGGACATGCTCCGAGGACGACCCAGCGTTGTTGTCATACATGTACTTCGCCACGTCGGCCAGATAACTCGTGGCATTCTCGCCATCGGTACAGCCGTAAGCGAAAGGTTCTTTATAGCAGCCGTCGTAGGTTGGCTCCCCGTCGGTAATGATGAGTGTGTAGTTCTTCTGGCACCAGTTGGTAATGGGAGACGTATAGGTTCCCGACTTATAGAGGGAATCCCCTCCCTTGAAGTACTGCCAGATTTCCGAAAGGGCCTCCCCCAAGGGCGTCCAGGTATTTGCCACGATCCCGTCCACCGCAGCATCAACGGTCGCCGGGGTCAGAGCGCCGCAATCCTTAACCTTGCTCCCCCCTTGGCTGTCGTTCAGCTTGAAAAGTCCGAACCTGACACCTGACACGTTTTTGACCACGTCACTGATAACGGCTCTTGCCGTCTGGATTCTCGTCACCCGGATCGCTGCATCGGTGGCAAGGGCGCCGTACTGGGCCTCTGTTGCATGGAAAAAGAGCCAGTTCAGGTAGTTGCCATTCCACCGGGTACCGACATATGGAAACGGGAGCGTAATCGTGCGGCCATTGACCGTGTACTGATTTTTACTATTACCATCAACGATATGCCCAGATTCATTGCTCACCAGGTAATAGGGATCTCCACTCTTCCAGTAGTCAATTCTGTTCTGGTAATACTCTTTTCTCTTGAACGTACCGGTATAAGCGACGTTGGGATCATAGTCCCGATGCTCCATGATCGTGTTCATGCTGCCGGAGTTATCGAGAAGAATCATGACGTTCGGCTGTGCACTGCCGGTCAGGAACAGGGGATACTGGGAGATGGCGGCAAAGGCCGCAACGGCAAGCACGCCGGCAACCACGAGTGTGACGGCGAACAGAAGGGTTTTCCGTGAGTGGCAATTTAAAATTCTCATGGCATGTCACCAGTAGGCAGTCGTCACGACCTGAACCTGCCTGTGCACCAGATAGGTGCTGTTTGCTCCTTCAGCCGTAATGCGGTAGTAGTGCTCGATGCTTTTCGGCCCCTTGGAGTCCATGCCGATTATGGCGCTCATGTTGTAGTTCGGGGCGTCTTTCAGGTGCTCCACGTAGTACCGGAAATGGATATCCTCCACCGACTTCCAAGAGCACCACATGGCATCCTTGCGCGCCACCGTCCCGTCATAGAACCAGCTGGGAGCGATACTGTTGCTTTCCGGTGGGGAATCTTCCTTTCCAAGCCATTCCAGAGCATCGCGGACCCCTGCGTCAGCTGCGTAGAAAGCCCGATGGGATTCCTGATAGGTCCGGCTTGAGACCATTTCGTACAGGGTAGCACGATTCAGTACCGCCATCAGAATGGTGAGGACCATCAGCAGCATGATCGCCACCACCAGCGCCGCACCCCGCTCGTTCAGTACCCGTGTCCCCATGCCCCTAGCCCTTCTTATCCCGGAACCCAAGGTTGCGCACAGAGATGATCGTGCTCATGGCCATCCTGCGGTAGCCGGCCGAATTTTTCACTCCGCCATTGCCATAGGAGCCCGTCAACTGGAGAGATTGTCCGGGATAGCGGGGGTCGGCATTTTCGGTCCTGACAATGATGCTCACCTGCACCGCCCGGATGTTCCTCGCATCGAAACCGGCCTCGCCGGCATTCTTCCAAGTGCCGTCCAGGAACTGATACCTTATCTGGAGGTCCTCGACGCCGGCGGCAACTATTCTCGTGCGCTTGTTTGCCGGCGGATCGACCAGGCTGAGGTCTTCGACGGTCTTGATCAGATTCTGGCGGGCATCCACAGAGTAGGAAACCCTCTTCGCCTGCATGCGCCTCAGGTTGACAACCTTACTCCCAATCCCGTATTCAATATCGAGAACTCCTCCTGAAGGATTATACCCTCCAGGGTTGTGATGAATCATGCCGGGAGTTGCAACTTTTGTCGCCTGGAAGCGAGTTGCCGGCTTCACTAGATCACTCGGATCGTAGACGAGAAACAGGTCTCCTTTTTCGAAATCATCATTGATCGTGCGCGAAGGAGGGACGGAGCCAACGGCGCTGACCAGCATGATCGTTGAACTTGTAGGGTGATCCACGGAAACGAAATAATCATATCCCACGTCGCTCTCGGCCCCGCTGTACAGGACCTTGATCGAATCGGGGTCAGTGCCACCATCCGAGGCCTCGACCACCTGCCAGGAAGGAGTCTCCTCACCGTAAACCTTTATAGTCAGGTCGCCCATATCCATAAGGCCGTAGCCGGTGTTTTTAAGCTCCCGCTCCATCTCGTTCATGGCCTGCCGCGCCTGCTGCTGCATCCTGATGGTGGCCTCGCGTACGCCATACTCCTTCTGCCCGGTGATGAACACAGTGGACAAACCGGCACTGACCACCGCCAGAATAACTAAGACCACAAGCACCTCGACAAGCGTGTACCCCCCCATAGATCTTGGCTGCTCTGTCAACACCTTACACGTCATTGTCTAGTACTCACTCCGCCTGATCATGGTGAAATCCCTTGTTTTCCTGGAACCGTCCTTCATCCACGTTATCCTGGCAGTTATGATCTTCTTGCTGCCGGCCGACGACACTCGCCACTGCCGCGCCTCGAAAGCGGCGGCAGCCAAGCTCCTGTCGCCGAACGGCTCCGGGTAGGGCTCGAAACCGTTCGTTTCCGACAGATCGTTATACTTCATGGTGCCAACCCGCTCCAGGATGTCCTGGCCGAGGTTTGCCGCGGTTGTCATGTCGCGGCTGAATCGCCCCGACGTAGTGGAGGCCCAGAGCACCAGAAAAACCGACAAAAAACCTATCACCAGCAGGAACATGGCGATCAGCATCTCGATGAGTGTAAATCCGTTCGGGTTCAATCGGCAACTCATTGCAGCACCATAACTCCTCTCCGGCGATTATCGCTTTGTCGGCGGGTACGGCGAGCAGCGCTTCTCCGCCGCAGCCAGGCGATCCATTATTTCTTCTGCGGAAATAGGAGAAGGATCGTTAATCAATGACCGCTCCATGCACTCCTCGTAACTTCTGAATCGCTCTCGGGAAGCAGGCACGGAACCACTTGACTGCTTTTCCGGCTGTTTTGCAGGCCTGGACACGCTGCCGGTCGGCGCCGAACGCCGGCGCCACTGCTTTTTTTCGGCAGGGGGAAGGGTCCCCTTCCGGACAGGATTATCGGTAAAGTAGGCGCTCCCGTCTTGCGACGGCAACCGGTAGACAACCGTAGGCGGAGGCGACGGCTTTTCCTCTTCTTTTTCTTCCTCTTTTTCTTCCTCTTCCTCATCATCGCCGGCATCTGAGGTTGAAGTTCTGCGGACACTCCCCTGGGACGCGGATGGTTTCACAGCCCCTTGACCGGAACGGTTACTCTCATCGCCGGCCACCTTGGGTGCAACCCCGGAATTGGCGGCCCCTTTCTTTGCGGCGTCATCCTGCCCAGGCAGCACGAAACCGTTTTTGTAGAATGCGACCCCGAAATCATTCAGCTCCGGAATCCTCTGACGGTGACAGGAGCCACATTTCATGCCGTATTTACGCGAAAAACCCGCCATGGCATGGGCAGTCCCGAGAAAGGGACCACAGACAAGCATCACCACAATCAAAAGAAGTAACACCACGAAGGGTCTCATTTTTCTCTCACCATCAGCATCAAGCATTTTGTCGGACCGTTCGCCCAGGAAGAACCGCACCGTACGACCCTCATGAGATTTATGCAAGATTTTTTCCACAATTAGCTCCGGAGCAAAGAATTTGTCCATTAACAGCATGCAAGCACGTTCGCGCCTGATGTATGAAAAACGTGCGTTGCGTGATCGGTCAAAGCAGCAGGCGCAGGAAGGCCGATTCACAGAGTAAAAGATTGCACGTTTCCAACCTCAAGACAACCCATTCTTGCCCCTCCCCGACTCCTGTGTTACAACATTCCAAACACTATTCACAGCGAGGTTGTCACCATGCCCATCGCCACCAAAATCGCCGGTCACATATCCAAATCATCATGGATCAGGAAAATGTTCGAGGAAGGGGAACGCCTGCGCCAAATCCACGGGGCCGAAAACGTCTTCGATTTCACCCTCGGCAACCCCGACACGGAGCCACCTGCCGAGTTCCGGCAGGAGTTCGCGCAACTGGCCACCAATCCCATTCCCGGCATGCACGCTTACATGAACAACGCCGGATACTCGGAGACCCGCGCCGCGGTGGCCGAAGTAATCGCCGAAGCCGCCGGTTTCCCCGTGAGCGCCGAGCATGTGGTCATGACCTGTGGCGCAGGGGGGGCACTGAACGTGGTGCTCAAGACCATCCTCAACCCCGGCGAAGAGGTGATAATCCTCACCCCCTATTTCGTGGAGTACAAGTTCTACATCGACAACCACGGCGGGGTGCCGAAGGAGGTCTGGACCAACCGGGAGACTTTCCAGCTGAATATCCCGGCCATCGAGGCGGCCATAAACAAAAAGACCCGGGCCGTCATCATCTGCTCCCCCAACAACCCCACCGGGGTCATCTACCCGGAAGAGAGCCTGAAGGCCCTGGGCGAGATGATGGCGCGGGCGGAGCAGCGCTACGACCGGCAGATATACGTCATCTCCGACGAACCCTACGCCCGCATCGCCTTCGACGGCAAGCACGTGCCGAACATCTTCCGGTATGTGGAGAGCTCCATCGTTGTCGCTTCACACAGCAAGGACCTGGCGCTCCCCGGCGAGCGGATCGGCTACCTGGCCATCAATCCCAAAGCACGGGGCGTGGGGCTGTTCATGGAGGGGGCGGTATTCAGCAACCGGGTCCTCGGCTTTGTGAACGCCCCAGCCCTCATGCAACGGCTCGTGGCAAAGCTCCAGCGGGCCTCCGTGGATATCGGCGAATACCAGGCCAAGCGCGACATCCTCTACGACAGCCTCACCGCCATGGGATTCGAGATGGTGCGGCCCGACGGCGCCTTCTACTTCTTTCCCAAGTCACCCCTGGCCGACGACGTTGAGTTCGTCAAAATGGCCCAGAAACACCTGATTCTGCTGGTGCCGGGGGCGGGCTTCGGCGCTCCGGGCTACTTCCGGATCGCCTACTGCGTGGACAGGGGAATGATTGAACGGAGCCTTCCCGCCTGGAGAAAACTGGCCGTGGAAGCGGGACTAAAGGGGTAGGATTCTGCCGCAGAAAAAGGGCGGTGCCGGACATGGCATCGCCCTTTTCAGCATTCAGGACAACCATCTCATGCCGGGGAAAGCGTGAACGAGAAGGTTGCCCCCTGATTCGGCGCCGCATCAGCCCAGACCTCGCCGCCATGGCGATGGATTATCCGGCGCACCGTGGCGAGACCGATGCCGGTCCCCTCGAACTCGTCGCTGCCGTGAAGCCGCCGGAAGGCGCTGAAAAGCTTATCGGCATAAGCCATGTCGAAACCAGCACCATTATCCCGCACAAAATAAACCGCCCGCCCTTCGCGCATCTCCCTGCCGAACTCGATTATCCCCTCATCAACCTTGCCGGTGAATTTCCAGGCATTGCCCATAAGGTTCTCAAGCACTACCCGCAACAAGCGGGCGTCACCAGTGGCCCTGACCCCATCCTGGATGGTAACCGCCACTTTCCTCCGGGGCTCCGATTTAGAGAACTCCTCCGCAATTTCCCGGGCAATGCCGCTCATATCCACCTGTTCGAACGTCATGTAGTCGCGGGTATATCGCGCAAGCTTGAGCAGGGCGGCCACCAGTTCTTCCATCCTCCCCGTGGCGCGTACGACCCGCTCAAGATATCCCCGGGCCGTCTCGTCGAGGGTCTCGGCGTAGTCCTCCATGAGGATATTGGCAAACCCCTCGATGTGCCGCAATGGGGCACGCAGGTCATGGGAAACCGAATAGCTGAAGGATTCCAGCTCGCGGTTGGCCGCCTCAAGCTGGGCGGTCCGCTCCTTGACCCGTTGCTCAAGTTCGGCATGGAGCCGGCGGTTTTCCTCTTCCGCCCGCTTGAGGGCAGTGATATCCCTGTTGCTGGCACGGCGTCCCCGGCTGCGCCCCTCGCTGTCGTAAACGGTCTGGCAGACATGGGATATCCAGCGGGTCTCCCCCGTTTTGGTGATGATGCGCAACTCCATCGCGTGTCTTTCGTTGGCGGTCTGAGCTTCCTCGTTGTGCCGCGCCATTAATTCCATGTCGTCGGGATGAACGATTAAGCTGTTAAGCTGGGGGTTTGCGTAGAACTCTTCGGGGGCATAGCCGGTTATGTCCAGGCAGGCGGGAGACACGTAGAAGAGGCTGTTGTCGGGAGCCAGCCAGAAATCCCAGTCGGAGGAGTAGTCGGCAACGATCCGGTACCGCTCCTCGCTCTCACGCAACGCCTCCTCGGCACGTTTGCGCGCCGTTATGTCGGTGGCAATGTGGATGACCTTATCGACCTTTCCCCCTTCGTCAAACACAGGGGTGCATGACACAAGATAGACGCCGCCAAAGGCATCCGCTTCCATCTCGACCGTTTTCACGCAATTTGACCGGAGCATCTTTTCCATGGGGCACGAATGCTGAGGCTCGGTGCATCCGGAATTGTGAAAGATCTCATAGCACTTCCGGCCGACGATTTCCTCTTCGCTCACCCCTGAAGCCATTACAACGGCCCTGTTCGCGGCCACAACCACATGGTTGGCATCGAGGATTACCGTAGGATGGGCAATCCCCTGGAAAATGCCCTCCCACCGGCGCTGGGCGCGGGTCAACTCCTGATGCACAAGGCCGCATTCAACCTCCCGCAACTCATAATCCCGAATTCTGGCACGCAACGCCTCAACCTCGCGTTGCAGTTCAATAGTCATATCCGGCTCCCCAACCATTCCGCCTCCATCCCTTAAGGCCATTGCTGCTGCCGGATTGCCGAAGATGCCGACGTTCCGGACCGGGCTGCACACATTTTATCCATCTGGAAGGATACACAAATTTGGGGCCGAAATGAAGGGCCATGCTTCACGGACATGGCCCTTCGCCACCAAAACCATACTGCCGGCGCATATTAGAACTTGTCCATAAACAAGCTTTGCGGTCCCGCATCCCGTATTCGCGGCAGTTGTTTACAGACAAGTTCTTACCTTCCGGCCAGAGCCTCCTGCATGGCCGCACCCATTTTCGTGGGACTCGGGGCCACGACGACTCCGCATTCATTCAGAGTGCGGATTTTGTCCTCCGCCTTTCCCTTCCCACCGGTGATGATGGCGCCGGCATGGCCCATCCGCTTGCCCGGAGGGGCGGTGACACCGGCGATGAAGGCGGCCACCGGCTTCTTCATGTTCTCCCTGATCCACTCGGCGGCGTCCTCCTCGGCGCTGCCGCCGATCTCGCCGATCATGAAAACCGCGTCGGTGTCCGGGTCTTCATTGAAGAGTTTGAGAACATCGATGAACTGCATGCCGATGATGGGGTCGCCCCCGATGCCGACGCAGGTGGACTGGCCGAGCCCCTCCTCGGTAATCTGCTTCACCGCCTCGTAGGTGAGGGTGCCGCTGCGGGAGACGACGCCGATCTTCCCCGGCTTGTGGATATAGCCGGGCATGATCCCCACCTTGCACTCGCCGGGGGTGATGACGCCGGGGCAGTTGGGCCCCACGAGCCGCGTCCTGGTCTGCTGGATCACCCGCTTCACCGGCACCATGTCCCGCACCGGAATCCCCTCGGTAATGCAGACCGCCAGGTCGATTCCCGCGTCGGCCGCCTCCAGGATGGCATCGGCGGCCCCCGGAGGCGGCACGAAGATCATGGAGACATTGGCGCCGGTGTATTTCACCGCCTCCTCCACGGTGTTGAATACCGGAATTCCCTCGATATGAATCCCCCCCTTGCCGGGGGTGACGCCGGCAACTATTTTGGAGCCGTAGTCCCGGCACTGCTGGGTGTGGAAGAGGCCGCTGCGCCCCGTAATCCCCTGGACGACTATCTTTGAATCCCTGTTGATGAGTATGGACATTTATGCTCTCCGATTGTGATTGTAGGGGCAAACCTTGCGTTTGCCCTAAACACGGGCGATCACAAGGATCGCCCCTACGACGTCATTACCCCAGCATCTGCACGATCCGCCCCGCCCCCTCGCCGAGGGAGTCGGCGGTCTGGACGTTGAGTCCCGACTCCACCAGGAGTTGCTTCCCCTCCTCCACCTTGCTCCCGTCCATCCGGACCACGATGGGGAGGGTGCAGTGCACCTCGCTTGCCGCCTCGATAATCCCCTGGGCGATGACGTCGCAGCGCATGATCCCGCCGAAGATGTTAACGAAAACCCCCTTCACGTCCCCATCCTCCAGGATGATTCTGAAGGCCTCGGCCACCTTCTCCCGGGTGGCTCCCCCCCCCACGTCAAGGAAATTGGCCGGCTCGCCGCCGCACTCCTTGAGGACGTCGAGAGTCGCCATGGCAAGCCCGGCGCCGTTCACCATGCAGCCGATGTTGCCGGTGAGCTTAATGTAGGAGAGGTCGTACTTGCCGGCGTTGATTTCCAGCGTATCCAGTTGCGAGTAGTCCATCATGTCGGGATATTCCCGGTGCCGGAAAACGGCGTTGTCATCGAAGTTGATCTTGGCATCCATGGCCATGAGCCAGCCGGCCCGGGTCACCACCAGGGGGTTGATCTCCACCAGGGAGCAGTCCTTGTCGAGGAGCACTTTGTAGAGGTTCAGCATCAGCTCCACGCAGTCCTCGCAGAGACTCCCCGAAAGCCCTAGGGCCAGGGCGATCTTGCGGGCCTGGTAGGGGCGCAGCCCCGTGTACGGATCGATGGTGAGGACATGAATCTTCTCGGGCGATTTTTGGGCCACCTCCTCGATATCCACCCCCCCCTCGGCCGAGGCGATGAGGCAGTAGCGGGACGTTGCCCGGTCCAGGGTGATGGAGAGGTAGAACTCGCTGGCGATCTCCACCGCCTCCTCCACGAGAATGCGGCGGACCTTCAGCCCCTCGGGACCGGTCTGGGGCGTCACGAGACGCTTGCCGAAGAGCTCCTTGCCGTAGTCCTGTGCCTGCTCCGGGTGATGGACCAGCTTCACCCCTCCGGCCTTGCCCCGGCCGCCGGCGTAGATCTGGGCCTTGATGACGCAGCGTCCCCCCATCTCCTTGGCGGCCCGCTCCACCTGGTCCGACGTGAGCGCCACCCGCCCCCGGGGAACCGGTATGCCGTAGGAACTCAGTATTTCCTTTGCTTGGTACTCATGGATGTTCATGCCCCTCCTCCTCACCCTATTTATGATTAGCTGCGCAAATCCGACGAAACGGAACAACAGAAACCCGGGCCGAGCAACGCTCTCCCCTTGCAACGCAAGAAAAGGCCGAGAAAAGAGGTTTACAGCGACCTTTCAGGTTTTATAATACTACCAGACTCTTGAACAGGAGGAAGCGATGGCCGGCACAAACGTTGAGCAGCTCATCGCCAAGGGAATCCGTGCCGCCAACAGCGGTAAGACGGCCCTTGCCCTCGAATTCTTCGAAGAGGCGGTAAAGCTCCGCGACTCCCCCATCATCTGGTCCTATATGGCATTCTGCCTCGCAAAGGAACGCCGCGAGTTCGAGCATGCCGTCCAACTCTGCCAGGCGTCAATCCGGAAAGACCCACACAGTTCCGTCCACTACCTGAACCTGGGGCGAGTGCATCTGCTTTCGGGGCACCGGAGCGAAGCCATCCACATATTCCGCCAGGGGCTGCTCTACGAACATAATCTCCAGATTGACGCGGAACTGCGCAGAATAGGCATGCGCAAGCCGCCGATAATCAGCTTCCTCCGCCGCGATCACCCCATTAATAAATATCTCGGCATTTTTTTGAAAAAATTAAGACTCCGGTAAATTTAAATAAAAACGGGGGGGGATGTATGTTCAGATACCTGGAAGTGCGGAGCAAAGCCCAGTCGGAGTTCATCGACATCACTCACCTGGTGCGGGAGCAGCTCCAGGGCTCCGGCATCACGAGCGGTGTCTGTCACCTCTTCGTGCTACACACCACCGCGGGCATCACCATCAACGAAGGCGCCGACCCCGCAGTCCAGCGGGACATGCTGACTTTTCTCGACCGACTGGTTCCCCGCGACCCCTATTTCACCCACAAGGAAGGGAATTCCGACGCCCACATCAAATCGACCCTCACCGGCACTTCCCAGACGGTCTTCTTCAACGAGGGGAAGCTCATGCTCGGCACCTGGCAAGCCATTTACCTGTGCGAGTTCGATGGGCCGCGCCAGCGCAGGATCGCCCTCAAGATTGTCTCCTGCTGACGCCGCCATGACCGGCACCGCTTCCGAGCGCCGCACCTTCACCTGCGAACCAGGCATCGACATAAGCTATCGCGTTGCCGGCCACGGCCCGGTGCCGATTGTCTTCATCCACGGCTTCGCGGCGGCCCTCACCACCTGGGACGACATCGCACCCCTCTTCCCGGCAGAACGGTTCACCCTCTACCTCCTCGACCTGAAGGGGTTCGGCTTCTCATCCAAGCCCCGCAGCGGCTCCTACTCCGTGGAAGAACAAGCGACAGTGGCAACCGCGTTCATTAAAGACCGGGGGCTCACGCAGGTTGTACTGGCGGGGCATTCCCTCGGGGGGGCCATCGCCCTTCTCGTCACCCTCCAATCCAGGGATCGGGGCGACGCCGCCATGGTTTCGCGGCTCATCCTCATCGACTGCTCCGCCTACCCCCAAAAGCTGCCGCGCCTCATGAAATGGCTCACCATCCCGCTGCTCCCCCGCATCGGCATGGCCTTCATACCGGTGCGGCGCATTGTCCGCTACACCCTCGAAAGGGTCTTCCACGACAAAACCGCCATCACCCCCCAGCGGATAGCGCGGTACGAGCAATGCTTCGGCCGGCGGGGCATGGCGCGGGTTCTGATGCGGAGCGCCCGGGCCATCGACCCTGACAGCTACGGGGCAATAACTTCACGCTATCGGGAAATAAACGTCCCGACCCTGATTGTCTGGGGGAAAGAGGATAGAATCGTGAAGATCAGCCAGGGAGAACGGCTTGCGGACGAAATGCCCGATGCCCGGCTCAAAGTGATAGACGGGTGCGGCCACAACCCCCATGAGGAGCGGCCCGGAGAAACTTTCGGGGTTATTATGGAATTCCTGGGGAAGGGAGAATAGAGCCGGAGAGGGGGGAATTGCCTCTATCTGGCGTGAAGCTCATCGATAAAGCTTCGATAGGCCTGCTCGCCGGCAATGAACTTGGTGATCATGACCCCCATGCCGCTCTTTTTCATGAGATGGATCATCTGGGGGGGAACCTTCTTGGTCCAGCGAACCATCCCCTCCAAAAAGACCGAATCGTCATCGGGAAGGGTCAGTTCAATCTGGATGCGCGTCCCCGGCGGGCAAAGGTTGGTGGTTTTGATGAAGAGGCCGTTGGCCGAAACATCTTCGGTGTAGGCGAGGCGCGTGGGGGTAACCGTACCGAACCGGAGCGTCAGGCGCTTCCTGTGTCTTGTGATATCACGTTTTTCAGCCATGACCCGGTTCCTTTGCCGCAACGTTCATTAACGGCGCATACTAGCATACCCTGCACCGCAAAATACAAGAAAAACCGGCGTTACATTGGCCTTCCCCCCATTCTGCCACTGAGACCTCCCCCCTCACGTTACCCGGAGGTGCACCATGCCCCCCCTCTTCCACCCAACCACCGTGAACGGCCCCTTCGACGATCCCGGCGTCTACGTGGACTTCCTCTTCGAGCGCCGGGCAATCCTCTTCGATCTGGGAGACACTACCCCCCTCCCCCCGCGCAAGGTCCTCCGCATCTCGGACATCTTCGTTTCCCACACCCACGTGGACCACTTCATCGGCTTCGACCGGGTGCTGCGCATCTGCCTGGGGCGGGAAAAGCGGCTCCGCCTCTACGGCCCCCCCGGTTTCACGGACCAGGTGGCCCACCGGCTGGCCGGCTACACCTGGAACCTGGTGGAAAGCTATCCCACCGACTTCACGGTGGAGGCGACGGAACTGACGCCGGGCGGCGGGGCAAGAACGGTGGAATTCCGCTGTCGCCGCGAATTCGCACCGGAGAACGAGCGGTGGGGCCGGATCGCCGGCGGCATCATCCTCGACGAGGAGAGCTTCCGGGTGAGGGCCGCATTCCTTGACCACGGCACCCCCTGCCTCGCCTTCGCCCTGGAGGAAAAACAGCACGTTAACATCCGCAAAAACCGTCTGGGTGAGATGGGTCTTCCCACGGGTGAATGGCTCAGGGAGTTGAAAAAGTCAATCCTGCGGGGAGAGCGGGACGACCTTCCCTTCAGGGTCTGGTGGCGGGAAGCCGGGACGGTGCGGGAACGGACCTATCCCTTGGGGGAACTGCGGGAACGACTGACAGGAATCGCACCGGGCCAGCGGGTCGTCTACGTGACCGACGCCGGCCTCACCCCGGAGAACGGGGCACGGATCGTTGAACTGGCGCGGGGGGCCGATTACCTTTTCATCGAGACCACCTTCCTCCACGCGGAAGAAGAGCGGGCCCGGCAGAGAAGCCACCTGACCGCCCGCCAGGCGGGGGAGCTTGCGCGGGAAGCAGGGGCAGCAAGGGTGGTGCCGTTCCATTTTTCGCCCAAATACCGGGGGATGGAGGAGATGCTCCGGAAGGAACTGGAGGAGGCGTTAGTTTAATTTTGAATAATCCTTGACTCACCGATATACCGGTTATATTTCAAGGCTAAACATAAGACATATCGGTGATACATCATGCAGACGATGGAGGATTAAAATAGGGAGCAAAGGACTTAAAAGACAAAAAAATCAGTTTTGTTGCATTTCCTGGAGGATTATGTAAAATGCGTTTTACAAATACAAGGAATAATGTATGGAAAATCTTTTCAGGGAACAGCAACGGCTCATCGAGGCGGTAAGCCGGACCAGACGGTATCTCTACGACCGTATTGACTGGAATGAGCGCTGTATCGGCATCCTTGGGGCACGGGGCACCGGCAAGACAACCCTGATGCTCCAGCATGTCAGAGAGCGTTACGCCGCAAGCGACAGAGCCCTCTACATCTCGGTCGACAGCCCGTTCTTTCAGGCCCACGACCTCTTTGAATTCGCGCGCGAGTTTCACCAGTTGGGCGGAGAGTTGCTGCTTGTGGACGAGATCCACAAATACCCGGACTGGTCCGTGCACGTGAAGGCCATCCATGATTCGTTTCCTGCGCTGAAGGTTGTATTTTCGGGTTCGAGTCTCCTGCAGATTACGAATCAGAAAGCAGACCTTTCCCGCCGTGCCGTCATTTTCAACCTGCATGGCCTATCGCTGCGTGAATACATCAACTTCACCCTGAACACAGAGTATCCGGCCCATTCACTGGAAGAGATCCTTTCCGATCACCAGCAGATTGCCGGCACGATCAGCAAAGACATCAAACCGCTACGCGAGTTCAGAAGTTATCTCCAGGGTGGCTACTACCCGTTCTTCCTCGAGGGAGAAACCTTTTACACGCTCAAGGTTCGCGAGGTGATCAACCATATCCTGGAGGTGGATCTCCCCTTTGTGAACCGTATAGAACCACGGCAGGTATCCAAGATCAAAAAGCTTCTGTACCTGCTGTCGACGGGCGTACCGTTTGTGCCCAACATTGCCAAGCTGGCTGAAGCGACGGAGATATCCCGCCCCCGTCTTTACGAGTACCTGGAGAAGTTGCAGGATGCCCGATTGTTGAATCTGGTGAGGTCCCGGGGGAGAGGTTATGCCGTCCTGACTAAGCCGGAAAAGATTCTGCTGGAGAACAGCAACCTGATGTATGCCATTACTGACGACGTAAATACCGGGACCTTACGGGAATTATTCTTTGTCAACCAGATCCGTAATGCCGGCACTATCCATCCGCAGTTGCTCGAAAACACTGTTGAGTTGTCCGGTCAAGGCGACTTTGTCGTTAGCGGCCGGTACACATTTGAGATCGGCGGCAAGGGAAAGGGGTTCCGGCAAATCGGCGGCATCGCTGATGGTTTCGTGGTGGCGGATGATATCGAGGTGGGCTTCAAGAACAAATTGCCGCTATGGCTGTTCGGCTTCATGTACTGAAACGGGTTCTGCCGTACCTGAAGGGTTTTTCCTTTTCAGCTTCGGCTGTTGACTCTTTTTCAGGTTAAGCGACAAGCCGCACCCGCGGGATGAGGGAAGGATCAACCTCCCCCATCCGCACGGGTCCGTGGGTTTCCAATGCCCGCAGGAACCGGGCGGTATCCCGGAGCAGCGCCACCACGTCCACCCCCTGGCAGACCGGCTCCACGCGAGTCAGAAGTTCTTCGGCTGAACCGAGGAGGAACATGGCCCCCCGGAAGTTCCCCTCCCGCCAGTGGTGAAGCGCCACCGCCACCTGGAGAATCCCCTGGTAGAGGTGGCGCGCCTCCCCCTGTTCCCCGGCCCAGATTTCCTCCAGGGTCTCGTGGGCCTCAAACCAGTCACCGGCGTTGAACTGCTCTACCCCCTCAAGAAGCCCGGCGGGGGAGGGATCGCTGCAGAGTCGCGTCACGGCGCTCCCGCCTACTTACCGCAGCACTTCTTGTACTTCTGGCCGCTTCCGCAGGTGCAGGGGTCGTTTCGCCCTACCTTGGCGCTGGCGGCCGGGGCGGATTTCACCCCCACGCCGTCGGTGAAGTACCAGGCGCCATCCCGTTTTTTGAAATCGGCCAGTTCGTGATGGGTCCGCCGCACGGCGCTGTCGCGGTAACGGGCGATGAACTCCACCTTCCCCTCTGCATCGTCGGGGCCTCCGGCCAGGGTCGAGATGATCTCCAGCCCCTCCCAGCGGGAGCTCTCCGCCCACTCGCGGGTCCCCTTCTCGTCGAAATCCCCCCGGTGCTCCGGGTGGGTGGTATCGCGGATATAATCGACATCCACCTTGGTATAGGCGGAGTAGCGGGAGCGCATGAGCTCTTCGGCGGTGATGGGAGTGCTCTTTCGCGTAATGAACGGCTCGCAGCAGTCTGCGTAGGGGCGGCCGGTGCCGCAGGGACAAAGGTCTGACATGGAATGCTCCTTGAAACGGTGGAATCGGTGGTCCGGTCCGGACCGGGTTATTGATACCGTCCCGCGCCCTTCGTGTCAACCTTAAGCTTTCCCCGCTCCCGGCTTCTAGCGAAACGCCACCAGAAGGAGGGCATCGAGAAAGGGACGCGCCCGCTCCAGCTCCTGCGGGCTAAGGGATGCGACGGAAACAGGATTGATAAAGCGGCGCAGGAACCGTTTTTCGGCAAAACCGAGGCGGGGATTCCGGCGACCGAGCCGGGGCGCAACCACTACCGGCGCCAGGCGAAGGCATCCCACCGCCTGGCGGAGCGCCGGATTGAGCATGAGCCTCGCATCGGACGCGGGACCGCATCCGCCGACGGGCTGGCGCCCGAGATAGAGGATGAAGTTGGGGGTTTCTTCCCCTTCCCCTTCGAGGCGCCGCAGCCGCGACACCTCCTCCGTCACCGGGGGGAGGGCTCCGTCGTGGGCGAACATGAGGGGGGTGAGCCCCGTATCCCCCACCAGGGCCATGAACTCGTCAATGCGGTAAGTGCGGGTCCGTGGATGGAGGAAGGCATCGGCAATGCCGGCATCGAAGGCGGCCTCGCTTGAAGCATCCACGTACCGGCGGAAACGGGAACCTTCCGGCGCCCGCCGGATGAGCCCCTTGACCGCCGCCACATCCCCTATCTTCAGAAGCCGCAGGGCGGTACGGATCGACTCGGCCCCCCTCCGCGCCCCCCGGCTGTAAACCATGAGCCGCAGGATTCCACCCGGGGCCAGCCGCCGCTCAAGGGCCCGGACTCCTTCCAGGGGGTCCGCCAGATGATGGATGACTCCGAAGGAATCGATGAAACCGTATTCCCCCTGGGCCGCCACAGGGTCCAGAATGTCTCCCCGCTGGAAATCGATGCCGAACCGACCATGGAGAAAACAGTGGAGCCGCGCCCGCCGCAGGTTTGCCGCCGAAAGATCCAGGGCGGTGATGGGGACGCCGGGGTTGGCCAGCGACGTGGGGTACGGGGAAAAGCTCCCGCACCCGGCCAGGAGGATGCGACGAGCATGGCTGCCGGGAAGCGCGCCGTTGAAGCGGGCGTAGAGGGCATCCAGGTTCAGGGCGTAGGTGTCCCAGGGAGGGACCGATGCGGCCAGAGGATAGCGGGGGTAGACCCACCGCTCATAGTGACGTCGCAGTTCCTGGTTCATGCCGCTCATCCCCGACGTGCCCGGTACTTTTTCACCAGCTCCACCGGGTGGTACGACAGCTTTGCCGCACGGAGCCCCGGCTCCCCCAGGTCCTGTTCGCGGTTCGTGTAGGTGCAGTCGGTGAAGAGGAGGCGGTTGAACTCCCGGTCCACCAGTTGGGACACCCCGTCCATGAACGGATCGTTCTTCTCGAAGTGGCAGACTGCGGTATCGCGGTTAAGCCGCTCCCCCAGGGCAAAGGCGGCGACCCGCCCCTCCACCGGCACCACCACCCCTTCAAGGCCAAGACGGTCAGAAAGCAGGAGGGCCTCCGCTGCCGCCTGCGTTTCCAGCTCCAGGGAAGGGCTGTCGATGCCGTCGCGGACCCGGCGCCACTCGGCAAGCAGCGCCAGGCATCCCTCCCGATGGCGCGCACCGTACACCTCCACGCTGAAGGGATGCCGGGCCGCAAAATAATTGATGCGGTTTTTCTTCTTGTGGAACCGGTTGCCGGGGAGATCCGCCATCTCCTGCCGGAGGTGGAGGTAGTCGAAGGCGTCCCGGTCCTCCGCCACAATTACCCCCTCGCCGGTCAGATACCGGGAGGCAAAGGTCTCATCGGCACCGTAGAGGGTCATCCCGCCGTCGAAGAGTGCCTGGAGGGCGGCGGACACATCCCCGCCGATGGGGGGGAGGAAATACGCTTCGCCATCGTACCCCTTCCCCAGGACCACAAGAGAATCACCCACCAGGGTGAGCCGGTAGGCATGGGCTTCCCGAAAGAGATAGAGGCTGGCAAAGGTAAGCTCCGAAACCCGCGGCTGAAGCTCGGCAAAGAGAGCATCGAGTCGGGGCTTGTCGCCAAAGGCCACGGGGCGTGATGCCGGGAAACGGGGGATGTCGATCATAGTGTCCATAAGCGAGAGCTACAACAGGATCACCAGCACCACACCCCCGGCAATGACCGAGAGGTTGCAGGCGGCGGAGATGCCGTGGAGCTTGGAGAACTCGCGGCGCATGGGATGGTCCTTGGGGGTGGTCTCGAAGGAGGGAATCTGCTGCTTGATGATGGCGGCCTTCGGCTCGACATGAAAGGCCTGGAAGGCGGTGACGGCCAGCATCACCACGATAAGGGCCGCCGCCGGAACCCAGTTTTTCCCCCGGACTATCAGCAGGGCGGCCAGGGCCACTGCCCCGCAGGCGAGCCCCCAGCGGAAGTAGCCGGGGAAGAGGTAGCCGACGATGCGGCCGGCCACGTCACGGGTTTCGGTCTTGAAGATGGTGGGAGTAAGCACAAAGGTGAACAGGGCGGCGCCCCCCACCCAAAGCGCGATAGCCAGACGACAGAGTGCGGAAACAAATGACACGGCAATCCTCCTTGATGACGATTGGTTATGGTTTTTCCCGGTCCCCGATCGCAAAGCGATCAATAATCCATCGGGCGATACTACGCCGGGGAGGGATCGATTCAGGCATTGCAGCGGGGCTGAACCAGCGGGCATCCTCCAGCTCCGTGGTATCGACGCGAAGCTCCCCCCCGGCGTACTCGGCCACGAAGCCCGCCATGAGCTGGCTCGGGAAGGGCCAGCACTGGCTTCCCACATAGCGGATATCGCGGATCTCCACGCCGGTCTCTTCACGCACCTCGCGGCGGGCGCACTCCTCCAGGGATTCGCCGAAGTCGAGAAAACCCGCCACGAGACCGTAGCGCCCCGGAGCCCATTCGGGTTTGCGGGTGAGCAGAAACTCGTCGCCCCGCTTCACAAGGATGATGGCGCAGGGGTGGATATGGGGGAAATGCTCGATGCCGCACGGCGCGCACCGCTTTCCCCAGGTGCCCGGCACCCGCTCCATCGAGGTTCCGCACCGGGAGCAGAAACGGCTGTTGCGCTCCCAGTGGAGAATCTGCTGGGCCATCCCCCCCAGGGTGAGAGTGGCGTCGTCGAGGCGCTCGACCGTTGCGTTAAAGGGTTCAGCCAGAAAAGGGGACGGCAGGGGATCGCGGCCGGATATGCGGGCAACCCGCAGGTGGCGACCGCGCCAAAGACCGATGGAGACGGGGGAGAGGTCAGCCGAGAGCCACTGTGGACGCTCCCCTTCGGGCAGCGACAGGCTACCTTTGCGCTCCTGCACCACAAGGCCGTTTCCCTGAATAACGGCCCATACGCCCGGACCGCCATCATCAACGCTGCCGGGGGGCACGGCCGTGAACCCGTCGGCAATAACCGACGCATTAAAGGGAAGATTTACCGTATCGGGATAAGGCATGAAAAAACCTCCGGTGAACTCGCTCAAGGATACCCGCCTAAACACATTGACGCAACAATCCATAGACGGCACACCTAACGTTTCATTTAATAAGGGAAAAACCTCTTGCCGCAAGCCCCCCTAAATGTATACTTGACGAAACATTACCATCCGTTCATGCTTTCCGGCACCATTTCAACAGAGACAACGGAATCTAACCATGACCGAGGAGACAACCGTCTCGTGGCCCAGTGCCGCCGCTGCAACTGCAATACTCGGCGGCCTGTGGCTCACAAGTCACAGTAACTTTCTCCTGTTCCATACCCTCGCAGAGATGTTCTCCGTGCTGGTATCGGCGGGAATCTTCGTCATCGCCTGGAACGCCCGCCACTTGCCGGCCAGCCGCTTTTTTCTCTTCATCGGCATCGCTCATCTCTGCGTGGCCGGCCTGGATCTTCTCCACACGCTGGCTTACAAGGGGATGGGGGTCTTTGCCGACAGTGCCGACATCGCGACCCAGCTCTGGATCGCGGCCCGCTACCTGCAGAGCATCTCATTTCTCGTGGCCCCTGTCTTCATCAGCCGCCGGTTATCGGCCAGGGCAACGCTGGCAGTATACATAGCCATTACGGCAGCCCTGATTGCCTCCATTTTCGGCGGCGTCTTCCCTTCCTGCTACCGGGAAGGCACCGGCCTCACCCCCTTCAAGATTGCCAGCGAACACCTTATTGCCCTCACCTTCGTTGCGGCGTTCGTCGTCCTGAGATTCAAGCGGGATGCCTTCGACCGGCGCTTCGTGAGCCTCCTTTCAGCAGCCCTGGTGCTCATGGTCATGGCCGAGCTGGCATTCACCTTCTACGTCGATGTCTACGACATCAGCAATCTGGCAGGACATTTGTTCAAGGTAATGGCGGTATTCCTGGTCTACAAGGGAACGGTGGAAATCAACCTGAAGCGCCCCTACGACCTGCTGTTCCGGGAGATGAAGCGCAGCGAGGAGAAATTCGCCAAGGCTTTCAACACTGCACCGACCATCATGATCATAACAACTTTGACTGATGGGCGGTATATGGAGGTAAACGAGGCCTTCGAGACAACACTGGGATGGAAGCGCCGGGAAGTGCTCGGCAAGACCTCGTTTGAAATGGGCATCTGGCCCGACCGCAACCAGAGGGATGAGGTAGTTAGGTCCATCGAGTCCGGAGAGCAGATCATAAACCGTGAAATAACCTTACACGGAAAACGGGGAGAAATCGTTGAAGGCCTCTATTCGGCTGTAGGCATTGAGCTGAACGGCGAGAGATGTCTCCTCAGCCTCGTGCGGGACATGACTGCGCGAAGGCGGGCCGAAAGGGAAGTGGAACTCCTCAACGCCGAACTGACGATACGCGCCCGCCAACTGGAGGAAACCAACTGCGAACTGGAAGCGACGGTCGAACAACTGGAATCCGTCAACATGGAACTGGAAACCGCTAACAAAGAGCTTGAGGCCTTCAGTTACACCGTGTCCCATGACCTGCGGAACCCACTTTCAAACATAAACGGGCTGGCACAAGTCATCCAGGAATTGTTCGGAAAGAAACTTGAGCCCCAGTGCCTGGAGTTTGTCGGTAAGATTCACAGGGAAACCCTGCGCATGAACCGGCTTATTGACACGCTGATCAGGTTCGCCCGCATCTCCCGCTGCGAACTCGTCCCCGAGACGGTGGATTTGAGCTCCCTTGCCATGGAAATAGCGGCAGATTTGCAGCTCGCCGAGCCGCACCGACAGGCAAATTTCAGCATAGACAAAGATCTGACCGCTCACGGCGATCCCCGGCTCTTGAGGCTCATGCTCGACAATCTCCTTGGAAACGCCTGGAAATACACCGGTACGCGAGACAAAACCCATATCGAATTCGGAACAATGGAGCAGGGGGAGAGCAACGTGTTTTTCGTGCGCGACAACGGCATCGGCTTTAATATGGCCCATGCCGACCGGCTTTTCCTCCCCTTCGAACGGCTGGAGTCCAACAACTCGTTCAGGGGCGAGGGAATCGGCCTCGCAACAGTGTTCCGGATTGTTCAGCGCCATGGCGGACGGGTGTGGGCCGAAGGAGAAGAAGGGAAAGGGGCCACCTTCTACTTCAGCCTGTAACCGTGCAACCTCATTCCGGTGCTACCCCGCCAGCTTGAACTGCCCCACAAGCTGCTGGAGCTCTCCGGCAAGGGTGTTGAGCCGATTGGCGGCGGAAGCCGACTCCTTGGCTCCCTGGGCGCCATCCGCAACCACGGTGGTAATTTGCTGCATGTTGTTCGATATCTCGCTGGTCGTGGCGGTCTGTTCCTCGGCGGCGGTGGCTATCTGGCTCACCTGAACCGCCACAGCATTGACCTGGTCGAGGATATCCCGCAGGGCCTCGCCGGAGCGGGCGGCTTCAGCCGTGCCCGCTTCCACGTCGTGAACCCCTTCCTCCATGGAAGCGACGGCGGTGCGGGTTTCCTGCTGAATGGCCCGGATCATGACGGCGATCTCCTTGGTGGCTGACGAAGTCCGCTCGGCCAGCGCCCGCACTTCATCGGCAACCACCGCAAACCCCCTCCCCTGCTCGCCGGCCCTGGCCGCCTCAATGGCTGCTTTGAGGGCCAGCAGGTTCGTCTGGTCGGCGATGTCCTCAATGGTGCCGACTATTTCCCCGATCTTGTCCCCCTGCGAACCGAGACTTGCCACGGTCTGCGCCGACTCCTTCACCCGATCGGCGATGCGGTTCATAACCACCACTGTTTGCTCCACCACCAGGGCGCCGGCCGTGGCCGAACCGGACGCATTGTGGGCACCTTCGGCAGCCAGGGCACAGTTTTGCGCAATTTCAGACGAAGTGGCCGCCATCTGCTCGCCGGCGGTGGCAGCAGTTACCGCCTGGGCCGCCACTTGCTCCGAGCCGTTGGCCATCTGCTCCGCGGTACCGCGCACCTGGACCGAAGCCGCCGCCAGTTGCTCGACAGTCTGAGCGACCACGGCAATGATGTCGTGAAGCTTATCCATGAACGTGTTGAACGAGCGGTTCATCTCGCCGACTTCATCCTGAGCGAGATAATCGAGCCGCCGTGTAAGGTCACCCTCGCCCTGGGAGATGTCGCGCAGCACGTCGTGAAGCCGGTTCAGGGGCCTGAATATCCGAAGAACGATCATCGTGGACACGGTCCCGGCCACCAGGATCAAAAGTACGGCAATGCCGGCAAGTATCCACCGGAGTCGATCGTAGGAGGCAAAGAAATCGATTTTCTTGACCCCGACGTAAAGGGCTCCGACCACCTCTCCGGCAGGGTTTCTGATCGGGTCATAGGCGGCAAAGTAAGGGACCCCCAGGATCTCGACCTCACCCCTGAACGGTTTCCCGTCACGTATAACCGAATCGTATGCCGGCCCCTGGAGCTTTGTCCCCACCGCACGCGCACCGTCTTCCTTCATGACGTTGGTGGAAACGCGAGTGTCTCCCATGAAGATGGTGGCGCTTCCTCCCATGAGCTCTTTCAGGCGGTCCGGAAGTTCGTAATTGCCGTTGATGACGTATTCCCCCGCCATCAGGTTGCCGTCAACGACTTCGAAGGTGCTCCCCTAGTGCCGCAAAAGCTCCCAGAACGTCTTGAGCCGAGAGTCCTGGGAAATCATTGCCTGACGACCCAACTCGCGGTTGAACTGCATGAGGCTGGCGGTAGTGACGCTGACAAGGGCCAGCCCCACCACCACAATGTTCACCAGGACGAACTTCGTTCTTATCCTCACTAGAATTCCCCTCCATAAATGACGTCATTCGCATTTCTACATACAGGCAACTATATCGGATATTATATTCGTATACTTTAATGTATACGGCGTATACATTTTCCCCGATTTCATCCGAAGCGGCAGTCCTCTTTAACCCCCTGAAAACACTAAAGCCGGTCAAAAGACCGGCTTTAGTAAAAGTGCAGCTATTCTGTTATCTGGCAGATTACACAGCCAGCTTGAACTGCCCCACAAGGCTCTGCAAGTCTTCTGCAAGCTTTGCCAGTTGCTCCGCGGCTTGCGCCGACTCCTCGGCTCCCCGTGCCGTGTGCCCGACCACATCGGTAATCTGCCGGATATTCTCGCTGATCTCGCAAGTGGTGGCGGTCTGCTGCTCGCTGGCCGTGGCAATCTGGCTCACCTGCATGGTAACGCCGCCGATCTGCTCGAGGATCGCCTGGAGCGCCTCGCCCGACATGGAGGCGTCGGAGGTGCCCTTCTCCACCTCTTTCACCCCTTCCTCCATGGAGGATACCGCCCCTTTGGTTTCTCCTTGAATCGCCTTGATCATCTGGGCGATTTCCTTGGTGGCTTTAGTGGTCCGCTCGGCCAGCGCCCGCACTTCATCTGCGACCACGGCGAAGCCGCGGCCCTGCTCGCCGGCCCGGGCCGCTTCGATGGCGGCGTTCAAGGCAAGGAGGTTTGTCTGGTCTGCAATATCCTCGATGGTACCAACGATTTCTCCAATCTGATCGCTCCGCGCTCCGAGGCTACCCACGGCCTGGGACGATGAGCGGACCCGGTCGGCAATCCGGTTCATGACAACGAGGGTCTCCTGAACCACCGACGAGCCTGTTTCCGCCCGTTCGTTGGCATGGCGGGAGCTCTCGGCTGCCATGGTGCAGTTCTGGGCTATTTCCGCCGACGTGGCGGCCATTTCCTCGCTGGCAGTGGCGACAGTGGCGGCTTGCTGGGCAACTTCCTCGGCACCGGTGGACATCTGGATGGCAGTGGCGTGGAGTTGCGTTGCGGCAGCCGTCACCTGGGAAGCATTCTGGGTAACATGTCCGATAATCTCGTTCATTTTCTCCGCCGTTGTGTTCACCTGGCGGGAAAGAATGCCCATTTCATCGCGGGTATCCACTTCAGCTCTGGCCGTAAGGTCTCCGGACGCCACCCGGCTCAAGATGTCGAGCACCGTATTGAGGGGACGGCTGATGGAGGCGGCAATGGCTCCACCTCCGGCAAGCGCCAGGAGAATGGAGACAACCATGACTAGCGCCGACTCCACAAGGGCACGGCGATAGGCCGCCATATCCCGCTCATACATCTCTTTGCTTTCCTTGACATTGGCTTCCACAAGGGCAGCTATGATTTTCGCCGGCTTTTCGTAAAGCGGGGCAACGCTCTCCGTCGCAAACGCAGTGGCTTCGGCGCGGGAAGCAGCATCTCCGGCGGCAGCGGCTGAACGGGCCATCTCCGCGAGCTTGGTACCGCCGGCCATATAGGCTTCGTACCCTGCCTTGAATTCAGCAGCTTGAGCCTTTTCAGTTTCGTTAATATCCGACTTCAGAAACTGATCGAGAGAATCTTTTAGCGAGGCCGCACTTTTCTTGAACTCGTTTTCCTTCTGCTCAATCTTGCCGGCATCCGTCAACGCCAGCATATAAACCAACGCAAGCCGCATATGGAGAAAATCACTCTTCATTTCAGAGACTTGGGCAACATGTCCGATCCCCGCATTGAGATCTCCCATGTGCTTGGACAAGCCTCGCATGTTGACAAGGCCAAATCCCCCTACCACCACGAGAGAGAAGCAAACGCCGCACACCATTATCAATAACTTTGCCCTGACTTTGAGATTGTTCCAAAAGCTCATACAGGAACCCCTTTCTGCAGTGATATCGTAGAATTAAGAGCCGCGGGACTCTCCTCGAATCCAGCACTCCCCTTTCTTATCGGACAAGAATTCAGGCACTTGAGCGATAAATGGGAAAAAATTGCAAAACACCTGTTCTACCAAGTATAACAGGCATCCCAACGAATAAGCCCTGACCACTGGAGCAATTGAAATCATCCATTGTATTTTCAGCGCATTTTTTATAGGATTTCTTACTTTACAGGCAATTGACCCAGAGGAATCAAACATGATCACACGACTCCCCGCCGAATGGGAAGAACAGGACGGCGTCCTCCTTGCCTGGCCCCACGCGGAAAGCGACTGGCTCCCCTGGCTTCCCATGGTTGAACTTGTCTTTGCCCAAATCGTCAAAGCAATCGCCCGTTTCGAAACCGTGCTCGTTGTCGCTGCCGAAGGGGAACGGACCTCCGCCATCCTCTCCGCAGCAGGAGCATCGATGGAGCGGGTGCGAATTGTGGAAATTCCCACAAACGACACCTGGGCAAGGGATTTCGGTCCGCTCACCGTGGAGCGTAATGGCAAGCCCGTGCTTCTTGACTTCGGTTTCAACGGCTGGGGGCTCAAGTTTGCCGCAGACCGCGACAACCTCATCACCGGCCGTCTTCACCGGGCCGGCGCTTTCGGAAATACCGCGCTGGAAACCGCAGGCCTCATCCTGGAAGGCGGAAGTATCGAGAGCGACGGGAAAGGGACGATCCTCACCACCGCCGAGTGCCTCCTGAACCCCAACCGCAACCCCCACCTGTCGCGGGAGCAGATCGAAACCGCCTTGAAGGAGCGGTTCGGCGCAGATCGTATCCTCTGGCTGGAGAACGGCTGGCTGGCCGGCGACGACACCGACTCCCACATCGATACCCTGGCACGGCTCGCCCCCGACGACACTATTGTGTACGTCCGGTGCGATGACGCCACCGACGGGCACTATCCGGCCCTTTTCCTCATGGAGAAAGAGTTGAAAGCGATGCGAACCCGGGAGGGAAACCCCTATCGCCTGATTCCGCTCCCCTGGCCGCGCCCCTGCCACGACGAGGATGGCGAGCGGCTTCCGGCCACCTATGCCAACTACCTGGTCATAAACGGCGCCGTCCTGGTTCCCACATACGGCGATCCCAGCGACGATGCAGCCCTGGCGGCCATCGGCCAGGCATTCCACGGCAGGGAAGTCATCGGCATCGACTGCCGCCCCCTCATCCTGCAACACGGCTCGCTCCACTGCGTGACCATGCAACTGCCGAAGGGGACCCTTGCACCGGAACCAAGAAAAGCCACCCGAGAGGTATGAAAATGTCAAAGCTTACCGTCGGCCTCGTGCAGCAGAGCTGCACCAGCGATAAAGACCTGAATCTGGCCAAGAGCATCGAGAACATCCGCAAGGCGAGCGCTCTGGGAGCGAAGCTCGTGGTGCTCCAGGAGCTCCACTGCGGCCCCTACTTCTGCCAGAACGAGGAGACCGGCCACTTCGACCTGGCCGAAGAGATCCCCGGACCCACCACCGAGCTCTTGGGCGGCGTCGCCAGGGAGTTCGGCGTGGTGCTTGTCTCTTCCCTCTTCGAGAAACGGGCGCCGGGAATTTACCACAACACCGCCGTGGTCTTAGAGAAAGACGGCTCCATCGCCGGGAAATACCGCAAGATGCACATCCCCGACGATCCCGGCTACTACGAGAAGTTCTATTTCACCCCCGGCGATCTGGGCTTTGAGCCCATCCGCACCTCGGTGGGAAAGCTCGGCGTCCTCGTATGCTGGGACCAGTGGTATCCCGAAGCGGCCCGCCTCATGGCCCTTGCCGGGGCCGACCTCCTCATCTACCCCACCGCCATCGGTTGGGACCCCAGGGACGAGGACGAGGAGAAGGTCCGCCAGAAGGAAGCCTGGATCACCATCCAGCGGGGGCACGCCGTGGCCAACGGCATCCCGGTGGTAAGTGTGAACCGGGTGGGCCACGAGGCTGATCCTTCCGGCGTGCTGCCGGGAAGCCTCTTCTGGGGTTCCAGCTTTGTGGCCGGCCCCCAGGGGGAGATCCTCTCCCAGGCCTCCAACGACCGGGAGGAACTCCTCTCTGTCGAGATTGATCTTGCCCGCAGCGAAGCGGTTCGCCGCATCTGGCCGTTTCTGAGGGACCGGCGGATCGACGCCTACCAGGATCTGCTGAAACGGTACCGGGACTGACCGCCGCTGAGAGGAGAGGGGCAAAAGCACAGCATGACCGCTTGCAATCGGGTCAGCACCCGGTAGACTGTCAGACAGATTTTTTTGACCGTCGAAAGGAGAGACCCATGAAACGGATTATTGCAGCAGCAGCCCTTACCCTGTTTTGCGCCGCCGGCGCCCTGGCCCACGACAAGGTGGTTGTCCTGGAGGCAAAGAACGGTAATGTGACCTTCGAGCATGCCAAGCACCAGGGAGTAAAAGACGACTGCAAGGCTTGCCACGATTCCGAGGCCGGCGGCAAGATCGCCGGGATGGGTAAGGACTGGGCCCACAAGACCTGCATCGGCTGTCACAAAGAGATGGCAAAGGGGCCGCAAAAGTGTGGCGAATGCCACAAGAGATAGGCTTGCGGAAGTGGACTTAGAAAAAAAAAGGGGGAGGCATCGCTGCCTCCCCTTTTTCATTTGTTGTCGTATCGCCGGGCGAACTCCCTCGCGCCCAGGCACTTCCGGAGCGCTCTCCCGTAAAGCGCCTCGTATTTGGCCGCCGCATCCTCCCACGTGAAACGCTGGGCCATGGCATTGGCAATGAGCCGCTCCATGGCGTCCCTGCGGTGGTACCAGGTATGGACCGCCCAGCCAACCGTGTCGAAGAGGGCGCCGGCGTCGGGGCTCCAGAACTTGAAACCGGTGCCGGCAAGGGTCTTCTCGTCGAAATTCTCCACACTGTCGTCAAGCCCACCCGTGGCCCGGACGATTGGGAGGGTACCGTAGCGGAGCGAGTACATCTGGTTGAGTCCGCACGGCTCGAAGGCCGAGGGCATCACAAAAAAGTCGGCCCCCGCCTCGATCTGGTGGGAGAGCGGGTTATTGTACCCCACATAAATGTTGAATTTCTCCGGGTAGGCGTTCCTGATGTCGCCGAAATAGAAGTGGGTCCAGGGTTCCCCTGCCCCGAGCATGACGAACTGGACATCGAGGGAGAGCATGCGGTGGATCGCCTCGGCCAGGATATCGACCCCCTTCTGCTTCACGAGCCGGGACACCATGCCGAAGAGGGGGACGTCGTCCCGCTCGGGAAGACCGAAGGTGCGCTGAAGATCCCGCTTGCAGAGCTTCTTACCCGCAAGATCTGCGGCCGAATACCGGGCAGCGATGTGGGGGTCCACCTCCGGGTTCCAGTCTTCGTAGTCAACGCCGTTCAGGATGCCGTAGAGGTCGGCGGCCCGCTCCCGCACCACGCCATCCAGCCCCCAGCCGTAGGCGGGAGTCTGCATCTCCCGGGCATACCCCTCGCTTACGGTATTGAGGACCGTGGCATGGTAAATCCCCCCCTTGAGGAGGTTCACCTCCCCGTCCCTCTCCAGCCCCAGGAAGGTGAAGTGCTCCCAGCCGATGCCGAGCACATCCATGAGCCCCTCGTAGAAGTTCCCCTGGTGCTGCATGTTGTGGACGGAGAGGACCGTCGCCTTCCCGCCGACGTAAGGGTCTGTGGCGTAGGTGGTATTGACGAGGACCGGGATGGCCGCCGTGTGCCAGTCGTGGGCATGGATGAGATCGGGCTCGAAGCCGATCATCTTGGGGAGTTCCAGGGCCGCCTTGGAGAGGAAGACGAACCGGTTGTCGTTGTCCAGATACCCCTCGTTGTTCACTTCGTAAAGACCGTCGCGGCCGTAGTACCCTTCGTGCTCCAGGAAATAGACCGGCACGTCGCTCCCCGGAATCCGCCCTTCCCAGACGGCGCAGTACTGGTTGCCGATGATACCCATGGGAACCACGAGGACGCCTGGAAGCTCCTTCAGTCCGTAGCGATCGCGGTCAACCCTTTTATAGCGTGGCATCACCACCCGCACGTCGTGCCCCATGCGGGCCAGGTGCTTCGGCAACACCCCCACCACGTCGGCAAGGCCACCCTCCTTGGCAAAGGGGACGCATTCGGAAGCGGCCATGAGAATCTTCAGTTTTTTCATCGACAGGGACTCCCTCGTATATTGGCACCTGAATCCGTCGGATTGTACCCTGAACCGTTCCCGCCAGCCAAGACAAAACACGGCGCCGGATCATTCTGCCATTGGTGCGGCAAGCGTTCTGTGATATCAATCAGAAGATAATCGAACAAGGAGAACCGATCATGACCGACATCCCCAAATCATCGGGCGAACGCTTCATCGAACGCATCATGGGAGAGCTTGACCCCTCCTCGGAGCGCTTTCAGGTGCTGGAGACCGCCAAGCGCTTCAAATCCTCGTGGGTAGAACTGGGGGACAAGCTTCTGGCGGTAAATTCCGGCAACCTTTACCGGGAATGGGGGTACGGGAGCTTCGAGGACTACTGCACGAAAGAAATCCGGATAAAGAAGGAGACTGCCCAGAAGCTGACCCTCGCCTACCGGTTCATGGAGAAGAACGAGCCGGAGCTCATGGCCCGCCGCGAAGAGCCCCGCCCCTTCCCCGACTACCGCTCCATCGACCTCCTGCGCCAGGCCCGGGAAGAAAAGGGGTTTTCCGACGAGGAATACGCCGACCTGCGCAAGAGCATCGTTGAGCAGGAGCGGAGCCATCCCACCGTCCTGAAACAGTTCAAGGAGGTGGCAAAGACCCGGGAGGAACCCGTAAGCGACCCGTCGGTCCCCCTGAAGGCGGCCCTCGGCGCGGCCCGGCGGCTCGACACGGCACTTCGGGGCGTGGAAGAGCTTCCCGGCGACTACCGGGAGATGGTGGAAAGGCTCATCACTACCCTAGAAGGGGAACTAGAGGGGATGCAGGTGATGGTGGAGCACCAGTAGGAAAACTTCGGGAGAAACGCCTGAAACGCAAAGAGGCGACGGGAAATCCCGTCGCCTCTTCTGCTTTCTTCAGGTTATTCCCGGCCCCCGATTAACGGTCCCAGGTCCCTGTTTTTCAGTGTTTCAGTGCTTCTGTTCAACGGCACTCTTGGAGGGGCCGTTCATCCGGATCGCCGCGGAGAACTCCATCCAGAAGATCAGGTAGATGGAAACCATGAGGGAGAGGCCGATGTTCTGGTTTTCCACCCCAAGGGCCTTGGCCAGGATCGGCGAGGCGAAGCCGGCGCCGAGGTTTCCGGTAACCCGCTCCAGGAAGTAGAAGGCCACGAGGGTAAGGGCCGTGCCGACGAACATGATGGCGAGACCCCGGCCGCGCTTGACCCAGTACTTGGGGGAGAAGCCGAACATCCTCATGAAGATCACTACCCAGATAATCCAGACCGAATAGTCGACCGCTGCATCAGGAAGGGCAAGCTTGCTTTTCACCAGAAAGAGTTCCAGCACGGTCACGGCACCAAGGAGAATGAACATCCAGGAGAACTTCTCGTTGGCCTGCGTATGCCACTGGCGGCTGTCGGGGGCTGTCGTCTCCTGCGCGGAGTGGGCATGGGTCCCCAGGGCCGAGAAGAGAATCGCGAACCAGATGCCGGCATTGTGGAACAAAAGCGATGAGTGGTTGCCCGCTACGTTTGCGATGCGCGACATGGGATCGGTGGCGAAGTCGGCGGTGATCCGCATCAGGAAGAGGTTCACGATGATCGAACAGCAGGTTATGACTGCCAGGGTAAATATCCTGCGGGGAAGCAGGTATGGATCGACCCGATCTGGGAAGCCCAGGATAAAGGCAAACCATATCAGGTACATGATAAGGGGAATGCCATAGCAGATCCCGTAAACCGAGTTGCCCGCAAAATCACCTGCCTGGGCATAGATTTCGTAGTCGTTGCTCTTGTCGGCATCGGTGTTGACCGCTTTGACTACATCCTTGGCCACCTTCTGAACATGGGGAAGAAGCCCCATGGCGTACCACCCGTGGTCGCCCTGAGTGGTGTCAACGACCCAGTACTGGTCGCCCATCATCTCGTCGAGCCCCTGGAATATCCTCATGCTGAAAGCGGCACAGAGAGCTACCACCACAAAGAGCAGGATTGCGTTCTTTATTGACATTGGCATGGCTATTCTCCTAGTTCTTATGGGTTGTCCAGAACATGGACACCGCATTCGCCGCGAACAGGCCATAAAGCCACATGGTGTTCCAGGCCGGGCCGCTCCAGTGGCTGCCGTGGCCGCCACCCACAACGCCAGAGGCGACGATGATACCGATCATGGCCGTGCCGGCCACCATGGCGACTGCACGGAGGATGGCGCTGTTGCGCCAGGTGTGACGCTCCAGTTGCTCAATTCTTGCCAGCAGTTCAAGCTCTCTTTCGCTCATCTCTCTTCTCCTTTACCAAAGAAATAACCGTTAAGGCCGCCACGATCGTCAAGGCATACAGGATATACGGTCCGTCGAGATTCAAACTCAGGTTGTACAGCATGACATCCTCCTTTTATTGTTCAACACTTTACCGGTGTAAGTATCTCGTGGGGAAACCGTTCCGACAGTTCCAGGTACTTCATGCACTCGCGATACCGGCAGCTGCAGAACTTGATAATCATGTTGACATCGTGGGGCGAGATGTAGCCGCATCCCACATCACAGATGTCATCGCTTTTGCCGTAGAAGGGGCAGACAATTCCGTCCTTCATGGGAACCTCTATCACTAAACCGTTTCGGTTTTGCCGACGCGCATGGGAGAGATGCCGGTTCATCTGGTCGTCACCATCCCCGGCTCCGACCCATGCATTCAAAGGAGTAACTGACTTTGGTAAGAGCAACCTGTATACCAAATCGGTAAAAATCTTTTCAGAAATAATTTTATTCAATGATTGCGGATAGTTGCAACCAAAAACAGGCTATCGCAACCGAAATCGGAAAGTGCTGGTCCAAACATTGTTTTTGCAGGAGTGCAAGGAGAACGTGCCTCCCTTGCGGCGAAGCGGGGGACATTAAAGAAGGCTAACAGGCTGGATTTTCAAGCATTACAGCACATCAGAGAGCGGGTGAGAGCCCCCTCGCAGGGGTGCGAGGGGGTCATGAGAGGCTTTTGCAAAAATGCGAAGACGAAACCTCAGGAATACTCCTCCCGGCGCAGGTTGTATTTCTTCATCTTGCGGTAAATGGTTGCCATGTTCATTCCCGCCTCGCGGGCGGCGGCCTCCACATTGCCGTGGTTTTTCCGCAGGAGCCCCTTGAGGTAGTCCATCTCGAAGCGGGAGAGGGCCAGGGCGTAATCCCCCTCATCCCCCTCCACTTCGGCCGTTTGCTCCTCAAGGGGTTCGGGAAGCTCGATGAACTGGGAGAGGACCGGCAGGGTGATGTAGTTGCCGTTCTCCATGGCGGTGCAGGCCTCTATCACATTCCTGAGCTGGCGGATGTTGCCGGGCCAGGCGAAGCCGGCGGCCGCCTCCAGGGCATCGGGAGCCAGCCCTTTGATGGAGGTGGAAAATTTTTTGTTCTGCTGGGCGATGAAGTGGGCCGCCAGCAGCGGAATATCCCCCTGACGCTCCCGCAGCGGCGGGAGGTGCAGGTTCACAACATTGAGCCGATAGTAAAGATCCTCCCGAAAAGCGCCGCTCTTGACCCCTTCCTTGAGATCGGCGTTGGTGGCCGAGATGACCCGCACATCAACCTTGGTGGGGTTCGTGTCGCCAATGCGGAGGAACTCCTGTTCCTGCAGGAAGCGCAGAAGCGTCTTCTGCACGTTCATGGGGAGGTTCCCCACTTCATCCAGAAACAGGGTCCCGCCATCGGCCGCCTCCAGGAGCCCCTGGCGGTTTTCCCTGGCTCCGGTGAAGGCTCCCTTCCGGTAGCCGAAGAGCTCGCTTTCAAGAAGCGTTTCCGGCAGCGCCCCGCAGTTGATGGCCACGAACTTTTTCTCCTTGCGGGCCGAGTTGTAGTGGATCGCCTGGGCGATGAGCTCCTTGCCGGTCCCCGACTCGCCGGTTATGAGCACGGAGGTGTCGCGGATGGCTATTTTCTCAACCTTTTCCAGGACCCCCTTGAGTCCGTCGGAAGCGCCGATGATATTGTCGAAGCGGAACTTCCCCACAAGCTCCTCCCGCAGTTCCCGGTTTTCTTCCAGCAACTCGGTGTGCTTGAGGGCGTTTTTCACCCGGTAAAGAAGCTCCTCCGGCTCGAAGGGCTTGGTCAGCATGTCGTAGGCCCCCCGGCGAAGGGCCTGGATCGACATCTCAACCGTCGCGTAGGCGGTGACCATGATTACCGGAATTGCCGGATCCGCGGCCTTTATGCGCTGAAGCACCTCCAGCCCGTCCATGCCCGGCATCTTGATGTCGGTGACTACCAGATCCCACTCGCCCGGCCTGAATTCCTCCACCGCTTCGAAGGAACGGACGTAACCCTTCACCGCGTAGCCGCTGTCGGAGAGCACCGCCTCCATCATCCGGCAGAGCCCTTCCTCGTTATCCACAATCATGATGCGTTTATTCTCTGACACGGCAAATCCCCTGTAAAAAGAAATCCATCAAGCGGCCGCTACAACATTTCATCGCGCTCCACGGGCAGCTTCACGACAACATCGGTCCCCTTCCCCACCTCGCTCAGGATGCTGATCTTGCCATGGTGCATCTCGATAATCTGCCGGGTGATGGCAAGTCCGAGCCCGGTTCCCTTGGTTTTGGTGGTAAAGAAAGGTTCGAAAATCTTTTCCAGGTCTTCGGCGGGGATGCCGGCGCCGTTGTCGCTGAAGACAAGCGTCACGTACCCCTCCGCGTCCAGGAAGGATTTCACCGTCAGGGTGCCTTCCCCCGACATGGCAGCGCCGGCATTCAGGATCAGGTTGATGGCCACCTGGCGTATCTGGTCGCCGTCCACCATGATCCGGGGCAGGTCGGGGGAGAATTCCTTGACGACCGTCACCTGATGCATATCCGTGTGGTTGGCGGCAAAGTCCACTATCTGCCCCAGGAGATCGTTCACGTCGGTCCACTCCAGGGCCGGTTTAGGCGTGCGGGCATAGGAGAGGAGATCCTGGACGATCTTCTTGCACCGTTTGCTCTCGCGCTTGATCTCGTGGATGTATTTGTAGTTGGGGTCTTCCTCGTTGGTTTTCCCTTCGATGTAGGAAGCGTAGCCGAGGATGACGCCAAGGGGATTGTTGATCTCATGGGCTACACCCGAGGAAAGTACGCCGAGGGACGCCATTTTCCCCTGCTGGGCAAGGCTCGCTTCCATCTCCTTGTTCTGGCGGATCATGGTGGTCATCCGGTTGAATGCCGCAGCCAGCTCCCCCAGCTCATCCCCGGTATCCACCTCCATCTGCTCGTCGAGACGCCCCTTTTTAACCTGGCGGATCACTTCTATCATATGCTTGATGGGATCGGTGAGGACTTTGGAAGCCAGGAACACCAAACCGGTGGCCACAAGGCTCGTGACGATGGTAAGCAGCGTGACGGAAGCCGCGATCCTTCCCCGGATCTTGTTGGCCTCGCCGTAGAACTCGTCCTCATAGGAGCCGACCGCAACAATCCATCCCCAGGGCTTGAAGTAGTCGTAGCGGACGATCTTCATCCGAGGGGTCTTCTCCCCCTCGTTTAGCCAGGGATAGCGGATCCAGCCACGTTTTTTCTCCGCCATTTCCTTGATGAACTTGTGGCCGTTGAAATCCACGGCACCGAGAAAATTCTTCCCCTCGCCATCGGGATGAATGGTGAAATTCCCCTTCTCGTCCATGCAGAAGATATAGCCGGTCTCACCCACCTTCTTGCTCTTGATCTTGTCCTTCAACTCTTCGAAGGAACGCCGCTCGAAGGCCAGGTCCTCGTAGGTCTCCTCCAGATAGCCGCCGGACGCGATAATCCAGTCCCACTCACGAAAATAACGGTAGGCAACTACCTTGTTGCGGGGGTGCTTGTCACCGAGGATCTCGTTGCGCCACGGGTAGACGATGTAAAGGGTTTCGCCTGGCTTGGACTTGAGGGCGGTTTCGCACATGACCTGAATGAAGGGGCGGCCGTTCTCATCCTTCTCGTGGTAGACATTCTCCCCCTCCCGGGCGATATGCACCTCCAGCTTACCCTTGGTGCTCATGGCGTAGATATAGCCGGTCGCCCCCACGTTGACCCGCTTTAGGGCCTTGCGCGCCTCTTCCTTGGCGGTGCGGAGGTCGACCTTGCCGCTCTTGTACTGGCGGTGCTGGGCCTCCACCAGGTTGTAGGCAAGGGTGGTCAGGGTCGCCAGCTCCAGGTTGGTGGTCCTCTGCTTGTCCTGCTTGTACACCTGGAACTGCTGATAGTGGGAGTTCAGAAGATCGATGGTGAAGCCGGCCATGTGGGCAAGGTCGTCCTTGCTGGTCTGGGTAATCCCCAGATAGGCCTGTTTGGTGGAAATGTAGCTGATTACGCTGCCGACTACGATTATGGGGAGGGTTACCAGAGGGAGCACGAGCACCAGCATCTTCCAGCGCATCTTCAGGTTGTTCATGAAGGCGAAGAGGTAGCGGCGCACGAGAATCCCCTGTCTTGAAAAGTCTGTAAAGTCAGGAGGTATAGTATGTATACGTCATAAAAAAATCCAGTATTATTTGCAAATTTGCAAAAAACTTCGAGCAGGGTGGAAATAGCGGCGGAATCAGGTTGGTTCCAGATATTTACCCAGGGCATCAGGCAACTGGGGACGGGCAAAATAGAACCCCTGCACTTCGTCGCACCCGCGCTCCCGTAACAGTTCCAGTTCATCCTCGTGCTCGACCCCCTCGGCCAGCACCCGCAATCCCAGGCTGTGGGCCATGGCAATGATTGCCTCGACGATGGCGCGGTCATCAAGGTCCATAACGATGTCGCGCACAAAGGAGCGGTCAATCTTGAGACGGTCGATGGGGAAGTGCTTGAGGTAGCTGAGAGACGAGTACCCGGTGCCGAAATCATCGATGGCCAGGTGAATCCCCCGGACCTTCAGATCGATGAGGGTCATGATGGTTTCCTGTTCCCCGGCCATGAGCGCGCTTTCCGTCAGTTCCAACTCCAGAAGCTCGGGATTGAGCCCCGTCTCATGGAGGACCCGGTCCACCATATCGATGAACCCCGGCTGGTTGAACTGATGCCCCGAAACGTTGACCGCCACCCTCACCGGGGGAAGCCCAGGCTGCTGCCATTGCCGGCATTGCCGGCAGGCCGTCTGCAAGACCCACTCGCCAAGCCGGCGAATGACCCCCATCTCCTCGGCAACGGGGATGAAACAATCTGGAGAGATGAGTCCTTCTTCGGGATGCTGCCAGCGCAGGAGCGCCTCGAAGCTGAAAACCCTGCCGGTGCGGAGGTCTATCTGCGGCTGATATTCCAGGAAAAACTCCTCGTCGGCAAGGGCCCGGTGAAGGTTCCCCTCCAACCGCCGCCGCTCATGGGCCTCCTGGTTCAGCTCCGCAGAGAAGAACCGGAATGCATTCCGCCCCTGCTCCTTGGCCGCATAAAGGGCCATGTCGGCATGTTTGAGCAGGGTTTCGCCGTCGTAGTCATCGTGATGGGAGAGGGCGATCCCCACGCTGGTGGAGATGAACATCTCCTTGCCGTCGATCTCGAAGGGGGATGCGAACAACTCGAGCACCGTATGGGCGATGGTACCCGCGGTCCGTTTATCGCTGAGGCCGGTTATCAGGAAGACGAACTCGTCGCCGCCGAGACGGGCCAGGAAGTGCGAAGGCTTGAGATTCTTCCTGAGACGCTCGGCAACGGCCATCAGAAGCTGGTCGCCGTAGGCATGGCCCAAGGTGTCATTGACATCCTTGAAACGGTCGAGGTCGAGAAACATGATGGCGATCACGCCGCCGTCCTGCCGGCTTTCGAGCAGCGCCTGGGAGAGACGCTCGTGAAAGAGGCTGCGGTTGGGAAGCCGGGTTAGAGCGTCATAGAAGGCAAGCTGGATGATTTCCTCTTCGGTCCGCTTGCGCTCTCTGATGTCATGGGCTATGCAGACCGTCCCCAGGATATCCCCGGCAGAGTTTCTCATGAGTGCGCCCGAAACCGACACCGGGATACAGTTTCCATCCTTGGCCCTGTAGATGAGATCCCGGTCCGGCACATGACCCCGTTCTGCCATGTCCCGCAGCAGTTCCCTCTCCTCGGCTCCCCTGGCGACTATGAGTCCGAAAGGTTTCCCGGAGAGTTCCTCCGCATCGTATCCCAGGAGGTGGCAGAGAGCCGGGTTCACCGTGACGATTTTCCAGTCGGTGGAGAGCACGACAAGGGCATCGGCCATGGAATTAATAACATTGTCGAGGAAGTTCTTCGCTACGGCGGTCTCGTCCTTGGTGAGCTGCAAATCTCTCGTCATCCGGTTGAAAGCCGCGGCAAGGGAACCGATCTCATTATTGGCCGTGACTTTGATCCGCGTATCGAGATCCCCGGCTCCCACTTGCGTTACCCCCTCCTTAAGAAGCGCAATGGGGCGGGATATGGACGCAGCGAAGATCGTACCGCCGCCGACGGCAAGAATGAAGGCAACCAGCGAAGCTGCAATTATGGTGAGTTGAGCGGTCCCGATGGCGCGACGCACCTCGTCCTTGGCCTCCAGGAGCTCTTCATTCTCATGGGCAAAGGCCTGGCTGACCGCGGCCAGGAAGGCACGCTCTTCGACCTCGAATTGTTTCCGGACGCCGCGGAGCTCCACATCCGGCGCTCCCGCCAGAACCATCCGCAACTGCAGCCGGCTGGTTTTGAGGAGCATCGCGCCGGTTCTATCCACATCGGCCATGATGCGGCGCTCATCGGGATGAAAACCGCTGCTCAGCGCCTTCAGCCGCGCCAGGGCATCCTCAAGGGTCTCGATCCCCGCCGAGACCATGATAACCTCGTCGCCCCGCTGTTCGGCATTCCCCTGCTGTTTCATATTAAGGGAATACTCGGCTGAGGAGGAAACAATCCGGAGCCCGGCAAAACGGAGGTCCTCAAGGGTCTTTAGAATGGGCAGCACCTCATCCGCCGCCAAGTCGAACTCGCCGCTGATCTTGGTAATGGCCCGGCCACCGAAGTATCCCACCAGGGCGGTCAGCAAGGCAAAAATGAAACAGCCGGCCATGAGCGTGGTCCGTATCCGCATCCAGTTCGACTTTCCTTTCCCGGCGCCGGGTCACCCCTTTAACTTGCAAGCGGGGAATTACCCACAGTTGCTGCAGAACACCCGTGTTTTACACCCTTATGTTTTATCGGCAGACAAGCCGCATCACTTCAGCGCAAAGCTAAATCGGGCTGCCAACCCGGCCGCTTCCGCAGAAAACTTCGAGTTCGGTCCGCTGGCCATCACTCATTTCCACAAACTCGACCCCGGCACCGGGCACCCCCGGCACATCGTTCCACTCCTTGCGCCATCGGACATCAACCCCGATCGGTGCAGGATCAGAAAGGTTCGGCATCTTCACCCATAGCCGGCTCTCCCTTGTCCATTCCCCGGTCCCGATGATGAAGCAGCCGTTTGCCGTCAGATTGAGGGTCGCCGTTTTTATTACAGCACCCTCCGGAAAAGACGGGTCGGGAGAAACCAGGATGTTCAGCTGAAGAGCTGCCCGCTCACTCTGCCGGGTCGGCCGGGGGAGGAAACTGGCACACTGTTCGCGCACAAAGGTCTCGACCCCTGCGTCCGGCCCGGGAACGGAATCATAAAAGAGTGCCCGCACCGTGGCATTACGGTGATCCCACTTAACGCGAAGCGTGGGGAATATGTGAATCAGGTCGTACAGCGCCGCCTTATCGTCCTTGGTGGCCCGCACCAGAGAAGGGACATCCAGAAAAATGCCGCTGCACGCCTCGCGCTCCATCGTGGCAAAGAGCTCCTTTATGGACGACACCACAATGAGTTGATCCACAGCACCCCGGATAGCCGCAATGTATGACTCAAGGGCGAAGCGCTTCTCCACCACAAAAATCAAACGCATGCTTCCGCCCTTCCCCGCTGTTCGAGAACCGCCAGCATCTCGTCGTGGATGAAGCCGTTGGAAGCCAGTATCCGGTGATCGTCTATGGCATAGGGTTCACCGGCATGGTTCGTGACCCGTCCCCCCGCTTCGGTAACCAGAAGCTGGCCGGCAGCCACGTCCCACGGGTTCAGCTTGATCTCCCAGTAGCCGTCGAGACGGCCGGCCGCCACGTAGGCAAGATCGAGGGCAGCTGATCCCGCCCGGCGAATGGCCCTGGCGGCAAACTGGAAGTTGAAGAAATTAGCGAAGTTATTCTCGTTTTCCGCGGTCCGGTCATAGGGGAAGCCGGTCGCAAGGAGGCATTGCTTAAGGGGCTGACGGTCCGAAACCCTGAGAGGCCTGCCGTTCACAGATGCCCCCTCGCCCTTCACGGCGGTAAAGAGTTCGTCCATAACAGGCTGATAGATGACGCCGAGCACTACATCGCCGTCAATTTCCAAAGCGATGGAAACGCAGAACCACGGGAAGCCGTGGGCATAGTTGGTGGTGCCGTCAAGGGGGTCCACAATCCAGCGGTGGCGCGAGGTGCCCACATCCCGCGTCCCCTCCTCGGCCAGGATGCCGTGGCCGGGATGAGCCGCGCGAATGGTGGCGACTATCAAATCCTCGCACGCCCGGTCCACTTCGGTTACGAGATCAACCTCTCCCTTGAAGCGGATGTGATGCTCCCCCCAGAGCCGCTCCCGCTGGATGGCGCCGGCACTGCGCGCGGCCTTGATTGCCGTATCCAGAAATGCCTTTATCATGGTCCCTCCCATGTTTTCATCTCTCTTTCGAGGGCTTGCCGGCGTCCCTTTCGCCATCAACGGAAGGACGCCGCCGGGAAAAACTTTTCATTTTTAAGTTTATAGCAAATCAGGCAGCCTTAGAGCGACAAAAAAAGCCCGCCAGTAACTGGCGGGCAAAGGAGGTAGCCGGATGATGGCGGCTACGCTGTGAAATGATTACTATTCTGTAACCGGAAAGGTCAGGGTAAACGTAGTACCTTCGCCGACAACGCTTGTTACGGCGATGGTGCCGCCAATTTCCTCCATTAGCCTGCGGGTTATGAATAGTCCGAGACCGGTCCCGTCGCCAGGATCCTTGGTGGTGAAAAATGGGGTGAAAATCCGCTCCTGAACGGCGGGGGAGATGCCGGGGCCGGTATCGGACACCTGTACGGTGACGGTAAATTCAGTCTCCTGGGCAGTGCGGAGCAAGAGGGTACCATCCTCACCCATGGCCTGGAGAGCGTTCATCACCAGGTTGATGATTACCTGCTTCACGCGGTTGGCATCGGCGGCAATGAATGGGAGGCGGAAGTCAAGGTCCTCAATGACGAGGATGGCGCGTTTCCTGGCTTCGAAGCGGAGGAATGTCATGACTTCGCCGGCAACCTGGTTCACATCCGCTTCGGCCCGCCCCGCCCAGTCCCTGCGGGCAAAGGAGAGAACCCCTTTCGTCATCTCCGCAAGGCGGTGGGCTTCTTCGTTGACCCGCTCAACCATCTCGCGGACGGACTCGGACAGATCCTCCTCCCGGAGAATCATCTGCGTGGCGGAAACGATGACCGACAGGGGGGTATTCAGCTCGTGAACGACCCCGGCCGCCATCCGCCCCAGCTCGGCCATCTTCTCGTTGAAGGCCAGCAGTTCCAGAAGCTCTCCTTCAACGTTGCCGTTCTCGGAGAGATATTTTGCCAGTGCATCCGCCATGGGGACCTCTGGGAGGAACCGATTAGTTGAGTATCAAACGGAGTACCGCTCAAATTATTGTAGGCACGAGGCATGCCAGAAATAACTTGCGCTTTATCGGATAGTTGCAAAATCACCCAACCAAGCGCCGGTCAACATGCCCACCAATTAGGCAGTAAACCGCTCATAATTAAGGCACAAAAGAAAGCCGCCCCCGAGAGAGCGGCCCCTTGTTGATGCACCTGAGCCTGCCAAAAAGATCAGTTGTAGGCAGATTCCGAATGCTGGGTCTGGTCGAGCCCCATGATCTCGTCTTCCTTCTCCACGCGGAGTCCGATAGTCTTGTCCAGGACGAATGCTATGACCAGGGTGACTATGAAGGCGTAGGCACCAGCCGACACAACCCCGATGACCTGGGTGATGAACTGGGAGACATTGCCCGAAAGAAGCCCGGTAGCCCCCACCGTGGCAAACACGCCGGTGACGAGGGCCCCGAAGGTGCCCCCCACGCCATGGACGCCGAAGGCATCGAGGGAGTCGTCGTACTTGAGCTTTGCTTTCAGGAGGATGGCAAGGTAGCAGACAACGCCGACGCTCAGGCCGATGATGATGGCGGCGCCCGGCTGGACGAAGCCGGCCGCGGGGGTGATGCCCACGAGTCCCGCCACTATGCCCGAGCCGAAGCCGAGGGCCGACGGCTTGCCGGTGTGGATCCACTCGGCGAGCATCCAGGCAAGGCCGCCGGCCGCCGGAGCTATGGTGGTGGTGGCGAAGGCGAGGCCAGCCAGCCCCCCTGCGGCGTCCACGTTATTCACGCCCACCACTGCGGAGCCCGCATTGAACCCGAACCATCCCAGCCAGAGGAGCCCCACGCCGAGCATGGTGAGGGGCAGATTGTGGGGCGCCATCCGCTCCTGGGGGAAACCGTGGCGTTTGCCGAGGAAGATGAGGAACGCCAGGGCCGAAATACCGGAAGAGAGATGGACGACGGTGCCGCCGGCAAAGTCGAGGGCCCCTTTCTTGAAGAGCCATCCGTCCACCATCCAGACCCAGTGGGCCAGGGGATCATAGACCAGGGTGGTCCAGAGAAGGACGAAGACGCAGTAGGCTGAGAACTTGACCCGCTCGGCCATGGCACCGGAAATGAGCGCCACCGTAATCATGGCGAACATCCCCTGGAACATGGCGAAAACGTACTCGGGGATGGCATTGGGCTCGCTGGTCACGTTCTGCCAGAGGGTGTAGACCGGCGCCCCGTCCTTGAAGCTGATCATACCGTCCAGAAGTGCCCGGCTGAAATCCCCCACAAGGCCCATTCCCCCCATGTCAGGACCGAAGGCGAGGGAGTAGCCGATTACGGACCACTGCACGCCGACGATACCCATGGCCACAAAGGAATGCATGAATGTGGAGAGAACGTTTTTGCTCCGGACCATGCCGCCGTAGAAGAGCGCCAGGCCGGGGAGCATGAGAAGGACGAGCGCCGCGCTGATGAGCATCCAGGCGGTATTGCCGGTATTGAGCACCGGTTCGGCAACTTTGGGAGCCTCCGGCGTTTCAGCGGCGGGTGCGGGTGCGGCCGCCGGTGCTGCCACCTGGGCCGACGTCGCGGCAGCCTGGACCGGTGCGGCGCTTTCCGGGGCTTCCTCGGCGAGAATGAGCGTCGGGGCCAGGGCGACGGCCGCTGCCAGGGCAACGGTTATAAAAGGCAGTTTCCACTTCATGGTATACCTCCAGTGATTCGTTGATCGTTTTCTAAATGGCGTCGGCACCCTTTTCGCCGGTCCTGATCCTGACCGCCTCATCGAGGGGGAGGATGAAGATCTTGCCGTCACCGATGCGGCCGGTCTTGGCTGCACTCTCTATGGTCTCCACCACCCGGGCCACCACCTCGTCGGCCACGGCCACCTCGAGCTTCACCTTGGGTATGAAATCAACCACATACTCGGCGCCCCGGTAAAGCTCGGTATGTCCCTTCTGGCGGCCGAATCCCTTTACTTCGCTTACCGTAATCCCCTCCACGCCGATCTCGGCGAGGGCGTCCTTCACTTCATCGAGCTTGAACGGTTTTATGATCGCTTCTATGAGCTTCATGGCGTGCCTCCAGTTCTGCGCTAGGGGAGATTGATGTCGAGCTGGGTGGTGATGGTGTTCTTGCCGCCGGTGGCCGACTCGTTATAGATGTCATAGCCGACGATGAGCGACACGTTCTTGGAGAAGGCCCAGGAGACACCGAAGCTCAGGGCGCCCATGCTGCTGTTGCCCCCCTGGTAGTCGACGGCGGCCCAGAGCTTGTCGGAGATCTCGGTCAGAGGGCGGTCCCAGGAAAGGAGCACGCCATCATTGGCGTTGTCGCCGTCGGAATCGTTCATCACGGCGCTGTTGCCCACGAAGTAGCCGGCCGACAGGCGTCCCACAACGGGGAAAGTCTTGGCCATAAGGGCGTAAGTAATGTTCTGGTCGCTCACATCCGTCTTGGTACCCGCATTGTAAATACCGACGGCCATGGCGGGCGAACCGCCGAAGAGGGAGCCCTCGGGGGTGCCGAGTTTGGCGTTGAAGAAGACGGGATAGCTGTCACCCGGCTCGGTGCCGGTTACCATGTAATCGGCTCCCACCTCCAGTTGCAGCTTCTCAAAGGGGAGTACCCCCACCGTGATGCCGGCGTCGTAGGTGTTGGGAGCTTTCTCGCCATCGGCGTTGTCGGCGACGCGGATATAGTTGTCGATACCGAGGTGCACCGTGCCGAACGCCTGAACATCGGTGGAGGGTATCCAGATCTGGGTGGAAGGAGTTGCCAGTGCGGCGCCGCAAGTGGTGGTCACCAGAGCCAGTGCCAGGGAAAAAGTTTTCAGTGTCTTGTTCATGTCCATACTCCTTTGTAAGTTTAATTTGATTGCATCCGCACTGCTCAGTTTCAAGGGGTTCAGCACACGCCTCCTTTCATCAAAGTAAAAGAAAAAGGGCGCCTCCGCTCAGTAGCGGAAGGCGCCCTTGCCTTGCCAATCAAATTGCTTTTCAAGCCGTTCTCCGGCTGGACGGCACAACCTTTGTGCCCCCGGCTTATGGCAAAGAGTTAGCATAAGCCATGCCACCTTGTTCACAGAAATTTCACCCTCGTGATTACGGCAAGTTAGTAAATAACGGGCCGTAATGCCGATAAAAAAGAGGGGGCAGATCGCTCGCGCCCCCTCTTTTTGCACATTTTATAAGCACCAGTCACTACAGGAACGGCATCTTGCCCTCACGCAGCCCTGAGGGTGAGTTGCATCGAACCATGGAGACCCCGGAGTTCCCCGTCGGAAAGAGAGCGTTTCACCCGCTGCGCCATGGCCCGCACCGCCCCCATGAGGGATGTCGCCTCATCCCGCGACAGCTCTATCCCCAACTCCCGGTAGCGCTCCACGAGGCCGCTCGTACCCGAATGCTTTCCCACCACGATGTGGCGGCGAAGCCCCACCTCGGACGGATCGAACCCCTCATAGTTGCGGGAATCCTTGATGACGCCATCGGCGTGGAGCCCCGACTCGTGGGAGAAAACCCGCTCCCCCACCACCGCTTTCCAGGGGGGGACCGGTCTTTGGGATGCCCTCCCCACAAAGCGGGATATCTCGTGGAATCGGTGGGTATCAATCGCCGGGTCGATGCCGCAGGCCAGCTTGAGCGCCATCACAACTTCTTCCAGGGCCGCATTGCCGGCCCGCTCGCCGAGGCCGTTCACGGTGGTGTTCACAAAACGGGCACCGGCCTTGATGCCTGCAATGGCATTGGCAGTCGCCATCCCCAGGTCGTTATGGGTGTGAACTTCGATATCGAGTTCAGGGACGGCGGTGCGCAGTGCTTTCACCTTCTCATACATGGTGAACGGATCGAGGATGCCGAGGGTGTCGCAGAAGCGGAAGCGGTCTCCGCCGAGGGCGCGGGTAATCTCCATGAGCTCGGCCAGGAACGACAGGTCGGCCCGGCTCGCGTCCTCCCCACCCACCGAGACATAGAGGTTATGTTCCTTGGCAAAGCCCAACGCCCGCTTGAGCTGTTCAATGACCCCGGCCCGGCTCGTGCGGAGCTTGTGGGCGATCATCTGGTCCGAAACCGAGAGGGAAATATCCACCGCGCCGACGCCGCAGGCGAGGGACGCTTCGATGTCGGGGATTACGGCCCGGTTCCAGGTGATGAGCCGGGCATTGAGACCCAGGTCCACCAGGGCGCGGACCATCTCCCGTTCATCCTCGCCCATGGCCGGGATGCCGCATTCCAGTTCCTGTACCCCTATCCCGTCCAGCAACCGGGCGATGGCCAGCTTTTCCCTCTTACTGAACACGACTCCGGCAGTCTGCTCGCCGTCGCGCAGGGTAGTGTCGTCAATTATGACGGGGCTTTTTGTCGCGCTTTCCATGGCAGGCTCCTTTCGACAAAAAAACCCCGGAACTGATGTCCCGGGGCGTCATTGCCGATTGATATCGAATTGTACCTGACTTTTAAAGCACAAGGCGTGCCACGCCCATGCCCTGCCATAGAAACCCCCTACTTCCGGCTTACGAAGCCGATGGGGCAAAAAATCTGACTGTTTTATAAACAGGTCTATGCCCGGATCATCACCAGCAGCATCTTGAACGGGGTCGCCGCCCGCAGGGCGTGGGGCCGGTTGGCGGGCATGATGATGAACTGCCCCTCCTTCACCCGGTGGTCGGTGCCGGCAATGGTGATGTCGGCCTCGCCGTCGACGATCTCCACGAAGGCGTCATAGGGAGCGGTATGCTCGCTCAGCCCCTGCCCCTCGTCGAAAGCAAAGAGGGTGATGGTGCCCACCTTCTTGTCGTTGAGGGTCTTGCTCACAACGGAGCCTTCCTGGTATGCGATGAGTTCCTTCAGATCAATGGCGCGTCCCACAAGGGACTCAGTCGTGCCGCTCATGGTTTCCTCCTCGATGACTGTATTGGCTTCCACCTGGTATAACTTTACACCATCGGGATGCCGATGGGCTTGATCTCCGTCAAGAAACAGCCCTTACGCCTCGGGGAACTCATCCAGCCCCAGGAGGGTTTCCCGCAACTCGTACCGGGCGACGGCGAAGAGCTTCTCCAGGAGCCGCTCAGTGAGGGCCGGGGGATAGAGGGGGAATGAAAGCCGGTAGATGAGGTCGAGATAGTTATCGTTTTTGTTCTCCTCCAGGAAAAGGGCGCCGTAGGGATAGATGGGCGCATAGATGAGCGCTTCCTCCATGACGGTATCGTCATCGCTCCAGAAGGGAAGGATCATTTCCAGGGACAGGCAGAGTCCCTGCCCCGTGGGGTCGTCGGCCACGAACAGGAGCAGTTCGTCCTGGGGAGCGCCGCCATGGTCCAGCACCTCGGGGCAAACATCCGCGGCGGGAATAACCATGAGCCGGCCATGCTGGGGGTCGAGTCCGTAACGCCATCCCCGGCGGGCCAGATAGCGCTCTATCACCCGATAGGATTTGACGTGCCACTCGCCGATGCCCCGGTAAAAATCGGCGCCCAGCTCAGCGCGCCTTGACACCAGCTCCTCGAAGGGGATGCTCGCCTGATCTCCCGTGGCGGGACGACTGCCCCGTGATTCCGGGTTGTTCACAACCAGTCTGAGATGGGACCTTTTCCGTTCGTCCTTGTCCTGCGTCATAGGCGTTATGTCCCTTTCCCGTGCCGTCTTGCCGGCTGACGTCCGTTTCCCCGGAAGTATACTCCGAAACGCCTCCAATGCCTATACCAGTCATGCCTCCCGGCCAACTCGGCACAAAAAAAGGAGCCCCCACGCGGAAGCTCCTTTTTCTCTTATGAGGCCGGCCCAGGGCTAGGGCGCCGGCAGAATCCCTTCGGCCACCACCTCGGCGATGTCCCGGACTTTGGTCTGGGCGGCCTGCTTGTCCTTCAACCCGTCCTCGAACATGGTCATGCAGTAGGGGCAGGCGACGCAGATGGTGTCGGGATTTTTCGAGAGAGCCTCGGTAACCCGGTTCAGGTTGATCCGGGAGCCGCTCTGCTCTTCCATCCACATCCGGCCGCCACCGGCGCCGCAGCAGAACGATTCTTCCCTGGCGCGATCAAACTCAACGGGAGCCGTGCCGGTAGCCGTGGCGACAACCTGCCGTGGAGCCTCATACACATCGTTGTGGCGCCCCAGATAACAGGAATCATGGAAGATGACCTTGCCCAGGTCGCTCACCTGCCGGTTCATTTTCAGGCGTCCCGCGGCCAGGAGCTGCTGAATCAGCTCGGCGTGGTGAATGACCTCCAGGTTGATGCCGAACTGGCGATAATCGTTCTTCAGGGTAGTGAAGCAGTGTGGGCACATGGTAATGACCTTGGCCACCCCGCGCTCCTGGAACAGGGCAACGTTCTCCTTCGCCATGCGGTCGAAAATGTACTCGTTGCCGAGCCGCCGCAGGCTGTCGCCGCAGCATTTCTCATCCTTGCCGAGGATTCCCCAGGAAACCCCCGCCGCATCGAGAATCGCCGCCAGATTCAAGGTAACCTGCTTGCTCCGCGAGTCGAAGCTGCCGGCGCACCCCACGTAGAGGAGATACTCGGTCTTGCCCGCTTCGAAGGGTTTCACATCCATCAGGGAGGTCCATTTTGCCCGCTCGCTGGGGGCAATCCCCCACGGGTTGGAGCGCTGCTCCATGTTTTCGAAGAGGTTCAGCAGTTCTTCGGGGAATTGAGCCTTCATCTCCACCAGGTAACGGCGCATGGCGACCAGCTTGGAGGGATGCTCGATCATGACCGGACAGGCCTGAAGGCAAGCGCCGCAGGTGGTGCAGGCCCAGATGGTCTCTTCGGTATTGGTTCCTTCGCCCTCGGCCCCGATGAGGGGGACCCGCGGAGGCTCGCCCGCCTTCAGGGCCGCCGCATTGGTAAGCAGGTTGGTTTTCAGGCTGTGCACCATCTGCCGGGGGTTAAGGGACTTGCCGGTGGCGTTGGCCGGGCAGGCATCCTGGCACCGGCCGCACTCGGTACAGGAGAAGGAGTCGAACAGATCCTTCCAGGTAAAGTCGGTCACCTGCTCGGCGCCGTAACGGTTGCCGGGGGCAAATTCCTCCCTGGGCTGGGTGCTGGTGCTTCCCAGATTCTGGAAGAAGCAGTTCGGAATGGCGGTCAGGATGTGCATATGCTTGCTCATGGGGAGGAAGCATATGAAGGCCAGGAGCACCAACGCATGGAGCCACCAGAAGAAGGCGCCCCATGCCGGCAGGCTGTCGCCGGCCGTCGCAAGGATACCGGCGGCAATGGAAGATATCGGCATGAAGGCGGACGGCTCAAGGCCCAGTGCAATCTTGACGCCGTTCAGGCCGAAGTAGGCAACCATGAGCAGCCCGATGAACGAGAGGATCAGGAACGCTTCGAAGCTTCTGGCATGCACATAGGCGCTGTCCAGGTAATCGGGCTTGAAGATTATCCGCCGGGCAAAGGAGAGGATGATGGCGCCCAGGGCAAGCAGCGACACGATATCGAAGGCGAAAACCAGCGGATGGTACAGGGCCGGGGGAAGAACCTCGCCCAGGCGGAAGCCGGGGATGAGCCCTTCCAGGATAAAGGAGCCATTGGCAATGAGAAGCACTACGAAGGACCAGAAAATGACGAAATGGTTGATCCCGAAGGGGCGGGCCACCACCCGCTTCTGGCCGAAGGCGTAGAGGAGCATGTCCCACAAACGCAACGGCAGGTTATCGCAGCGGTTATCGGGCCTGGCGAGGCGGATCAGACTCAGTTTTTTGCCGCACTGCCAGATGAAAACGCCGATGGCAATGAGAAACAGGAGAGTAAAAATAGTCATAGCAAACCTTTCGGTGCCAAGCTAAGGGCTAAGTTGGGAATTGCGGTGAAAGAGGACGGCCTCAAGTTCCGGCCCCTGCTCCATCAACCTTTTTTTCGCGATGCTTTCAGTTCCCGCAGCCGGTTGGTAATGGCCGGCACTATCTGGAAGAGGTCGCCCACTATGCCGTAGGTGGCCACTTCGAAGATAGGAGCATCCTTGTCGCGGTTTATGGCGATAACCACATCGGAATCCTGCATGCCGACAAGATGCTGGATGGCGCCGGAAATGCCGCAGGCAATGTAGATCTTGGGCCGGACCGTCTTGCCGGTCTGCCCCACCTGACGGTCGTGGGGCATCCAGCCGGCGTCCACGGCACTGCGCGACGCGCCGACCACCCCTCCCAGCTCGTCGGCCAGTTCCTGGAGCATGGCGAAGTTTTCAGGGCCCATCATCCCCCGCCCGCCCGAGACGATGAACTCGGCCCCGGCGATGTCGATGCCCACCTTGGTGTCCCTGATAATCTCAATGACCTTGGTGAGGATGTCAGCCTCGTTGAGCGCAATCTGCTCCCGGACGATCTCGCCGGCAGCGCCTTCCTTCTTCTCGGACATCGGCATCACATGGGGGCGTACCGTGGCCATCTGGGGACGGAACTTGTCGCACATGATGGTAGCCATGATATTGCCGCCGAAGGCAGGGCGGGTCTGGCGGAGGTTGCGCTTGTCGTCCACGTCGAGGCCGGTGCAGTCGGCGGTGAGGCCGGTCTTGACCCGCGTGGCAACGGCACCGGCAAGGTCGCGGCCCATGCCGGTGGCGCCCATGAGGATGATCTCGGGCTTGTATTTATCGATCAGGTGGCAGCAGGCATCGAGGTAGGGCTCGGTCCGGTAGAACCGGAAAACCTCCTGATCCATGAGGTATGCCTTTGTGGCGCCGTAGCTGAAGGCCTCGCGGCAGAGGTGCTCAACCCCGTGACCAATGACGATGGCACAGAGTTCGGTGTTGATTTCTTTGGCCAGTTGGGCGCCAACCCCCATGAGCTCCCAGGATACCGTGGCCGGCTCTCCTTCGGTCTGCTCCACAAAGACCCAGACGCCGCGGTAGGCGGCAAGCATCTTTGCCAGGGCGGCCTCCTCGGCGTCCTCCTCATCGACAACAGGGGCGCCGCCGGCAGCCTGCTGCTTGGCCAGCTCTTCGAGAATCTTCAACTCCTCGGGAGTGAAGAACATCTCTATAGCCTCGGCCGGGCAGACCTTGACGCATTTGATGCAGCCGATGCACTTGTCGCTCAGAACGATCGGCTCGCCAGCATCGCTCATCTCTATGGCATCCACGGGGCAGGCGCTCTGGCAGCGAGCTCCGCAGGCAATACATTTCCCCTCGATGAGCTTGGCCTTGCCCCGGGGTTTTTTCAGTTTCTTAGGTTCGGTCATTTCAATATCCCCTACATCATTTATCACACCGCAAGCAGATCCTTGCTCAAGAGTTTGTCGATCAGCAGTGCTGCCGTCCCCTGCGGATCATTGGCGCCATCACCGATAATTTCCCCCTTGTCGCGCTCGGGGGAGAAGATCCGGCTCACCCACGTCGGGGACCCCTTCAGGCCGATGGAGTTCACATCCAGCTTCAGCACCTCGTTGTTCCAGACTTTCACCGAGGCATCCACGGCGGAGAGCCGCATGGGCACGGTGGGGTAGCGGGGGCGGTTAAGCTCCCTAACTACCGTCAGCATGACCGGCAGCGGCGCCTCCACAATCTCGTGGCGCCCTTCCAGCTTGCGGCTCACCCGGATGGTCCGCTTCTCCATATCCAGCGACAATATCTTGTCGACAAGGGTCAACTGCCGGAAACCAAGCCGCGAGGCAATGCCGGGGCCGACCTGGGCGGTGTCGCCGTCGATGGTCTGCTTGCCGCAGAAAACTATCCCCACCTCATCACCCGCCTCCTCGGCGACTTTCTTGATGGCGGCCGACAGGACGTTACTGGTGGCCAGGGTGTCCGCCCCGCCGAAACAGCGGTCGGAGCAAAGGATCGCATCGTCGGTTCCCATGGAAAGAGCCTTGCGCAGCGCCGCCTCGGCGTTGGGAGGCCCCATGGAAAGAGCCACGGCCCGGAAGCCGAAGCGGTCCTTGACCCGGAGGCTCTCCTCCAGGGCATGGGTGTCATAGGGGTTAACGATAAAAGGAATCCCCTCGCGAACGAGGGTGTTGGTTGCAGGATCAATCTTCACCTGCGTAGTGTCCGGCACCTGTTTGATACAGGCAATGGCAAGCATGAAAATCCTCCCGCCCCGTTAAGGGCTCGAAAGTATAAAGCTGGTTGCACATGCCGCTATCACCGTAATGAACGGTATCGCAACGGGACAGTGCCCCCATCTTTAGCAGCAGGCGATAATATCAGAAAAACAAGCACCTTATCAAGAATATGTTTGCTCAATTTTTAGGCATATTTTTTAATGTGAGTAAAAAAGCGCCTTTCACCCTATGCTCCCCATGGTCGCAAGGGCGAAAATCCGGTCGGGGTCGTACGCCGGCGGCGCGCCGCTATACATGAGCACCGTCCGCCCGACGGCCGTAAATCCGGCGCCGGTCAGAATGCGGGCGGCCCGAACATTGCGGGCGGGCACATCGAGGAGCACCTGCTCCCCGCGCCCCGGACATGACCGGGCACGGTCCAGGAGCCTTTCGGCCACGCCTTCGTCCACGGCGCTCCACGGCCCCGCCTGGAAACCGCCGTCGCAGGGTTGCACCGCGACAAAGCCCCCCCGCTCCCGCATCACCATCCCCCTGGCGGCCACCGCCGCAAGAAGGCCTGAACGGTCATCCCCCCAACCGGCACGGTCAAGGGTAGCAAGCTCGTCAAGATGAAGGGGGTCCCCCCCCCGTTTGCCCCCCCCCGTGGCGGTTCCGCGCCAGCGGACTACAGAGTCGATCTCCCGGAACCCCATCTTTTCATAGAGGGGCCGCCCCTGTTCCGATGCAGTGAGCCAGACCGTTTTCACGCCGGCAGCCAGAAGCTCGTCCAGAGCCCGGCCCATGAGCCGGCTCCCGTACCCCCGGCCCCGAAAACCCTTCGCAACGATCAGGTTTCCTATCCAGCCGCTCAAGGTATACCTGGCCGCCGTCACAAAGGCAACAGCGGTCCCGTATTCCACGGCAAGACACCCGCGGGGGAAGGTGCCCATAACAAACGAGAACTCCCACGGGTCGCTAACCCATCCCTCGGCGGCAGCAAGGGCGAGAAACGCGGGAATATCCCCGTTATTGAAAGGCCTGATATCCACGCCCCCCTCACATGGCCAGGGGAAGAGAGTGCAGCGGCTCACCCGCCTTCACATCATGGCCGATGAGCCCGACGGCATCGGCGCGACACTGGCGGCAATGCTTGAATTGCCCGATAATCAGCTCGTTGCGCTTCCGGACCGCTTCGAGAGCTTCCGGTGACGGCGGCGCAACATGGGCGAAATCGGCTTGGGGGATAAGCGGCATGATGTTCATGACGAAGGCACCGAGCTCCTTTATCTTACGGCCGATGAGCGGGACCTGTTCTTCATTGACGCCGGGGATGTAGACGGTGTTGACCTTCACGGTCATGCCGTACCCGACGGCCCGCCGGATACCTTCAAGCTGGTTGGCCACGAGAATCTCCGCCGCCTCGACACCGGAATACCTCTTCCCTTGATAGCTTATGTGGCCGTAAATCCGGGCTCCAACCGCCGGATCAAGGGCATTGAGGGTTACGGTCAGGCTATGCAGGTCCAGCCCATGGAGCCGGTCGATGGCATCGGGCAGCATGAGCCCGTTGGTGCTCATGCACTTGATGAGATGAGGAAATTCCGCGCCCACAAGGCGGAACGTCTCGAAAGTCTCCTCGTTGGCCAGCGGGTCTCCGGGGCCAGCAATGCCGATCACCTTGATAATCGGCCCCACCAGGGGACTCGCCATCACCTCCCGGACCTTAAGGATAGCCTCGGCAGGGGTAATGAGCCGGCTCGTGACGCCGGGACGGGACTCGTTGGCGCAGTCGTGCTTGCGGCTGCAGTAGCCGCACTTGATGTTGCAGCGGGGGGCAACGGCCAGATGCATCCTGCCGTTTTTTTGATGATTTCCGCCAAAACAGGGGTGCCCCTGAATTCTCTTCAACTGGTCGCATGATGTGGCCATGGTCTACCTCCAGAGGGAAATGTCGCTGCCCGAACGAAAAAAGCCCGTCGCATTTATCGCGCCGGGCTCCTGTGCCTGTTTTTTGGACTCATACATCATTGTATGGCCGTTACCATACCCCTTATCATTAAACGTGCCAGAACGGCAAAACGGGAAAAACGTCGCTCAACACTGTGTTTTTTATAATTTTTTAGTAATACTAAAAATATTTTTGTTGCTGTTTTTTTGGAAAATCGACCAAAAAAGCAGCAACAGAGGGGGGCGCGCTTATTGCAGGGTCTTTTTCCATGCCTCCCCCCCTCAACCAACAAGAAATAGTTTCCCGCGCCCGGGCAGCCTTTGTGGGACTGGCGGTGGGAGACGCCCTCGGCGCCCCGGTGGAGTTCATGACCGCCGGCGAGATACGGGCCAAATACGGCGTCCTGCGGGAAATCGTCGGAGGGGGGTGGCTACGGCTCAAGCCCGGGCAGGTGACCGACGATACCGAGATGTCCCTCTGCATGGCCCGAGCCATCGTAACCGCCAACGGATGGTCGCTGAGAGGCATCGCCGAAGAGTTCGCCGGATGGCTCAGGACGAAACCGGTGGATGTGGGCGACACCTGCCGCCGCGGCATCCGGAATTTCATGCTCAAAGGGGCGCTGGAAACCTCCCCCAACGAATGGGACGCCGGCAACGGCGCCGCAATGCGCATGCTCCCCGCGGCCCTCTACACCCTGGGCGACGACAATCTCCTGCAACAATGCGCCCTGGAACAGGCCCGGATTACCCATAACCACCCCCTCTCCGACGCCGCCTGCATCACCCTGGGGAGGCTCGTCCACCTGGCCATTGCCGGCGCATCTAAAAACCGGCTCCGGCGGGAAGCGGATACCTTCATCAGCAACTACTCCACTTTTTCCTTCACCCCCTACCGTGGTCTCGCAACAGGCTACGTGGTTGACACAATGCAAACGGTCCTGCACCATTTCTTCCGGGGGCGCACCTTTGAGGAATGCCTTGTGAACACCGTCAACCAGGGTGGCGACGCGGATACCACCGGCGCCATCTGCGGCATGGTAGCCGGGGCATTCTACGGCATGGACGGGATCCCCCAACGGTGGCTGAAAAAGATGGACCGAAAAACCATGGACGAGATATTCGAGCTTTCAGAGCGGCTAATCGCCATATCCGTGGCCCTTCGCGAATAAACCGGTAATTTGTTGCCTCTTCCTTGACGCTGGGTGCATTTGCTGCTAAACCTTAACCATTATTTATAAAGGCAGCATAATCACTATGGATTCTGGTCAAGGAGGAACAATCCATGAAGCGAACGTCGCGCCTCTTCACCGCCCTCTTCACCTGCTTCGCCCTTGTCGGCGCCGCTGTCGCGGCATTAGCCGCATCTCCAGTTTTCCCCGTGGACCGGGAGTTCTATCCCTACTACCCGTCCCTTATAAAATGGAACAAGTCGTCAGTCCCCTTCAACTCCCCCGAAGTCTGTAGCGGCTGCCACGAGAAGCAGTACAAGGAGTGGAACGGCTCGGTGCACAGCCTCGCCTTCAAGGACCCGGTCTACCAGGGTGAGCTCAACAAGGGGGTGAAGGCCGTGGGGCATGAAATCTCCCGGCAGTGCGAGGGGTGCCATACCCCCATCGGAGTTGTGACCGGCGAGATCAAGGGGCCCGGCCTTGCGGGACTTTCTGCCATCGCCCTTGCCGGCGTCTCCTGCGACGTCTGCCACTCCATCAGCGGCGTTACCCACCAGCAGACCCCCGCACGGGTGGCCGAAAACGGCTCCTTCATCATGAGCCCCGGAGTTGAGTCCACCGAAGGCCAGGTCCTCATCAAACGGGGACCCATTCCCAACCATGACGCGTGCGGCGGCGGCTTTCACAAGTGCGAGGAATCTCCCCTGCACCTCCAGGCAAACCTCTGCGCCTCCTGCCACCAGGTTTACCACTACGACGACCACTTCCCCATCGAGGCTACCCACAACGAGTGGATCGCCGGCCCCTACGCCCAAAAAGCCATCATGTGCCAGGACTGCCACATGGTCGACATCCCCACCTTCAAGCGGAGCGCCGACCAGTTCGTGAAGCCCGAGCGCAAGGAGTACAAGCACTACTTTAGCGGCGCCAACTACCTCCTCACCTATCTGGCGGCCGGCGCAGCAAAGATAACCGGTGACGAAGAACTGGCCAAGAGCCTCATGGCGCAGTACGAGATGGCTGTGGAGCGGCTGAAGTCCGCGGCAGACCTGGAACTCTTCCCCATCTACCACAACGGCAAGCTTGACGAACTCAAGGTGCGGGTAAAGAACATCCGGGCGGGGCACAACCTGCCGACGTCTCTCACCAACGTGCGCCAGATGTGGCTGGAAATCACCCTCAAGGATGAAGCGGGCAAAGTCGTCATGTCGAGCGGCACCCTCAATGCCGACGGCTCCATCTCCGAGGTCGCCCGCAACTTCGCCTCCGACGGCATGGGAAAGGACTTCCACTTTGCCGTGAACCCGTGGGAGGTTGTCGGTTTCTCCAAGCATGACACCATTCCGCCCAGGGGATACCGGGACACGTACTACGGGCTCCACTTCCCGGCAGACCTGAAGAACGTGACCATCGAAGCCAAGCTCCGCTTCCGCCAGGCCGACCAGAAGGTGGCCGAGGCGCTTCTGGCGGCGGTCCCCAAGGACATCAACCTGGAGCAGATGTACGGGCTCAAGGCGGTGCCGCCGCTCCCCGTGGTTGACATGGTGGTGAAGGAGATAACGGCGGGCGCAAACCAGTAAACAGGCAGCTCCGCCCCACAAAGCAAAGGGCCCCGGTGGAAACATCCAGCGGGGCCCTTTGCATCGTCAGCACCACACTCACACCGTGCACATCACCCGCCGCACCCGGTACTCTCCCCCGATGACCAGGTACTCCCCCTCCCCCTTGAGGATGCTGTTGGGGAGCAGATCATCGAAGAAAAAAACCTTGGCAAGGGGGGCTCGAATCTCCCAGACCGTTGAACCGAACTCCCAGGCCCGTTCCTCTACGGAAGTGAAGGAGACGAGATTGTTGAAGCGGATTACCTTCTCCCGCCGCCCCACTTCCTCCAGAACATCATAATCGTCGGCGCTGAACGTCCCCCGGTAGAGGGTTACCCACCGCTCGCCCGGAAAGCGGCGGGCCAGTTCGTACCGGCAGAACTCGTACAGAATGTCCAGCTGGGAGTTGATGGCGCTGGTCCGCTTGCTCCCGGCAGTCCGGTCCACCACGTAATCGTAGTAGGAGTCGGTCTGGATGCCGGTGATGCGGCTCTTGTGAAAGGTGGGGGCAATCCCCATGCGGCTCTCGACCCACCCCTTGAGAACGGCCCCCTCCACGGAGTTGGCGTCCATCATCCAGCCGCGCAGATAGCGAAGGTAGCTGTTTTTCAGGCTCTTGCGGGCCGATGGCGTTGCCTGCTCCTGCCAGAGGTGGAGCTGGAACTTCACCGACATGTAGTCGTTGAAGACCGTGCCCCGCTCATCGGGGGAGGCGATGGCATCGAGCCGGTCAAAGAGGAAGCGGTTGGCGAGGCGCACCCCCTGAACCTCCAGGGGGAGGGGATTGTCGTTAAAGTGGCGGGAGGCAATGACCCACGGCGGTAGATTGCAGAGATTGAATCCCGAGTTGTGCATGGGTCATCACCTCGTTGTGACGGACTGAATGGCAGCCGTAAAGGGCGAACGCGAGGCCCGCCCCTACAGAACTTTGGCAATTTCCACAAGGGCCGGCCTGACGGGGCCGTCGGCCGCGTAGACGTCGATGCCGAGCCGCTCCAGCTCCATCTGGGGGGCTTGGCCGACCTGGGCGCAGACCACGGCCCGGCAGCCGGCGAGGACCGCGGCAATGGCTTTGAGGAGATGGCCCCTCAAGGGGTGATCCACATCGTAGGAGCAATAGCGCTCCACCTTCTTCTCGTCCACCAGCCTCACTTCGTCCCCCTCCACCTCGTAAATGAGGAACCGCTCCGCATGGCCGAAATGCTGATTAATCTCTTTTCCATCCCTAGATGCAACGGCGATTAGCATGGTTGACTCCTTGGTCGGGGACCGGGGACCGGCTTTTAAAGAACCACCGGCTCGAATGTGAAGCATTTTTTCGAGCAAGTGCGCCCGCAGGCCTGACAGCCGATGCAGTTGCCCGGGTTCGTCACCTTCATGTACATCTTGGCGGAATCGTCCTCGTCCAGCTCCTCGAAGGTGAGCACATCATGGGCGCAGACCTTGTAGCAGCGGGCACAGCCGATGCAGGTCTCCTCGTCCACAGAAACGACAAACTGGGGCGTGTATTCGGTTTTGTTCCTTCTCATTCCGGTAATGTAGGCCATGACTTCTCTCCTCTGTTTATGGTTTTGTAGGGGCAAACCTCGTGTTTGCCCAAGGTTCGGGCGATCACAAGGATCGCCCCTACGAAATCAATCTTCCTCAAATGAAACCTCTTTCCCCTTGTTCATGGCCTTGCGGAGCCATGGCGGGGGGTTCCCCTGCAGCACCTCCTGAAGCCGGCCAACCGTTTCGGGAAGGCTGACGGGGGAATTGGTCTTCATGGGGTGAATCCTCAGGGCCACCAGCTTGGCGGCCGCCGGCCCGCCGATGGCCATGGTGTAGACGATGGCGCACTCCTTGAGGGCCGCGGCCCGACCTGCAATCCTGTCCTCCTCGTCTTCGCCCTGCTGACCGATGGTGATGGTCTCCACAAAGGAAGAAGCCTCCGGTCCGATCTCCCATATCTGAAAATTCTTTGCCATGCCGAAGTGCTCGTCGATCATCTCGCCGGTTGAACTTGTGAATGCGACTTTCATGGGCTTACTCCTTGCCGTATTTTTTACTCCATCAGGAATCGTCGATTTTTTGTCCTGTCAAGGCTGTCTAGTTATGGGCCAGTTTCTGCCCCTCCGCGGCATTGGACTGGAACAGATTCGCCGTCTCGAACAAGAGATTCATGGTTCCCCGGTATCCCACCCACATCTTCTGGTGGGCGCCGAGGCGGTCGAATACCGGGAGACCCGTCCGCAGGTGGGCCCTGATCCCCAGCTTCGCCGCCGCCTGGCGGCCGTTGGAGTTGGCCACGATCAGGTCGCTCCCTTCCGCCACCGCTTCCAGATCTTCCAGGTCCCCCACGAAGATGGTGTTGGCCGGCAAAGCGTCAAGCCCTCTGACACGGGTGGCCGAAATGGCCGCCTGGATCTCGCAGCCCATGCCCGCCAGAAAATTCGCCAGGGTCTTCAGGTTGTCCCCCTCCAGGGCAAGGGTCACCTTCTTGAGGCCGAACTGGTAATGGGAATCGACCATGGCGTCCATGAGGCGGCTGCGCCAGCGGCGGAACTTCTCGGGGATGGGGCGTTCCGAAATAGCAGAGAGGGTCTCCATGAAGCGGTCGACTTCGGCCAGGCCGGTGATGGAGGTGAAGCCGTAGTTGGGCATGCCGCATTTTGCTGTCATGGCCTCCGCCGCCCTGGCGAGGGAATCGCCGATGAAGAGGGCGGCGCAGCTCCGGCCCGCCTGCCGGATCCGCGCCATGGGAACGCCGCCGGTGGAGAGGGGCGACACTGTCGCATCGATGTGGCCATCCAGGGCATTGGCGATATCGGGGACGATAATCGGGTCGAGCCCGAAAGCCTCGCAGATCTCACGCACCTCCTCCACGTCGGCCGGTGTCAGGTGGCAGCCGGGGAGGATCGCAACCTGGCCGGGGATCGTTTCCCCCGGCTCGGGCACGCTTTTCACTATCGCCTCCACTGCCGCGGCGTAGCCCTCCTGCATGGAGCCGCAGTAGTCGGGGGTCGGGGCCCAGATGACCGGCACCCCGTCATGCTCCGGGTTCTCCTTGCGGAAGTGGACGATGGCGCTCTGCACGTCATCCCCCATGGTTTCGGTGAGCCCAGAAGTCATGACCCCCACCACCTCGGGGCTGAACTTCTCGATTACCTTCGTGAGTCCCTTTTTCAGGTTATCCCAGCCGCCGAAGATGGCGGTATCCTCGCTCATGGCGGTGGAATTAAGGGCGGTGGGCTCCTTGAAGTGCCGCGTGAGCTGAAGCCTGATGAAGGTGGAGCACCCTTGCGCGCCATGGAGGAGTGCCAGCATCCGGTCGATGCCGAGATAGGCGAGCGTTGCGCCCAGGGCCGGAGAGTTCTTCTGGGGGTTCACCGTGGCGTTCTTGGTGGGAACCTTAACCTTGGAATTCTTCAAATCCTCGCCCAGGTGCGTCGCGGCATGGCCGGCGGCCGCCGCCACATCATCCGCCAATGCCTCGTCCGACTTCTCCCACGGCGCAGGCGCGTTCAGCACCGGCCAAATGGGGTTATTGACCGTGAGGTCCAGCTGTTTCGCAAAGGTCACCATCCCCTCGTACCCGGCATAGGGGTGGGAACGGCCGTGGTTTATGTCGAGAAAGGGGGTCAGGGTCTTGAGTGCCAGGAACTTGGTCTTACCGCCGGCCACGATGAGGTCGGGCATCTTCTCGTACATGACCTGGAGCAGTCCGGCGCTGGACGTGTCCTCGATAATCCGCGCATCCCGGTGCATGAGGGCCTTCATCCGGTAGAAATCCTCCAGGGTCGAGTTCTGGGTTCCGGCTGCCAGTATCTCCACCCCCAGTTCCCGCAGGGCGTTCACCATGGACCAGGTCTTGACCCCGCCGGTGAAGAGTACCGACCGCTTCCCTTCGAGCCGCTTGCGGTAGGGGACGAGCCGTTCGCGGCACTTTGCCTCTTCCTCTTCAATGAGCTTTTCCACCCGGTTCTGCATGGTGCGTTTCTCAAGGCCGCCGACGATATTATCCAGCTCGCGGGCGATGTCCCGCAGGGCCTTGGCGGTGTCGGTCATGCCGTAAAAGGACTCCTCCAGATAGGGCATGCCGTAGTTCTTCTGCATCTTTTTGGCAAGGTTGGTGAGGCTCTTGGAGCAGATGATGATATTCAGCTTCGCCCGGTGGGCGTAGCGCAGCTCCTCGAATCTGGCGTCACCGCTGAAGCAGGAGAGTATCTGGATGCCGAGGCGGTCAAAGAGGGGCTTCATCCCCCAGAGATCACCGGCGATGTTGTACTCGCCGATGAGGTTGATGGGGAAATCGCCCGGAACCGGCGGCTCGGCGGTGCCGATGACATGCTTGTAGAGCACCTCGCCGGCCAGGCGGTTCCCGATGTTCTTGTCGCCGATGAAGCCGGGGGTATTGACGGGGATTAGGGGGATGGCGACCTTCTTCTGGGCCGCGGCGCAGACCGCCTCGATGTCGTCGCCGGTCATGGCGGTGACACAGGTGGCGTAGACAAACATGGCCTTCGCCTCTCCCGCGTAGCGCTCCGCCAGCTCCAGAATCGCCCGGTAGAGCTTCTTCTCGCCGCCGAAGACCACGTCGTTCTCCAGCATCTCGGTGGTGAAGCCCCGGCGATAGAGCTGCGACCCCGAAGAGCGGGCTCCCCGGTTGTCCCAGGAGTTGCCGGCGCAGGCGATGGGGCCGTGCACCAGGTGAATCACGTCGGTGATGGGCATCAGCACCACCCGGGCGCCGTCGTAGGCGCAGGAGCGCTCGGCCCCCTCCCCCGGTTCCGACTTTTTGCAGAACTTGGGAGCGCCTTTTTCATGGGTTTCGCAATCGGTTGCGTCGTAGTAGTCGGGTTTTGCCATAGTGTCCCCCGAAACGGAAAAAGGCGCCAACCATCGATAACGGATGGTTGGCGCCTTTGCCAATTTGATTATGAATGTAAAGTGCCCGGTGGTTCTGTCCATCCTAAAGCACTTGACGTGCCAAACCTGGGCAATGCCCCTATCTAGTTGATTTTTGAATAAATTGCAAGTTTTCAACGCCGTCACCGCCCCATGACTGCCCAATTATTGGGCAGTCATGAACGGAAACAACCATCGCAGCCTGTCGAGGCTCCGTGCAAAAACTCAAGCGAGAAAAGCCCGTTTGAGAAAGGATTATCTTTTTCATTGCCCACTAAACATTAAAATATTACAATGCGCCAACAAAAGACACCGCTTGTCGAAATTATCACGATCCTTATTTTATATGGGTGACATCATGGGCAAACAAACGATCATGGCATTTCTCTCAACGGCTGCGGCGATTGTCTTCGTCATGGCCCTCGGCACAGACTTTGCCGGCGCAGTGGGGGGCACAGGCTACAGGGCACCGGAAGCCCCCTTGAACCTGAACCTGACTTTCGCCGACTGCACCACGTGCCATACCGCTCCGAACAATGTTGCGCGGCACCACAACCTGATTGCCGAAGATGGCAGGCAATGCCTCGATTGCCACAAGATCGAAAATTACAACAGCGAGTTCACGGTCCAGGTGGTTCGCGATTGCCAGCAATGCCATACATCGGCCATGCATGACCAGGTGAAACATACCATCGTCACCTGCAGCCGCTGCCATGGCGACAACATCGGCGAAATCCATGCGGGGCGCTATGCGACAACCGTAACAGTAGCGGCATGCTACGTATGCCACACCAGTACCGCCACAAAAGTAAAGGCAACCATCGCCAAGGGCCTGGGCGGTCAGACAGTATACTGCCAGGACTGCCACGGCAACGACCCGCACAGTTGGGGGGGCATGCGGGGGCTCTAGCCGGAAGCTATTAAAAATTGTGCAGCAAACGAAGGGCCGGAGCAGGATTGTTCCGGCCCTTCGTAATTGCCGGGCCCAGAACACCGGTGATTACCGACCCGGGTTCTGATTTCAGGAGATGACTTGACGCCCCTCCCGTTATTAGGTATTTTTCTTATCTACTAATTTTTGCCAAAAAACTACCGAACGTTATCCATGCGAAAGACTTTTTCAACAGACGAGAAACAGCTTGCAGACCTTGAACGGGCCTGTCGCCATGAAGGCCTCCGGATTACCCATCAGCGACTGGAGGTCTACCGGGAACTCGCCTCGGCGGTCGACCACCCCTCGGCGGAAACCATCCATCAGCGCCTGCGGCGAAATATCCCGACCATTTCCCTGGATACGGTCTACAGAACTCTCTCGACCCTCGCCCGGTATGGGCTCATCAGCAGAATAGATACGGTTGAAAGCCCGTCACGATTCGAAGCAACGGGGATTCGACATCACCATCTCATGTGCAGCAAGTGCAAGGAAATATCGGATTTTCAATGGAATACCGTTGACGAGATTCCGCTCCCCGTTGGAATCGAATCGTGGGGGCGCATCGCCGCAAGAAACGTCGTAGTCTATGGGATCTGTAGCAACTGCCTTGAAAAACTGGGAAACAGCGCTAAAAAATGAGTTAATAATCTGCAATGGCCGCACGAGCCTGCGGCCCATCAAACAGGAGGTACAAACATGTCCACAAAAGAGAATCTTGCGGAAGCCTTTGCCGGCGAAAGCCAGGCAAACCGGAAATATCTGGCATTCGCCAAACAGGCGGAAGTGGACGGATTCCCACAGGTTGCCAGACTTTTCCGGGCGGCAGCCCATGCCGAAACCGTCCATGCCCATGCCCACCTGCGCGCCATGGGAGGAATAAAGAAAACCACGGAGAACCTGGAATCCGCCATCGAAGGAGAAGGCTTCGAATTCCAGACCATGTATCCCCCTTTCCTGGAAGAGGCGAAGAAGGAGGGGGACCGCCTGGCTGAAATCTCCTTCCGCAACGCCCTGGCCGTGGAGGAGATACACCACGATCTCTACCAGAAGGCCCTTTCCGCGGTAAAGAGCGGCGGCGATCTGGCAGCACGCCCGGTGTACGTTTGCGAAATCTGCGGCAACACCGTATATGACCATGCGCCGGACAAATGCCCCGTTTGCGGGGTGCCGAAGGAACGCTTCACCCTTATTGACTAGCAGCCTGCAATGATGAAGCCGCACAACATACAATCTATCAAAGGAGACCGTTTAATGAGCAGTATCAAGGGGAGCAAAACCGAACAAAACCTTCTGAAATCCTTTGCCGGCGAGAGCCAGGCCCGCAACCGCTACACCTACTTTGCCGCCACGGCGAAAAAAGAAGGATACGTGCAGATTGCCGATATCTTCGAAGAGACCGCCAACCAGGAGAAGGAGCACGCCAAGCGCTTCTTCAAGTTTCTTGAGGGAGGAGATACGGAGATAACCGCCTGCTTCCCGGCCGGTAAAATCGGCACCACGGCCGAAAATCTCCTGGCCGCCGCCACCGGAGAACACGAAGAGCATTCCGACCTCTATCCGGCCTTTGCCCAGGTGGCCCAGGAAGAGGGTTTCGCCGCCATCGCGGCGGTCTGGCGGGCCATCTCCGTTGCAGAAAAGCAGCACGAGAAGCGTTACCGGGACCTCCTGGCCAACATAGAAGCCGGCCAGGTTTTCACCCGTCAAAACGAAGTAGTGTGGCGCTGCCGCAACTGCGGCTACCTCCACACAGCCACAGGCGCCCCGGACCAGTGCCCCGCATGCGCCCACCCCAAGGCCCACTTCGAGCTTCTGGGCGAAAACTGGTAACTCTGCAGAAAATGACGGAGCAAACCTGGCGATAAAAAGGACTCTTCCCCACGGGGGGAAGAGTCCTTTCGCCGCTGAATCCGCCAGAGCGCCCACAGGCCCGGCCATTGCCGGGGTTGTGACAAGCCAACCGCATTCAAGGTATCCGCATTATGAAAAACATGCCCTTCGACATCTCCCACCTTAGCCGGGAGGCTCTCGTGGCAATGGTCGAGACCCTGCCGGTCGCTGCCCTGTACATCGAAGTCGATAATTTTTTCTTCAACAGCGCGGCAGAGCGGCTCACCGGCTACGGGAGAACCGAGATTCAGTCCATCGACGACTGGTTCCGTAAACTCTACGGCCAAGACCACGAGAAAGTTCACGGATACTGTGGAGCTGACAGGGCAGCTGGTTTTTCATCTCCGTGCCGCGTCGCCATCACCACCAAGGACGGCTGCCGCCGGGAAGTTGAAGTCAAGTCAGCGGGTATCGGCCGGACCATTTGCGTCATGAACGACATAACCGACCTCGTGACCGCCCAGGAGCAGATGAAGGAAAGCGAAGAGCGCTACCGCCTTTTTTCGTCTCTCACGTCCGACTACGTAAATTTCTGCACCCGTAAGGGAGATGCCCCCTACCGGGTCAGATGGCTGGGTGGCGCATTCGAGGCCATCACCGGCTACTCGGAGCAGAACCTGTTTGAATGGGGCTGCTGGATGCCCCTGGTACACCCCGACGATCAGGAGAGGTTGAGCTCTACCCTTCTCTCCATGACCCCTGACAAGACCGGCACCGAAGAGTACCGCATCTTCGCCAAAGATGGCTCGATTCACTGGATACGCCAGACATCGCACTGCGAAGCCGGCGACACCCCCGGCGAGCTTTTCCTGTTTGGCGCCTGCCAGGACATCACCGAACAAAAGCAGGCTGAAGAGGCCATCCGCACGCTGAACGAAGAACTCGACCAGCGGGTTATCGAGCGAACCGCCAAGCTGGAGATGGCCATGAAAGAGCTCGAATCTTTCAGCTACGCTGTCTCCCACGATCTGCGCGCACCGCTTCGCCACATCAACAGTTACAGCGCCATTGTGACCGAAGAGTTCGGGGACCGGATCCCCCCGGAGGCACACCGGTATCTTGACCGCATTGCAGCGGCAAGCAAGCGGCTGGGCCAGCTTATCGACGACCTGCTGGAGCTGTCGCGGGTCGGCCGGGTCGAACTGAACACCGCCACCGTACACCTCAGCGCACTTGCGACGATGACGGTCGCATCGCTGCGGGAGATGGAACCTCGCCGCGAAGTGGAATGGATTATCGCTGATAATCTCAAGGCCAAAGGTGACGCAACCCTGCTGCGGCAACTCCTGCAAAACCTGCTGGGCAATGCATGGAAGTACACTGCCAAGGAGCCCAATGCCCGGATTGAATTCGGCAAAACTGTTATTGACGGCCAGGACGTCTTCTTTGTGAGGGATAATGGGGTTGGCTTCGACATGACTTACAAGGACAAGCTGTTCGGTCATTTCCAGCGGCTCCACGGCAGCGAATTCGAGGGGACCGGCATCGGGCTGGCCACGGTAAAGCGGATTGTCGAACGACACGGCGGCAGGGTCTGGGCTGAGGGGCACACCGGCAAAGGGGCAACCTTTTATTTCACCCTTCCGGAGATTTGACTACCCCGCCGTTACTTTGCCCACGACTTATCCTGCACATTCAGGAACGTGGCGGTCCGATATTCAACGAAAGCCAGTACAAGCCCAGTTGTCGCACCGACTCACTGAATTCCTCGAAATTCAACGACTTGCCGATGTAGCTGTTGGCTCCAAAACGGTAGCTGTCCACGCGATCCCGGTATTCATCGGATGTGGTGAGCACGACCACCGGCAGGAGTTGGGTACGGTTATCGGAGCGAATTTTTTTCAATACTTCCAATCCGTTAAGCTTGGGGAGGTTGAGATCCAGCAACACCAGTTCCGGCTGATTCGTCGTGTCACGCTCGGCATAAGCACCCGTGCCGAACAAAAAATCCACCGCTTCGGCGCCGTCGCGGGCCACAACGATTTCGTTGCGCAGATTGTTCGCCTTGAGTGCCCGGATCGTCAAGGCCTCGTCATCGGGGTTATCCTCTACCAGCAATATCCTCTTTTCATTCACTGACCTGCCCTCCCAGCGTGAAATAAAATACTGCTCCCTTACCTTCTTCCCCCTCCGCCCAGATCCTTCCCCCATGACGCAGGACTACCCGCTGCACTGACGCAAGCCCGATACCCGTCCCTTCGAACTCATCGGCCCGGTGCAGCCGTTGAAACGGCATGAACAGCTTATCGGCATACTCCATATTGAAACCGGCTCCGTTGTCCCTGACGAAGAACACCGGTCCATGCGCCGTCACCGCGTGTCCGAATTCTATCCGGGCCGCGGCATTATTACGGGAATATTTCCAGGCATTGCCGATCAGATTTTCCATGACCGAGCGGATCAGAGTCGGGTCCGCCAGGACTGGAGGGACGTCATCCACGGTGAATTCGACGGCCCTATGCGGCTCCACCTCTTTATGCTCTTCCGCAATCTGCCGTGCCAGCTCGCTCAGATTTACCGGCTTGCGGCAAATCTCGCACCGGGTTATGCGTGAGAGGTGCAGTATTTCATCAATCAACTTCCCCATGCGGAGACAGCCATTCCTGATCCGGGTTAGATAATCTTTCCCTTGATCGTTCAGCTTTTCACCAAATTCTTCCATCAGGGCAAGGCTGAAACCATCGATACCACGCAGCGGAGCCCGCAGGTCATGGGAAACCGAATAGGCAAAGGCATCGAGCTCTTTGTTGGCAACTGCCAGCTGTTCCGTCCGGTCCTCGACACGCTGCTCAAGCTGAGCATTAAGCAGTTGCAACTCCATTGCCGCTTGCCTCCTTTCAGCCGACAGCGCCTTAAAGGTGTCGATGAGCTCCGCCACCTCCGAGCTTTCCGGCTTGATGGTGCTCTCGCTCATGTCGCTCAGCTCGCCATAGGAACTGAGGGCATTGACAAGACTGTTCACCTCCCTGGTGGTCCGGCGCGCCAGAACATGGGCCAGCCCGAGACCCGCAACGATTGTCACCCCTCCGACAATGCCGATAGAAATTAGCAGAGAGGCTATTTTCCCGTCGACTGCGCGGCGTTTCAGCCCAATGTGCAAAATGGTGCCGGATTCGTCGAGGCTTTTAGCGATATCATAGACAACCTCCCCTTCAGTGGTCTTAAATTCCCATACTGACGGAAGCACACTGGGCGGAACCCTCTCCAGCAACGCCACCGGCACGCCCTTGCGAAAGGTTGAAACATAGGGCTGCCTATTCTGCGCGATAAAAGCATAGTCAAGGACCGTGCTCATTTTAAGCTCGCTGTCAAGCTGCGCCTTGACGGCTACCCTGTCATCCCAGAGGATAAGTCGCTGCATGGCCCCCGCAAGGACCTCTGACCTTGTCTTCCATGTGTGCAGAGTCAACTGGCGATGGCGCTCCAGGGCAAAAACCATGAAAAACCCGCTTATGAGCAGGATCATAGCCGTCAGGAGTCCAGCGGTCCTTATGAAGATGATCTTTTTCAGGTGCATGAATCCCGCCTAGTCACCTTTTTTCTGCTCCAACCAACTACTCATCTCACGAACCGTGTCATAGGCCCGGTCATCGCCTTCGGCAAACCGGTCGATCTGGAGTTTGGCAAGCAGGGCCGCCGAGTCTTTCTGTTCATGGAGGGTGAGGAATATCTGTTTCAACCTTTTTTTGGCAGCCGCATCCATGGCTGGATGAACAACAATTGGCGGCATGCCGTAGGGGGAGGATTTTTCGATAATCTTCGTGTGGGACGTGAGGGTGGGATCAATGGTGTTCATGAACTCCCATATCAGGGAATCAACAGCGGCGCCATCAGCCTGGCCATCCGCAACCGCCTTGATGGAGTTATCGTGGCTGTTGCTGAAAAAATGTTCCCGAAAGAAGGACTTCGGCGTTTCCCCCCGCTTTGCCAGCATGTATGTCGGCACCAGGCAACCGGTATTTGAATCCGGATCGGTGAAGGCAAACTTCTTGTCCCGCAAATCATGCAGCGAGGCATAACTGCTGTTGCGGTTGGCGATGATGTAGGAATAGTAGACTTTGGCGCCATGCACGACCGGCACAGCCAGGAGCTCCATACCGAACCGCTCGTGCCCCTTGACATAGGGACCGGCACAGACAAAGGCGGCATCGACCTGCCGGTTCATGACCAGGTCATTCACTTCCGCATACGTGCGCCGCTGCCAGAAGACGGCCCGCCTGTCCATCCGGCCGGCCACCAGCCGCAGCAACTCTTCGTAGTACTGCCGGGTCGTCTCGGGCGAAATCATGGCGGCTACGGCAATGTGCAAGGGGGGAAGAGAGTTATTTGCAGGGCCTCCGTCAATTGCAGGCACTACTTTTTCCATATCTACCCGTGATCTGTTGTTGTCACAGGAGACAGCCAGAAGCACCAACGGAATCAGCAACAGTGGGCAGCAGAGCGATGCAAGCCGGCGCACGACGATTGCATAACTCATCAGGAATTTCTGCAGCAGAGGAGAGCCCATCAAAACCTCCAAGGTGCACTGTACTTATCCTAATTAGCCAGCAACAATAATGCCATCCCTCACCGAGACTGCAACCCCATGCAGGCAAACTATACCACTATTTCAACCCTTCCAGCTTAAGTGCAAACGTAAGATCATGACCTGCCAGCGGATGATTGCCATCGAGGGTCACCATGTCCTCACCGGCCTCCATCACCATCATCACCAGGGCCTGCCCGCCGGCAAAGCTGATGCTGAGTTTCTGCCCCACCAGCAACTCCCGGTCACGGGGGAACCGGTCCCGTTCGAGCGTGAGGAGGTTTTCCTTCCGCCATTCCCCGAAAGCCTCTTCAGCAGGGACAAGGATGTTCTTAACCTCGCCGGCCGCCATGCCGATAACAGCGTGTTCCAAGGCAGGGAAAACCTGCCCGCTGCCGATGGTGAACTCATAGGGGGCGCCCCCCTCGGTGCTGTCAAAAATCCGGCCGGTATCCAGGGTTCCGATGTAGTGGACCCTGACGGTTTTGCCATGTTCTGCAAGGTTCATGGGTGTTCCCCCCTGAAGAAAAAACCCGACGGAAAACTCCGACGGGTTTTTTCAGCTCAAATTTCACAGTAAAATCCTAGCACTTACCGTTTACCGCCTTTTCCCCGCTCTTACCGCATCATCTCAAAGAAGCGCTCTTCGCAGGTCTCGTCTACTACTTCGATAAATTTGTTGCAGATGGCCGATACCATGTTGATGACTCCCTGGTAGCCGATAATCGGGTAACGGTGCAGGTTCACCCGGTCGAAGATGGGGAAGCCGAAGCGGAAGAGGGGGATATTGGCGTCGCGGGCGATGAACTTGCCATGGGTATCGCCGATTATGGCGTCCACGGGGCCGGTCATGATGAGACTCCGCATATGCCAGAGATCCTTGCCCATGTAAATTTTCCCCTGCTTGCCGTAGGCGGAGGAGTCGAGGAGCGCCTGGATCTCCTTTTCCACTTTCTTGTTCCCCTTGCTGCAAAGGATGTAATAAGGGATCGCCCCCATCTCCAGGAGAAACGAGACATAGCCGATGAGTTGGTCCGGATCGCCGTAGAGAGCGAATTTCTTCCCATGCATGTACTGATGGGCGTCGGTCATGGCATCCACGGCACGCCCCCGCTCGGCCTTGAGGCTTTCAGGAACCGGCTTGCCGCTCAGTTCGGAGATTTTCATCAGGAAAGCGTCGGTTTTGGCGATCCCCAGCGGCATGGGCATTGAAGCGTGTTTGCCCGCGTAGTTGTCCTTGAGCCAGCCATAGGTTTTGGCGGCGGTAAAGGGGCCGAGGTTGATGGTGGCCTTGCCGTTTATGGAATCGGCCGCATCATCCAGCTTGGTGCCGCCGGCATACAACCGGTACGTACCGTCCAGGGGCGAGTCGAAGACATCCGAGATATCGCCGAGGATGGTGTACGGCACGCCGAAGGCATCAAAGATCCGCTTGTACTCCCGGAAGTTCCCCGTGTTGGCGTCAAAGCCGGGAACCAGGTTGATCTTGCCGGTGCAGCGTCCCTCCACTTTTTTGCCGGCGGTCAGGGCCTGGAGGATGGAAAGAAGCATGGCGTCGTAACCGTGGACATGGGAGCCGTTGAAGCTGGGCGTATTGGCATAGGCGACCGGCATATCGGCCGGAACTATCCCCTTGTTCCTGGCATTCTTGATGAATGCGCTCAGGTCGTCACCGATGATCTCCGGCATGCAGGAGGTGAAAATGGAGACCATCTTCGGCTTGTAGAGGGCGATGGCATTCTCCAGCCCCTCGTGGAGGTTGTTCTGGCCGCCGAACACGGCGCCGTCCTCGGTCATGGAATCGGAGACGGCCGGGGCAGGCTCCCGGAAATGGCGATTGAGGGTCGAGCGGTAGTAGGATGCGCACCCCTGGGAACCGTGCACGAAGGGGAGGCTTCCTTCGAAAGCATGGGCCGCCAGTTCGGCCCCCAGGGGCTGGCAGGCGTGGGGAGGCGCAATTACCAGCGCCTCGCGCTTAAAATTCAGTTCTTTGTATTCTTCGGTATTGATCCATTCCTTGACCCGTTCGATCTCTTCGACCGGGGTCTCGGTCACCGGCTTTACTGCAAGGCCCAGGTTGTTAGCCATGATATGTCTCCTTTCCGGGGACTCATCCGTCCCACGGACGATTGATTATTGGTTCTACCTATCGGGGGCCGATTTTGCGGCCAGGTCGATGGCTTCCAAGGAAGAGCGCGGAGGCGTAGCAGCGCTACGCCGCACAAGCGATGACGAAGGAAACGCCGAGATGGCCCAAAAGCGGGCGCCGTCTAAAAGGGCGACTTCACCAGTTCCCACGTGGGCGAATTGATCGCCATATCGATGTCCCGGGCAAAAATCGGGAACCCCTTGTACCCGTGGTACGGCCCGGAATAGTCCCAACTGTGCATCTGGCGAAACGGCAGCCCCATCTTCTGGAAGACATATTTCTCCTTGATGCCGGAGGCAACCAGGTCGGGCTTCAGCTCTTTAGCGAACTCCTCAAGCTCCAGCTCGGAGGCATCGTCATAGACCACCGTGGCATCGGGCATTTCCGGCGCGGTCCGGTCATAGTCATCGGTGTGGGCAAATTCATAGCCGCTGCCGACACAGGTCATCCCCAGATCTTCGTAAGCGCCGATGGTGTGCCGGGGGCGCAGGCCACCGACATACAGCATGACCTTCTTCCCCTCCAGACGGGGGCGGACCTCGTCGATCACCGCCTGCATCTGCGGATCATATTTGGCGATTACCGCTTCCACCTTCTCCTTGATGGTGTCATCGAACAGCTCGGCCAGCTTGCGGAGGCTCTGCCTGATCTTTGTCGGCCCGAAGAAATTCAGCTCGATCCACGGGATGCCGTATTTCTCTTCCATGACCTTGCACATGTAGTTCATGGAGCGGTAGCAGTGAATGACGTTGAGCTTCACCTGGTGAGTCGCGGCAATCTTCTCCAGCTCTCCGTCCCCGGTCCAGACGGACTTGACGTTGAAGCCGCACTCCTCAAGTAGCGGTTTCGTGGACCAGGCATCGCCGCCGATGTTGTATTCGCCGATAAGGGCGATGTCGTAGGGCCCCACCGGCTCGGGGAACTCCCGGGTCTCGATGATGTAGTCACGGATGGTGTCGTTGGAGATGTGGTGCCCCAGGGACTGGGAGACCCCGCGGAACCCCTCGCAGTTACAGGGGATGATCGGGATATCCAGATCCTTGGCGCTCTGCTTTGCCACGGCGTTGATGTCATCGCCGATGAGCCCCACCGGGCACTCGGAGAGGACCGAAATCCCCTTGGCCAGGGGAAAGAGTTCCTTGGTCTCGACGAGGAGCTGCTTCAGTTTCTTGTCGCCGCCATAAACGATATCCTTCTCCTGGAAATCGGAGGTGAACTGCATGGCGAACTGGTCTACCCCCAGGGTGCCGGACATCAGGTTGCGCCGGGTGCCCCAGGAGTACCAGCCGCAGCCAACCGGGCCGTGGGAAACGTGGACCATGTCGCGGATGGGGCCCCAGACCACCCCTTTTGCACCGGCATAGGCACAGCCGCGGGCACTCATGACGCCGGGGACGGTCTTCTTGTTGGACTTAACACAGGCGCTCCCGCTCTCCGGATCGTTGGGGGCCAGGTGCGGCGCCCGCTTCTTGCGCCCCTTTTCAGGATAGACTTCGAGAACCTTGTCAATCATCTCCTGGGTCGATTCTTTGGTTATTCCTTCAATTTTTCTTATCGTATTGGACATGGGTAAACTCCTGTATGGTTTTGGCTTAAACCAACTGGCGAATGATTTTGAGGTCAGGTCGGCGGCTTCCAAGGAAGAGCGCGGAGGCGTGGCAGCGCCACGTCGCACAAGCGATGACGCAGGAGACGCCGAGATGGCCCAAAAGCGTTCGTCACTTCGCCGCCGCTTCGGCTACGCCCACGATGCTCTCGTCATCGGCCTCCATGATGCCGAACTCCATGAGCAGCTCTTCCAGCTCATCCATCTCCAGGGGGGTCGGCACCACCAGCATCTTGTTCTCCAGGATTTTCTTGGCCAGGGTCCGGTACTCCTCGGCCTGCTTGTGCTCGGGGGAGTACTCGATGACCGTCATGCGGCGCAGTTCGGCGCGCTGCACCTGGTTGTCCCGGGGAACGAAGTGGATCATCTGGGTGCCGAGCTTCTTGGCCAGAGCCTCGATCAGCTCGTCTTCCCGGTCGGTGTTGCGGGAGTTGCAGATGAGGCCGCCCAGGCGGACCTTGCCGGAAGAAGCATACTTGAGGATACCCTTGGCGATGTTGTTGGCGGCGTACATGGCCATCATCTCGCCCGAGCAGACGATGTATATCTCTTCGGCCTTGTTCTCGCGGATCGGCATGGCAAACCCGCCGCAGACGACGTCGCCGAGAACGTCATAGAAGACGAAGTCCAGGTCATCGGTGTAGGCGCCGTTTTCTTCCAGGAAGTTGATGGCGGTGATGACGCCGCGGCCGGCACAGCCGACGCCCGGCTCCGGGCCTCCCGACTCGACGCAGTTGACGTTGCCGTACCCAACCTTCATAACGTCATCCAGCTCCAGATCCTCAACCGTCCCCAGCTCGCGGACCAGGTCCATAACCGTGGACTGGGCCTTGGCGTGGAGGATGAGGCGGGTTGAATCGGCCTTCGGGTCGCACCCGACGATCATCACCTTCTTGCCCAGCGAAGCGAGCCCCGCCACCGTGTTCTGGGTTGTCGTGGACTTGCCGATGCCACCTTTGCCGTAAATCGCGATCTGTCTCATGTTCCGTCTCCTTTCGTCCACTCATCCGTGGACCGTCTGGGAATTTGCGGGGCAACAAAAAAGGCGCCCCAATTGTGATATTGGTGGCGCCCTTGCCTGCGTTCAGCAGCGAATACTTCAGCGTATTCTCTTTTTCGGTTTTGACTCTGATAAAGCACTGACCGTGCCAAAGAGCAACATGCTGTAATTACTAAATATTACATCCCGACACTCTTGCCATCACGCCTATTTCCTGTTCACATGCACAGAAATCAATCATTTAAAGCACTACAAAATCATCTGATAATACGTTAACAACTCATTCCCATGGATTCGGTGTAACCGGCATCGGCTCGATCCACGCATTCCCCCCTTGCAGCTGCCTCTTTTTTTTGCGATAGTTGCCCCATTATTTTTCACCCATGCACATTTTTAAGGCAAGGAGGCAACATGCCCAGGCGCGACGACGTCAAGAAGGTCCTCATCATCGGCTCCGGCCCCATCATCATCGGACAGGCCTGCGAGTTCGACTACTCCGGCACCCAGGCCTGCAAGGCCCTGCGCAAGCTGGGCTACCGGATCGTGCTGGTGAACTCCAACCCAGCCACCATCATGACCGACCCTGCCATGGCCGATGCCACCTATATCGAACCCCTCAACGTGGAAACCCTGACGGAAATCATCCGCAAGGAGCGTCCTGACGCCCTCCTCCCCAACCTGGGGGGGCAGACCGGCCTCAACCTCTCGTCGGCCCTGGATCGGGCCGGGGTGCTCACTGACTATGGGGTACGGGTCATCGGCGTGAATCTCGATGCCATCAAGCGGGGGGAGGACCGGGAAACCTTCAAGGAGACCATGGCGCAGCTCGGGATCGAGACCGCCCGCAGCGAAATCGCCACCTCCCTTGAGGAGGCCCTGGACGTGGTATCCCGCATCGGGCTGCCGGTGGTAATCCGCCCCGCCTACACCATGGGGGGGACCGGCGGCGGCTTCGCCTACAACATGGAGGAGTTCCGGACCATCGCCGCCCGGGGGCTCGCGGCGAGCCCGGTGAGCCAGATCCTCGTGGAGGAATCGGTTCTCGGCTGGGAGGAACTGGAGCTGGAGGTGGTTCGCGACGCCAAGAACCAGAAGATCACCGTCTGCTACATCGAGAACGTGGACGCCATGGGGGTCCACACCGGCGACTCCTACTGCACGGCCCCCATGCTCACCATAACGCCGGAGCTTCAGGCCCGGCTCCAGGACTACGCCTACCGCATCGTCGACGCCATTGAGGTGATCGGCGGCACCAACGTCCAGTTCGCCCATGATCCCAAGACCGGGCGGGTGGTGGTCATCGAGATCAATCCCCGGACCTCCCGCTCCTCGGCCCTGGCCTCCAAAGCCACCGGCTTCCCCATTGCCATGGTGTCGTCACTCCTGGCCGCGGGGCTCACCCTGGACGAGATCCCCTACTGGCGGGACGGCTCCCTGGAGAAGTACACCCCGAGCGGCGACTACGTGGTGGTCAAGTTCGCCCGCTGGGCCTTCGAGAAGTTCAAGGGGGTGGAGGACAAGCTCGGCACCCAGATGCGGGCCGTGGGCGAGGTCATGAGCATCGGCAAGAACTACAAGGAGGCGCTCCAGAAGGCGATCCGCTCCCTGGAGATCGGCCGCCACGGCCTCGGCTTTGCCCGGGACTTCAACACCAGATCGCTCCCCAAACTCCTGGAGATGCTGGCCGAGCCCTCCAGCGAACGCCAGTTCATTCTCTATGAAGCCATCCGCAAGGGGGCCGACTTGGACCAGCTCCACCGGCTGACCCACATCAAGCTCTGGTTCCTGCAGCAGATGAAGGAACTGGTGGAACTGGAGGAGGAGATCCTCCGGCACCGGGGAGACCTTCCCCCCAACGACCTCCTGCTCCGGGCCAAGCGGGACGGCTTTGCGGACCGCTACCTGGCAAAGCTGCTTGAGGTCCCTGAGGCCCGGGTCCGTGAAAAGCGGCTTGCCCTGGGGCTTGCCGAGGCGTGGGAGGCGGTGCCGGTCAGTGGCGTGGAGAACGCCGCCTACTATTTCTCCACCTACAACGCGCCGGACACGGTGCCGGTCAGCGATCGGAAAAAAATCATGGTGCTGGGGGGCGGCCCCAACAGGATCGGCCAGGGGATCGAGTTCGATTACTGCTGCGTCCACACCGCCTTTGCCCTGCGCGAGGCCGGCTACGAGACCATCATGGTCAACTGCAACCCGGAGACGGTCTCCACCGACTACGACACCTCGGACAAGCTCTACTTCGAGCCCCTCACCGTGGAGGATGTCCTCTCCATCCATGCCAAGGAAAAGCCCGAGGGGGTGATGGTCCAGTTCGGGGGGCAGACCCCCCTCAACATCGCCGCCGAACTGGAGGCGGCCGGCGTGAAGATTCTCGGCACCACGCCGGAGACCATCGACCTGGCCGAGGACCGGCAGCGCTTCTCCAGGGTAATGACGGAGCTGGGGATACCCCAGCCCGAATCCGGAATGGCCAGCACCCTGGATGAGGCCCTGGCCGTTGCGGGCCGCATCGGCTACCCACTCATGGTGCGCCCCTCCTACGTCCTGGGAGGCAGGGCCATGGAGGTGGTCCACGACGAGGAGATGCTTCGGGAGTACGTGACAAAGGCGGTTGATGTATCCCCCGAGCGCCCCATCCTCATCGACCGGTTCCTGGAGAACGCCATCGAGGCCGAGGCCGACGCCATCAGCGACGGGACCGACGCCTTCGTGCCGGCGGTCATGGAGCATATCGAGCTTGCCGGGGTCCACTCGGGGGATTCGGCCTGCGTCATCCCGCCGGTCAGCATTCCCCCGAAGCACGTCGCCACCATCGAGGAGTACACCCGCAGGATCGCCGTGGCCATGGGGGTGGTGGGGCTCATGAACATCCAGTACGCCATCGCCGACGACACCGTCTACATCCTGGAGGCGAACCCCCGGGCCAGCCGCACTGTCCCCCTGGTCTCCAAGGTCTGCAACATCCCCATGCCCCGCATCGCCGTGCAGGTCATGCTCGGGGCGAAGCTGAAGGATATGGGGCTCGCCCGCCGCACCTTCCCCCATTTCGGGGTCAAGGAGGCGGTCTTCCCCTTCCCCATGTTCCCGGAAGTGGACCCGGTGCTCGGCCCGGAGATGCGCTCCACCGGCGAAGTGCTGGGGCTTGCGGGGAACTACGGCCTCGCCTTCTACAAGGCCCAGGAAGGGGCCAACGCCCAGCTCCCCCTCTCCGGCTCGGTTCTCTTCACCATTGCCGACCGGGACAAGGACGGGGCACTGACGGCGGCGCGCCGCTTCGCAGAACTGGGCTTCACCATCCGGGCCACGGAGGGGACCTGCCGGTTCCTGGCCGGCCACGGCATCGCCGCGACCCCGGTCACCAAGCTCCATGAGGGGCGCCCCAACCTGGTGGACGCCATCAAGAACCGGGAAATCCAGCTGGTGGTCAACACTCCAGCCGGCAAACAGAGCGCCCATGACGACTCATACATCCGCAAGGCCGCCATTGCCAACAAGATTCCCCACATAACCACCGTGGCGGCCGCCGTGGCCGCCGCCGAGGGGATCGCGGCCCGCCGCAACGGCAAGGAACCGGTCATGAGCCTGCAGGAGTACCACGCAGGCATCCGCTGAGGGGAACCGTTACCCTTCAGTTCCGCCATACAGTAGCCAAAAGAAAGGGGCGACCCCCTCACGGGAGGCGCCCCCATCTATTCCATCAGCAGAATCGCATCGGCAATCTGCCGCATGCTCTTGCGCTTGTCCATGGCCAGTTTCTGCATCCTGCGGAACGCCTCGGGCTCGGACAGCCCCTGACTCCGCATCAGGACCCCCTTGGCTTTCTCGATTACTTTACGGCTCTCCAGGGTCTCCTTCAGATCCTCCACTTCCTCCTTGAGGTTTTCCACCTCATCGGCATGGGCACAGGCCAGTTCGATGGCGGGCCAGAGGTCCTGCTCCCGGAACGGTTTGGCCAGGAAACCGCCGATGCCGCTCTCCTTGGCCCGCCTGACCGTAGCCTCGTCGCAACAGGCTGTCAGGAGAATAATCGGAATCTTCAACCTCCGCCGAATCTCCCGGGCCGCCGTAATGCCATCCTTTTTGGGCATGGAGACATCGAGGATAGCAATGTCGGGCATGGTGGCCAGCGCCGTCTCCACCGCCTGTTCCCCATCCCCGCATTCCCGGATCTCATCGAAACCAAGTTCCCGGAGCTTATTTTTTAAGCTCATCCTGATAATCGGCTCATCATCGCACACCAGAACACTTTTCAATTAAATCACCACCTTATCTTCAATTTATCCTGCAACAGCACGTCCCGCACGAGTAATTCAGCACAAACCGTTCCAAGCCGCGAGGCTGGCGCTTGCCATTTGTATCCTTTACAATGCCCCCCATCGTGACAGAATAGATGCTGAACTCCCCAATATCACCGGAGGACCGTTCATGAAGAAAAAGGTAGCCCTCATTGCCATAGTGCTCATTTGCGCGGCCGCTGTCGCCTGGTTAGTCAGCCGGCACACCGACGACGACGGCGGTACCGTTGCCGTTTCCGGAACCATCGAAGTGACCGAGGTGGAGGTGAGCTTCAAGATTCCGGGGAGAGTCCGGGAACGGCTCGTTGACGAAGGTGAACAAGTGAAAGCGGGACAGATCGTTGCGCGGCTGGATGATGAGGACCTTCGCCTTGAATTGGCCCAGCGTGAGCGGGATACGGAAGTTCTGGGGGCGAATCTGCGGGAGCTGGAAACCGGCTTCCGGAAAGAAGACATCGACCGGGCCGACGCCGCCGTAAAAAGAGTCAAGGCCGATGCCGAACGCCTCAAGGCCGATTTCGCCCGACAGGAGACCCTTTACCGTCGGGAGGTCATCTCGCGCCGTGACTATGACGCCGCCAAAGCCTCTTTCGAATCGTCCCAGGCCGCCCTCCGCGAGGCGGTGGCCCAGCAGGAGCTAATGCACCGGGGCCCCCGCAGCGAACAGATCGACGCGGCGCGGGCACGGCTCGCCCAGGCCAGGGAGGCATTGGAACTGGCACGCACGCGCCTCGGCTACACAACCCTCGCTGCTCCCATGGCTGGGCTGGTGCTGGCCAAGCACGTGGAACCGGGAGAGCAGGTTACCGCCGGCACCCCCATCGTCAGCGTGGGCGACATGGTTAATACCTGGATGCGGGCCTACATCGCTGAAACCGACCTGGGAAGGGTGAAAGTGGGGCAGAGGGCCAGGGTAACGAGCGACACCTGGCCCGACCGCCACTACGAGGGAACCGTTACCTTCATCTCGCCGGAGGCGGAATTCACCCCCAAAAGCGTTCAGACGCAAAAGGAGCGGGTGAAGTTGGTTTACCGAATCAAGATAACCATCCCCAACCCCAAAATGGAACTGAAACCGGGAATGCCCGTGGACGCAAAGATCGGAACCGGGCAATAACCTCAGCCAATGGACGCAATCTCGACCGACAACCTCACCAAACGCTTCGGCGACCTGACCGCCGTTGACGGCCTTACCCTTTCCGTAGCTGCCGGAGAGCTCTTCGGCCTCGTGGGCTCCGACGGCGCCGGCAAGACCACCACCATGCGGATGCTTACCGGCATCATGGACCCCACAGGGGGGACGGCCCGGGTCATGGGGCACCACACGGTGCAGGAGGCGGAAGGGCTCAAAGAAGAGATCGGTTACATGAGCCAGCGGTTCGGCCTCTACCCGGACCTTACGGTCATGGAGAATCTCCATTTTTATGCCGACATTTACGGCCTCCCCCGCCGGGGGCGCGAGGAGAAGATAGACCGGCTCCTCGCCTTCAGCAACCTCACCCCCTTCGGGAAGCGGCTGGCCGGCAACCTCTCCGGCGGCATGAAGCAGAAGCTGGGGCTTGCCTGCGCCCTCATCCACACCCCCAAGGTCCTCTTCCTTGACGAGCCCACCAACGGGGTCGATCCGGTCTCGCGCCGGGATTTCTGGCGTATCCTCTACCAGCTCCTACGGGAAGGGGTGACGGTATTCGTGGCCACCGCCTACCTGGACGAGGCTGACCGCTGCAACCGGGTGGGGCTCATCCACCGGGGCAAGCTCCTGGCCTGCGACACCCCCGACAACCTCAGGGGACTCATGCGGGGAACCATACTCGAAGTGCTCACCCCGTCCCCCCGCCAGGCGGCACGGCTGCTGCGGGAACGCCTGGAGAGGGAATCGGTGGGGTTATTCGGCGACCGGCTCCACGTAATGACCCGTAATGCCACGGAAACCAGCCCCGCCATCGAAGCCATCCTGCGGGGCGAAGGGGTGCAACTCCAGAGCCTGCGCCCAATAGAACCGAGCCTGGAGGATGTATTGGTGTCGGTGCTCACTGAGGAGGCCGGCCCATGACCTCTGCCGCTTCCGACATGGCCGTCTCCCTCCGTGACCTGGAAAAGCGCTTTGGCAACTTCACGGCCGTAAACCGCATATCCCTCGATGTGAAGCGGGGGGAAATCTTCGGCTTCCTCGGGCCCAACGGCGCCGGGAAATCCACCACCATCCGGATGCTCTGCGGCATCCTCCAGCCCACCTCCGGCAGCGGCACCGTGGCCGGTTTCGACATTGTCGGCCAGCCCGAGGAAATCAAGAAGAACATCGGCTACATGAGCCAGAAGTTCTCCCTCTACGAGGACCTGACCGTGGAGGAGAACATCGACTTCTACAGCGGCATCTACCGCATACCCGACGCCAGGAAGAAAGAGCGCAAGGAGTGGGTCATCCGGATGGCGGGGCTAACCGAGCACCGCTCCTCCCGTACCGCCATCCTCTCCGGCGGCTGGAAGCAGCGGCTGGCCCTTGGGTGTGCCGTACTCCACGAGCCCCCCATCATCTTCCTGGACGAGCCCACTTCCGGGGTGGACCCCCTGAGCCGCCGCAATTTCTGGGATCTGATTTATCATCTAGCCGGTGAGGGGGTCACCGTATTCGTCACCACCCACTACATGGACGAAGCTGAGTACTGCGACCGGCTTGCCCTCATCTACCGGGGAGAGCTCATCGCCCTCGGGACCCCGGGGGAACTCAAAAACCGTTTCATGGCTGAGGAAATAGTCGAGGTGCGGTGCAGCCGTCCCCAGGATGCCATGGAAATAATCGAGGCCCTGCCCGGCATTGGACATGCCGCCCTCTTTGGCCGGACGCTCCACGTGGTGGCCGGTCGGGCCGACGAAGCAGTTCCCGCCATCGGGCAGGCCCTTGCCGCCGAAGGTTTCACCGTGACCGGCATTGAGCGGATCGTCCCGTCCCTGGAGGATGTCTTTGTCTCCCTCATTGAGGCGCGGGACCGTGAAACCGCCCCCCAGGAGGAGTTCAGCCGATGAAGCTCCAACGAGTGGCGGCCGTGGCCCGCAAGGAATTCATTCACATCCTCCGCGACCCCAGGAGCCTCGGCATGGGGATCGCCATCCCGATGCTGCTGCTCTTCCTTTTCGGCTATGCCCTCACCCTGGATGTGGACCGGGTCCCTCTCATGGTCTGGGATCAGAGCGGCACCACCGAAAGCCGCAATCTCATAAGCCGCTTCAGCGGTTCCCGTTATTTCACCCTGACGGGGCACGCCGTTACTTACCGCGAAATCGAGCGGGCCATCGACCGGCGCGATGTCCTCATGGCCCTGGTGATCCCCCCCGATTTCGCCCGAAAGCTCCGCACCGGCGCTGCGGCCCCGATACAGGTAATACTGGACGGCAGCGACTCCAACACCGCCACCATCGCCCTCGGTTATGCTGAGGCCGTTACCCAATCATGGTCACAACGGATAACAGTGGAGCAATCGAAGCGCCTGTCACCCCTCCCAACCGTCGGCAGGGTGGATGTGCGCCCGCGGGTGTGGTTCAATACCGATATGGCTTCCCGCAATTACATCTTCCCGGGGCTGATCGCAGTCATCATGATGGTAATCTCCGCGCTGCTCACCTCTCTTACCGTTGCCAGGGAATGGGAAACCGGCACCATGGAGCAGCTCATCTCCACGCCGCTGCGGGGACCGGAACTCATCGCCGGCAAGCTCATCCCCTACTTCGCCATAGGAATCCTGGACTTCATTCTCTCAGTCCTGGTGGGAGAGTTCATCTTCGACATCCCGCTGCGGGGGAGCCTATGGCTCCTCTTCGCCATGTCGCTGATTTTCCTCCTCTGCGCCCTCGCCTTCGGACTGCTCATCAGCATCATAACCAAAAACCAGCGCCTCGCCTCCCAGATAGCCATGGTCACCACCATGCTCCCGGCGTTCCTCCTATCGGGTTTTATCTTCCCCCTGGACAACATGCCTGCCCCAATCCAGGGCATAAGCCGCATCGTAACGGCCACATATTTCGTCGCGATACTGCGGGGAATTTACCTCAAAGGGGTGGGACTCCAGGTACTGGGTAAGGAAGCAGTGTTCCTGGCGATTTTCGGTGTGGCGGTAGTCGTGTTTTCCGTGAAAAAGTTCCGGAAGAAGGTGGAATAAGGAGATGCTTGAACGGCTCAAGTGCATGCTGGTGAAGGAAATAATCCAGGCGCTGCGTGACCCCCGTATGCGCTTCATCCTGTTCATCATTCCGGCAGTCCAGACGGTAATCTTCGGCTACGCGGTGAATACCGATGTGCGGAATGTGAAAACCGCCATATATGACCAGGACAACACCAGGCAGAGCCGGGATTTGGTTGCCCGCTTCCAGCGATCGGGATATTTCCTGATTACTGAGCGGATCGAAAGGGAGACCCGGGTCCGCGAACTTATGGACCGGGGCAGCGTGAAGGTGATTCTCAGGATGAACCGGGGCTTCGGCGCCAGCCTCGAGGCAGGGCGCACGGCTCCGCTCCAGATGATCCTCGACGGCACCGATTCCAACACTGCGGGCATCGTCTTAAATTACGCCTCACGGATAGCCGCAAAGTTCAGCGAAGAACTGCAGGCCAGCCAACTAGCCCGCCTCACGGGCAGAGCCCCGGCAACAGCCGGCGTCCAGCTCCAGAGCCGGGCCTGGTTCAACGAAAACCTGGAGAGCAGCAACTACTACGTTCCCGCGGTGATCGCCAATATCGTGCTGGTCATCACCATGCTCCTCTCCAGCATGGCCGTGGTGCGCGAAAAAGAGATCGGCACCATGGAGCAGATGATCGTCACCCCCATATCAAAGAGTGAGTTCATCCTCGGCAAGACTATCCCCTTTGTCCTCATCGGTTTTATCGACGTGGCGGTCATCACCGCCGTGTCAGTATTCTGGTTCGATGTCCCCATTCGCGGCAGCCTTCTGCTCCTTTTCGGCTCCACGGCCCTGTTTCTAATGAGCGCCCTCGGTTTCGGACTTTTCATCTCCACCGTCAGCACTACCCAGCAACAGGCCATGATGAGTTCCTTCTTCTTCATCTTCCCGGCCATGCTACTCTCCGGCTTCGCCTTCCCCATCGAGAACATGCCGCCGGTAATTCAGTACTTCACATATCTGAACCCGCTGCGTTACTACCTGGTCATCATTCGGGGGATATTTCTCAAAGGGGTGGGGCCACAGATCCTATGGCCGCAGATGGCGGGTCTGTTTATACTGGGAGGCATAATCCTGACTTTCGCCGTGAAACGTTTTCGTAAGACGCTGTCGTAGGGATTGTAAAGGAATGGTGCAGGGCGGCAGTGGCCGCCCGGTTTGACCCGTGGGACTCAGGCTGTCAGGCTTTCGTTTTCGACTTGCCGGTCTTGGACCTGGCAGCAGACTTCTTCAGTTCTCCCGCCATTTCCTCCACTTCCTCGGCCCCCTTGGCGTAGAACGTCTCTTCATCAGGGGCCAAGTGGGATAGAAGCTTAAGGAATTCTCCGGCGTGAACTCTCTCCTCGTCGGCAATATCCGTAAGCACGGCCTTGGCGAGCGTATCATCCGTCGACTCGGCCAACTGCATATAGAGCTGGATGGCCTCGTACTCAGCAGCCACCATAAAACGTATGGCTCTGACCAACTCAGCCTGAGTCAGCTTACGTCCATGGGCGAGCCCGGAAAAAGGCGTTCCGAAGTCAGGCATAGTATCCTCCCCTAAAGAGATAATTTGTCCTTGCCTATGAGAACGCCTTACCAAAGCTGTCGCCCACATGTTTCCGGCTGGACGATAATAGTGTACTCCCAAGGTACGTCAACGCAACTGGGCACACTAAATTGTCGTCTTGAAAAAGCATACAATGGTGATTTTGCGGATCGAACGGACAAAGCACAAAAAAAGGCAAGGTTTCCCTTGCCTTTTTCGTTCTACATCTGATTATCACCAGGCGATTAGTCTGCCTTAGCCTCACACTCTTCTGCCACATCCGCAACGGCGGATTGTACCGGAGCCTCTTCAACAGCAGCCGGCTCAACAACAGGTGCTGCAGCCAAAGTTGCCGCAACCTTAGCAGGTTTAGCTTTCTTTACTTTCTTGGTCACCTGTTCCTCGACCAGTTCAATTACTGACAGAGGAGCATTATCGCCCGGACGAATGCCAAGCTTGACAATGCGGGTGTACCCACCATCACGCTCAGAATAACGCGGTGCGATGGTCGAAAACAGCTTAGTGACAACCTTCTTGTCACGGATATAGGATGCTGCTTGCCGCAAAGCATGCAGGTCGCCCCGTTTACCCAACGTTATCATCTTCTCGGCAATCGAACGAAGCTCTTTTGCCTTCGAATCAGTGGTGGTAATCCGCTCATGCTCAAAAAACGAGGTCACCATATTGCGGAACATCGCAATTCGATGGCTCGTGGTTCTCCCCAGTCTTCTTCCTGCCTTATTGTGACGCATGACCTATAATCCTTTCTTCAGGAAACCTTGCGATTATTCTTCGTCTTTCCGCTCACCGCGGATTCTGCGCATGACTTCCGGGTCAGGAAAGCCATCAAGCTTCATTCCAAGGGTAAGTCCCATGTCTGCCAGAATGTCCTTGATCTCATTCAGTGACTTACGCCCGAAATTTTGCGTCTTAAGCATCTCAGCCTCAGAGCGGGATACAAGCTCACCAATCATCTTAATGCCAGCATTTTTGAGGCAGTTAGCTGAACGCACGGACAACTCGAGCTCATCCACAGAACGATAAAGATTCTCATTTATCTTCTCACGCTCTTCTTCGGTCTCAGCTTCTTCCGCAGGCTCTGCTTCCTCATCGAAGTTGATGAAGATGCTGAGCTGTTCCTTCAGAATTTTTGCAGCAAAAGCTACAGCGTCCTCAGGAACAATGCTTCCATTGGTCCAAAGCTCAAGGATAAGCTTGTCATAGTCGGTCATCTGACCAACGCGAGCGTTTGTAACAGTGAAATTCACTTTTTTTATGGGCGAGAAGATGGCATCAATCGGGATAGTTCCAACAGGCGCCTTTTCATCACGGTTACGGTCTGCCGGCACATAACCCTTTCCAAGCTTAACTACCATTTCCATCTCAAGATTGGCGTCTTTGGAGCAAGTGGCAATATGATGATCAGGGTTCAGAATCTCGACATTGGCATCAGATACGATATCACCAGCCTTGATGATCCCGTCGCCCTTATGGATGATTCTCACTACCCGTGACTCATTGCCATACATCTTGAGGCTCACGCCCTTCAGATTAAGAATAATATTCGTAACATCCTCTGTAACACCAGGGATGGATGAAAACTCGTGAAGAACGCCTTTGATTTTAACTGAGGTAATAGCTGCACCTTGAAGCGACGAAAGAAGCACCCTTCTCAGAGAGTTCCCGAGAGTTGTGCCAAAACCGCGCTCAAAGGGTTCTGCAAAAAATTTTCCGTATGTATTGGTAAGCGATTCACTTTCAACCTGAAGCTTTTTGGGGCTGATCAGGTCGCGCCAGTTTCTGTACATGCATGCCCTCCCTGTTACGGGTCTGTTCGCTTGTTACTTGGAGTAAAGCTCGACGATAAGTTGCTCTTGAATCGGCATCGCAATATCCTCACGAGAAGGAAGAAGTTTCACAACACCTTTGAAGTTATCCTTGTCAAGCTCAAGCCACTGGGGGATACCACGGCGAACGACCGCATCAAGGGACTCGCTGATGCAGGCAATCTTACGGCTCTTTTCCTTCAACTCAATAACATCGCCAGCCTTGATCTGAATAGAAGGGATATTAGCCTTCCTGCCATTAAGGGTAAAATGATTATGGCGCACCAGGATTCTAGCTTCCGTGCGTGAAGAAGCAAAACCAAGACGGTAAACAACATTGTCGAAACGGCGCTCCAGAAGGGACAACAGGTTCTCACCCGTCACGCCTTTTTTGCGATCAGCTTCCTCAAAATAGCCCCTGAATTGCTTCTCGAGCACGCCGTAAATCCGGCGAACCTTCTGCTTTTCACGGAGCTGAATCCCGTAGTTGGAAACCTTCGGCCGCCCCTGTCCATGTTGACCGGGAGGATAATTACGACGTTTGATAGCACACTTATCAGTGTAGCAACGCTCACCCTTCAAAAACAATTCAATATTCTCCCGCCTGCAAAGCCTGCAGGAAGGACCTGTATATCTAGCCAACGCTGACCTCCTTTACTGAAACGTACTCGACGTGCTGAATATTTAGACTCTTCTGCGCTTCGGCGGACGGCAGCCGTTATGCGGAATCGGCGTTACGTCACGAATGAAGTTAACATGGAAGCCAGCTGCCTGAAGAGCACGCAATGCAGACTCCCGGCCAGACCCCGGACCTTTTACATAAACTTCGACACTACGCATCCCATGATCCTGCGCCTTGCGAGCACAATCTTCAGCAGCAATCTGGGCAGCAAACGGAGTGCTTTTACGCGAACCCTTGAAGCCCTTGCCTCCAGCAGAAGACCACGCAACAACATTTCCGGCAGGGTCAGTAATAGTTATAATCGTATTATTGAACGTCGCTTGAATATGCGCAACGCCATTGGGAATATTTTTCTTTTCCTTCTTTTTCTTTACGACCTTCTTAGCTGGGCTAGCCATTATTCCTCCAGACTCCTATAGTCTATTTCTTCTTACCAGCAACTGTTCTGGCGGGACCTTTGCGTGTTCGCGCATTGGTCTTAGTCCTTTGGCCACGAACGGGGAGCCCCTTCCTATGACGAAGACCACGATAGCATCCAAGGTCCATAAGCCGCTTAATATTCATTGAAATATCACGACGGAGGTCACCCTCAACCTTGACATTTTTATCAATGTACTCCCTGATTTTTGCGACTTCAGCTTCAGTCAGGTTGTCAGATCGTGTATCAGAATTGATTCCTGATTCAGCCAGAATTTTTTGCGCGGTTGTGCGGCCAATCCCGTAAATATACGTGAGCGCAATCTCTATCCGCTTGTTCCTTGGTAGGTCAATACCTGCAATGCGTGCCAATGCGCGGTCCTCCTCTGTAGTCTCTTAACCTTGTCTCTGGGTATGCTTGGGAGTTTCGCAAATAACACGAACGATTCCCTTGCGCTTAATGATTTTGCATTTGTCACAAATTTTCTTAACAGATGCCCGTACTTTCATGCCTTATCCTTTCAATGCTTCGTATACAGCTAAAGCTTGGTAAGTATTTCAGGACCATGCTCAGTGATGGCAACAGTATGTTCAAAATGCGCCGACATACCACCATCACAGGTAACAGCAGTCCACCCATCACTAAGGACTTTTACCTGGAAGCCCTTTTCATTAATCATAGGCTCAATTGCCAGAACCATTCCGGGCTTCAACCTTACGCCTCGTCCTGGCTCACCAAAATTGGGCACCTGAGGGCTCTCGTGAAGCTTTTTGCCAATACCGTGACCGACAAAATCCCTCACAACTGAAAAACCGTAATGCTCCACATATTTCTGTACTGCATGAGAAATATCAGACAACCTGTTGCCAGGAGTCGCAGCATCTATTGCAGCATAAAGTGAATCTTCCGTCACTCTTACAAGTTGCTCAGTGCGAGAATCGAGCCTGGAAACTGGGACAGTAATAGCTGCATCACTGTAATACCCGCCAAGCACAACACCGAAATCGAGGCTGACAATGTCCCCCTCGACTAAGCTTCGATCACTGGGCATCCCATGTACGACCTGCTCATTGACTGAGCAACACAGCGCAAAGGGAAAACCTCCGTAGCCCTTAAAAGCGGGTACTGATTTGCGCCTGCGGGCTTCTTTCTCTGCCAGGTCATTAAGATGGCGAGTAGTTACTCCGACCCTTACTTCTGACTTCAGTATATCCAGAATTTCCGCCACGATTTTACCGGCGGATCGCATCTTTTCAATCTCTTGAGGCGATTTAAGTACAATCACCTACCTGCCCACCAGGATACATTGAATAGCCGACTGCACAGACTCAATGGTTCCAAGTGCGTCCACCTTCCTCAACAATCCCTTGTCAGCATAATAGGATTTCAAGGGAGACGTTTGCTCATCATACACATCAAGCCTACGGCGAATTGTTTCTTCCTTATCGTCGTCACGCTGAAAAAGCTCGCCACCACAGGCATCACAACGTCCTTCCACGGACGGCTGATCGAAAAGCACATGATAGCCACGTCCGCACGACCTGCACATACGCCTACCGGTAAGCCGGCCCAGGAGCACAGAATGATCAACCTCAAAAGATATAACATGTGCAACTGCCCGCCCCGCCCCTTTAAGCATAGCACCCAAAGCGTCAGCCTGGGCAACGGTACGCGGGAAGCCATCCAGAATAAAACCACCATTGCAATCACTGGATGCGAGACGTTCTTCAACAATACCAACCACAACATCGTCCGGGACAAGAAGACCATCATCCATGTAACGCTTTGCTTTTACACCCATCGGAGTCTGGTTTGCCACCGCAGAGCGCAGAATATCACCCGTTGAAATTTGAGGAATGCCATATTCCTTGGTAACAAAAACAGCCTGCGTCCCCTTTCCAGCCCCGGGAGGGCCAAGAAAGATAAGATTCAGAGCCTTGTCAACACCAGACATTACTTTCTCCCTCTAACCCGAACACCCTTCATAAACCCTTCATAACTCCGGGTTATCAGGTGGGATTCAATCTGTGCCGCAGTATCCATCCCCACGCCCACAGCAATCAGAAGGGCAGTACCACCGAAGTAGAAGGGAAGATTAAATTTACCTATAAGTATAGACGGAAGGACACAAACAACAGATATATAGATTGCCCCTGCAAAGGTCAACTTTGTCAGGACACGATCCAAATAATCCGACGTCTCTTTACCGGGACGAATACCCGGAATATATCCACCGTGCTTTTTCACATTTTCAGCGACATCTACAGGGTTAAAAGAAACAGCCGTGTAGAAATAGCAGAAGAACACGATAAATGCAACATAAAATACATCATACGCCAAGTTGCCTGGCGTCAGGCTCTTTGCGGCATTTTGCACCCACGGAACGTTGATAAAGTTCGCAATCGTCGCGGGAAACATTATTATTGAAGATGCAAAAATTGGCGGAATTACTCCAGCCATATTTACTTTGAGCGGCAAATGTGAGGTCTGGCCGCCATAAGTCTTCAAACCCACCACGCGCTTAGCGTAATGAATCGGTAACCGGCGTTGTCCGCGCTCGACAAAAACAATTGCGGCAATTACTGCAAACATGAACACAAGGATAAATAAAATTACAAACAGCGATATTTGCCCTGTTTTGAGCAAACGTAACGAGTTACCCAAAGCAACGGGAATTCTTGCGACAATGCCCGCAAATATAATCAACGAGATGCCATTGCCGATTCCTTTTTCCGACATCTGCTCACCAAGCCACATAATAAATGCAGTGCCCGCAGTGAGAGTTATTACCGTCATTATCCGGAAGCCCCAGCCAGGACTTGGAACTACGAGTTCCCCGGCAGGACCTCGCATGCTTTCCAAACCAATACTGATACCAAGAGCTTGAACCACACTCAGCACAATCGTACCGTACCGCGTATACTGAACAATTTTCTTACGGCCTGACTCGCCTTCTTTTGAAAGTTTTTCAATGGCAGGCACGACAACCGTTAGGAGTTGAAATATGATGGATGACGAAATGTACGGCATAATGCCGAGGGCAAATACAGTGAGTTTCTCCAAAGCACCGCCAGAAAACATGTCGAAAAGCCCGAGGAGTGTACCACGGGCTTGAGCGAAAAAGTGAGCAAGTGCGGTGCTGTCAATTCCTGGAGTCGGGATATGACAGCCTATTCGATAGACTGCTAACATTCCAAGGGAAAATAGCACTCGCTTCTTAAGTTCTGGTATTCTGAAGATGTTTTGAAACGCCTCGATCAAAGCGTGATCTCCTCGGCCTTACCACCGGCTGCCTCAATTTTTTCTTTTGCGGCCGCGCTGAATTTATGTGCCTTAATCGTAAGTGCTTTAGTAATATCACCATCAGCAAGCACTTTAATGCCGTCTTTAAGCCCAGAAATCAAGCCGGCACTGATCATGGCATCTGCGTCAACCACACTGCCATTCTCGAATGAATCCAATTGGCCGAGATTAACAATGGCATATTCTTTACGTGCAAGCGGAGTGAATCCACGCTTCGGAAGGCGACGCTGCATGGGCATCTGGCCACCTTCAAAACCTGCTTTTATGCTTCCGCCACTGCGGGCTTTTTGCCCTTTATGGCCTTTTGTTGAAGTTTTACCATGACCAGAGCCAATGCCCCTGCCAATTCTTTTTCTATTTTTAGTCGCACCGATCGCCGGCTTGAGATTATTCAGTTCCATCACAGACACCTCTGAGTAGATTACTCTTCAACCTTAACCATATGGGACACCTTGGCAATCATACCAACGATCTCAGGCGTATTCTTCAAAACAACCGTCTTATTGAGTTTGGTCAAACCCATCCCGTTAAGCACCGCCCTTTGGGATGTCTTAACACCAATCTGGCTTCTGATCAGTGTGATCTTGAGTTCGGCAGACATACGTTTCCTCCAGTAAAAGTGTACTACTCCGCCATTCCACGCCGCGCCATGATCTCTTCGGGACTTCTAAGCTGCTTCAGACCATCAAACGCTGCCTTGACAACATTGTGCGGATTATTGGACCCAAGGCATTTGGAGAGTACGTTATGCAATCCAGCCGACTCAAACACTGCTCTTGCGGCACCACCGGCGATAACGCCGGTACCAGCAGAAGCAGGTTTGATAAGCACCCGGCCTGCACCAAAGTGGCCAAGCACCTCATAGGGTATTGTCTGACCGTTCGAGATGGGAACCCTGATCAGATTCTTTTTGGCTTGTTCCACCCCTTTGCGGATCGCTTCCGGAACCTCGTTGGCCTTGCCCAAACCGTAGCCGACATAGCCATTTCCGTCACCTACCACGACAAGCGCGGAAAAGCTAAACCGCCTACCACCTTTAACGACCTTTGCAACTCTGCTGATATGAACGACTTTATCAGTAAGGTTCAGTTCATTGTGATTAATCTTCTGCAAGTTCATGCCTCCTTGTCGTTCCTCCTAGAAGGAAAGACCGTTCTCACGAGCCGAATCAGCAAGAGCTTTGACCCTTCCATGATACAAAAAGCCGTTACGGTCGAATACGACTGATGATATGTTTTTTTCAATCGCTTTCTTTGCGATCTCAGCACCAACATATTTAGCGGCTTCAATGTTTCCAGTGTACTTGAGAGTATCGCCGGCATCATCCTGAACCGTTGAAGCAGATGCAAGCGTTACTCCAGTTGCATCATCGATAATCTGTGCATAGATATGACGGGCACTTTTGAATACGTTCAATCGCGGCCGTTCTGTGGTACCCCGGATTTTTTTCCTCACCCGCGTCTTACGCTTAAGGTGAGCCACTTTCTTTTGAGCGAGAGGACTCACGTTACATCTCCTTAATAGAGCTATTTTTTACCGGTTTTTCCGGCCTTCCGCAGAATTCTCTCGTCGGCATACTTAACGCCTTTGCCTTTATAGGGCTCAGGGCCACGGAAAGACCGAATCTTTGCCGCAGTTTGACCAACAAGTTCCTTGTCAATACCCCTAACAAACACTTTGGTCATCTTGTCAACCTCGACAGTGATGCCTTGGGGCAGCTGATAATTAATAGGATGAGAATATCCGAGGCTCAGGTTGAGAACATCACCCTTTGCTTCTGCCCTGTAACCAACACCATTAATTTCGAGAATTTTCTCGAAACCCTTGGTAACGCCCACCACCATATTATTGATAAGCGTCCTGGTAAGGCCATGGGCAGAGCGTGACTTGATCCCGTCATCAGCCCGAACAACGTTAATATTCTTCTCATCTATTTCAAGAGTAATATCGCTCATAATCTCACGCGAAAGCGAACCTTTCGGCCCTTCTACCTTCAGCATGGGATTATTGAAGAGAATCTTTACCCCACTTGGTATTTCAATAGGACGTTTGCCAATCCTGGACATAACCTGTTTGCTCCTTGACTCTCAGTTATTACCAAACCGTACAGATGACTTCGCCGCCAATACCAGCTTCGCGAGCTACCTTATCGGTAAGGATACCTTTTGATGTTGACAGTATTGCCACGCCCAAGCCGTTTTTTACACTCGGGAGGTCATCGCAGCCAACATAGACCCTGCTACCTGGCTTACTCACTCTTTTAATTTCTCTGATAACAGGCTCTTTTTCGTCAATAAAACGAAGGTAAACACGCAAAACACCTTGTTTGTTATCAGCAATAACTTTGTAATTCTTAACAAAACCTTCAGCCTTGAGAACATTCGCCAAGCTCACCTTGAGGTTGGATGATGGAATATCAACCTTTTGGAGCTTCGCCATGCTGGCATTACGAATTCTCGTGAGCATATCGGCAATAGGGTCAGTCATCGACATTGAGCGTACTCCTCTTTCTTTACGTGTTTACAGCGTTACCAGCTGGACTTGATAACACCGGGAATCTGTCCGGTCGAAGCCAGCTTTCTGAGGCAAATCCTGCACATATCGAATTTACGATAATAGGCACGGGGTCTGCCACATAGGGGGCAACGATTATACTCACGAACCTTGAACTTGCTACCCCGTTGTGCCTTTATGATCATCGATGTCTTGGCCACTTGAGTCCTCCAAATATATTAGTTCCTGAAAGGCATCCCAAGCTGCTTGAGCAGAGCCTTGCCTTCTTCGTCACTTTGTGCTGATGTCACTATAGTTATATTAAGCCCTTTGATCTTGTCGATCTTATCATAATCGATCTCAGGGAATATAAGTTGCTCTTTAATGCCCAGTGAATAATTGCCACGCCCATCAAAGCCCTTGCCGGAAATACCTTTAAAGTCACGTACACGGGGAAGCGCAACGTTAATGAGGCGGTCCAGGAACTCGTACATCTTTTCACGGCGCAACGTTACCATGCAACCAATGGGCATCCCTTGGCGAAGCTTGAAGCTTGCAATGGACTTCTTTGCCTTGGTTATAACTGACTTCTGACCAGTTATTGTAGCAAGCTCTTCAACAGCAGAATCCAGAATTTTAACATTCTGAATTGCTTCTCCAAGCCCCATATTTACAATTACCTTCTCAATCTTGGGGACCTGCATTACGTTCGAGTATCCAAAGTCCTTCGTCAACTGAGGGACGATCTCGTTATTGTAAAGCTCTTTCAGCCTAGCCATCTGTTCCTCCGTTCCTATTTATCAAACGAGTCGCCGCATTTGACGCAAACACGAACTTTTTTACCATCCTCAAGTACATTCATTTTGGAGCGTACAGGCTTATTGCACTTCTCGCAGAACAACAACACGTTTGAAATATGCAGTGGGCTTTCCTTCTCCACAATACCACCAGGCTCATTGCCACGGGCCTTCATATGGCGCTTGACCATATTGAGCCCTTCGACAAGCACGCCATCCTTCTTCGGAAGGATGCGAATCACTTTACCTGTTTTGCTTTTATCTTTACCGGCGATAACCGAGACTGTATCGCCCTTTTTAACGTGAAACTTCTTGTCGAGCATGGAATATCTCCTCGAAATGTTTTACAGAACCTCAGGTGCAAGCGAAACAATTTTCATAAATTTGCGCGCCCGCAGTTCTCTTGCAACCGGACCAAATATCCGTGTGCCGACAGGTTCACGCTGATTATTGATTACAACCGCAGAATTGTCGTCAAAACGTATGTATGAACCGTCAATTCTGCCGATTTCTTTAGCGGTTCTGACTATTACAGCCTTGACTACATCACCTTTTTTAACCTTTGAATTAGGAATAGCCTCTCTTACCGAGGCAACGATGATGTCACCAATACCTGCATATTTTCTCTTGGAGCCGCCAAGCACCTTTATACAAAACAGCTTTCTCGCTCCGGAATTATCCGCAACATCCAAAATAGTCTGCATCTGAATCATGGCTAACTCCCGGTTACTCGAATCTATCGATTATCTGACGAACTCTCCAGCGCTTGTCCTTGCTCAGGGGGCGTGTTTCAACAATCAGAACCCTGTCGCCGGACTTGCAACTGTTTGCTTCATCATGTGCTTTATACTTAACACTGCGTTTAATGTACTTGTTGTACACCGGATGTTTCACAAGGTGGGAAACACGCACAACGACAGTCTTGTCCATTTTGTCACTTACAACAACCCCAACCTGGGTCTTTCTGTTCCCGCGCTGACTCATAGCTTCCTCTCTAGCCCCTTCTCTCATTGAGGACAGTATTGACCCTGGCGATATCTTTCTTGATAGCAGAAATCTTCGCTGTATTCTCGAGTCTTCCTGTATGAAGTTGGAACCTCAAATTGAACAGCTCTTGAGTTAGTTCCGAACTCTTCACCGCCAGATCATCAACCGACATATTCTTAAGGTCACTAGCTTTCATAACCTTCCTTCCTGGAAATAAATTTCGTCCCGACAGGAAGTTTGTGCGCTGCAAGGCGGAACGCCTCACGCGCAATCTCCTCGCTGACGCCCTCCATTTCGTAAAGCACCCTGCCTGGTTTTACTACACATACCCATGAATCAGGGGAACCTTTACCTTTACCCATACGGGTTTCAGCCGGTTTCGACGTTAGGGGCTTATCCGGGAAAATACGTATCCAGATTTTACCGCCCCTTTTAATATAACGGGTCATCGCAATACGGGCAGCTTCAATTTGCCGAGAATCTACCCAACCGCATTCAGTAGCCTGAAGACCAAATTCCCCATAGGACAGCTCAGCCCCACGAAGCGCATCACCCTTCATGCGCCCCTTCATCTGCTTTCTATGCTTAACTCTTTTGGGCATCAACATTGTGAAAAACTCCTGTTTCTATTTTTGACCGGGGAGAACTTCACCTTTAAAGATCAGGACCTTGACTCCAATAATCCCATAGGTGGTCTTGGCTTCTGCAAACCCGTAGTCTATATCTGCACGGAGCGTGTGCAAGGGCACCCGACCCTCTCTGTACCATTCCGTACGCGACATCTCGGCGCCACCGAGGCGACCGGAGCACGTTATCCTAATACCCTTAGCGCCAAACTTAAGAGCAGACGTTACACTCTTCTTCATGGCCCTACGAAAAGCTACACGCCGCTCCAACTGAAGTGCAACGTTCTCGGAAACCAGTTGTGCATCCAGTTCAGGCTTACGCACTTCCTGTATATTGAGGTAGACTTCCTTATCAGTAAGCTTCGCAAGCTCTTTCTTCAGGGTCTCAACTTCGGCACCTTTTTTGCCGATGATAAGCCCTGGACGTGCTGTATAAATATTAATCTTAGCCTTGCTTGCAGCGCGCTCTATCTCAATTTTTGACACACCAGAGTTAAAAAGACGCTTTTTCAAAAAATTCCGAAGTTTGATATCCTCATGAAGCAGTTTTGCATAATCTGCCTCTGCATACCAACGGGAATCCCACGTTCTAATTACTCCAAGCCTGAATCCGATTGGATTTACTTTCTGGCCCAAGACATCACCTCCATTCCGGTTACTTATCAGCCAAAACCACTGTTATGTGGCTGGTAGGCTTTCTGATCTTGCTGGCACGCCCCATCGCACGAGGAGTAAACCTCTTGAGTACAGGGCCAGCATCAACAAAAATAGTCTTAACAAACAGCTGGTCTACGTCAGACACTCCCTTTTGCTCCGCATTAGCTACAGCTGACTGGAGAAGTTTTTCAACCAGTTTTGCTGATGGTTGCGGTGAAAAACGAAGAATCGTGAGAGCATCCTGTATAGCTTTCCCTCGCACCATATCCACAACAAGTCTTGATTTTCTAGGCGAGAGTCGGGCAAATGACAATTTAGCTTGCGCTTCCATTCTCTAGGCTCCTTTTACCGGTTACTTCTTCTTCAGCTTGCTTTTTTTGTCCGCTGCATGCCCGTGAAAGGTTCTTGTCGGAGCAAATTCACCAAGTTTATGTCCAACCATATTTTCAGTCACGAAAACAGGAATGAATTTTTTCCCGTTATGGACGGCAAAAGTCAAACCAATGAAATCCGGAGTGATCGTCGAGCGACGCGACCAGGTCTTGAGAACTTTCTTCGAGCCGGCCCCCTCGGCTGCAACCTTCTTTGCCAGGTGCTCATCTACAAAAGGCCCTTTTTTGATTGAACGTGCCATGGTCTCTATCCTTTAAGCAATTTGGGAATTATTTCGTACGCGGTTTTACAATGAACCGCGAGGACGTTTTATTTTTGCGAGTCTTATAACCCTTGGTAGGTATGCCCCACGGCGTCACAGGATGGCGACCACCGGAAGTACGACCCTCACCACCACCATGGGGATGGTCCACTGGGTTCATGGCGACACCACGGACTTTAGGTCTGCGACCAAGCCAACGGGTACGACCAGCTTTACCAATGGTTACGTTCTCATGGTCAATATTGCCAACCTGGCCAACAGTTGCCTTGCAGTCAAGCAGCACAAGCCGGACTTCACCGGACGGCAACTTTACCTGTGCATACTTACCTTCCTTTGCCATAAGCTGAGCAAAAGTTCCCGCACTACGCGCAAGCTGCCCACCTTTTCCTATTTTCAACTCGATATTATGAATAATAGTACCAAGAGGAATAGCACGAAGAGGAAGCGAATTTCCCGGCTTGATATCAGCATTGACGCTCGTAAGCACCACATCGCCGACCTTAAGATTCAGAGGCGCAAGGATATACCTCTTCTCACCATCAAGGTAATTGAGAAGCGCTATCCGCGCACTGCGATTGGGATCGTACTCAATGCTTGCAACTTTAGCCGGAATATCTATCTTATCCCGACGAAAATCAATGATCCGATACTTCTTCTTGTGGCCACCGCCAATATGACGGGAAGTGATACGTCCAAAACTGTTCCGGCCGCCGGTCTTTTTCAGTGATACCAGGAGCGACTTTTCAGGCCTCGACGAAGTAATCTCTTCAAAGGCGGAACAGGTTTGATGTCTGCGGCCTGCTGATGTAGGTTTGTAGGTTTTTATAGCCATGGTATGCTCACTCCACTGCCAAGGTGTTTATATCTCAAAGAAGTCTACGTTATTTCCCTCTTTGAGGGTAACGTATGCCTTCTTCCAATTAGAGCGCTTACCGTAATGACGGCCCACGCGCTTCATCTTGCCTGCCATATTTACTGTATTAACGCCGCATACTTCAACTTTGAAAAGCTTTTCAACGGCATTTTTGATTTCGATCTTGTTTGCATTCCGATCGACTTCAAAGGAGATGACGTTTTTGTCATCCTTTTCCAGAGTAGTCTTTTCAGTTACAAGCGGCTTTTTTATGACGTCATAGATATTCATGACTGCAATGCTCCTTCGATCTTCCGAACGGCTGACTGCGTCAGGATGATATTGTTAAACTTTACGATGTCAAATACGTTCAGATGCTCAGTTTTTAAAACCTTGACATCCTTAACGTTGCGAGCTGACAACTCAAGGTTCACATTAGATTCATCAATGACAACAAGAGTTTTTTCAAGTTCGAACGCTTTCAATACGCCCACAAAACCCTTTGTCGAAATGGAAGGTAACGCAAAGCCGTCAAGAACAGAAAGTTTGTTCTCTTTATAGAGCATTGACAAAGCAGAACGCACTGCAGCCTTACGAGCTTTCTTGTTCATGGAAAGCGAGTAGACCTTTGCTTGCGGTCCAAATGCAACGCCGCCACCAACATAATGGGGAGCACGAATGCAGCCCTGGCGCGCTTGACCGGTGCCTTTCTGCTTATAAGGCTTCTTGCCGCCACCGGCAACAGCCGAACGGGTTTTAACACCGACGGTCCCAGCCCGGCGATTCGCAAGCTGCACCTTAACTGCTTCGTGGATGAGATATTCTCTCACGTCGCCATTAAAAACAGCGTCGTTCAACTCCATCTCTCCCACTTTATTCTTATTAATATCGAAAACGTCGATTGTAGCCATAACTATCTCCAGAAACTGCGAATCTAACGTGCCTTTACACTATCCTTAACGAGCAAAATCCCATTCTTTGCTCCAGGAATCGCACCCCGAATAAGCAGAAGATTATCAGCAGCATCTACGCGCACAACTTGAAGCCGCTGCACCGTAACGCGCTCATTTCCAAGCTGACCGGGCATTTTCTTGTTTTTGAAAACCCGTGAAGGCCAAGCTGAGCTTCCAATCGAGCCGGGAGCCCTATGGAAATTGGAACCGTGAGTAGAACGCCCGCCGCGAAAGCCCCACCGCTTTATAACGCCCTGAAACCCTTTACCGACACTTGTCCCGGTAACATCAATATAGTCGCCAGGAGCGAAAATCTCAGCAGTAATGACATCCCCAACAGCATACTGATCGATATCATCAATCCTGAATTCTCTCTGATATGCAAACACACCTTGTCCCGCAGTCTTGCAGTGCCCCACAATGGACCGGGTGGATTTGTCCGCATCCTTAGCGAGATATCCGATTTGAATGGCACTATAGCCATCATTTTCTACTGTCTTCTTTTGAAGAACCACACACGGACCTGCCTCGACAACAGTTACCGGAATGCGTCTTCCATCATCGGCAAATATCTGGGTCATTCCCAGTTTTTTCGCGATCAATCCCTTCTTCATGGTAGAAATTCCTATCCTTGCATTTTCATTAGAGCTTGATTTCTACATCTACGCCTGCAGAGAGATCAAGCTTCATGAGCGCATCAACTGTTTGCTGTGTCGGGTCAAGAATATCGATAAGACGCTTGTGAGTTCTTATCTCAAACTGCTCACGGGACTTCTTGTCGACGTGCGGTCCACGAAGAACGCAATATTTGTTGATAATCGTCGGAAGCGGGATTGGACCAGCAACCCGAGCCCCAGTTCTCTTGGCGGTATCGACAATCTCACCCACGGATTGATCGAGAAGCTTATGATCAAATGCTTTCAGGCGGATTCTTATTTTTTGACTTGGCATCTCTTCCTCGTTCCTGCTTTATTCGATAATAGAGCTGACGACACCGGCGCCAACCGTACGGCCACCTTCGCGG
>CAZBEB010000002.1:0-223029 GCA_964490805.1 uncultured Geobacter sp.
GGGGGGCGGAAAGGCGCTTTCACCCTTCCCGCCCCCCATGGAGTTGCTATCGTTGCGGAGTGCTGCTCTGGTCAACTACTGAACGTGGCATGCAAGGCAGAGAACGTTGCCTGCCATGGTGGTCCTCAGAAACGGCTTGGAATCATCATCGTGGACCGTATGGCAGGAACCGCACTCCAGGGTCCTGTTGCCGCGGGGGGAGGCGAACAGCGGCATGCTCTGCTGGACACGGCTCGTCTTGATGGCAAAGTAGCCGGGGTATGTCTCGATGATTTCTCCCAGCCCATTGGCGGCTCCGCCGACGGTTACGTTGAAGTTCACCGGATGGTGATTTCTGAGGTCGGGACCTTTGTGGGTCTTTCTTTCCGGCGCGATACCCACTTCCCCGTTCGGCCCCATGACGGTCGAAAGCCCGTCCACGGGCTGAATCCGGAGGTTCGCTCCCCCAAGGGGGCTCCCATCGTGGCAGCTGATGCAGAGCGACGAGACGCTTTGCTCGGATATGCCGCTGCTGTTGGCGATGTTTTTCATGGTGGGAGAGGTGGAGTAGAGACGGTACGACGCAAGGGGCACGATCCCAGGGTACCGGTTCCACAAGGGAACGCCGATGGGGGAATGCGGGGTGTGGCAAAAGATGCATACCATTGTCGTTCCGCCGCTTACCGCCCTGTAGTCGTTGATGGAGTTGGAGGCCAGGTTGTGCTTTGTGACCGTAATGGCCGCTCCCCACGCAAGCTGGGTGGACATGAGAACTGTCGCGGCAATTATGGTTATACGCTGTACTATCGATTGGTTTATTTTACGTTCCATGGCTTGCCTCCCCTAGCGTGTCTTCTTGACGGGTTGCACAGCCACGGTGTTGACCGCACCGTTTACCGTCCGGATCTCAATGCTGTCGCCGGTCTTTACCCCCTTGAAAACAACGGTGATTTTGGTGTCCGACCAGGACCGCACCTCGGCGGCAGTGCCTTCCACGTACACCCCGAGCCCCGATGAGTACTCTCCGGACGGAGGAGGACCAAAACCGCTCCCAACTATGGTCAGGTTGCTCCGGGTGCCGAGGGTGGCAGTCCTGACCGACAGATAGGGAACTACAGTTATTCGCAGCCGGTTGCTCGTTTTGTCCGCTTTCCGGATACGGAGATCGTAGTTACCCAAAGCCAGGGGAGGCAGCAGGACTTGCACTTCCCCCTCGGTGTAAGCGGTGGGCGCAAGCTCAATGGAACCGAGCTCGTTGCTCAGGACAACCGTTGGCATGAAGGATATGCCGTTCGACTGGTTGGTGAGGCCGGACCCCTGGATGGTGAGGCTGGCCTGGGTCCCCTGCGTGACGGTGCGGCTGCTGATCCCCGTCACGGCAGGCACCGTCGCGCCGGCCGGTACCATTGACATGGCGTTGACGGCCTTGAGGTGGCAGCCGTTGCAATCGTAATTGTTGCCCACATGGCCCCATCCGGCATCTTCTTCGCCGGGGATAACGGCGCCCACGCTTGCCGGGGAAGGCGTATCCTTCTGGATGTTGTGGAGGGATTTGACGCCGTGGCAGGTTTCGCAGTACCTGATGTCCTTGATGGCGCCATGGACCCCATGGCATGTGGCGCAGGCAATGTTAATGGCGTGGTGCGTCTGGGCGTTGGTGAAAATGGGCCTCACGGTCCCTGTTGCCGGGTCTATCGCCCCGTCGGCGCTCTGGTGGCATGCGGTGCATCCGCCGGTAATTTTCTGCTGGCCGGTGCCGGGATCGATATATGGGGTTCCGTAGGTGTCCGGAGTGACCGAGGATTTTGGATAGGTTGGTATGTAGTGCCCGTCATCGTAGTTGTTCACAAAACTGCCGTGGCAGACGTTGCAGTGCCGCTCCCGGGCGGCAGGGGTGATGTGGTGGGGCGACGTGGTATGGCAGTTCTCGCAGGTCCTGAAGTCCGCAAACGTGAAGCCCCCGGTGCCGTCCGGAATAAGGGTGTGGCAGGTGAGGCATTCATAGGTTTTTGCCGGCGAGACATTGTTGAGGAGCGCATGGTGGCGCTGTACCAGGAGGGAATCGTCTCCGTGGCACTCAAGGCATTTGAGGCGGGTCAGGCTTCCAAAAACCGTATCGTAGATTCCCAGGAACTGGTTGGCCGGGGGGGGAGGCACATTCGCCGACGCAATGGTCAGCAGCGCCACAAGTAAGGTGCCGGCCAGGCTTGCTGCGGCTGTTACAACGTTTCCCTTTCTCATCCTATGCTCCTTTCATGGAGGATTCACGGCACCGGGTATGCCCGGTGGCGCGCAGCTTTCTGATGCGGTGATTGATGAGAAAATATGCATTACAATAAACAAACCATAAGTCCATCTCTTCTGGAAATAACTCAAATAAGCAATTAATAAAGAGAATTGTCCGTAACGGCCCGAGATTATAAATGTAATATGAGGCGGAGAAATTTATTCTCTTGTTGTTTTGGGGGTGTGGTGGGAGTTTCTGTCCGGCAAGCCACGTCATATGACCGCCGATACGTCTTTTGCCGGACAGAACCCGGCAGCCGGATTTGCCCTTCTCCTCTGGTGCCGCCCTGCCGAAAAAACAGTCCATCATTTTTAAAATCATGATATAACCCGGCAGGTTGTTATCTATCCGAGGAGTACCCTCCAGCCGAAGGAGCACCCATGACCGACACCCTGATTCCCCGTACCGCTTCTGCTTATGACTATCCCCTTCTCATAAAGAACCTTCTCTTCTGCCCCGTGGTGGATAACCCGGACCAGGAGATCATCTACCGTAACCTCTATCGAGGCACCTACCGCACTCTGCGGGAACGGGTCCAGCGGCTGGCCAACGTTCTGACCGGCCTGGGCGTAAAGCCCGGGGATACGGTGGCGGTCATGGACTGGGACAGTCACCGCTATCTGGAGCTCTTCTTCGCCGTGCCGATGATCGGCGCGGTGCTCCATACCATCAATGTCCGGCTTTCCCCCGAGCAGATCCTCTACACCATCGACCATGCCGAGGACGATCTTTTGCTGGTCAACAGCGAATTCCTCCCGATCCTCGAGCAGATCAGGGGCAGGCTCGACACGGTCAAGGGGTATCTCCTGCTTACGGATGATCCGGCAGAGGTGGGGGATAGCGCCATCCCCTTCCACGGAGAATATGAAGCGCTGCTTGCGGCCGCTTCCCCGGAGTTCGACTTCCCCGATTTCGACGAGAATACCCGCGCTACCACCTTCTACAGTACCGGCACCACCGGCATGCCCAAGGGGGTCTACTTCAGCCACCGCCAGCTGGTGCTCCACACCTTCGGTGTTATGACTGTGCTCAGCACGGCGGTGGGTCACGGCACCTTCCGCCGCACCGATGTCTACATGCCGATTACCCCCATGTTCCATGTCCATGCGTGGGGAATTCCCTACATTGCCACCATGCTCGGGGTGAAACAGGTCTATCCGGGCCGTTATGTGCCGGAACAGCTCCTTGAGCTGGTCGAGCGTGAGAAGGTGACCTTTTCCCACTGTGTCCCCACCATCCTGCACATGCTGCTGAAGCACCCCCATGCCGAGCGTATCGACCTTTCGGGATGGAAGATCATCATCGGGGGAGCAGCCATGTCCCGCGCCCTCTGCATCGAGGCGATGCGGCGCGGCATCGACGTCTTCACCGGCTACGGCATGTCCGAAACCTGCCCGATTCTGTCCATGTCCCACCTGACCCCGGAGATGCTGGAGTGCACGCCGGAGGAGCAGGCAGCCATCCGCTGCAAGACCGGAGTGGCCATTCCCCTCGTCGATTTGCGCGTGGTGGGGGCGGATATGCGCGAGCTTCCGCGGGACGGTGCGAGTGCCGGGGAGATCGTTGTCCGGGCACCCTGGCTGACCCAGGGGTACCTGAAAGACCACAAGGCGTCGGAGAGGCTCTGGGAGGGGGGATTCCTCCATACCGGCGACGTGGCCGTACGCGACGAGTTGGGATATGTACGGATAACCGACCGGACCAAGGATGTGATCAAAGTGGCCGGGGAGTGGGTTTCCTCCCTGGAGTTGGAGGACATCATCGCCCACCACCCGGCGGTGTCCGAGGTTGCGGTCATCGGGCAACCCGACGAGAAGTGGGGGGAGCGTCCCCTGGCGCTGGTGGTCCCTAAACCGGGCGAGGCCGGGCAGGTGACGGAAAAGGAGCTGGCCCACTACGTGCGGGAATATGCCGAAAAGGGAATTGTCAGCAAGCAGGTGGTCCTTGCCAGGGTGCGGCTGGTGGATTCGATTGACAAGACGAGCGTCGGCAAAATCAATAAGGTCGCTCTGCGGGAGAAGTATCTGTAATAATGGCGGGTCAACGGCGGATATTCCTCGGCGCCCGACTGCCGGTGCACCGCCGATGCCGGGTGCTGGCTTTATGAAGGGTTCTCTGGCCTCAGTCTCACGCCTGCGCCGCCTGCTCCTGCGGGTGCATGTCCTGTGCATGGCAATGCTGCTTGCGGCGACGTTTGCGGCAGCGGCTGCCGCTGCGGGCGAGCGTGCCATTATCGTGGGCGCCGACCGGGATTACCCCCCGTACGAATTTCTCGACAAGGACGGGAATCCGGCCGGCTACAACGTTGAGCTGACCCGCGCCATAGCCGACGTCATGGGAATGACGGTCGAGTTTCGCTTCGGCGGCTGGTCCGACATGAGGGCCGGGCTTGCCGGGGGAACCATCGACATCCTTCAGGGGATTTCCTCGTCGCCGGAACGTTCCAGGAACATCGATTTCTCTCCCCCCCATACCATTGTTCATCACGCCATCTTCGCCCGTCGCGGCACCGGGCCGGTAAGCTCCCTGGAGGGGTTGCGCGGCCGGGAGGTGATTGTCTTTCGCGGCGGCATCATGCACGACACGCTCCTGTCCATGGGGTTCGGCCCGAATCTGGTTCTGACCGACACCCCCGCCGACGCCTTGCGTCTTCTGGCTTCGGGAAAGCATGACTACGCCGTGGTAGCAATGCTGCCCGGCATGTACCTCATCCGCGAACTCCATCTGACCAATCTGGTGCCGGTGGCGCGAAGTGTCGCGGCCCAGCGTTACTGCTATGGCGTCAGGCATGGAAATGCCGAGCTTCTCGCACGGTTCAGCGAGGGGCTGGCCATTCTGAAGCAGACCGGCCAGTACCGGAAAATTTATGACCGGTGGCTGGGAGTGTACGAACCGCCGGGATTTACCACTGAGCGGGCACTGAAATACGGGGCGATGGTGCTCCTTCCCCTGCTGGCAATCCTGGCCGCCACCGTTGCCTGGTCCCGCACCCTGCAGCGGCGGGTGGCCGAGCGCACCCAGGAACTGGCACGGGAGGCTGAGGAGCGCAAGAGGGCCCTGGAAGAGTTGCGGCTCCACCAGGCGAAGCTGGTGCAGGCCGACAAGATGGCCTCCCTCGGCATTCTCGTGTCTGGCGTGGCCCATGAGATCAACAACCCCAACGGCCTCGTACTCCTCAATCTGCCGATTCTCCGGGATGTGTACCATGACGCTGCGGAGTTGCTGGAGTCCCGTTACCGTGAGGAGGGGGATTTTACGCTCGGCGGGCTTCCCTATTCGCGGATGCGCGAGGAAGTCCCCCATATGCTGGAGGAGATGACCGCCGGGGCCACGAGAATCAAGCACATTGTCGAAGAGCTGAAGGATTTTGCCCGTCCCGATGTGGTTGACCGCATGGAGCCTTTCCCATTGAACAGTGTCGTCCAGGCGGCGGTGCGGCTGGTGGAGCCGTCACTGCGCAAGGCCACTTCGCATTTCTCCGCCCATTACGGGACAGGCCTTCCTCCGGTCCGGGGGAACCCCCTGCGGATCGAGCAGGTGGTGGTCAATCTCCTTATCAATGCCTGTCAGGCCCTGCCGGACCCCGGCCGGGCCATAGCCGTGGCCACGGCCCATGACTGCGCGACCGGCACGGTGGTCCTGACCATCCGGGACGAGGGGGTGGGGATTCCTGCCGATCACCTCTCCCGGCTCACGGATCCGTTTTTTACCACCAAGCGCGAAACCGGCGGCACCGGCCTGGGGCTGTCGATTTCAGCCGGTATCGTCCAGGAGCACGGGGGGAGCCTCTCCTTCGAGTCTTACCCCGGTGCCGGCACGACCGCGACCGTCAGGCTTATTGCCCTTACGGAGGATATCACTCAATGACGGAATTTCTTGCGCCTCCCTTCGGGGTCCTTCTGGTGGATGATGAACCGGCCTGGCTCCGTTCCGTGAGCCTGACCCTGGCCAGGGCGGGGATTGCCAATACCGTCATCTGCCAGGACAGCCGTCAGGTGATGGATATCCTGGGCAAGGGAGATATCGGGCTGGTGCTCCTCGACCTCACCATGCCCCACCTGGCTGGGGAGGAGTTGCTGGCCCTCATCGCCGAGCGGTATCCCGAGATTGCGACCATCGTGGTGAGCGGCATGAACCAGGTGGAGACGGCGGTCCGCTGCATGAAGCTCGGCGCCTTCGACTACTTCGTCAAGACCGTCGAAGAGGACCGCCTGGTGTCGGGCGTTCTCCGGGCGCTAAGAATGCTGGAGCTGGAGCGGGAGAACCGTGCCATGTCCGACCGCTTCGTCAGCGGCGAGCTCAGGCACCCGAAGGCGTTTGACAACATCGTGACCGGCGACCGCATTATGCACGCCATCTTCTCCTACATCGAAGCGGTGGCCGCGAGTCCCAAGCCCCTGCTGATCATTGGCGAGAGCGGGGTCGGCAAGGAGCTCATCGCCCGGGCCGCCCACGGCCTCAGCGGCTGCTCGGGGCCGCTCGTGTCGGTGAACGTGGCCGGCTTGGACGATACGGTGTTTGCCGACACCCTGTTCGGGCACGTGCGGGGCGCCTTCACCGGTGCCGACCAGCCCCGGCGGGGGATGATCGAGGAGGCCGGCGGCGGCACCCTCTTTCTGGACGAGATCGGCGACCTCAGCATCCCGTCCCAGGTGAAGCTGTTGCGTCTCCTGCAGGAGGGAGAGTATTTCCCCCTCGGCAGCGACCGTCCCAAGCGCCTGAAGGCCCGGATCATCGTCGCTACCCACCGGGATCTGGCGGCACGGGAAGCGGCGGGGGGCTTCCGGCGCGATCTGTACTACCGGCTCCGTACCCACCACATCCACGTTCCCCCCCTGCGGGAGCGGATGGATGACATCCCGCTTCTGGTGGACCGTTTCCTGGCCGAAGCGGCCCGTACCCTCGGCAAGAAGAAGCCGACCCCGCCGCGGGAACTGTTCCAGCTTCTTGCGGCCTATCGCTTTCCCGGCAATGTCCGGGAACTCAAGGCGATGATTTTCGATGCGGTCAGCGCCCATCGGGGCGGGGTCCTTTCCCTTGATACCTTCATCAGGGCCATCGGGCAGGTGAGCGGTGGATTGGAGTCGATATCGCCTCCATCGGGGGAAAGCATCTTTGCCCCCCTCGACAGGCTCCCCAGTTTCGCGGAGGCTGCGGAGTTGCTGGTTGCCGAGGCGATGGCCCGCTCCGGGGGGAACCAGACCATAGCGGCGCGCCTGCTCGGCATATCCCAGCCTGCCCTCAGCAAGCGGCTCAAGCTTGCCCGCAGATAAATTTCCCCGCCTTTCCCCAATGCTTTTTGTGTTGTTCTGAAGGGGTATAACTGCAGTTATTGCCATAACCCAGGTTATACTCCTTGTCCCTCCTGCCCGTTACCCCCTGTTTCAGCCTTTCTCCTCTTGTGGCCATAACCGAGGTTATACCCTTTTGATGGGGCAGTCTTTTTGTAAAACGGTGTTTAATGTCTAATTACGAAGGGTTACGTTTTGCTGCCGGATTGGTATTCAGTTTGCTGATATGACTTTATAGTTTGCCTGCGTGCTGTCCGATAGATGACGACGGCTTTCTAATCGACTCGATACTTCAATGACGAAAGGGTGAGCGAATGAAGCAGAAAAGGTTCTATCAGCATCTGTATGTACAGGTTCTCGCAGCGATTGCCTTCGGGGTTCTCCTCGGCAACTTCTTCCCGGAGACGGGGGTCGCCATGAAACCGCTGGGAGACGGTTTCATCAAGCTCATCAAAATGATAATCACCCCGGTCATCTTCTGTACCGTAGTCACCGGTATTGCCGGGATGGAGGACATGAAGAAGGTGGGCCGAGTCGGTGCCAAGGCAATCCTCTACTTCGAGGTGATTACCTCCTTTGCCCTTGCCATTGGCCTTGTGGTGGTGAAAATCATTCAGCCCGGCGCCGGTTTCAATGCCGACGTCACCAAGCTCGACACCAAGGCGCTTGCTGCCTATACCTCCCAGGCCAAGTCCCATTCAATGGTCGACTTCGTCATGAACATCATCCCCAGCAGCGTGGTCGATGCCTTTGCCAAGGGAGACATCCTGCAGGTGCTTCTCTTTGCGCTCTTGTTCGGGTTCGCGCTGTCGGCCCTGGGAGAGAAGGGGAAGGCGGTCTACACCCTGGTAGAGCAGATTTCCCACGCCTTCTTCGGCATTGTCAACGTCATCATGAAGCTTGCTCCCGTCGGGGCCTTCGGCGCCATGGCGTTCACCGTCGGCAAGTTCGGGGTGGGCTCCCTCTCCCAGCTCGGCATGCTCATGGGGAGCTTCTACCTCACCTGCCTGATTTTCATCTTTCTGGTTCTCGGCACCATTGCCCGGCTCTGCGGCTTCAACATCATCAAGTTCCTGTACTACATCCGGGAGGAGCTCCTGATCGTGCTCGGCACCTCTTCCTCCGAGTCGGCGCTGCCGCGCCTGATGACCAAGCTGGAGAACCTCGGATGCAAGAAGTCGGTGGTGGGACTCGTGGTGCCCACCGGTTACTCCTTCAACCTGGACGGCACTTCGATTTATCTGACCATGGCCGCAATATTCGTCGCCCAGGCCACCAATACCCCCCTGACCCTGACCCAGACCCTGACAATCCTGGCGGTGCTGCTCCTCACCTCCAAGGGGGCAGCCGGCGTTACCGGCAGCGGCTTCGTAACCCTGGCGGCTACCTTCGCGGCGATTCCCACCATTCCGGTGGCGGGGCTGGCCCTCATCCTCGGCATCGACCGTTTCATGTCGGAAGCCCGGGCGCTGACCAACTTCATCGGCAACGGCGTAGCCACTGTGGTTGTATCCAAATGGGAGAACGAACTGGACGAGTCCCGGATGCAGCGGGTTCTGAACAGTGGGGCTTCCGTTCCCGAAGCGTCTGGAAACATGATACTTGACGAGCCGGAACTGGAGCCGGTGGCAGACTAGCAGTTTCCTCCCCTGATGCGGGCAGCGGGCGGCCGAATGGCCGCCCGTTTTGTTTTTCATGGCACGAATGAGACTCCTTTACGCTCGCCTGAGCCCTGTGCTAGGATGCCGGCAAGGGAGAAAACATGTCGCGCAACAGTCTTGTCCGCCGCCAGCGCTGGGTGATCTTTTCGGTGCTGGCGTTGATGTATATACTGGTCTATTTCTACCGGGTTTCCCTGGCTGTCGTGGCGGGCGACATCTCCCGCGAGCTGAATCTGACCCCCCAGCAGTTGGGCTCCCTGTCGGGTATCCTCTTCTACGTCTATGCGTTGGCTCAACTGCCGCTCGGCCCAATGATCGACCGCTTGGGGAGCAGGCTGGTAATCAGCGGCTGCGGCGTTCTGACCACCATCGGCGGCATCCTCTTCTCCCGGGCGGACAGCCTCGCCATGGCCATGGCGGCCAGGGTGTTCATCGGCATCGGCACGGCGTCGGTGCTCATGGCCACCTTCACCATCTTCAGCCGCTGGTTTTCCAAGCAGGAATTCGGCCGGGTATCCGGCTTCATGGTGGCCATCGGCAACCTGGGGAACCTCTCGGCCACGGCTCCCCTGGCCCTGGCGGTGGCTGCGGTTGGATGGCGCTCTTCGTTTCTGGCGATAGGTATTCTCCAAGCGGTGGCTACGGTGCTGGTTTTCGGCATGGTTCGGGACCGTCCCCCGGCGGCCGGCGACGAGGCCGCCCCGGATGCCGGCAAGCCAGCCGGCATGCTGAGCGCCTGGGGGGAGATTTTCGGCAATCCGCACTTCCTGCTCCTGGGGTTGATTTCCTTCTTCTGGTACGGAAACTATCTGGCCCTCCAGGGCTTGTGGGGGGGACCCTACCTGATGGAGGTCATGCACCTCTCCCGGGCCGCCACCGGCCAGATGCTCATGTTCACCTCCCTGGGATTCATTACCGGAAGCACGGTGATTGATGTGGTCGCCCGGCGGATATTCCGTTCCTACAAAAAGACCCTCCTTGCAGGGCAGTTCGTTCTTCTGCTGCTCATGTCCGGTTTTCTGGGGAGGGCAGAAACGTTTCCCCGCCCGCTTTTGGCGGGCGTATTCTTTGCCATAGGGCTGGCAGTCTCCAGTGGGGTGATGATCTATCCCATCATCCGCTCCATGTTCTCCGTGCGGATCGTTGGTACGGCCCTCACATCCCTCAACTTCTTCGTCCTTATGGGGGCTGCCGTGACCCAGCAGGTCATGGGACTTATCGTGGGGGCGCGGGGACGGGGTGCCTCGGGAATTGCGGCGGAGGCATTTCATGCCGCGTTCCTCTTCCCCGTGGCGGGTCTGGCCGTTGCCATTGTTGCGTACTTCTTCGCGCGGGATTATTCGGAGAAGGAGTAAATGGGTGGCCCTGCGGGGGAGCGTGCGCCCCGCTACGCTCAAAGTGCCATTCGCTCCACGGGGCGCACGCTCCCCCGCAGGGCTACCCCTGAAACGTGAAAAGGCCCGCCAAACGATTCGGCGGGCCTCTCTATTTCTACTTCCGTTCTCCCCATTTCAGGGTTATTCCGGCGTACTGAAACCGCCGGCCGGGTACTGCGTCAGATTGTGTTCGGGAGTAGCTTCCCCTATAACGGTGCCCTCCTTGTGCTGACGATCTGTTTCCGGTAGCGCTACCTGTCTATACTATAGCGTTGTAAAAATTCCCTGCAAAGGCTGTTATAAAAATTTTTTCCGTGTATAATGGCATATTGTGTCAAAGGCAGCGGGAAACCGCTGCCTTTTTTATGGGAGCTCGTCCAGGATGGCGCTGAAAACCCCAACGCTCCTGGCCTTTTTGAGCTGTTTAAGGCTCCTGGCCAGGGATGGGTCATCCATGGTGGCAAGGACCCCCTTGATTTTTCCCAATACCTGCGTTTCGCCGCAAAACATTTTGCAGTAGTCCGCCAGCAGCTCCCGCATGTACTTCTGGAGCATTTCCTTCCGTTCTTCGTCGGTCGGTTCGGCCGGCGCTTTTCCCCTCAGCCGCTCAAAAAGCAGGGGGTCGGCGATGGCCCCTCTCCCCATCATGAGACCGGCGGCACCGGTTTCCCGCAAAACCCGCAGGCCGTCGGCTGTGGTGCGGATATCGCCATTGGCAATGACCGGCAGCCCCGTCTTGCTCACCACTGCCGCGGTAACGGCATGGTCGGCTCTGCCCTCGTATTCCTGCACCACCGTTCGGGGATGGAGTACCAGAAAGTCGATTCCGGCGGCCTCGAACAGGGGGAGGATTGTGGTGATCTGGGCGGGATCGTCGTAGCCGGCTCGCACCTTGACGGATAATGTCCCCCTGACGGCCGCGCGCAGAGCGGGGAGCAGTTCGCCCAGCGCCTCGGGGCGCCGCAGCATGCCGCCGCCGGTGAGGCCGGATGTCATCCGCCCGTAGGGACAGCCGAGATTCAGGTTGATGTGGGCGGCCCCTGCTTCCTGGGCTGCCTCGGCGGCAGCCACCAGGGCTTCATGGTCGTGCCCGATGAGTTGCACCACCAGTGGCACGCCCCTATCCGGGGCAGCCACTTCGCGCAAATCTCCCTCCCTGATCGGTTGCCGCGCCCCCACGGGATTGACCCTGACAAACTCGGTGAATACCACATCGGGGCGGACCCATTCGATAAACAGGGAGCGCAGGGCCCGGTTGGTCAGCCCCTGCATGGGGGCCAGCATCAGGGGGATATGGCCGGCGGGCCAAGGGAGCAAGGGGCAGCCGCCGGTTCTCTTGTCTGTCATGGTTTCTCCTCTTCAGGGTCTCAGCTGCTCCTATACCATGAATCCGTAATTAATACGAACCCTTCAAGCACATCCGCCCAATTGCCGTTTCGTGTCCGTCAGGTATACTATTTCAACGATTATGGGTGGTTTGCCGGTTTTTCGAAGTTTCGGCCGCGTCCCGCGCCGGAATGCCATCGGGAGGATTCATGGGAACAGGCTCCGAACTGCTGGGGAAAGATGAACTGGCGACCCTTGTTGAATGTGGACGCGAGCTGGCGGCGGAGGTGAGTCTCAAGACCCTCCTCAGCACCATCCTCGACAAGGCAAGTGCTCTGACCGATTCCCCCGATGCCAGCGTCATCCTCTTCAGCGAGAAACGGCGCACTCTCTACTTTGCCCATGCGGTCGGCAGGGATGCCGCTTTCCTCCTGAGCCAGTGGGGAGAGTCGGGCGACCAGGGAATTCCCCTGCGGAGCAAGGCTGGGGAGGTCTTCCGGACCGGCAGGTCCCTGGTGGAGCATGCCCTGGCGGACGATGCCGGCCACTTCAAGGGGATAGACAACGACACCCGGCGCCCGACAGCTTCCATGATCTGCGTCCCCCTCACCGTCGCCGGCAGTCCCATAGGCGTTGTCCAGATTCTGAACAAGCGCAGCGGGGACTATACCGAGCGTGACAGGGTCCTGCTGGAGCACTTTGCCGGCCAGGCTGCCGTGGCGATCCGGAACGCGCGGCTTATCGAAGAGCTGCTGGCCCACATGGGATTCTACAGTGCCTACGGCGATGGGCCGGGAGCGGCCGCACTCATGGAGGAACTGAACCGTCCCGCCCATCGGGAAACGGTCACGATTCTCTTCGCCGATATGCGCGGTTTCACCCAGCTCTGCCAGATCTTCGGCAGCCCCGAGGACACCCAGCGCATCCTCAATGAATTCCTTGCCATGCTCGCAGAGGCTGTAATAGCCCATGGCGGGATTGTCAACAAATTCCTCGGCGACGGAGTCCTTGCCTTCTTCCGGGGAGAAAACCAGGCCCTCAACGCCGTCCGATGTGCGTTTGCGATGCTGGCCGATTTCGGCGCCATGCGTGAAGAGTGGGACTCCCAGACCAATGCGCCCCTCGGTTTTCTCGATGTGGGGGTCGGGATTGCCACCGACGCGGTAATTCTCGGCTCCGTGGGGACCGAGCGGGCCAAGGAGTTCACCGCCATCGGTGTGGGGGTTATTCTGGCGTCCCACCTCATGTACCATGCGCGCAACGGCAGGCGCATCCTGGTGGACAAGAGAACCTTCAATGCCGTGCGGCAGGAGGTGGCCGAGTACGAGGGGCCGGAGCAGTTCGAACTCAAAAAGCCGGGCGATACTTCCGGGAACCTCTATGAGAGCTATCTGGTGAAGGCTCTCTGCGGGGGTGGGAGCACCGCGCCGTCTCCCGCCTCAGTTTCCAGGCCAGCTCCCAAGAGCCGGGGAGGAGGGGTCTTCATCAGCTACAGCCACAGGGACAGTGAATGGCTTGGGAAACTTCAGACGCACCTGGCCCCGTACATACGCGGTAAAAAACTCGCGGTCTGGGATGACACGATGATCAAGCCGGGGGCCCGCTGGCGGGACGAGATCGCGGAAGCCCTGGAACAGGCCACGGTTGCCGTGCTCCTCGTGAGCCCGGATTTCCTGGAATCCAAGTTCATCGCGGAAAACGAGCTCCCCCCGCTTCTGGCTGCTTCAGGGGCGCAGGGGCTGACCATCCTCTGGGTCCCCCTCTCCGCCAGTTCCTACGACGAAACGGAGATCGAACTGTACCATGCGGTGCTTCCCCCCGATCACCCCCTCGACGCTATGAGCGAGGCGGAGCAGAATAGGGCCTGGGTCGGGGTCTGCAAGGAGATAAAGAAGGCGGTGCAGGGATGACTGCCGGTTCTAAGAAACAACGAAGGCGGCCAATGGCCGCCTTCGTTGTTTCTCGTGTGTTGCTATGCCGTTGAACTGCTAGAGGATTTCCACCAACTGGAACTCGTAGGTGAGGTCCTCGCCTGCCAGGGGGTGGTTGGCGTCAAAGGTGACGCTGTCTTCGGTCACTTCCACCACGGCGACGCCGATTTCTTCTTCGTCATCGTTGGCAAGTACCAGTTCCTGGCCGACTTCGGGGATCATGTCTTCAGGGAGATCGCTCTTGGGGACGGTGAATACCTTTTCCTCGTCGTACTCGCCGAAGGCGTCTTCGGCCGGTATCGTTACGGTTTTTTTCTCGCCGGGGGCCATGCCGACCAGAGCCTCCTCTATCTGCTCGAAAAAGTCGCCGCCGCCGATGGTGAGCTCCATGGGGCCCGCCTCGCAGCCGCAATCGTCATCGTCGCAGCATGAATCGGATTCGCATTCATGGGAGTCGCATCCCTCCGCCTCGAGGGTGCTGTCGAAAACGGTTCCATCTTCAAGCTTGCCGGTGAAGTCTATTTTAACCCGGTCGCCCTTCTGTGCCTGTTTCATTTGGTTCATCCTTCCGTGCTCTGAATATATCCGGCAGTGACCGGTCTATTGCATCGTACGCAAACTCGTGCCCGGCAGTCCAGTGAAAATTATTCCATTATTCAGTAAAGGCCAACTTGCGCTCAAGATCCATGGAGCGGGTGATGTGTTTTGCTTGGTCGAAGGTGATGATTTCCTTCTCGCAGAGCTCCAGCAGGTGCTGGTCCAGGGTCTGCATCTGGTAGAGGGAGCGGCCGTTCTCGATGTGCTTTTCGATCTCGTCGAGGCGCCCCTCACGGATGCAGGCCTGGATGGTCGTGGTCGCCCGCATGATCTCCACCACCGGGAGGATGTTTTCGCCGCTCTTGTCCTTGATGAGCCTCAGGGAGATGGTTGCCACCAGGATGTCGGCCAGCCGCTGGCGGATCACCTCCTGGCAGTCGGGCGGGAAGTGGCCCAGGAGGCGGTTGATGGTGGAGGCGGCACTCTGGGTATGGAGCGTGGAGAATACCAGGTGCCCCGTTTCGGCCGCTTTGATGCAGGAGTCGATGGTCTCCTGGTCACGCATCTCGCCCACCATGATGACGTCGGGGTCCATGCGGAGCGACGAACGGAGCGCGGCGGTGAAGTTCTCCGTATCGATCCCCACCTCCCGCTGGATGATGCAGCTTTTCCGGGAGGTGAAGAGGAATTCTACCGGATCTTCGATGGTGATGATGTTGAAGGTGCAGGTTTCGTTCAGATGGCGGATGATCGACGCCAGGGTCGTTGATTTGCCGTTGCCGGTGGGGCCAGTGACTAGAATGAGGCCGTTGGGGGCCTTGGCGATTTCGGCCAGCACCGGCGGGAGGTTCAGTTCCTGGAATGTTCCCACGTGGGGGGGGATTACCCGCATGACGATGCCGATGGCCCCCCTTTGCCGGAAAATGCTGACCCGGAACCGGCCGCCATTGGCAAGTGAGTAGGAGGCGTCAAGTTCGCGCAGGTTGTCGGGAAGGGTGCGGCGGTTCTGCTCCATGACCGTCTGGGCGATAAACTCCGTGTCCTGGGCGGTCAGTCGGGGGAGCTTGGAACGGAGGAGCTGCCCCTTGGCCCGGAAAAAGGGTGGATTGTCCACCTCGAAGTGGAGGTCGGAGACCCTCTTTTCGAAGGCTATCCCCAATATCTGGTTCAGAAGGTTCATGTCCATGAAAGATACCTCGTTGGCACCTCATCCCTGCCGCAAGCTAGGGAGTCGGCTTTTCGCGCTTTCTGTGGTAGAGGGCATTTTCCAGTACGAGACCGGCTTCCCCGGCCAGAAGCTCCAGTATGTTAACCTGGACGGGGGAGGGTTCCCGCTGGCCGAAGTCTCCGTAAATGAGGGAGATGGTCTTCCCGAACCCCCTCAGGGGGAGAAGGAAGACCGTCGGGCGAAGCGGGGCGCCGATGGCGCTGAAAAGATGCCTTGCTACTATCTCATCGTCCGTTTTTCCGAAAAATGCACCGGTTTTTTCAATAACCTCACTAAAAAGAGATGGTTGCTCCAGGGGGATTGCGAAGCGCAGTGGGGGGGTGGCCCCTTCGCCGCGGTCACCTTTGATGCCGATTGAGCGCTCGGCAATGAGCCCATTTCCCTGGACGACAAGAGTGAGTGCCCGGTCAAAAACCTCGGCCACCGATTGCAAAAGGGACAGGGCCACATCCTGGGGCCGTTCAAGCCTTCTCAGGGCTGCAAGTTCCTGGGCCAGCCGGTCGGCCGGAGCTCTTCCCTGTTCGTGCCCCATGGCTTTCAGGTAAGAGGGGAGGGTGCCAAGGAACCGGAGGGTGTCTTCAAGGAATGTCCCTTCCCGCCCGTCGCGCACGGGACGCGGAAGGACCGCCCTGACCCCTTCCTTGAGCGAGTCGAGGGCGAAAACGTAATCACTGGGAGCGACGAGTTGGAGAGTGACAATCCGGGGGTAGGCTTTCTTCTTCTGCTGGCGCAGCCCCTCGAGCTTTTGGGGTGAAAATCTGATACCTATGCTGTCGGGGGCGTCGAGAATGAGGACCGGCTGGGAATTTTTCGCCATGAGTTGCTCGATGATGGGATCCAGGTCCTGCTCTTCGGTGGTGGCGAAGACGAAGATCCCCTCCTGCCGGCAGACGGTGGTGACGCAGTAGGCCATGAGCTCGTCGGCGCTGAAGAATACGAGCGAGGGGGTTGTCCCAGCCCTCTCGGTTCCCTCCTTTGGGGTGCCGGCGTAGCTCCCGAGAAAGGCAAGAAGTTCTTCCTGTTCTTTTTCCGAGAGGTCGGCGCCTAGTTCCTGAATCTTTATCTGGGGGGTGCGGTCCTCCAGGCCTGAAAAAACCTGGGGAATGGCTTTTTCCAGCCTGTCTATGTCGGCCAGCCCCAGGTCGTCGGCGGAAATGATCATCCCGGCCGCCTCGGCGGCAGCGTCGTGAGCCGGGATATCCTCGTCTTCCAGCTCATCCTCCAGCAGCAGCCCGCCGTGCTTCTTTTCGTCGTAGATTCTGAGGGCGTCCATCAGGACGTTTTCGGTGTGCAGCGTAATCTCTTCGTGGAGTTTTTCCGGGAAATAGCGGTATTCATCGGACACTGCGACGTTGGTCACGTCCAGGTTGAAGGACCCCCGCTTCCACGTGAGAATCTCGACAACCGTCAACTCGATGAGGGCTTCCAGTCCGCGGTAGGCATCGTCTCTACCCACTTTCCCACCTTCGATGAGGGTGGCGATCAAGGGGCGGCGGTTGCTTCCCGCGTTCCGCTGCTCGTCGAGGGCCGCGGAGAGGGTGCCGGCGGTGATGACCCCTGCTTCCACCAGGATGTTGCCTATCCGGAGGCTGTTGTCGTAGTGGTTCGCGCTGATGATGTAGCCGTCGTTAAAAACGAGCTGGCTCTCCCCTTTGCGCCCTTTGACCGTCAGGGTGCCCGATTTTCGCGTCGCGTGAAGGAGTTGAATGACATCGACGATGGAAAGGTGTTCCAGGTCTCCAGTGAATGACATCCGTTTGCAATGCTCCTCTCTGGGCAGGTGCCGGGGCTTCCCCGAAAGCACTATTTAACTCGAAAAAGCGGCAGCATTCAAGCACTAACCAGCGGAAATCGCGGTGCTTGCCCAAAGTGCTGCATATTTTTGCCAAGGCCATTAATGAATGCACGACACCCTTGACCTGCGGCGGCGGTACCCTGTATGGTTTGCAGAGATTGCCGGAGGTGTCCCGCCGGAAAGGAGCTGCCCATTGGAAATAGTCCTGAATCCCTTTGAAGTCCGAGTACTCGGCTGCCTGGTAGAGAAGGAGCTTGCGACTCCCGAGTATTACCCCCTGACCCTGAACGCCCTGACGGCTGCCTGCAATCAGAAATCGAACCGTGATCCGGTTATGTCCCTGGATGAAGCCGATGTGGTGCGCGCCCTCGATTCGCTCCGCGTGAAGGGGCTTGCCCGGCAGTCGGCCGAGGGGGTGCGGGCCATGAAATACTGCCACTGCCTGGCTGAAAAATTTCTTCTGGAGCCGCCGGAGCTGGCTGTTCTGGCCGAACTCCTGGTGCGGGGGCCCCAGACGGTGGGGGAGCTGAGGACCAGGGCCGAGCGGATGCGCCCCTTCGCCGATCTGGCGGCGGTGGAAGAGGTTTTGCGGCTGCTCATGGAGCGGGATGAGCCCCTTGCCGTCCGGCTTCCCCGCCAGCCAGGGCGCAAAGAGCATCGTCACGCCCACCTCTTAGCCGGAGTGCCCGAGGCGGATGGAGATGAGTGCATCCCGCCAATGGAGGGGGCGCGGCTCCAGGTGCGGGCTGAGGACGAGCGGGTGGCGCGCCTGGAGGAGGAAGTGGCTGTGTTGCGCACTGAAGTCGCTGAGTTGCGCCGGGCCATGGAGGAATTCCGGTTACAGTTCGAGTAGCGGCGGGCATTGCTCGGCCCAGCCAGGGAGGCTCTTTATGAACGCGATCATTAACGGCATCAACCTCGCTTACGACGACCACGGCAGTGGACCGGCGGTGGTTCTTATCCACGGATTTCCCCTGTGCCGCAAGATGTGGTATCCGCAAATCAAAGCGGTGACAGCGGCGGGGTTTCGACTCGTGACCATCGACCTGCGGGGATTCGGTGAGAGTGACGTTCCGGACAGCCCCTATTCCATGGATATCTTTTCCGACGATGTGGTGGGGCTCATGGACCATCTCGGGATCGGGCGGGCGGTTGTCGGCGGGATGTCCATGGGGGGGTATGTTCTGTTCAATCTTGCGGAGCGCCATGCCGGCCGCCTTGCCGGCGCCGCGTTCATCGCCACCCGTGCCACGGCCGACGACGAGGCGGGGAAGGCCCGCCGTCTCCGCCAGGCTCAGGATATGATGAAATTCGGCCCCCAGGTCATTGCCGACGCCTTCGTGCCGATTCTCTTCGCCGAGGCATCTCTGGCCGAGCGGCCGAGACTCGTGGAGGAGGTTGGCGGATGGATTGTCGGGACCGATTCGCGGGGGCTTGCGGGCGGGCTCCTTGCCATGCGGGAGCGTAAGGACTACAGCGGAATTATGGGCAATTTCGGTATGCCTTCCATTGCCATCGGCGCAGAAGGCGACCGGGCCGCGCCGCCGGAAACGTCGCGGGCCATCGCTGCGGGAATTCCCGGTTGCCGGCTTGCGATTGTCTCAGACGCGGGGCACATGGCCAATCTGGAGCACCCCGGTGCCTTTAACGATGCCCTGGTGGGATTCCTGAAGGAGTTGGGGACGTGGTAATGTCGGTTATGGCGGGCACTTGCCGCAGACGGACCGGAAGAGCACCGTGCTGAGATAGCGGTCCCCGCGGTCGGGGAGAAGGACGACGATGGTGCTCCCGGCCGGGGCGTCCTTAGCCACCTGGATGGCGCCGGCCACCGCTGCGCCGCTGGACATTCCCACGAAGAGCCCCTCGCGGGTCGCCAGGTCCCGCGCTGTATCGAAGGCGGGTTCATCATGGACGGTGAGCTTCAGGTCGAGGGCGTCGGGGTTGTATATCGGCGGCACAATGGCCTCCTGCATGTTCTTGAGACCTTGCACCTTGTGTCCCAGGCGGGGTTCGACCCCGACTATGGTCACCCCGGGCTTTGCCTCCCGGAGATAGCGGCTCACCCCCATGAGGGTGCCGCCGGTCCCCATCCCTGCCACGAAAAAGTCCACGGTGCCGTCGGTGTCCCGGAAGATTTCCGGCCCGGTGGTTTCGTAATGGGCCAGGGGATTGTTGGGATTGGCATACTGGTTCGGCATGTAGTAATGCTCGGGCTCTTCATCCAGAATCCGGTGGGCCAGCATGATGGCGCCGTCGGTGGCCTCCTGGGCGGGGGAGAGGACCAGTTCCGCGCCGTAGGCCTCCAACACCGCCCTTCGCTCCAGACTCACACAGGCAGGCATGACGAGTTTCACCCGGTATCCCTTTGCCGTCCCGAGCATGGCGATGGCGATGCCGGTGTTTCCCGAGGTGGGCTCCAGGATCGTCTTTGCGGCGGTCAATTCCCCGTCGGCTTCGGCCATGGCGAGCATATAGAGGGCGGGACGATCCTTCACCGAACCGCCGACGTTGTTTCCTTCAAGCTTGGCGAGGATTCTTACCCTCGGGTTGGGGTTCAGGTGTCTGATCTCCACAAGGGGGGTGGAGCCGATGCTCTTGGACAGGGAAAAGGGGGGATATTCCATGGATGATGCCCTCTGCTTGATTGGTTAATAGGGGTTTATGCTATAGGAATGCGTGGGAAAATACAACAGTCGCGAATGATCTATCTCCCCAATGAGCCAAAAACCATGACAATTCATGCTCCTTCCCCCACGTTCCGTGGTCTTGCCGCCAGGCTCGCGGAGCGCTCCCCCGTTGAGATTCCCTCATCGGCGCTTTTTCATGCTGCCGTGGCGCTCATAATAAGGGAGGGGGACGATGGGAGCGAGATTCTTTTTATCGAGCGTGCTTCCCATGACGGCGATCCGTGGTCCGGGGATCTGGGATTCCCCGGAGGGAAAATCGAGCCGGGGGATGCCGGGCCGCGGGAAGCGGCGGAGCGGGAAACCCTGGAGGAGCTCGCCCTGGATCTTGGCGAGGCTTTTTATCTGGGGCGGCTGGATGACATTGCCGGTGCCAATCTGCCGGTTCGGGTATCCTGTTTTGTCTACGGCCTGACCGGGGATCAGCCCCTCATGCTGAGTGGCGAGGTTCGGGACGCCTTCTGGGTTTCACTGGCCGATCTTTGCGATTCGCAGCGTCATGTGGATGCCATGGTCAGCTTTGACGGCAAATCCTTCCAGCGTCCGGCAATCGTCCTTCCCGTGGAAGGAAAACCGGTGTTGTGGGGCATTACCTACCGGCTAACCATGCAGTTTCTTGAGGTCGCGACGGGCGATGACTGCCCGCAGGCCTTAAGGGGGCGAGGGGAGTTCGACGGGGAGCTGTAGGGGTTACGTGACGATCCCTTCCTTGCCGGGGGCAAGGGTTCCCGCGTGGGAGAGGAATTCCTCCATAAGTTGGGGAGATTCGTAGCCGAATGAAAAGACAGATTCGTAGCTGAGGAGCTGGAGCGGATCCAGGTGGGGCGAGGCGAAGCCGATGCCGTCCGTGCCGGTGCGGACAATGCGGCCCGGCATTGTAATGGTGAGGGTGGAGGTGCCGTTCAGGAAGTAAATGGAAACGAGAGCGTCCTCGTCGGGCTTATGGTCTCCCCGCACGGACAGGTATAGACCATGAAGGCTTATGTCCCGAACCTCTCCGAAGGTAATGATTGAATCTTTTTGCAAAAATGCCGGGGCTGAAAACGGAACCCGAGGAAAATGCCGCCGTTCGAATTGTCCCATGGCGTCCTCCATGCGTACATCAGTTGTGTCGTACTATGCCGAAATTTCACTGGGAATTATAGCCCAAAATTAGAGTTTGTTGAGTTTTTTGTGGTCATTTAAGTCCGCATTCTTGTGAGGCCGCAGTTGTCGGGACATCCCGGCACTTCTGTGTTACCCTTTTAACCGTGTTTGTGCAGAGAGGCGAGGAAACTGCAATTGGTGAATGGAAAGGAGCGATCCATGGCAGCAAGAGGTTTTATTGCGGGGATAGTTTTGTGGGCGGTAACGGCGATTTGCAATCCGGCCGGTGCCGGGGCGGAGGCGCGCCTCTCGAAGGGGCAGATTCTCTACGTGCCGGTCTACTCCCATGTCTATACCGGAGACAGGGCGCTTCCCTTCAATCTGGCGGCCACCATGGGAATTCGCAATATCGATTTGACGAATTCGATCACCGTCACCCGGGTGACCTACCATGATTCCAAGGGGAGGCTCGTGAAACGTTTTCTGTCCGGTCCCCTGACGCTTCCTCCCCAGGGATCCACCAGTTTTTACCTGAAGGAGCGGGATACGAGCGGCGGCTTCGGCGCCCATTTTATCGTCGAGTGGGAGGCTCCCCGGGAGATTAACGAGCCGATTGTGGAGAGCGTAATGATTGGCGCCCGGTCTGGCCAGGGAATCTCCTTCGTGAGTCCGGGCAGGGAGATCGGAACTCCGGCCGGCCGGTGAGGAGTGGGTGGGAACAATGAAAATTATTGACTTGCGGAGCGATACCGTCACCAGTCCCTGTCCTGCCATGCGCGCCGCCATGGCGGCCGCCGAGGTGGGTGACGACGTCTACGGAGAGGACCCCACCGTCAGGCGCCTTGAGTCGGTGGCGGCGGAGATGCTCGGCACTGAAGCGGCTCTCTTCGTGACGAGCGGCACGCAGTCGAATCTTCTGGCCATAATGACCCACTGCGGGAGGGGGGACGAATATATCGCCGGCCAGACGGCCCACTGCTACCGCTTCGAGGGGGGCGGGGCCGCGGTCCTCGGCGGCGTCCAGCCCCAGCCCATTGATGTGGAGGCCGACGGCACCCTTGATCTGGAGAAAGTGTGCGCCGCCATCAAACCCGTGGATCCCCACTTCGCTCGCACGCGGCTCCTTTGCCTGGAGAACACCCAGGCGGGGAGGGTGCTCCCCCTTGACTATCTGGGCCGGGCCCGGGCCCTTGCCCGGGAAAAGGGCCTGGCATTTCATCTGGATGGGGCGCGGCTTTTCAATGCCGCCGTCGCCCTCGGCGTGGAACCGCGGCTGATTGCCGGCCATTTTGATTCTGTTTCGGTATGTCTCTCCAAGGGGCTTGGCGCGCCGGTGGGCTCCCTCCTTTGCGGAGGTGGCGAGTTTGTGGCCGAGGCCCAGCGGTGGCGAAAAATGTTGGGGGGCGGCATGCGCCAGGCGGGGGTCCTTGCTGCTGCGGGGATTGTCGCTCTTAGCGGGAATATGGCGCGTCTCGCCGAGGATCACGCCAACGCCCGGCGCCTTGCCGATGGGCTATCCGCCATCAAAGGGGTTGCCGTCTTGCCCCCCGGTGCCCGGACCAACATGGTCTTTCTCTGCATTCACTCCGGCCTGGAAAGGCCGCTGGCAAGTTTCCTCCGGGAGAAAGGGATTCTTGTGGCCGGAAGGGAGAGCATCCGCCTCGTCACCCACCGGGATGTGACCGCTGAGGACATCGACCGGGTAGTGGCCGCCTTCGGGGACTTTTTCCGGACGTTGTAATTTCTCCCGCGGCCGGACCGCTTAATTGAAAAAAACCTTCCCTGTGCTTTACTTGAAAGTGCTTCTTCACTACGCTGTCCGGAGATCGATCATGTCTATGAAGAAGGTTGCTGGTTGGCTGTTGGCCGCAGTCGCTGGATGCCTAGCATCGTGCGCGTTCATCACCGTCAATGTCTACTTTCCCGAGAAAGAAGTCAAAAAAGCCTTCCAGACTTTGGACGAGAAGTACCTGGGGCAGGAAAATGAACAGAAGCCTGCTCCGGATGCCGATCCTGCCGGGGGAGAGACCCATTAGGCCCTGAGGTAAACAATCATGCCCGGCTGCACTGGTGTATGCGGCGGCCGGCAACTGCAAGGTGGATACAATTATGAGCCGATTCGTGAAACTAATACTGTGTGCAACCCTTACCATCATGCTCGGCATTGGCGTTGCCGTTCCCTGGGCCGCAGAACGGCCTAAGGAGGATGTGCCTCCTGTTGCCGGGAAAAACCGTTGTCTCCTTGAGTCAGAAGACTGCCCCAGCCGTAAAATGACCATTGTTGAACTGATAGAAGCGCTGCGGCTGGAGCTGTCCAAGGGGGAAGCGGTGTATACCCCTTCGGAGCTCCGCACTCTTGAAGGCAAACTTGGTGAATACGAAATAATGTATGAGCGATTAATGTTTGGCAATAGCGAGTAGAAAAAATTTACGTTTGAATGATATTAAGGTGTTAGTCCGGAAAATAGTTAATCTCTATAAATTAGAGGTTTAGCAGTTATTGACTTTTAATGTAATGTTGTTTACTCTTGCGCGCTGATCGCAGGAGGCGACGGTACCTGATTATCCGCGAAGTTCTACGGACCCCTTCTGATTCCTTAGGGAATCATCTACAGGACAAATCCCCCCCATCCTGCAACACAATCACTCTGGCTACATGCACAATCAGCAGATCCAAGTGCCGGCTCGTGGGCGCGGTTCTTTCCGTTCTGTCTGAACGGACGGCGTGCCGGACCTGCATTTTTACGAGGTTTTCCCATGCACCTGACCGACTGTTTCATGGAGTTGGTGGCTTATGTCACCCATGTCCTCCGCACGGCTGCCGTGCGTCAGCCCCCCTATCAGGAAGTTCGTGGCGAAATCGACCGTCTCCTTGCCGCGGGGGGGGCGTGGGGCAAACGGGAGGGATTTCCCCGTGACGACTTTGATCTGGCCCGCTTTGCCATCTGTGCCTGGATCGATGAGGCGATCCTTTCGTCGGCCTGGAACGAGAAGAGCCTCTGGCTCCGGGAGCAGCTCCAGCGCCTCCACTACAACACCACCGAGGCGGGCGAGGAATTCTTCACGAGATTGAATGCCCTGGGGCTCCACCAGCGGGAGGTGCGGGAGGTCTACTATCTCTGCCTCGCCCTGGGCTTTACCGGCAAATTCTGCAAGCCCGGCGACGAGTACCAGCTGGAGCAGGTGAAGACCGCCCAGCTGAAGCTCCTGGTGGGGAGCTCCGTGGGACTCCCCTCCCTGGAGCGGAGCGAACTCTTTCCCGAGGCCTATCCGGGGGAGACGCCGTCCGTGGCCACGGCGAGGCGCGGAAGGGGCTTCTCCCCTCTGGCTGCCGCCTGTGTTGCCGGGCCGGTGGTGCTCTTTGTCATCCTCTTCTTCGTTTACCGCTTCACCCTCTCGGGGGTGGGGGAGAATTTTCTAAGGACGGTGCCTTACTGAGATGAAAACTAAGCTTGCGACCTTTCTCAAGTGGTTTCTACTGGCAGGGGGGACGGTGGTGGTCATCCTCCTCATCTTTGGTATTGTGCTTGCCCTTAACTGGCCCTGGTGGGTGGCCCTCTGCATCATGCTCCTCCTGGCGGCGGGGGGGGCAGGCATCGCGCTCCTGCGGAACTTGTGGCTCCGCAAGCGGGAACAGAACTTCGTCCAGGAGGTGATCGCCCAGGACAAGGGGCTCCTGAAATCCCTTTCCGGCAAGGAGCGCGAACACCTGGCCCAACTCCAGGAGCGATGGAAGGACGCCGTCGGCACCCTGAAGAACTCCCACCTCAAAAAGCATGGCAACCCCCTCTACGTCCTCCCCTGGTATCTCGTGATCGGCGAGAGCGGTTCGGGGAAGACCACCTCCCTCAACAGCGCCCGCCTCTCCTCCCCCTTCATCGATGTCTGCAGCACCTCCGGCGTTTCCGGCACCCGCAACTGCGACTGGTGGTTCTTCGAGGAATCCATCGTCATCGACACGGCCGGCCGCTACGCGGTTCCCGTGGATGGGGAGAAGGACCGGGACGAGTGGCAGAAGTTCCTCTCCCTCCTCGTCAGGTACCGGAAGAAGGAGCCCCTGAACGGCCTCATCGTCACCGTGGCGGCAGACCGCCTGCTGGCGGCGGGGCGCGAGGAGAACGCGGAAGAGGGGCGCACCATGCGCAGCCGCATTGACGAGCTGATGCGGGCTTTGGGGGTCCGGTTCCCGGTCTACGTCCTCGTCACCAAATGCGATCTCGTGGAGGGGATGAACCGCTTCGCCGGGCTTTTGCCGGAAGCGGCCCTAAAGCAGCCCATGGGGATGGTGAACCAGGAACTGAGCACGGATGTGGCCTCATTCACCGGCAAGGCCGTTTCCGCCGTGGTGGAGCGGCTCCGGACCCTTAGGCTTCTCCTCCTGCACCAGCCCGAGGCCAGAAACGCGGAGCCGGGGCTTGTCCTCTTCCCCGAGGAGTTCGCGGCCCTGCGTGATTCCCTTGCCGCCTTCATGGAGGGGGCCTTCCGGGAGAACCCCTACCAGGAGACCCCGATCCTCCGGGGGCTTTTCTTCTCCAGCGGCCGCCAGGAGGGGAGCCCACACTCCCGCTTCTCCGAGGCCCTGGGCCTCGCCGGCGAGAGGGAGACCCTCCCCGGCACCAGCAAAGGGCTTTTCCTCCACGACTTTTTCGCCAGGATACTCCCCGCCGACCGGGCGCTCCTGGCGCCGACCCGGCGGGCCGTGGAGTGGCGCGCCCTCACCGGCAATCTGGGGCTCGTTTCCTGGATGCTCCTCGGCGTGGCCCTCTGCGGGATTCTTTCATTCTCCTTCGTAAGAAACATGACCACCATCCGGCAGGTGGCGCGGCAGTTCGAGCGGACGCCGCGGTTCTCCGGCAATCCCACCAACGACCTCCTGGTCCTCGATTCCTTCCGCCAGGGCATCCTCAAGGTTGAAGAGCGCAACCGCTCCTGGTGGATTCCCCGCCTGGGCCTCACTGAAAGCATAATGGTGGAGCTTACCCTCAAGGAGAAGTTCTGCCGCCAGTTCCGGGACGGTTTCCTCACCTCCTATGACCGGCAGCTGGCTGCCGGAGTCGCGGGACTCTCAGCCGGAACCCCCGACGAGCTTTTTGCCCAGTACGCTATCCACCTGGCCCGACGGATCAATATCCTCAATGCCGGCATCAACGGTAAAAAGCTGCCGGAGCTCTCCGCCATGCCCCAGCCCGCGTCGGTTTCGTTCCTGACCGGCGAAACAGCAGCCGGGGCCGATGCCCGCAAGCGGTTCGGCACCCTCTACCTCCACTACCTGGCCTGGCGGGGGGATTCCCCTGACCTTGCCAGGGAAACGGCCCAGCTTCAGGGGTGGCTTCGCCAGATCATCGGTCTCAAGGGGGGAAGCCTCACGTGGCTCGCCCCGTGGATCGATCGCCAGTCGGGCCTTCCTGCGGTGACTCTGGCCGAGTTCTGGGGTGGCGGCGCGCCGCTTCCGGGAGAGCCGGCGGTTCCCGCATCCTTCACCCGCAAGGGAAAGGCGGAACTGGAGAGCCTTGTGGCCGAGCTGGAGACGGCCCTGGGGGACGCGCGTTCCGTGGCCTCGGGCAAAGGGGGGCTCGGCACCTGGTACCGGGGAAGCTGCCTGGCGGTGTGGCAGCGCCTTGCCGCCGCCTTCCCTTCGGGGGCGGACCGGCTTCGCACCATTCGCGACTGGCAGCAGGTGGCCGTCAAGATGGCCACGGAGCAGGGACCTTATTTCGCCTTCATAAACCGCATGTCATCGGAGCTTGAAGCGTTGGTGGGGAAGGATGGAACACCCCCCTTCGTCTCCCAGCTCTATGCATTCCAGGTGGCCAGGGCCGGGGGAGCCGTTCCCGGCGCAGTGGGCAAGGCTGCCGAGAGCGGCAAGCGCTTCTTCAATTCCCTGGGGGGAAAACTGCATCCCGACGCGGTTGCCAAGGGAATCGATACCCCCCTTGCGGCCCCCAGGGCGTGGCAGGAGTACCAGGCGGCCCTGGCGGCCATTGCCCCGGCAGCATCGTCGCGGCAGCAGGCCTTCCAGCTTGCTACCCAGGCGTTCACTGACGATCCCGTTACGGGGAAAACCCCCTTCGTGGCCGCCTGGGGTGCGGCGGGCCGGCTCCGGTCCGGTGTTGCCGGCAGCGGTGCCGATGATGCCTTCTGGCGCCTAGTGACCGGTCCCCTCGACTACCTCTGGAGCTATGTCCGGCGCGAGGCCGGCTGCCAGCTCCAGACCCTGTGGGAGGAGCAGGTGATTGCCGCCACCCTCGGCATGCCCCCCCAGCAGGCTGGCCCCATGCTCCTGGGCCCCGACGGTCTTGCCTGGCGTTTCGTCAAGGGACCGGCAGCCCCCTTCATACGGGGGACCGCCGCCGGTTATGCACCCCGGCAGGCCCTCGGCGGGGCGCTTCCCCTCGAAGGCTCCCTCTTCGCCTTCCTCTCCAAAGGAGCCCAGGTACAGGCTTCTGCCGCCGGGCGCCAGCCCAACTACACCGTGGCCGTCAAGGGTCTTCCCACCGACGCCAACAGCGATGCCCGGATCAGGCCCCATGCCACCCGGCTGGAGCTTCAGTGCGCCGGCGCCCCCCAGACCCTTGTGAACCAGAACTTCCCCGTGGGGAAGACCTTCTACTGGTCACCGGAAACCTGTGGTGACGTCATCTTCCAGATCGAGGTGGGCGACCTGGTCCTCACCAGGCGCTACGGCGGCTCCCAGGCCTTCCCCGACTTCCTGAGGGAGTTTGCCGGCGGTTCCCGCACCTTCCCGATCCGGGAGTTCCCCGGCGAGAAGGATGCCCTGGCCAGGATGGGGATCAGGCAGATCCGCGTCAACTATCAGATCATCGGCGGCGCCCAGGTGGTGAAGCAGGGGAGCGCCATGGCCGGCGCCACGGCCCCCCGGGTGATCGCCCGGTGCTGGTGATGGCACCAACCCCCAACTCACGGACGAGAAGGAGCGTGACCGATGCTCGGCACCACTGATACAACGACAACCTGGCGCTGGTCCGCCTTCGGCAAGCACCCGGCGGCGGCCGACTACTTCCGCCTCGGCCACTCCTCCCCCTTCGTGGACGGCCTCACGAAATGGGTGGAGAGCGGCTACCGCCTCCTGGCGGAGCAAAGCGACATGTCTCCCCCCTTCTGCTCCTGGCGCTTCTGGGCCCGGGGGTTCGGCCGGGAGTCCCTGGTGCTGGGAGTGGTGCGGGTCTCCAGCGACAGTCTCGGCCGCCCCTACCCCCTTCTCATCATGGGGAGCGGTCCCCTGGATGGGTGGGAGGGACGGTGGGATCTCCTTCCCTTTGCCGGTGAGAAGAGCTGGTGCCAGATCGAATTCCTGGCGACCAACACCTTCGGCGATTTGAGGAAGCTGGAGGAGGGACTCCAGGGGCTGCGCCCCCCTGCCGCCGACTGGGAGGAGCTGGCCGAACGGCGCCGGGGCCTGAACCGCCTCGGCTCATCCCGGGACCCCTATGCCTCGTTCCTCGATATGCCCCGTCTGGAGACGGTGGCCGCCGAGCGGGCCGGGAAGGACGAATTCTCCGTGCGGCTCGACCGGGGCCCCGTCAACGACAAGATCACCCTCGTGAGCCTCTGGCACCTTTTGGCCAAGGGGGCCGCGAAAGGAGTTCCCAACGCCCTCTTCATGGGGGGAACCCTGGAGCGCTCCTTCCTTGCCTTCTACCGCCGGGCCCTGGCGCCGGGGGATTTTCTCCACCTCTGGTCCGTTTCGGACGCCGGGGGGTGGCACACCAGCATCGGAACGGAGTACGCCATGGATATAGCAACCCTGGGAAAAGAGCCGGTTCGCCCCGACCAGCCGGTGGGGGAGGATGTGCGCTACGATCCCCTCTTTGACACCCTCCAGGCGGAGGTGGACAAGCTCACCTCCCCGGCTGTCGCAGGCACCGTGGACTGGGAGAAGGTGGTGCGGTTATCCGCCGACATCCTTGCCACCCGGTCCAAGGATCTCCTGGTGGCCGGCTACCTGGCCGTGGGGCTCGTCCAGACCCGGGGGGGGGACGGACTGGCCCTGGGGCTTAAAGTCTGGCACGACCTCCTGGAGCGGTTCTGGAGCGACCTCTACCCCTCCCGGATGCGGGGCCGGCAGCGGAGCGTGGAATGGTGGCTGGACCGGACCGGGATCGCCCTTGGCCAGCAGCGGGACCGGACCCTTCCGGCGGAGCAGCACGATATCGTGCTGGAAACCCTCGGCGCCATAGACCGCTTCCTCGGAGAGCATCTGGAGGATGCCCCGTCCCTTACCAAATTGCGGGAGCTGGTCGTGGACATGGCGCCGGAAGCGGTTACCGAAGCCGTTGCCTCACCGCCGGTTCAGGCAGAGGCGCCGGTTGCCGACCTCTTTGCGCCTCCGAGCCAGGCAGCTTCGCCTCCCGTGGAGGTTTCCCGGCAGACAACCCCACCCGGCTCACCCCTCCAGGCCCTCGAAGCCGGGTTGCGGCAGGTGGGGGAGGCGGCCGGCGCGCTTCTCCAGCAGGATCCCGCCGGTCCGGTTCCCTACCGCCTTTCGCGGCTTGCCGCCTGGGGCCAGGTGACGGAGCTTCCGCCGGCCGTGAATGGCCGCACCCGCATCCCCCCGCCGGAGCGGCAGGTGCTGACCCTCCTCCAGGAGCTGGCCAGCCACGGCGACGGCGAGGCCCTCCTCAAGGCCGCCGAAGCGCGGCTCCCCCAGTTCATCTTCTGGCTCGACCTGAACCGCCTCTCCGCAGAGGCCCTCTCCCGCCTCGGCGACCGCTTCGCCGGAGCCCGTGAAGCGGTCTGCCGGGAGACCTCCGCGCTCCTCCGGCGGCTCCCCGGCCTTGAGGAGCTGGCCTTCGCCGACGGCACCCCCTTCGCCGACGCTGAGACCCGCCAGTGGCTTGCCGGTCTCATGCAGCGGGAGGCATCCGCCGCCGATTTCTCCGCCGCTGCGGAGAGCGACGGCCGGGCCGAGGCCATTGCCCGGGAGGTGGAAGAGGGACAGGCCCTCATCCGCAGCGGCAAACTTCTGGAGGCGGTGGAGCGGTTCCAGACGCACCTGGGCAACGGCGCCTCCCGCCAGGAGAAGCTCCATTGGCGTCTGGCCCTGGCCCAGCTCCTGGTGAACACCAACCGGGCGCGGCTGGCTCTTCCCCACCTGGAACAGGTCATGGCCGACATCGGAGCCTTCGGCCTCGAAGAGTACGACCCGGCCCTGGCCCTGCGGGGGCTCAAGCTGGCCTGGGCAGGATTCGACTCCCAGGCCGAGCCCCGCTTTAAGGATAAGGCCGCCGAGGCCCTCCACCGCATCGCCCGCCTCGACCCGGTGGAGATGGTGCGGCTGGCCAAGGGGTAGATTCATCGCATTGAAACTTAGGGATACAAGCCACGGATGGCGCGTTCCCATTCCACTCCAAAGGAGAACGACATGTCGAAAGAAGCATCCGTAGCACCGAAGGAACGGGTCAACATCGTCTACCGTCCGGCCACAGACGGAGCATCGGAAGAGGTGGAACTGCCGCTGAAAATGCTCGTCATGGGGGACTTTACCGGCGCTCCCGACGATCGCCCCATCGAGAAGCGGGACCCCATCGCCATTGACAAGGACACATTCAACGACGTCATGAAGGCTCAGGGGATATCCCTGAACATCGCCGTCCCCAACCGGCTCGCCGGCACCGAGGGTGACGATTTGCCGGTCAGCCTGAAGGTGGAGTCCCTCAGTGACTTCGGCCCCGAGGCGGTCGTCGAGCAGGTGCCGGAGATGAAGCGGCTCCTGGAGCTGCGGGAGGCCCTGCGGGCCCTTAAGGGGCCGCTGTCCAACGTCCCCGACTTCCGCAAGAAGATTCAGGAACTGATCACCGACGATGCGGCCCGGGCCAAGCTCCTGGCCGAAATCGGCATCGAGGAAGGGTAAGGAGGAAGAGCCATGAGTACAGAAATGAACAGTGCAGCACCCCTTCAGGATCAGTCCGGCGCGGAAGTGTCGCTTCTCGAAGAGATCGTCCAGGCCACGAGGCTTCAACCCGCCGACGAGGCCTACTCCATCACCAAGAAAGGGGTCGAGGCCCTCATCGCCCAGCTCCTGGAGCCGGGGACCGAGACCCCGAAGGTCTCCAAGGCGGTCCTCGACGACATGATCGCCGAGATCGACAAAAAGCTCTCCCTCCAGATGGATGAGATTCTGCACCACGGAGATTTCCAGAAACTGGAGTCCTCCTGGCGTTCCCTCCACTTCCTCGTGGACCGGACCGACTTCAGGGAGAACAACCGGATCGAGATCATGAACGCCGCCAAGGAAGAGCTCCTGGACGACTTCGAGGACGCCCCCGAAGTGGCGAAATCCGGCCTCTACAAGACCGTCTATTCCGCCGAGTACGGCCAGTTCGGCGGCAAGCCCTACGGCGCCATCATCGGCAACTACGACTTCGGCCCCGGCCCCCAGGACATCAAGCTCCTCCAGAGCCTGGCCGCCGTCTCCGGCATGGCCCACGCCCCCTTCATCGCCGCCGCATCCCCCCAGTTCTTCGGTTGCGACGACTTCACGGCCCTGCCGAACCTCAAAGACATCAAGTCGATCCTGGAGGGGCCCCAGTACACCAAGTGGCAGTCGTTCCGGGAGAGCGAGGACGCCCGCTACGTGGGGCTGGCGCTCCCCCGGTTCCTGCTGCGGCTCCCCTACGGCGAGGCCACCAAGCCGGTAAAGAGCTTCAATTACGAGGAGAGCGTCTCCGACAGCCACGAGCGCTACTGCTGGGGGAACGCCGCTTTCTCCTTCGCCACCCGGCTCACCGACAGCTTCGCCAACTTCCGCTGGTGCGCCAACATCATCGGACCCCAGGGGGGGGGCGCCGTCCACGATCTGCCGCTCCACCAGTACGAGGCCATGGGTGCCATCCAGACCAAAATCCCCACGGAAGTGCTCGTCAGCGAGCGGCGGGAGTTCGAGCTGGCCGAGGAAGGGTTCATCGCCCTCACCATGCGCAAAGGGAGCGACAACGCCGCCTTCTTCTCCGCCAACTCGGTGCAGAAGCCGAAGTACTTCGGCACCAGCAAAGAGGGGAAAGAGGCCGAGCTCAACTACAAGCTGGGCTTGCAGCTGCCGTACATGTTCATCGTGAGCCGCCTCGCCCACTACCTGAAAGTCATCCAGCGGGAGCACATCGGCACCTGGAAGGAACGGGGCGACCTGGAAAACGAGCTCAACCTCTGGATCCGCCAGTACGTCTCCGAGATGGACAACCCCATGCCGGGAGTCAGGAGCAGAAGGCCCCTGCGCCAGGCAGAAGTCACCGTTGAGGAAGTCCCCGGCGAGCCGGGCTGGTACCGGGTCGGTCTCAAGGTCACCCCCCACTTCAAGTACATGGGGGCGTACTTTACTTTATCTCTTGTCGGCAAGCTGGACAAAGAGTAAGCCGGGACCGGGAACATCCCATAATTATTTTGCAATGCGGCCCATCCCGGGCCGCGTATCCCACATCACAAGGAGGAAGTAATCAATGGCAATGCCCGCACACCTCACCCTCACCGGTGAAAAACAGGGGAAGATCGACGGTTCCTGCGAACTGCAGGGGCGTGAGAAAACCATCCTCGTCTATTCCATGAATCACGATATCCACATGCCGAAAGATCCCCACTCCGGGCTTCCCACCGGCAAGCGGGTCCACGGACCCCTGAGCATCGTCAAGGAGTTCGACGCGAGCTCCCCCAAGATGTACCAGGCCCTCTGCACCGGTGAGCACCTCAAAGACGTCACCCTCAAGTTCTACCGCATCACCAAGCAGGGGACCGAGGAGCACTACTACACCATCATGCTCGAAGACGCCATCGTGGTCAGCATCAAGCCGTACATGCCCGTAACGCTTTTGGCCGAGAACGAGCCCTACCGCCACATGGAAGAAGTGGCCTACACCTACCGCAAGATCAAGTGGACCTGGGAGCCCAACGGCATCGAAGCCGAGGATTCCTGGAGCGTGCCCAAGTAGTCTGTTGCCTGAAGATCCGCCCTCCCCGGTGACGGGGAGGGTTACTTAGATTACCGACCAAGGAGAACGATAGATGTACCGGAAACTCGCCGTAACCGCAGCCATTACCCTGGCCCTCGGCCAGACCGCCCATGCCGGGTTCAGCCTGAGCGGGCTTCTCGATGCGGGACAGGACCTGGCCAAGGCCGCCGTCCTCTCCGATGCCGACGTTAAGGCCGTCGCCGCCAACGCCAGCAGCCAGTACGACGGTTCCAACAAGGTGGCACCTGCCTCCAGCGCCTACGCCAAGCGCCTGACAAAGCTCACCAATGGGATCAAGATGGAAGGGGGCGTCAAGCCCAACTACAAAGTCTACCTGACCAAGGATATCAACGCCTTCGCCATGGCCGACGGCACCATCCGGGTCTACAGCGGCCTCATGGACGCCATGACCGACGACGAAGTGCGCTACGTCATAGGGCATGAAATCGGCCACGTGAGCCTCGGCCACAGCAAGAAAGCACTGCAGACCGCCTACGCCGCCTCTGCCGCCCGCAAGGCGGGCGCCGCCAGCGGCAGCGCCGCAGCCGCCCTGTCCGAATCGGCCCTCGGCGACCTAGCCGAAAGCCTCGTCAACGCCCAGTTCTCCCAATCCCAGGAACGGGACGCCGACCAGTACGCCCTGAACCTGATGAAGGCGAACAAATACGACACCAAGGCCTCGGTAACGGCGCTGCGGAAACTGGAAAAGATGTTCGGCAACGACAAGAGCATCTTCTCCAGCCACCCCGCCCCCGGCGACCGGGCCGATGCGTTGGAGAAGATGCTGTAAGAGGATGTTTGATGTGTGGCCCTCCCCGGTTACGGGGAGGGTGGCACGTCCCTATATTGTATTTGTGTTTGACGCCTATGCAATCGTTATGAGGTGACAAATGAAATTCATTGGTTTGTGTACAATTGTTTATATATTTTGGTTAGGAGCTTTATCAGCCCATGCTGACCAGCAGGTTGCTTTTTCGGCCACAAAACACTGTCGTGAAAGAAAAATTGTTAAAGAACTATTGAAAGAAGAGTTCAAGGAGGCAAGAACTCTTTCTAAAGAGCCTGTTCAGATTGATATCGCTCTGACAGACCTTAACAATGATGGTACTCGCGAAATTTTGGCCTATGTGCGACAGCATCCCTATTTTTGTGGCGTTGAAGGGTGCTGGTTCATTGTTTTCAAGCAAGAGGGACGGACTTGGCGGAACATTCTGCAGTTGATTATTCGGGAAGATATCAGCTTGTCAGACTCTTCAACATCCGGTTTTGTTGACCTCGTCGTGGAAGACAAATCGGTTTGGAGTTGGAAAGGAAATAAATACGACTTCTCGCGCAACCGCCCCTGATTCGTTTCATAGTGCTGACTGAACTGACAATTTAGCTTGGGGGTGTTTGGCGTGAGCAAGACGTTTGAAGATTTTTTAGCTGCTTTGGCGAAGAAGGAGTCGAGCGGAAGATACAACATTGAAAACTACAGCGGTTATTTGGGCAAGTACCAGATGGGAGAGTATGCGCTCATCGACGCAGGATACTATCTCCGTGACGGAACTGGCGCCAAAAGGAATGCGGAAGGGAAATACGTCGACAACGACTGGATTGGCAACTGGACTGGCCGTATGGGGGTTAACAGTAAGTGGGACTTTCTCTCTAAAGCTGATGCTCAGGAGGATGCCATTCGTCGCCATGTGATAAACCTCTGGAAACAGATCAAGGCTCTTCATCTGGATTCATATGAGGGATCAATTATCAATGGGAATGTCATCACAAAATCCGGAATGATAGGTGGCGCCCATTTAAAAGGCGTCGGAGGGTTGCGAATTTACCTTAAATCAGCTGGCAGGAACAATCCGGCTGATGGAAACAATACGTCCATCGAATGCTATGTGTCGAAGTTTGGTGGCTACGATGTCGATGGATTTCTTAAGGGGGCGTGCGGCGCAACCAACAAAGCTGGAAATCAACGAGTCATGACGATTGACGGTCAATCCTCTAAGTCAAAGCGGAAAGAGCAGCGGCTCGGTTGCGGGACTAACAGTCAATATTATGTGGTCAGATCAGGAGATACTCTTTCCAGAATTTCCCGAATTAATAAGCTGCCAATTGGTGAGATACTCGCAGCTAACCCCTCGATAAGCGATATCAATAGAATTTACTCTGGCCAGAAGCTCATTCTTCCGACGCGCAAGGGCTCTGCTTCAAGTCATACTACACACCAAACCCCTTCAACTACTGCCAGAAAACCCCGAATCGCGGACTCCCCCAAGCAATCCTGGTCGCTCGACACGTTACGTGGTTGGGTCAAGCGGTATTTCTGATACGTTCGCAATTTGATTTTGTGAGGAACACGTCATGTCTATCCAAGAAGCAGCCATTAACCTTCTCACTCAAGGTTCAACGTCAAGCTTTCAGTTTGATATTCCTGCAGCCAAGTGTCTTCTGTCTGTCCTTGGCTTCACCGTCGACGAACGCATCTCGCACCCTTACGACATCCACCTGACCCTCGCAACTAAGGATAATGTAATTCTCAGCGAGGTGATCGACAAGGAAGTTGTGTTATATGTCGATCATGAAGGAGGCACACGGCACTTCCATGGTGTTGTCCGGGAATTCACCTTTCTCGGAACGGACGGAGGCTACGACATCTACCACGCTCATGTCGTTCCGTCCCTGTGGTTCCTATCATTGGAGCAGGACTGCCGTGTCTTTCAGTTCAAAAACGTTCAGGATATCGTCGCCGAAATCCTGGAGGAGAGCAACATCACCAGTGACCGCTACCGGTTCGCCCTCTTCAACGAGGACCGGCTGCGCAAGTTCTGCATCCAGTACCGGGAGACTGATCTGAACTTCGTCTCGAGGCTTCTGGAGGAAGAAGGAATCTTCTACTTCTTTGAGCATTACGAGGACAAGCACGTTATCGTCTTTACCGACACCAACTCCGGCTATCTCTACATGCCGGGCGTTCGGCAGATAGCCTTCAACACCAATGACGGTATGGTTCCACAAAACGAAAGCGTTTTCGATTTTATATATTCTCGCCGCGTTCACCCCGACGAAGTTACACAACGTGATTACTACTACAAGTACCCTAACGTCGATCTGACTACCCATAGGCAGGGTAAGACCTCAATGAAGCGCGAGGTTTATGACTATCCCGGTAATTATTCCCAGGACAAACGGGGCAACCACTTGGCCACTGTCCGGTTGGAGCGGTTGTCGGCCCTTGGCGAGACCGCCGAGGGGCAGAGTTCGTGTCCCCGCATGGCGCCGGGCTACGAGTGGGAGCTCACCCGTCATGACTATGCCGGCAAGTACCTCCCGGTTGCGGTTATTCACCACGGTGCACAGCCCCAGGTACTCGGGGAGCATGCAGGTGGCGGCGCATTCCGCTACGAGAATGAATTCATCGTCGTCCCGGCCAGCGTCACTGTTCGCCCCCAGATTGACGCCGACAAGCCAACCATCGTCGGGCTTCAAACCGCTGTCGTTACCGGGGACCCTGGGGAGGAGATTCATGCCGACCCTGACGGCTACCTGCGGGTCAAGGTGCAGTTCCCTTGGGACCGGCTCGGCCAGAAGGACGGCAGGACTTCCTGCTGGGTCAGGGTTGGCCAACCTTGGGGTGGTGGTGGATGGGGCACCCAGTTTCTTCCGCGCGTTGGCGACGAGGTGCTTGTTACGTTCCTTGAGGGGGACCCCGATCGCCCCATGGTTATCGGCAGCGCTTACAACTCCGAGAATCAGCCCCTCTACCCCCTCCCCGCCAACAAGACCCAGAGCGGCATCCGCACCCGCAGCTACCCCAACGGCGGCCGCGACAACTACCACGAACTCCGTTTCGAGGACAAGAAAGGGAGCGAGGAGATCTATCTTCAGAGCGAGAAGGACTGGAATGTCCTCGTCAAGAACGATAAGACCCAGAACGTGCAGCATGACGAGGCCCTGCATGTGGGAAATAACCGGTTGAAGACCGTCGGTGTGGATCAGATGGTTCAGGTGGGAGCTAACCACACCGAAATCATCGGCGCCAACAAGAGTATTTCCGTCGGTTCGAACAAAACCGAAACGGTGGGAATCAACTCTGCGGAAACAGTAGGCCTTGCCAAGGAACTGACCATCGGCGGACTCTACCAGGTTAGCGTCGGCGGCGTCATGAACGAGACGGTCATTGGCGCCAAGGCCGAGGAGGTGGGTGTGACCAAGGCTGTGCTGGTCGGTGCCCACATGACCGAGAAGGTGGCTGGGAACCGCTCACTCACCGTGGGGCAGAATCTCTCTGCAACGGTCAACCAGAATACAACCGTGAAGGCCAAGGCTATTGTTCTGGAAGCTGACGACGAGATCATCTTCAAGACCGGCAGCTCCACCATCTCCCTGAAATCCAGCGGCGAGATCGTCGTTACGGGGGCGTCCATAACCGAGAAAGCAAGCGGTGAAATCGTTATCAAGGGCGCTAGGACCTCTGTGAACTGAAATGACGCCCTTATCCCGCAACCAACCAGACAAAGTATTTCCGGATCGTGTCGTTATAACCGGTGTTGGAACCGTAACCTCTCTGGGCTGCTCCCCATGGAAAACCGCACTTGCATTGCGCTTCAGGAAAAGCTCCTGGTGCGAGCACGAGACGGTGCTCGTGGCCGACGATCCATATGGCGCCGCCTTGCGTGGAGCAACGGTCAGCCGCATACCGGAAGAACTCATCCATCCTGAACTGGACGGCGCCGAGCGGGCCGAGGCCATATTCTCTCCTGCATTGAACGATTGTATTGCCGCACTTTCGCTTGCAGAGCAAAGACGACTTGTCTGCCGTATTGATAATTTCGTCGAGTATGAGCAGCCTCTTTTCCCCTCTCTCTTGCGAAAGGCATTCCCGGGTTTCACTTTGGAACATGGTCAGCAGCCGATTGCGCTTGGCCGCTGTTCGTTTTTCGAGCGGATCATCCAGGCCGGCAGTGAGCTGTTGGCAGGAAAAGTAGAGCGCATTCTCGTAGGTTGTGTCGATTCCCTCTGTGCCACGTCCTGGCTTACGTCAGTTCGCGATGATGGGGTACTGAAGGACTCCATGACCCCGGAAGGTATCGTTGCTGGAGAAGCGGCTGGAGCGGTCCTGCTTGAACGGGAGACCACCGCCCGACGGCGTAACGCAACGATTCTCGCCGTTCTTTCGTCATGGGGGCGGGGGACGGAACCGAATTCGTGGCACGGTCCCATTCCCTCCACCGGACGAGGGCTGACCGACGCTTTTCGTGAGGCGTTTTCTTCACTCGGTGATGGAGGCAAGAGTATCGTTACGGTCATCGCCGACCTGAACGGCGAACGGCACCGCGCTCTCGACTGGGCCTATACCGAGGGGCGGATTTTCAGCGATGGTGAACAGGAGCCGGAACTGCGGCATCCCGCCTTCATCGCCGGGGATTGCGGTGGTGCCACGGGGGTGCTCCTCTTGGCCGATGCAATGGGGCGCTTCGCCTTCCATCCAGGAGTACGTGGTTCCATTGCTCTCACCACCTCCGATGAATCGGGCGCCAGACGGGTCATCTGTCTGGAGCGGAGTGACCTCCCTGAGCGGAGCAGGCTGATGGAGCAGCTCCGTGCTAAGCTCGCCGGTTAAAAATCACGATCGGCACAAGGAGAAAGTATCATGCCAGCAACCGTAATCGTCAATGGCCAGACCGTCGTCCACAAAGACAGCGGTGGCGTGCTCACCACCGGTCCCGACGTTTGCCTCACCCCCATGGGGCCTTCGGTGGTGCCGATTCCCTACACAAATATCGCGATTTCCGCCGACACCAGCCAAGGTAGCACCAGCGTTGCCATGGACAGTAACCCCATCATGCTCAAGGGATCGGTCTTCTCCAAAAGTACCGGCGACGAACCGGGAAAGGCCGGCGGTGTTTCCTCGGGAGTTACCAAGGGTAAAGCCAAGTTTGTCAACTATTCCAGCGACGTCTTCGCGGATGGTAAACCGGTTTGCCGGCGCCTCGATCCTATGGTGAGCAACCTCTCGGCTGCGGGAAACACCCCGCCCGCACCGCTCCAGCAGGGGAATGCGAGGGCACGGGGAAAGCAGGCGCAAGGTCATCTCTTGTCGATCGCCCTGGTTTTTGAACACCCCGATGTGGTCACGGGACGGACAACCCAGCCGCTCGTCGACCTGAAATACTCGTTGAAAGGCCCCAAAACGATAACTGTAACTAAAAGCGATCCTTACTCGGGAATTCAGGAATATGTTCCTCAGGGGGGGTATACCCTGGAATTCGACCGCAACGACCTCAAGGGGAGACTTACTGAGAGGCCTGTCAATGAGAAACGATCGCCCAAATGAGCTGCATTCAGAAAGCAGAAGACGCGTTGATTCTGACACACTCTAGCTTGTATCCAGAGGGACCCATGAGAACTACCGGCACAATTTTTAGAAGAACATTACTTATCATAACGGTAGCAGCATTGGCCGTTGTTCTTACTGCCTGCAAAGGTGGCGCGGGGAGCGGATCAGACCACAAAGAGTCAGGGAAAGGAGCAAAGAAGGGGATGAATACTTATAACATCGGGCGGTTCTCGATTGATGTGCCGGCAGAGATGAAAGAAGCTGGACGAACCCATGAGTTCCGGTATGCGGAAATTGAAGAGTTTCTCTGGCCGCAGAATATGGAAAGGGAGGAGGCGCGCAAGGAAATTTGGGCAAAGAGGATTGCGGAAATTAACAGTATTGCTCCCCCAAAAGGTAAGAAGAAAACAATCATTGAAGAAAAGGAAATGTCGGGTATCGGCAGCAAAGCCAAGGCGGTCTTCTATTATCGAAGTGATACGGCAGACGATGAGGGCTTCTGGGACCTTCTCGTCGATTATGGTGATGTGGGTGCATGGTTCAAATTCCGGGGGTTGCTAGAGGCCAAAGAGGAAATGTTAGCTTGGGTCGTAGAAATCGCGAAAAGTTACAACAATAATCGTCAAGCCAAAGTCAATTCGTTTCATACTGCTTTTGGAAACATAACACTTCCTTATCTAGAACAAGAATCCAGCCATGTTCGCTTTGAAGGTCATCCTCTTGATTTGATGCTTTCAATCGAAATGACAGAGACTCATTCAGTAGAAGAAGCAGGACTTGTAGATCGCCTTAAGACTGCCATTGCAACTAACTTTGCACCAACTGTTGATGTTAAGCAGGTACGCGCACGCAAGCGGATGGTCGCCGGACTTCCTGGAGAAGAAATTGTTTCCGTCATGTCGGACAAAGATGGAACAATCATCGATTTTGGGTGGGAGTATGCAGGGAAAGAGGACTCTGGTGAACACCCTGAAATTCAGATCATAATGGAAGCCCCCGAGGGTAAGTTGGACGAAAAGCTGAGAATATGGGACTCAATTCTTGATTCCATGAAGCCGCTTTACAGGTGAAAAATTTAATGAATTCGGCGGCTAAAACTAAGAAAATCGATTCCTCAAAGGGAGGCATGGCGAAGCCTGTCTCGGGATTGGAAACGGATGCCCGTCAACGTCTGGTGATAAAGCGGCAGATTGTTCCCATTATTTTTGTCCCCGGTATTATGGGGAGCCGTCTTAAGAACTCCGGCGGTTGGAAAATATGGGATCCTGATGACGCGAAATTCATGCTTCGGTTTTATGGCACATACAAAGCAACAGCTGCAAAAAAAAGGCGATTGCTCGTCGGCAAGGAATTCTCCCCGGAATATCTCAAAGTCTTTGAAAACGATCAAAAGCATAACAAGAGCAAATTTTCGCACCAGTACGACACCCGTCGGGCCGACCGCGGCTGGGGCGGGGTATCTTGGAGCAGCTACGGGACAATCATCAAGGAGCTGCAGACACGCCAGTGGGAACGGACTGTGAACCTTTTCGCCGAATTTCCGGTACATGCCTTCGGCTATAACTGGACCGCTTCCAACCGGCTTGCCGGAGAAAGGCTCGCCGGCTACATCGACGCCGTGATAACCAGATATCGGGACATGGGGAGACAGTGTGAAAAAGTAATCCTCGTCACCCACTCCATGGGAGGGCTCGTGGCACGGGCCGCCTGCAAACTCAGCGGCGCCGAGAGCAAGGTTCTCGGTGTCATTCACGGCGTGCAGCCGGCCAACGGCTCGCCGGCCGGCTACTGGCGGATGAAGGGGGGCTTCGAGCGGCCCCACACGATTCCGGAAACCGAACCGATACACTGGTTGAAAACGCCGAAGAGCGCGGCTGCGCACAAATGGAACACCCTCGTTACCAAGGGGCTTGAATTCGCCCCTGGTATCAGTATCGGCAAGGGGAATATTACTGCGTGGGTGCTCGGCTCGGACGGCCGGGAAGTGACGGCGCTGCTCGGCAATATGCCAGGAGGCTTGCAGTTGTTGCCCAACAAGCGCTACCGTGACAATCATGGCTGCGCCCAGTGGCTGGTGCTCAGGGACGAAGCGGGAAAGCGACGGAACCTTCCGAAGTCGGATCCGTATAAGGAAATCTATCGGGCCAAAGATGTGTATTGGCGGCTTGTTAATCCGGAGTGGCTCAATCCGGGTGTCTCACAGAAAACTGCAAAGCCTGGAGCAAAGAGCCCTTGGCATTTATACTTGGGCTATCTTCAGCAAGCCGAATCCTTCCACGACGCCCTCGGCGGCAAGGTCCACCCCAATACCTACCAGTTCTATTCCACCGGCATAGCCAGCCCCGACCGGGTGGTCTTCACCCGCATGCGGAACACCCTGAGAAGCAAGGGAAAACGAATCATCGACATGGTCAAGGGCGACCTCCTCGGCATGGGTGCCGGAGCAGCGGTAGATGCCGCCAGGGGGGAACTTGCCAAGCCTGTTACCGGCGTCGTCAAAGAGACGCTGGCAAAGCCGTTTGCCGGCGGATCCTGGTCAGATTACGTGCTGCATCCAAGCAAGCTGGTGACCGCCGTGAAGGGCCTTGCCGGAGCGGCACAGCAGGTTCCGGGTACCATGGCCGAAGCTGCGAAGGGCCTACCCAACGCACTGCCCCAGATAGCTTCCGGCATGCCGAAGGCCATCGGCATCAACGCCGTAAAGAAGGCTACTACCACGGCCATAGGGCTGCTGGTTCGTGATGACAAGCGATTCATCGACCGCGGCGGTTACCGCGACAGAGTTGATGAATCAGATCTCCTGGTGTTCAAGGACAATGGTTCACCGGCGGAGGTTTCCTTCCTCATTACCCTGGAAACCCCGGATGGTGCCGGTGATGGAACCGTTCCCGAGTCATCGGCGAAGGCGCTTAAACTTGGAGCCAGCAGGACGTTTGCCATCGGTGACGTGGATGGCAATGAAGGGAAATTTGTCGACAAAAAAGCCCCCCGCACAAAGCCACAAACCCCGCCCGATTTCGATGAAGGGTGGTTTGATCGCGGCCACGAACCAATCTACAAGACACGAAGCGCAACACATATAACCGTTACCGCCATTGAAAACATGGTTCGAGAGTTGGGCCGGAAGGCGATGGGGCTCCAGTAGCCCCCAGTTGGTGCTGTATGGACTTACTCAATTCCACTCCCGTTATTGCCGCTCCAAATATCCTTACCGATCGCCATGGCGCTGAAAACCTCCTCGTCATTGTCAAAGGAACCTGGCGTATCGGGAAAGATGGAGCACTTTCGATAGCCGACGAACAAGTGCCGATTCAGCTTGAGCCCCGCTATCACGGCAATTCCGAGGTGTCGGGCCTTGTCTACGATACAGATTTGGTGCTGGAAAAGCACGGCACCGACTGCATCCTCCTCGGCCATGCCTGGGCTCCGAAGGTGGGTGTCGGCTCCGTGGACGTGACCTTCGCCGTGGGGCCGGTGCGCAAGACGGTGCGGGTCTTTGGTGAACGGATATGGATGAAGTGCCTGGGGATGGTGTCGATGTCGAAACCCGCGCCCTTCGAGAGGATTCCACTCGTCTGGGAGCGGGCCTTCGGGGGCTCGGACACGAGTTGGCCCGATTCGAAGGAGCACGAGTTTTGCCTCGAAAATCCGGTTGGGCGGGGGCTTTTGGCAAAGAAGACGAAGCTGGAAGTCGACGGCACCCACCTTCCCAACCTGGAAGATCCGGCGAATCTCATCAAGAAACCCACCGATTGCCCCCGGCCCATGGGATTTGGGCCGATTCCGCCCCATTGGCAGCCCCGGGCCGGATATGCCGGAACCTACGATGTCCAGTGGCGCAAATACGTGAGCCCCCTCCCTCCGGATGACATGGATATTCGCTTTCACTCCTGCGCATCCCCAGGTCTCGCTTCGTCCCGTCATCTCACGGGCTCCGAGCAGGTGCTGGTGGAAAACGCTTCGCGATCCGGCAGGTTGTTGTTTGATTTGCCGGGATGTTCACCGCGGGTATCGGTAATAATTGGTGCGGTGGTCAATGAGCTGGAGATGTGCCTCGATACGGTCGTTGTCGAACCGGATGAGGAGCGGCTCGTCCTCGTATGGCGCGGGCGACACAACGTCCATGGGAGGGTCCACGACGTGAAGAGCGTCCACGTCGGTTTCGACGACACGTTAGTGTGAAGATTCTCAGAGGAGCGGTACGGATGCCCCTATCTTTCAGCAGCACCCTGCGTTTGAAGCACGTAGCCGGTATAGTTGCCTTGCCTTTGCTTGCCGGTTCATGGGGCTATAAATAGAGAAAGAGATGAATAAAGCGAACACGATTGCACGGCCTTTTACATTGAGGCCTAAAACAAAGCTCTTGGTTTGGTAGTGCTTGTGCTGGGGGCTTTGGGTACGCTGAAGGTCTTTATTGGCCTTTCATCAAAATCGGCAGGAATTACCGTAATAGGTGTCTTGTTTTACCTCCTCGCCGCGCTTGAAAGCCGACTCCTAATTTGCTATGTGTTAAAAAATATGAATCCGTAACTAGACCCAAAGGAGCCACGATGAAAAAACTGATTGTCGTTTTCACCATCCTCCTTCTTGCAACTGTAATCACGCTTCCGGCCCTGGCTGCCGAGGGCGTTGACGAGAGCCCCACGGCAGTGGCAGGGCGGCTTTCCTCGACCCTGAAAAAGGGGGACTGGGAGGCCTATTCCCGCCTTATGCATCCGGATGCATTGAGCCGGCTGAAAAATATGTTCGCCCCGCTTGCGGAGTTGCCGGATGCTGAGGAGGTGTTCCCTTCGCTCTTCGGTGTTAAAGGGGCCGAGGAGTTTCGCAAGCTGACGGATCGCGAGGTCTTTGTGCGGCTCATGTCCAATCTGGAGGAGAGCGTGCCGGGGTTCGGCGAGGCGGTGCGAAACCTGGAGATGACGGTGATCGGTCAGGTGCCGGAGGGGAAGGAGTTGATGCACGTGGTTTTCCGGTCGAATACCGCCGTTGACAAGCTCACGGTTTCCAGTACCGACGTGATGACGCTGCGGCGCACGCCCGAGGGGTGGCGTGCCCTGCTGACTGCCAATATCGAGGGGCTCGCGGAGCAACTGCTCTCCTCCATGGACGCGGCGGGGGAGCCGGCGGAGTGACCTCATAGGCCCCGCGCCTGCCATAAAGCAACCCAAAGGCCGCCTGAATCTCCGGGCGGCCTTTGTCTTTCTCCTTTACTCAAAGCATCCAGCCTGTCCGCTGTGCCAGATATTTCCCGTGTTTCCGGTGAGGGTGGTGGAGCCCTGTTCTGCGGCGGCGGTGTCACGGTCTTGGCCTCATCAAAAACATTGACCTTGCTGGCTGCAAGTGGCTAGAATATAGCAATAAATTCCGGTTGGAGGTGCGCCGTGAGAAAATGTCTCGCCGTTTTTGTTGCCCTGTGGCTGGCCTGGTGCGCAGAGGGTGTTTCAGCGTCCTCCCTGGAGTATCAGCCGGAGAGCATATCCATGACCATTCCGGCCGGAGGTGAGGGGCAGGCATTGGTGAAGGTGACAGTTGCAGGTGATAACCCATCAACCTTCTATCTGCTTTTTCTGAACAAGCTTGTCGATGGCAACCTTCCCGCTGGCTGGCTGTCATTGTCGCCGTCCATGACATTTGCCTCTGGCGGTTCCAGTGCTTCGACCCTGCTGAGAATCCGCGTCCCGGAGGGGACGGCCAGTGGTGTTTACTCCGGGAAGATGCTGTCGCGGGCGATGGCTTCCCACGACACCGCCTTGGCAGGCAACGGCATCCGCATCGCTGTGACGGTCCCCTCCCAGTGCAGCGGCATTCCGGTCGTCACGCTGGACTCGCTCCAGCCGGAAGTGGTCTGGCCGCCGGATCACGGCATGACCCAGGTGGTGCTGAGCGGAACGGTCCGGATGCCCGAAGGGTGCGTGACGGCCGAAGCCGGTTACTCCATCGAGGATGAGTACGGAGTCATGTCGGGGGTCGGAACCGTGCAGCTTGGACCGGGCGGGAGCTTCAGCGCGGCGCTCCCGGTTGAGGCCATGCGCCATGGCCAGGACAAGGACGGCCGCCATTACTCGGTCACGGTCTTTGTAAGGAACGAAGCCGGGACCGGGGCCTCCCTGAGCCGTACGGTGACCGTTCCCCACGACCTTTCGGCCAGGTGATGATGGGATTTCCGGACTGCCGGGGGAGATAAATATCGAAATGCAAAAGGCGGCCTTTTGGCCGCCTTTGCTTTGTGCAGAGGGTAACGGACATCCGAAAGTATTACCTCCGGAATGGGAGATTTGGTTTTACCGCCCCCGGTATTCTTCTCTCTCCTGCCGTTGCTCTCGTCCGCGACTGGGCTCCTGGGTCTTTTCCCTGTATTGGTACCGTTGCTCCTGCCGCTGTGGCCGCGGCGCCTGCTGGATGGCCCCCGGCTGTGGCCCCTGTCCCTTGAACTGCGGACTTCTCTGCTGTGTTGGGGGGATCTGCGCCGGGGTTCTTATCCGGCGCTCTTCCCTTTGTTGCCGCTGCATAGGCGCCGGCACCCTTTGTTCCATCTGTTGCCGTGGAGCCCTCATTCCGGGGGGGGCCTGTCTCTGCCGTTGGACCGGCGCCGTTACGCCTCTGTCGCCGGGTTGCTGAAAGTGCTGCCGGATCGCCCTGGTGCGCGGCTGGTAACGATAGTGTTCATGGCGTAACGTCCGTTGCTCTTCCATTTGCCGGGGATAGCGGTCTCCCGTGTAATTGCGCTGGTAGACGGGCAGCGGAGCCCGCGCCGGGACGTGCCGGCGATCCCATTTGTTCCATCCTTTCCGGTGATGTTCCCACTCGCGCCCCCAATACTGGCCCCAGCGGGGAGGCGCATTGTGCCGCCATCCTCTGAAATAGGGGGGAGGATACCGGTAGTAGCGTACAGGCACCCGCAAGATGTACAGAGGCACGATTTCCGGTTCCACAAGCCACCAGGGGCCGTTGTACCATTCGCTGGCGTACCAGTCATCGTGCCAGAAAACCCAGTAGAGGCCGTCGTAGAAGAAATAGTTTGCCGCTACTTGTGGTGCGTAATAGACGGGATACCCCGGCACCGGCACAAGTTCTGGGTAGAGGGGCAGGTTAATCCCGATGCTGACGTGGGGCAGTCCGATGCCGATGCTGACGTGGGGCAGTCCGATGCCGATGCTGATCTGGGCCGAAACAGGCCTCACCGAGCAGAAGATCAGCATCGTCAGCACGACAATTCCATAATGTAATTTCCGCATATTGTCCTCCGTTTATGCTACGCAGGTTTTTTGGCGGCGCATGCCGAATGGCACGCCGGTATCTTCCGGTGGAAAAGTTACGGCAATGCAGGCGGTTATCTGATGTTTCGGGTGCAACAAGTGTATCGTATGCAGCCAGCCTGTCAAAGAGAGCCTCCGGAGGTGCGCGTCAAACTGTGTCGATACTGGCCCGCCATTATCTCCAGCCGGCGCCTGGCGTCGTGTAACTACTCACCATTAACGAATGGCGGCTGACGGAGGTTGACTCCGAACCAGTTCGTGCTGTGTTTATTCCGAAGTATTGGTTGCGGATCGTGTTGGAAGGGGGGGCACCTGCAAGGAGTGCGCTGAAACAACGGCGGGAGGAGATGGTTCCTCCCGCCTTCTCATGTGCGGTTGCGGGGGCAGGTGAGGCTGCCCGGGCGGTGCGGGAAAATCCTTATACCTTGAACTGGCCTACCAGTTGGTCCAGTTCGCGGGAGAGGTCATTGAGCTGTGCCGAGGTGTGGGCGCTGGCATGGGCGCCCCCAGCGGTTTCCTGGGCAACATCCTTGATGCGCTGGATGCTGCCACTGATTTCCATGGTCGTGGCGGTCTGCTGTTCTGCGGCACAGGCAATCTGACCTACCTGGCCGTTGAGCTGTTCGATTTCCTGCATTATTTCATGGAGCGCGTCGCCCGATTTCGTTGCCTCCCTGGTTCCCGATTCGACCTCCTTGACCCCCTCTTCCATGGCGATGACTGCGTTTTTGGTCTCCCCCTGAATTCCCTTGATCATCTCCCCAATTTCGCGGGTGGCCTTGGAGGTCCGCTCTGCAAGCGCTCTCACTTCATCGGCGACGACGGCGAAACCGCGCCCCTGCTCGCCGGCACGGGCCGCTTCGATTGCCGCGTTGAGGGCCAGCAGGTTGGTCTGGTCTGCAATGTCGTGAATTGTCATGACAATCTCGCCGATCTGGTCGGAACGGGCCCCGAGACCCTGGACCGAATCGGCCGATAATTTCACCCGCTGAGCGATCTGGTTCATGACCGCTATGGTGCTTTCCACCATCGCAAATCCCCGTGAAGCCGTTTCCTTCGCGTGGCTCGATGCCTGTGCCGCTGCCTGGCAATTGCCGGCGATTTCGCAGGAGGTGGCGGCCATTTCCTCGCTGGCCGTTGCAACCATCACCGCCTGGGAGGCGACCTCTTCCGCTCCGCCGGCAAACTGCTCGGCTGTCCGGCTGATCTCAGCCACCGACCCGGTCACGTTTCCGGCTACGGAGGAGGTCCGGGAAATGGTGTCGTGAACCTTGCCGACAAACGTGTTGAACTCCGTGCAGAGTGTGCCCAGTTCGTCGTTGCTCTGGTGGTCGAGGCGCTTGGTGAGGTCTCCTTCTCCTTCCGCCACATCCTTCATCATGGCAATAACCTGCCTGAGCGGCTTCATGATCGAGCGGCCGAGCCAGAAGGAAAAAACCACCAGCAGCGTGATGCCGACAATCCCCAGGGCCAGGGAGAATAACTTGATTTTATGGCTGAAAGAATCGTACTGGCTGCTCGCGGCAACGGCGCGTTTATCGAGGGTGTCGGCAACTTTCAGCAGATTGATGCTCAGATTGTCGGCCTCCATGGCGATCTCGTCATCAATGTCCATGAGCTCATCTGAGCTTGCACTGCGTTCGATGGCCGGAATCAACTTGTTCTCGAAGAGGGTAATCGTTCCGTGAAATGCCTTGTCAGCGGCGGAAACCATAGTGCTCAGGGCGGCATCGCCTTTCGCCTGCTCGGACAATTGCTGCAATTTTGCTATCCCTTCAGCTTTCCGATCCTGCCACCCCTTGGATGAGCTGCTGGCCATTTCCGGGTTGGCTATTGCCTCCAGAATGAAGCGATACAATTTCTCTCCGATTACCTTGGTTTCCTGGGCGGACCTGCTGCGTGCCATGGCGTCGTGGCTCACCACCTGCAAGTGCTCCAGGCGCCCCATGCCGATCCAGTTGCCGGCCACCAGCACCAGAACAACTAAAACTCCCCAGACCATGTTCAAGGTCAGCCGCCTGCCAATACTTACTTCCATCTGAAACACTCCTTTTCTTTCCGATTGTCCGAAAAACGAATTTCAGCAAAAACGCACCGGCCGTCGATGGGAGAACCGGAAATAATCCGACACAAAAAATGCAAACATCTGAATATTCTTACGTTTTGCTCAATAAAAAAGATAACTATTACTTATAGTTATCGGATAACTCGGTTCAGACTTTAGAGTTTTTTGCAATAAACGGCAGGGGGAGGGCGGTGGGGTTATCAACAGTTCATCGACTTACAGCAGGTTATAAGCAGTTAAAAAACGTAGATGCCAAATATATGTTTATAATGATTGATATTGGAAAAAAGATGGGACCGTAGTCCCATCAAAAATCATTGGCAGATTATTGAAGTGTCGGAGTGCTATTTCTTGCCGGTAGCAGGTTTTACGTAGATTTCCAGAGCCGAGACCTCTCCCGATGAAAGTTTGGGGGGATAGAGCACGACCTCGGGAACGCTGGTGCCCGGAATGTCGAGGGCGTTCAGGCTGCCGAGCACGGTGTTGCGGGGCACCGCGTAGTTGCGAACAACGCCGCTTGCATCGGTGACGCTGTAAGCCGCCAGCGGGTCAAGGCTGAAGCTGAGGCGATACCAGCCGGATTTCGGCTCCGTTGGGAGTCCTATGCTGGCCATGTCGAACTTGGCGAGGTCCCAGTTGTAACCGTAGATGACCTTGCCGGGGACGTTGACTTCGGCCGCGTAGGCGCTGGTCGGGCCGTCAACGCCGAAGCGGTCGTAGATGGCGCTGTCATAGAGGGTGCCCACTACGTTGCCGTTGGGGCCGTCCAGCTTCTGGATGGTGAGCCGGGCGCAGATGGAGTAGACCGTGGGGAAGCTGGCCGGGATTTTCGTGCCGGTGGTGCCCCAGACCTCGGCGATTCCCTCACCGAAGAGGTAGGTCATGTCGTATCCGTTCATGGGGGTGGTCAGCTCCTTGCCCAGCACCACTTCCACCCGGATGACCGATGATGAGGACCAGGTTGTCCGGACGATATTGTCGGACCAGTCCACTTCAACCACTTCGCCGCCGGGTTGGCCGTTCTGCCAGTCGGCCTGCCAGGTGTTTACGGTCTGTTGCAGATAGTAGTTGATGCCATTGTAGGGGTAGACCTCGGTAAGGGATTCAACCGGTCCGCGCAGCCCGGTGGCCTCCGCGGTGGGGAAACCGGTCAGTCCGGTCCCTTCGGCAAAGATGACGGGGTTGGAGAGGTTGTTGGTATAGGTTACCGTGGGGACCGGCTGCGGTTTCGCTCCCTTTGCCATGGTTGAGGTGCCGCTGACTGCAAGCAGCGAAAAGGCTGCTATGGCTATAAATTTCTTCATGTGCGTGACTCCTTGCTTTGATGGAGTGCCCCGGAGGCAATTCCCGGGGCACGATTTATCTGCAAAAGTTTCTGTTACTTGAAGAACACCAGACCGCCGCTACCGTCGGCGACGTAGATGCGGCCGTTGGAGATGACCACGTCGGACGCTTCCGCTGAGGTGTCTTTGCGTTCAACCAGGAGGGGAGCCACTGGGTTGGTATAGTCGATCTTCAGGAGCCCGGCCTCGCCGAATGCCGCATAGATGTAAAGCTTGCCGTTCTGCTGGGTGTAGTCCATCCGGACGGCGCCGCCGGCAACGTCTTCGTAGCCGGGGACGTACTGGAGCTTGAACTGGCCCAGGGCTGCCGGCCGGTAGTCGTAGATCACCGTGCCGGAGGTGTTCTTGAGGAATATCTCGGTCGGGTCGACCCCCACCGGCACCGGCGCGATCAGGTCGGCCATGCTGTAGCAGACCACGCCGAAACTGTCGTAGCTGAAGTAGGCCTTGTCGCCGATGACTTCCACGTCGATGGCCTGGCCGTCAGCCACGCCGATGTCGCCGTCCTCGATCTTGATTGGCTCGAAGACCTTTACGATCTGCATGGCCATCGGATCGGTGATGTCCACCACGCCCACGCCGTAGGGGCCGGAGGCAATAATGGCGTAGAGCCTGCCGTCGGCCGGGTTCTGCCACAGCTCGATTCCCGAAGCGGTCCCCAGGAGTGGTTCACCCAGGTTGGAACCCACGTTGTTGACGTAGAAACCGCTGTTGGCGTTTGAGGGGTCTTTGGTTACATCGTAGATGGTGATGCCGTTGGGGCCGTCGGCCACGTAGGCGTAGTTGCCCCGGAATTCCACGTCGTAGGCCTTGTCCTGGAAGGGAAGGGCCTTGACGGTGAAGTCGGAGTTGTGTTCGAAGAGGTCGTCACGCTGCAGCTTCATCAGGTAGGGGGCGCCCACCTGCCCGAGTCCTGCCTCCACCCCGGCCACGGAAACGCTCCGCATGCCGTTGCCGACGCACTGGGCCCAGGTGATGCCCCGGGAGAAATCGAACACGTTGCGGACGGTGTGGGAGGCCGGGTAAATCCACTCGGTTCCCACCAGTTGCGGATACTCGTCCTGAAGGGTGTTGGCCACCACATGGACCGAGTCGGTGGGATAGCCCTGGGCGTCGTTCAGGTTGAAGGCGATGACGCCGTGGGGGCCGTCGGAAACGTAGAGGTAGCCGGCGGACGCCTCGATGCCCGAGGAGTGCCCCAGGGCGATGGTCTGGGTGGCGGTTCCGTCGGCGGCGGCGCCGATTTCGTCGGTGGTGGGGAAGTAGACGACGATGTTGAAGCGGTCGTACATGCTGGCGGCAGTGAGGTTCGTCACGTCAACGAAGACGAAACCGCCGGCGCTGGAGGCCTCCAGCACGTCGACGGTGCCGGCGCTGGTGGGGTCGACCGGCTCGTTGAGGAGCAGGGTGTAGCCGTGGCCGTTCAATTCCTTGGTGGCCAGCAGACAGGGGGCCTGGTAGAAGGCCCAGGGGAGCGACTCGTTGTCAAGGGGATCCCAGGGGCTCATGTCGTAGGATGTGATGTCCTCGTAGTCGGGGACGTTGTCATCGGCGATGCCGTTGGTGTCGTTGCTGTAGGGCGGATTGGCTCCGTGCCAGTAGAGGTCGGGTTGGGCTGCCTTGTCGAGAATCACCAGGCCGGCGAAGTGGTCGGTAAGGTAGACCCGGTCGCCGGATACCCGCACGCCGGTGACGCCTGATTCCTTAAGCATTCCGGCCCCTTCATAGGGGAGGATGCTGGAGGGGAGGGAATTGGTTTCATAGGGCCCGTTGACCGGCACGGCCGGGAAGTAACCCAGATAGGCCGGGGCTGCCGGGTTGGTGATGTCGATGGCCACCACGCCGCCGAGGGAGTAGGCCACGTAGGCGATGGTGCGGTTCCCCTGGACGGCTATGTCCACGTCCTGGGCCTTGTAGTACCACTTGCCGTTGCGCTCGAAATCCGCCCAGGGGGTGGCTCCAGCGCCGGTTCCCTTCATGACCACGAGGATTTCGTACTGGACCTGGCGGTAGTCGGGCATGCCGGTGAAGTCGTCCAGAAAGAGGTCGCCGGTGGCGGCATCGGTCCCCACCACGGTTGCCGCGTTCAAGGCGCCGAAGTAATCTTCGGTGCGGGCCGTGTCGGTGTAGAGGTTGTAGCGGCCGATCCAGCCGAGGGTGGCGGCGTCATAGATGTTGAGCCCCAGTGCTCCGAGGCTCGCGAATATCCTGCCGTTGTAAAGCTTCAGCGAAACGGGGCCGCCCCAGGGGTTCTCCCCTGCGTACTGGAGAGTGTAGATCTCCTGGTCCACGAGGATGGTGCCGTCGGCCTCGGCCACGCCGTTCATCAGGTTGGCCAGGGCCGTCTTGTGGATGCCGTAGTCGAAGTCGCCGATCCAGAGAGTGGTGCCGTCGGTTTCCACCGAGGTGATGGAAGCTGAGGCGCTCTCGATGATGTTGCCGGTCCAGATGGTGCCTCCACCGTCGGTGAAGGTGATGCCGTCCTGGTAGTAGTTGACCGGCATGGTTCGCACCAGAGCCGGAAGCGTCGGGTTGGTGATGTCGACGAGGGCGATCCCGGCGCTGCCGCAGGAGGCCAGGGCGTAGACCTTGCCGTTGTAGGAAACCACGTCGAGGTCGAAGATGAAGCCGGGCAGTACCACGGAGTAGACCGCCCCCTTGGTCATGCCGACCGGGGTCGTCTTGAAGATGTTGCCGACGTTGAAGGCGCTCCAGGTGGCGCCGCCGTAAGTGAATTTGGCCACGGCGGTGGTGGAGCCTCCCAGTTGCACATTGGTGCCCAGGAACGGAACCATGTCCGCCGGTTGAACCGCAACGGTCACGTCACGGCTTGCGGAAACTCCGTCGGACCCGGTTACGGTCAGCCGGAAGACCAGGTCGGTCTCCGCGGCGACGTTCAGGGTGCTGACGTCGGCAGTGGCGGTTGTGGCGCTGCTGCCGGACAGGGGGACTTTGGGGCCGGATACCTGGCTCCATCCATAGCTGGAGGTGGTGCCGTCCACCGATGCCGTAAGGCTGATGGTGGGGATTGCCAGTTCGGTGAATGTTGACGGGGTTGCGGTCAGGCTCCCGATGGTGGCCGACGATGAAATCAGGGCGAAATCGAGGGGGGTCGTGGCGCCGGAAGCGATTGTGGCCGATTTCGTCTGGATGGCGAAACTGGCGGCCGTGCAGTTGACGGAATAGGTGCCGGCGGTGATGTTGGCGATGGTGTACTTGCCGGTGCTGTCGGTGGTGGCGCTGTAACCGCCGGTGGCGGTTGCCACGGTTGCTCCGGCGATTGCTGCGCCGGTGGCGCTGTTGGTGACGGCACCGGTCAGGGTGCCGGTGGTGACGCTAGCTTTGAGCAGGGCAAAGTTGAGGACTGTCTTGACCCCGGCCTTGAGGGTCGCTGATGCCGTCTTTGAGACGTAGCCGTCGGCGCTGCAAGTGACGGTATAGGTTGCGGGTGGCAGAGACATGGTGTAACTGCCGGTTGTGCCGGTTACGGCCGTAGAGGTGCCGGGCGTGCCCACCGCCGTGATGGTGGCCCCCGGGATTGCCGTCCTGGTTCCCGAAATGGTGGCCTTGCCGGTCAGAGTGCCATTGGTCTTGCTCACGGCCGCGTAACCGCTCCCGTTCATGAGGAACAGGGAGCAGACGAGGTACAAGAACAGGGCAATCCAACCCGAAAAATTCTTGTTCTTCATATCTTCTCCTTCATCTCCTTGATTTCACATGTTCGCAGTGTTAGTCGTCAGAAGCCGCTTGGTGGATAACCTCCTTTCCCAGGCATTACTGGTCGCATGGGGGCCGGTTGGCAGTTGCGGCAGCGCCTTGCAGCATGCCTGTGCGTGACTTTGCCGCCACAATCCCAGCGTCGCCGGCAGAGTCTGTCTTCGGTGGAATGATTCCGATGTAAAACCGGGATCTGTTACGACTCCTGAGAAGGGGTCGTTTTCCGGAATCCCGGTGCAGGGCTGGTGGTTATGGAGGCGGTATGAGCGTGGTTATTGCGTGTGCTTGTGATTGCACTCTGTGTACCCATGATAATGTGTTTATATTATTTAAACTGTTCTAATCAATTTGGCTCTCTTGTGATTTTAAGATGTTGCGAGATAAAAAAATGATAGGGGATGCTGGTTTTCATGCTGCTTGCGGTGGGTTTGTTAATGTTCTGTTCAGCCATTTCGCGGAATGGTACGTGAAATGGCTTTAATGTTTGGCGGGTTGGCTGGCTGAGAGCCGTTGAAAATGAAAAGCCCCGGAGAGGAGGAACCTCCGGGGCTTTTCATTTTCAAACGGTTTGAGGCGGTCAGGGAGAGATCAGAACCTTACCTGCACTCCGTATGGATCCTTGATCTCCACCTTCGGGTCGAATCTGAGTTTCTTCTCCCCCCGCTGATCCAAATACTTGTTAAGTTCCAGATTGACGGTAAGGGGGACATCGACGCCGGCCTTGGTCAGTGCCTGGCGCAGCAACCCATCGGCCTTGCCGGCGTGGCCGGCGGCATCGGTAAGGATACGCAGCGCCTCGGACGGGTTGTGGAAACCGGTGGAGTTCTCAGCACTGATGAAAACTACCCGGTAGAAGGCCTCTTCGTAGTGATCCTTTGCCTTGGCATAAAGGTCCTTGTCAATCTGTCTGCCGGCGGCCTGGGCCTTGTTGGCCATTTCGAAAAGCTTGGCCACGGTGGCGGTGGCGTAGCCGGAGCGAAGCATGAGGGAGACGGTCCGGTCCTGGATGGCGATGACCTGCTCCCTGAGCCATTCGGGCTTCTCGGAGTGGCACTGCATGCATGCTTTCATGTCGCTCTTCAGGGGGCTCATGACGCGGTGATCGGATACCTTGAATGCCCCAACCCGGGTGTAGGGCATGTGGCAGTCGGCACAGGCGGCTCCGGCTTTCCAGTGGACGCTGTTGTTGGAGAACAGCTCGAATTCGGGGTGGCGGATGAAGCCCAGCTTGAACCCGGTAACGGATTGTTTCCATTCGCCCACGCTGGCATCGCTGCGAATCTGTTTGATGATGTTTTCGATGGAGATGTTACCCATTTTGCTCCCCTGCCAGGGGAAGTAAACCCCAACCGATTTCATCTCGGCATCCTTGGGGATGTTGTAGGTGACGTGGCACTGGGCGCAGACTATGCTCCGCAACTCCTGGCGGGTCAGTTTCGCCTGATCGACCCCGATGTTTTTGAGCGCTTCCCCCAGAGTGAAGCTGCGGGAGAGCTTGAGGCTAAGGTCCCGGTTGTCGTGGCAGTCGATGCAGGCTACCCCCAGGTTGCGGTCTTTTTCGGGGATGTGGCCGAGGACCTCCTTGAAGGGCTTCTTGAAGTAGTCAGCCCCCAGTTCTTTCTGGAGCTTGGGAACGTAGGGCGACTTGCAGGTGAGGCAGACTCCGCCCGCCTTGATCCGCGACGCGTCTATCTCCAGCTGGTCGCGCACCATGTAGGCGTGGCCCCGGGGCTCATTGTACTCGATGCCGAAACCCCAGCCGTTGAAGAGAAGCGCCATGTATGGAAACTCGGAGAGCTTGTCATAGGTGATCTTGTCGGCATCGAAGCCTCTTTTGTACTTGCTCTTGCCTGCTTCGGTGGGCTCTTCGGTCTTCTTCCAGAGCTCGTAATGGGTGGGATAAGCTTTGCCCCAGACAGCAGGGTCGATTTCGCCGTCGGGAATCTGGACGGTCTTTACCGGCTCGGCCTTCTGGGGGGCGCACCCCCCCGCGGCAAGAAGGGCTGCCGCGGCGGCCATGGCAATCATGGATGCAACAGGATTCAGTCGTCTCATCGTATAGCCTCCTAGAGAGTTTCCATCGCGCCGCTCCGGGTGTGGGAGACGCGGCGGTGGCAGTTCCAGCAGTGTCGTTCGGTGTCAATGTGGGAAACTGTTGTCTCGTGGCAGCGGATGCAGTTGTCTTGCAGTACCTTCTCGCCATGGCCGGATAGCCTGATGATTTCCGGCACGTGCCCCGAATAGAAGAAAATTGCGTCCTTCATGCCGTCGATGGACTTCCAGATATAGTGCATCGCAGCGTTATGGTTAGGGAGGTGACAGTCGACGCACTTGATCCGCCGGTGTGCTCCGGTGTGAATCCATGCCTCGTACTCGTTCTCCATGGTGTGGCATCCTACGCAGAAATCGGGTGTGCTCGACTTGGCCAGCAGCTTCGGCGGGCCGAAGAGAACGAAAAGCGCGACAACCAGTATGATCAGCGCGCCGGCTACCAGGTAGATGCCCCGGTTTCCAGTCCCGGTTGATCCCATGATATTCACCTCCCTTGCGCATAAGTGTGGGCTCAATGACGAAAAGTATATCCTGTATTCCGTTAAGAGCAATTCAGGGAAGAATCACAAGATTTTGACTTATGTCAAACTGGTTCAGTGAAGAATTTGTGGTATTATTGCCATTGCTTGGAACTCAGGCTGTAATTTGCATTGAATTTCACAAGGAGAGGAGAACGTTATGGAGAAGAGGAGCGTGAAATGCTGGGGCATCGCCACGGCCCTGGCCGCAACGGTGGCGGCAATGGGGCTTGCCGCAGGGTGTACCCCGAAGAAAATCGAACAGGGGGGGAAAACCGCTGCTGTTGACAGTACCATCGATCCGGCTGAGTGGGGTAAGGACTATCCGGTTCAGTACGAGCTTTGGAAACAGACCGGAGAGTCCACACCGGCCGGCCTCAGCAAGTACAAGAAGGGGAATGATGGGGAGCGCATCGACAAGCTGGATGAGTACCCGTTCCTGGCGGTCCTCTATAATGGCTGGGGGATGGGAGTTGAGTATACCGAGCCCCGGGGGCACCTGCACATGATCGAGGACCAGCTTGAAATTGATCCAAGCCGGTATAAGGCGGGCGGTTCCTGTCTCACCTGCAAGACCCCCTATGCGCCTGCTTTACAGCAACGGATGGGCAAAGACTATTTCTCCAAACCGTATAAAGAGGTGCTGGCCCAGATTCCAAAAGAGCACCAGACCCTCGGCGTCGCCTGTATCGACTGCCACAACAACCGCGATATGTCCCTGAAATATTCCCGTGGTTTTACCCTGGGCAAGGCGCTTGATCAACTCGGCGTCGACCAGTCCAAGCTGTCCCAGCAGGACATGCGGTCCCTGGTCTGTGCCCAGTGCCACGTTACCTACAGCATCCCCAAGGATGCCGATATGAAATCCACCGACGTTTTCTTCCCCTGGGAAGGGAGCAAGTGGGGCGGGATTACCATTGAGAACATCATCAAGCAACTCCGGAACAATCCCCCCAGCGGAGAATGGACCCAAAGCGTTACCGGCTTCAAGATGGCGTTCATACGCCACCCCGAATTCGAGCTCTTCTCCAACAACAGCGTGCATTGGCAGGCTGGGGTATCCTGCGCTGACTGCCATATGCCCTCAACCACGGCAGGGAACCAGCAGGTTACCGATCACCGGATCATGAGCCCGCTTAAAAATGATCTCAAGGCTTGCCGCCAGTGCCACTCCGAGAGCCCGGAACAACTCCGTGAGAAGGTTTATTCCATACAGGACAAAACCATGTCCCGGTTTATCCGTACCGGTTATGCCACCGCCACCGTGGCCAAGCTTTTCGAAATGGCCAACAAGGCCCAGGCCGCCGGCAGACAGATTGACAAGGACCTTTATGCCAAGGCAAAGGATCACTACGAAGAGGCCTTCTACCGGGTAGTTTTCATCAGTGCTGAGAACTCCACCGGTTTCCACAACCCGTCCGAGGCGCTGCGTATCCTTACCGATGCCGCCGGCCACGCCGGCAAGGCCGATGGGTTGCTGCGCCAGGCTCTGGCCGGGGCCGGGGTGAATGTGCCGGCCACGGTGGACCTGGAGCTTGCTAAGTATGTTAACAATCGTGGAGCCAAAAAGCTGATGTTCAAGCCTGAACATGAGATTAAAGATCCGCTGCCCGCAGAGAAATATTGAAAAATAAGGAATCGGCAGGCGATGCGGGTGAACGCCTGCCGATTCCGCTCCTGAAGAGGCACAACAATGAACGAACAGCAGTTGCATGCGCGCATCCCCCTCTGGCGCGCCGTCATCCAGTGGGGGTTTTTCGCCTGGGTGCTTTTCATCGGTATCCGTTTCGGCATCTTTGTCCGCCACTTTGAGACGGCCGGGGCAACACCCCTGGTTTCCAGGCCGCCGGGTGTGGAGGGGTTCCTCCCCATCGGCGCCCTTGCCGGCACAAAGCTCTGGCTCGCCACGGGCGACATCAATCCGGTCCACCCGGCTTCGTTGGTCATTTTCATAACCATAGTCGCCATGAGCCTCCTGGCGAAAAAATCGTTCTGCTCATGGCTCTGCCCGGTTGGTACTCTTTCCGAGGCTGTCTGGAAACTGGGGGCGCGGCTCTTCGGGCGTAATTTCCGGGTCTGGGGATGGCTGGACTGGATACTCCGGGGGGTGAAGTACCTGCTCCTGCTGTTCTTCGTGAAGATTATCCTGATCGACATGCCCTCCTTCGCTCTCGCCGCCTTTCTCGATGCCCCCTACTGGGCCATGAGCGACGTGAAGATGCTCCACTTCTTTACCCAGATGTCGGCTACGACGGTGACAATCATTGCCATTCTTACCGGCCTGTCGCTCTTCTACAAAAATGCGTGGTGCCGGTATCTCTGCCCCTACGGCGCGCTTCTGGGAGTGGCGAGCTTTCTGAGCCCTTTCAAGATCCGGCGCGACGCGGCCGGATGTACGGGCTGCCGCAAATGCAGCCGTGCCTGCCCGTCGGGGCTTCCGGTTCATGAGAAGGAGACCGTCCGTTCCCCCGAGTGCACCGGTTGCCTCACCTGCGTGGCCAACTGCCCCGAACGGGAGGTGCTCCGGATGGCACCGCCGCTCTGGCAGCGGCCGATTCCCGCCTGGGCTTTTCCGGCACTGGTGGTGCTCCTTTTCGCCGCCGGCATCGGCGCCGGCATGGCAACAGGCAACTGGCAGAGCTCTCTCACCTATGACGACTATCGCCGGCTCATCCCGATGGTGCCCTACTTGAGCCATTGAACGGCGTCTGAACCGAGAGTGTTGAGCCGGGACAAAAACACGGTTCCGGTGCCGCTGGTACGTTAACCTAACAGGAGGTTCTGCCATGGCAGACGATACGAACGATAAGCTGTGCCGCCTCATCGTCGAAGGTATTCCCGACGCCGTCATCTTTGCCGACCGGGAGGGGATCATCCGGTTCTGGAGCCCCGGTGCCGAGCGGATGTTCGGCTTTTCCGCCGCCGAGGCCCTGGGGCAGTCCCTGGATCTCATCATCCCCGAAAACCTTCGGGCACGGCACTGGGAAGGGTATCGCCGGGTCATGGCAACGGGGGAGACCCATTACGGGACGAAACTTCTCTCGGCACCGGCACTGCACAGCGGCGGCAACCGCATTTCCACCGAGTTCTCCATGGCTCTCGTGCGTGATGACAGTGGCGCCATGGCGGGGAGCGGTGCCGTTATCCGCGATGTGACCGAACGCTGGCAGAAGGAGAAATCCCTGAAGGAACGGCTGGCTGAACTGGAGCGGCGCGAATCGGAAAGGAGCAGGTAGGTGGAGTATTTTATCGCAGGACATGCCCTCTGCTGGGGGGTAATCGCGGCGGTTGCCCTGATCCGGAAACCGGAATGAGACGGATCGCGGCATTTTCAGCGCATGGCGCGGCCATTAAAGGGCCGCCTGAAACGGATACTGGGAGTTCGCAAGGTTGAAACGCCGGTTAAGACAATTACCCCGCAAGATGAAAGGGCGCGGGTTAAGGAGAACACCTTCCCCCCTTTCCCTCAAATATGCGGTCTGGGGATTTCTGAGCGGTACGGTCGGAATCCTCGCTATTCTGGCCGTGACCCGCGTCGCGGGCCATCCTCTCCTGATCGGTTCGTTCGGCGCTTCTGCGGTACTTCTTTTCGGCGCTGCCGAGTCCCCCCTGGCCCAGCCCCGCAATGTGGTGGGCGGGCACCTGGTTTCCGCCGCCACAGCCGTGGCAGTGGTGGCCTGCATCGGTAACGGCCCGGTGGCCATAGCTCTGGCAGTGGGGCTGGCGACCTTCCTCATGTACGTCACCCGCACCGTCCATCCCCCCGGCGGCGCCACCGCTCTTATCGGAGTACAGGGGCAAGTGGGGCTCTCTTTCCTCGTGGACCCAGTCCTTGTCGGCGCGTTGATTCTCCTGGGTGTGGCACTTTTCACCAACAATATCGTTCATCATCGGCATTATCCTGAGCACTGGCTATAGTGCCGGTGTCCCAATGGGGAGTCAAAATACTCTTTGACTACTTCCATCTCCCACCTTTACAATTCAACCATGGATATCCGGTGCCCGGCAGATGTTTCCGGCGCAATCCTTGTGGGGGGAAAGAGCCGCCGCATGGGGTGCGACAAGTCGCTTCTTCCCCTCGGTGGGAAGCCTCTCGTGGAGCGGGTCATCGATGCTTTCCGCCCCCTCTTCTCGCATATCATCCTTGTGGGCGACCGGGAGGAGCGCTTCGCATCCCATGGCCTGCCGGTCTATGCCGACATCCTGACGGGAAGCGCCTTGGGGGGGCTCCACACCGCCCTTGCGCGGGCAGGGACCACCCATGTTTTCGTCTCAGCCTGTGACGTGCCATGGCCGGATCCGCGATTAATCGCGCGCCTCTGCTCAATGAGGGATGGATACGACGTGGTTGTGCCGCGAACGCCCCACGGCCTCGAACCGCTTTTCGCAGTTTACGGCACCGGCTGCCTTCCGGCCATGGAACGGATGCTCCGGGAGGGGAGCTTCCGTATCTACGATTTTTACCCCGATGTGAGGACCCGCTACGTGGAGCAGGAAGAGTTGGGCGGTCTTGTGGTGCCGGGAAGAACCTTCGTTAACATCAACACCCCCCAAGAGTTTGCAACGATTCGAAACAAGGAGGAAGGGATGTCGGTCAAGGCGGTATCGTTCGTGGCAAAATCGGGGACCGGGAAGACTACCCTTCTCGAAAAGGTGATTGCGGAACTGAAGGGGCGGGGATACCGCCTCGGCGTCATAAAGCACGACGCCCACCGCTTCGATATCGATCATCCGGGCAAGGACAGCCATCGTCTAACTGCTGCCGGCGCCGATACCATGCTTATCTCCTCGCCCGAAAAGCTGGCCGTCGTGAAGAAACACGATGCCTCGCCCCCCATCGGCGAGCTGATAGCCACCTACTTCGGCGATGTGGACATCGTTCTTACGGAGGGGTTCAAAAAGAGCGACCTGCCCAAGATTGAGGTTCACCGCCGGGAACGGAGCGCAACGCTCCTCTGCCGGGGCGAAGAGCACGACCCGACCCTGTTGGCGGTGGCAAGCGATGAGCCGCTGGAGCTGGACGTGCCGGTCCTTGACCTGAACAGCCCGGCTCAGGTGGCCGACTTCGTGGAACAGGCATTCCTCAAGTAAGGGATTATTACGGTACTCTATGGAACTCATTGATAACTTCGGCCGCCGGATCAATTATCTCCGCCTCTCGGTCACCGATCGCTGCAATCTCCGCTGCCGCTACTGCATGCCGGCCGATGGGGTGGACAAGCTGGCCCATGCGGTTATTCTTTCCTACGAGGAGCTTTTCCACATCGCCAGCGCCGCCGTGGCAATCGGGGTCGAAAAAATCCGGGTGACAGGGGGCGAGCCCCTGGTGCGGAAGGGAATAGTTCCTTTCCTGGCCCGTCTGGCGGCAATCCCGGCACTGCGCCAGCTTGTCCTGACCACTAACGGCATGCTTCTCCCCGAGATGGCGGTTGAACTTCGCCAGGCAGGGGTCCAGAGGCTCAATATCAGCCTTGATTCCCTGAAGCCGGACACCTTCCGGGCCATCACCCGAGGCGGCGACGTAGAGCGGGTTCTCACCGGCATCGACGCTGCTGTTGCGGCCGGCTTTCCTCCGCCGAAAATCAACATGGTGGTGATGCGCGGGGTGAACGACGACGAGGTGGCGGATTTCGCCCGCCTCACCCTCAATCACCCCTACACGGTCCGCTACATCGAGTACATGCCGGCAACCCGCGAAGAAAACTGGCAACGGCTCTGCATTCCTGCCCGGGAAATTCTTGACCGGCTTGCCTCTGCCTACGAACTGGAGCCGGTGGAGAAGGGGGAGATGGCCGGTCCGTCTCAGGATTTCCGGATACGGGGGGCTGCCGGGACCATAGGAGTCATCTCCGCAGTGTCGGGGCACTTTTGCGGCGAATGCAACCGTGTCCGGGTTACCTCTACCGGCATGGCCAAGAGCTGCCTTTTCTCCGACGAGGCGCTCGATTTGCGGCCGTACCTCGGTACGGACGATTCGGCACCGCTGGCGGAGGCGCTGCGGCGGCTGGTGGGGTGCAAGCCCGAACGGCACGGGATAGACGGGGAGAGGGTTGAGCATTCGGCGTTCTCCATGGCGAAAGTGGGCGGATAGAAATTGCATAAAAGAGAGGTTTGTATGTCAGCGAAGGTGATAGCCGTATGCATCAGCAAGAACAAGGGTGAGCGCAAGACGCCGGTGGAGAGTGTGGAGCTTCGGGAGAACCACGGCATTGTCGGGGACGCCCATGCGGGAGAGTGGCACCGGCAGGTGAGCCTTCTGGCCAAGGAAAGCATCGACAAGATGAGAAAGCTGGGGCTTGACGTGGACTGCGGCGACTTCGCCGAAAACATCACCACCGAGGGGATCGACCTCCCCGGACTCCCCATAGGGACCAGGTTGACAATGGGGGAAACGCTCCTGGAGGTCACCCAGATCGGCAAGGAGTGCCACACCCGCTGCGCCATCTACCACCAGGCCGGCGACTGTGTCATGCCGAAGGAGGGGATTTTCGTCCGCGTGATCACCGGGGGGGTGGTGCGGCCGGGGGATGCCATCGAACTTCAGTAGCTTCAATGTAATGGTGCCGCTGCCATTGGACGGTTGCCGGCGGTTCATTGGCGATGCCGGAGACATCTGATTCCTGAATCAGGGAGAGAGGACAGGAACGATGGATGTACGGAACAGGGTGGTTCTCTCTTCAGTTGTTTACTTCCTCCTCCTTCTTTTCCCCGGCAGTGCCCTCCACCTGCGGGAGACGACCGAAGCCCGCTATGGGGAGATCGCCCGGGAGATGGTTGTCACCGGGAACTGGATCGAGCCGCACCTGAACGGCATCAAGCATTTCCACAAGCCACCCCTGGCCATGTGGGGGATGGCCGCCGGGATGGAGCTGTTCGGCATCAACGGCTTCGGCGTCCGCTTCTTCGGCATCGTGGCCGCGGTGGTGGCTCTGGTGGCCCTTTACGGTACGGCGCGCCTGTTTCTCGATGATGAAGATGCCGTCAACGCTTCACTCATCTGCGCCACTTCACTCCTATTTCTCTCTTCGTCGCGGCTGGTTTCTACCGATATATACCTGGCATGCTTCACATCCCTGGCCCAGTTGATGCTTTTCCGCCAGCTCCATGGGGTGCGAAGCCCGTGGAACGCTCCCCTGTACGGGGTGTTTCTGGGGCTCGGGTTCTTGGCCAAGGGCCCCATAATCTTTTTGTTCACCCTGCTCCCGTTTCTGGTGGCAAAGACCTTTGACCGCGAACACCGCGGGGTGTTCAGCTGGCGAGAAGTAGCCATAGCCGCCTCCGCTTTCATGGCGGTGGGGCTGCCATGGTACGTGATCGTCTGCGCAAAAAATCCGCAGCTGCTGGATTACTTTCTCAGGGTCCAGACCGTAGACCGGGTGGCCACCAACCGTTTCGGCCGGAACAAGCCGTTCTGGTACTTTTTCTTCATCTTCGCCACTACTTTCCTTCCCTATACCCTCTTCTTCGTAAGAGGGTTGGTGGGTTGGAAAGAGCTTGGGCGCCCGATTCGGATCCTCTTTGTCTATATCGTGTTTCCGCTGACGGTCTTTACCCTTGCCAAGAGCAAACTCTCGGCTTACATCCTTCCTTTCTACGGCACTGCCTCGATTTTTACGGCATATGCCCTGGCGCGCTTCGATACGGCACGCCTGCGTGCCGTCACCACTGTCCTGCTCGCCATGGCCGCCGTGGCGGTCGGGGCGGCCGGCTTTGTCTATCAGCCGGCAGCGGCATTCCGGGGGCAACTGGTGCTTTACGGTGTGGCGTTCCTGGCCCTCTGCGCCTTTCTCCGGAAAAGCTATCGGTCTGCCGATTTTGTGCGAAACACAGCCGTTTTTGCCCTCTGTTTCTCACTTGCCGTCTACAGCGCCATTACGTACCTGGGCCCCTATCAGAAGGGATATCGGGAAATGGTTGATGCCATCAACCGGTTTGACTCCGGTAAAAAACATGATGTCCTCATGTACAGGACGTTTCTCCCCTCACTCTCCTTTTACCGGAACAGGCTGGCGGCAATGGCCCTCGTGAGCGACCGAGACCTTCGGTTTGAAGGAAATGAAAATCTTCGAGACGTCTACCTTTCGTCAGAGGTTGATGTAGAACGGTACTTTGCCGAAAGGGGAGAGATTTTCGTGGTAACGTCACCCGCCCACATGAAGACGTTCAAGCAGAATCATCACTGCTTAGCCACACCTGTCTTCGTCCAGCAAAAACACTCAGCCTACTTCTGCCGCAAGGATATTCCCCCCGTTCCGTCCCGGTGACCCGACCATGCCTCGGCCCATTGCAGAAAGCACGTGATTGGATGAAGCCGTTTCCGGTATTCGGTGCATGCATTCACAGTCTTGCACGGGGGGCTTCGCGCTTGAGTTGCACTTGTTGCAGGCAAGGCAGGCAACGTGCTGTCAAGGTATTAGTGTAAAAATCAGCATACTGGTTGTGTCGATAAATTTTACAAAATAAGGGCAACGTGTTCGTGTTTCCTGTGAAAAGCACTGATATCAATGGGTTGTGTGGGGGTATGCTTATTGCAAACCATTGAAAAGTTTGCACAATTCCCCGGAGGTCACCAGTGAAATACCTTTTTCCGTTAGTTGTTGCGAGTTGCGGTGTGCTGTTATCCCTGACAAATGCTGATGCAACTCTGATCGCTGCCGACAAAGATGCATATGTCGTAAGTGGCAGCGCCAATGCCAATTTGAACTTCGGTGCCGCCACGTTGGATCTCATTAAACGTCAGGATGGCACCCAGTGGACTCGCAAGAGCTACTTCGGCTTCGATCTCAGTGGGTTGTCAAATGATCCGGTAACATCTGCCGCCCTTCACTTCAATTTTGTCGACAGTGCCATGGGGCTCACAGATGCCACGACTAACTACACCTTTGAGCTTTTCGGGCTCACCAATGAAGCGCTGGATGGTTGGGGGGAATCCACCATAGCCTGGGCCAATGCCCCCGCCAACCAGGCGAATAACGGTATTGATTCGTCGTTGGTGGTTTCCCTTGGGACATTTGATCTCATGGGGAAGGGTATCGGTGAATACGTGTTTGGCAGCCAGTCCCTCACCGATTTCCTGAACGATGATTCAAATGACAGTGTTACCTTCGTTTTGCGGAGAAACACCAACCAGGTGGGGAGCCAGAATTATGTTCATGCTGTGGCATCCGGTGAGAGTACTGCCCTTGCGGGGCCCACTCTTGCAGTGGAGCAAGCTCCTGCCCCTGTTCCCGAACCTTCGACCTTGCTGCTCTTGGGGGCAGGAATGGTTGGGCTCGGGTTCCTCAAGAGACGCAAGAAATCCTAGGCATATCCAAAAGCAATCGTTGATACGAAAGGGACCGAAGATATATTCGGTCCCTTTCGTGTTTTACGGCCACGATTGGTATTTTTTGCGAAGGTTGCTAATCCGGGAAGTTTCGCGCCAGGTGGAGTCGGATCAGATCCTCGAACTCCGCTTCCCGATCTCCCTTGTAGACCATGGAAGAACCGATTTCGGCGGCAAGGATTGCGGAAAGGTATTTCTGGGGGAGCCGGGCGACTCTGCGGCGGAATTGCGGTTGCTCTGCGATGATTCGCGGCAGATGGGCCAGGATAGCCCGGCGGTAGAGGGGGTGACGGACAAGCTCGGGGCGGCCTTGGAAAAAGGCGAAGAGCCGGGCGTAGTTGGCATTGATCTCCATGCTGATGGAGTCGGAAATTTCGGTGCAGAGAAGCGACGGCTGCTCGCGGCGGCGCTTGAGAATCAGGCGGGCCTCGTCGCCGGCACGCTTTTCGAGGATGTCGAGTACGTCGGCCACATACCGCTCCTTGTTTTCCAGAAATTCCCGGTCCGACAGTAACAGGTTGGCAATGATCTCGTAGGATGAGGAGATGACGCCGCACTTGTTGGCCGAGGCGTCGCGCATGATGATGACCCCCCTTTTCTGGAGCTCGATCCGTGCCGCCGGCGTGATGAAGGAGTTGGCCCCTTCCACTATGGCCCGTGCCGATGGGGTGCCGTCGGGGAGGAGAAAGCGCTCCCAGTTGTCCTTGTCGATGGTTTCGGGGCGGCCTCCCGCCGGTATGAAGAGGTCTGTCTGGACGGTGAAGACCAATTCGCCGTACTCCTTGGAGAATTCGTCCAGGGATATCCACTCTTCAACGAGTCCCGCATCGGTTTTAGTTACCCGGCGGAAAAGCTCCCGCAACCCTTCGCGGCGGCTCCCGGTCCGGAAGAGAATGAAGCCGCCCGCGTGGAGCGCCGCCGGATCGAAGGCGTCCAGGTCGTGTTTCAGGAGGATGCGCCGCAGTTCCCCATGGTCGGCGCCCGCCGGATCGCAGAGGGCCGCCGTGCCGTCAAGGATCAGGACGATGGCGACCTGGGGCGAGCGGTCCATGAGCAGCCGCAGGGCGTTGCCGGCCACGTCGCCGTTGGGGCCGCCGGTGAGCTTGATGGTGAACGGGTCGCGGCGGATGTCGATCCCCAATTCGGCCATGGTGATTTCGGCGAACTTCATCACGCCGGTGGAAGTGACGCCGTACTCCTTGTGGTTGATACCCACGCGCTTGCTGGACATGATGCCGATGCCGAGCATGTAGCCGCGCTGCTTCGACATGCCGGCGATGGTTTCGATCATGGAGTCGTGCATGTTCTCGTCGGGGCCGATTTCGATTGGCTCGTCTTCACGGTAGTAGTCCACTACGGCCGGGTGCCGCGCCATGCCGTTATCGGTGGTGAAGATGTCGAGGAAAGCGCCGGTTATCCCGTATTGGAGCTTGTAGAGGCGCCAGGTTTCCAACTCGCGCTCATGCTCCTTCAGGTCCGAAACGTCCAGGAGCGTGACTAGTTTCGATCCCCCTTCGTAGATGTCCTTGTTCTTCAGATGCTGGGTGTGGGCCAGGACGAAGTTTTCCCGCAGGAGCGTATTGGCATTGGTAACCAGGTCGTCGGCGCTGCGGCAGATGACCGTGCGCCAGCCGCCCCGCGCGATATCGGAGAATCCGATGTGATAGCCGAAACCGTAGCGGCTGAAGAAGAAGGTGACCCGAAACGGTACGGCGGCGGGGAGGTCCGCCGTGAAGTCGGAGCCAAGCTCGGTCAGGTAGGCCGGATCGAGCCGGAAGGCCAGGGCCTGCTTCTCAAGGACGAAAAAGTTGGTCTTCAGGGCATGGGTGATGAAGGCCAGGCAGCAGCGGAATATGGTCCGGCGCACTTCATCCAGGTAGCGGTGCCCGGTGTTATACCCGGTTACTTCCCTCTCTGTTTCGGCGAGAGCTTTTGCGTAAGCTGCGGACCGGTCTTCCACGGCCGGGTCGAAACGGGCGCGGAAAAGCTTGGTCAACTGGAGGGTGATTTCCGGGTGGGACAGAAAGGCGTTACGCACGTCGTCAAGCCCGAAACGGTCTGGTTGATTGTGGCCCAGGTTCGAGTGGCAAAAGGCGATGAATGCGTTGGCGAGGGTAGCGTCGTCGCCGCTCATGAGCCCTGTCGATACAAACTCCCGATAGGTGCGGGAAGTGGTTGCCAGAAGCTGTGTGGCGGAAAGTTCCCGCTCCAGGCGGCAGAACAGTTCCGAATTGCGGGCCAGGGTTCCTCCGTTGAGGTTCCTTACGTAAAATGTGCCGAGGAAGTAAGGATGAACCCCGTTGCTGATGGTGAGGCAGTAGGCGCGGTTTATGCCGACTTTGAGCCGTTGGAAAACTTCCATTGTCTGAAGGAGGAAGTCTTTCTGTGGCGGGTTTCCCACGGCAAAAAATACCCGCGATTCGTTTTCCGCTTCTCCCTGCTCCATCTCTTCCACATCCAGGTAGATGCCGCCGTGCCGGTTTCCCTCCTGTAACAGGCGGAGAGCCTGGGCTACCCGGCGAGGAGGAGAGATGCGGACATAGTTTTCATTGTTCAACCATAGTATCTGGAGAAGCCGGCCGAAATCGGCCATGTCGAAATCGGGGTAGAATTTGCGTACTGCCGTTGATACGGAACTTTTTATGGCTGACGGGACGGTTATGTTCCGGCCGGCGATAATATCCTCATTGCATTTGCGGTCGAATTCGAAGCGCTGGATCTCCAGTTGCTGGGCGATTCCGGGGATCGGGTCATCCGAGTGGGCAATCATCGCGTAGGAAATTTCCCTCTCCGGGATACGGCGCAGGGTGTCGTAGAGGGTGCCTGGCTGGTTGACCACTGCCATAATGAGGGCTTTGTCCCGGTCCGCCAGAATCATGCGCCGGTTGTGCCTCAGCATTCCCAGTTCCCTCGCCAGGATGGCCAGGGCCTCGGGTTCGTCCTTCATGGCGATAAAGAAGTAGGGGTTCATCTGCTCCTGGAGCCAGCGGCGGTTTTCCGCCCGCTCCGCGCCCGGTGATTTTTTCGCTGATAGTGCCGCGGCCATGGTTCTGAGATCCTTTCGCATGTCGTCGTTTACCCGGCAGTATACACGATTCGTCACCTTCTTGCCGTGTCGTTCGTGCTTGTCCCCCATAGACTTCCCTTTCTTCGCCCCAGAAGGAGAAAATTTTTTTAGGACTGTAAAATTTATTCGTGGACATTTCGATGTGAAAGCTGGTAGTGTTACACCTGTTCGTGGATATACCCGGACGAACTAACACACAGTAGCAGGAGAAAGAAAGAACATGGCAAACGGTACAGTAAAGTGGTTCAACGACAGCAAGGGGTTTGGTTTTCTGGAGCAGGAGAACGGTGAGGACGTATTCGTCCACTTCTCGGCCATCAATGGCGACGGTTTCAAATCCCTTACTGAAGGTGATAGGGTAACGTTCGACGTCGTCAAGGGCCCGAAAGGTCTGCAAGCGGCCAACGTAAGCAGGGTTTAAGCGAATTTATAATCCTGATTCGTGAAAAAAAGCCCCGGAGCAATCCGGGGCTTTTTTTTGTGTTGTTAATGGCCAACAGTTGTTTCCCTTTCTGCGAGTTCAACTTCCATGAACAAATTCGTGTCCATACTTTTGATTGTCTTTGTCCTGGCGTTGGTAATCTTCGGGACCTGGCAACTCTTTGTCGGCAACTTTGAAGCTGCTTTTTCCGCTGCGCCATTCCTGCTGATTATCTACTTTTTCCTCAGGCCGTGGCATAAATAGACCGCCACGCTTGGGCCATCGCAAAGAGTTTTCACGGGTACACCTCTAAACTGCGAGCCGGTTTCCTGGGCTGCCCCCTGGCGCTGTCGGCCACGAACCCTTGACATTTGCTGCTTATTTAGATAGAAGTAGCCCATTAATTTTTATTTTGACTGTGCATCGGTTCCAGGGAAGGAACCACCTTTAACATGACGCTGCGGCCTCTCCGGAGATTCAACCGGGGGCCGTTTTTTGCTTTTGCGGCGGGAAGAGCGTAGGGGGCCATGTGGAACCGGTTTACACCAAGGGCTGACAATAAATTGACATGCCCTGTGTTGGATATGGGAAGTTAAGGTGAAATAATAAGAACAAATTTCTTGTCTAAGCGCAAGCAAATGCAGGCTTTTTTAGATGAATGGCCTCATGGGGCAGGGTTCGAAATTGACAATTGAATAAAACCCTCTATTATTTCGCGTAATACATTATTTGTGGAGGCTATCGTCTGACTGTCAAACAAGCGGCGAACAGTCGTTGAAGCCCGAACTTAAATCAAGGAGGTATGTGATGAAGAAACAGGCAGCAACTCTTGCAGTCGCAGCGGTATGTATGGCGTTTTCGGCCACCGCTCACAGCGAAAGCAACATCAAGGAGGGTGCGGTATCAGTGAGCCCGTTCGGCGGGTACACATTCTTTGATGGCGACGCCGATCTGAAGAGCAAGCCCACCGGTGGTCTCCGGCTTGGCTACAACATCACCGAGCATGTGGCTGTCGAAGGCTCGGGGGCTTACACCGACACCAAGTACGATAACGGCAACGGAAGCACCAATGTTTACCGTTACGGCGCAGAGCTTCTCTATCATTTTATCCCCGAGTCGCGGCTTGTGCCGTTTGTGGCCGCCGGTCTCGGCGGGATCACCTACGAAGGCCGCGAAGGCGTAAGAGATGCTGACCGTACCGATGAAATCCTCACCGCCGGCGCCGGCTTGAAGCTTTTCCTGACGGACCGCGTTGCGTTGCGTGCCGATGGCCGCAATATCTTCTCTTTTGATGATACCCTGAACCACCAGGAAGTAACCGGCGGCCTGGATTTCCAGTTCGGTGGCGGCAAGGCTGCTCCCGCACCGGTTAAAGCCGAGCCCCAGCCGGAACCCAAGAAAGTGGTTGCTGCGGCACCTCTTGACAGTGACGGCGACGGCGTAATCGATGCGAAAGATGATTGCCCCGATACCCCGAAGGGGGTGACGGTTGATCAGAATGGCTGCCCGGTGGACACGGATGGTGACGGTGTTGCCGATTACCTTGACAAGTGCCCCGGCACCCCTGCCGGTGTGAAGGTTGACAGCGTTGGTTGCCCGCTGGATACGGATGGCGACGGCGTGGCGGATTACCTTGACAAGTGCCCCGGCACCCCGGCTGGAGTAAAGGTTAACAGTGTCGGTTGCCCGCTGGATACGGACGGGGACGGCGTGTACGACTATCTCGACAAGTGCCCCGACACTCCGAAGGATGCAGCGGTCGACAAGAACGGCTGCCCTGAGAAGGTTTGCATCACCCTTAATGTGGAATTCGACTTCGACAAAGCCGACATCAAGCCTGAGTTCCATAGTGAAATCAAGCGGGTTGCTGATTTCCTGAAAGATTATCCCGATGCCACTGCCGTTATCGAAGGTCATACTGACAGCAAAGGCAAAATCAAGTACAACCAGAAACTTTCCGAGCGTCGTGCCAATGCCGTCATGAAGAACCTGGTGGACGAGTTCGGGATTGCTGCCAAGCGTCTCTCCGCTAAAGGGTATGGCGAGACCAAGCCGATCGCCGACAACGCCACTGACGAAGGGCGTCAGAAGAACCGCCGCGTTGTTGCCAACATCGACTGCGGCCTGAAGAAGCGCAAGTAGCCAATACGCACGTTCTTAAGAAAAAAAGCGCACTGCTCCGACGCAGTGCGCTTTTTTTTGTTGCTGCCCCTTTGCGGTGCGGATGGGGAGCTAGATATCCCCCGTCAGTTCCTGGAGAACATATACCTTCGGGTTCAGTCCCTGCACGCAGGCAACAATCTCCCGCAGCATTTCCTCGTCTACTCCTTCTTCCTGGTCGATTCCCTGGAACCAGGGGTACCCCTTGGGGAGGGGTGAATAGGCTCCGTCCCGCAGGAGCGACACATCAACCATCTCGTTTATCCGCCCGGAGGCCTCCCAGGGGTCCCGGTAGTTGAACTGGCGTGCTACGATGTGGAGCCCCATGCCGTTGGGGAAGAGGGCCTTGACTTCGAAGGAGAAGTCCCTAGGTGCCCCGTAGCTTTCGGTGCGCCCTCCCCGTGCCATTACGTGCGCACCGGCGTCCTCCAGGATTTTCTGCACCGATTCGGCCGTCATCGGCGTAATTTCGTCCATTGTCATACCTCCAGTCTGACCTCCACCCCCCAGGGCACAGGTTGCTCTCCTTCCTGCGTCAGCACCCATAGGGTGGGAAATTCCATTCGTTCGGGCGCCGGACCGACGCCGTCGGTAAGGTAGATTATCGCCGCAGGAAGCGGATGCATGGTCCGCGCATACTCGAAGACCGGCCGCAGGTCGGTGAAGCCTCCACCTGCATAAATTTCGGCTACCTGTAGCGACCCCCTGAAGCTGTCGATCCGCTGGATGCGGCTATTGGCATAGAGAACTGTGATACGTGCTTCCCGCCCCCGGGATATCCGGACGAGTTCCCGGGCGAAGGCTTCCCGCAACTCTATGATATTGGTTGAGTCGCTCACGTCGATTCCCACCAGAAGGTTCAAGCGCCGCTTTTTCCGGATGCCGGGAGTCATGTGGGCAAAGCGGCGATGCTCCTTCATCCAGGTCGTTTGCCGTCCGGTTCTCCCCGCCGCTGCTACGAATTGCCGCAGCACCTGGTGCCAGGGGATGGGCGAAGGGGCAAGCATACCTTCCACCACCTGCCGGATGTCGCCCGGCACTTCGCCATCGCAGGCCCGGAATGCATCGCGCACCATCCCCTTTATAACCTCTTCGGCAAGGCGCATAGGCGTGGCATCGGCATCTTCCCACAGGGAGTGGTCGTCAGCCGTCGGCGCCGATTGGTCCACTTCTTCGCCTGCGTCGGTTTTTCCGCCGCTGTCGCGGGAGGCTTTTCCCGTGCCGTATCCCTTCATGCTGCCCGTATCGAAAGGGTCGACAAGGAGCGCGTAGTACTCTTCGGCGGCGAGTCCTTCTTCCATCTTGAACGCCCCCGGAAGGAGAGCGTCGGCGGGAAGGTTCTCAATGGAAGGGTTTATGGCCAGGTCGCACGCGATATCCCAGTCGTGGTTGTTTCGTTCCTTGCGGCGGAACATGTGAAGGTGAATCAGATGTTTGATCCCGTGTTCCAGGAGCGCTTCCTGCACAAGTGGGGGCTCGGTTCCGAACAGCGGCGCGTTCACCGCCAGGGTCGGCACTCCGTCCCGGACCGTCACGCCCAGGGGATGCCCGCCGTTTCCCTCTACCCGCCGCAGTCCCAGGAGAAAACGGCCATAGAACGGCTTGCGCTTCAACATCCTCACGATGGCGTTTTCGATATCCTGCTTGGACATCACATCCCCTCTACGGTCGCCCAGGCGATGAAGGCGTAACGGGCCAGCTTACCGCTTGCCACCAGGAGCGAGAACCTGCCGAAGCCGGTCCGCAGGATCCCCCCGATAAGGCAAAGGGGATCGCCGATTACCGGCAGCCAGGAGAATAATAACGACCATGAACCGTAACGGGCGTAGAGACCTTCGGCCCGGCGTTCTGTTGCTGCGTCGATTCTCAGGACCCTCCGCACCAGAAAGGGGCCTCCCCACATTCCGACGGCGTAAGTGGTGCATGCCCCGAGGAAGTTGCCGGCTGTCGCCACGCCCACCGCCAGCGTCGGGTCGTGGTGCTTGAGGAGAAGAGTCACTAGGAGCCATTCCGAGCCGATGGGTACCAGGGTCGCGGCAAGAAAGCTCATGCAGAAAAGGGCCGGCAGGCCGTGGGTTGCCAGTAGCTGCTCCATTCCCTAACCGTAGCGGATGCGGATGGAAAATGTCAAAGAGTTTGAAAACGACAGAATTAATGCTTGACATATTTTAATCGGTTGGGCGAGTATATGACCCATGTTCAATTATGGCTTCTCTTCCTACTTTAGCTTTTACTTTTGGTACGGCTTTTATTTTAGGCCGTCTGCCCAGGGTAGAGGTTTGCTGTAGGGGAAGCTGCTAAAAACTACACATAAACCGGAAGCCGAGGGTGGACAGAGAGACCACCCCCGGCTTTTTAGTTTTTCAAACGTTACGCGACAAGGCCGGGGGGAATCCTCCGGCCTTTTGTCTTTCCGGGACCACAGGGAGGAAGTGATGATTATCGTGATGAAAGCGGGAGCGACAAAGAAGGATCGGGACGAGGCAATCAAGAGGATCAAGGAGCTGGGATACAAGCCCCATGTGATTCACGGCACGACCCGGGCTGTCATCGGGGCTGTGGGGGATGAGCGGGGGAAGCTGGTGCTCCAGAGCATCGAGTCGATGCATGGAGTGGAAAGCGTCGTGCCGATCCTCAAGCCCTACAAGCTTGCCTCTAAAGAGGTGAAGGTGGAGCCGAGCGTCATCAGGATCAGCGATACGGTGAGCATCGGCGGCAAGGAGATTATTGTCATGGCCGGCCCCTGTTCGGTCGAGGGGGAAGAGCAGATTATCGAGACGGCCAAAGCGGTGAAGGCGGCCGGCGCTCACGTGTTGCGCGGGGGGGCATTCAAGCCCCGGACGTCGCCCTATTCCTTCCAGGGGCTGGAGGAGGAGGGGCTGAAGCTCCTGGCCAAGGCCCGGGAAATTACCGGACTCCCCATTGTTACCGAGGTGGTGAATCCCGAGACGGCGGATCTGGTGGCCGAATATGCGGATATCCTCCAGATCGGCGCCCGCAATGCCCAGAACTTTGCTTTGCTGAAAAAGGTGGGGCAGTTGAAACGGCCGGTGCTCCTGAAGCGCGGCATGTCCATGACCATTCAGGAATTCCTCATGAGCGCCGAATACGTCATGAGCGAGGGTAACCAGTCGGTGATTCTCTGCGAGCGTGGAATCCGCACCTTCGAGACCGCCACCCGCAATACCCTTGACCTGTCCGCTATCCCGGTCCTCAAGGGGGTCACCCATCTCCCGGTGATCGCCGATCCTTCACACGGAACCGGCAACTACCACTATGTTGCCCCCATGGCGCTGGCTGCCGTTGCCGCCGGGGCCGATGGCCTCATAATCGAGGTGCATCCGGACCCGGAGCGCGCTTCCTCCGATGGCCCCCAGTCCCTCAAGCCCAAGAAGTTCGATGCCCTCATGGCGAAGCTGAAACTCGTGGCAGAGTCGGTGGATCGCACGGTCTGAAAGAGGCAAAATCAGTGATGTTACGGTATCGCGGGGAGCGCCACATAAAAGGTGCTCCCCGCTCCGAGGGTGCTTTCCACCCAGACCCTTCCTCCGTGGGCCGCCACAATCTCCCGCACGAGGGTGAGCCCCAGGCCCGCCCCTCCCACCTTGCGCCGGTCGGTGTTGTCGACCCGGAAAAATCGTTCGAAAATCTTTTCCTGTAACTCCGGAGCGATGCCGATCCCCTCGTCCCTGACCCATATGACGACCTTGTCGCCTTCTGTCTTCCCGCCGAGGGTGACGGACCCACCTTCCGGTGAGTACTTGATGGCGTTGGAGATGAGATTGGTGGCCACCTGGTAGAGTTGCTCCTCGTTGCCGCGCACCGGCGGCAGGTCTGAGGGGCACTCCACCACGATATGGTGCTTTTTGGATGCCGCTGAATAGAGGGAGGCCGCATCGGCCAGCAGAAGCCCCAGTGACACCGGTACTATCTTGAACTTGACCATGCTTGCCTTGAGCCTCTGGAGCTGGAGGAAGTTGTTGATCAGTTCACTGAGGCGCTCGGTCTCCTTGTGGATTGTCTGCAGGCAGTTTATCTGCTGTTCGCGGTCCACGTTGTTTTCCATCAGGAATTCGGCGAACCCCATCATGGCGGTGAGGGGGGTGTGCATTTCGTGGCTCACGGCGGATATCATCTCGTCCTTCATCCGCTCCATCTCTTTGCGCTCGGTGATGTCGATGGCGATTTCCATCCGTACGAGGCGGCCGTCGGTCCAGCGGATAGCCTTGTCTATGCACTGGTACCACTGGCCGCTTGTGACGTGCTGGTACTCCCAGATATAAGGGGGGAGGGCCTTGCCGTCTTCCAGGAGTTTGTCGTTGGTGCACAAGTCGCAGGGGAGCGGGTTGGTCCCCTGGATAAGCTCGTCGTAGCGACGTCCCTCCCAGTCTTCGCCGAAAAGCTGGGTGCCGTATTTGTTAAGGTAGAGAAGCTGGCAGGTGTCGATATCCATTACGTAGACCAGGGCGTTGAGGGAGTCGAATATGGTGCTGATCTGGTTGAATTGAGTCCGGATTGTCTCTTCGGCCTGACGCCGGCGGCGGCGTTCGCCCGCTTCCCGCACCTCGCGCTCAATGGCGGGCACCAGCCGCGAGAGGTTCCCCTTCATGAGGTAGTCATGGGCGCCGGCTTTCATGGCAGCTACCGCCAGGTCTTCGCCGATCTTGCCGGAAACGATGATGAAAGGGATGTCGAGTTCCCGTTCCTTTACGATTTCCAGGGCGGCCATGGCTCCGAACCGGGGCATGTTGTAGTCGGCGATGATCACGTCCCATTCCCTGGAGTCGAGAAGGGCGCGCATTTCTTCGGCTGTTTCGGTTCGCTCGTAGATGGGGTCGACTCCGCTCCGGCGCACTTCCCGCAGCAGGAGGATCAGGTCGTCCTCGGAGTCTTCAAGGATAAGCATCCGTAACTGATGGTCCATTGGGGTTCCTGTTCCCGGCGGGGTGCCCGGGCGGGGAAGATGTAGGTGCATGCTGGTGCCGCGTGTCTGAAGCGTAGTTGCGGGCAACTCTCTGAAGGTGAATTTTAACCTGCCCCATGACCGCGGTCAATGGGGGATACAGACTTCTCATTTTGCCCCTTTAACCTTGACTTTTCAACGGTATGCCGATAACGTAAAGTGTTTTTCCGGCCCGTGTGGCGTGTTGTTTTTTCGGCCGATACCCCTTTGTGGAGGACATCCATGGATTATAAGAATACCCTCAATTTGCCGGTAACCGATTTTCCCATGAAGGGGAATCTCCCCCAGCGGGAGCCGGATATCCTTGCAGGCTGGCAGAAGAGCGACCTCTACGGCAAACTCGCCGCCGCCGGGCAGGGGAAACCCCGCTATGTTCTCCACGACGGCCCCCCCTACGCCAATGGCCATATCCATATCGGCCACGCCCTTAACAAGATTCTCAAGGACATCATCCTCAAAAGCAAGCGGATGCAGGGGTTCGATGCCCCTTACGTGCCGGGATGGGACTGCCACGGCCTCCCCATCGAGCTCCAGGTGGAGAAGAACCTCGGCTCGAAGAAGCATGAGACGACTAAGCTTCAGATGCGAAAACAGTGCCGGGAGTATGCGGAGAAGTTCGTAAAAATTCAGCGGGACGAGTTTGAGCGGCTTGGCGTCATCGGTGACTGGGACCGCCCCTATCTCACCCTGACCCCTGACTACGAGGGGATAACGGCGCGGGAGCTGGCCCGCTTTGCCGAAAACGGCGGTCTCTACAAGGGGAAAAAGCCGGTCCACTGGTGCTCTTCCTGCGTCACCGCCCTGGCCGAGGCCGAGGTGGAATACGCCGACAAGACTTCCCCCTCCATCTACGTGAAATTCCTCCTCCAGGACGATATCAGTGCCGCAGTCCCGGCCCTGGCCGGGAAGACGGTGTCGCTGGTCATCTGGACCACCACTCCCTGGACCATACCCGCCAACCTGGCCGTTGCCCTCCATCCGGAGCTTGACTATGTGGCCCTAGAAACCGGCGATGAAGTGCTCGTGGTGGCTGATGGCCTCAAGGACTCCTTCATGGCCGCCACCGGTCTGCAAGGGAGCGTAATCGCCACCTTCCGGGCGGATATTCTCTACAAGAAGCGGTGCCGGCATCCCTTCTACGACCGCGATTCCATAATCCTCCTGGGCGAGCATGTTACCCTGGATGCCGGTACCGGCTGTGTCCACACCGCACCCGGCCATGGCCAGGAGGACTACGAACTGGGGCTGGCGGAAGGGCTCGACATCTACAATCCGGTGGACAACCGCGGACGCTACATCCAGAGCCTGGAGTTTTTCGGCGGGATGTTCGTGTTCGATGCCAATACCGCCGTCGTGGAGAAACTCCAGGAAGTGGGCGCGCTGCTTGGGCTCGGAACCGTGGAGCACTCCTATCCCCATTGCTGGCGCTGCAAGAAGCCGATTATCTTTCGGGCCACGGAGCAGTGGTTTATCTCCATGGAGAAAAACGGCCTGCGGAAGAAGGCCCTGGAGGAAATCGACCGGGTTTCCTGGGTGCCGAAATGGGGGCGTGAGCGTATCCACGGCATGATCGAGAACCGCCCCGACTGGTGCATCTCCCGCCAGCGCTCCTGGGGGGTGCCGATTACGGCATTCTACTGCACCGAGTGCGGCGAGATCCTGGCCGACGGCAAGACCATGCATCACGTGGCGGATCTCTTCATGGAAGCGGGGTCCGACATCTGGTACGAGAAAGAGGCCGCCGAGCTCCTGCCGCCGGGGACTGTCTGCCCGAAGTGCGGCAAGCAGGCCTTCGAGAAGGAGATGGATATTCTCGACGTCTGGTTCGATTCTGGGGTCTCCCACGCCGCAGTCCTCGAGAACCGCCCCGAACTGGGGTCGCCGGCCAACATGTACCTGGAGGGGAGCGACCAGCATCGCGGCTGGTTCCATTCCTCGCTGCTGGCCTCTGTCGGCACCCGCGGTACAGCCCCCTACACGGAAGTGCTCACCCACGGTTTCGTGGTGGACGGTTCCGGCCGGAAGATGAGCAAGTCGGTGGGAAACGTGGTGGCCCCCGAGGAGGTAATCAAGAAGTACGGCGCCGAGATCCTCCGCCTCTGGGTTGCGGCCCAGGACTACCGGGACGATGTCCGCATCTCCCAGGAGATCCTGACCCGCCTGGCCGAGGCATACCGTCGGATCCGCAACACCTGCCGTTATCTGCTGGGGAACCTTTCCGACTTCGACCCGGCAACTGACATGGTGCCGTTCGGCCAAATGACGGAACTGGACCGCTGGGCCCTGCATCAGCTGGAAGAGCTGAAGGAAAAGGTGCTGGCCGCCTACAACGAGTATGAATTCCACATCCTCTACCACGCCGTGAACGGTTTCTGCACCGTGGAGATGAGCGCCTTCTACCTGGACATCATCAAGGAGCGCTACACGAGCCGCAAAGACTCCCCCGAGCGCCGCAGCGCCCAGACCGTCATGTATCTTGTGCTGGAATCCCTGGTGAGGCTCATGGCGCCGGTACTTTCCTTCACTGCCGATGAGCTCTGGGGGTATATGCCGAAGCGTGCTGAGGATAGTGTTCATCTGGCATCCTTCCCCGAATTCCACCCCGAATGGAAGGATGATGCCCTCGTTGAGCGGTGGGCCAGAATCATGGCGGTGCGCTCGGACGTTTCAAAGGCGCTGGAACAGGCCCGCGTGCAAAAGACCATAGGCCACTCCCTGGATGCGGCGGTGACCCTGGCGGCGGAGCCCGAGCTGCTGGCTTTCCTGAAAGAGTACGCAGGGGAACTGGCTACGGTTTTCATTGTGTCCAAGGTGGAGCTGGCGGAGGGGATTGCCGGCGATTGCTATGAGGCCGAAGGGGTGAAGGGGCTGAAGATAGCCGTGAGTGCCGCGCCGGGCGAGAAGTGCGAGCGCTGCTGGCATTATGACGAACAGATCGGCGGGGATACCGAGCATCCGACCCTCTGCCCGAAATGCGTGGCGGCGGTTAAATAGAAAAATGAAACTGAATTATCGCATATTTGCGGCCGTAACGGCCGCTTCCCTCGTGATCGACCAGGCGACCAAGGTCTTGGTGGACCGGACCATGGCGCTTTATCAGTCGATTCCGGTGATCGACGGATTCTTCAGCATCACTTATATGCGGAACAGGGGGGCGGCGTTCAGCTTCCTGGCGGATTTCGATTACCGCCGCCCCTTTTTCATTGCAATCACCCTTCTGGCCATCGCGGTCATTGCTGTTACGTTCCGCAAACTCCGGGACGACCAGCGTCTTGCCGCGTTTTCCCTCTCCCTGATCTTTTCCGGTGCCGTCGGCAACCTTATCGACCGGGTGCGGCTCGGGGAGGTAATCGATTTTCTCGACGTCTACTGGAAGACCCACCACTGGCCTGCATTCAACGTGGCCGATTCCGCCATCTGCGTAGGCGTGGCGCTCCTTGCCCTCGATATGCTCCGCGAAGAGCGGCGCCGGCCCCGCGATATCTAGCCGTTGTCAGAAGCGCTGCCTCAGCGCCAGGTGAAAGGCCACGTCCGGAGCGGTTTCCACGCTCAGGTCCTCGGAGATGGCGAGATCCAGCGACGTCTTCTCCGCTAAACCAATCGTTCCCCCCCCGGTGATGACCAACGAATCGTTGTCAACCTCCCGCAATGCGCTCCCCTTGTAGAGGGAAGAATTCCAAGTGGCCTGCACCGTAAGGGCCAGCCGGTCAAGGGGGCTCCACCCAAATCCGGCGTTTCCCATTGCCGCCAGAGTTCTCTGCTGTTTCCCCAGCACATCCCCGTCTCCCATGACGGTACCGCCGGCGTTGGCGAAAGCGGTCAGATGCCCCCATCCGCCGAGACTGTAATCGTCGCTTGCCGAAAGCCAGAGGGCGAAGTCGAGGCTGCCGCTTCCCCGCAGGTGGCCGCTGTCGCCGGTGGGCAGCTTCAGTGCCCCCCGCAGGGCAACGCGGCGGGGATTCGCTACCTGGTCGTCGTAGAGCTGGATGCCTCCCGTCAGGCGAATATCGCCGATGCCGCCGTTGCTGTCATCGACCCTGAAGCGGCTGGAGCCGTTCTTGTCGTAGCGGTAGAGGAGCTGGTCCCGGCTCACGTCATCCCTGCCGGCGCTGGAGAAGTTGAAAGTATCGTGGAATCCCTCGATGACCCCGTCGAGAAATCCTCCAGAATGGAGCACAATGGGGACCTCGATCCCGGCTTCCACTCCCGGAGCGATGCCGTAGCGCATTTCCAGGGCGATACGGTAGGTCTCTCCGTCGAAGGTGATGCTTTCATCCCCTTTTGCGGAGAGAGCGTAGTTGTTGGCCAGGTCAGCGGCCAGGGATGCTTCCCCTTCGTGCTGCGACAATATCCGGGCGCCGTCAGGGACCGGGAGTCCGTGGATATTGAGCAGGGGGGCCATGTTTCCCGTCCTGAGAGGCGTTATTTCCATGGCATCGGCCGACCCCCACGGGAGCAGAAGCCCCAGCCCTGCCGTGGCAGCCCATATTCCCATTACATGCAATCTGCTCAAGCGTTCTCTCCGTTCTTCCCTCGGTGTCATGAAGAAGTTTCCCCTTTGTGGCGCACATTTTCTCAGCTTCCGCCGTTAAAATAACTCTCTTGAACTGAACTGTGCATATGGGCTAAGGTGTAACGTTATCACCATCATCCCGCAACAGCATACCATATTCGGAGACCCCTATGACGCTCTCCAGCGGCAGGCAAAACCCCGACCCCCGGAACGTAAACCGAAGAAGAAGCAGAAGTCCATGGAAAATTGTGGCCATAACGGTTGCTTCCCTCGGTTTTGCCGGCCTCCTTGCCGTATCCGGCTACCTCTTCTACCTCTATGCCTCCCTCCCCCTGGTTGACAGGCTCGCCGACTACAAACCTCCCATCGTCACCCAGGTCTTCGGTGATGATGGCAGTCTGGTGGGGGAGTTTTACCTGGAGCGGCGCATCGTCGTGCCGGTGGAAAAAATCCCCCGCAAGCTGATCCAGGCCTTCGTGGCGGCGGAAGATTCTAATTTCTACCAGCACAAGGGGCTCGATTACCTGGGTATCGCCCGGGCTGCGGTGAAGAACCTCATCTCCCTCCGGAAGAAGGAGGGGGCATCCACCATCACCCAGCAGGTGGCCAAGTCGATGCTCCTTACCCCTGAAAAAAGCTTCTCCCGCAAGTTCAAGGAAGCGATTCTCGCCACCCGCATGGAGAAGATGCTCTCCAAGGATGACATCCTCTACATTTACCTGAACCAGATTTATCTCGGCGGCGGGTCCTACGGGGTCCAGGTTGCGGCCGAAACCTATTTCGGAAAGAACGTGGAGCAGCTGAACCTGGCCGAGATGGCCATGCTGGCGGGGCTCCCCAAGGCCCCAAATTCCTATTCCCCCATAAAGCATCTGGACAGGGCTAAAGAACGGCAGGCTTACGTTCTCGAACGGATGGTGCGGGAAGGGTACGTGACCCAGGCCGAGGCCGACCACGCCCTGGCCACCCCCATCGTCATCAGCTCCATGAAAAAGGTGAACAGCGAGCAGTCGGCTTACTTCCTGGAGCACATCAGGATAAAACTCGAGGAAACCTACGGGATGGACCGCCTCTACAAGGAGGGGCTCAAGGTCTATACCACCATGAGTGCCGAAATGCAGAAGGGCGCCTATGACGCGGTCGTGAACGGCCTGAAGAATGTGGACAAGCGCCAGGGGTTCAGGGGAGAGGTCAAGCACCTGGCGGAGACCGAAGTTGACGGTTTCTGCCGCAAAATAGAAGATGGGGTGGATACCGCATCCCTCAAGCAGGGGAGCAGCTACCAGGGGGTTGTCACCGCCGTCAACCCTGCAAAAGGCGAAATTGCCATCCGGGTAGGGGACCGGACCGGCACAATCACCCAGAAAAATATGTCCTGGGCCGGCAAGGTCCAGCTTGTGAACAGCTGGAGCAAGCCTGAGGGTAAAGGCAAGTCGCTATCGCTCGGAAGCGTTGTCTTCGTCTCAGTGCTCACGCCCGACATCAACAAGCAGGGTGCGGTCCTGGCCCTGGACCAGGAACCCCAGGCGCAGGCGGCGGTGGTTGCCCTCGATCCCCGTACCGGCGCCGTGAAGGCCATGGTTGGGGGGTATGATTTCCGTCGCAGCCAGTTCAACCGGGCGGTCCAGGCAAAACGGAATCCCGGCTCCGCCTTCAAGCCGATTATCTATGCGGCCGCTCTTGACAAGGGGCTTACGGCTGCAACCACTTTCGATGACTCTCCCGTTGAATACGAGAGCGGCGGTGAAAAGACCTGGAAGCCTAAAAACTACGATAATATCTACCGGGGCATGGTTACCATGCGCGAAGCCCTCACCGACTCCATCAACGTGGTTAGCGTCAGGATTCTGGAGCAGATCGGTGTGGACGCTGCCATCGAGTATGCCAAGAAGCTCGGCATCACATCGCCCCTGGCCGCGAACCTCACCCTGGCCCTCGGCTCGTCCAGCGTAACTCCCCTTGAGCTGACCTCCGCCTACGGCGTCTTCGCCTCGGGGGGGTATCGCACAACTCCCTATGTCATAACGAAAGTCGAGGACTCCGACGGCAGTATCCTGGAGGAAACGGCGCCGCCGGTTATCCCGGTTTTCAGCAACCAGAGCACGGTTACCCTTACGAATGACGATTTGACTGCCGGAGCCGGTAACGTTTCGGCAGGGCCGGCAGCGGTGCCGGTCATTGCTCCGGAAACGGCTTTCATCATCACGAACCTCATGGAGAGCGTCGTCACGAGCGGTACCGGTCGCAGGGCCCGCGCGCTGGGCCGTCCGGTGGCCGGGAAAACCGGGACGACAAACGACATGAAAGACGCCTGGTTTGTGGGCTATGTACCGCAATTGGTTGCCGGGGTATGGGTGGGGTACGACCAGGAGAAGTCCCTCGGTGCCGGGGGCTCTGGCGGGCAGGCAGCGGCACCAATCTGGACCGAGTTCATGCAGCGTGCCGTGGCGGGAATGCCGGCCAAGAGCTTCCCCCAGCCGGCTGATATTACTTTTGCCACAATAAACCCCCGTACCGGCCTTTTGGCCAAGGAGGGGAGCCCCGGAGCGATCCAGGAGTGCTTTACAGCCGGCACCGAGCCTACGCTCTACGATGGGGAGTTAGAAACGCCCGCTTCCGATGAAAACAACAGTGATTCAGGAGGGTTACCGGATTGGGTGCGGGCCGGGCGGCTGCCGGAACGGTCAGATAACCGCTAAGCCCTTCAGGGACAACGGTTTACGGCCAATAAAAAAAATATTTTATTCCAAATAATCCCTTGCAAAGTGGAAATTTCTGTCTATAGTATTCGCCAGAATTACCTTAACAAGGAGGGTTTATCATGACCAAAGCTGAACTCGTGGATGCCGTAGCGAAATCTGCCAATCTCACAAAAGCTGCCGCCGACAAGGCTGTAGGGGCTGTTATCTGCGCTGTAAGCGATGCCCTCAAAAAGGGTGACAAAGTGACTTTGGTTGGATTCGGAAGCTTCGAGGTGTCCACCCGCAAGGCCCGCACCGGCCGCAATCCGCAAACAGGCAAAGAAATCAAGATTGCCGCCGCCAAGGTTCCCAAGTTCCGGCCCGGCAAGGCTCTCAAGGATGCCGTTGCTGCAAAGAAAAAATAATTTTCGGGCGCTTTCCCAGGGGGACGGCGTAGCTTATTGATCGAAAATGCTATAAAAAGCCTCGCCTGAGCGGGGCTTTTTTATTTATTTCTCTCAAGTTTATTCGTTTTGTCCGGTGACTCCGTCACTACGGGCTTCTCGTCAAAGGTTGTCTGTCCGGTTATAGTTTCCTTTCAGGGGGAAGCCACCACCATGACCCAAAAAAGTGAGTCGGCACAGACGCCTCGATCAGTTCGGGCACGGCCCATCGCACTCATTTTGGTGGTTGTCGCTCTCCTGGTCCTTGCAGTCCCAGTTCTTATTAAGTTCTATCTTGTTTCGCCCCTTGCCCCACGCCACTTGTCCCGCATTCTGACCAGCTATCTTCATGCTCCCGTTTCCGTTTCCGGCCTGGAAATCCGCAGTGGAACGGTCATTGTCCGTGGTTTGTCGATTGCCAACCAGTCGGGTTTTTCCTCCATTCCCCTTGCAGCGGTTGATGCCCTTGCAGTTACTCCCCGCTGGCTCGAGTTGCTGCGCGGCGTTCGCAGCTTCCGCCGCATTGAGCTTCAGGGCGCGCGGATCACCCTGGAGAAAAATTCTGCTGGTGCCTGGAATGTGGCGGAGCTCCGGCGGCGGTTCGCGAAGAAAGGCGCGCCTGCTCCGCAGACGATAATCGGCGAGTTGGCAATCAGTCGCGGCATGGTGACGGTTGACGGAAGACGGATCTCCGGGATAGAGCTACGGCTTGAGGATCTTTCAACTGGGGGCGCAAGCGATGCCCCCCTGGCACTCACGTTTGCCGATGGCGCGGGAAACCGCTACCGGGTCGAAGGAAAAGTCCGCCCAGGGTCGAAAGCTTCCTTTGATCTCGTGCTGACCGCCCCATCCCTCACATTGGCGCCGATGGACACGATGTTTCGGCACCGGGGGATTTCGTTGGGGAAGGGGAGTGCGGGGGTGCGGATCGAGGCTGCGTTTGCCGGGGAGAGATTGCAGACCGGCGGGAGCGTGGTTTTTCGCAATGTCGAGGTGAAGCGCGGGAAGGCGACGATCCCCCTTGCCGGTCGCGTAACTTTCGGCGGATGGTATGATCTCCAGCGGGACGAAGCGCAAGTGCAGAATCTCACCGTTTCCCTTGCCGATATTGCCACCGGCCGGTGTGCCGCCACGGTTGGCAGAGTACGGACTGAGCGGGCCTTTGTCGCCGATGTCAGCGTTGACGATGTGGATCTGCGGCGTCTGTCGAGCATTGTTTCGTCCGTGACGGCCCGCCCCGTAGTGCTCGCAGGAAGTGTCGGCAGCCGGGGCGTGCGCATCACAGGCGACGGCATCCGGGGCGTGACCGGCATCGAGGGGGATATTTCCGCCCTTGGCGTATCGGTCGCCTATGGCGGCCGAGAAATCATCAAAGGGGTTGACGGTACGGTTGCCGTGGCTTCCGATAGCGACGGGTTCCATGCCGGCGGGAAGCTCGTCTCGACCGGGAATTCGGATGCAACTCTCATCGAGGGGCTCGATCTCCCCTTCAGTATTTACCTTTCAAGCCGCTTCCTCCCCCGGCAGGTGGAGGTGCCGGCTTTAACCGCCCGCGTCATGGGGATGCCGGTAACAGGACGCATCAGTTTCAGGCCGGACGCGGCGCGCCCGCTCGTGGCGTCCCTTCGGGTTCCAACCGTTCCCTTCGTGATGCTCGCGCCATACCTGGACCGCTACCGCGTCAGGCCGGCCGGCGGCACCGTGTCGCTCTTGCTCAATCTTCAGGGAAAGGGACCGCAGTCCTTTGACGGCGAAGCCGTACTCAGGGGTAACTCTCTTGCGGCTGATGCGAAGGGGCGCTCGGCCACCCTCGGAGAAGGGGTGGTTCGTTCCCGTTTCGCAAGGGAGGGGGGGGGCCTCACAGCTGCCGGCTCTTTTCGCTTCGACAATGCTGAATTTGACGGGAAAAAGGGAGCGCTGCGCACCTCCTTCGGTTTCTCGGGGCGAGCCGTCACCCTTGATGGCCTTCGCGGGAGCCTGGCAGCTACGGCGGCCTCCGCCGATCATGTAATCCTTCGATTCCCTGGTGGGTTGCCGACGGCGTCCAAGGGGTCCGTGCCCCTGTCCCTGGAAGTGTCCGGGGGGGCGGCGCACCATGGTAAAACCGTTGCCTCTGGGCTCTCCGCTTCAATTCGTGGCGATTTTAGCAGCGATGCCGGGGGGCGCTGGTTTGAGGGGGGAGGGACCGTTAGCGCTGCTGGGCTTTCCATTGGCGGCATCTCTGCCGCCGGGCCGTCGATCGGCTTGTCCCTTTCGCGGTTTGAAGGTAAGGCGAACGTGGACGCTAAGCTCTTCGACGGATCATTGATGGGGGGCATCACGTTCAATCCGGCGGCCCCCGCTGCGGGCGCGGCTTTTTCCCTGAAACTTTCCGAAGGGAAGTTGGCGGCGGTGTCTGGACTATTTTCCGGGAAGTTGCCGGTTACCCCGGCGGAAGGGGTGTTTGCGGGCACCGCAACCGGTTCTTTCTCCCGCAAAGACGGGATTCTGGCAGACGTTGGCCTGCGTGCCGACGGCGTCGCCCTGGCGGGGCAGGGGGGCAAGCGCCTGCTCAACGGCGGGGGGGCACGGATTGCCGGCCGGGTTGCGGGGGACCGAATCGTGCTGCACGAGGGGGTAGCCACCCTTGGCGAAGCTGCCGCACTCCGGTTCAAGGGTGAACTGGAGCGGGCTTATTCGCCCCAGCGGACCGGGGAGTTCACGTTCTCCCTTCCCACCACTCCCCTCGACCGTCTTATTGACCCTGTGGCTAACGCTCTCCCCCGGTTCATCCAGGAGGCTGTGGTGGCGGGGAACGTGGCAGTTGAGGGGACCGCCGTTCTGCAGGGGAAGGATGGCGGCGTTGATGGTACCCTTACCCTTGACGGGGTAAGCCTCGACGTGCCGTCCCAGAAGTTCCTGGTGGCGGCAATGAGCGGCAACGTCCCCATTTCCTTCAATACGCTGGCCGGCGCGATCCCGCGGCCAAGGGAAGAGCGGCGCTTCACCAGGGAGAACTTCCACCGGTTGCTGGAGCGCCTGCGGCAGTCGCCGGCTGGCGACCGGATACTGACCATCGGCAAGGTAAGGTTCGGTCCTTTGGAGTTGGGAGAGACAACGGCGTTCCTTCGGGGGGGCAACGGAATAATGCAACTGACGGCCCTGAGGTCGGGCCTTTCGGGGGGGGAGGTGCTCGGGAGGGGATTTCTTGCCGTGAACGGGGGGCTTTCCTATGGCGGCGATATCCTCGTGTACGACCTGAGCCTGCGGCGCTTTTGCGATACGATTCCGCAGATCAAGGGGTATGTTTCCGGCCGCCTGGACGGGATAGCCAGCCTCTATGGCTCGGGCAAGGGGCTGGCGGGGCTTGACGGTCTGACGGAGTTTTGGGTAAGGGATACGAAGGGAGAAAAGATGCTCCTTTCCAAGGAATTTCTCCAGAGGATTGCCGGCAAGAAGCTGCGGGGCTTCTTTTTCCGCGACGACCGCCCCTTTGACCGCGGCGAGGTAAGTGCCTATCTTGAGAACGGCTATCTCACCTTCACCACCCTCGATATATCCCATACCAATATGCTGGGCATCCGGGATCTGAGTGTTTCCGTCGCGCCGATCCAGAACCGGATAGCCCTGGATCACCTGTTTAGCGCCTTGAAAGAGGCCGCAACCCGGGGCAAGGCGGTGTCCCGGGGTGAAGAGACCCCGGCGGAGGAAACTCCCGTTCAGACCGATTTCCAGTGGCGCGATTGAGCGCTCAGGGCTTTAATACCCGGCACGATGTGGTATAGTGCCAGCAGAACTTTGCGAACCGAGGAGGAACCCATGAAACGTACGATCATGAAAGCATTGTCCGTGGGATTGTGCGGCATGCTTGCCGCCTGTGCCATCATCACCGTTAATGTCTATTTCCCGGAGAAAGCGGTGAAAGAGGCCTACAAGTCCCTTGACGAAATGCTTCTGAAGCAGGGAGAAGAGGTGCCGGCCCAGGATAAAGCGGTTCCTGCCCCCGAGCCCCAGAGCAGACTCCTCAAGGGGTTCCAGTCCTTCTCGTTTGTTGGCGAGGCTTTTGCCGCCGAGAGCTATGCGGATCAGTTGGCCGTGGAAATTTCCAGCATGCCCGACGTGCTTAATGCATACGACGAAATGAAGGCCAGGCTTCCGCAGCTGGACGCGTTGAGGGACCGGGGCGTTGTGGGGGAGACAAATCAGGGGCTGGTCACGATCCGCGACAAGGGGAAGGCCGGCGGGCAGGACGAGGCCCTGGTCAAGGCGGAGAATGGCAACCGGAAGCTGGTCATAACCGCCATGGCAAAGGCGATCCTGAAGCTCAACAAGCAGCCCGAGTCCAAGGAGGCCTTTGCCCAGGTGCTTCCAAAGGCGGCGGCCACCTACGCCGATGCCAAACGGGAGGCGGCGAAGCCGGGGTGGTGGATGCAGTTGGCCAACGGAAGGTGGGTCCAGAAGTAGAAACGCGGCTTTTGCGCAATATCTGCGTAAGTCTTCGGGTTCGTTTGTGCGGCGTAGCACGGCTACGCCTCCCTTGACCTTGCGAAAACTTGCGCGTTTCAGTCAGATAATGACCGCGTGGAGGTCACGCTGGCGGTAGCGCCACCAGAAGGCGATGGCCCGTGCGTACCAGTCGATGACGAACACGCCCCATACGGCATAGAGGGAGAGGTGGAGCCAGTCTGCCGCCACCCAGGATAGGAAGACCCGCACTCCCCACATGATGCCGAGGGTGGCGAGGAAGACGTAGAAGGTGTCGCCGGTCCCCCTCAGGCTCCCGGCATAGACGAAGGAAATGGCAAGGGGGATCTGGGCGAAGGCCACGAGCCGCAGGAAGACTATCCCCTTTTCAATGACCTCCGCATCATGGGTGAAAAGCCCAATGAGTGGTCCCGGCAACACCAGGAAGATGAACGCCATGGTCCCCATGACGAGAACCGCCAGGCGCAGCGCCTCACGATGGCTGATGCGCGCCCGGCGGTATTTTTTTGCCCCGAGGGACTGCCCCATGAGCGTGGCGGCGGCGATACCCATCCCGGCGCCCGGCATGAACGAGAGAGATTCGATGGAGAGCCCGATCTGGTGCGCGGCGTAGGCGGCGGTGCCGTAGCTGATAATGAACTTTGAGTAGAAAAGCTGGCCGCTCTGCTGGGCAATCCGCTCCAGGGCCACGGGCCAGCCCACCCGCCAGATGCGGCCGAAGAGTCCGGTATCGGGGCGTCCTATCCGGATGTAGCGGAGCCTGAGAGCCTGGATCAGCAGGTAGAGGAAGCCTATTGCTTCGGAGACGTTGATGGCAATGGCCGCGCCGGTCACCCCAAGGGGGGGGAGTCCCATTTTCCCGTAGATGAGGGGCCAGGCAATGAGCACGTGAAGCACGTTCACGAGGATGATGGCCGTCATGGGGGTTCGGGTGTCGCCGATGCCGTGCATGATGGCCGAGAGAATGTTCAGTCCGGTGGTGAACGCCAGGTAGAGAAAGACGAGCCTGGTATAATGGGCGGCCAGTTGGAGCACATCGTCCCTGGCCCCGAGAAATACTGCAAGATCTTGGCTGAAGGCGCCGCCGAGGATTGATGCCGCCGCTGTCATGGCTGCGCAGGCAACGCAGGCGGCAAAGGCCGCTCTTCGCGCGCTCTTTCGCTGCCCGGCGCCCCACAGGTGGGCTATCACCACGGTGGTGCCGGTGGCGAGCCCCCAAAATACCGTCATGGTGACGAAAACCAGGAGCTGCCCAAGCCCTGTAGCCGCAATGGCCGCAGCCCCCAGTCCCCCCACGAGGAAGATGTCGACAATGGCCACGAGCCTCTGGAAGAGCGATGAAAGCAGGACCGGGAGCGACAGGTTCATGACATTGCGGCGGATGGAGACCCGTTTTTTCCGCTCCCTGAAGTTTCGTGCAGTAAATCCTCTTCCCGTCATCCCTTTTTCCTGAACCTTCCAATCAGTCGCCGAGTTCCAGTTCCCCGGCCAGATTCATCACGAAATTTTTCGCCCGTCCCGAAGGTGCGATGATGCCGTAGGCCATGGCTTCCTTCAGTTCCTCATCCGTGGCGCCTGCTTCCTTCGCGACCGCGAAGTGCTTCTTCAGTCAGGTGGGGCACCCCACCGCCACGGCGCACCCCACACGGATCAGCTCCCTTGTCCTGGTGTCGAGAACTTCTTCATACTCGAAATCCAGAATCTTCTTGCGGATTTTCATGGCCGGACTCCTTTTCATGAAGATCGTGATTCTGCCTGGGAACTATGATGTTACCCCCGATGATTTGCAAGCGCTTTTTGGGCGTCAACCGAATGTTGCGAACGGGTGGGGCGGCGATTACAGGCACTTTCAGTATAGTTTAAAAATTAATTGCAGGCAAATAAATAGCATGCTATCTATTTTATATGAACATATTTGAACAGACAATCGATCGCGGCAACCTCATGTATCGGCTCGGGCTCATGGCCCGCCACTGGCGCCAGGTGCTGGACGCCGAGTTCCAGTCCGCAGGGCTGACTGACGCCACGTGGCGCCCCCTCCTGCACCTCGATTTCCTCGGGGATGGCACCCGCCAGAAAGATTTGGCGGCCTCCGTCGGCATCGAGGGTCCCTCCCTCGTGCGGCTCCTCGAAACCCTTGTCGCCAAGGGGCTCATTGAGCGGTCGGAGGATGCCACGGACCGCAGGGCGAAGCTGCTTCGCCTGACGTCCGAGGGACGGGAGATCGTGGAGCGGATCCGGGAAACGGTGACCGCCCTTGAGGGGGAGTTGCTGAGTCCTTTTACCGATGATGATATCGTTCGGCTTGCGGAACTCATCGGGCGCCTGGAGTCCGCGGTGGACGTCGCCCGGCGGAGGGGAAAACGGTGATGTTAGCCGCAACCACCCGCTCTCGCAATGTGTCCGGTGCAGGGCAAGAAAGGAAACTAACATGGATATCAAAGGGAAAATCGTATTGGTAACCGGCGCCAACGGCGGCATCGGCGGAGCGCTGGTGGGGGCGTTGCTTGACAAGGGGGTGGCAAAGGTCTACGCCGCTGCCCGAAGCGCCGACGCCGTGGCGGAATTGGCCCACAGCGGCGACCCGAGGGTTGTTGCAGTCCGGCTGGATGTGACTGATTCCGCCAGTGTGGCCGGAATTGCGGAGCAGTGCCGGGACGTGGACATGGTCATCAATAACGCCGGCGTCAATCGCTGCAAGGGATTCGTGGGGCCCGACGCCCTGGAGGATGCCCGGGTGGAGATGGAGGTCAACTACTTCGGCACCCTGGCCATGTGTCTGGCGTTCGCACCGGTACTGGCCTCCCGGGGCTGCGGGGCCATCGTGAATGTCTGCTCCATCATCGGACTGGTCAATCTTCCCGTCAACGGAACCTATTGCGCATCTAAGGCAGCGGGGCACTCCCTCTTGCAGGGGCTCCGCGCAGAACTGGCACCCCGTGGCATCCGGGTGATCGGCGTCTATCCCGGCCCGGTGGACACGAAGATGACAGCGGGGCAGGAGATGCCCAAGACCACGCCGGAGCAGGTTGCCGCTGCTATCCTTGCCGGCGTGGAGAAGGGGGACGAGTACATTTTCCCCGATCCCATGTCGCAGCATGTCCACGCCATGCTTGAGAAAGATTCCCGCCAGGTTGAGAAGGAGTTTGGGACAATGGTCTGAAATAAGTCCCGGAATTAAGGCTGAACGCACGAAAGCCGCCGTTGTCGAGAACGGCGGCTTTCTGTGTTCAGAGGGGGCTGGAAATATGTGTTCTAGAACGGGATATCGTCATCGGGGTTGAAGGCCGGCTCGTCGTAGGCCGGGCCGCCGCCGAAACCGCCTTCCTGACCGCCGCGGCCGCCGGAGCGCCCGCCGCCTCCCTCGCCCTTGCCGCCGAGCATCTGCATCCGCTCACCCACCACTTCGGTGGACCAGCGGTCGCGTCCGTCCTTGTCCTGCCACTTGCGGGTCTGGAGCCGTCCTTCAATGTATACGGTCCGCCCTTTTGCCAGGTATTCGCCGGCGATTTCCGCCTGGCGGCCCCAGAGGACCACGTTGTGCCACTCGGTCCTCTCTTCGAACTCGCCGTTCCTGTTCTTGAATTTCTCGCTGGTGGCGATGGAGAAGCTGGCCACTGCCGTGCCGCCCGTAGTGTAGCGGACCTCGGGGTCCTTCCCGAGATTGCCGATGAGCATTACCTTGTTGAGACTCGCCATGGGAGCCCTCCTTCGGGGCGTTGATTTGTGCCGGAAACCGTTGCAGTGTATAGGAATCAGGGGGGCTCTGGCAAGCTATATTTGGTTTGACGAACCGGGGAAAAAACAGTAAGGTTAAACGGATTTACGTCCGGAGCCACTCATGCTTAACGGTTTGATTTATCTGCTTTTTTTTGTGCCGGTAACCGGCTTTTTCAGCCTGCTTGCCATGCTTGGCGGTCTCATTGATTCACGGGGCGGTTCAGCTCACCGGTGCGCCCTTGCCTGGAGCCGCGCCGGCCTCATGATGGCCGGTGTCCGCCTTCGGGTGACCGGTACGGAACAGGTGCCGGCGGGGGAGCCGGTCATCTTTATGGGGAACCACCAGGGAAACTTCGATATCCTGGTCCTCTCACGGGTCATCCCGCGCAGGTTCTCCTGGCTGGCCAAGGAAGAGCTCTTTCGCATTCCCCTTTTCGGCACCGCAATGCTTCGGGCCGGCTACATTCCGGTGAACCGCAGCGACGGCCGCAAGGCCCTGCGTAGCCTTGATGCTGCGGCGCAGAGGATTCGGGCCGGTGCCAGCGTCATCGTCTTTCCGGAAGGGACCCGGACCGCCGATGGTTCCCTCCTCCCCTTCAAAAAAGGGGGCTTCATCCTGGCGGAGCGGGCGGGGGTGCCCATCATTCCCTTTACCATCAATGGCAGCATGCGGGTGAACCCCCGTAACACCTTGAGCCTTGTGTGGGGTGCGGAAATATCAGTCCGGTTCGGTGCGCCGATCCCCACATCCGGCAATGGGGCACTCAAGGGACAACCACTCATGGATCGGGTCCGGGCCGCAATCCAGGCCGGGCTGGAGCTTTAGGATGCAATTGCTTGCCCTGGCACTTATCGCGATAGGATTCATGGCCGTGGTCTGGGGATTGCCTGCGGCCCACCGGCTGGCAAGGCCATGGGACATCCTTGCGGCCTTTGCCGTGCTTTGCGGCCTTGTCGCCCTCCTGCTGGGTGCTCTTCTTGCCGTTGTGCCGGGTTTTTTCGGATAGGGACCAGTGAGCGAACGAACAAAGAACATTGTTGCCAACGTCACAGTGATCGCCGTCATTTCCCTTCTGCTTATCGGGGGGAATACCTGGTGGCGGCAGCGCACCCAGTTTTACCGGGGCGAGGCGGCTCTTGCGGCACGGGATTACATGGCGGCAATTGCCGGATATGAGGCCGCCATCCACATGTACACTCCGGGGAGCTCCCTTGTGGAAAGCTCGGCCCGACGCCTCTGGGAGATGGGGGAAGGCTTCGAGCAGGCCGGTGACCTGGATCGTGCTCTCATTGCCTATCGCTCGTTGAGGAGTTCCTTTTACGCCGCCCGGTGGCTCGTACAGCCGGGCAAAACGTGGATCGCTGAATGCGACCGCAAGATAGCCGAGATTCTCTCACGGCAGGGATATGCCCCGGCCGTGCCGAAGTAAGGGACCATGGATACAGAACTGAACCACTCAGACGGCCTGCGCGTCATCCCCCTCGGGGGGGTGGGGGAGATTGGCCTCAATATGATGGTCTATGAGCATGGCGACGATATCATCGTGGTCGACTGTGGCCTCATGTTCCCCGAACCGAGCATGCTGGGCATCGACATTGTCATCCCCGACATCACCTATCTGCGGGACCGGGCCGACCGTGTCCGGGGCATCTTCCTCACCCACGGCCACGAGGACCACATCGGCGCGCTTCCCTATGTTCTTCCGGAGCTCCCCGTACCCCTTTACGGCACGGCCCTTACCCTCGGCTTCGTTCGCGAAAAGCTGAAGGAGTTCGACCTGGACAGCGCTGCGGACCTGAACGTGGTGAAACCGCGGGAATCGGTGACGGTCGGCCCCTTCAAGGTGGAATTCATCCGGGTCTCCCATTCCATCGTCGATGGTTGCGCCCTGGCGATCAAGACCCCCGAGGGGGTGGTGATCCACACCGGCGACTTCAAGGTTGACCAGACCCCGGTGGACGGGGAGCTAACGGACCTTGTTTCCTTCGCCCGCTATGGCGCCGGAGGCGTGCTGGCGCTTTTTTCCGACTCCACCAACGTGGAGCGCGAGGGGTACACCCTGTCGGAGCGGCTGGTGGGGGAGGCTTTCGACGAGATATTTCCCCGGTGTCCGGGGCGGGTCATCGTGGCTGCCTTCTCCAGTAACGTCCATCGGGTGCAGCAGGCGGTGGATGCCGCGGCGCGCTGCGGCCGGAAGGTTCTGTTGAACGGCCGTTCCATGGTGGCCAACGTGGCCATTGCCCGCCAGTTGGGCTACCTGCGGATTCCCGACGACATCCTCACCGATGTCCGGGAGATGCCCCACCTTCCCCCGGAGCAGGTCTGCATGATTACCACCGGCTCCCAGGGAGAGCCCATGAGCGCCCTGACCCGGATTGCCATGGACGACCACAAGCAGATAAAGCTTGAAGCGGGGGATACGGTAATCCTCTCCTCCCGTTTCATCCCTGGGAACGAGAAGACCATCTCCGACCTCATCAACCACCTCTACCGCCGGGGGGCCGAGGTCTACCACGAAAAGGTCTCCGAGGTCCACGTGTCGGGCCACGCCTCCCAGGAAGAGCTGAAACTGATGCTGAATCTGGTGCGCCCCAAATTTTTCGTGCCGGTCCACGGTGAATACCGCCACCTGGTGAAACATGCACGGCTGGCCCAGCGGGTCGGGGTCCCCGAAGAGAACTGCATGGTCGTTGAGAACGGCGCGGTCATCCGCTTTGCCGGCGGTGGAGCCGAGGTGGCCGGCTCCGTGGAAAACGGCCGGGTCTTCATTGACGGCAAGGGAATCGGCGACGTGGGTGAAGTGGTTCTGAAGGACCGCAAACACCTCTCGGAGGATGGGATGGTGGTGGTCATCATCGCCATCAACCAGCAGACGGGGGAGGTAATCTACGGCCCCGACATCGTTTCCCGCGGGTTTGTCTTTGAGGATGAGAGCCAGGAGTACCTGGACGAGACGAAGAAGATCGTTCTGGACCTGCTGGCCGGAATGGCCCCCGAGGCCCTGAACGACTGGGGCGAAGTGAAGCAGGAAGTGCGGCGCGTTCTGAGGCGGTTTTTCAACAAAACTATTGAGCGGCGGCCGGTGATTCTGCCGCTGATACTGGAGATGTAGGGGCGGATCGCGAAATCGCCCTGATTACACACGCCGGCGATCAACAAGGATCGTCCCTGCGAAATACTTTATGACGGAAACAGACAAACAGATCGACAAAAAAGAAAAACTGAAGAAGGAAATCCAGGGGATGGCCCTGGGCGCGCTGGGGCTTTTCATTCTCATCGCTCTGTTGTCGTTCAATGCCGGCGACCAGTCCTTCAATACCTATTCGTCGGAGGGGGAGCTCCGCAACTTCGGCGGCCGTCTCGGTGCTGATCTCTCGGATCTGCTCCTCCAGGTCTTCGGGCTGGCTTCCTATGCCATACCCTTCGGGCTTCTCTTCCTATCCTACAAGCTTCTGCGCTTCAAGGAGCTGCGATGGAAGTCCTACAAGGGGCTTGCATTTGCGGCGCTCATCATTTCCCTGTCGGCGCTGTTCGCCTTCAACCTGGAGAAGACCGTATTCCTGGGGCAGCCGGTCCTTACCGGCGGCGCCGTGGGCTATAAGACGGCCTCCTTCCTCAAGACCTACTTCGGCACCACCGGTGCCATTCTCATTATTCTTCCCCTCCTGGCTGCTTCGGCCATGGTGCTTTCCCGGTTTTCCTTCGTCCTTTTCGCCGATTGGTGGTTTGCGAACCTGAAGGAGCGCTGGGCCCGCCGCCGGGAGCGCCGGGAGCTGAACCGGCAGCTTCTGGATGCCGGTGCGAAACCCGAGAAGAAAAAGGCTCCGGAGATCAAGCCGGTCCACGTGGCGGTTCCCCCCTCGCCACCGGTTCAGAAGAAGGAAAAGAAAAAGGAAGAGGCCAAGGCCGCACCGCTCCAGGAGGCCTTCGACTTCATCAAGAGCGAGGGGGATCACCGGACGCCGCCGCTATCGCTCCTGGATACACCTCCCGCCACCGAAAAGCGTCTCGACCGTGACATCCTCACCATGAATGCCCGGCTCCTGGAGAAGAAATTCAAGGATTTCGGCATCGATGGCGAGGTGGTGGAAATCTGCCCCGGTCCCGTCATCACCATGTACGAGTTTGCGCCCGGCCCCGGCATCAAGGTGAGCCGGATAGCGTCCCTCTCCGACGACCTCTCCATGGCGCTCCAGTCCATGTCGATTAGGATCGTGGCTCCCATTCCCGGCAAAGGGGTGGTGGGGATCGAGATCCCGAACCGTGAACGGGAGATGGTATTCCTCAAGGAGATCTTCAACGGCGACGACTTCCATGGCAGCAAGATGAAGCTTCCCCTGGCCCTGGGTAAGGATATCGCCGGAGCCCCGGTGGTGGCCGATCTCGCCAAGATGCCCCATTTGCTCGTGGCCGGTGCCACCGGCAGCGGCAAGTCCGTTTCCATCAACACCATGATCCTGTCGCTCCTCTATACCGCAACCCCCAAGGACGTGCGGGTGATCATGGTAGACCCGAAGATGCTGGAACTATCCATCTACGAGGGGATTCCGCACCTGCTCCTCCCCGTGGTCACCAACCCCAAGAAGGCATCCCTGGCCCTCAAGTGGGCCGTGGAGGAGATGGGGCGCCGCTACCGCCTCATGGCCGACAAGGGGGTGCGGAACATCAGCTCCTACAACCAGTTCCTGGAAAAGGAGGAGAAGGAGGCCGAGGATCTAAAGGCCCAGGGGACGGTGGTGCTGGACGATGTGGTGGAGGAGACTCCCGACGAGGAAGAGGCGATCCAGCAGTTCCTGGACAAGCAGGAAGATTTGGAACACGGGCACCTGCCGTTCATCGTCGTCATCGTGGACGAGCTGGCCGATCTCATGATGGTGGCCGGCCGGGAGATCGAAGAGTCCATCGCGCGGCTGGCCCAGATGGCCCGGGCCGCCGGAATCCATCTCATCCTCGCCACCCAGCGGCCGTCGGTGGATGTCATCACCGGCCTCATCAAGGCCAACTTCCCGGCCCGGATATCCTTCCAGGTCTCCTCCAAGATCGACTCCCGGACCATCCTCGACACCAACGGCGCCGAGTCGCTCCTGGGTGCCGGCGACATGCTCTTCCTCCCGCCGGGAACCGCCAAGATGCAGCGGGTTCACGGGGCCTTCGTCTCCGACGCCGAGGTGCAGCGGGTGGTGGACTTCCTCAAGAAACAGGGGAAGCCGGTCTACGACAAATCGATACTGGAGATGAAAGAGGAGAGCGGTTCCGGCTCCGGAGGGGACGAGGACCTGATCGACGAGCGGTACGACGATGCCGTTGCCCTGGTGGCCGAGACGCGCCAGGCATCCATATCCATGGTCCAGCGCCGCCTGCGGATCGGCTACAACCGCGCCGCCCGCATCATCGAGCGGATGGAGCAGGAAGGTATCGTGGGCCCGAGCGACGGCACCAGCAAGCCCCGGGAAGTGTTTATCAATAAAATCTAGCAACCATGAACGATTACTTTTTACCGCTCTTCATTATCAACCTCATCCTCACCCTTGTTGACGCCACCATCGGCTATCTCGTGGCGCCGGCGCTCATGCGCCGCTTCACCCCGGACCCCGAAGCGGCGGAGTTGTCGGTGCGCGGCATGCGAACCATGCTCGGGGGGGTGGTTGCGCTCTACATGTTCTTCAACTGTTACGGCTACTTCCGGCAGAACGGCGTCATGCTCGCGGTGGTGACAGCTTTCGTGGTGCTTGACATGGTGGCCCAGCTGGTGGTCCGGCGAAAGATCGAAAAGGGGATGAAGGAGTAGGGTAGAGCAAACACGGTGGCAGATGACAACACGAACGCGACGGGCAATCCCGCCGCGTTTTTTTGTGCCGGAAAGACGGGGACGTTTACTCCTCCAGCCTCCCGAGGAGCCGCAGGAGGCCGTCTAGGATGGTGAGGGGGTGCGGGGGGCAGCCGGGGATGTAGAGGTCGATGGGGATGAGGGTGTCGCAGCCGTTGTGGATTGCGGGAGAGTCCATGAAGGGGCCGCCGTTGACGGCGCAGGCGCCGGCGGCGATGGCGATCTTCGGTTCCGGTATCGCGTTCCATGTCTTCAGGAGGGCGAGCCGCATGTTTTCGGTCACCGGGCCGGTGATGAAGATGCCGTCGGCATGCCGGGGCGAGGCGACGAACTGGATGCCGAAACGCCCCAGGTCGAAGCCGATGGTGGAAAGGACATTGGTGTCGGCCTCGCAGGCGTTGCACCCCCCGGCGGATACCTCCCGGAGTTTGAGGGAGCGGTTGAAGAGATTGCGCCGTTCCTCGTCAAGGGGGGCGGCGAGCTTGCGAATCTCACCGGAACGGACCAGCAGGTCCTCCCGCCGGTTTACGGCCAGGCGGTGGTCGCCGGTGAATGAAATCGCCCCGTGGGGGCAGGCGGCGCAGCATTCCGTGCAGAAGAGGCACTTTCCCATGTCGAGGGAGAGGGTTTTCCCGCTCCCGGCTTCTATGGCGCCGTAGGGACAGGCATCGGCGCAGTTGCTGCACCCCTCCGGACACTTCTCCGGGGAAAGGAGCGGAGCCCCCCGGAAGAGTTCCGGCAGACGGGCCGGGCCGTCGGGGTAGGACATTGTCCGGTATCCCTGGCGATATCTGGCGAAGAGTGCTTTGAACATGAAGCGCCTCCACGGCGGAACAGTTAGTCGATGGCTGCTCCGGCGTATCCCAGTTTCACCGAGACGGTCTCGGCGGCCTTTTGCGCCATGGGGATCAGTTCGGCCGAGATCCGATTGTCCGAAAGCCGCATGGCCGGGCCCGATATGATGACTGACCCCACTGCCACGGCCCGGTAATCAAGAATCGGGGCCGCCACCCCCCGGACGCCCAGCTCCAGTTCTTCGTTGTCGATGGCGTAGCCGGCGGCGGCAATTTCCTTCAGGTGCTCCCGGAGCCGGTTCCCGTCAGTGATGGTGTTGGGAGTGAAGGGGACAAGCTCCGTACGCTTCAGATATCGCCCCAGCTCCGCCTCGGGAAGGGATGCCAGCAGCACCTTCCCGGCGGAGGTGCAATAGGCGGGAAGCCGGGAGCCGAGCCGTGAGACGACCCGGACCGTGGCGCGGCTCTCGACGCCATAGAGATAGGTGCTCAGGTTCTCCTTCAGGACGCACACGTAGGCGGTTTCGTCGCATTCCCGGACCAGTTCTTCCAGAACCGGTTTCGCGTAGGGGAGGAGCGCCATCTGGCGGATCATGGTCTGGCGGATTTCCAGGGTCTTGAGCCCGAGCCGGTAGTTGCCGGTAATCCGGTTCTGCTCCACATACCCCCTGGCCTCCAGGGTGGCCAGGAGCCGGAATACATTGTTCTTGTGAAGTTTGAGCCGCTTTGCGAGCTCCGTTACGCCGAGTTCGGGGGTCCCCTCCCCGTGGAACTGTTCCAGGAGATCAAGGGCGTGGGAGACGGCGAGGATCATGTAGTCGGACTTGTCTTTTTTCTGCACTGGTTGCCTCTGTTGGATGGATTGAAAGAACAAACCTTTCTTTTATATCACAGATCGAATCCGCAATAGGAGAGATTAAAGCTTTTGTTGCAGAGGGGAAAGTCGGAGATTTGCTGGTTGCGCAGGGCCAGGGCGAGGCCGGTCCAGTTGTGAAAAGACGGATCGACCACCTTGTAGCGGGCGAACCGGCCGGTGGCGTCGGTTATGGCCACGTGGCATATCTCCCCGCGCCACCCCTCGGTAAGGGCCACCGCCACGCTGTCCGGCGCCGGAGGGGCTGTATCGGCGCAAGGCCTTCCGTCCGGCAACTGCCGGAGCTGCCCGGTGGCGAACCGGAGCGACTCCTGCGCTTCGCGCCATCGCACATGGGCCCGGGCAAAAACGTCACCGCTCTCCTCCGTAATCACGCTCATGGGGCTGACCCCGTAGATCCCGAAGGGGTGGTCTTTTCGTATGTCGCGCTCTATGCCGCATGCCCGTGCCGCCGGACCCACGAGACCGATCTCCTTTGCCGTCTCCCGCGCCACGCGCCCTGTCCCCTCGAAGCGGGCCATTACCGACTGGGTTACCCAAAGCAGATCGATGGCGTTTTCCAGTTCAGCGCCGCCGGTGGCCAGCCGGTCGAGGAGTTCGCCGGCCTGTGGCGCTCCCACATCGAAGCCGACGCCGCCGGGGCGGACAAGTCCCCGGCCGAAACGGTTTCCGCAGATGTGGGCCGTCATGTTGAGGAAATCTCCCCGTATCCGGCCGCAGAAGGATGATGTGGGAAGGTAGGCCACGTCTCCGGCCAATGCCCCCAGGTCGCCCGCGTGGTTGGCGAGCCGTTCCAGTTCCAGGGCGATGGCCCGGATTGCCTCGGCCCTGGCCGAGGGTGCCGTTTTCCCCAGGGCTTCCATAACCATGGCGTGGGCGAGGGTGTGGCCGATGGTGGTGTCTCCCGCGATGGTCTCCATCTGGAAGACGGTTTTCCGGTATGGCCCTCCAATGAGTCCCTGCTCGATTCCCCGGTGCTGGTAGCCGAGGGAGATTTCCAGGCTGAAGACCTCTTCGCCATGGCATTGGAAGCGGAAGTGCCCCGGTTCGATGATGCCGGCGTGGACCGGTCCGACTGCCACTTCGTGTATTTCTTCCCCCTCCACCCGGAAGAATTCCGTGTCGCCCGCAATGGGGTCCCGGTCTCCCCTCCTCGACGGCGCGAAGGGATGGTGGAAGCGAACCGGCTTCAGCCAGGGGTGGTCTTCCGGGGTGATGCCGCACTGCTCCGCGATCTCCCGCTCGAAGAGGTGGAGTTGGGGGACGAGGCGGCAGATGGAGGGGAAGGCCATCCCCGCTTCGGTTCGCATGAGCCCGAGAATGGCGTCGCCCGGTGCAGTCATGAGGCACCAGAGGGTTGCTCCCCTGTCGGTGGGGACTCCGAAGAGGGAGGAAACCCGCCAGCCTCTGTCGGTGGCATCGATGATGTCCTGGAGGAACCGGTCAAGGGGAAGGAGCGGCACCGAGGCTACGGGTACCGCCTCGCCGTTGCGCAGGCAGATGAGGGAGAATGTGCGGGTCATGGCGTATTCCCCCCCAGGAGGGCGGTTCCCTCCGCGATGAGGAGCCTGAGCGGTTCGGGGATCCAGAGCCCGAGCATGAGCACGATACCCATGAGCACCAGCGGCGGCATCACGGTGAGGATGGTGTCGCGGTAATCGGTATGCTCGACCCGGCTCGATTCTCCCATAACCACCGGCAGTACCGTTCGCGCCATGCCGAGGAAGATGGCCGCCAGAAAGAGGAGCATCAGCCCCCCGATCAACTCTCCCCCCTGGACCATGGCGTTGGAGACGATGGAGAACTCGCTGACGAAGAGGCCGAAGGGGGGGGAGCCGGTGACGGCGAAGAAACCGGCAAGGAAGAGCCATCCCGACCAGGGGAGGCGTCGCAGCGCGCCCCGTACCTGTTCGCAGCGCTTGCTGTTGTACGAGCGGTGGATATTGCCGGCGGAAAGGAAGAGCACCCCCTTGGTGAGGCTGTTGTTCACCAGGTGGAGCAGCGCCCCGGCCAGGGCCCCCTTGCCGAGCCCCAGGGCCACTGCCAGGATTCCCACATGCTCCACGCTGGAGTAGGCCAGCATCCGCTTGAAGTCTGCCTGGCGCGCCATGAAGACGGCAGCCGTGGCCATGGACAAAAGCCCCATGAGGACGAGGGCCTCCCGGTGGAAGGTCATTCCCCCCGCCGCCGCGCAGACCTGGTAGGCTCGCAGAAGTCCCATGAACGAGCAGGTCACGAGCCCGCCGGCAAGGAGGCCTCCCACCAGTCCCGGAGCCTCGCCGTAGGCGTCGGGCTTCCAGGTGTGGAGCGGCGCGAGACCCATCTTGGTTCCGTATCCAACCAGCATGAACACGAAGGCGGCCTTGAGCCAGGCGGGGGAGAGGAGCGTGGCGTTGGCCACCAGCGGCTCCAGAAGGAGAGTCGGCTCTATCCGGGCCACGACGGTGCAGTAGGCCAGGAAGAATAGCCCCAGGAGCGCCAGGGCGATCCCCACTGAACAGATGAGCATATACTTCCAGGTGGCCTCGATGGAGCGGGCGTTGCGGTTGTAGTAGAGCAGCGGGGTCATGGTGAGGGTGGTCGTCTCGATGGCCACCCAGAGGAGCCCCAGGTGATGGGCGATGGCTACCAGCGACATGGCCGAAAGGCAGACCAGCAGCATGGTGCAGAGGAGCCGGTTGGGCCGCTCCCGGCGGTAGGCAAGGTATCCCACTGAATAGAGAGCGCTGGCAAGGAAGAGAAGGCTTACGGAGAGGAGGACGATCTTCCCGATGGCGTCAAGATAGAGCCACTGGCCTGGCGTGGGTGCAGGGGGAGAGAGTATCGTCTCAACCGTCAAAATCAGATGGAGCCCCCCTGTAATCGGGAGTGCCCACGGGCGCCCCCTGTCGGAGGGGATGAACCATGCGGTGATGGCTCCGAGAAGTGGTATTAGCAGCAGTCCGGCAATCATTTACTAGTCCCTGAGCGTGGTGAGGCGCGACGTGTCAATGGACGAAAACTCGCGGCTGATCTGGTTGATGATGATCCCCATGACAAAGATGCCGACGATAAGATCCAGCAGTACCCCGGCCTCCACCATGACCGGCATTGCTTCGGTCAACAGGAGGCCGAAGAGGAAGATGCCGTTTTCCAGCATCAGGTAACCTATTACCTGGGAAATGGCCTTGCGTCGGGTCACCAGCATGATGAAGCCGATAAGGAGCGTGGCAATTGCTGCCGGCACGAAGAGGAGCCCCTGGTGCTCCGGTGCCAGGGGAAGGCGTGCGGCAAAGACGAAGGATAGTCCTGTCATGATGGCTCCGATGAGGAGCGTCGGCACATATCCCAGGTAGGGTTCCATTTCCCTGGATATCCGTGCCTTGACGATGGCCCCGTTAAGAAGCCACGGGATAACGATTCCCTTTGCCAGAATGAGCCCGCCGGTGATTGCAACGAGGTGCCAGGAGAAAGAGTGGATGAGTATTGGGAGGATGCCGAGGATGACCCCCTGAAAAGCCACGGCGCGGATCGCGACGGTCAGTCTCCCGGAGCCCAGGGCGGCGAAGTTTATGAGCATCACAAGGACTATCAACTGATCCACCACGGAATTCATTGCCTACCTCAACACGAGAAGCAGCGAAAATGCTGCCAGGATACAGGACGCTGCCAGCATTTGGGGAATTTTGACAAGCTGGAGTCGCGCCATAACGGACTCCACAATGCCGATTCCGACGGCCAGCATCAGCATGGCGATTACGAACAGCATCCAGTCCACCAGGGGGATGCCGGTGGCGTAGGGGAGCGCGATGTCGGTGAACAGGGCTCCCAGGACGAAAAGCTTCAGGGCTGCTCCGTAAAGAATGGCGCCGAAGAGGGGGCCGCTGTGGTCGAGCACCATCACTTCGTGGACCATGGTCAGCTCCAGGTGGGTTGTCGGGTCGTCGAAGGGGACCCGGCAATTTTCCGTCAGCAGGACGATGAAAAGGCTTCCCACCAGGAGCAGCAGCGACGCGCCTGCCGATAGCCAGGAGGTGGCTGCGGTGCCGGTCAGCATGGGAGTCAGGGAGAGGGAGCCGGAAAGGCGCGCAAGCACTGCCAGGGAGAAAAAGAGCGCCGGCTCGGCCAGGCAGGCGAAGGTGGCTTCACGGGCCGCGCCCATTCCCTCGAAACTGGAGCCGGTGTCCAGGGCCGCCGCTGTGGTGCAGAAGCGGGCCAGTCCGAAGAGGTAGGCGAAGAGGATCATGTCGCCGTTGAAGGAAAGGGGGGGGGGGTGTTCACCCAGGGGGATCAGGAGCGAGGCGACAAGCGTTGCCGCAAGGCCCACCACCGGCCCGACCCGGAAGACCCAGCTGGTGGTGTCGCTGAAGACGGTTCCTTTGCGCGCAAGCTTTGCCAGATCGTAGTAGGCCTGAAGGAGCGGCTGCCCCGTGCGGCCGGCAAAGAGGGCCTTGGTCCGGTTGATCACCCCCAGCAGCAGCGGCGGAAGCAGCAGGGTGATGAGGATGTGGATAACGGTGTCGATCATCGCGCGGCCTCCCCTAGTAGGCCCACGCCAGCAGCAGCGCCAGCGTCACGAAGATGTAAAGAATGTAGAAATGGAGCCGGCCGTTCTGAAGTTTCCGGGCCAGGGAAAAACGCCGGTCCGTTGCGGCCAGCAGCGGCGCAATGACCAGTTCCAGCACCGCTTCGGGCACATGGCTCGCAAAGGAGTTCTTCCCGGGGAAGAGCCCTTGAACCTGGGGTGGATGGAGCCGTGGACGGAGCACGGCAGCGAAAAGCTTCACGAACATCTCGGCAAAGGAGGATGCGGTGTACTGGATCCGGGCAACGGGGCGGGCATAGCCGCAGTCCCACGTGCCGGCCGCGCTTTGCGGCCCGGAAGTTACCCGTTTCCAGAGCCAGGCTCCGACGCCGAGCACCGCCAGCAGGAAGATCAATCCCATCAGCGTGATCCAGCCCAGGGGGGCTGCCTCCGCCAGGCGGATTCCGGTGAAGGGGAGTTGCGGGCTCCATGTGAAAATGGCCGGTTCCAGCAGGCGGGGGAGCGCCATGGGGAGAAGCCCGATGGTTGCGCAGAGAGTGGCCAGGAGTACCATGGGACCCCGCATGGTCCAGCCCGGTTCGTGGCACCCGGCGGCTTCCTCTGCTCGGGGCATTCCCAGAAAGACCGTGCCGAAGACCTTGACGAAGCAGAGGACCGCCATGCCGCCCACCATGGCAAGGGCCGGGGCCGCCAGACCCATAAGGGGAACAGCAGCCCCTTTCCCCTGCACGAGCCCTGAAAAAAATCCGAGATAGACGAGGAGTTCACTCACGAAGCCGTTCAGGGGCGGGAGTCCGCAGATGGCCACCGCGCTGGTGAGAAAGAGGGCTGCGGTCCAGGGCATTCGGCGCGCAAGTCCCCCCAGTCGGTCGATCTCACGGGTACCGGCTTCATGGATGACCGCGCCGGCGCCGAGGAAGAGGAGGGATTTGAAGAGTGCGTGGTTCAGGACATGGAGGAGCGCCCCCCCCAGGCCCAGGATGACCAGCGTCGGCAGGCCCGTTGCCCTGCCGATGAGTGCCACGCCGAGCCCCATGACAATGATGCCGATGTTCTCGATGCTGTGATAGGCCAGGAGGCGCTTCAGGTCGTGCTGGCCCACGGCGAAGGCAACCCCCAGGACTCCCGACACGATTCCTGCTGCCAGGAGAACCATCCCCCACCACGCTGGTATTATCCCGAAGAAGGAGAAAATGCGGACCATCCCGTAAATCCCCATTTTGATGAGAACACCCGACATTAGTGCCGACACGTGGCTTGGCGCGCTGGCGTGCGCTCCCGGAAGCCAAACGTGGAGCGGCATCACCCCGGCCTTAAGGCCAAAACCCAGGAGGGCGGTCACGAAAACAGCCGTCCCGATGGTGCCCGTGCCGTCCAGGACAGTTGCCGCAGGGAAGGCGAAGGAGCCAGCCGCTACCTTCAATAACGAGAAGCAGGCGAAGAGGGTAAGGGTGCCGGCATGGGTTGCGACAAGGTAGACCAGGGCGGCATCGCGCACATCCTGCTCCAGATCGTCGGTGGCCAGGGCGAAGTAGGCGGACAGGGCCATGATCTCCCAGAAAATAAGAAAAAGGACACCGTTGCGGGCCAGGGGGATGCACGCCAGGGAGGCGGCGAGAATCCCGAAGAAAAAAGTGAGCTGCGGTGTCGTTCGGGGAAACTGGAGGGCGGGCCAGTATCCGATGCCGTACACGGCGCAGCAGGCGGATACGATAAATACCGGGATTAGGAAAAGTGCGGAGAGGGGGTCGATGCCGGCTTCAAGGGGGCCGAAGGGGAGAGAGCTTGCGAAGGTGTAACTGACGGTTTGTTCGGTGAGAAGGGATATCAGGGCGCCGGCCAGTCCTGCGAGTGCCCCGAGAACAACGGTGAGAGAGGCGCATTTCTGCCACCAGTCTGTTCTTTTGGGCAGGAACAGGCCCGGAATGCCGGACGCCCCCATAAGCAAGGCGCCGGCTATGACGAGGCTGGCAGGATTGTCGAGCCCTGCCGATAATGCTCCCATACGCTGGTCTCCGGAAGCGCGCCTGGATGACGGCGCTCCACGTCGCCTGATTGGCTGGATCAGATGAATCGCGTCGCCCTGGACTATAAGTTCTTGAAGAGGGCGCGTCAAGAGCCAAGTGGACCGAGCATTTAACAAAGGTTGCGGTCGTGGACCGAATATGGGAGCGATTTTCCCGCCGCGAACTTTCCTTGAATAAATCCTGTTGACAAAGGTGGGTGAATCGGTTTAGTTATGGATTCATACGACCTCGCACAGATCCCAACGGAAAATTCCCCGGCAAATTTAAATCCTCTGTACACAAAATGAGCAGGCACCCAGCCCAACGTTAAAATCAACGCGCTGAACACGATTTAATCATAATAACGACAAGATCACGCAAGAGCCCTTATATAGACCATATCCACGTATCCAAATAGGTGCGCCTCCCCGTTTTCTTCATATTCAGTCACCCAGGCGAAATTCGCTAATCACCAGGCATCACCAGCAACGGTCCCGTTGCGCCCGTCCACAGGAGAACCGATGAATCTTCAGGAGCTTAAAGGCAAGAAAATCAGTGAGCTCACGGCAATTGCCAAGGGCCTCAACATCGAGGGGGCTTCGAGCCTGCGCAAGCAGGACTTGATCTTCGCCATCCTCAACGCCCAGACCGAAAAGAACGGCATGATCTTCGGCGAGGGGGTCCTGGAGTGTCTTCCCGACGGGTTCGGTTTTCTCCGGGCGCCAGACTACAACTATCTGCCGGGGCCGGACGACATCTATGTCTCCCCCTCCCAGATCCGGCGCTTCAACCTTCATACGGGCGACACCGTTTCCGGTCAGATCCGCCCGCCCAAAGAAGGGGAGCGGTACTTCGCCCTCCTCAAAGTGGAGACGGTCAACTTCGAGCCTCCCGAGGTGGCCCGCGATAAGATTCTCTTCGACAACCTGACCCCCCTTTATCCCGACGAGAAGCTGAAGCTGGAGACCGCGCCGGACAATATGTCGATGCGGGTTCTGGAGCTTGTCTCTCCCATCGGCAAGGGGCAGCGGGGGCTCATCGTGGCGCCGCCGCGCACCGGCAAGACGATGCTCATCCAGAACATCGCCAACTCCATTGCCGAGAACCATCCCGAGGTGTACCTGATCGTCCTTCTCATCGACGAGCGCCCCGAAGAGGTTACCGACATGCAGCGCTCGGTTCGCGGCGAGGTGGTTTCCTCCACCTTCGACGAGCCCGCAACCCGCCACGTGCAGGTGGCCGAGATGGTCATCGAGAAGGCGAAGCGTCTCGTGGAGCACAAGCGCGACGTGGTGATTCTGCTGGACTCCATCACCCGCCTTGCCCGGGCGTACAACACCGTGCTTCCGCCGTCCGGCAAGATACTCACCGGTGGTGTGGACGCCAACGCCCTCCAGAAGCCGAAGCGCTTCTTCGGCGCCGCCCGCAATATCGAGGAGGGTGGCTCCCTCACCATCATCGCCTCGGCCCTGGTGGATACCGGGAGCAAGATGGACGAGGTTATCTTCGAGGAGTTCAAGGGGACCGGCAACATGGAAGTCCACCTGGACCGCAAGCTGGTGGAAAAACGGACCTTCCCGGCCATCGACATCAACAAGTCGGGGACCCGCAAGGAAGAGCTCCTGGTGGAAAAGGGCTCCCTCAACCGCACCTGGATACTGCGGAAAGTGCTCCATCCCATGAATGTGGTGGACAGTATGGAGTTCCTTCTGGAAAAGCTTTCCGAGACCAAGAGCAACCAGGAGTTCCTTGATTCCATGAGCAAGTAGGGTGCCGCTTGCCCTGCCTTTCCTGCCCATTGCAGGGTAGGTAGAAAAAAGTCTTGAAAAAAAAAGTACCGTTTGTTAACGTTTTAACTTTCCGACAGATAACAGGATGCGGGGCGACTAACCCCCAAGGAGGACGATATGAAAGAAGGGATTCATCCCAAGTACAACGAAGTAACGGTGAAGTGTGCCTGCGGCAACAGCTTCCAGACCCGTTCAACAAGAAACGACATCTCCACCGAAATCTGCTCTGCCTGCCATCCGTTCTTCACCGGCAAGCAGAAGCTTGTGGACACTGCCGGCCGCGTTGAGCGCTTCCGCAAAAAGTACGGCATGCAGTAACAGGCCCCCGGCCTTGTGGATTTGAGTGGAAGGGGATTTTGTCCATGGCGAAATCCCCTTATCTGTTTCTTAAGACATTGTATCATTCGCCTCGTGAAGGGACTTCATGAAGGTTACCCTGTTACAGCACACCCCTGATCCCGAATTGGCCGTGGCCCTTGCCGCACGGCTCTGCTACTCACCCATCGGCATCGATGAGCTGAGGGAGCGGCTGTCGCGCTCCGATGTTTCAGCGTTTCTCGACAAGATCATGTCGCTGGGGCATCAGTCGGTGCTGGAGCATGCCTCCTTCACCTTCGGTATCGAGGGGATTTCCCGGGCCACAAGTCACCAACTCGTCCGTCACCGGATTGCCTCCTACTCCCAGCAGTCCCAGCGCTATGTGACCCATACGGCGCAGTTCTCCGCCGTCACTCCGCCTACCATTGCGGAGCGGCCTGAACTCGCTGCCCGCTTTGAGGAACAGCTTGCGGCGCTCCATGAGACCTATGCAGCCCTTGTGGAGGCCGGCATCCCGGCGGAGGACGCCCGCTATATCCTTCCCAATGCTGCGGAGACGAAGGTCATCATGACCATGAATGCCCGCGAACTCCTCCACTTCTTCGAACTGCGCTGCTGCGAGCGGGCCCAGTGGGAGATCCGGGCCATGGCAGTGGAGATGCTGCGTCTTGTGAAAGGGATTGCGCCCATTATTTTCCGCGATGCCGGTCCCGGCTGCGTTGCCGGTCCCTGCCCGGAAGGGACCATGACCTGCGGTAAAATCGTCGAGGTCCGGAAGAGATTCAAGGAGATGTCGGCATGAAGAAACGGTTTCGGTCGATGCTGCTGCAGGTGCTCCTTTTCGCCGAACGGATCAACGTCGGTGGCCAGGCTGTCCTTGAGGGGGTCATGATGCGTGCTCCCCGGGCCATGGCCATTGCGGTTCGGCGTCCCTCGGGCGAGATATCGGTCAAGCGTGAAGAAGTCCCACCGCTCTCAGAACGGTTTCCCATCGTCAAACTGCCGATTCTGCGGGGGGCGGTGGCCCTGTTCACTTCTCTCATCATGGGGCTCAAGGCGCTCAATTTTTCCGCCAACGAAGCTCTGGCGGAAGAGGAGGAGAAGGAGGAGCTTTCCTCCTGGGCCATGGGGGGGACCATGGCTGTCGCCCTCGGCTTCGGCATCCTTCTCTTTTTCATTCTTCCCCTCTACCTTACCAAGCTTCTCGTCCCGGTCATCGGTCAGTCCAACATTGTTTTCAACCTGGTGGACGGCATCATCCGCGTGGCGGTTTTTCTCCTCTACATCGTCTCCATCTCCCGCATGAGCGATATCCAGAGGGTTTTCCAGTACCACGGCGCCGAACACAAGACCATTTTCGCCTTTGAGGCGGGGGAAGAGTTGACGGCGGCCGCGGTTCAGAAGTACAGCCGCCTCCATCCCCGCTGCGGCACGAGCTTTCTCCTCATCGTCATGCTGGTGAGTATCCTCATCTTCTCGCTCATTCCCAAGCTCTGGCCCTTCTGGATGAAAGCCGGGGCCCGTGTGGTGCTCCTGCCGGTGATTGCGGGGGTTTCCTACGAGTTTCTGAAGTGGAGCGCCAAAAACGACCGGCACCCGCTGGTACGGATGATCATCGCCCCAGGGCTGGCCCTCCAACGCCTCACCACCCGTGAGCCCGACGACAGCCAGGTGGAGGTTGCGATACGTTCCGTGCAGGAAGCCCTTGAGGAGAACGGCGGCTACAAGGATGACCAGCTGGTGGTGTGATGCTCCGCCGGCCTTGATTTTAGTTTCAGAAGGATTATGTAGATGTTTGACAAGATAGAAGAACTGGAAATCCGCTACCAGGAGCTGGAGTCGCTGCTGTCCGATCCTGCGGTGATCTCGAACCAGCCCGAGTTCCGCAAACTGTCACGGGAGCATAGCGACCTGTCCGGCCTTGTGGCGGCCTACCGCAGCTATAAAAAGGTGTTGTCTGAAATCGAAGGGAACAGGGAGCTTCTGGCCGACCCCGAGATGAAGGAGATGGCCCAGGCGGAGCTGGAAGATCTGGACCGGCGGAAGGAAGAGCTGGAGGGTGAGATCAAGCTGCTCCTGCTTCCCAAAGACCCCAATGACGACCGCAACGTTATTCTTGAGATCCGCGCCGGAACCGGTGGTGACGAGTCGGCCCTCTTTGCCGGCGATCTCTTCCGGATGTATTCCCGCTTTGCCGAGCGCAACCGCTGGAAGGTGGAGGTGATGTCCGCGTCCGAATCGGAGCGTGGCGGCTTCAAGGAGCTAGTGGCGCTCATCGAAGGGCAGGGGGTATTTGCCAAGCTCAAGTACGAGTCGGGCACCCACCGGGTCCAGCGGGTACCGGAGACCGAGGCCCAGGGACGGATACACACCAGTGCCTGCACCGTGGCGGTTCTCCCCGAAGCTGAAGATATCGAGGTGGACATCAATCCGGTGGATCTCAAGATCGACGTCTACCGGGCTTCCGGCGCCGGCGGCCAGCACGTCAACAAGACCGAGTCGGCGGTCAGGATTACCCACCTTCCCACCGGCATCGTGGTGGAGTGTCAGGATGAGCGGAGCCAGATAAAGAACCGGTCCAAGGCCATGAAGGTCCTCAAGTCCAGGATTCTGGACGGACTTCATCAGGAGCAGAACGCCCGCATCGCCGCCGATCGCAAGCAGCAGGTGGGAAGCGGCGACCGGAGCGAGCGGATTCGCACCTACAACTTCCCCCAGGGGCGGATGACCGACCACCGCATTGGCCTCACCCTGTATCGGCTTGAAGCCCTCATGGAGGGTGACATCGCCGAGGTGGTGGATTCACTTCGTGCCCACTACCAGATGGAGGCCCTCAAGGCCCAGGCCGAAGCGGCCTGAGCCGTGCTTATGGCGGAGGCGTCACATGACGGAAAAGCCTGAAACATGGACTGTTCGCCGGGTGCTGGAGTGGACGAAGGGTTACCTTGCGGAGAAGGGTGTGGAAAACGCCCGGTTGGAAACGGAGTGGCTTCTGTGTGCTGCCCTGGGGTTCGACCGGGTGGGCCTTTACGTCAATTTTGACAAGCCCCTGAACCAGGAGGAGCTGGCCGCTTGCCGGGGACTCGTGGGGCGTCGCGCAAAGCGGGAGCCGCTCCAGTACATCCTTGGTACCCAGGAATTCTGTGGCCTCGATTTCGTCGTGACCCCCGCGGTGCTCATACCGCGACATGACACCGAGGTGATTGTTGAGGAGGCGCTCCGTCGGGCTCCCGGCGCCACCACCGTCCTCGATATCGGCGTCGGAAGCGGTTGCATCGCCGTTGCCCTGGCAAAGAACCTCCCCGATGCGCGGGTGTGGGGTGTGGAGCAGTCGCCGGAGGCTATGGCTTTGGCCCAGCAGAACGTTGAGCGCCAAGGCGTACGGGTGACCCTTTTTGAGGGATCGCTCTTTGAACCGTTTGCGAACCAGCGGTTCGACCTGATTGTTTCCAACCCCCCCTATATTCCCACCGCCGACCTGGAGACTCTTCAGCCGGAGGTGCGGGAGTACGAGCCGCGGGGGGCTCTTGACGGCGGCACGGACGGTCTTGATTTCTACCGTATCATCGTCCCGGCCGCCCCGGAGCATCTGACCCCCGGTGGCTGGCTCATGGTCGAAGTCGGCATCGGTCAGGCGGTGGAGGTACTCGACCTCTTTGCTCGTGCCGGTTTCGGCGAACGATTCACGGCAAAAGATCCGAATGGCATCGAACGGGTGGTTGGCGGACGGTTATCGTAGGGGCGATCCTTGTGATCGCCCGACATTGGGTAGATACAGGGCGATCACAAGGATCGCCCCTACATAAGAACATTACCAACAGAGGCACGACATTGGACAAACTGATCATCAAAGGGGGCAAAAAACTGGCCGGAGACGTATCGGTCAGCGGCTCCAAGAACGCCGCCCTCCCCATCTTCATTTCCACAATTCTCGCTCCCGGGCTCAATGAAATCCGCAACGTTCCCTTCCTGCGCGACATTAACACCACCATAAAGGTTCTGGAATCCCTAGGCGCCGTGGTCGAAGGGAACGGCAACATCGTTCGCATCGACACGACCCACGTGAACAACGTGGAGGCCACCTACGACCTGGTTAAGACCATGCGGGCGTCGGTCCTGGTCCTTGGTCCCCTCCTGGCGCGGCACGGGCGGGCTCGGGTGTCGCTTCCCGGCGGCTGCGCCATCGGCGCGCGCCCCATCAATCTCCACCTCAAGGGGCTTGCGGCCCTGGGGGCCGACATCAAGCTGGAGCACGGCTATGTGGAGGCCAAGGCGAAAAAGCTGAAAGGCGCGCGGGTCAACTTCGATATTGCCACCGTCGGGGGCACCGAGCAACTCATGATGGCGGCGGTCCTCGCCAAGGGTGAGACGATTCTGGAGAACGCCGCCCGGGAGCCGGAGATCATCGATCTGGCAGATATCCTCAATAAAATGGGGGCCAAGGTCGAAGGGGCCGGCACCGACACCATCCGGATCACCGGGGTGAATGAACTGGCGCCGGTCATCCATGACGTGATGCCCGACCGGATCGAGGCGGGCACGTTCATGGTGGCGGCGGCCATCACCGGCGGCGACGTGAAGATACACAACATGAAGCTTGAGCATCTGGATGCCCTGGTCTTCAAGCTTCAGGACGCCGGCGTGGAGATCATCAACCGCGACAACGTGGTGCGGGTGAAGGGGCCCCGGCGCATTAAAGCCGTCAACATCAAGACCCGGCCCTATCCCGGCTTCCCCACCGACATGCAGGCGCAGTTCATGGCCCTCATGTGCGTGGCTGACGGGGCGAGCGTCATCAGCGAGAACATCTTCGAGAACCGCTTCATGCACGTTTCGGAGCTGCTCCGCTTCGGCGCGGACATTACGGTTGAGGGGAACACTGCCACGGTGAAGGGGATTAAAAAGCTCTCCGGCGCGCCGGTCATGGCTACGGATCTTCGGGCGTCGGCATCGCTGATCCTTGCCGGGCTCGCCGCCGACAACACCACCGAGATCTCCCGCATCTATCACCTGGACCGGGGGTATGATTCCATCGAGAAGAAGCTGGCCGGCCTCGGCGCCGATATCCAACGTGTAAAGGAGTGAACCGGCAGTGGGAACGGGTGCAGTTTTTGGTCCCCGGTCCCTGGTCCCCGGTCCCTGTTTTTTTATGAGCGACTTCCTCACCATAGCTATCCCCAAGGGGCGGATTCTCGACGAATCCGTGGCCCTGTTCAAGAAAATCGGTATCGACCTCGACGAACTCCTCGGGGATTCCCGCAAGCTCATCTTCGAGAACAAGAAGGACAGAATCCGCTCCATGATCGTCCGGGCCACCGATGTCCCCACCTACGTGGAGTACGGCTGCGCCGATCTCGGCATCGTTGGGAAGGACACCCTGATGGAGCAGGAGAAGGATCTCTATGAGCCCCTGGACCTGAAGTTCGGCTACTGCCGGATGATGGTGGCGGAGCCGGCCGGCCTTGCCCGGGACGATGACCCTTCCAGCTGGAGCAATATCCGTATCGCCACCAAGTATCCCAACGTGACCGAGAAGTACTTCGCCAAGAAGGGGGTGCAGGTGGAGATCGTGAAGCTCTACGGCTCCATTGAGCTGGCGCCGCTCGTGGGGCTCTCCGAACGGATCGTGGACCTGGTTTCCACTGGCGAGACCCTGCGCCAGAACGGCCTTGTGGAGGTGGAGACCATCGCCGACATCACCACGCGCCTCATCGTCAACCGGGCGAGCCTCAAGACCAAGCATCCCCGGATTACCGAGATCATCGAAGGGCTGGAGAAACACGTATGAAATTTCTCGACATCAGGGATGCAAACTTCGACGCGGAGTTCTCCGCCATTCTCGCCCGGGGTGAAGAGACCGGACGCGAGGTGGAGCAGGTGGTCCTCGACATCATCGCCGACGTGCGGGCGCGGGGTGACGAGGCGCTCCTGGAGTACACCCGGCGCTTCGACCGGCTGGAGGCCGACTCCGTTGCCGCGCTGCAGGTGACCGAGGACGAGATCGAGTATGCCTTTGCCAGGGTGAAGGATGAGGAGATTGCGGCGCTCAAGCTGGCGGTGGAGCGGGTGGCCCGTTTTCACGAGAAGCAGAAGCAGGAGACCTGGCTTTCCACCAATGAGCCCGACATCCTCCTGGGGCAGATGGTGACCCCTCTAGAGCGGGTGGGAATCTATGTCCCCGGCGGCAAGGCCAGCTATCCGTCCAGCGTCATCATGAACGCCGTTCCGGCCCGGGTTGCCGGGGTTGGTGAAATCGTCATGGTTGCTCCGACCCCCGGCGGTGAGATCAATCCCCACGTGCTGGTGGCGGCGCGGCTTTCCGGAGTGGATAAAATTTTCAGGCTCGGCGGCGCCCAGGCGGTGGCGGCCCTGGCCTATGGGACCGCGACGGTGCCGCGGGTTGAGAAGATTACCGGTCCGGGGAACATCTACGTGGCCACCGCCAAGAAGCTCGTCTTCGGTCAGGTGGGGATCGACATGATCGCCGGGCCGTCGGAAATTCTCGTCATCAACGATGGGAGCGGCACTCCGGCCCACATTGCCGCTGACCTCCTCTCCCAGGCGGAGCACGACGAGCTCGCCTCCTCCATCCTCATAACCACCGACCGCAGCTTCGGCGAGCGGGTGGCGGCGGAGGTGGAGCGGCAACTGGCGGAGCTTTCCCGGGAGACCATTGCCCGCAAGTCGTGGGAGACCTACGGCGCGGTCATCGTGGCCGGAAGTCTCGACGAGGTCATTGCCTTTTCGAACCGCATTGCCCCGGAGCACCTGGAGCTGGCTGTGGCGAACCCCTTCGACATCCTGCCGAGAATCAGGAATGCCGGCGCCATCTTCCTGGGCCACTTCACTCCCGAGGCGGCCGGTGACTATCTGGCCGGCCCGAACCATACCCTTCCCACCGGCGGCACGGCCCGTTTCTTCTCCCCCCTGTCGGTGGACGATTTTGTGAAGAAGTCCTCAATCGTCTACTTCAGCGAGGGGGGCTTGAACCGTCTGGGCCGCGACATCGTCCGTATTGCCGAACTGGAGGGGCTGGAGGCCCACGGCAAGTCGGTGAGCATTCGCCTGAAATAACGAACAACGACAGGAATTCCCATGCTTCCCTTTCGTCCCAACATTGCCGCCATGGCAGGCTACGTCCCAGGCTATCAACCCCCCGACGTGGCGTCGTGGATCAAGTTGAATACCAACGAGAACCCCTATCCCCCCTCGCCCGAGGTTGTGAAGGCGATCCTGGCCGAACTGAACGGTGACGGCGCGCTCCTGCGCACCTACCCGAGCGCGTCGAGCCGGTTGCTCCGCGAGGCCGTGGGAGAACTTTACGGCTTCGATCCGTCCTGGGTCATCATGGCCAACGGCTCCGACGAGGTCCTCAATAACCTGATCCGGGCCTTTGCCGGCGAAGGGGAGGAGATCGGCTATATCCACCCCTCCTACTCCTACTACGCCACCCTGGCCGAGATCCAGGGGGCCCGGGTGCGGACCTTCGGCCTGACCGATGACTTCCGGATCGCTGATTTCCCCGACCGCTATGAGGGGAAGCTCTTCTTTCTGACCACCCCCAATTCGCCCCTGGGCTTTGTCTTCCCGCTTTCGTACATCGAGGAACTGGCGATCCGCTGCGCCGGGGTCCTGGTGGTGGACGAGGCCTACGCCGACTTTGCCGACGGCAATGCCCTGGAGTTGGTGAAGAAACATGAAAACGTGGTGGTGACCAGGACCCTCTCCAAAAGCTACGCCCTGGCCGGGATGCGGCTCGGCTTCGCCATCGGCCGTCCGGAAGTGATTGCGGCCCTGGATAAGATCCGCGACCACTACAACCTGGACCGCGTCGCCCAGGCTGCCTGCGTGGCCTCCCTGCGGGACCAGGCGTATTTCAGTGAATGTACCCGTAAGATCTGTGAAACCCGCGACTGGTTCTCCGCGGAGATCCGGAAGCTCGGCTACGGGGTGATCCCCTCCCGGGGGAACTTCGTCTTTGCCGCACCGCCGGATCGCAACGGTAAGCGGGTCTATGACGGGCTCTACGCCCGCAAGATCCTGGTCCGCCACTTCTCCGACCCGCTCCTGGCCCATGGGATGAGGATCACCATCGGCACCCGGGAGGAGATGGATACGACCCTTGCCGCCCTGAAAGAGATTGGCTAACTTCGATCCCCACGAGGAGGGTTCCATGTCCCGGAAAGCCACCATCGAACGCGTCACCAAAGAAACCCAGATCAAACTCTCCCTGGAGATCGACGGCACGGGTGAGTCGAAGATCTGCACCTCGGTGCCGTTTCTCGACCATATGCTCGACCTTTTTGCCCGCCACGGATTCTTCAATCTTCAGGTGGATGCCAAGGGGGACATCGACATCGATTTCCACCACACGGTGGAGGATATCGGCATCGTTCTCGGCCAGGCGCTGAAGGAAGCCCTGGGGGACAAGAAGGGAATCCGGCGCTACGGCCAGGCCTCCGTCCCCATGGACGAGACCCTTGCCAGCGTGGCGGTGGATATCTCCGGGCGCCCCTACCTCGTCTACCATGTTGCCCTCCCCAAGGTGAAGATCGGCGAGTTCGACGTGGAACTGGTGCGGGAGTTCTTCCAGGCGGTGGTCAACAACCTGGGTGCCAATGTCCATGTGAATGTCATGTACGGCGACAACGTCCATCACATGGTCGAGGCCTGCTTCAAGGCCTTTGCCCGGGCCATGGACCTGGCGACCCAGGTGGACCCCCGGATCGAAGGTGTCATGTCCACGAAGGGCAAGCTCTGATATGGCAAAAATAGCAATCATCGACTACGGCATGGGGAACCTCCGCTCGGTCCAGAAGGGATTCGAAAAGGTGGGGTTCGAGGCGGTGGTGACCGCCGACCCGAAGGTGGCCCTGGAGGCGGAGAAGGTCGTCCTTCCCGGTGTCGGGGCATTTCGGGACTGCATGCGCAACCTGGAGCAGGGTGGGTTCGTGGCGCCGATCCTGAAGGTGATTCGGGACGGGCGCCCTTTCCTCGGCATCTGCGTCGGGATGCAACTCCTTTTTACCGACAGCGTGGAGTTCGGCCTCTACCAGGGGCTGAACGTCATCCCCGGCCATGTCCTCCGCTTCCCCGAGGGGATGCGGGAAGGGGGCGAGGAGCTCAAGGTTCCCCACATGGGGTGGAACCAGCTCTCCATCAAGCGTCGCCCTTCGGCTTTCTCTGATGTTGAGGACGGGGCCAACGTCTACTTCGTTCACTCGTTTTACGCAAAGCCCGACGACGAGGGTGTCATCGCTGCTATGAGCAGTTATGGCATTGATTTCTGCGCCGCCGTCTGGAAGGACAATATCGTCGCCACCCAGTTCCACCCCGAGAAGTCCCAGGCGGTGGGGCTGTCCATACTCAAGAACTTCGGAGAGATGAAGTGATCGTCATACCTGCCATCGACCTCAAGGAAGGAAAATGCGTCCGCCTCGAACAGGGGCTCATGGAGAAGGATACCGTCTTCTGCGACAGCCCCGCCGACCAGGCCCGGGAGTGGGAGCGCCAGGGGGCGGAACTGCTCCACATCGTAGACCTGGATGGCGCCTTTGCCGGTAAGCCGAAAAACCGCGCCTCCATCGAGGCCATCGTCAAGGCCATCGCCATCCCGACCCAGCTCGGTGGCGGCATCCGCGACATCCCCACCATCGAGGCGTACCTGTCGCTAGGCATCGGCCGGGTCATCCTCGGCACTGCGGCCCAGCGGAACCCGGAGCTGGTGGAGGAGGCGTGCCGTCTCTTCCCCGGACGGATCGTAGTGGGGATCGACGCCAAGAACGGCATGGTGGCGGTCCAGGGGTGGGCCGAGGTCACCGGCGTCACGGCGGTGGAACTGGCGAAACGGTTCGAGGGATACGGCGTCGCCGCAATCATCTACACCGATATCGCCCGTGACGGCATGATGCAGGGGCCGAACATCGCGGCGACCAGAGCCCTGGCCGAGGCGATCTCGATTCCGGTCATAGCTTCCGGCGGGGTGTCGTCCCTGAAGGACATCGAGAACCTGATGGCCATTGAGGCCAGCGGCATCGCCGGCGCCATCACCGGCAAGGCGGTCTACACCGGCGCCATCAACCTGGCCGAGGCGGTGGCGCTCACGAAGCGGGGAGGGGCCTGAGATGCTGACCAAGCGGATCATTCCCTGCCTCGACGTGAAGGGGGGGCGGGTCGTCAAGGGGGTCCAGTTTCTGGAACTGCGCGACGCCGGCGACCCGGTGGAGATCGCGGAGGCCTATGACCGCCAGGGAGCCGACGAGCTCACCTTTCTCGACATCACTGCCTCTTCCGACGAGCGAAGCATTATCATCGACGTGGTGCGCCGCACCGCCGAGCGGGTCTTCATGCCCCTAACTGTGGGGGGCGGGGTCCGGACTGTGGACGATATCCGCAATCTGCTGAACGCCGGGGCCGACAAGGTCTCCATCAACACCGCTGCGGTCCACCGCCCCGAGTTCGTGCGGGAGGCGGCGGAGCGCTTCGGCTCCCAGTGCACCGTGGTGGCCATCGACGCCCGGCAGGTCCCCGGCGAGAACCGCTGGGAGGTTTATACCCACGGCGGCCGCAACCCAACCGGCATTGACGCGGTGGAATGGGCGCAGCGGATGGAAGGGTACGGTGCCGGCGAGATACTTCTAACAAGCATGGACCGGGACGGGACCAAGGATGGCTACGACATTCCCCTTACCCGGGCCATCGTGGACGCGGTTTCCATTCCGGTCATCGCCTCCGGCGGAGTGGGGAATCTGGAGCACCTCCACGACGGCTTCGTCAAGGCGGGGGCCGGCGCCTGTCTCGCAGCATCCATCTTCCACTACAAGGAGTACACCATCGGCGAGGCGAAGGAGTATCTTCGCCACAGGGGGGTTCCGGTCCGGTTATGAGCGAACGCGACGATATTCTGCAGGCCGTCTACCAGGTGATCCAGGAGCGCAAGGGCGCTTCTGCCGATGCTTCCTACACGGCATCACTCCTTCAGAAGGGTATCGACAAGATACTCAAGAAGCTTGGCGAGGAAGCCACCGAGGTGGTAATTGCTGGCAAGGGGGGGAAGCGGGAAGAGATAGTCTACGAGACTGCGGATCTCTTCTTCCATACCCTTGTGCTGCTCGGTTACTACGATATAGATCCGGAAGATATCTATGCGGAGTTGCGCCGTCGCTTCGGCACTTCAGGGATTGCGGAGAAGGCGTCCCGGCCCAGGGAATGAAAAATCGAGTAAATACACCGAAAAAAAGTTGACATAGGCAGGACTGGTGCTATTATGCATGGTCTGTAAAAAAATATCCGGCCCACGATAAATTCTTCTATAAAGCCCCAGTGGCCACTTTACATAGAGGAGGGAGGGGAATATGAATGCCGGGTGTCAAGGTAAAAGAAGCTGAGCCTTTTGAGCTTGCACTGAAGAAATTCAAAAAACAGTGCGAGAAGGCGGGGATACTCTCCGAAGTCCGTAAGCGCGAGCACTACGAGAAGCCGAGCATCAAGAAGAAGAAAAAGGCCATTGCCGCGCGCAAGCGTGCCATGAAAAAGCAGCGCAAGATGATGGATTAAGCAGGGGTATCTATGCTGCGGGACAGGTTGACCGAAGAGATGAAAGGGGCCATGAAGGCCCGTGACGATATACGGCTATCCGTTATTCGCCTTATTCGTTCTTCAGTTAAAAACCGTGAGATTGAATCTCGTCACGAACTTGCCGATGGGGAGATAATCGAAGTTATCTCTACGCTCGTCAAGCAACGTCGCGAGTCAATCCGGATGTTCGGTGAGGCCGGCCGGACCGATCTCGTCGAGAAGGAAGAGAAGGAGCTTGCAGTGCTTCTCACCTTTCTCCCGCAACAGCTTACCCGTGAAGAAGTTGAGTCGCTGGTCGCAAAGGTTGTCGCTGACTGCGGCGCCCAGGGGCCCAAGGACATGGGGAAGGTCATGAAGGCCATCATGCCCCATGTGGCAGGCAGGGCAGACGGTTCTATCGTTAGTGCCGTTGTTAAGGAAAAGCTTGCTTAGAGTTTGTTTTTACCCTGCCCGCACAATACAATTGATGAGTTATAGGGGCGATTCTCTGAATTGCCCCTTCTTCTTTTGCCCTGACGGGACTACGAGTTCGGCATGAGCCTTCTCGACATACTGCTCTGGATCGTTTTGCTGGGTTTTGCGGCAAAGGGGTTCATGAAGGGTTTTGTACGCGAAGTCTGTTCTCTCCTGGGATTGGTCTTGGGGGGGTGGGCAGCCTTTACCTATTATCTGTCCGCAGGTGCTGTCCTAGGGGATCTGATCCATCTTCCTCCCCGGGTGGTGTCGGTTGCGGCGTTTCTCTGTATCCTCCTGGCGATCGGCCTCCTCTTCACCCTCATCGGCCACTTTCTTACCGTAGTTCTGAAAATTGCCCTCCTCGGGGGGGTGAACCGTGCCGGCGGAGTCGTCTTTGGGCTCCTGCAAGGAGCTCTTTTTCTCGGGATTTTTCTCTATCTGGCGACGTTCCCTCCGGTTCCCCAGGGGATAAGGAGCAGGATAGCCGCTTCCGGCACAGCCCGGGTGCTTGGCAATTGCGGCAAGGACATCGTGGTAGGTTGGCGGGAACAAGCCGCGCGAAAAAGAGCGGCTGGAAATATTCGGGTTAAAGATGTCATTGATCCCCGACGATAAGATCAGAGAGGTTCGCGAACGGGCGTCGATTCTGGACGTGGTTTCTGACTACGTGAGCCTGCGCAAGTCTGGGGCCAACTACCAGGGGCTTTGTCCCTTTCACGGTGAAAAGACCCCTTCCTTCAACGTGAATCCGGCGCGGGGAATCTTTCATTGCTTCGGTTGCGGCGTTGGGGGGAATGCGGTCACCTTCATTGCCAAGATGGAGGGGCTTTCTTTTCCTGAAGCGGTAAAGTTTCTTGCCAAGCGGGTGGGAATCGAGATAGAGGATCGCCCCGTGTCTCCGGCGGAGAAGCGGCGTCAGGACGAGCGGGAAGAGCTTTACGGTGTCATGGAGCTGGCGGTCGGACTCTACCGCGAGGCCCTTGAGCGAAGCGAAGAGGGGGGTGCGGCGCGACGCTATCTGGAAGGGCGAGGTGTGGACGGCGCTACGGCAGAGGCGTATCGTCTCGGTTTTGCTCCCGATCGTTGGGACTATCTCGCCCGGCACCTGCAGCACCGCTCCGTCTCGCTGGATTTGGCGGAAAAGCTCGGGCTCGTGAGGCGCCGGGATGGGGGTGGGTTTTACGACACGTTCCGCAACCGGCTCCTCTTTACGATTGCCGACATCCACGGCCGGGCCATCGGATTCGGCGGCAGGGTGCTCGACGACTCGCTGCCGAAATATATCAATTCCCCCGAATCTCCCATTTACCGCAAGAGCGAAGTCCTTTTCGGCGTTTCTCTTGCGAAGGGCGCCATGAGGGAGATGGGGACCGCCATTGTTGTCGAAGGCTATTTTGACCACCTGGCCCTCTATCAGGCCGGGGTCAGGAATGTTGTCGCCACCTGTGGCACAGCCATGACCGACGGCCATATCAAGCTTCTGAAACGGTATGCGGGGAAAGTCTATACCCTCTTTGACGCTGACGGTGCCGGGAACAAGGCGACGCTTCGTGCCATGGACCTTTGTCTTGATGCCGGTTTTCCCGTTCATGTTGTTGAGCTGACCGCCGGGGATGACCCGGACAGCTTCATCCGGAAGGAAGGGAGTGAAGCATTCTCTTCCCGTCTTGCCAAGGCCCGGTCGGGACTTGACTATTTCTTCCGGCAACTGGTGCGGGATGAGGGGACGGCCACCGTCGAGGGGAAGGTTAAGATTGTCGATGAGCTTGCCCCGCGGCTGGCAAAGGTCAGCAATGACATAGAACGGGAGCTGTACGTCCGGGAGATGTCCCGTGTCCTCGGGGTTGATGCACGTTCGCTCGTGCGCAGGATTGGCGGCTCCGGGAGCCCCGTGTCCCCTGCAACTCACCGTGGCGCCGCGCAGGTCAGGCGACAGCGCGGAGCGGACCCCGAGGAGATGCTTCTTTCGCTCATGGGCCGTTATCCCGAAGTAGCCGTGATGGTCAAGAATCATGGGCCGGGGCGCATTTTCAGCGAACGGCTTCTCCCCGCGGCCGGAGCAATTCTGGAGTTTGCCGGAGCCGGGAGGCCTGTTGAGTGGGGGGAGATCCTCGAGCTGGTCGATGGGCCGGAGGAGCGGGGACGGCTCGCTGCGTTTCTTGTCAACGACGAGCACTTGGTCGACGTTGATGTTCACAAGGCCTTTGAGCAGTGTTGCGCCGCTCTTGAGCGCAATTCGCTCGGACGGGTGAAGGAGCTGGCCCGGGAATTGGCGGCGACCGACCCCGATGTGCCGCGGTACCGGGAGCTTTTGGCAGAGATTGATGCCTTGCGAAACAGGAAATCACAGTTATCTTAATAGAACAACATGCAATGAGGTGAATTTGATGGCCAAGAAAAGTTCGGACGAAGTCAAACAGCAGCTGGTGGACATCGGCAAGGAGAAGGGGTTCCTTACCTATGACGAGGTCAACGACGTGCTGCCTCCCGACTTCTCAACGGAACAGATTGATGATGTTATGAGCATGTTTGGCGAGATGGATATCGATCTCGTTGATTCGTCCCAAAAAGTCAAGATCCCCAAGATGAAGCTCGACCTGGAAGAGGAAGAGGAAATGGAGGGGGAGCAGGAGGAGCATGAGTACGAGCCGGGTGTTTTGGGCCGCACGAGTGATCCTGTCCGTATGTACCTGCGGGAGATGGGCTCCGTTTCCCTTCTTACCAGGGAAGGCGAAGTAGAGATTGCCAAGCGGATCGAAGAGGGCGAGCGCGATATCGCCCGCGTCATACTCACGACGCCCATCACCGTAAAGGAGATCATTGCTCTTGGTGAAAAGCTCCGCAAATTCCAGGTAAGCGCGGCTGAAATCAGCAAGGAAGTCGAGGAAGAGGAGCTTGAGGAGGACGAGGAAGACGTCCAGACGACCCGGGTGCTGGCCATCATAGACGGTATACACGAGCTTGACGTCAGGGTGGAGGCCATTACCGAGGAGCTTGATGCCGAGGGTATTGCCGCAAAACGGCAGAAAGAGCTCCTCGCAGAGCAGAAAGAAATCAGGGATAATCTTGCCGAGCTTGTGAAATCCCTCCGGCTCAAAGATCGCCATATAACCAAGATTGCCCAGCGACTCAAGGAGCTTTCCGGCAAGGTAGAGGCCATTCTGGCTGAGATTGCCGGAGTTGAGGCCGAAGCCGGCATCAATGCTGAGCGTCTCAAGGATATGGTTGCCAAGGGTGATGAAAAGGTCAAGGGGCTCAAAGTGAGCATTGAGGAGGCACAGAAGCTCGAGAAGAAGATTCGTGCCGCCGAGAAGAAGCTCAAAAAGCTGGAGCACGAGTCGGGATTCAAGGCCCAGGAACTTTCCGAGGCGCTCCACGCCATCGACCGTGGCGAGGCCAAGGCGAAGCTGGCCAAGTCGGAGCTTGTGGAGGCCAACCTGCGGCTGGTCGTTTCCATCGCCAAGAAGTACACCAACCGCGGTCTCCAGTTCCTGGATCTCATTCAGGAGGGGAACATCGGTCTCATGAAGGCCGTGGACAAGTTCGAATACCAGCGGGGGTACAAGTTTTCCACCTACGCAACGTGGTGGATTCGCCAGGCCATAACCAGGGCCATTGCAGACCAGGCACGGACCATCCGGATTCCGGTTCACATGATCGAGACCATCAACAAGCTGATCCGGACCAGCCGCCAGCTGGTGCAGGAGATCGGCCGCGAGCCGTCGCCCGAGGAGATTGCCGAAAGGATGAGTCTCCCCCTGGACAAGGTGCGCAAGGTCCTCAAGATTGCAAAGGAGCCCATCTCACTCGAAACTCCCATCGGTGAAGAAGAAGATTCGCATCTGGGCGATTTCATCGAGGACAAGGGGGTTGTTTCTCCCCTGGAGGCGGTCATCAAGGCCAATCTGTCGGAGCAGACATCCCGCGTTCTTTCCACCCTGACGCCCCGTGAGGAAAAGGTGCTGCGGATGCGCTTCGGCATTGGAGAAAAGAGCGATCACACCCTCGAGGAAGTGGGGCAGGATTTCGAGGTTACCCGGGAACGGATTCGTCAGATTGAGGCCAAGGCACTGCGCAAGCTTCGGCATCCGAGCCGGGCAAAGAAGCTGAAAAGCTTTGTTGAATAGGATTCTCGAATCGCAATAATGAAAGCCGCGTCGGCATCCGGCGCGGCTTTTCATATTTTCCTGTGAGGATTTATGGCAAAGGAGAGCAAGGCGCCGGTTACGGCGGCGGTACGGGCTCTGCGGGCCGCGAAGGTTCCGTTCACCGACCGCCTCTATGCCTATGAGGAAAAGGGGGGCACCGCCGTTTCCTCCCGGGAGTTGGGGGTGGATGAGCACGCCGTGGTGAAAACCCTCATTATGGAGGACGAGGCGAAGAATCCGCTGATCGTCCTGATGCATGGAGACCGCCAGGTTTCCACCAAGGAACTGGCCCGTGTGCTCGGCGTGAAGGCCATCTCCCCCTGCGCTCCGGAAACGGCCCAGAGGCACACGGGGTACCTCGTGGGGGGGACTTCTCCCTTCGGGACCCGCCGCCGGATGCCGGTCTGTCTGGAGGAGACGATCCTTGACCTGCCGCGCATTTACATCAATGGCGGTAAACGGGGGTATCTCGTGGAGATGGACCCCCGCGACGCGGTGAAGCTTCTCGACCCAACCCTTGTGCGGGTTGCCATCTGAGGAGTTGCCATGGATTTGCAGGAAAGATTCCGTGCCGCGGCCGAGGCGGTGAAGCATGCCGATGCCATGGTGATTACGGCCGGAGCCGGCATGGGGGTCGATTCCGGACTTCCCGACTTCCGCGGCGATACCGGGTTCTGGGAGGCATATCCCCCCTACAGGAAGCTCGGTATAACCTTCGTTGGAGCCGCGAACCCGGAGCACTTCGAGCGCGACCCGGCCTTTGCGTGGGGATTTTACGGCCACCGGACAAACCTTTACCGTGAAACGGTTCCCCATGCCGGTTTCGGCATCCTCAAGGGGTGGGTCGAACGGTTCAGGCTCGATTATTTCGTTATCACCTCCAACGTGGACGGCCAGTTCCAGAAGGCCGGATTCGCCGGAGACCGGATAATGGAAGTGCATGGTTCCATTCATCACCTTCAGTGTACCAAGCCTTGCACCATGGCCATATGGGAGAACCGGGAGACCATTCCGGTGGACGAGGCGACCATGCGGGCCGGGCACGTCCCCCGCTGCATCCATTGCGGTGACGTATCCCGCCCCAACATTCTCATGTTCGGCGACTATGGCTGGATAAGCGACCGCACGGCCGGTCAGCAGCGCAATTTCGACGAGTTTCTCTCCGATATCGGGGGGCGCCGTCTGGTAGTGGTGGAGATGGGGGCCGGCACCGCCATTCCGACCATCCGCTACCTTACCGAAGACCTCGGATCCCGCCGCGGAGCGATGGCCGTGCGGATCAATCCGCGGGAGTCCCAGATCCGGGCTCCTAATCTCTCTATTCCCTGTGGCGCCCTGGATGGGGTCGCCGCAATCGATGCCGTTCTGGCTGAGGATGCTTTTTTATGATCATAAGGAGAAAAGCGGTGCAAGGTCCCTTTTCCGGCGAACAGTCCTTCTTTGCCACTGCCGCCAAGGGAGTGGAAGAGGTTCTCGCCCGCGAGATGACCAATATCGGCCTTGAAGGGGTTGTTGTCGAAAAAGGGGGAGTCCGCTTCAGGGGCAACTTGTCGGCATGCTATCGGGCCAATCTCTGGCTCAGGACCGCCAGCCGGATACTGATTCCTCTGGCCGAATTCCCCTGCGATTCTCCCCAGAGCCTTTACGACGGGGTCAGGGCGATTGCTTGGGATCGTTACCTCACTCCCGACACGACCCTTGCCGTGGAATGCGTACTCCGCGACTCGGCCCTCACCCATTCCGGTTTCGTGGCGCTGAAGACCAAAGATGCCATTGTTGATGCCCTCCGTGACCGCTTCGGCCGGCGTCCCAACGTAAATCCCAGGGATCCCGATCTTCTGGTGCACGTCCATCTGGCCCGAAACAGCTGCACCATAAGTCTCGACAGCTCCGGCACCAGTCTTGACCGGCGCGGATACCGGACAGAGGCTGGAGAGGCGCCGTTGCGGGAGACCCTGGCGGCGGCCCTGGTGCTCCTGGCCGGCTGGGACGGGACGGTCCCTCTGGTTGACCCCCTGTGCGGTTCCGGGACGATTCTCGTTGAGGCGGCCCTGATGGCGCTGAACCGTGCGCCGGGGCTTCTGCGAGGGGGCTTCGGATTCCAGCGCTGGCCCACGTTTGATGCCTCACTCTGGCGCCGACTTGTGGATGAGGCCCGCCAATCGGAGCGGACAAGCCTAGCGGTACCGCTCCAAGGCAGCGACCGTTTGGAAAATGTGTTGAATGTCGCCCGCGGCAACAGCCGCCGGGCCGGTGTCGAGCAGTTTATCTCCTACACGCCCCAGAATGTGCGTGAATTCGTTCCGCCACCACCTCCGGGGATAATTATCACGAATCCTCCCTATGGCCGCCGCCTCGGTGATGAAGAGCAACTGAAATCTTTCTACCGGCAAGTGGGTGATGCATTTAAGCAACGTTGTTCTGGTTACACTGCGTGGGTGCTCACCGGCAGTATTGGGCTTGCCAAGGAAGTGGGGCTTAAGGCGTCCCGCAGGATTGTCCTGTACAATGGTCCCCTTGAGTGCCGGCTTTTAAAGTATGATTTATATTGAAAATTCCGTGGCGCAGCGGGCTGTATTTGTCGGTTTGCCTTCACTTTTGCCGGGACGGCCGCTGTTGAAAAAGCCTTGACACATCTTGCGCCTTTGCGTAGTATGAAAACTTCATTTTCGGGCCTATAGCTCAGTTGGCTAGAGCAACCGGCTCATAACCGGTCGGTCCCAGGTTCGAGTCCTGGTGGGCCCACCACCCGAAATTAGTCAGGATGAAGCAGGGGATGCCCCGAAATTACCGGTCAAAAGCGACCATTCATACTGTTTTGAAAAAGAGTGCGGCCCTAGGGGTGGCACTCTTTTTCTTTTGCCGCCAATGATTATGCCTAAAGTCTCGGATATAGTTGGAATAATTAATAAAATCGCGCCACCGGCCCTTGCGGAAGAGTGGGACAACGTGGGGCTGATGTTGGGAGACCCCGCTTCTGAGGTCAACCGGATCATGGTGGCCCTGGACGGCACTCCTGATACGATTGAGGCGGCAATTGCCGGCCGGTGCCAACTTCTTCTAACCCATCATCCCTTCATCTTTCGCCCCCTCAAGCGAATCTCTTCTTCAGATCCCACCGGCCGTCTTGTTCTTGATGCCGCACGCAACTCCCTGGCTGTAATCTCCCTACATACCAATTTCGATATCGCCGATGGCGGGATGAACGACCTTCTGGGGCAGCGGCTTGAAGTGAGAAAGTGCAAGCCCTTGCGCGTAACGGCGGTTGAGGACCTCGTCAAACTCGCAGTTTTTGTTCCAAAGGGGCATGAGGTTCAGGTGCGGGAGGCTCTTTCGCGTTTTACCGCCAACATCGGTGCATATAGCGACTGTTCTTTTCAGTGTGCCGGAACCGGTACCTTCAGACCCCTTGCGGGGGCGCAGCCGTTTGCCGGGCAGGTGGGTAAACTGGAGTTCGTGGATGAGTTGCGGATCGAAATGCTTTTGCAAAAGCGGCATATATCGGCTGCCGTGACGGCTCTGATAAAGGCGCATCCCTATGAGGAACCGGCCTTCGACCTCTTCCCCCTTGTCAATAAAGGGGTTGAGCAGGGGTTGGGCAGGATAGGCGTGCTCGATGAGGAGACTACGGTTGGTGCTTTTGCCGGGAAGGTAAAGGAGCGTCTCGGTCTGGCGGGGGTGCGCTTTGTTGGCGACGGCGGCCATGTGGTCAGAAAAGTTGCGCTTTGCGGGGGTAGCGGAATGTCGCTGCTGCGCGATGCCCAGCGGCAGGGTGCCGATGTCCTGGTGACGGGTGACGTGAAATATCACGAGGCCCGTGAAGCCGAGGCCCTTGGAGTTGCCGTCATCGATGGGGGGCATTTCGGGACCGAGGTGATTATGGTGGATAGTGTTGCTGCCAGGTTGGAGGCGGAACTCGCCTCGCGCAGCTTCGATGTGGAGGTTGTTCCCTTCAGGGGTGAGCGGGAGCCGTTTACCTGGAGGTAATGGCCATGCTTGACGTGAAGGTACAAAACTTGTTTCAAGGGAGGTTGTTGGGTGCGTAAGAATTTGTTTTTGCTTGAGGAGTTGCAACAGCTCGACCTGAAAATCGACGGTTGCAACGGTGAGCGGCAGGCGCTGCTTGATCAGATGGCGGAGCTTGATCGGCAGGTGGAGGAGGCGCGGCTTTTAGTGGATGCCAAGCGTGGTGAACTGGCGCTTCTCGAAGAAGAGAAGCAGGGGCTTGAAGCGAACCTGGCCACTGAGGAGGAAAATATTGCCCGTTCCGAGGTCCGCCAGAAGGAGATCAAGACCCAGAAGGAGTATCAGGCGGTAGCTAAGGAGATTTCGGCCGCACGCAAGCTCAAGGGTGAGCTGGAGGAGCAGATTCTCCAGAAAACCGGTCAGGCTGAAGAGTTGGCCGCCGAAATCACTGCCCGTGAAGCGGATCTTGCTTCACTTGAGGAAAACATGGGCACCCGCAAGGGGGAGGTCCAGGAGGGGCTCGGGCGTATAGACCGGGAACTCGCCGCCGATCTGGTCAGCAAAGAGACTACGACCAAGGCTATTCCTGCAAATCTCGTAAAGCGTTACCAGGCTCTGCGCGAAAAGCGTCAGGGGATTGCCGTCGTGGAGGCGCGGGAAGGGAACTGCTCCGGCTGCAATATGAATCTCCCGCCGCAACTCTTCAACAGCCTCTACAGAAGCGAAAATCTGGTGCTCTGCCCGCATTGCCAGCGGATGCTGCTTCTGCGTCAGGACGTGCAGTAGCTACTACGGGACACAAGTTTTGGTCGAAGCAGGACAGATGGCCGCTCTCCGCGTGCGGGGGGAGGAAAGTCCGGGCTCCACAGGGCATGGTGCTGGATAACGTCCAGCGGGGGTGACCCCAGGGATAGTGCCACAGAGAGAAGTCCGCCCGCTTCGGCGGGTAAGGGTGAAAGGGTGAGGTAAGAGCTCACCGGGTCCGGCGGCGACGTCGGATGCCAGGTAAACCCCACCAGGAGCAAGGCCGAATAGGGAAGCGTCAAGGACGGCCCGTCCGTGCTTCCGGGTTGGCTGCTTGAGGCCGTCGGTAACGGCGGTCCCAGAGGAATGGTCATCGCCCGCAGAGGGGTAACCCGATGCGGGAACAGAACCCGGCTTATGGCCTGCTTCGGCCAATTATTTTTTACAATGACCAGAACAATGAGCGACTGCGAGCGATGGGACCGTGCCGTTGCTGCCATATCCGACGGATATGCAGCTATGTCTCCTGCGCTCCGTGCTGAGGTGGATGCCGCGGCGCACGCCGTCCGTCACGCCAGAAGAGAGCTCCACAGCCTTGCCGAGGACCGTCAATGCACGGCCATATGTACTTCATGTGGTGGTGAATGCTGCGTGAGGGGGAAGTATCATGCGACCGTCGCGGACATTCTTGTATTCCTTGCGGAGGGGGAGCCCATCGCTGTGCCCCGTTTTGAAAGCGGGCTCTGTCCATTTCTCGGAGATTGCGGATGTGTGATTGAACCGTCTCTGCGCCCCTTTACCTGCATAACCTTCAATTGCGATCTGGTTGAAAAAATGTGGGAGCCGGAGAGGGTTGAGGAGTTTTACAGCCGTGAAAGGGAACTCCGTAAGCTTTACGAAGTGCTTCAGGAGTCCTTCGCTGTTTCCGCGGGATCGGCGCTGAGGGTGTCGGTTCTGGGATTTTTGGAAAGGTAATACGATGGCGACAACTATCAACGACCTGGTGCTGGTCCACATAGATGAAAAACCCGGCTTCTATGCCAGGATCGAGGATGTCTCTCCGGATGTCAAGCCCGGCTGGTGGGGGGTCAAGCTCCTGGTGCTCACGGTTCCGCTCGAAGTATACACCTGGATACTTGAGGAAGCCCAGATCAATGGGGCTCCATTTACCATGGGTGGGACGCCTGTACGGCTGGAAAAGGTGGTCTCTCCGGTTCTCCGGGATGCTGCCGCTGCCGAACCCCGCCAGAAAGCCCCTGCCTCTGCCCCTGCGGTGCAGACGAAAGAGCCTGCCAAAGGGGGAAATGTGGTTTCCCTCCTGGATCGCAAGAAAGAGAAGTGAGGGGGCGGTTGCCCCCTCCGTTGTGTTTTTAGCCCCCATGTTTTTTGCCACTCTTTCCCACCTTTGTTTTGCCCTGATGTTTCGTTTTGCTTAACAGGCGCAAATTACTCACGATTTTTACCTCTCTTGTAACGGTATCGACCGGGAGATAACCGGTAGTTTCTGCTGTCGGTGTGTTCCTTATAACTTATTGAAAAATATGCACAAAAAATCACACTTTGCTGACAGCTTTTACCTTGACAACCCATGGGGTGGCCGGTATGATTTGTGCCACGAAGTGGTAAATTGTGGTAAATTGTGGCAAGGGGAAGACGGCAATGTTCAGGGGCATCTACGAGACAACCATCGACGCCAAAGGGCGGACGAGCCTGCCTGCCAGGTTCAGGGATGTGCTTGTGGAAAGTTTTGGCGATGAGCGTTTTTTCGTCACCAATTCGGTGCCCGTTGACCTGGGGGGAGGGGTGTACAGCTCCGGGCTTCTTATTTTCCCCCATAAAGAGTGGTTTCTTTTCGAAGAGTCGTTTCTGAACGGCAAGGGTCTCACTTCCGCCCAGCGCAACAGCATCATGCGCACGATAGTGGCGCCGGCGGTCGAGTGCTCCGCCGACAAGCTCGGCCGGGTGCTCGTTCCTCCCCATCTGCGCCGGAACGCGGTGCTGGAGCGGGAGATATTGTTCGTGGGGGCCATGAAGAGGGTGGAAGTGTGGAGCCAGGCTGAATGGGAGAAGGTGCGCGCCCATGATATGAAGGCGTTCCCCTCGGATTCCGAGGCTGTTGCGGAGCTGGGGCTTTAGTGGCCGGGTTCTGCCACCTGCCGGTTCTTCCGGCGGAAGTGCTTTCCCTGCTTGCGCCCCGCTCGGGCGGGATTTATGTGGATGGTACCCTTGGCGGTGCCGGACATGCCCGGATGATCCTGGAGGCTTCGGCGCCCGATGGCATGCTGATCGGTTTTGACCGGGATCCCGCAGCGCTGGCTGCGGCTAGGGAGCGGCTGGCTCCTTACGGCGATCGGGTAAAGTTCGTGCGGTCGAATTATGCAACCATGGGCGAGTCCCTTGCCGCCCTGGGAATTGATGCCATTGACGGTTTTCTCCTCGATATCGGCGTCTCCTCCCATCAGCTTGATACGGCGGAGCGGGGGTTCAGTTTCCAGGTCGATGCTCCCCTTGATATGCGGATGGATCCGGAGAATGGCGCTACGGCCGCCGATCTGGTTAACGAGCTTTCCCTTGAAGAGCTTGCCCGGATTATCCGGGAGTATGGAGAAGAACGTTGGGCAAAGCGGGTCGCCTCGTTCATTGTCAAGGCGCGGGAGCAGCACGGCGCCATCGAGAGTACGCTGCAACTGGTGGACTGTATCAAGGGCGCGATTCCGCGCTCTGCATGGGAAGAGCGCATTCATCCGGCAACGCGAACGTTCCAGGCTCTCCGCATCGCCGTGAACGACGAACTTGGGAGTCTGGAGAGAGGGCTTGCCGCCGGTATTGATGTTTTGGCCCCGGGGGGGCGGGGGGTGGTGATTTCATTCCATTCTCTTGAGGACCGGATAGTCAAGACCGTTTTCCGGCAATATGCCCAAGGGTGCACCTGTCCGAAAATGCTTCCCCAATGTGTGTGCGGCAACACCCCGCGTGTCCGCATCCTCACCGGAAAGCCGGTGATGGCGGGGGATGATGAGGTGGCGGCTAACCCCAGGGCGCGGAGCGCCAAGGTACGGGCAGTAGAAAAGCTGTAAGGAGTGTGGAGGGAGTATGGCACAGGCGAGAACTGATTTCACCAAGGTGGCGGCACCGAAGAAGCTTGAGGCGATGTATGCCCAGAGAGGGGAGATGTTCCCTTATATTCTGGGAGTCATGGTTCTGCTCACACTTGTGTCGGTATTCCACGTCTGGTCACGGGTGCGGGTAATTGATCTCAACCTGGAGATAGCGGAAGCTACCAGGCTTCTCAAGGAATCCCAGCAAGAGCAGCACCGGCTTCAACTGGAGGTGGCATCCCTCAGGACGCCGGGCCGGATCGAGGCTGTGGCCAAGGGTGACCTCGGAATGGCGCTTCCAACCGATCAGCAGGTGGTAGTAGTGAAATGAGGTATGACGCGGAGAAATGGATAACTCTCCGTATTCGCTTTATTGGAGGGTTCTTTGTTCTCCTTTTTGCGCTGACGGTTTGTCGCGCTTTTTATCTCCAGGTAATCAACAGAGATTACCTTCTGAAACTTGCTGACCGGCAACACCAAAAAGTCATTCCCCTGATCCCTGCACGGGGGACGATCTATGACGCGAACGGTGCTGCCCTGGCTGTGTCGGTGGAGATGGATTCCTGCTATGCCGAACCAAAATCGATTGCGGATTTGAGAGCTGCTGCCGCCCGTCTGGCGCCGGTTCTGGAGATGCCGCAGGAGACGGTGTTCAGAAGGCTCCAGGGGAACAGGAACTTCGTCTGGCTCAAGCGTCGCCTCACCCCTGACGTGGCAAAGCGGGTTAATGATCTGGATATTGAAGGAATAGGTTTCGTCAAGGAGACAAAACGCTATTATCCCAATTCGGAGGTGGCATCCCACGTAATCGGTTTTACCGGACTTGATCCGGAGGGGCTTGAGGGGATCGAGCGGCGGTACGATTCGACCATCCTCGGTGGGACCGGATATCTGGTGACCGAGCGGGATGCCCTGGGACGCAATGTGGCACTCAAGGGTACGGTGGTCCAGAATGGCGCCATGGGGCACAACGTGACCCTGACCCTCGACAAGAACATCCAGTACATTGCCGAGAAAGAACTGGCAAAGGCCGTTACGAACAGCGGCGCCAAGGCTGGAACCGCGATTGTTATGGATCCCAATACCGGGCGGGTGCTGGCAATGTCCAACTTCCCGACATACAACCTGAATTCCCATGGTGACTACGCTTCATCCGTGTGGCGCAACCGCGCCGTTGCCGACAGTTATGAGCCCGGTTCCACCTTTAAAACGCTTCTTATCGCCGCAGCCCTTGAAGAGAAGCTGGTCCGTCCGGGCGACGGAATAAACTGCGAGGGTGGCAGTTATGCCATCGGCGGGCGAACAATTCACGATACTCACAAATATGGCCGCTTGAGCGTTGCCGAGATACTCAAATATTCAAGCAATATCGGGGTCGCTAAAATCGGAAGCAAGCTAGGTGCTTCGAGGCTCTACACCTATCTGAAAAACTTCGGCATTGGCGAAAAAAGCGGCATCGATCTTCCTGGCGAGACAAGCGGAACCCTGAGGCAGTGGAACCAGTGGTATGGGATCGATCTCGCCACCATATCGTTCGGCCAGGGGGTGACGGCGTCTTCCGTACAACTGGCCGCGGCCTTTTCGGTCATCGCCAATGGCGGCGTTCTCATGAAACCCTATCTCGTGGAAAAGGTCTCTGACAGCGACGGCAATGTGGTAACCACCTTCGGACCCCAGGCGCGGCGAAGGGTCGTATCCCCCGAGACTGCAAAGTCTGTGGCAAGGATGCTGGAGGGGGTGGCGGCTGACGGTGGAACCGGTACCAACGCATCGGTGGAGGGGTACCTGGTGGCAGGCAAGACCGGCACGGCCCAGAAAGTTGACCCCATAACGAAGGGTTACTCAGCCAGCAAACGGACTGCCTCTTTCATTGGCTTCGTTCCGGCCCGCAAGCCCCGCTTAACCATTCTTGTAATGATTGACGAGCCGAAGACGAGCCCCTATGGCGGCGTAGTGGCGGCCCCGGCCTTCAGTGCCATTGCGCTCCAGAGTCTGTGCTACCTCAAGGTGCCGCCCGACACGATCGTACGAAGCAAACCGCAGGCGGTTGTGGCTGAGGCAAGCCCGGATGCGGAAGATGAAAGCACGGTAGCCGAAGGGGCCATCGTCGAAGAAGGCGAGGGGATCGTGATGCCGAACTTCCGGGGCAAGAGCATGCGACAGGCCCTTAAAATCATGGAAGAGCAGGGGCTCAATGTCCGGCTCCATGGCAGCGGACGCGCCATTGAACAAAACCCTCGTCCCGGCTACCGTATCAGGCCGAGCGATCAGGTGTGGGTTAAATTCGCGCCTTCAGCGTGAGCATACGATAAGTGGAGTGGTCGGGTGATGGTTGCCCATAATGATGTTAGCGGGGAGTTATGCGACTGGAAGAATTGATACGGGTCATTAATCCCTCAGAAACCGGGAACAGTCTGGCGCTGGAGATCGAGGGGCTTTGCTGCGATTCGCGGCAGGTACGCCCCGGCGGTCTCTTTTTCGCTTTACGGGGAGTGGCGACCGACGGCCACGACTTCATCGCCGCTGCCCGTGAGCGCGGCGCGGTTGCCGTTGTGCTCGATGACCCCTCGCGGGCACCGGAGGGGATGACCTGGCTTAAGTCCGATGACGCACGTCTTGCCATGTCAAGGGCCGCAGCCGCCTTCTACGGCAATCCCACCGACGGCATTCCCGTGGTTGGCATTACCGGAACAAACGGGAAAACAACCACGACGTATCTTGTTGAGGCAATAATGGCCGGGGCCGGTATCCCGGCGGCGGTGTTCGGGACCATCAGCTACCGCTTCGGCGACCAAATCATCCCTGCTCCCCACACAACTCCCGAATCGGTAGACCTTCAGCGCACCATCCGCGAACTGGTCGACGGTGGGGCTAGGGGGGTGGTGATGGAAGTATCCTCCCATGCCCTTGAACAACGACGGGTTGACGGATGCCGTTTCGATGTCGGGGTGTTCTCGAATCTGACCCGCGATCATCTGGACTACCACAAGGACATGGAATCGTACTTCGCGAGCAAAGCGCGCCTGTTCACGGAGTTGCTTGCTCCGGACGCAAGCAAGCCCCGGCGCGTTGCCGCAATCAATATCGATGATCCTTACGGCGCTCGCCTAGCGGGGGATGCCGTGGCGCCTGTTGTGAGCTACGGGCTTTCATCCGCAGCTATTGTCCGGGCTGAGGATGTCAGCTTTTCCGTCAACGGCATTTCCGGAACCCTGGTTACGCCAAACGGTACGGCGCCGTTCCATTCTCAACTTCTCGGTCGTTTTAACCTGTACAACATTCTGGCATCTGCGGCGGCAGGCGTTGGCCTGGGGCTTCCGCTGAAGGCAATCCTTGAGGGAATAGAAGGCAATGTCCGGGTGCCGGGCCGTCTTGAGCGGGTAAATAATGACCGCGGGGTGACGGTACTGGTTGATTATGCCCATACGGGTGATGCTCTGGAAAATGTTCTGAAGACGGTGGCTGAGATTGCCACTGGGCGCATTATTACTGTATTCGGATGCGGCGGCGACCGGGATCGCGGAAAACGGCCGGTCATGGGGGAGATTGCCGCACGCTCCAGCGACTTAGCCATCGTTACCTCCGACAATCCCCGGACTGAAAATGCCGGCGCCATCATTGACGAAATCCTTGGCGGCATCCGTCCCCTCGGCCTTCGGGAGTATGCTGCCGATGAACTGTCAGCCGGTTTCGATACCAGGGGATTTGCCGCCGTGGAATCAAGGCGTGATGCCATCAGGCTTGCCGCCCACGTGGCGAGGCCGGGGGATATCGTGCTCCTGGCAGGCAAGGGGCATGAAGACTACCAGATCATAGGGACCGTGAAGCACCACTTCGACGATCGGGAAGAAGCGGCCGCCGCTTTCGGGCAAATTTCATCCGTGGGACAGGGGTAGACAGTGTTATTCGCTCTGGAGGACATCCGTGAGGCAACGGGGGGCACCCTGATCGGTGGCGGAGATGCGGCTGGCGTGAACGGAGTCTCCACCGACTCCAGAACGGTCGCTGCCGATGAACTTTTCGTGCCGTTGCGGGGCGAGCGGTTCGATGGCCACGATTATCTTGCTGCCGCCTGCGCCCGTGGGGTGAGGATCGTTCTTGCAGATCGCCGGTGGCTGGAGGGGAACAAGCTACCCGCCGGGGTTGCTGCCATCTCCGTGGATGACACCTTGAAGGCGCTGGGCGACCTGGCATCTTTTCACCGGCGGTGTTTTGCCGTTCCGGTGGTGGCTGTAACCGGGAGCAATGGGAAGACTACAACCAAGGAGATGCTTGCGGCCATTCTGGAACAGACCGGCCCCGGACTTAAGACTGAAGGGAACCTCAACAACCTTGTGGGCCTTCCCCAGATGCTCTTCCGCTTCAACGCCACACATCGTTGGGCTGTTCTGGAGATAGGGATGAGCGCATTCGGCGAGATCGACCGACTTGCGGAAATTGCCCGTCCGGATGTCGGGCTCATCACCAATGCCTATCCGGCCCATCTGGAGACCCTGGGGAGCGTTGAGGGTGTGGCTAAGGCCAAGGGAGAGCTTTTCCTGCGGTTGCAAGAGGGGGGCTGTGCGGTGTTCAATGCCGACGACCCCCTCATTGGCCGGTGCCCTTCCCCCGCAGGTGTTCGCCGCGTTTCCTTCGGTCTTCACAACGCCGATGTTACTGCCGAGGCGATCGAGAATCTCGGCCGGAAGGGGCAGCGGTTCATGCTCCGGCTCCCCGCGGCATCCATTCCGGTTACCCTGCGGGCCTTTGGCCGCCATAATATCGCCAACGCCCTTGCCGCTGCTGCGGTCGCCCATGTTCTCGGAGTTTCCCCGGAGACAATCGCCAGTGGATTGGGAGAGTTTTCTCCCTATGCCAGGAGGTTCAATCTGGAGGAGGTGGGAGAAGTCGTCCTCATCGACGATAGCTACAACGCCAATCCGGCATCAATGGCAGCCGCACTCACCACGCTGCGCGAGATTCGGGAGGGGCACCGGGCCGTGGCGGTTCTTGGCGACATGCTCGAGCTGGGCGAGGGTACCGAAGAAGCCCACCGCCAGTTGGGTCTCCTTGCCGCCACATGCATCGACCGCCTTTACGTTATGGGGTCCATGGCCGGTATTGTCGCTGCTGGAGCCCTGGAGGGGGGGCTGGCTGAAGATAATGTGATTGTCGCCACGAACCACGATGCAATCGTGTCGGACTTGCGCAGGAACGCCCTTGGGGGCGATTTCATTCTCGTGAAAGGTTCCCGGGGGCTAGCCATGGATCGGGTTTCGGAAAAGATAAGGGAAGTCTTTGCCGTATCCGTCGGGAAGGGGGCCAAAGCCTAATGCTCTACCATCTCCTCTATCCGCTGGCGAGTGATTTCAGGATCTTCAACGTCTTCAAGTATCTGACGTTCAGGACCATCTATGCCGTCATAACGGCCCTTGTTGTTTCGTTTATTCTTGGACCCTGGCTGATACGGAAGCTCGAAGCGCTCCAGGCCCGCCAGGTGATCCGCACCGATGGCCCCGAATCGCACCTGAAAAAATCCGGTACCCCCACCATGGGGGGGATTCTCATCCTGGCGTCGATTGTGATTCCGACGCTGCTGTGGGCGGACCTGACCAACAGGTATATCTGGACAACCCTCTTCGTCATCGTCGGCTACGGGCTGATCGGATTTACCGACGATTACAAGAAGGTGGTGGAGAAAAACCCCAAGGGGCTCTCGCCACGGCAGAAGATGGCCGGACAGTTGCTGATTGCAGGCATGGCGGTATGCTTCCTAGTTTTCGTGGTGAACATATCCACGGAACTATCTTTTCCGTTCTTCAAGCGGCTTCATCCAGACCTCTCCTTTTTCTATATCCCCTTTGCAATTCTGGTCATTGTCGGTGCGAGCAATGCCGTGAACCTCACCGACGGTCTCGATGGCCTGGCAATAGGCCCCGTGGCGATCAACGCAGCCACCTATCTGCTGTTTACTTACATTGCCGGCAATGCTAAACTATCCGGCTATTTACAGACTCCCTACGTTCCCGGCGCAGGCGAGTTGGCGGTCCTTTGCGGAGCAATGGTCGGCGCGGGTATCGGTTTCCTCTGGTACAACTCCTATCCCGCTGAAGTCTTCATGGGGGATGTGGGGTCGCTTTCGCTTGGCGGCGGACTCGGAATCCTTGCTGTTATCACCAAGCAGGAGATCCTCCTGGTCATTGTCGGCGGGGTGTTTGTCGTTGAGGCATTGTCGGTAATCTTTCAGGTTGGTTCCTACAAATACCGGGGCAAGCGGATCTTTCGCATGGCCCCCATTCATCACCACTTCGAACTCAAAGGGGTAGCGGAGCCCAAGATTATCGTCCGGTTCTGGATTATCACCATAATTCTGGCGCTTGTGGCGATTTCGACTCTGAAACTGAGATAGCATGGAAATTACAGGGAAAAACATACTGGTCGCAGGCCTTGCCCGGACGGGAGTCGCAGTAGCGCGGTTTCTGGCGAAAAACGGGGCGCGGGTTACAGTGACCGACCTTCGGGATGAGACGGCCCTTTCCGGGCCTCTCGGAGAGCTGGCAGGGCTTGATGTGCGCTATGTCCTGGGGCGTCACGACAAGGCTGATTTTGCCGCTGCCGATGTTGTGGTCGTGAGTCCCGGCGTGCCCCAGGAGAGCCCCTACCTTGAAGCTGCCCGGCAGGCGGGCCGGGAGGTAATCACCGAGATTGAGCTCGCGTCGCGGTTCATTGCCGCTCCGGTGGTGGCCATCACCGGCACCAACGGCAAGACGACCACCACGACCCTGACCGGTGAGATTTTCAAAACCTGCGGCTACAGTACCTTCGTGGGGGGCAACATCGGTAATCCCCTTGTCGAACTGGTCGAAGAAGGCGAAGAGGTGGAGAGGGTTGTCGTGGAGATCAGCTCCTTCCAGTTGGAGTGGATCACCACATTCCGCCCCCGGGTTGCCGTGCTGCTCAATATCACCGAGGACCATCTGGACCGGTATCCCACGTTCCAGGACTACATCGATGCCAAGGTACGGATTTTCGAGAACCAGTCCGCAACGGATTATGCCGTGCTTAACGTTGATGATCCTCTGGTGGCGTCCTTGCAGACCAGGCTTGCCGCAGCAGTATTCCCCATGAGCCAGCGTAAAGAGCTCGACGAGGGAATCTTCCACCGGGACGGCATCATTACCTTCCGTCACCGGGGTCGCGAGGAGCGCTTCCCCACCGGACGTTTCCGGATCACCGGTGTGCACAATATCGAAAACATCATGGCCGCCCTTGCCTCGACCCTGCTTCTCGGGTGCGATGCCGAGCGGGCTCTGGCGGCCGTCGAAGGTTTTGCGGGGCTTCCCCACCGGATGGAGCTGGTTCGTGAGCTGGCCGGCGTGCGCTACTACGAGGACAGCAAGGCCACAAATGTGGGCAGCGTCGAAAAGGCCCTGGCAAGTTTCACCGATATCACCCTCATTGCCGGCGGCAAGGACAAGGGCGGGGCTTACGCTCCCCTTGCCCCGCTGGTGAAAGAGCGGGTGCGCCACATGATCCTTATCGGCGAGGCCAAGGAGCGGATGGCGCAGGAGCTGGGGAGCCTCACCGACACCCGCATGGCAACAACCCTGGATGAAGCGGTTGAGCTTGCAGCGCAGCTTACGGAGCCCGGCGGCGTGGTCCTTTTTTCGCCGGCCTGCTCCAGTTTCGACATGTTCCGTGACTACGAAGAACGGGCCCGGCGTTTTCGCGACGCCGTCAACGCCCTCGGCACCGGAGAGCGTCCTTGAAGCTGAACTTCGACCTGAAAAAAATCGAACGCTATGACCTGGTCATCCTCCTCATGGCGGTCGCCCTCACCTGCTTCGGTGTGGTAATGGTCTACTCGGCGTCGTCTGTCATGGCCACCAAAAAGTTCCATGACGGCTTCTATTTCCTGAAGCGCCAGGGAATCTACGCCCTGATGGGTTTCGCGGTCATGGTTGTCGCCATGCGGATCGACTACCGCCAGTGGCGCGAGTATGCGGTCCCGATTCTCCTCGGCTGCCTGTTGCTGCTGCTGCTGGTCTTTATTCCGGGCATTGGCGGCGCAGCGAAGGGGGCGTCCCGCTGGATCCGGTTCCCGGGCTTCAACTTCCAGCCGTCGGAGCTGGCAAAGATAGCGCTGATAATGTACATGGCGTATTCCCTCGACAAGAAACAGGAGAAGGTGAAATTTTTCTCCACCGGCTTCGCTCCGTACATGGTGCTTCTGGCCGTGCTCCTGGCGATCCTGCTCAAGCAGCACGACCTCGGCGCTGCCCTGACCATGGGCGGTGTGGCGATTATCATGCTTTTTGCCGCCGGTACACGCCCCCGTTACATTCTCGGGATGGTGGTGCTGGCGTTGCCGTTTCTCTATTTTCTGGTCATGAACGTGGATTACCGGCGCCGGCGCATCCTTGCCTACCTGAACCCGTGGGAGGATCCGACCAATACCGGCTTCCAGATTATCCAGTCGTGGCTTGCCTTCGGTAACGGCGGCGTCATCGGCCAGGGGCTCGGCGAGGGGAAGCAGAAAATGTTCTATCTCCCCGAGGCCCATACCGACTTTATCCTTTCGGTGGTGGGAGAGGAGCTTGGGCTCATCGGCGTCATCGTCATTGCGGCCATGTTCCTGATGCTCGTGCTTCGTGGGGTTCGGGTGGCACTCATGTCCGAGGACCCCTTCGGCCGTTTCCTCGCCTTCGGGATTGTGACGTTGCTCGGCATCCAGGCATTCGTAAACATGGGGGTGGTAACGGGGCTTCTGCCCACGAAAGGGCTGGCGCTTCCGTTCATCAGCTACGGCGGTAGTTCCCTTATAGTAACTCTTTTCGCGGTGGGGATTCTCCTCAACGTGTCGACACGGATGAAGGGGACGCCATGAGACTTCTGATTGCAGGAGGCGGGACCGGCGGGCATCTTTTCCCCGGCATTGCGGTGGCCGAGGAATTCCTTGCCCGCAAGAAAGGGAATGAGGTCCTGTTTGTGGGGACCTGGAAGGGAATAGAGGCGCGGGTCCTTCCCAAGCTCGGTTACCGGCTCGAATGCATAACCGCCGCCGGCATCCGCGGCAAGGGAAACGTGGCCCGGGCCAAAGGGATTGCCAAGTTTCTCTACGGTTATGCCCAGTCCCGGAAAATTCTCAAAGAATTCAAGCCGGACATGGTTCTCGGGGTGGGCGGATATGCTTCTGCGCCGGCGCTGCTGGCTGCCCGGGGGATGCAGATTCCGCGGTTCATCCACGAACAGAACGCTATTCCCGGATTCACGAACAAGATGCTGGCCAAGGTGGCCGAACGGGTTTTTATCTCCCTTGAAGAATCGAGCGATTTTTTCCCCGAGGCGCGGACCCTTCTCACTGGTAATCCGCTTCGCCGCCAGATACTTGAGCAGGTTGCCCTGGCTCCACTACAGGAACGGAGTGACGACGCCTTTCATCTCCTGGTGTTCGGAGGCAGTTCCGGCGCCCACCGGATCAACGTGACCATTGGGGAAGCGCTACCATTTCTGCAGGATATGAAGGGGCGTTTGAGAGTGACCCACCAGACCGGTGAAAATGATCTGGAGGATGTGACCGCCGTCTACGAAGAGCAGGGGGTCAGCGCCGATGTGGTCCCCTTCATCGATTCCATGGCGGACGCCTATCGCTGGGCCGATCTGGTAGTCTGCCGGGCAGGGGCCACCACCATCGCCGAAGTAACCGCCTGTGGCAAGCCGTGCATTTTTATCCCGTACCCCCACGCCGTTGACGATCACCAGCGGCGTAATGCCGAGGCGCTGCTGAAATGCGGGGCCGGCCTCCTCATGACCGAGCGGGAGCTTTCGGCAGAGTTGCTGGCGGAGGCCATCAGGGGGCTCATGAACGACCCTGCGCAGCTAAAAGCAGTCGGCGAGGCTGCCCAGGGACTTGCACGGCTTGATGCGGCACAGGTGATAGTTGACGAAATGATAACCATAAAGAGGGAAATGAAATAATATGTACGGGAAAATAGAGAGAATACACTTTGTGGGCATCGGCGGCATCGGCATGAGCGGTATTGCCGAGGTGCTTCTGAACCTGGGGTACAAGGTTTCCGGCTCAGACCTGAGGCAGTCCGACACCACTGACCGCCTTGCGTCTCTCGGAGGGGAGATTTACTTCGGTCACGCCCGCGAGAATATCACTGCAGTCGACGTGGTGGTGACCTCAACGGCGGTCCATGACGACAATCCCGAGGTGGTGGAGGCCAAGCGGCGGATGATTCCGGTCATTCCCCGGGCCGAGATGCTGGCAGAGTTGATGCGGATGAAATACGGCATTGCCATTGCCGGTACCCACGGGAAAACCACGACCACCTCCATGGTGGCCACGGTCCTCACCCATGGCGGCATAGACCCGACAATAGTCATCGGCGGCAAGCTCAACACCCTCGGCACCAACGCCAAGCTCGGCCAGGGGCAGTTCCTGGTGGCAGAGGCCGACGAGTCCGACGGCTCGTTCCTGAAGCTCTCTCCCACTATCGCCGTGGTGACAAACATCGATGCTGATCACCTGGATTTCTACACCGGGGGAATAGAACAGATAAAGGACACCTTTGTTGATTTCATCAACAAGATACCCTTCTACGGGCTTGCGGTTCTCTGTCTTGAGGACCGGAACGTTGCCGAAATCCTGCCGCGGGTGAAGAAACGTTTCGTCACCTACGGCCTCTCCTCGCAGGCTGACATCAGGGCTACCCATGTCCGCCTCGAAGGGGGAACCACTTCATTCGTTGCCCACTACAAGGGATACCGGATGGGGGAGATATCCTTCTCCATGCCCGGCGCCCACAACGTGCTAAATGCCCTTGCGTGCATCGCCGTTGCCATGGAGCTTGACGTCCCCTTTGCGCAGATTCAGGAAGGGTTTGCCACATTCGGCGGCGTTGGCCGGCGCTTCCAGGTGAAAGGCGAGGTGGATGGCATCACTGTGGTGGACGACTATGGGCACCATCCGGCCGAAATCCGGGCAACCCTGGCGGCCGGCAAGGGGGGGTGGCCCGACCGGCGGCTCGTGGTAGCATTCCAGCCCCACCGGTTCAGCCGGACCAAAGAGCTGTTCGCCGAATTCGTTACCTGCTTTTACGATGCCGATGTGCTCGTGCTCACCGACATCTATCCGGCCGGGGAATCCCCCATCGAGGGGGTGACGGCGGAGCGGCTGGCCGAGGAGATCCGGAAGCACGGCCAGCGGGATGTGACGTACGTTGCCGACAGGGAAGAGCTGCCGGGCCACCTGCTTAAAGTCGTACAGCCTGGCGACATCGTGCTCACCCTTGGCGCGGGCAATATCTGGCAGACGGGCGAGGCGCTGCTCCGTAAAATGGGAGCATCCGAGGGTTAGTTCTTTGAATAACGATTTTTATGGCGCTTTGAGCGAGCGATTGATGGGGGAGATTCTCCGGGACGAGCCGATGGCCCGCCATACGTCGCTGAAGGTGGGAGGGCCGGCCGATTTTTTCGTTATCCCGGCCGACCGGGGCGACCTGGAGACACTTCTTGCGCTTCTGGCTGAAACCGCTACCCCCCATTTTGTGGTTGGCGGTGGGTACAACCTTCTGGTCCGTGATGGAGGGATCCGGGGAGTCGTTGTTTCCCTCGAGTGCTTCAGAGAGTTGACGCACCTTTCCGGCGGGAAGGTTTCGGCCGGGGCAGGGGTAACAAACCAGATGCTCGTGGGGTATTTGAGGGAGCGGGGGCTTGGCGGCCTGGAATTTCTCTGCGGAATACCGGGCACGATCGGAGGAGCCCTGGCCATGAATGCCGGTGCCCAAGGGGGAGCGATTCTCGAGCATGTGGAAGAGCTGATTACCTTGCGGGATGGGATGATCCGGCAGGTGCGGCGCGACGAACTGGAGTACGGTTACCGGTATGTGCGGCTGGCCCCCGGAGAGATTATTGCCGGAGCGACTTTTCGGCTGGAACCGGAAGACCCTGAAAAAATCGGTGACCGTATCGCCGGTTACCTGGCGCACCGGGCCGAAAGTCAAAAAGTTGGCTACCCCAACGCCGGTTCTTTCTTCAAGAATCCCGAGGGGGGGGCGGCCTGGCGGTTAATCGACGGGGCAGGGCTCCGGGGCACGCGGATCGGGGGGGCGCAGGTGTCGGAGGTCCACGCCAATTTCCTGATAAATCGCGGAGATGCGACGGCGGCCGATTTTCTTGCCCTGGCGGCGCTGATAAAGGATGAAGTAAGGCGGAATACCGGCATATCTCTTGAAGAAGAGGTCAGGATTATTGGTGAAGAGTGATTAAGGAGATGCTTCCAAGGAGCGCGCAGGCGGGAAGACGATGACCAACGATGAACTGAAAACCAAGAAGATCGGCGTACTTATGGGGGGGCTTTCCGCAGAGCGGGAGGTTTCCCTTTCCAGCGGAGCCTCAGTGCACAAGGCGCTTCTGGCTCGGGGATATGACGCCATTGCCATTGATGTTGACCGGGATTTGCCACAGGCGCTGGTCCGTGAGTGGATTGACGTTGCCTTCATCTGCCTCCATGGCCGCTATGGCGAAGATGGGGCGGTCCAGGGGGTACTGGAGCTGATGGGAATCCCCTATACCGGATCGGGAGTTCTTGCCAGCGCCCTGGCCATGAATAAGATCTATGCCAAGCAGGCTTTTGCCGCCGCGGGTCTGACAATCACCCCCCACCAGGTGCTCGTGCGTGGAGAAACCATCGATCCCATGGCTGCCGGCCTCGGTTTCCCCGTGGTGGTGAAGCCTTCCCAGGAAGGGTCATCGGTTGGCGTGAGCATCGTGAAAAAGGCGGAAGAACTCCCTGCTGCCCTGGAGAGCGCGTTCCGCTACGACAACGAGGTGCTGGTGGAGAAATTCGTCAAGGGACGGGAGATCCAGGTGGGGATCCTTGACGACCGGGCCATGGGAGCCATCGAAATTGTGCCGAAGAAGGAGTTCTACGACTTCGAGGCCAAGTACACCGACGGCATGGCGGAACACATCTGTCCGCCGGTTCTTCCTGCCGACCTTTACCGCAAGCTCCTTGCCGAAGGGGAAAAAGCCCACCGTGCCCTGGGGTGCGCCGGCTACAGCCGGGTCGATTTCCTGGTGACCGAAGAGGGGGAGTGTTATCTTCTCGAAGTGAACACCCTGCCGGGGATGACAACCTTGAGCCTCCTGCCGGAGATAGCCCAGAAGGAGGCGGGGATCGGTTTTGAGGAACTGGTGGAGCGGATTTTGGTTGCTGCCTCCCTGAAAATCGGGATTGGGAACTAGGGGTTCGGGGCATTTTGCAACCTTTGCTGATACCGAATCGCCATTAAAGAATCACGGACGTTCATGCGAGACTTGCACGTAAAAACTCGAATACTGCCGCCACAAAAGAGCCGCAACCGGGTAAAGAGGGAGCGTAAGCCGATTAACTGGCGCCCCCTCATTACCTGGGGAACGCGCATCGTGTTCGGTGTGGTGATTGTTGCAGTTGTTGGCATCGGCGGGTACGAGGGATACAAGTTTGCTGCGCAGTACGAGATGGCTGTGTTACAGGTGGAGACCATCGAGGTATCGAAACTCAGGCACCTGACCCGTGGCGAGGTGGTGGAGATGACCGGGGTGAGGCCCGGCGATTCCATGCTCAGCCTGCGTTTGAGCCGTATCGGCGAGCAGTTGTCCAAGAACCCCTGGGTCGAGACGGTGCAGGTGCGCCGCTATTTCCCCCACACGCTCAGCGTAGCCGTAGTGGAACGGGAGCCGGTGGCCGTGGTTAACATGGGTTTCCTCTACTACATGGACGCGAAGGGCGAGGTGTTCAAGCCCCTCACCCAGGGCGACAGCCTCAATTTCCCGGTCATAACCGGTGTCGCCGAGGAAGATCTTGCCCGGGACCCCAAGGGGACGAAGGAACTTTTGACCAGCGCCGTGGCCCTCATGGACATCTTGAAGAAAGGGCGGCATTTTACCTTGGCCGATGTTTCGGAGATTCACATCGACAAGGGCTTCGGCCTGACCCTCTTCACAGCTGATGGCGGCGTTCCGGTGCGGCTCGGCAAAGAGGGCTACGATACTAAGCTGGCCCGTTTCGCCATGGTTTACGGGGAGCTGAAAGAACAGCTGGTAGCTGTGGAGTACATCGATTGCGACTACCAGGACAAGATTATCGTCAAAAAAGGATAACGCGGGGAAGGGAGATACACTATGTCGGCACGAAGGGATAACCTGATCGTTGGACTCGATATCGGTACAACGAAAATCTGTGCCATCGTCGGTAATGTCACCGAGGACGGTATTGACATCGTTGGCATCGGCAGCAGCCCGTCGCGCGGAATGCGCAAGGGAGTGGTGATAAACATCGAGAGCACCGTCGAGTCCATCAAGAAGGCGGTTTCCGAGGCTGAACTCATGGCCGGCTGCGAGATCCGCTCCGTCTATGCCGGCATAGCCGGGGGGCACATCAAGGGGTTCAACTCCCAGGGGGTGATCGCCATCAAGAACCGCGAGGTCACCTCGGAGGACGTGAAGCGGGTAATTGACGCCGCCAAGGCAATCGCAATCCCCATGGATCGGGAAGTAATCCACATACTTCCCCAGGAATTCATCATCGACGATCAGGACGGCATTCGCGAGCCCCTCGGCATGAGCGGCGTCCGGCTCGAGGCCAGGGTTCACATCGTTACCGGCGCCGTGGCCAGCGCCCAGAATATCGTGAAGGCATGCAACCGGGCGGGGCTTGACGTGGCCGACATCGTCCTCGAGCAGCTGGCCTCATCCGAGGCGGTCCTGTCGGCCGATGAGAAGGAGCTTGGAGTTGCCCTCGTCGACATCGGCGGCGGCACCACCGACATCGCCATCTTCGTGGACGGCGCCATCAAGCACACCTCGGTCCTGTCGCTGGGGGGGAACCATCTGACCAACGACATTGCCGTGGGGCTCCGGACTCCCATGGCCGAGGCGGAGAAGATCAAGCAGAAATACGGCTGCTGCATGGCGTCGCTGGTGGGCAAGGAAGAGACCATCGAGGTGCCGAGCGTGGGTGGCCGCAAGCCGCGGGTCCTTTCCCGTCAGCTCCTGGCCGAAATACTGGAGCCTCGGGTGGAGGAAATCTTTACCCTGGTGAACCGGGAGATACTGAAATCAGGTTTTGAGGATATGATTGCCTCGGGCGTGGTTATCACGGGTGGTACCACCATTCTGGAAGGGATGCCGGAGTTGGCCGAGCAGGTATTCAACCTGCCGGTGCGCCGTGGGATGCCCCAGCAGATCGGCGGTCTCGTGGATGTGGTCAATTCGCCGGTCTATGCAACCGGCGTAGGGCTCGTGGTCTATGGGAGCAAGAATGTAGGAATCCGCGAGTTCCCAACGGCCCAGACCGACGAGAACCTCTTCCGGCGGGTTTCCCGGCGGATGAAGGAGTGGTTCGGGGAGTTCTTCTAGGCCAGGCGGCAGTAAAGGTCTTAAATATTTTTTTCATACGTTCATGTTCTGTTTTGAATTGCAATGACAACCAAACACACACAGAAAGGGAAAAGGGGGTAGGGTATGTTCGAATTCGACGAAAACATCGATCAGTGTGCGAAGATCAAGGTCATCGGCGTCGGCGGCAGCGGGGGGAACGCAGTCAATACAATGATCGCCAGCCAGGTGGGGGGAGTTGACTTCGCCGTGGCCAACACTGACGTGCAGGCCCTGCGTATTTCCAAGGCTCCGATAAAGATTCAGCTTGGCCGGCAGCTCACCAAGGGGCTCGGGGCAGGGGCTGACCCGACCCGGGGTCGCGAGGCGGCCCTGGAGGACCGGGAGCAACTGGCCGAGACCCTTAAGGGCGCGGATATGATTTTCATCGCAGCCGGCATGGGGGGCGGCACCGGGACCGGCGCCGCTCCGGTTATCGCCGAAGTTGCGAAAGAGGCCGGCGCCCTTACGGTGGGCGTTGTCACCAAGCCGTTTTCCCGCGAGGGGAAGCAGCGCCTTTCCAAGGCCGATGATGGCATCAGGGAGCTCAAGAAGCACGTGGATTCCCTCATCGTAATTCCCAATGACCGTCTTATCGGGCTTGCCGGCAAGTCCATGTCCATCCTCGATGCCTTCAAGCCTTCCGACGATGTGCTCCGCCAGGCGGTTCAGGGGATCTCTGACCTCATTACCACCAGCGGTTTCATCAACGTGGACTTCGCCGACGTGAAAGCCATCATGAGCGAGCGCGGCATGGCCATGATGGGTATCGGCGTCGCCGCCGGCGAGAATCGCGCCGTGGAGGCCGCGCTGAAAGCCATTTCCAGCCCGCTGCTGGAGGATGTGGATATTTCCGGCGCCAAAGGGGTTCTGGTGAACATCTCCGGGTCATCTTCCATGACCATGGATGAGTTTGAGGCGGTGAACCGGACCATTCACGAGAAGGTCCACGAGGATGCCAACATCATCATCGGTGTCACCATTGATGAGGAGTTGGCCGATGAGCTGAAGGTGACCGCCATCGCAACCGGTTTCGGCGACCGGTTCGATGTGGAGAAGCAGCGCCAGGAACTCAAGAGCGTCAACCCCATCTCTCCCCGCCAGGAAGTGAACCGTGAGATTCCCACGTTCATTCGTGAAAAACAGCAGCGCGAACCTTCCTACAACCGTCAGAAGGGGTTCTTCACCGAGGAGGACGATCAGTACGACATTCCGACCTTTCTGAGAAAGTCAGTCGATTAGTTTTAATAGGGGCGCCGTGGGGCCTTACCCTCCACACGGCCGCCCCGCACCCTTGGATTAACGTCATTGCATGCCATTTCCCGGCACCCCCACTAACCCCCTCCAGGGGGTGCCGGGCCTTTTTTCCCCTTTCTGAATCGTCCCCCCCCGTGGTAACCTCAATCAATGTCATGGAAAATCATTGAAAAATACCGCCGCCTCCTGGAGCAGGAAGAAGGGAGCGCCCCCAAGCGCCGCGGCGGCAAGCTGACGGTCTGTCTCGTCTACCCGAACCGGTACTCAGTGGCCATGAGCAATCTCGGTTTCCAGGCGGTCCATGCGCTGCTGAATGCCGAACCCGACATTCTCTGTGAGCGGGCGTTTCTCCCCGATCCCGACGATCTGCGGGAATATCGCCGCAGCGGCACCAGCCTCCTTTCCCTGGAATCCCAGGAATCCCTTTCATCCTTCGATATAGTTGCCTTCTCGGTTTCTTTCGAGAGCGATTACCTGAATATCCCCGTCATTTTCGATCTGGCCTCCATACCTGCACTTGCTGCGGAGAGGACGGCCTCCCATCCCCTCGTCATGGGGGGGGGAGCCGCCCTTTTCCTTAACCCGGAACCGGTGGCCGACTTCATGGACTTTATCTGTGCCGGTGAGGCGGAAGCGATTTTGCCGCCTCTTCTGGACCGCATCCGCTCGGAGGGGGCCGGCGACCGCGGCTCGTTCCTCGCCGGCATTGCGGCCCTCCCGGGCATATATGTTCCCTCCCTCTATGAGATGGAGTACGACGGTCCCCGCGTGGTGTCGCGACGGGCCCTTTGCGGGGCGCCGGAGCAGGTGGCGCGATCCTGGATGGCCGATCCGGACGGACGGGCCACCGTGTCGGAGATTTTGACCCCAGGCACCGAGTTCTCGGGCATGTATCTCGTTGAGGTTTCCCGGGGGTGCGGACGGGGATGCCGCTTTTGTGCCGCCGGCTTCATCTACCATCCTTACCGGCAACGGTCCCTTGAGGCAGTTAAGGCCGCTGTTGCCGAAGGGCTCGCGCACCGGCGCAAGATCGGCCTCGTGGGGGCTGCGGTGTCGGATTTTCGGGAGATCGGCGACCTTTGCCGGCACATCCTGGCGGAAGGCGGGACGGTGTCGGTATCATCGCTGCGGATTGACCGTCTTGACGAGGGGATGATCGAGGTGCTCAAGGCGAGCGGACACAAGACCGTGGCCCTGGCGCCGGAGGGGGGAAGTCAGCGGATACGGGATGTCATCAACAAGAATCTGACCGAGGAGCAGATCCTTGCAGCCTGCGACCTCCTCATCGGCCATGACATTCTGAACCTGAAGCTCTACTTCATCATCGGGCTCCCCACCGAAACCATGGACGATCTGGAGGAAATGGTTCTCCTGGTGGGGAAAATCCGCGAGCGGGTCATTGCCGCGGCGAAAAAAAACAAGAGGCTCGGGGATATCATCCTCTCCGTGAACCCCTTTGTCCCCAAGCCCTTCACCCCCTTCCAGTGGTGCGGCATGGAGGAGGTGTCCTCCCTGGAGAAGAAACTCAAGTACCTTCAGCAGTCAGTGGGTAAGCTCTCCAACGTGCGGCTCATTGCTGAGAGCCCCAAGGACGCCTGGCTTCAAGCACTTCTTTCCCGCGGTGACCGGCGGCTCTCATCTTTCCTCCTGAGTGCGGCGGAACAGGGAAGCTGGAAGCAGACGGCCCGGGCGTTCGATCCAGACCCCGCCCTCCTTGTCCACCGCACCATCCCCCTGGACGAGATGCTCCCGTGGGATGTTATCGGAAGTGCGGATGGCGAGCGGTTGAAGAGAGAGTACCGGCGGGCTTTCCCGGTTTGAAGGTGCTCTTGCTGATTGCTCCTTGAAGGAAGGGGTAAGCCATTGCCAGTTTTTTGGTGGGGCAGGGGACCTGGACGAAGTGATGCGGGGCGGAGATGAGTATTATTGACCCAGGGAATCAACCGGGCAGCAGGTGCTAAGTCAAAACCTTGACGGAAGCATTTCAAAATGACGTACATTCTAATAGCCATATGTCTTATCGGCAGGCCCCGCCATTTCTTTAGCAATTTCCCTCCAGCCAGCGACATTCCCCATTTCAGCTATTCGATAATATCTCTTTAGGGCCAAATGGCACAACGGTTGCAGATTTAAGGTCGCGCCACTAAATGGCCCTATTTTCAAGGAGATTTTACCCTATGGCACTTCCGGCGGCCGAAGCAGTAGACCTTCAGCCAGCAAAAAGCAACTCGGACATCTACATGGCTGTGGCGCTCATCGGCGTCCTGGCCCTGATGATCGTTCCGCTGCCGGCAATGCTGCTTGATATTTTCCTGGCCGCAAATATTACGATTGCCCTCGCCATCCTCCTGGTGGCCCTTTATACCGAGCAGCCGCTGGATTTCTCGGTTTTCCCGTCGGTGTTGCTTGTTACTACCCTTTACCGGCTTGCCCTTAACGTTGCCGGCACGCGGCTCATTCTTCTCCATGGCGATGAGGGGACCGATGCGGCGGGACACGTTATCAAGGCGTTCGGCCAGTTCGTGGTCGGCGGCAACTTCGTGGTCGGGGCGGTCATCTTCCTGATCCTCGTCATCATCAACTTCACGGTCATCACCAAGGGTGCCGGCCGGGTGGCCGAGGTGGCGGCCCGCTTCACCCTCGATGCCATGCCCGGCAAGCAGATGGCCATCGACGCCGACCTTTCCTCGGGTCTCATCAACGAGAAAGAAGCCCGCCGCCGCCGTTCGAGGGTGTCGCGGGAGGCTGATTTCTACGGCTCCATGGACGGTGCCAGCAAGTTCGTGCGGGGAGACGCCATCGCAGGCATCCTCATCATGCTGGTGAACATCATCGGCGGCTTCATCATCGGTGTCTGGCAGAACGGGATGCCGCTGGAAACAGCCCTCTCCAACTACACGCTTCTGACCATCGGTGAAGGGCTCGTGGCCCAGATACCGGCCCTCATCATCTCCACCGCCGCCGGCATCATCGTGACCCGCTCGGCCGACGAGAAAAACTTCGGCCATGAGATTACCGGACAGTTCCTCAATTATCCCAAGGCGTTCTACGTTTCATCCGGCGTCCTTTTCGCCTTCGGCCTTATTCCGGGGCTTCCCCACTTCGCTTTCTTCCTCCTGTCGGGGCTGGCGTACATGGGTGGGCGCATGGCCAAGGAGGCCCCCAAGGTGATGGAGGAGGAGCTGACTTCCCTTCCGGCGCCGTCTGAAGCGGGCGAAGCCGGGGAACAGGCGTCTATCCGGCCCCTGGACATGCTGGAGCTGGAAGTGGGATACGGCCTGGTCCCCATGGTGGATGCGGCCCAGGAGGGGGAACTCCTGGAGCGGATCCGCTCGATTCGCCGTCAATACGCCCAGAAGATGGGATTCGTGGTGCCGCCGATCCATATCCACGACAACCTCCAGCTTAAGCCCCACGAGTACAACGTTCTCATCAAGGGAGCCAAGGTGGGCGGAGGCGAGCTGGCGGGGCAGTATCTGGCCATGGATTCCGGAGCGGTTGCCGGCCAGGTTGACGGAGTGCGGACCACCGAGCCGGTGTTCGGACTCCCCGCCATCTGGATCAGGCCCGAGGTGAAGGAGCAGGCCCAGCTCTATGGCTACACCGTGGTGGACAGTACGACAATTATCGCTACCCATATCAGCGAAATCATTAAGAAGCATGCCCATGAGATGGTTGGGCGCCAGGAGCTTCAGCAGCTCCTGGACAACCTTTCGTCGAGCTTCCCCAAGGTGGTGGACGAACTGGTGCCGAACCTCCTCAACCTGGGAACTGTGCTGCGGGTCATCAAGAATCTGCTTCGCGAGGGAGTCTCCATCCGGGATCTGCGGACGATTCTGGAGACCCTGGCCGATTACGGCGGGCTCACCAAGGATCCGGAGATGCTCACGGAGTTTACCCGACAGGCCCTTGGGCGCTACATAATCGACCAGTACAAGCGGGATGACGAGACCCTCTGCATCATAAGCCTCGACCGCCGGGTGGAGGAAATCGTGGCCGAGGGGATCCAGCCATCGGAGCAGGGGAGCTACCTGGCCATCGAGCCGAACACGGCCCAGGCCATTCTCTCCGGCATCCGGCAGGAGATAGAGAAGTTCAACCAGGCGGGGACCAATCCCGCGCTCCTGGCGTCGCCGTCGATCCGGCGGCACGTGAAGAAGCTCACCGAACGGTTCGTACCGAATCTGGCGGTGCTGTCGCACAACGAAATTCCGTCCAACGTCAAAATCCAATCGTTAGGGGTGGTGACGCTCAATGCTGGTTAAAACATTCGAAGCGGTGGACATGTCGGAGGCTCTCCGGAAGGTCAAGGCAGAACTTGGCCCGGATGCCATGATTATCTCCTCAAAAAAAGAGCGCCGGGGGGGAATCCTCGGGTTTTTCTCGAAGGAGGTGGTGCAGGTTACGGCGGGTATCGATATGGCACCGCGCCAACCGGCGCCGAACCCCTACCGGGAGGCTCAGGAACAGCATATTTCCACTAAGGAAATGATGGAAAGTTCCATGCTGGGTCCATTGGCCAGGGAGCTGAAAGACCTGCGCGAGCGGGTTGAGGTCCTCACCCGCAAGGAGGCGGCGGCAAAGGTTCAGGCAGAGCCCCCGGCCGCGTCGGCCACGCCGGCGGTGGAAAAGATCGTGCCTTCTGCGTCCGTTAGCTCGGTTCCGAAGACTATCCAGAGGCAGGACCTGGAAGAGATGAAGAAGCTCCTTTTCAAGACCTTGGCGGCAAAGGAAGCCGGAGAAGGTGTTACCCCGTCCGAGAAGGCCGAGGTCCTTGCTGCGAAGCCGGCAAGGCAGGCGTCTGGCGCCGAAGGCGGCAAGGGCGGTTTCAAGGGTTCGCTCCGGGTGGTCATGGGTGAACTGCACCGCAAGGGGCTCGAGCGGAGTGCGGTGCGCACGGTGATGGAACAGGTGGAGCCCGAGGCAAAAAAAGGGGGGACCGTGGAGGCGATCCGCTCGTTCCTTCCCCAGGCCTTCAGAAAGGTCATCAAATGTGCCGGTCCCCTCGCGTTCAAGAAGAACAGCCCGCGGATAATTGCGCTTGTGGGCCCCACTGGGGTGGGCAAGACCACCACCATTGCCAAACTGGCGGCCAACTACGCCCTGCGGGAAAACCACCGGGCAGCCCTCATCACCATCGACAACTTCCGGGTCGGTGCCGTGGAGCAGCTCAAGACCTACTCACGCATCATGGGGGTTCCCGTGGAGGTTGCCACAACCCCGGCGGAGCTGGAGGCGGCAATCGAACTCCACTCCGACAAGGATCTGATCCTCATCGATACGGCGGGGAGAAGCCACAAGGATAACGAAAAAATCGAAGAGCTGAGAAGTTTCCTGGAGTCGCGGTTTGCCATCGAGATCCATCTTTGCCTCGCGGCCACAACCCGCGACCGGGAACTGCAGGAAGTGGTGGAACGGTTCGGGGTTCTCCCCATATCCCGTGTTATTTTTACGAAACTGGACGAGAGCGAGAGCTATGGCGGCATCGTAAACGCCCACCTGAGGACCAAGTTTCCGCTTTCTTACTTCACAACAGGGCAACGGGTGCCTGAAGACCTGGAAATTGCAACTCCCGGGAAACTTGCCGGGCTCGTACTTGGGGAGATCAAGGAATGAACTTAACGGCGACGACAGGAGACCAGGCCGATAGCCTCCGGCAACTGGCCACCTCCGTAAGCAAGAAGCGCAAGGCCACGACGGCGCGCGCCCAAGATGGGCGGAACCAGAAGGCAATAAGGGTCATCTCCGTGACCAGCGGCAAGGGGGGGGTCGGCAAGAGTAACGTTGTCGTCAACCTGGCGCTGGCGCTGGCCAAAGGGGGGAAGAAGGTCCTGGTTATCGACGCGGACCTGGGGCTCGGCAACATTGACGTCCTCCTTGGGCTGACCCCTGATTTTACCCTGAATGACGTTTTTGCCGGCAGGAAAAGCCTTGAGGAGATTGTTACCGATGGCCCGGGAGGAATCAAAATCATCCCGGCCGGATCGGGGCTTCCCGACTTTACCTCCCTTGGCCTGCAAGAGCGTGTCAAAATTATGGATGAGCTCGACGCCCTTGAAGAGGATTTCGACATTCTCATTGTTGATACCGAGGCGGGAATTTCCGACAACGTCGCCTATTTCAACACCGCCTCCCAGGAGATCGTGGTGGTGGTGACGCCGGAGCCCACCTCCATTACCGATGTCTACGCCCTTATCAAGCTCCTGGCAACACGGCATTCGGAGCGCTACTTCAAGGTGCTGGTCAACATGGCCCGCGACACCGACGATGCTCTCCAGGTTTTCGCCAAACTCTCCAATGTGACAAGTCGGTTTCTTGACATCTCCCTTGATTACCTGGGATGTGTCCTGCGGGATGACTCCGTTCTTGAGGCTGTGAAGAGTCAGAAACCGGTGCTTGAGCTTTGTCCCGACTCCCCGGCGGCGGGATGTTTTACGACGCTTGCCCGGCGGATTCTGGAAAATGGCGGTGAAAGGCGCATCAAAGGTAACGTGCAGTTCTTCTTCAGGAGATTTCTCGGCTCCGGGGCCGAAATGGAGAACCTATGAACTGTCTTGTTAAGGCATATGAGCAGGAGGCTCAGCGTTCGTCGGCCCAGTCCCGCGACGAGTTGATCGTATCCCACTTGCCGCTGGTCAAGTTCCTGGTGGGACGAATTGCCTCCCAACTACCCCCCCATCTTGACCAGGAGGACCTCATGAGCGCCGCCGTAATCGGCCTCATTACCGCTGCCGAGCGGTTTGATCCTTCCCGTGGGGTTCAGTTCAAGACATTTGCGGAACAGCGGATCAGGGGAACCATCCTCGATGAGCTTCGATCCCAGGACTGGCTCACCAGGTCGTTGCGGGACAAGTTCAAGAAGCTGGAGCGGGAGTTTGTGATGCTCGAGCACCGGTTCGGCCGCAACCCCACGAGCGAAGAGGTGGCCAAGTCCCTGGAAATCAGCGTGGAAGAGTACCACCAGATGCTGGAGGAGATCCACCTCCTCTCCTTCGTGAGCCTCGACGAGTCCTGGGAAGACGAGGACGGTAGCCCCTTCGGGCTTCTGGATATCCTGGAGGATAAGGGGGTCGAGAACCCCCAGAGCCAGCTCATGGCCAAGCAGATGCTCGATGTGCTAACCGAGGCCATCGAGGGGCTCCCCGAGAAGGAGCGGCTTGTGATCACCCTCTACTACTACGAGGAGCTGAACCTGAAAGAGATCGGCGCAGTGCTGGAACTGTCAGAATCGCGCATTTCCCAGCTCCACAGCCAGGCAATCGTGCGGCTGCGGGCGAAGATGAAGAATATGAGGTAGGGGCAAACCTTGTGTTTGCCCAGAACAGGGCGGTCACAAGGATCGCCCTACAATGACGAACGAACGGGGATTATCCTATGAACAGCGGCATCTATTCGGCACTCACGGGGAACATTGCGGCAATGAAGCGGCTGGATGTCCTGTCCAACAACCTGGCCAACGTCAATACCCCTGGTTTCAAAAAAGACCGGATGACCTTCGAGGGGATGCTCCAGGCGGTTGGGGCACAGCCCCGCGCAGGGGGCGGTACCGATGCTCCGGTCTATTCGGAAACGGTCTTCTTCACCGACTATTCCCCCGGCTCCGTCAAGCAGACGGGGAATACCTTCGATCTGGCCATCGATGGTGATGGCTTCTTTGCCGTTACCACGGCCGATGGGCAGCGGGCTTACACGAGGCAGGGGAACTTCCGTCTCGACGCGGCCGGCCGCCTCGTGACCGCCGACGGCGCCCAGGTGGGGGGCGGCATCGTTATTGCTGGAGGGAGGGTTGATATCAACGGCAGGGGCGAGGTCTTCGTGGACGGGAGCCAGGTGGGGCGTCTGGAAGTGGTGGATTTCCCCAAGCCCTATGCACTGCAGAAGATCGGCAGCGGCCTCTTCGTTCCTGCCGATCCCCAGGCCACGCCCCAACCGGTGACCGGCGAGAAGGTGATGCAGGGCGCCATTGAAGAGTCAAACGTGAATACCGTCCAGGAGATGGTACAGCTCATCGAAACGAACCGTTACTTCGAAATGTGCTCCAAGGTGGTCAAGGCCTACGATGACCTGACCGGCAAGGCGGCCAATGAAATCGGGAAACTATAATCGATATCGTGTAGGGGCGAATCTTGTATTCGCCCTGTTCAACCGGGCGATCCCAAGGATCGTCCCTACAGCAGACGCGCTTTCTCAATGCGCACGGAGGATTGATTCATGATCAGAGCACTGTGGACGGCGGCCTCAGGGATGCAGGCCCAGCAGACGAACATCGATGTCGTCGCGAACAACCTGGCCAACGTCAACACCGCGGGTTTCAAGAAGAGCCGGGCCGATTTCCAGGATCTAATGTACCAGAACATGAAGACCACCGGTTCTCCTTCCACCAACTCAACCGAAGTGCCCACCGGCATTCAGATAGGCCTTGGAGCCAAACTTGCGGCGGTCACCAAGATCTTCACCATCGGCAATATCAACCAGACCGGCAACGAACTGGACATGGCCATTGAGGGGGACGGGTTCTTCCAGATCCAGATGCCCGACGGCACCACCACCTATACCCGGTCCGGCGCTTTCAAGCGTGACAGCGAGGGGCGCGTGGTCACTTCCGATGGCTATCCCCTGAGCCCGGAAATCGTCATTCCCAACAATGCCACGGCCATCAATATCGGCAATGACGGAACCGTCTCGGTGTCCCAGGCCGGGCAGACTAGCCCCACCAACGTGGGGAATATCCAGCTGGCCACCTTTTCCAATCCTGCCGGGCTTCTGGCAATGGGCAAGAACCTTTTCCAGGAATCTGACGCCTCCGGCAATGCCACCACCGGCACTCCCGGTCAGGACGGGCTCGGCACCACCGCCCAGGGCTTCCTTGAGATGAGCAACGTGAGCGTCATGGAAGAGATGGTGAACATGATTACGGGGCAGCGGGCCTACGAAGTGAATTCCAAAGCTGTCCAGACTGCCGACGAGATGCTCCAGACGGCCAACAGCCTGAAGCGGTAATAATCGGGGGCCTGGGACCAGGGACCGGGGACCGGGGAAGACAGATATGAGATTGGTTACGTTGATGACAGTACTGGTGCTGACGGTGGCGACGGCGGCGTTTGCCGCCCCGGCCACCCAGACCATTCCCAATGCAAGGGTGAAGGACGCAGTCACCGAATTCGTCCGCCAGAAGACCGAGGGGCTCGGTATGGAGACAACCCTGCGGCGCATCGGCTTCCAGAGCGATCTGAAGCTTCCTCCGGGCGAAGTATCCTTTGAAGTGGCTGCGCCGAACCGCTGGGAAGGCTGGGGGAAAGCCAACCTGGCACTCATCGTAAGGGTGGATGGCCGGGTCGAACGGAACCTCACTGTTCCGGTCGAGGTGGAGGCCTTTGCCGATACGGTGGTGGTGCTCCGCGCTTTGGAGAGGGGCGACGTGATCGGCCCTGATGATGTCACTGTTCAGAGGCGCGACCTCTCATCCCTCCCGGGACGGGTATATCAAAGCGTGGAAGAGGTGGTGGGGAAGCGGGCGCGAATGCCGGTGAGAGTCAACATGCCGCTGCGCGGGGAGCAGCTTGAGAAGGTCCCCCTGGTGAAGAGCGGCCAGTTGGTAACCATCGTAATCGAGAATCAGGCCATGCGTCTCACCGCCACCGGCAAGGCCCGGGGCAATGGCGCCGAGGGGGACATAGTGAAAGTGCAGAACCTTGGCTCCCTCAAAGAAGTACCGGCGCGGGTTATAGATTCAGGTACAGTGCAGGTGGATTTCTAGGTGTTTCCGGCCCCCGGTCCCGGATCCCCGGTCCCGGCCTTTCAGGAGTAAGTCAGTGAAACGTTTGGCAGTGTCAATACTTTGTCTCGCTTTGGCCGGTTGCGCCATCGAGAAGGCTGAAATGAGGTCACCTTCCTTCGACGAGCAGTTGCCGACCCCTCAACCCTCCTACGCCAACGGCTCCATCTGGCAGGCGGCATCGGCGGGGCTCACGGCTGACCACAAGGCCCGGGGCAAGGGCGATATCATCACCGTGGTTATCGTGGAGCAGGCCAGCGCCAGCAAAGAGGCGACCACCGACACGGACCGCTCCGCCGGCATTTCGGCCAGCATTCCATATCTGATGGGGCTTGAAAAGCAGAAGCTGCTCCTGGGCAAGGTGTGGAACGCGGACCTCAACAATCTTCTGGGGGCCAGCAGCAATTCCAACTTCGGAGGGAGCGGCGCCACAACCAGGAAGGAAAATCTTGTCGCAACCATGAGCGCCAAGATCATCGATGTCCTTCCCACCGGCAACTTCCTCATCGAGGGACGGCGTAACGTCAAGGTGAACAACGAAGATCAGATTATCGTGCTCCAGGGGACCGTACGCCCCCGGGATATCTCCCCTGACAACACAGTCAACTCAAGCCTCATCGCCGATGCCCGCATTACCTACACCGGCGAGGGAGTCATCAGTGACCGGCAGCGGCCGGGGTGGTTGTTGAATATCTTGGACTATATCTGGCCATTCTGATTTCGTAGGGGCAAACCTTGTGTTTGCCCTTTTCGGCAGGTGCGGGGAGGCGGGCGATCACAAGGATCGCCCCTACGGGTGCTTAACCCAGAGAACATGGACAAACCGATGGTAAGAAAAATTATTTTGACAGCGCTACTGTTTATCACCCTCCCCCAACTGGCCCTGGCGGTCCGGATCAAGGACATCGCCAGTTTCGACGGGGTGCGGGAGAACCAGCTCATCGGCTACGGCCTCGTGGTGGGGCTCAACGGCACCGGCGACAGCGACCAGACCGAATTCCCGGTGCAGTCCCTGGTGAACGTGCTGGAGCGGATGGGAGTCACGGTCAACCGTGCCGATATTACCGTGAAAAACGTGGCCGCCGTCATGGTGACGGCCAATCTTCCCCCCTTTGCCAAGCAGGGGACCCGTATTGACGCCCTCGTGTCATCCATGGGGGATGCCAAGAGCATCGCCGGCGGCACCCTCCTCATGACGCCGCTCAAGGGGGCCGACAACCGCGTCTATGCCGTGGCCCAGGGGGGCGTGCTGACGAACTCCTTCTCCTATGGCGGCCAGGCGGCGTCGGCGCAGAAGAACCACCCCACGGCGGGGCGCATCCCCAATGGTGGCCTGGTTGAACTTGAGCTCCCCAACGTGCTGGCAGACCGGGGACAGCTTCGCCTGAACCTGCACCAGCCCGATTTCACCACTGCCACCCGCATTGCCAAAGCAGTGAACGAGCGGTTCAGTGGGGGAGTTGCAGCAGCTTCCGATCCCGGCGCGGTCATGATGACCCTTCCTGAATCCTACAAGGGGCGGGTTGTGGAATTCGTCTCCGACATGGAGCGGCTTGAGGTCCGTCCCGATGCCATGGCCAAGGTGGTCCTCAATGAGCGGACCGGAACTATCGTTATTGGCGACAATGTCAGAATTTCGACAGTGGCGGTGTCCCACGGCAACCTCACCCTCTTCATCAAGGAAACTCCAAAGGTATCCCAGCCGGCTCCATTCAGCAGGGCCGGCGAGACGGCCGTGGTCCCCCGTACGGAAATCAAGGTGAATGAAAGTGGCGGCGGACTCGCCGTGGTTAAAGAGGGGGCCAGCATCGGCGAAGTGGTGCGGGCACTCAACGCCTTGGGCGTAACCCCGAGGGATCTGATCGGTATTCTCCAGGCCATCAAGGCCGCCGGCGCCATGCAGGCTGAAGTGGAAGTCATTTAGAGCCGGTTCCGGCTTCATTGGCATACAACGTGCTGCAAAAAATGCGAGGGTTCATTCCTCGCATTTTTTGCTCAAGTTTTCGCGGTGTTTGCCGAAAGGAAGAGTATGCAGATCTCCATGGCTCCAGAGCCCCTGATCCTGGAAACTGACACTGCCCGTGCCCGGCAGCTGGCTGCCCGGGAGAACAGCGCCAAGGCTGCCCGCAAGGTTGCGGGCGAGTTTGAGGCCATGTTCGTCGGCATGATGATCAAGTCGATGCGCGATACCGTGGGGAAAAACGAACTCACCGGCGGAGGCAAGGGAGAAGAGATATTCCAGTCGATGCTCGATCAGGAATATGCCACCGCCATCGCCACGAGTCAGGGAGGGATCGGGCTTGCCACAATGATTGAGAAACAGCTCGTGGAGGATGCAGCCCGCCCCGCTGAAAAAACTTCAATTACGGTTCCGAAAGGTAAAGAAAAAGAATGACCATAACAGCTGATATTGTATCGCTTTCCAGCACTGCTGCCGTACGCTCTTCCGATGTGGAGAAAAAGCCCGCGGCTGCTCCGGCCCCGGTTGCCGGAGCGGTTGCATCCTCCGACCGGGTCGAGCTTTCCCTCGGCAAAATGCAGGTGGAGCGGCTGAAACAGGTCGCTCCGGCGGAAGAAACCGTGCGTACCGACCGGGTGGCGGCCATAAAACAGCAGGTGGCGGACGGGACATACCGGGTTGACAGCCGGCTTGTCGCCGGCAAGATGCTGGCCCTGTTCCGGTAGCAGGGCGGAGGACACGAATGGCACACGTCATGACGAACCTGGTGGAAGCGTTGCACGCCCGCGAAGCGACCATGGAAGAAATGCTCCGGCTGCTTGCGGAAGAGCGCGAGGCAATTGTCAGCTGCGATACCGAACGGCTCCATGGGACAACCACCCGAAAGCTCGAAGTGGCTGCCGCCATGAAGGAAATTGATGGCAACTGCCGCCAGTTGATGGCCCTCGAAGCTGCGCGCCTTGGCCTGGCCGATACCGCAACCCTATCACCCATAATTGCCCGCAGCACCCTCCGGGATAAGACCGAGCTGGAGGAATTGCAGGAAATACTCACAACACTTGCCGCGGAGATCCGCCGTATGACGGAAGAAAACCGGCGCTTCCTGGGGAGCTCCATTACCACCATCAATCGCTCCCTCGCCTTTTTCCAGAGCCGGTTCACCGTTACCGAAACCTACGGCGGTTCGGGACAGATGGTGGAGCGCGGTGCCAACTCAAGTTTACTCCGCAAGGAGATCTGACCCATGGCAATACAGAGCATCCTCGACATAGCCAAAAGCGGCATCACAGCCCAACGGCTCGCCCTTGAGGTGACCAGCGAGAACATCACCAACGTCAATACCCCCGGCTATTCGCGGCAGACTACTATCTTCCAGACCTCGTTCGTCACCGAGGAGCGGGGCTTCCCCCTCGGGACCGGGGTGAACGTGGCGGAGATTCAGCGGGCCTACGATGACTTTCTCCAGACCCAGCTAAAGACCGAAGCCTCCACTACTGGCTGGAGCAGCACGGTTCTCGCCTCCATGAAGCGGGCCGAGCAGCTCTTCAACGAGTTCACCGCCGACGGTCTCGGCAAGTCGATGCAGGAATTTTTTGCCGCTTGGCAAGACCTAACCGCCAACCCTCAGGGGCAGCCTGAGCGGCAGGCGGTTCTGGCCCGTGCCCAGCAGGTTGTGGACCAGTTTCACCGGATCAACGGTTACCTTACCGACATCAAGCGCGAAGCAAACCAGTCCCTGGAGGGGATTACCTCCGATGTTAATGAGAGCCTCACCCGGATTGCTTCCCTCAACGATCAGATTAAGCTGATTGAGATCCGGGGCGCACGGGCCAACGAACTGCGCGACCAGCGGGACCTGCTGGTGCGGCAGCTCTCGGAAAAGGTGGGAATCACCTATCTGGAACAAACCGACGGGACCCTCAATGTCAGCCTCAGTCTCGGTCCGCCGCTGGTGCTCGGCAACAAGGCCGCGGAGCTGTCCCTCGAGCCCGATGCCGCTAACAACGGATACTACAAGATCTTCGCCACCTCTCCCGGTGATAATACGGCTGTCGACATCAGCAGCATCGTCGGCGGTCCAAACAACAGCCAGGGGCGCATGGGGGGGACTCTCCAGGTACGCGATTCGCTGGTCAACGGTTTCCTCTCCGACCTGGATGAACTGGCCTCTTCTCTGGCTACGGAAGTCAACAGTCTCCACTCGGCAGGATTTGGCCTTAATAGCTCCACGGGGCTCGATTTCTTTACTGCCCCGACAGTCACGAGCGGGTACAGCGGTATCGGGGGTATACAGCTCGCCATCTCGAAAACCGCCGACATCGCTGCTGCCAGCGTTGATCCGGTCACTGGTGGTACCGGCAACAACCTGAACTCCCGGGCCATCGCCAGCGTCTATGACAAGGTGCTGGCCACCTCCGGCGGTAACATGACCATGGAAGCCTTCTACAATGCCCTGGTGGGGAAGGTTGGCGTTGCCGTGCAGGATGCCCAGCGCTCTTCGGACCTGAGCGAGGGAATCATTAAGCAGCTCGACACCCTGCGGGAATCACAGTCCGGGGTCTCCCTGGACGAGGAACTTGCCAACCTGATTAAATATCAGAAGGCCTACGAAGGGGCTGCGAAGCTGGTTAACGTCGGCACCGAGATGCTGGACACGATCCTCGGCCTCATCCGCTAGAGGCATATGAACGGAGAAGCGACATGCGCGTAACCCAGAACACGACGGCAAATCTTGTGGCGAACAACCTGCAGGTGATTCGCAGAAGAACGGAAGAGCTTGAGCAGCAGGCCTCCACGGGGCTCAAAGTGAGCAAGCCCAGTGATGACCCGGTGACTGCCCAGCAGATACTCAACCTCAAGGCACGGATTGCCGCCGGAGACCAGTACGGCAGGAACATCTCCAACGGAATCGCCTGGCTCACCATGGGTGAGTCGGCCATGTCCGAGATGGGGAACGTCCTTACCCGGGCCAAGGAGCTCACTCTCCAAATGGTCACCGGCACCAACAATCCTGACGCAGTCACCGCCGGCATCAACGAGCTGACGCAGCTGAAGCAGCAGTTCCTTCAGATGGGCAATACCCAGCTCAATGGCAAGTTCATCTTCGGCGGATTCAAGAACGACACCCCGGCGTTCGACACCACGGGAAACTTTCTCGGCACCAATGATGCCATGATGGTGGAGGTGGATAGGGGCGCCCCGATCCAGATCAACTACTCCGGCGCCGATCTCCTGAGGGGGGGGACTCCTCCGGGGAGTTCCGGCACCGACATCGTTGCCGCCTTCGACAACCTTATCACCGCCCTTGGCTCCAATGACATGACCACGGCGCAGAATCAGATTACCGAGCTTGATAACGGCCTTTCCCAGATTCTCGCATTCCGCACTGATATCGGGGCCCGAAGGAATCGCCTCGATGCGGCCAACAGCGTCATAGAGGATATGAAGTTCAGCACCACAAAAATCATGTCCGACAAGCAGGATATCGATATCATGCAGGTCATCAGTGACCTGTCCAAACAGGAGACGGCGTACCAGGCCGCCATTGCGGCCTCGGCTAAAGTATCCCAGGTTTCGCTTCTCGACTATCTCACGTAAGAGAGAAAGCGCCAGGAGGGCACATATCATGCTGGTATTAACGAGAAAAATGGGCGAAACGATTACCATCGGCGATCAGATCCGGATCAAGGTGGTGGAGATGAAGGGAAACCAGGTGCGGCTCGGCATCGAGGCCCCCGGCGATATGCGCATCTACCGGGAGGAAATCTACCTCAAGGTCCAGAAGGAAAACCAGATGGCTGCCAATTGGAGCCTTGACGATCTTGAGAATGCCGTCGGTTTTGCCGGTGCCGGGAAGGAGTAATCGCCGTGAAAATAGAAACATCTCGTTTTGGTCAGATTGATATTGAAGATGACAAGATAATTACCTTGCCTGACGGCATGCTGGGTTTTACCGGAACCCGCTTCATCCTTCTTACTCCGGAGAAACCGACTCCCTTCCGTTGGCTCCAATCCGTGGACGATCCAGCCCTTGCTTTTGTGGTGGTGGACGCGCAACAAGTGCTCCCCGATTACGCTGTTTCCCTCACGTCGGAGGAATATACGCGACTGGCTCTCGACGAGAAAACGGAGGTTGTCATCCTCCTTGTGGTGACGCTTGCCGGCGAATCAGGAAGTATCACTGTGAACCTGCAAGGACCGGTCGTTCTAAATCCCAACCGGATGCTTGCGAAGCAGATTGTCCTTGAAGGAAACCGGTTCCCCACCAAGTTTCCTCTCTTTGGTACGGATACAGTCGATAAGAATTCAGGGGCCTGTTGCTCGCGATAATTTCACTGTTACCAACGTGCTGTAATCAGAGCCTTCCGTGATGACCGGAAGGCTTTTTTGAAAAAAAACGATGTGACGCAAATTTTTTCTAAAGTTTAATTCGCTACCACCGATACCTAAACTAAAGGCAGCAAGCGCAAGGGAAATCCCGCCGGTTACCAATGGGGCACAGGCGGAGAACAGCGAGATTGACCGAGCGCACACGCTAATGGGGTATGGAAACCCCAACACAATCTCACGGAGGAATTACACCATGGCACTCACAGTCAACACCAACGTACCGTCCCTGAACGCCCAGCGCAACCTCAACCTTACCCAGGTAGCCCTCAACAAGTCACTGCAGCGCCTATCTTCCGGTCTGCGGATCAACAGTGCCGCCGACGATGCCGCCGGTCTCGCCATCTCCGAGGGGATGCGGGCAGACATCCGCTCCATGAACCAGGCCGTTCGCAACGCCAATGACGGGGTTTCCATGGTTCAGGTTGCTGAAGGCGCCATGAACGAGGTAAGCAACATCCTGGGCCGTATGCGCGAACTCTCTACCCAGGCATCCACCGGTACCCTCGCAACAGCTCAGCGCTCCTACATCAACAACGAATTCGGCCGTCTCGCTTCCGAGATCACCCGTATCGCCAATGCGACCAAGTTCAACGGTATTGATCTACTTGCCTCCACAAAAACAATCAATATCCAGGTTGGTATCAAGAATAACGCGGCTGTTGACCGGATCGGCGTGGCACTTACAAGAATGACTGCTTCGGTACTGGGTATAGCTTCCGGTTTTACTTCAGCAGGAACTGCCCAAGCCATGCTTACCAAGCTTGATACAGCCATTCAAACGGTATCCAAGCAGCGCGCAAGCCTTGGCGCTGCCCAGAACCGGTTCCAGTCGGTCATCGCCAACCTCCAGGTTTCCGTGGAGAATACCTCGGCCGCCGAATCCCGCATCCGCGACGTAGACGTGGCTGAAGAGTCCGCAGCTCTTACCCGCGGCCAGATTCTGGTCCAGGCGGGTACGGCCATCCTGTCCCAGGCGAACCAACTGCCGCAGAACGCATTGTCACTGCTGCGGTAATAGTATAAAAGAATTAATTGATATTGGGGGAGGCTTCGGCCTCCCCTTTTTTATGGATTTGTCAGATATATTTGTCAGTATATTTTGCAAAAAATTTTTATTTGAAATTTCCCTAAAGTTTTTTTCGTAGATACCGATACCTAAACTAAAGGCAGTAAGCGCAAGGGAGATCAAGCCGGCTACCAATGGTGCCCAGGCGGGAAACGGCAAGGCCGACCGAGCGCACACTCTAATGGGGTACGGAAACCCCAAAACATTCTCACGGAGGAATTATACCATGGCACTCACAGTCAACACTAACGTACCGTCCCTGAATGCACAGCGCAACCTCAACCTAACCCAGGTAGCACTCAACAAATCCCTGCAGCGCCTCTCTTCTGGCCTTCGGATCAACAGCGCCGCCGACGATGCCGCTGGCCTCGCCATCTCCGAGGGGATGCGGGCAGACATCCGCTCCATGAACCAGGCTGTCCGCAATGCCAATGACGGGGTTTCCATGGTTCAGGTTGCTGAAGGCGCCATGAACGAGGTAAGCAACATCCTGGGCCGTATGCGCGAACTCTCAACCCAGGCATCCACCGGTACCCTCGCAACAGCTCAGCGCTCCTACATCAATAACGAATTTGGTCGCCTTGCTTCTGAAATCACCCGTATTGCCAATGCGACCAAGTTCAACGGCATTGGTTTGCTTTCAGCCGCAAAAACGATCAATATTCAGGTTGGCATCAAGAACGCTGCCGCTGTCGACCGTATTGGCGTCTCCTTTGCGAAAATGGATGCTACTGCTCTCAGCGTAACCGCTGGGTTTACCACTGCCACCGCTGCTCAGTCTATGCTCGTTAAACTTGACTCCGCCATTCAAACGGTGTCTAAACAACGCGCTAACCTCGGTGCCGCACAGAACCGGTTTCAGTCGGTTATCGCCAACCTCCAGGTTTCAGTGGAGAACACATCGGCTGCCGAATCCCGTATCCGCGACGTAGACGTGGCCGAAGAGTCCGCAGCTCTTACCCGCGGTCAGATCCTGGTTCAGGCCGGCACTGCCATCCTGTCTCAGGCGAACCAGCTGCCGCAGAACGCATTGTCTCTGCTGCGCTAATAGTACAAAAGCATTAATTGTTAGTGGGGGAGGCTTCGGCCTCCCCTTTTTTTATGATGGCGCTAAATACCATTCAAGTTTTTGACGTTCCGGCCGATATTTATAAACAGAAGAGTTGCGATCCCGGTTGGTTCTCTCGGGAAGGGGCGCTAATGCTCCGTAGGCAGAGTCTGGTATCGTATTTGCAAAGTTTGCAGCAGGGAGGAGCACATAATGGGAACAATAAGTTTCAGCGGGTTGGCAAGCGGCATCGATACCCAGTCGCTCATCACTCAGCTCATGTATCTGGAGCGTGCTCCTGAGCGGCTTCTTCAGACTAAACAGACAAAGCTCCAGAGTCAGATTGATCTGTATAAACAGATCAAAACGGCGTTGACAGAGTTCCAATCATCAGCTCAGAGTATAAAGACCAGCTCAACCTTTAAAGGGGTCAAGGCGGAGATTGGCGACAGTTCCGTTCTGACTGCATCGGCATCCAGTACGGCCATGGAGGGGGTGCATACCGTTGAGGTAACTACCCTTGCCCGTTCCCAGCGGCAGGTTTCAGTCGGTTATGCCAGTGCTTCGTCCCTCACCTTCAATACCGGGTCATTCACTATCGACGACGGGACGGGAACGGTTACAACCATAAATATCGCCGAAGGGCAGAACTCCCTTAACGGAATTGTTGCGGCGATCAACGATTCAGATGCAAACGTCACGGCTTCAATCATCAATGACGGTTCCGGCACGCCATATCGTTTGGTCGTGACAGGTAAAGACACCAAGAACTACACTATTGATTTCAGTGGCTTATCTACAGCTCCGGCCGGTGGTACCGGATCCCTTGCGCCGACACTGCTGGGGCCGGGCGATCCGACCTATCAGGCAGGAACTGCGGCGAGCTTCAAGGTTGACGGCGTCTCCATTACCCGAACCTCCAATACCGTAACTGATGTTCTTGAGGGAGTAACATTGTCCCTTCTCAAAGAGGGATCTGCCACGTCGGTTGCGATCACCAATGATGCCGATAACGTCACGGAGAAGATCAACAGCTTCGTTAAGGAATTCAACGATGCCCTGACGCTTATCAATAAACAGACAGTTTATGATTCCACCGGCAAGACAAGCAGTGCCCTGTCCGGCGACGCCACTCTGCGTACCGTCCAGACACAACTGCAGCGCTTGATTACTACCCCGGTTTCCGGAGTGAGCAGTTTTTCAACCCTGGCGTCCATCGGTATTACCACTGACTCGAAAACTGGAACTCTGTCCGTCGATGCAACCAAGCTTTCGGATGCCCTGAAGAATGATTTTGAGGGAGTGGTTGATCTTTTCACGCACAACGGCGACACTGCGGGGTTGGCGGATGATCAATATGGGCTCGCTCAGCAGTTCAATCTTGTTCTGGACCGGTTTACCCACAGCTACACCGAGGGGTCGAACCTGAACGGCCTCATTGAAACCAGGATTTCAGGGCTCACCAATAGTATAAAGGATATTGACAAGCAGATAGAATCCATGGAACTCCGCATGGAGCAGCGGGAAAAGGTCCTTACTGCAAAATTCACTGCCATGGAAACCCTGATCAGCACCCTGAGCGCACAGGGGAGCAGTATGATCAACGCTATAACATCTGCCGCTGTCAGCAGTTAGTGACAGTTTTAAAGTAGAAGCGCGTCAACCAGGAGGTTTACAAGAATGGTAACAGCGTTCAATCAATATCAGGATACTCAGGTGACTACGGCAAGCCCGGAGAAGATTCTACTGATGCTTTATGATGGAGCCATAAACTTTACGCGTATTGCCCGTGAGAAGATGGAGCAGGGAGATGTGGCGGAAAAGGCAAGATTCATAGGCAAGGGCCTCGCCATTGTCACGGAACTGATGAATACGCTGAACCACGACGTGGGCGGTGAGATGTCGAAACGGCTGGAGCAGCTCTATATCTATATCATTGATGAGTATACCGCTGCGAATATCAACAATTCCGTGAAGTCTCTGGACAATGTCCTCAAAATTCTGTCGGCCCTGCGGGAGACCTGGGCCGAGGCCATTGAAATCTGGCGTAAGGAACGTATTGCCGGGGGCGCTCCTGAGTTGCGATTGCCGGCTCAGGCGGCGGTTTAGCCTATGGATTTTTCGGAAGTATCAACACTTACTGCCGAAGCTGATGAGCTTTTGGGAAAACTGCTTGAGGAGGCGTTGGGCCTCCTTAGGAATTTTGATACTTCCTCTCCCGAAACTCTTGAAGAAACGATTCGCCGACGCGAGGAGATTCTGGAGCGGTTTCTCAAGCTCGAAGGCAGGATAGCCATTTTGGAGGAGCGGGCGAAAGGGGATGAACTCAATAGGCTTAAAGCGCTCAGGGAGTCGAGGGCTGTTCTCGCCGGAAGAATTCAGGAAACCGATTCACTCGTCATTGCCCTTGCCAGGGAACAGCTTTCTGTCATCAAGGGTGATCTTGCAGCTTTGACACAGGGGCGAAGGGCTCTTTACGCCTATGAAGGACGACCTTCAGGGCGGTCTCATACTGTGAACGATTCAGCCTGATACGGCAAAGCTTGCTTTTGAGCGTAAACGAAAATGCACGGGAAGTTATATCCCGTGCATTTTTTGTTGAAATAGTGGGTTCAGTCCGGGAGAGATTCCAGCTCCTGAAGTAGAGAGAGTGCCGCGCTGTTATCGGGGGCCTTTGTGAGTACTCGCCGGAAGAGATCTATGGCAGGTTCGTTCATTCCCGCCTCTTTGCAGAAGAGGCCAAGGGTGAGAAGTGCAGTAACGTCATCGGGCGCAAATCCCAGATAGCGGTTGTAAACGTCGAAAGCGTCCTCGAATCTTCCCGCAGCCTTGAGCAGATCGCCATAGGGCGGGAGATAGGAGGGGGATATGTTTGAGAGACACTCCAAGGCCAAGAGAGAGTTGTCCAGGTCGTGGTGCTTCATTGTAAGGGATGCGAACTGCAGCAGTGTGTCTTCCGTCAGCGCATGGGGAGGGTCGGTGAACAGGTTTTCATAATGAGAAACTGCTTCCTGGGGGGCATCCCGCAGTTCCGCAAGGAGACCGTTGACAAAATGGAGATAGGGGAGTGTCTTTTCCTGGTCGGGGTGCTTTTGGAGCCCAAGGGCCATGGCCTCGAGTTCTGACTGTGCGCCCCGCCTGAAAAGGAGCAGCGCCTTGCTTCGGGTAAGGCTGACATCGTGCCCCATTTCAAGCAATTTGATTTGCGTTGTTTCCTCCTCGGTCATGATGCGGTTGAATTCCGTTTCGAGTTCCCGCACCTTTTCCTTTTCGGCGGACGTCAGTGACGCCGCAGCTCGAGGGTTGCGATGGCTCCAGGTATGAACCCGCCCGAATTGTTGATCCTTTTCCCATTGAGTGGTCAGAACGTTGAAATTGGGAGAATCCTTTTCTTCCTCCAGTCTTGAGGCTATTCTTTCGGCCGTAGCATCCAAAAGTTTGATCAGGTTTTCAGTCCCCTCGACGTATGTTTCATAGTACTGGCGGGTAGCGGTTTCGAGTTGCTCATCGGTCATTTCCTCTGCATTGGATGCCCCCTTGAGACCGGCAAGGAAGCGTTTGAGGCCGAACTGCTTTACCAGCTTCGTGTAGTCGCCGAGACTCCGGTCAAGGCGGCGCTCGATCTTATCCATATGAATCTTGTGCCGAAAATCCTGTTTCCTGCCGTCACGTCCGAAGAGCCCATCGCAGTGCCGAAGAGCGTCATTAGCCAAGTTGAGTATCTCCTGCATTTTGGCCCTGACACGCCTCAATTCCCTGCTGGTGGCCCGGTAGTGGGTGATGCGATCTCTGGGAGATGCTTCGGGAATGGATGAGGACAGTATGTCGCTAGTGCTCAAGTCGGTGGAGGGGAGTTCCAGTTCGTCAAGGGGCTTGTATTCCACGTGTGGAATCTTTGCTGCATTGAGCGAACAGTTGTAGATCCGGCAGCCGAGATCGGTTGCCCATTCCGCCTGCACAATCATTTCTTCAAGGGCTTCCAGATATCCTTCGTTGCTGTCCGCGTGAGCTCCGCCATAGGTTTCGACACGGGGAACCATCCGCCCCAGGTCCGGTCCCACCTTGTTCTCGTTACTGCCGGAGGCGTGTGTCTGCCCTTCCGCGGAGTAGCAGAAGTTGACGCCTGCGAGAACGATTGTTGTGCATCCCATGTGTACCGCCAGGGAGAATGCATAGTTGCTGACGGTGGGGCCGCTGAAGGAAAGGGTGTTGACGTTCAAGTGGGTTTCCCAGGGGAATAGGGGGCCGCTGTATACTGATTTCCCCTGCCATTGGCTGAGGAGAAGAGGGGATATATGGAAGCTGTTGACGAGAATGGGCGGCGTGGGGAGATTGGCAAAATTGAGCATCTCTCTGCTTACTTCAAAGCTGATCTTCTGGGGGTCTACCGATACGACTATGTGGGGAATTATCCCTTCATCCAGAAGTATCCGGCTGATACGCGAAACGGCAATTACGACGAGCCGATCGCGGTTTTCCCTGAGCCAGGGGAACGCTGCATTGAGCGATGGCCCACCGGCCAGAACGATTGCAGTCCGGCCGGAGAAGATGTTGTGCAGGGTATTGGAAACGGCGAGCCGGTTTTCCGGGAGGTTTTCCAACTGTTTCAGTATGAACGGGGAACTGTTGCTGGCTACCTGTAACCGGTGGATATTTTTCAATAGCTGTTGGTTGACAGCCCAGGAAACATCCCGGTAGTCGGGGAGATTTGCATCGGCCGAGGCGAGAGATTCGTGGAGGAAAATTGAATCCAGAAATACGAAGTCGGTAATCTCATCGTCGCCGGCCTGTTCCCGCCACAATTCGGGGGTGGTAACGGAAACTCCTGAGGGAAGGTTCTCCAGCAGTTCCGATTCTTGCAGGGCGTTGAGGACATCAGGTAACTCGATGAAAAGAAAGCGCGATCCTATAGGTATTCCAGATTTGATGATGTATCTGACCAGCATGCCGGAATCTGTGCCTATAATGATATTGAAATGGTACTCGGCCGAGAGCTTGTCACCAAAATAAGTATGGTAGAGGGTATCGGAGCCGACTTTGTTAAAGGCGTCGCGGTTGACTGTGTAGAGATAGCGGTCGCCGAACTGGTTGGTTAGAAATGGACCAAGAGTTGTGCTGATTTTTGGCATTCTTTTGCCCTTTACGGAGCCTCAATACGAAAAGAGGAGTCTGGTGTTGTCGATGCGGAAAAAGTGATACGTGAAAAGAGCGGTTCTTTTCTACGTTTTGGTTTGCTGGTTTCATCCATTTCTGAAGCGCTGAGCCCGTATCTAAAGAAGTATGAGGATCCGACCGGTTTGAACGTCACGAGGCCCAGGAGGCTTGAGAGAGATCGGTGTACCTTTATTTTTAGAATGGAGTGTGAGTCTCCTATCTCCATCAGCCCTTCAGTAATGCCCAGACCCTGTTTTGCCGAGACGAGGAATGATGTTGCTTCTCCATGGGAAAATTTCTTTCCGGTTACGGTGAAAGTTTCCGATTCGTTCCCGCCGTTATGGGTGCGGAAGAAGAGGTTTTCCGCATCGAAGGCTTCGGGATTGATCGTTATGTTGCCTAGCCTCAGAGAGCCCACAGGGACCAAGGGCCAGTCGAATTCGTAGTCGATGGAAACCGTTTCTCTTGCAGGAGCGATTCCTATCTGCTTAGTCAGGGGGCCAAGGGGAGTCTTGAAGGTGGCTGTCACCGTTAGCGTGTCCTGGTCGGGATGCCAGCGAACCAACGGTTCGGCTGGCACCAGGTCCGTTATCTTTGGTCTCCCGTGTGTCTCGAATACCACGTGACCTGTGTAGAAGTCGGCTCCGGCGGTGATGTCGTCGAAATAGCCGTGATAGAGGGTGCCGCAGAGGCTGCGTTCGTGGACTCGGGGGAAAACGAGGGAGTCAAAGGCCAATCCGCGGCGCAGGTTCAGTTTAAGTCGCACCCCTAGAGTTTCGATTGTAAGGTATTGTCCTTCGCGAAGAGCGGAGACTTCAGGGGGGAGGACCTCCACGCCCCCTTCGAAAAGTCTCGTTATATGCGTTGTACCACAATGGCGGCCAAAGGAGTTGAGACGGCTGCGGTAGCGTTTCCAGCGTCGCGGTGTAATATGGGTGCGGAAATCGCTGCTCCAGAGGTAGCAAAGTTCACGCCATTCCTGCTCAGAAGCATTCCCCTTTGCCAGCAGCGCGTCGTGAATCCGTTGACAGGCGGTGTTAATGCCGATGTCATCACGTCCTGTGACGGCCCATCTGGTGATATTGTACTTTTCCTGCTTTTTTACCGGGATAGGTGCCTCTGGGGATTCGAGGCTCAGACGGTTTCCGGCTCCCGGTTCATGAAGCAGGGACAGGAGACCTGAGGGAGGAATGAAAGTGAAGCGTCCATCCTCCATCAACCGCTTGAAAAGCTCCCTGATCCGTCCCCACTCGTCATGCTCCATGACTGCTTCGGTGGTGAAGCGACCGGGGCGGAAGTCGAATATTTCAATATCATTACCGTAGAGGGGAATAGCGCGGGTGGTGCCGTTATCGTGGCGACCGATAAGGGCAAGGTAGTCGTCCAATTCCAGCTCGCCATGGACATACCGCTGGAACTTCTGAAAGAAGATGGAGTTGTTCCAGATGACCTGCAGCTCTTCGCCATGCTGGCCCATGGCAATCTGGGGAAGATAGCGCCACGCCGGATCCCACTGGGGGTGATGGTAGGCGGGGTTGTCCCACTCCATGACCAGGGCCTCGAAGCCCGCCTCCCGGTAGTGTCCGATGAGCCCGGAGGAGTAAGCCTGCTCGTTGACCAGAACGATACGTGGGCGCAGTCCCAGAAGCCGCTCATAGGTCTGGTTGCCGATGCGCAGGTTCTGCCGGTTCACTTCCGCCGGCACCAGGGGGCCGATCAGTTGGGAGTAGCCGCTTCCCACCAGTTCGCATTGCCCCTGGCAGAGTCCCCGGAGTTCCTCTACCCAGGCAGGGTCGATGGCCGCGACGGTTTCCAGGGTGTAGCCGGTTATCTCGATACCGAATGGTAGCTTCAGATCACGGGCCAGCCGAAGCAGCGGCCAGTAGCAGCGGCGGACCACTTCCGGGCGCAATTCCTCTTCAATGGAAGAGAAGGCCAGGTTCAGGTGGAAGATGGTGTATAGAGATAGTGACATTAAGGGACCGTCTCGAAGCGGATTACCTGACGAGCTGCATCAATGCGTGACCACGCGTCTTGTTCATTCTCGCCAACAGCGATCACCCAGCAGCACCGTTTACCGTTGTCTATCATTGGCTCAACCCTATCACCTACGGCTTTCGTAATCAGTATCTGCTCGATTCCGGGTAGTGCGCGCGCTTCTTCTACTCCCCTGATGGATCTGATTATACCGGGTTCGGGGAAAATACCTGCACAGATGGATGTCCAATCATGTTTAGAGGAGAGGAGGCTCTCGTCCAGTTTATCTCCCATGGCCAGCTTCATGACGGCTTTGATTGGGTCTTTCCCGGAACTCAGAGGTGTCGTGTATTGGGAATGGAATCCACCGCTCAGCCGTGCCGGCATCTCGAGTATCATCGGCCCCTGATCGGTCAGGATCATGTCGGCTTTAGCGGGGCCAAAATCGATGCCCAACGAGTCGGCAGCCGCATCTACGACCTCACAGATGCGCTTTTGTGTGTCCTTGTCGAGGGTAGAGGGGTCCACATGGGCTGTTTCTATGGCGTAGGGAGCGAAACCGAAGTGCCTGTCGGCCAGACTAACGTGATAATGCTTTCCCTTCCAGATGATGGTTTCGACGCTCTGTTCTTTCCCCACTACGAACTGCTCAACGATTGCCGTACCGGTCCGCGAGGTGGCACAGGCGGCTTTGAAGGCGATTGGAAGCTGGTCAGGCCGGTCAATGCGCATGCTTCCCCGTGATGCAGCGCCATCCACAGCTTTTACGATGGCAGGAAAGCCTGTATGAACAAGAATCTTTTGGGCTTCCTCCAGCGTCGATGCTTCGGCGCTCCATGGGGTAGGAATTTTGTCCCGCAGCCATCTTTCTTTCATAAGGGCCTTGTTGTTCGACCGCCTGGCCACCTCCACCGGAACCCCTGGCAGGCCGAGTTCCTCGCAGACCGCTGCAACCGTAATTGCCACATCTGCGCCGGCAAAGGCCCCTTTCAGCCCAACCCTTTTCCCGTGCTCCCTCGCCCAAGCTACATGCCCCTCGACATCTTTGACGTCCAGTACGAGGTGCTCGTCCGCCAGTTGGAACCCTGGGGCCTCGGGATTGCGGTCACTGGCGATGACATAGTATCCGAGGGCGCGGGCTCGCTCTAATGCGGGTATCTGCATTATGCCGGCACTGACTACGAGAATGGCGGGGCGTTTTTCAGAGTTCATGGGGAAATTCCTTACCTGATGGTTACTTTTGGGCTGTTGGAATCTTCTATTCCAAGTTTGATTCAGGGTCGTCATAGAAGTGCAGAAGATCGGACAGCGTTTCTGGGCTATGGTATGCCGCCCAAGTCCCGTCGGGCCACGAGTGACCTTCTATAACGTATCCGTCATCGCAGAAAATCACGTTGCCAGTCAGGTGCCGTTGGGGGATACATAGGGCAATGGCCGATTCCACGACCCCCTCTACCGTAGCGAACCGTTTGGTGGGGGTATGCGCCAGTATCGAAGCCGCCCGGCGTGACAGTTTCCCTGCATCATCCCGCAACAAGTGCCGATTGAGCGGTGTTTCAACGGTCCCCGGGGCCAATCCGTTGACACGGACCCCAAACCGGGCCAGTTGTGCTGCGGCGCTCTTGACCAGACCTTCAAGTCCATGTTTTGATGCGACATAGGCGTGAGAACCTTCCAGGGAAACCCTGGAGGCGTCGGAACACAAGTGAACGAGATGACCGTGGTGCTGTTTGACAAACAGGCGCGCAAATCCGGCTGTCAGAAGGAATGCACCGGTGAGGTTTGTGTTTATGACCCTGGACCAGTCGTTCAGAAGCTCGGAAATATCCTCTTGTCCGAGCTTCATCACGGCATGGTGTGTCCCGGTAAAGTTGAAGGCCACATTAATGCGGAGGTTGAGTTTTCCCAGAGCGGTGAAGAAGTTGTTGATCGAAGACGGGTCGGTAACGTCCACTGGCAGGTGGGGGAGGCCGAGCTCGGGATCTTTTCGCCCCGCGACGATGCAGGCCGCTCCTTCTGCCGTTGCTGCCTTGGCAAAGGCTTGCCCCAAGACCCCGCTGGCTCCCAGGACGACGATGTTCATTCCACTAAGAATTCCCATGGGCTCCCTTCCATCCGAAGAAGGATTGTGCATTAGCGTAGAAAAGGTCACGGCAAAGCTCGTCGATGTCAACCTGATCGAGGTTGAAAAGGCCTGACTCCAGATCTTCAGCAAGTCGCAGCGTTACGGCTTTTCGGAAATATTCGTGACGTGCCGTTGAGAGAAAACTGCGGGAGTCTGATGCCATGCCGACGAATGCCCCGAGAACGCCGGTAGCACATTGAGCATTCAGATGTTCCTCTATTCCGTATACCTGATCGAGAAACCACCAAGGAGGACCGTGCTGAACTTTTCCTCTAATTCCCTCTCCCCAAAAACTTCCGGCAATGGTCGCGAACATTAAAGTGTCACGGGGATTCGAATTGAACAGGATCGTTTTCGGCAACCGGCCAGAGGCATCCAGTTGATCAAGGAACGCAACGAGAGTTTCCCCCTGCGGGAAATCTCCGATAGAGTCGCAACCTGCATCCAGACCGTATGATGAAAAAATTCGGGTGTTGTTGTTCCTGCGAGCTCCAAGGTGCAACATCATCGTCCAGCCGGATTCGTGATTCCATTCGGCGATCCGGCGCATGAACCAACTGCGCCATTTTTCGAGATCATCAGCGCCGATATCGGAAGAATTTAAAAGCAACCGGCTGAAGATGGTCGTGGCTTCGGCGTCCGAGCAAGGAGTTGCGTAGCACCGATCCAGCCCATGGTCGGAGACCCGGCATCCGAGTTTGTGAAAGAATTCATATCGGACCCTAAGAGCCTCCATGAAGGTTGGCAACGACTCTATTGCGATGCCGGAACATGCTTCGAGCCGTGAGCGCCAATCGTGAAAGTTCTGGCGGGAGTGGAGGCAAAGCGCGGAGTCAGGGCGAAAGGTCGGGAAAACCCGAAATGAGACCCCCTTATCTTCTGCCAGCTGGCGGTGCGCTTCCAACTGGTCGGCTGGATCGTCAGTGGTGCAGAGGACTTCGACGCCAGCTCTTGCCAGTAACTCCCGTGGGCGGAAGTCCTCGGTTGCGAGCATTGCGTTCGCCTCTTCCCAGATGCACTCTGCAGAGGCCGGTGTCAGCGGAGCCGTTATGCCGAAAGTCCGCTTGAGTTCAAGCCGGCACCATGCCTGTATCGGACTAGAGGCCATCCGCGTGATGGTGCGAGCCCACGCATCAAACCGTTCTTTTGGCGACGCTGAGCCGGTGCACAAATCCTCGCGCTCACCTGCTATCCGCATGGCTCGCCATTTATAGTGATCCCCTTCGATCCAAAGTTCCGAAAGGTCCCTGAAGGGGGCGTTACTGGCGAGCCTTGCCGGCGGCAGATGGCCGTGATAGTCAATGATGGGCATGGAAGCATGCCGTTCGTACAGGGTAAGGGCGTTTTCCTTTGCAGATGCCGTGAAGTTACGCCTAATCGTCATGAATGATTCCTTTTCCCCGCGATTGAGAATCAGTGCAAAGCCGTTCGCCATCAACGCCGAACAAAACGTATCAATTGCGTCGAGCCAAGATCTCCCAACTTTGCCAGTGTATCAAACAACTGCTTGTAGGGCTGTGGGATAATACTCCCCGGAGCATTTGCCCCGAATGACGCAACTTGGACGGCGGTAAACCCGTAGCTGTCAAGTTGACGAAGAATCCCTTCCCTGCTCGGAAGTTGAAGATGCTGGACAGGAAGAAAATGGTGCCATTTCGGACCCAGGATTTGAGCATGCACATGGGCTCGGGGCGTTTGGATAAGAACCTGGCCTCCTGGTTTTACTCTGCGGGAAAGCGTGGTCAGCAATTCCGGGAGGTCGGCTATATGTTCGTAGACGTCCCAAAGAGTGACGATGTCAGTTGGACTATCTCCTCTCAGCCACTCGCCGATAGGTTCGAAACTGTGCCCCCGAGCCGAAAGATGCAGAGTGTCCTCCCGTGGGTAATCGACAGCTGTTGTCTTGCCCAGATTTGATTGTGAGGCCCGGCATACGTCAAGGAAAACGCCATCGTATGCACCGAAATCCACAAGGTCTTTACCTGGCTCCAGCTCCAGGCCTATGTCGTTGATGCTTAAACGGTATTCCCGCTCTCTGGTATCCCGCCACTCATCGCTGTAGCGCTTTCCATCGTTTGCGTCGGCGTTTGTTGCTGCCTTCTTGTGGTGGATCGAATAGTCGCAATAAAAAGCGTTCAGGCGCTCCATTTCTGGTTCTCGGCCTATGGACCATGATCCGCACTCTGCACACAAAATCCAGTTTGTATCATAGGGAGGCTGCCCCGAATTCACAATTGAGTCAGTCAACTTCCCACCGCAGACTCTACAGCAAACGGTCGGTCTGTCACCACAATAAGACTTGATAGGCTCAAAATTCATGATGGGTTCCTTTAATCCGTTCGCCGTGAATAAAGGCATACTTCACGACCAATGTTGAGATTGGCAAGGCTTTGGTACAACGATCTCTTTACTGATGTCAGCCCCGCGGCGGCGAGGTTGGTTTCGAACTGCTTGCGTTTCGCGTGACATGCACGCCCCTGTGCGTCATTGCCTATGTAGTTGTCACCCATGAGTAGGAACAGATCAATGGGAAAGGTTGATTCCTTGCACATAACGTCAAATCCGCTTCTCGCCAACAAATGTTCCAGGGATTCGAAGTCGAAGAAATTGATGTGATGGGGGGGGGCAACCCACCAAGGTTGGAAATTACAGGCCGTACGAAGGGCCAGTTGAAATGGGTTGTAGTCGTTGGGAACGACGACGCAGAGAATCCCCTTGGGGGTTAGGTTCTTCCGGACTATGCCGAGGAAATGTTCAGGGTTGGGAATGTGCTCTAGGACAGCACTCATGTGTATGACATCGAATTGACCGAGTTGAACCGCGGTGTCTGTCGAGAAAAACTCCTCGATGATATCAAGGCCCATTTCCCGGCTGTGAGCCGCTGCTCTGGCTGAGGGTTCGATCCCGACCGTCTCCCATCCGCGGTCTTTGCCATGCTTCAGGAAGAAGCCGGGACCTGATCCAATATCGAGGATACGGCGGCGATTTGGGGGGAGCAGTTCTTCAAAGGTGTCGTAACGATCACCATAAACCAGATTCCACCAGTCCAGATCCTCCCGGTAACGTTCCAGGTAAAGGGGTTTCTCGGATGTATAGTATTCGTGTCGGTAAACCTCTTCCAGTTCGTCCGGAGAGGGAATCGGAACGATATGCTTGAAACCGCAGCTGCTGCAATCTATGACATCAAACCCCTTTACGGAGTCGCAGACTTCACCTTCATGGTCACACCAGGTTTTCTTTTCACCCATGGCAAGAGGTTTTCCTTTCCAGTTCTTCCATAATCTTTAAGGCAATCCGTGCCGCCCCCTGCCCGTCGACAACGGCGCAGGCCCGACGGCCCATCTCCTGTCTCAGTTCCGGGGAATCAAGAAGTGAACGAACAGCTTCGGAAATCCTTTCGGGGCTGCACTCATTGAGGATGCCACAGTTAATCGCCAAGCCGTCATTAATGAATTTGGATGCCGAGCGAGCGTGATCTTCACTCAGACAGAAAAAGATTGCGGGAGTGCCGGATGCTGCCAGTTCGTATGCCGTTACCCCGAAAGATGCGATAGCTAGATCGACGTTTCGCATGAGGGTTGCCATGTCATGTACCGCGCGCTCAATGCGGTAGCTGCGCCGTGCCTGTGCGAGAAACGTCTGCAAATCGTGCTCATGCACAAATCCGGCTCCAATAACGACGATTGTCTCAAAATCATCAGGCAATCCGTCCAGAACACGAAGAGCTCTGCAGGTGAAATTCGCAGGATCGCTGCCTCCCATCGTGACAAGGATGACCGGGGGGGTATTGCTGTGCGGGGTACAGGGGCCAGCGAATTGCTTTCGCAACAAAACCCATTCCCAACCGCTATAAAGCTCGCCGTGAAAGCCGCTCCAATCCATTTCGGCGACTTGGGGGATGGGGGGATAAAAAAGCAAGTTAGCTTCCGTGTGTCGGGGGGTCGGATCATCGATGCTGACTATCAGGAGTCCTTTCCCGCGCAAATTCTTGACTATTTCGACGGGTAAGTCGTTCCGGATATCCAGAATCAGGACATCGGGATGGTGGCGCGAAACAAGGCAATCAAGCCATTTGCCTTCGTTTTCTCCCTGTTGCAGCTCAAGTGGAAACCCTGCCTCACGTACCAGCTTGATGCCCGGTTCGCCGCTTGACATGGCGAAAACAACGCCACACCCCTGTTTTTCACGAAGGTCTTCGGCAAGGGCCAGGCAACGCACCACATGTCCAAGGCCGGTGGAGCTGTCTCCGTCGCAGCGGATGAGAACCTTGTGGCTGATATCGGTGGCTTTTTTCTGATAAACATGGCCATTGATCTTTACCAGTTCAGGTCGGGTTCGGAGCAGTTGAACGATATCGGTTATATTGGCTTCACCGGCAGCGACCCCGAGCAACCGGTAGAGCTCTTCAATGAATTCCACATCAGCAGGGGTGTCGACAGATAATCGAGCACCCTCGAAGCGGTGCTCATTGCTGACAGGAATCCAAACGATATGAAATTTTTCGGGATGCGCCACAAAATAGGCCGTCACGTGCTCGATTGCCACCGGATCATCCGAGGCTTCGGCCATGAGCCGCTTGAGAGCTCCTCGGGTAAAAGTACAGAAACCTTCGTGGATGGAATTAATTCCAGTTTCGATGGTGCAGTACTCCGCCCCTTCCTGCAAAAGAGTTCGCACCAACCGGTCCAGAACTTCGGGATCCACCAGGGGGGCATCGCCGGTAACACGAATGATGACATCGGCATTGATTTCTTCCGCGGCTTTATTATAGCGCAGAAGGACATTGTCCTCGGAGCCTCTCACCAGGGTGACTCCCCGACTTTGGGCAAATTCCACCAGAGGATCATCACTGGTGTTGTCTGACGTTGCGATGACTATTTCGTCGACAGTCTTGCTGCGGCGAAGGCGGTCTATGATGTGCTCAAGCAGCGGTTTGCCCGCCACAGGCATGAGAACCTTTCCCGGCAGGCGGGTAGAACCCATTCGGGCTTGGATGACTGCGGCAACTTTAATGTTAGCCATTCCATTCCTTCCTTACATGGAGAAAGGGGCGCAGGCCGTCTGAGGGGTCGGCTCGCCATTCACGGTCAGGAAGTTCAACGGGGGTCGGCACCTTCTCTCCCGTGCCATCGGCAGACAGGGCGATTGCTGCATCCGCAATGACAGCTTTAATTCCGTCAGGAAGCCAGCAATGGCCAGTAGCAAATTCCTCTCCCTCACCTTCCAGGTCGAGATGGAATTCTATTGTGCTGGCTTGCCAGTGATGCACTGCCCGCTGGATCACTGCAGGAGAAACGCTATGGTCGGACCAGCCTACGGGGCAACCGAAGCGTGAGCGAATGGTTTCAATCGCTGCGAGGTTGCATTCTGCCGGGGGGGCTGGGTAGCCTGATACACAGTGGAGCAGGGTAAGATCGTTACATCCCGCTGTACGCAGCGTTTCCACGGCACCGCCAATCTCGTCCAGTGTAGCCATCCCTGTCGATAGGATTACGGGTTTTCCGGTGGCTGCACATGCGCGTAACAGGTCATTCCAGAGAAGCTCATAGGATGCGATTTTATAAAAATCCAGGTATGGCAAGAGCTCTTCTACCGCTTGGAGGTAAAAGGGGGTGCAAGAAAATTGAATCTTCTGCTTTCGGCACCTTTCGGCGATGGGAGAGAGAAATTCTACAGGAAGTTCCCACTCTTTCCTTGCCCGGAGTACGGGGCTCTTGGCGAGAACTTCCGGCGCAAAGAGTTCCTCGACTCTGAACAGTTGGAACTTTACCGCTCCACAACCTACGGCCGCGGCGGTGTCGATGAAGCGAAAGCAACGCTCCAGGTCGCGGTGGTGATTGCTGGACACTTCAGCAATGAAAAGTGGGTTAGTCATAGAATCTCCCGAAGTGTGGTTATGACCCGATCCTGGTCGTTTTCGGTCAGGCTGGCGTAGAGCGGCAGGCTAATCGCTTCGCGGTAATACTGTTCCGCTTCGGGGAAGTCTCCCCCGGCAAAACCGGCGGAACGATAATAGGGCTGGGTGTGCACCGGTATGTAATGAATGTTGACGAGAATATTCCGTTGCCTGAGGTCTTCGAATACCTGCCGCCGGCTCTTGCCGATGAGCTTCAGGTCGAGGCGTACGACATACAGGTGAAAGGCTGACCAAGTTGCTGGGGCCTGCCAGGGGAGGGTGAGCGGCAATTCGGCAAGGGCCTCGTCGTACCGTTCCACCAACTGATGCCGTCGCGCCACGAATTCGTCCAGCCGCGTCATCTGGCTCACCCCCAGGGCCGCCTGGATGTCGGTCATCCGGTAATTGAACCCCAGCTCGATTTGTTCATAGTACCAGGGGCCGTGGGATTCCCCCGCCATGAGAGCCGGATCGCGGGTGATGCCGTGGCTGCGGAGCCGCAGCAGCCTCTCGTGCAGTTCGGGGCTGTTGGTGAGTACCATGCCACCTTCGCCGGTGGTGATGATCTTGACGGGGTGAAAGCTGAACACCGTCATGGCGGAATACCGGCAGTTGCCGACCGGTTCATCCTGGTAGCGGCCGCCGATGGCGTGGGAGGCGTCTTCGATGACGGTGAAGCCGTACTGCTGGGCAAGGCGGCCAATGGCCTCCATATCGCACGATTGTCCCGCGAAGTGGACCGGAATCACCACCTTTGGCAGCTTGCCGTCACGCTCGGCCTGTTCCAGTTTCTCCTCCAACCGTTCGACACTCATGTTGTAGGTGCGGGGATCGATGTCCACGAAATCCACCGTGGCTCCGCAGTAAAGCCCGCAGTTGGCGGAGGCGACAAAGGTGTTGGGGGATGTCCAGAGGATGTCGCCGGGGCCAAGACCCGCCGCGAGGCAGGCAATGTGGAGGGCCGAGGTGGCGCTGTTCACCGCCACGGCATGGGCGGTGCCGCAGTAGCCGGCCACTGTTTGCTCGAAGCGCTCCACGGTGGGGCCTTGGGTCAGCCAGTCGGAGTTGAGCACGTCGACGACGGCCTGAACATCAGCGGGGCTGATGCTCTGGCGTCCGTAGGGGATCGGGGCGCTGCTCATGCGAAGTCGTCCTTGCGGCGGTTGATTTCCGGGTTCAGGTGGGTGCAGATCAGCTCCTGCAGTTGCTCGACGCTAAGCCAGTCGGTGTTGGTACCGCTGTTGTAGGCGAAGCCGTCGGCGCAGAGACGCCCGTTAAAGTTTTCCGTAAACTGTTTTATGTCCCAGAGCGGCATAGACGGGAGTATGACGAAGTAGTCTTTGAACTCGATGGTGTTCAGGGCGTCGGTGGTGGTGATCATCTCCTCGTGCAGTTTTTCCCCCGGCCTGATGCCGACGAGCTCGATCCGGCACCCCGAGTCGACGGCCTTGGCCACGTCCAGGATCCGGTAGCTCGGAATCTTGGGAACGAAAATTTCTCCTCCCCACATGATGTCAAGGGCTTTTAGCACCAGCTTGACCCCGTCTTCAAGGGTGATGTTGAAACGGGTCATCCGCTCATCGGTGACCGGCAGCACCCCTTCGTGTCGTTTCTTGAGAAAGAAGGGAATGACGCTGCCGCGGCTCCCCATGACGTTGCCGTAGCGGACCACCGAGAATTTGATCTCGTTTTTCCCCCGGAAATTGTTGGCCGCCACAAAGAGTTTATCGGAGCAGAGCTTTGTTGCACCATAGAGGTTGATGGGCGCGGCGGCTTTGTCGGTGCTCAGTGCTACAACCTTAGTTACTCCCTGCTCAAGGGCCGTTTCGATGATGTTCTGGGCGCCGAGGATGTTGGTCTTGATAGCCTCGAAGGGGTTGTATTCGCAGGCGGGGACCTGTTTGAGGGCGGCGGCGTGAACCACGATATCTATCCCCTCGAAGGCCCGGTAGAGGCGATCCTTGTCCCGTACATCGCCGATGAAATAACGGAGTTGCGGATACTTGTGGGTGGGGAACTGCTGCGCCATCTCGAACTGCTTCAGTTCGTCGCGGGAGAAAACCACGATTCGCTTTACTTCGGGGTAAGAGGTGAGGATCGTCTCGATGAATTTTTTGCCGAAGGATCCGGTGCCACCGGTAACGAGAATTGATTTTCCTGTAAGCATGGCTGCTCCGTATGTATTTTGGTGTTGAGTGATTGATTTCACTGATGTTGCGCGTCATGTCAGTATTTTGAATACTTGTTAGTGTACTGCAAAGAGAGTGCCGGTGCCAGTGTGTCAAAAAACTGGATAAACGGCGGCGCCGGGTCGGGAAATGGCCGGCCGGCATTGGTTTCCTTTGTTGAAGTTATGCGTGGTCTTTTTGAATGTTTTGGAGAGTGCCCGGATTTTGACTCGAACTTGAATCCGGAGATTTAGTATCTCTTGACATGGAAAGGCAATTGTGGAACTAAAGAAATGTCGTATGCTGCCGATAAAATAGACTATGCTCTCTGTCCGGCGACTCGGATTGCCGGAATTTTCATTGATTTTGAGGATCCCCTGTAGATGGCGACAGATTACGGTAGTTACTTCGAAGAGCTTCAGAAAATCAATCTTGCCATCCGTCTCGGCGGGGGCGGGTCATTCGACGGGACCGCCGCCATAACCTCGCTCAAGGGGGATCTTGCCTGGCTCGAACTGTACGGCAGCGAGCAGCCTCCCCGGGGGGGAGTGCGGCCGGGGGCGGAGGCTTGGTTGTCGGTATGGACCGGCGGGGCACTGTGCCGATGCGATGCGCGGGTTGAAACCGTCCGCGACGATCGTCAGTTTTCAGTCCGTCTGGTTGGTGATGTGAAGGAGACGCAGCGGCGGGAGTATTTCCGGCTCGACGTATCGCTTCCAGTACTCTACAAGGTTCTTGACGGTGTCACCCAGGAAGATGCGGAGGCTGACTGGGCCGCTGACCGCAAGGTGTTCTGCCGCCCGCCCGAAATCGTCCCTTCCGCCAATGGCCCGAAGGTTATGGATTGGGATGGCGAGGACGTCTCCTCCGTGCGTACCAACCTGAGCGGCGGTGGCATGCGTTTGAGGGTTTCCCGCCAGGTTACCTCGGGCGCGTTGGTGAAGTTGACCCTCTTTCTGCCGCTTCCCCAACCAAGAGCCATCTACGTGGTGGCCGAAGCACTTCGCTGCTCGGAGATAACATTGAGCCGCGAGCCGGGTACCCACTACTCCCTGTCCCTTAAATTCACCATGATCGCCGACCGGGACCGGGAGGCTATTATTTCTTATCTTTTCAATGAACAGCGCCGTGAACTTATGGCAAAAAACGAACGGGTGCGATGAGATAGCTGCGCATCAAAATACAAAAAGGCCGGGAAAGAGTTTCCCCGGCCTTTTTTATTTTTTGACTCTTTGGATTTTAGCGGTCCCCGGCTCCCATTTCCTGGTCCCGGCCGGTCGGTTCCCCCTTTTCCCCTTCGCCGGAGAGGAGGACGATGTCTACCCTGCGGTTTTTCGAACGTCCGTCGCTGGTGGAGTTTTCGGCAATTGGGCGGTATTGGCCGAACCCTGCCGCGGATATGGCTTCCGGGTCGAAGTCGTAGGATTTGGTCAGGAAATGCACGATATTGGTTGCCCTGCCCGTTGAGAGTTCCCAGTTTGAGGGGAATGTGGCCGAGTTGATGGGCATGGTATCGGTGTGCCCTTCCACCCGCACGGCATTCGAGTACCCTCCCAGGGATTCGGCCACCTTGGCCAGGAGCGGATAGGCGCTTTCCCGTACGATGGCGCTCCCCGAATCAAAGAAACCTGCCTCCTTGAGGCTCACCACGAGCCCCCGCCGCGTGATGCTCACGCTCACCTTGTCCTGGGCACCCTGCTTGACGAGGTATGCCTCCATGGCGGCTTTTATGGCCCGAAAGTCTTTCTCTTCGGCGCGAGCCCGGCCTTTTCCCCCCATGATTTGCCCCTGGCTGCGTCCCTTGTTGGTAAGGTCGGGCGTTATGGAGGGAACAATCCGGATATCGGTGGAATCCACCACGGTCGGCCTGGCCGCGGAGCCCTGGATGGTTGTGTATCCGAAGGATTCCCGCATGGATTGCATCACCTGCTCCACTTTTTTCTTGTCCGATTGCCCCATGGCATACAGGGCCACGAAGACGGCAAAGAGCAGCGTGAGGAAGTCGCCGTAGGAAACTAGCCACCGTTCGTGGTTAACGTGCTTTTCTTCTTTCTTCGGTTTTGCCATGGCCGCTTACTTCCCCTTCTTCTCTTCACCGCCGTGCTGGACGAAGGATTTGAGTTTCTGCTCGATGAAGTGGGGATTCTCGCCGTTCTGAATGGCAATGAGCCCTTCGATAATCATGTTTTTGCAGACGAGTTCTTCCTTGATGCCGTGCTTGATTTTGGTGCCGAAGGGGAGGCAGACGATATTGGCGGTCATGAGGCCGTAGATGGTCGCCACGAAGGCGACCGCGATGCCGGCCCCCAGTTTGGAGGAGTCCGACAGGTTCGCCATGACGTGGATAAGGCCGAGAACGGCGCCGATGATACCGATGGTGGGAGCGTATCCGCCTGCCGCTTCAAAAAATTCCGCGCTCTGCTTGGCGTGCTCCTCGTAGTAAGCGGTTTCGATTTCCAGGGTCTCCCTGAGTTTCTGGGGGTCGATGCCGTCCACCACCAGAGATATACCTTTTTTGGTGAAGGGGTCCTTGACGTTCTGGGCTTCCTGCTCAAGGGAGATGAGGCCGTTGCGACGAGCTTTGGCAGCGTAGCCGATAATCTCCTTGATGACCTTCTCGGGGTCGTGTTGAGCGGGGAAAAGCACCTTTCGTATGTCTTTGACCGCCCCAATAATGGTCTTCATCGGATAGCTGACGAAAGCCGCGCCGAAGGTGCCCCCGAGTACGATAAGGGCGGCGGTGGGCTGAATGAGGGCGCCCAGGTGCAACCCTTCGATCAGCGCGCCTCCGATTACTGCCCCGAAACCCATTACCAAACCAATGATTGTCGCTATATCCATGCGTTAACAGTCCCGTAGAAAATGTAATTGAAGGGGGATTTGCAAAATTCAGTCCTCAAGGGGGCAAAAGAGACGGTAGATATTCATCTTCTTGCGGAAAAGGTATTTTTTGGCCTTCCCCGGGTTAGCCCGGTGCAGGACGAGCGCCTTGAACGTGACGATCTTGTCGACGATTGCTGGAGCCTTCTCCAATACGAGATACTTCTTGCCGTTGAGGAGGGTGATGTGGGTGTCTGGGGTTTCCTCGACGGCCTCAATCAGGTCGGGATTAACCAGAAATTCGCTTCCATCGAGACGTGTCAGCTTGATCATGGGGCACCTTGTGTTTTGATGGGATGGTGGCGGCTCTCTCTAATGCGTTTCGGTTGAATTACGAAATACTTTAGGGAAAGCCACATTTGCGGCAGCAACTGTTATGCCATGTTTTCTTTAAGCGTGGTTTGCATCTTGGCGATATTGCTAAAAATATCGCGTTTCCAGGGAATTGCGGCGGCGAATAAAGGTTTTCTGACGAAAAAAATGTTCAAGATTTCTTCATGCTGGCCGATAAAATCCATAAGGGATGTCAGCTGTCAAGGAGGAACCCCATGAACGTAGAACTCACCAGTGTTGCCAGGACATTGCCGGGCGGAACAACTGCTGTGGAGGCCGTGAACTCCCGTCAGGAAGACCCGCAAAGCAAAGATGCCGCCTCAAAGGTCGAGCTGCCGAGAACGGCACTGAAGAAGCTGTCGCCTGCAGAGCAGGAAGAGCGGACGAAAGCGGCGGCCGACAAGATCAACGAATTCATCGAGTCATTTACCCGTGATATCCAGTTCACCATTGACAAGGATTCCGAGCGGGTGGTGTTGAAGGTCGTTGACCGTAAGAGCGGTGATGTGATCAGGCAGATTCCGTCTGAAGAAGCTCTGGAAATCGCAAAGGCCCTTGATGAGCTTAAAGGGCTGATTATCAAGGAGAAAGTCTAGTACCTGCTGAACCTATGGTGAATTCTAGGCAATTTCTGACGTAGGTATTGCGCCTTTGGTGGTGGTGCGCTCTGGGGAGACTGCGTATAATTATTTAACATTACTATGTTTTGGTTAAAATATGTCCCGTCGATTGACGACATATGTCAAAAAACCGCCAGTGGCGGTTTTTTTGTGTCTTCATGGTACTTTTGGCTTAGTCATTCAGGAAGAAACTCTTGTTCTCCTCAAACGTTTGGCTGAATGTTTCGAGGGCATTTTCCAAGGTTTCCGGGGTGAACCCCAGAAGCTTTGCTTCGGGTGAGTTTGCCAGGTCAAGGTCCAGGTTGGCATCACGGTCGCCGATACCGAGCTTTTTGCAGAACTTGTTGGCGAGGCTTACAGTGGCGGTGAGGAAGAGGTCATACTGGTCGGTGATGGGAACGCTTCCGAACTGATGGTGGTACATGATGGCTGTGGAGAGGGATTCGGGGAAATTCCATTTCCGGATTACGAGAGCTCCCACTTCTGCATGGGAGTAAGGGTAAACGCTTTTCTCCGCTTCAACGAACGGGATTCCCTCGTTGTAGCAGCGCATCATCACCCCCTGGAACTTCTGGGGGTCGCGGTTGCTCATGATGGTCTTGCCCAGGTCGTGGAAAAGTCCCACCAGAAAGCCTGTCTCCTCGTTGATGAACCTTCCCTGGGAGGCGATGACCCGCCCTGCAAAGGCCGCACCCACGGAGTGCTCCCAGAGCATTTTTTCCGTGAGCCCGAAGCGTCTGTTCAGCTGCTTGAGCGATGCGGCGATGACGAGGCTCTTCAGGGTTTTGAAGCCCAGGAGCATGATGGCGGCCGACAGGGTGTTGATCTGCCGCTGGCATCCGTAGTAGGCCGAGTTGGAGAGCTTCAGGATGCGCGCCGCCACCGCCGGGTCGGAGGAGACCGCTGTGGCAAGCTTTTCGATGGTGACGTCTTCCTGCTCGATCAGTTCGATAACCTTTGTGGCCACCATGGGGATCGTCGGAAGGTCGACGGCGGACATTATGAGGGTTTCGAGTTCTTTGTTCATTGGTGTATCCTGTTTTTATGGGGTTGATGAATCAGGAGTAAGTCTCCGCACTTTTGTTGCAAATACCTCGCCGTTCCCTCTATCCGATTGCGCTATCCCTGGTGAGATGGTATGACTGTACAAGTATTTACAAGCAAGGACAGGGAGATTCAGGTGAATGTCACAAATGCTGAATTCGTAACAAGCGGTACCAGACCGGCCCATTATCCCCCGGCGGAATTCCCGGAAGTGGCCTTTGCCGGTCGCTCCAATGTCGGAAAATCGTCACTCATCAATATTCTTGTCAACCGGAAGAGTCTGGTGCGGACCAGTTCCACCCCCGGACGGACCCAGCTCATCAACTTTTTCCTGGTCAACGGGAGCCTCATGCTGGTTGACCTTCCCGGCTACGGTTTTGCCAAGGTCCCCCTTGCCGTGAAGAAAGACTGGGGTCCCATGGTGGAGACCTACCTCTCTACCCGCACCAACCTGGGGTGCGTGGTGCTAATACTCGATGTCCGCCGGACGCCAACGGAGGAGGACCAGCTGATGCTCCAGTGGCTGAGGGCCTACAACGTGCCGGTGCTCGTGGTGGTTACCAAGTGCGACAAGGTTTCCAAAAATGAACGGGCCCGGCAGGCTGCCGTCATATCCCGGACCATGGGGCTTTCCAGTGACGAGATGGCTTTTTTCTCCGCACTCTCGAAAGAGGGGCGCGACGTGGTCTGGGCGAAGATCGGGGCAATCCTGGCCGCGAACCATGAGGAACCGGAAGAGTCCGGCGAGTGAAGAACCTGTTTCCGTCGTTGACTTTCGGCCGTCCCCTCTGCTAGTAGTATCGGTATAACAAAATACATTTTATGTTCAGGTGCTTTTGCCGCAAGGAGTCTGACCTGCTTCCGGCAAAAGGTAAAAGGGAAAAGGGTGCGAGTCCCTTGCTGTCCCGCAACTGTGAACGGCGATGAACACCGCAACTACGCCACTGGGATCAACCGGGAAGGCGCGGATGGGAGCCGTGAGCCAGGAAACCTGCCTGACCGTAAGCTTTGCAGGACCTCCGTGGAAGAGGCTCCAAGGCCCGGTGTGCAGTTTTTGCCGGTTTTGGCCCCCGCTTCCACTCAGGAGACGGGGGTTTTCATTTATGGCGCCAGTGATTTTCATAACGGGAGGGGCCCGCAGCGGCAAGAGCCGCCTGGCCGAGCGGCTTGCCTGCAATTTCGGGATGCCTCTGGGATATATCGCCACAGGTGCCGCCGGCGATGGGGAGATGGCGGCGCGGATTGCCCGCCACCGGCAGCGGCGGGGCGACGCCTGGACCACTATCGAAGAACCGATGGCGCTTGCCGCCGCGCTGCGGGAAAACGATGGCCGCTTTGCCGCGGTCCTCGTGGATTGCATCACCCTGTGGCTCACCAACCTGCTCCTCGCGTACGACGATTCGACCCGATGCCTAGGTCAGGTCAAGGAATTGACAGCGGCCTTCCCGCACCTTGTGACTCCCATAATCCTCGTCTCCAACGAGGTGGGGATGGGAATAGTTCCCGAGAACCGGCTGGCGCGCCAGTTTCGGGACCTGGCCGGAGAAGCCAACGAGATGATTGCTGCCGCGGCCGACGAGGTGCACGTGACCTTTAGCGGGATACCGCTGCGACTTAAGTAGGGGCGAATCTTGTATTCGCCCGCTTCCGGATGATGGGCGATCACAAGGATCGCCCCTACAAAATAAATACAATATCGAGGTAACCCATGACCATTCTGAACGATACCCTGTCAAATATCCGTCCCGTGGACGCCGGCATTATGGCAAAGGCCCAGTCCCGGCTCGACAACAAGACTAAACCTGTCGGTTCCCTCGGCCGTCTGGAAGAGTTCGCCCGGCGCTATGCGGCCATGACCGGAACGCCCGATCCGGCTCTGGGGAAGAAGGTGATTTTTACCTTCGCTGCCGACCACGGCGTTGTGGAGGAGGGAGTATCCGCCTTTCCAAAGGAAGTGACGGTTCAGATGGTCCTCAACTTCCTGAACGGCGGGGCCGGCATAAACGTTCTCTCCAGGCACGTTGGGGCGGAAGTGCGGGTGGTTGACATGGGGGTTGATCACGAGTTCGGCGAAGTCCCCGGCCTCATCGGCCGCAAGGTGGCCCGGGGAACCCGCAACTTCGCCAAGGGGCCGGCCATGACCCGGGAGGAGGCGGTTGCCGCCCTGGAGATTGGCATCGAACTGGCTAACGGGTGCCGTGCCCAGGGCATTACCATGGCCGGGACCGGTGAGATGGGAATTGCCAATACGACGGCCGCCTCGGCCATTATTGCCGCCTTTTCCGGCTGTGCCGTCGCTGACGTGACCCATCGGGGAACCGGCATCAACGACGGGGCACTGAACCACAAAATCAAGATTATCGAGCAGGCCCTGGCAGTGAACCGCCCCGATCCGAAGGACCCCATCGACGTTCTGGCTAAAGTCGGCGGACTTGAGATCGCCGGCATTGCCGGACTCGTCCTTGGCTGTGCCGCCAACCGGATACCGGTGGTGGTTGACGGATTCATCTCCACGTCAGGCGCCCTGATCGCTTGCGAGCTTTGCCCCGCGGTCAAGGAGTACCTTTTCGCGGCCCACGAGTCGGTGGAGATCGGCCATCGGTTCATGCTGGAGCGGATTGGGGCGGAGCCGATCCTCGACCTCCAGCTGCGCCTCGGCGAGGGGACCGGAGCGGCCCTTTCCATGGGGCTCATCGAAGCGGGCGTGAAAATCCTGAAGGAGATGGCCACCTTCGCGGAGGCTGGCGTGGCGGAAGGGGAATATTGAGACTCTATTTCATCGCATTTCAATTCCTGACCATTATCCCGCTTCCCTTCACCCCCCGGTGGAGGGAAAATGACCTGGGGCGCTCCATGGCGTTCTTTCCGTTGGTGGGACTCACCATCGGGGGGCTCCTGGCCGGGACCGACTTTCTCCTGGGTCGCTACCTCCCCCGGTCGGTCTCGGATCTCCTGCTGGTGGTGCTTCTGGCGGTAGTGACCGGGGCGCTGCACCACGACGGCCTGGCCGATGTCTGCGATGGGCTGGCGGCCAGGGGGCCCCGGGAGCGCTTCCTCGAGGTGATGAAGGATTCCCGTGTCGGCGCCGTGGGGGTGGTGGGAATTGTGCTGGGGCTCCTGCTCAAGTACCAGGCCCTCCTGGCCCTCCCTCCCGAGGTCAAGGGCCAGGCGCTCTTCTTCTTTCCGGCAGTGGCCCGCTTCGCCCAGGTGCAGATGACCGTGGGATCCCGGCGGGCGCGGCAGGATGGTTTGGGCGCCGCCTGCATTGCCGGTGCCGGCGTGACGCAGCTTCTGGTGGGGGGGGGGCTGACCCTGGCCATTGCCTATCTTTTCTTCGGCATTGCCGGGATCGGCTGCTGGGCAGTGCTTTCCCTCTTCACGGCGGGGATCAGGGCCTGGTCCCACCGGCGCCTGGGCGGCATTACCGGCGACGTCATCGGCTGTGCCAGCGAGCTTAACGAGATTGCCTGCCTCCTCATTATCGTGGGCATGAATAGAATGCAGGGAAATTGACATGACACCAAAAACGCGAATACATCTCATCCGTCACGGAGAAGTTGAAGGGGCCGGGCCCGTGCGGCGCTACAACGGCCATACCGACGTGGGACTCTCGGACCGCGGGCGGAGCCAGTACCACGCCATCAAGGAACGTTTCACCGGTGTGCCCATAACCGCACTTTACACCAGTGACCTTACCCGTTGTGCCTGGGGTGCCGAGGTCCTTGGCGCCCATCTGGGGCTTACCCCGGAGCGCAAACCGGAATTGCGTGAAATGGGCGTGGGAATCTGGGAGGGGAAGAGCTGGCCGGAACTCATGGAGCAGTATCCGGACCAGTGGCGGGCACGGCTCGATGACATTGTCAACTACCGGGTTCCCGGGGGCGAGAACGTCCTCGATGTGCACCACCGGGTGATGCCGGTCATCAACGATATCGTGGAGCGCCACCGGGGAGAGGATGTCCTCGTGGTGGCCCACGGCGGGGTGAACCGGATTATCCTCCTGAATGCCATCGGAGCCCCATTGAGCAGTCTCTTCGCCATCGAGCAGACCTACTGCTGCCTGAATGTCATCGACTATTTTTCCGATGGCAATTCAGTGGTGAAGCTCGTTAACGGCTGAAAGGTCGCTATCATGAAATCCATCATCATCGCAGCTCCCAACAGCAGTTCGGGCAAGACGACCATCACTCTGGGCATCATGGAGTGCCTGGAGCGGCGGGGTCTTGCGGTAGCCCCCTTCAAGGTGGGCCCTGATTTCATCGATCCCGGCTACCATCGCCTCGTCTGCGGCCGCCCTTCCGTCAATCTCGACGGCTGGATGTGCGGCGGCGACTTTGTGCGGGAGACTTTTTATCACCACGCCGCCGGCGCTGATATTGCCGTCGTCGAGGGGGTGATGGGGCTCTTTGACGGTATCGGCGGTGCTTCGGACGAGGGTAGCACCGCCCAGGTGGCGAAGTTCCTGGGCGCTCCGGTTATCCTCGTTGCGGATGCCAGGGGGCAGGCCCGCAGCGTTGCCGCCCTGGTGAAGGGTTTCGTCGAATTCGATCCGGACGTACGGGTCGTCGGGGTTATTTTCAACAACGTGGCGAGCGACACCCACGGCCGCATCCTGCGGGACGCCGTGGAAAGCCGGTTGCCCGACGTGAAGGTGCTGGGGTGCATCCCCCGTGACGATAGCATTTCCATTCCCTCGCGGCACCTGGGGCTATTGACCGCGGAGGAGAACCCCCTGCCGGAGGAGTTTCTCGATCATCTGGTGGAAGTGGTTCGAGAGCATGTGGATCTGGGGATGCTCTGGACGGTGGCGACGCTCCACGGGGCTCCGGAGGTGAAGCGCGCTGCGGAGCAGAGCCCCCGGCGTGATCCGGTACGCATCGCCGTTGCCCGTGATGCCGCCTTCTGCTTCGTGTACGAGGACAACCTGCGGCTCCTGCGCCAGGCCGGCGCGGAGCTGGTCGAGTTTTCCCCCCTGGTCGATGCAACACTCCCCGAGGGGGTTGCCGGCCTGTATCTCCCCGGCGGGTATCCCGAAGTGTTCGCCGATGCCCTGTCGGCCAACACCCCCTTGCTGGATGCGCTGCACAAAGCGATCGAGGGGGGGATGCCGGTCTATGCCGAATGCGGCGGGTTCATCTACCTGTCACGGGGAGTGGTCGGCATGCGAGGCGATGTGGAGTCGCTACAGGGATTTGTCGGCATCTTTCCGGTCGCCACGCGGCTCTTGCCGCGCCGCAAGGCCCTGGGATACCGGGAGGCGGAGCTTGCGGCCGACGGCATCATCGGTCCCGCCGGCACTGTTGTCCGGGGGCACGAGTTCCACTACTCGGAAATGGACGAGATGCCCCCCGAAGTGGAACGCCTCTATCGCGTGCAACGGGCCGGAGTCGACCTGGGGACCGAAGGGTACCGGTACCGGAACTGCCTCGCATCTTACATACATCTTCATTTCGGGAGTAACCCCGCCACGGCGGAGTCGTTAGTTAATAATTGCAGATATTATGCGCAAAGGAGCAGTTTGTGAAAACCCAGATCGAAATTGCCCGCGAGGGGAGCATTTCTCCCCAGATGGCGGCCGTTGCGGCTGAAGAGCGCGTTTCCCACGACTACGTCCGGCAGATGGTGGCCGAGGGGAAGATTGTAATCCCGTGGAACCACAACCGCAAACCCCGGGCCGTCGGCATCGGCAAGGGGCTGCGCACCAAGGTGAATGCCTCCATCGGCACTTCCTCCGATATCATCGATTATGAAGCCGAGGTGCGCAAGGCTCGGGCCGCCCTGGAGTCGGGGGCCGATACCCTCATGGAGCTCTCCGTCGGGGGCGATCTGGACCGGGTGCGCCGCGAGGTGATCGCCGCCGTGGACCTCCCCGTGGGAAACGTTCCCCTTTACCAGGCCTTCTGCGAGGCGGCCAGGAAATACGGCGATCCCAACAAGCTGGATCCGGAGATGCTCTTCGACCTGATCGAAAGGCAGTGCGAGGACGGCATGGCCTTCATGGCAGTCCACTGCGGCATCAACCTCTACACCGTCGAGCGGCTGAAGCGCCAGGGGTACCGCTACGGCGGCCTCGTCTCCAAGGGTGGGGTGAGCATGGTGGCCTGGATGATGGCCAACAAGCGGGAGAACCCCCTCTACGAACAATTCGACCGGGTGACCGGTATCCTCAAGAAGTATGACACCGTCCTCTCCCTGGGGAACGGCCTGCGGGCCGGGGCCATCCACGATTCGTCGGACCGGGCCCAGATCCAGGAGCTTCTCATCAACTGCGAACTGGCCGAAATGGGGCGGGAGATGGGATGCCAGATGCTGGTGGAAGGCCCCGGCCATGTCCCCCTGGACGAGGTGGAGGGGAACATCCAACTCCAGAAGCGCATGAGCGGCGGCGCTCCGTACTACATGCTCGGTCCCATCTCCACCGACGTGGCGCCGGGGTTCGACCACATCACCGCGGCAATCGGCGCGGCCCAATCCTCCCGCTACGGTGCCGACCTCATCTGTTACATCACTCCGGCCGAGCATCTGGCCCTTCCCAATGAGGATGACGTTCGCCAGGGGGTGAAGGCGGCAAAGGTCGCCGCCTACATCGGCGACATGAACAAGTACCCGGAGCGGGGGCGCGAGCGGGACAAGGAAATGTCCAAGGCCCGCCGCGACCTGGATTGGCAGAGGCAGTTCGAGCTGGCCCTCTTTCCCGAGGATGCGAAAGCGATTCGCGCCAGCCGCACCCCCGAGGACGAGGCCACCTGCACCATGTGCGGCGACTTCTGCGCCTCCCGCGGGGCGGGTAAGCTTTTCGCGGCGGATTTGCGGGGGGATAAGATTTAAAGGCAATGTTCACCACAGAGACACAGAGCCACAGAGAAAGGCCAAAAGATTAAGAACTGAAAAATAGGGTGCATTTATGCAAAAAACACAGATTCTAAAAGGTTTTTACAGGCAAAAGTTCCTCAAGATTCTCTCTGTGTCTCTGTGTCTCTGTGGTGGCGTAGTGCTTTTCAGCGCTTCCCCCGCCCGTGCCATGCACATCTCCGAGGGGATTCTCCCCTTCAACTGGGCGCTCCTCTGGTTTGCGGTGGCGGCTCCGTTCCTGGCGGTGGGGCTTCGGAGGCTGAACGAGATGTCCCGGGACGATCTCTCCATGAAGCCGCTGGTGGGGCTCATGGCGGCGGTGGTCTTCATCATCTCCTGCATGCCGATTCCGGTCCCCAGCGCCGGCACCTGCTCCCATCCCTGCGGCACGGGGATATCCGCCATTCTGACGGGCCCCTTCGTGTCGGTGGTAATCGCCGCGGTGGCGCTTCTCATCCAGGCGCTCCTGTTGGCCCACGGCGGGCTCTCTACCCTGGGGGCCGACATCGTCTCCATGGGGGTGGTGGGCTCCTTTGCCGGGTGGTTCGTCTTCCGGGGGATGCGCCGGCTGGGGGGAAGCCTCGCCGTGGCGGGTTTCTGTGCGGGGCTTGCTGCCGACTGGGCCACCTATCTGGCCACATCCGGGGAGCTGGCTGCCGGCATTCGTGGGAGCGAGCCTTTTCTCCCCCTTTTCCTGAAAATTGCAGTGGCCTTCATTCCGACACAGCTTCCCCTCGGAATCCTCGAAGGGGCCATGACCGCCGGCATGGTGGTGCTCCTTTCCCGCAAGCGCCCCGACTTGCTGGTGAAGATGCGGGTTCTGCGGCCGCAAGAGGTGGTGGCGTGAGGATTTTTTTGCTGGTTTCGATACTATGGAGTGGTGTAGTCTTTACCGCCATAGCCGGCGCCGAGGACAAATGGCCCGGCGTTGACGAGACGGTGGTCGAAAGGATCGCCGAAGCCAGGGGACGGGGGGCCCGCGCTCCCCTCATCAATACCGATCAGGGAGACCTTCTGCTTTTTGTCTTTCTGGTTGCCGGTGCCGTCGGAGGGTTCGCGGCGGGATACTGGTGGCGGATGCTCGTTACGGAAAAGGGGGGAGCGGACCGTCGCTAAGGCTGCGGCGGAACCGGACCGAAACGGGGGACACCATGACGGTTTACTCGGAAACGTATGAAGCCGGGGCTGTTGAGCCCGATGCGGATCTGATCCGGCTCATCAACGAAGCGATAAGCCTGGAGCTGAACGTTGCGCGACTTTACGCCCTCTTCCAGGACCTGTACCCGGAGGATGCCGAATTCTGGCAGCTCCTGTCCCAGGAGGAAGAGAATCATGCGCTTCTCCTCAAGATCGGCCGCAAGCATTATGCCCCCAATGACATCTTTCCCCTTGAAATACTTCCCGGTTCGCTGGCTCCGCTGATAGAGCAGAACCGGGAGCTTGAGCAGCTCATCGATGATTTCGAGGTGCTCCCTCCCCTGCGGGAAGACGCATTCCGTCTGGCCGTGGCCCTGGAGGAGGCGGCGGGCGAGATCCACTTCCAGAGGGGCATGGCTGGGGAGGCCCGCACCGAGGCCCTGAAAGTTTTCCAAACCCTTAACAACAATGACCGGGATCATGCCGACCGGATCAAACGCTACATGGAGGAGCAGGGCATCGGCCAGTCTTCGTGACCCCCTGCGCAAATGCACCGACTTTCCCAGCACGTATCGCAACAACACCCTGTCACCATGCTCGACCCGCGCGTGAAGCTCCTTTCCGCGCTGGCGCTGCTCGTTATGGTATTGAGCTGCACGGGATTTGCCTTCCCCCTCCTGACAACAGCTCTCGGGCTCGCCCTCTGCCTTTGGCTGGGGGTGCCGGTGAGGGTTATCCTCTTGCGGTTTGCCGAACCTATCTTCATTGCTCTTGTTGTACTTGTGCTCAAGACCTTCTTTAGCGGGACCGACCAGCTTTTCAGCATCCACTTTCCGGGTTTCGATATCGTTGCCCACCGCGACGGATTTGTTGCCGGGGGAGCCATTGCCGCGCGGATTGCCGGGGCAGTGGCGGTGGTGGCGGCGGTGGGTTTTGCCACTCCCTTCACCGGCCTCATGGCGGCTCTGGCGTGGCTGCGGGTGCCACAGGGATTCATCGACGTGGCCCTCTTTGCCTGGCGCTACCTCTTCGTCCTCTTCGACGATGCCCAGGTGGTCTATGGTGCCCAGCGGAACCGCCTCGGCTACGCCGGTTTCCGGCGGGGGCTGCGCTCCTTCGGGATGCTGGCGGGGGCTTTGGTCATCAAGGCCTTCGACACCAGCCAGACCATCACCACCGCCATGGTGCAGCGGGGGTACGACGGTAATCTCCCCCTCCTGAAGCACCGCCCCTTCCGTGCGGGTGAGGTGGCGGCATCGGCCCTGTTCGTGGCCACCATGGGGGTGGTGCGGTGGCTGTAGCGCGCATTGCCGTGGATATCCGCGCGTTCACCTATCCCGACGGCACCCGTGCCCTGGCCGATATCCGGTTTGAGGTGGGGCGGGGAGAATTCTGCGGCATCCTCGGCTCCAATGGGTCGGGAAAGACGACCCTTCTCCGGATAATGGATGGCCTCGTGAAGGAGTATGACGGCCAGGTGCTCCTGGACGGCCGGGACGTGCGGAAACTCCATCCCCGGGAGATCTACCGGACGGTGGGGCTCGTCTTCCAGAATCCCGACGACCAGCTCTTCGCCCACACGGTTTTTGAAGACGTGGCCTTCGGCCCCCGCAATATGGGGTTTGCGGAGGCGGAGGTGAAGGGACGGGTGGAAGAGTCCCTGGCGGCCGTGGAGATGGGGGAGCTGGCCGGCAAGAACATCCATGCCCTCAGCTACGGCCAGAAGAAGCGGGTCTGCATCGCCGGCCTCCTGGCCATGGGGCACGAAGTGCTCCTCCTGGACGAACCGACCGCCGGCCTCGACCCCATGGGGGAGTACCGGATGATGGAACTCCTGACGCGGCTCAACCGCGACCAGGGGGTGACCGTCGTCATGGCGACCCACTCGGTGGACCTGGTCCCCATCTTTCTCCACCGGCTCCACATCCTGAGCCGGGGAAAGATCGTCCGGAGCGGTTCACCGGAGGAAGTCTTCACGGCCCCAGCCGAACTGGAGAGCGTCAAGCTCCGGCTTCCCCATATCGCCGAGTTGATCCATCGGCTGAAACACGAGGACGACCTCCCCTTCCGGCGCCTTCCCCTCACCATCGGCGAAGCGCGGCGGGAGATCGTGGAGGTAATGGAAATGAAAAGGAGCAGTTCATGAAAACCGCGATTTTGTTGATGGCCCACGGGAGCCGCATTCCCGAGGCCAATGATGCTGTGCTCGGGATTGCCGCCATGGTGAAGGAGATGACCGGTTACGACATCGTGGAGGTGTCGTTCCGGGAACAACATCTCCCCAATATCCAGCAGGGGATCGACGCCTGCGTTGCCCAGGGGGCGAAGCGGGTACTTCTGATGCCCTACTTCCTCTTCGTGGGAGCCCATGTCCAGGAGGACCTTCCCGAAGAGATGGCCCAGGCCCGGGAGCGCCATCCAAAAGTCGAGTTTGCCATGGGGGGGCATCTGGGAGTTCACCGCAAACTGGCCGAGGTGGAGGTGGAGCGGATCGCCGAAGCTCTCACCGCCACGGGATGGCACTGATGTCGGTCCATCTTTCTCCCGAAGAGATCGAGGCCGAATCCTTTCGCATCATCGATGCCGAAGTGGGGCTCCACTCCTGGGGGGGGGCCGAGTGGCCGGTGGTGCGGCGGGCGATTCACACGAGCGCCGATTTCGACTATGCCCGCACCATGGCATTCTCGCCGCGGGCCGTTTCCTGCGGCATTGCGGCTCTGCGCAACGGCCGGGGTATCGTCACCGATACGAACATGGCCCTTTCGGGGATTGCCAAACCGCGACTCGGACGCTTCGGTGTCGGCGCCGCCTGCTTTGTGGCCGACCCGGATGTGGCCAGGGACGCAAAAGCGCTGGGGGTGACTCGTTCCATACTGGCCATGCGCAAGGGGGTCGCCGACAGGGGGAATGGCATCTTCGTCATCGGCAATGCCCCCACGGCTCTCTTCGAACTGCTGCGCCTCATTCGGGAGGAAGGGGTGCGGCCGGAGCTGATCGTGGGGCTTCCGGTGGGGTTCGTGGGGGCCGCCGAGAGCAAGGAAGCGCTCCTGGCCCTGGAGAATGAATTTCCCGACATCCCCTTCATTACCAACCGGGGGCGAAAAGGTGGGTCCAACGTGGCTGCGGCCGTGGTGAATGCGCTTTTGATCCTGGCGGAGGAGGCGGGGTAGGGGGCGTCCCCCGTCAGTCAGTATGCACAGGAAAGAACTCCGACACGGCTACACCACCGGAGCCTGCGCCGCCGCCGCCGCCAAGGGGGCGGCCCGGATGCTCCGGGAGCAGCGCATCGTGGATGAGGTGGAGCTTGTCCTTCCCCTGGGCGAGCTGGTCGCCTTCCGCCTCCAGGGGCAGGAATTCGACGAAAATACTGCCTCCTGCTTTGTGGTGAAGGATGCGGGCGATGACCCTGACGTGACCAACGGCGCGGAAATCCACGCCCGGGTCCGGCGCGAATCCCTGAACCGCACCGGCGCCCGGACCATGGTTTTCGTGGATGGCGGCAAGGGGGTCGGCACGGTCACCAAGCCGGGACTCGGCGTGAGCGTTGGGAACCCGGCCATCAACCCGGTGCCGATGCGGATGATTACCGAAGGGGTCAAGGAGGAGTTTCCGGTCGTATGCCTCCCCCAGGTCCTCTACGTTACCATCTCCATCCCCAATGGCGAGGAACTGGCCAGGAAGACCCTCAACGCCCGCCTCGGCATCTTGGGGGGGCTCTCCATACTCGGCACAACCGGCATCGTGCGCCCCATCTCCGCCAAGGCCTGGACCGACACCCTCGATGCGGCCCTGGACGTGGCCCGGGCCTGCGGCTGCGAAATGGTGGTGCTCTCCACGGGGAGGACCAGTGAAATTGTGGCGCAAAAGGCCGGGATCGGCGGAGAAAAACTTCCGGAGGAGGCCTATGTGATGATGGGGGACCATGTGGGGTATGCGCTGCGGGCCTGCGCCCGCAAGGGGATTCACCGCGTCATACTGGCTGGTCAGTTCGCCAAGCTCCTCAAAATCGCCTGCGGCCATGAGCAGACCCATGTCTCCTCGTCAGAGCTTGATCTCCGGATGCTTGCGGAGTGGCTCCGCGAGATGGGTCCCCGGTCCCCGGTCCCCGGTCCCTGGTCCCGGTACAACACCGCTCGCCAGGTACTGGAGGAGTCGGGCAGAGATCCCGCACTAATGGAACTGGTCTGCGTCCGGGCGCGGGAGGCAGCCCGGCGTCTTGCCCCTTCCCTGGATATCAAGGTTTTGCTGGCAGGGTATGATTCAACGGTGCTATATTTCGGGTAAAATTACGTCATAGTCCATTTCGTATTGAGGAGGTTTTCAATATGCCTCACCAAAAAATCTACCTTGTCGGCGCAGGCATCGAAGGGTGGGAAGGGTTCGGCGCCAAGGCCCTGGAGGTTATCGGCAAGGCCGAGGTCCTTATTGGCCATAAGCGCCACCTGGATATTTTCCCCGATTTCCCAGGGGAGAAACAGGAGCTGGGGGATCTTTCCATTCTCCTGGAACAGCTTCGGGCGACCGATAAGCGGACGGTGGTCCTCGGTTCCGGCGACCCCAACTTCTTCGGCATCGCCCGGTTCCTGCTCCGCAACCTCCCCAAGGAGCGGATCGAGATCTTTCCCAACGTGACCAGCGTCCAGTATGCCTTTGCCCAGATCAAGGAGCCGTGGGACGACGCCATCTTCGTGTCGGTTCATGGCCGGGGGCTCAAGGGGGCCGTGGACCGGATCGTGGCTGCCGAGAAGGTGGCGGTGCTCACCGACAAAACCAATACACCTGCGGCGATAGCCCGGGAGCTCATCGTTCGTGGCGCAGAGGGGTACGAGGCATGGCTCTGCGAGAACCTGGGGCTGTCCGGCGAGAAGTTCACCAGGACCGATGTTAAGGGGCTCCTGGAGCTGCCCGCTGCGGAGCTGAACATCCTCATCCTCATCAAGGCCTGGGAACCCCAGTTGGCCCAGTATCCCGTAATCGGCATCGATGACGACGAGTTCGCCACCGCCAAGAAGCTCATCACCAAGCAGGAAGTGCGGGCCGTGACCCTGGCGAAGCTCAGGCTCCAGGACGACCTCGTCATGTGGGACATCGGCGCCGGGAGCGGTTCCGTCTCCATCGAGGCGTCGAATCTGATGCCCAACGGCCGGATCTTCGCCCTGGAGAGGAATCCACAGTACCTTGGCTTCATCCGCGATAACCTGAAAAAATTCGTGGCCCGCAACGTGACCCTCGTTGAGGCCTTTGCCCCCGAAGGGCTCGATGACCTTCCCGATCCGGACCGGGTCTTTGTCGGGGGCTCCGGCGGCATGCTGGAGGAGATCATCGATGCGGTGGACCGTCGCCTCAAGCCCGAAGGGGTAATAGTTCTCAATGCCGTAACCCTCGACACCCTCACCAAGGCGGTGGAGTTCCTGGAGGATCACGGCTACGCGGTGGAGGTCGCCTGCATCAATGTGGCCAAGACCAAGGGGCTCACCGAGTACAAGATGTTTGAGTCCCACAATCCGGTCTATATCATCACCGCCTGGAAAGGTGAAGAGTGAGGGAAAATCTGGAGTTTTCTGCTGTGCCGCATCAATCAAGGAAAACAATCGCAAAGATATACGCCGTCGGCGTCGGCCCCGGCGATCCGGAGCTGCTGACCAGGAAGGCCGAGCGGATTATCCGCACTGCCGACGTCATCTGCGCCCCCACCGGTGCCGCCGATGCCGCCAGCTATGCCCTGTCCATCGTGGCGGATCTCGTGGATTCCTCCCGCCAGGAGGTGCTTCCCCAGGTTTTTCCCATGCGCAAGAACCAGGAGGGGCTCGAAACTTTCTGGGATGAGGCGGCCGCCCAGGTGGCCGAGCGGGTCCGGGCAGGAAAGGATGTGGCCTTCATCACCATCGGTGATCCGTTCCTCTACTCCACCTTCCTCTACCTCTACCGCATCTTCCGGGAGCGCTACCCGGAGATTCCCGTGGAGATAGTGCCGGGCATATCCAGCATCAACGCCGCCGCGGCCGTTGCCGGCGTCCCCCTGGGGATGGCCGCCGGGAGGATCGCCATACTTCCCACCACCTACGAGGACGACGAGCTGCGCAGGACCTTCGTCGATTTCGACACCGTCATCCTCATGAAGGTGAACCGGGTATTCGACCGGATTTATGCCCTGCTGAAGGAGTTGGGGCTTGACCGGAAAGCAGTCTTTGTCCGCCGGGTCGGTTCCGTCGACGAAGAAGTGGTGTTCGATCTGGAGCGGCTCGTGGGGGAGAAGCTCGATTACCTGTCGCTCTTGATTGTCAGGAAGTAGAACGGAAAAGGCTAAAGGATAGGTATTCCGCCGTGTCTTCTGTGGTTGAAAAAAATATCGTCCATTTCATCGGCGCCGGCCCCGGCGATGCCGAACTTATTACCGTCAAGGGTGCCCGGCTTCTGCGGGAGGCGGATGTCGTCGTCTACGCCGGGAGCCTCGTGGACCGGGAGCTGGTCCGCACCTATGCCCCCGATGCCGTGGTGTACGACTCCGCCGCCATGACCCTGGAGGAGACCACGGCGGTCCTGGCCCAGGCGGTGGCGGACAGCAAGCAGGCCGTGCGTCTCCACACCGGCGACCCCTCCATTTACGGCGCGATCCAGGAGCAGATGGCGGAGCTGGATGCCCTCGGTACCGGCTATGCCGTGGTGCCGGGGGTGACGAGCGCCTTTGCCGCCGCTGCCACCCTCAGGCAGGAGCTGACCCTGCCGGAGGTCTCCCAGACCGTCATCATCACGCGGCTTGCGGGGCGGACCCCGGTCCCGGAGCGGGAGAAGCTGGCCGGGATCGCGAAGCTCGGGGCGACGCTGGTCATTTACCTGTCGGTCGCCATGATCGAGCAGGTGGTGGCTGAACTCCTGGAGGGGGCCTATACCCCGGCAACACCGGTAGCGGTGGTGGCCCGGGCGTCGTGGCCCGACGAGCAGTCGGTGGAGGGGACCCTGGCGGATATTGCCGTAAAGGTGCGGGAGGCCGGCATCGGCAAACAGGCCATCATCCTCGTGGGGGATGTGCTGAAGGCTCGCCGGGAAGGGCTCAAGAGCAAATCACTCCTGTACGACAAGGGCTTTTCCCATGAGTTCCGGAAGGGGATTGTCACGTAGTTTTCTCTCTGTGGCCTTTGCGGTCTCTGCGGCAGAGGAGGTTAGGTGTCATGCGCATTGCCATAATCGCCATAACCCGCAACGGCGCCCGGCTCGGCACGCAGTTGCGGGAGGGGCTCGGCAACGGGGAGCTCTATGTCCTGCAGAAATTTGCCGGGCAGGCGGGGAAGGGGGCCATTCCCTTCGCCGGAGAGCTGAAGGGGCTGGTGGCGGAACTTTGGCCCCTCTTTGACGGCTTCGTGTTCATCATGGCCACGGGAATCGTGGTCCGGATGGTGGCTCCGCACCTGGTTGCCAAGGATGTGGATCCGGCGGTGGTGGTGATGGACGACGCCGGGAAATTCGCCGTTTCCCTCCTGGCGGGGCATCTTGGCGGCGCCAACGAGCTTGCCTGCCGCTGTGCCTTCATTACCGGCGCCCGGGAGGTTATAACTACCGCCACCGATGCCAACAGCCTCCCCTCCTTCGACATGCTGGCCAAGGAAGAGGGTTGGGCCATCGATGACCTCTGCCGGGTGAAGACCCTGAACGCGCTCATCCTTGAGGGGGAGGAGATTGCCGTGGTGGACCCCACCGACCGGGTCCGGACCGCTTTCCACGGCGCGGCGCGGCTCTCCTTTCACGACACATTCGTGGAAGCCCTCCAGAGCGGCGCCAAGGGGTTCGTCTTCGTTACCAACCGGCGGCTTCCCCCCCAGTCCCAGGCTGATGCCCTCCTTGTGCTGCGTCCCCGCAACCTGGCGCTCGGCATCGGCTGCAACAGCGGCACCGGCGCCGAGGAAATAGAAGAGGTGGTGAGTGCCCAGATGAAGCGCCTCTTCCTCTCCCTGAAGAGCGTCGCCTGCATCGGCAGCGCCGCGGCCAAGCGCGAGGAGGCGGGGCTTCTGGCGTTCGCCAGTGAACACGATCTGCCCATTCGCTTTTTCGATAGCGGGGAATTGAACGGCGTTGCCGTGCCGTCACCCCCCTCGGCCCATGCTTTGGAGGCCATCGGAGCCACCGGTGTCGCCGAGCCGGCCGCGGTGCTCGCATCCAACGGAGGATGCCTGTTGCTGGCAAAGATCAAGAGCGGCAACGTGACGCTCGCCATTGCTGAAATACGAGGTTTTTAATGTCTAAACTTTACGTCGTCGGCATCGGTCCCGGCGACCTCGATCATATGACTTTCCAGGCCAACGAGGCCCTTGATTCCGCCGATGCCGTAGTGGGTTACAGGACCTACCTGGATTTGATAAATCCCCTCATTGCCGGCAAGGAGATCATATCCTCCGGGATGATGAAGGAGGTGGAGCGCTGCCGCGAGGCCCTGGATCTGGCGGCAGAGGGAAAGACCGTTGCGCTGGTTTCCAGCGGCGACGCCGGTATATACGGCATGGCGGGGCTCGCCCTGGAACAGGCTGCGGAGATGGCCGATCCTCCGGAGATCGTGGTGATTCCCGGCGTTTCTGCCGTACAGGCGGCTGCAGCGGTACTCGGCGCACCCCTTATGCACGATTTCGCCGTCATCTCCCTTTCAGATCTTCTGACCCCGTGGGATCTCATAGAGCGAAGACTTGTGGCCGCAGCCACGGCTGATTTCGTCGTGGCCCTGTACAACCCCCGGAGCAAGGGGCGGGTCCGGCAGATCGAGGAGGCGCGGCAGATTCTCCTGTCCGCCAGGTCGGAGGATACCCCTGTGGGGATCGTTCGCAATGCCATGCGTGAGGGAGAGGAACGCATCGTCACCTCTTTGGGGCGTATGCTCGATTACCCCATAGACATGTTTTCCCTGGTGATAGTGGGGAACTCCTCCACCTTTGTCGATCCGGCAGGGCGGATGGTGACGCCGCGCGGCTATAAGTCCGAAAAGACCGGGGACCGGGGACCGGGGCCCGGGGCAAAGCAAGAAAAAGCAGAAAAGCCAGTTGATAAGCATTTGGAGGATTCACCGGTTCAGATTTTGAATTCCCGTTCCCGGTCCGTGATGGTGGTCGGCACCGCCTCGGATGTGGGAAAATCGGTTCTGACGGCCGGCATCTGCCGTATCCTCAAGAATCGGGGCCTCCGGGTTGCACCCTTCAAATCCCAGAACATGGCCCTCAACTCGGCGGTCACTCCCGAGGGGGGTGAGATCGGCCGGGCCCAGGCGGTGCAGGCGGCTGCCTGCGGCATACCGCCCCATGTGGACATGAACCCGATACTCCTGAAGCCTTCATCCGATACGGGGAGCCAGGTGATTGTGGCGGGCGAGGTCGTAGGGAACATGTCGGTGCGGGAGTACCACGACTACAAGCCGACAGCCTTCGGGAAGGTGCGGGAAAGTTTCGCTCGGCTCTCCGCGGCCCACGACGTCGTGGTTATCGAAGGGGCCGGGAGCATTGCCGAGATCAACCTGAAGGCCCACGATATTGCCAACCTGAAGGTGGCCGAGATGGCCGGGTGCCGGGCGATTCTCGTGGCCGACATCGATCGGGGCGGGGTCTTCGCCCAGATCGTGGGGACGCTGGAGCTCCTGGAGCCGGCGGAGCGGGAGCGGATCGCCGGCATCGTCATCAACAAGTTCCGGGGGGAGCCGTCGCTCCTTGCGCCGGGAATCGAGTTCGTGGAGAAGCGGACCGGCGTACCGGTCCTGGGGGTGGTGCCGTGCTTCAGCGGTTTCCGCATCCCGGAGGAGGACAGCGTTGCCCTGGAAAAGCGGGGGACGGGGAGCGGGGAGCGGGGAGCGGGGGGGGAGAAGCTGAAGATCGGGGTGGTGAAGCTGTCGCGCATCTCCAACTATACCGATTTCGATGCCCTTGAGGCGGAGCCCGATGTGCGCCTCACCTACGTGGAGGGGGCTGACCAGCTCCGGGGGCTCGACCTCCTCATCATCCCGGGGAGCAAGGCCACCACCACTGACCTCTGTTTCCTCGTGGAACGGGGGCTCTTCGAGGCGATCCGGGCCTTCCGGCAGCCCATCGTCGGCATCTGCGGCGGCTACCAGATGCTGGGGAAGCGGGTCTCGGACCCCCACGCCGTGGAGTCCGGCATCCGGGAGGCCGAGGGGTTGGGGCTCCTGGATGTGGTGACGGTGATGCTGGAGAAGAAAACCACCCATCAGGCCCGGGCGGAGCTCCTGCCGGCGGGGTACCAGGTGGCTCCCCGCTGCCGGGGAGATCTGGAGGGGTACGAGATCCATATGGGGGAGACGATACTCGGTCCCGGCGTCCGTCCCTTTGCCAGGGCCACGGAGCGCTCGGGCCGCGCGGTGGAGGTGCTGGATGGCGCCGTCTCCGGCGATGGCCGGGTCTTCGGCACCTATCTCCACGGGATCTTCGACAACGCGGGCTTCCGTTCCGCCTTCCTCAACAAGCTGCGGCGGGCCAAGGGGATTGATGAGCGCCCCGCCGCGGAGTTGCGGGACGATCCCTTCGATTTGCTGGCAAAACACCTCGAAACTTACCTGGACATGGAGCGATTGCTGGTGCTGTGCGGACTCGGCGGGTATTGCCGGGATGGCGGACAGCCGGGAGGAGAGCCGCGATGACCATTAAACGGAAGATTCAGGCTTTGATCTTCCTGATTGTGCTGCTCGTGACGCTGTTTGTGGGCTATCTGTTCCATTCCTCTTCACAGGTCCATGTGCGGGTGAGCCACCTGGTCCCGGCGGTCGAGTACCTCAGGGGAATTGCCATTGCCAGGGCGGGGATGATCCAGCAGATGAAAGAGGTCGTCGACTATCTCTCCATTGCCGATCCCCAGGCGCGGGAAGAGTTCCACAGGGAAGACAAGGTTATCAGTGGGGCCTTCGATGTCTGGCTGGATGCCATCAAACGCCAGAAAGCCCTGGGCGTATCCGGCGAGGATGATGACCTGGAGCTTGCGTTGGAAGTGCGGGAGCGCCATGAGTCGTGGGTACGGACGGCCGAATGGTTCTTCGAGCTTCAGGACGCCGGCCGCGGGGCTGAGGCGATGGCGTTGTTCCGAGACCGTCTGGAGCCCTATTTCGATCGTGAGGTGCTACTGCCGCTGGACAAGGCGCTGGGCGACGGCTCTGAGGATGTTCATGTCGCCTTTCACGAACTGCTCATAACCGTGGGGTGGATTCCCTGGATGTCCGGCGAGGGCCGCCGAAACATCGAACGGGGCGAAGCGGCATTGGATGGATTCCTTGCCGCCAACCAGCTTCTTTCCGATGTGACCGCCCAGTTCAAGGAGTTGATGAAGTATCTGCTCGGCCAGCGCCAGGAGGTTGGCAATGATTTTTCGCGACTAGGTTGGGAGGCGGGTCATGCTTTGGAAGATTTCCAGCACCAGATGCAACGCAAGGCGCAAAATGGCGATGCGACTGCGCTGAAAGATTCCGAAGCCGTTACCCGGAGTTTCCAGGAACTGTCCGGCCTCATGAACAAGGCTGTGGAACTCAAGAAATCGGGCCGCGGCCGGGAGGCTGTAACCCTGGCCAATACCCGCATGGAGGGAATCCTCTACAAGAACCTCGTGCCGATCATCTCCCGCACCCTTGACGCCGGCAGTTCCCAGATGCTCAACCTGGCTGCCGCTGCCCGTTGGCAGGGTGTTCTCGCCGTTTCCATAGTCCTCGTGGTGGCTGTTAGCCTCATCCTGGGAACTAGCCGGTCCATTCTGCGCGTACTTGATTCCCTGACCGCCGGGACCGTGGCCATCGCCGAGGGAAAACTCTCCCACCGGCTGGATATCCGGCGTCCGGACGAACTGGGCACACTTGCCGCATCGTTCAACTCCATGGCGGAGCGTCTCGAAAAATCCCATGAGGACCTGGACGCCTTTGCCCGGCTCCTTGAACAGCGGGTCAGGGAACGGACCGCACAGTTCGAGGCGGCCAACGACGATCTGAAACAGTTCAGCTCGGCCCTGAGCCACGATCTGAGGACGCCCCTGTCGTGCATCAGCGGATATGTGCAGCTGGCGCTCGCCGAGTGCAAGGAGAAAGGCGATGCGTCGTTGAGCGAGTTGCTTGCTTCCGTCAATGAAGCAACCGTGCGCATGAACGCCCTCATAGATGCGCAGCTGGCCCTTGCCCGGGCCACCTGCCAGCAACTGACCATGGAACAGGTGGACATGGGGGCGATCGCCAGTTCGGTGATCGGCGACCTTCAGCGGGTCGATCCCCAACGGCAGGTATCCTTCACCCGGACGGGAGACCTGCTGGTGAATGGGGACGCGGAGCTTCTCAGCCTTGCGGTGGAAAACCTGGTCAGCAATGCCTGGAAGTACACGTCGCAACGGGAAGAGGCTGCCATCGAGTTCGGTTCCCGCGACGATGGGGGGAGGCGGGTGTACTTTATCAGGGACAATGGCGCCGGTTTCGATGCGGAGGAGGCAAAAAAGCTGTTTCGCCCGTTCAGCAGGCTGCATACCCCCGATGAATTCCCCGGAAACGGCGTGGGCCTGGCCACCGTGGCGCGGGTCATCCGCAGGCATGGCGGCCGGATTTGGGCAGAGGGGGCCGTGGACGAGGGTGCGACCTTCTTTTTCACGCTCAACGAGACACCGCTCCCCTCCGGCACCCTCCTGCGGCCCGAGGGGAGTGCATGAGCTGTGCTGACCGGGTGGTGGCGCTTGCCATTGCCGCAATGCTCCTGGACTGGCTGCTGGGCGATCCCCGTTGGCTCCCCCATCCGGTGGTGGCCATCGGCCGCCTCGTGGCTGTTCTTGAGCGCCAGCTCCGCCGGTTTGTGGCGAATGAACGGTTCGCCGGGGTGCTGCTTCTGGTTCTGACCGTGGGGATAACTGCTGGCGCGGCATGGGTAGTTGTTCGCGGAGCCTGGCTTCTTCATCCGGCAGCCGGGTTTGCCGTGGAGGCTGCTCTCGGTTGGACCTGCCTGGCGGCGCGTTCGCTCCATGGTGAGTCGGGTCGAGTGGCCGAGGCCCTTGCCAGGGGAGACCTTCCGGCGGCCCGCCATGCCCTTTCCTTCATCGTGGGGAGGGATACGGAGGCGCTGCCCGAACCGGAGATCTGGCGCGGCGCCGTGGAGACCGTGGCGGAGAACACGTCGGACGGAGTTGTCGCGCCGCTGTTCTGGCTCATGATCGGCGGGGCTCCCCTCGCCCTCGCCTACAAGGCGGTCAACACCCTCGATTCCATGGTCGGATACAAAAACGAGCGCTATCGCCGCTTCGGCTGGGCTTCGGCCCGCTTCGATGATCTGGTTAACCTTGTGCCGGCGCGGCTCACCGGGGCTCTCATGGCGCTGGCCGCTCCCCTTCTTGGGTTGTCGGGGCGCAACGCCTGGCGCATCATGCAGCGGGACGGCCGCAACCATTCATCCCCCAACAGCGGCATCCCCGAGGCGGCGGCAGCCGGTGCACTCGGCGTGCAGTTGGGGGGAACCAGCAGCTACTTCGGCAGGCCGGTGGCGAAACCGGCCATTGGCGATCCCCTCAAACCCCTCGATGCCGCGGCCTGGCAGGGTGCCGTCCGCCTCATGTACGGTTGTGAAGGGCTTATCCTGCTATTTCTGGGAGTCTTTGTGCTGAGAGGGGTCACGGTTCCATGAAAGAAACCTTCGACCACGGCGGGACGGTCTTTGCCGTTGCCCGTCGTCTAGGCGTTTCCCCCGACGACATCCTTGACTTCTCGGCGAGCATCAACCCCCTCGGCCCACCGGTCGGGGTGCGCGGGGCGGTTGCGGCCGCCTTTGACCGGCTCGTCCACTATCCCGACAGCGGGGCCACGGAGCTGCGGGACGCCTTGGCCCGCCGCCACCATCTGCTCCCCGAAAATATCTGCGTTGCCAATGGCTCCACGGAGCTTATCTATCTGGTGCCGCGGCTTGTGGGCGGCAGGCGGGGGCTCATCGTCGCCCCTCCCTTCTCCGAGTATGCCAAGAGCCTTACCCGTGCCGGCTGGGAGGTGGACTACCTGGAGCTGGACCCGGCTCAAGGGTTTGCCCTGTCTCCGGATGCCCTGGACCGGCGGTTGGCAGTGGGATGCGATCTCCTTTTCCTCGCCAATCCCGGCAACCCCACCGGTGCCCTGATCCCGGCCAACGAAGTGGCCGAAATTCTCCGCCTCTGCCGTAGCCGCGGCACCTTCCTCGTTCTCGACGAGGCGTTCATCGATTTCCGGGAGGAGGAGTCGGCGACATCCCTCGTGGTCGAAGGGGGCGGGGCCGTGGTGCTCCGCTCCATGACCAAGTTCTACGCCATTCCGGGGCTTCGGCTCGGCTACGCCGTGGGGGGCGGGGAGGTGATCGCCCGGCTTGCGGCGCTCCGGGAGCCCTGGAGCGTCAATACCATGGCCCAGGCCGCCGGCCTTGCCTGCCTGGAAGACAGGGATTACCCCGCCCGGACCCGTGAGCTCGTGGTGGCGGAGCGGGAGCGGCTTGCCGCGGGAATCAGCGCACTGCCGGGGCTTACGGTCTATCCGTCCTCTGCCAACTATCTCCTGGTACGCATCGATGCGGGCCCTTCGGCGCCGGAGCTGGCGGCACGGCTTCTCGCCGAGCGGGTCCTGATCCGGGACTGCTCGTCCTTTCGGGGGCTCTCGGACCGGTTCTTCCGGGTTGCCGTGCGGGGAGCGGAGGAGAATGTGCGGCTTCTGGATTTGTTGAGGGAGGTTTTTATCTAACCCCTCAGCCCCGCTTGCCGCTCTGCAGGATCACGACCCGGCAGCCCGGCAGCGCCAGCCGCAGTCGTTCCAGTTCTCCGCCGGTGATCGGGGCGTTGCTGAGGGTGAGAGAGCGTAGCCGCGGCAGATGCTTCAGGCAGGCGAGTCCGGCGTTGGTGATCCGGGTGTCGTAGAGGTAAAGCCGTTCGAGGTTTTTCAACTCCAGCAGGTGGACGATGCCTTTGCCGGTTATGCCTTCGCCGGAGAGGTAAAGTTCAGTGATGCCCTTGAGACCCAGGATGTGGGTCAGGTCGTCGTCCGCAATGCCGTAGAGGAAGCAGGCCTGGAGGTCGTCGGCCTGGAGTGTGCCGAGGAGACCCATGTCGGCTGTTCCTTCGCGCACGTCGAGCCGCAGCCCCTTTCCGGCAGGTACCGCCACGTTTCCGAATGCTTCGCCGAGCCGCTTCCAGTCCAGAAAACTGCCAGAGTTTCGTTCCCTGACGAAAAGGGTGCCAATGGGGCGGTCGGCGGGGAACCTGACGATGCGGAAGGTGTCAACCGGAGGTGATGGGGGGACCGGAGCTTCTTCCGGGGCGCCGGAGGTGTCGAGGCCGCGTCCCAGCGAGTTCAGGGTTCTGCAGATGGCAAGGATCTCGTCGTCGAGCCGCGATGCCATTTCGTCCATGATGTCGCGCCCCCGCCACCGGGCATCCTGCACCCGCTGGACCAGGTGGTAGAGGTCGGTATTGCGGAGTTTGGCGATTTCCAGTTCAACCCCCCTGATCCGCTCCACGACCCGTGCGATGCGGCGGCCGACCAGTGCCAGTTCCCCTTCGGTGCCCACGGCAACGGCCGTTTCGGGGGAAATCTCCCATTCTTCCATGATCGCCTGGAGGGTGACCCGATCTTCTTCGGCGTACGCCCGGTTTGCCTCGGCCATGAGTTTCTGGCGGCGCTTGCGGTCTTCGTCCGAATCCGCCAGGTCCGGGTGGATGGCCTTGGCCACCTTGCGGTAGACTTCACGGATTCCTTCGCTCTTTGCCGTTGCGCCGGGTTCCGGTTTCAGACGGGGTATTTCCTCGGGTTCCGGTTCATCGTCGTTGAGCCCGTAGCTCCGGCGCCCGGTGCCGTTCCCTGTATGGCGGTTCACCGTTTCCGCCCTGGCCCTGGATAACTCCCGGCGCAACTGATCCAGTTCGCGGACCCGGTCGGCCATTTTGACCGCATAGAGCTTTTCGAACTCCCGGATTTCCTCCCGGAGGTCCTCCAGATCATGCTCGAGCCTGACCAGACGCCGCTCAAGGGCGTGGAACTCCCGCCGCTTGCGCTCAAGCTCCAGTTCGTCGGCGGTTGGTATCCGTTTGTATCCTGCCTTCATGGAAACCTGGATGGTGCCTGTGGAATTAGGGCTGAAGCAGTGCCCGTGCGAGTTCGGGTGAAATTTCCCTGTGCGCTTCTGCCGGGTAGATTTCCTTCTCCCAGAGATAGAGACCGGTGGTTTCGTCGAAGACGCGGACCGGTTCCGCCCCCGGCAGCGGCATGATGGTGAATTCGGCCGCAAAGACGGTGCAGCCCCCAAGGGCGTGGCCGCCGAAGACCTTTCCCTCATCGTCGGACAGGGCGAGATGGAGATGAATGAAGGGTTTGCCGTCGCGAAGGGATACGTTCCCCATGCCGGAAACTATCTCCATGGGCCGTTCAAAGGGAAGCTCCCGGTAGGTCTTGCGCCACTGGTCATAGAAGCCGAGCTTCGCTTTCCGGAGGGCGCCGACCACCTGCACTGTACCGGCTTTGACGCCATGTGTGCCGGCCGCTCCGGTGAGGGCTTCGATCAGGTCCGCCTGGTGCGCCAGCTTGCCCATGAGCATTGCCATATCCCCTTTCCGGCCGCCGGTGGTGAAAATAATGGCCACTGTAGCCCATCTGCCGGTGGGAGTCAACGGAGGGATTCCCCCTTGACAAGCACCGGTCTAGGGGTATCTTAGAGCGGCAAACGCAAATGTCGCTTAGTGCCTGCTACTGCCGCACCAACTGACGAACGAAGAGGATTCATGAGACGGATTGTTGCTATCATACTGGTGTTGATGCTGACGGCGGCAGCTGCCGGATGCCGGAAGCAGGGGGAACAATCGGCCGGGGAGAGCGGCAGGCTTCGGGTTGTGGCCACAATTTTCCCGGTGTACGAGTTTGCCCGCGTCGTGGCGGGGGACAAGGCCGAGGTGGTGATGCTTTTGCCTCCCGGCATGGAGCCCCATAGTTTTGAGCCCCGCCCCGAAGACATCGTCCGGGTGAGCCGGGCGGACTTGTTCGTCTATACGAATCGCTATATGGAGCCGTGGGCCGGTGAGATCGTCAAGGGAGCCGGCAACAGCAGGCTCGCGGTGGTCGATGCCAGCCGCGGTGCAAAATTCCTGAAGGCGGGCGATGGCGCGAAGCACGACGGCCATGACGATGGGGAGCACGGTCACAGCGGCGAAGGGATGGATCCCCATCTCTGGCTCGATTTCACCAATGCCCAGCTCATGGTGGATACCATTGCGGCCGCCCTTGCCGAACGGGACCCTGCCAACCGATCCGTCTACCTGGCCAACGCTGCCGCCTACCGGGCGAAGCTGGCCGATCTGGACGATCGCTACCGCACCGGGCTTGCCGCGTGCGCCACTCGGACCGTTCTCCATGGCGGGCATTTCGCCTTCGGTTATCTGGCCAACCGCTACGGGCTCCGCTACGAGTCGGCCTACGCAGTCTCCGCCGATGCCGAGCCGACCCCGGCGAAGCTGGCGGCGCTCGTGAAGCAGGTGCGGGCCGAAGGCTTGAAGCATATCTATACCGAGGAACTCCTCGACCCCCGCACCGCCGAAACCATTGCCCGGGAAACCGGCGCCTCGATACTGATGCTCCACGGCGCCCATACCGTCTCCAAGTCCGACCTGGACAAGGGGGTAACCTTCATCGGACTCATGGAGAGAAATCTCGCTAATCTTCGGAAGGGGCTCCAATGCCGGTAGAGGTTGTTACGGTCCACGGCCTTTCCCTGGCCTACCAGGGGGCCGATGCCCTGTGCGACGTGTCGTTTGCCGTGGAAAAGGGGAGCTATGTCGGTGTCGTCGGACCCAACGGTTCGGGGAAGAGCACCCTTGTCCGCTGCATCCTGGGGCTGGCCCGCCCCGACCGGGGGGGGGTGAGCCTCTTCGGGACCCCCCTGGAATCCTTCGACCAGTGGCAGCGGGTAGGCTACCTCCCCCAGGGGCTCCAGCATTTCAATCCCCACTTCCCCGCCACCGTTGCCGAGGTGGTGGGGTTGGGGCTCCTGGCTGCCCGCCGTTTTCCCCGTCGCATTCGCCGGGAGGACGCCGGGACGGTTGACCGGGCCCTTGAACTTATGGGGGTTGGCGATATCCGCAACCGGCTCATCGGGGAGCTATCCGGGGGGCTGCGGCAGCGGGTGCTCCTGGCCCGCGCCCTGGTCAACGAACCGGAGCTTCTCGTGCTTGACGAACCGACAACGGCCCTGGACCCCGAGACCAGGGAGAGTTTCTACCGTGCCATCAGCGATCTCAACCGGGAGAGGGGCACCACCGTCATCCTCGTGACCCACGACAGCGGCACCATCGGCAGCTACGCCTCGAAGCTCCTCTATCTCGACAAGCGTCTGGTTTTTTACGGCGGCTTCGACGATTTTTGCGGCTCTTCGGAAATGGCGGAGTTTTTTGGCCCTTCCAGCCAGCACCTGATCTGCCATAGGCATTAAGGGCGAAATGGCAGTTTCCAACGGCGATACTCAGGTTTAGTATGACTTTCCTCGAAATATTCCAGTACGGCTTTCTCCTCCGGGCCCTTGCGGCCGGGTCACTCATCGCGGCGCTCTGTTCGGTGCTCGGGGTGTTCCTCGTGCTGCGGCGGCTGTCGCTCATCGGCGACGGCCTCGCCCATGTCACCTTCGGGAGCGTGGCACTGGCCCTCTTCTTCCGCTTTCAGTCGGCCTACGCCGCCGTTGCCGCCATACCGGCCGTGCTGCTGGCGGCCCTGGGCATCCTGAAGCTGGCCGAACGGGCGCGTATCTACGGCGACGCCGCAATCGGCATCGTTTCGTCCCTGGGGATCGCCATAGGCATTATGCTGGCCAGCATGGCCGGCGGCTTCAACGTGGACCTCTTCAGCTACCTCTTCGGGAACATCCTCTCCATCAGCCCTTTCGAGCTGGGACAGACGGGGGTCCTCTTCGTCATCGTCTGCCTGGCGGTGATTTTCTTCTACCATGACCTGCTGGCCATCACCTTCGACGAGGAGCTTGCCCGCACGTCGGGGATCCGGGTCGACCGGATCAATGCGGTGCTGGTTCTCCTCACCGCGCTCACGGTGGTGCTGGCCATGAAGGTGGTGGGGATCATGCTCATTTCGGCACTCCTCATCCTCCCCGCGGTCACTTCGCTGCAGATGGCCCGCGGGTTCCGGACCGCCATCGCCCTTGCCGTGGCCCTCGGGGTTCTGTCGGTGGCGGCCGGTATCGTCATTTCCTTTCTGGGCAACCTTCCGGCCGGTGCGACCATCATTCTGGTGAACTTCACCCTGTTCCTCATCTCCTTTGGGGTGCGGAAACTGCGGAATCAGCGCTAAAAAAAGATTCCCCTCCCGCCTGAAGTGGTCTATTATCCAACAGTTTTCAGTCCAGCCGCAGGAGAACAGACCCATGGGCGAAACCGTCAGATTCGGCATTTCCATCGACGATAAATTGCTGGAGAATTTCGACCGCCTCATCGAGGAAAAGGGGTACATGAACCGCTCCGAAGCGATTCGCGACCTGATCCGCGGGGCGCTGGTGGAGCTCAAGTGGGAGGGGGGCGAAGAGGAAACCGTCGGCACGGTGACCCTCGTCTACAACCATCATGTTCGCGACCTCTCCGATAAGCTCACCGAGCAGCAGCACTCCCATCACAACGAGATTGTCTCGGCGCTTCACGTTCATCTGGATGCCCACAATTGCCTCGAAGTCCTGGTGGTGCGGGGCAAGGCCCGGGAGGTGAAGAAGATTGCCGATGAACTGATCGGCGTGAAGGGGGTCAAACACGGCAAGCTCGTCATGACCACCACGGGTGAGGAGCTGCATTGAAGGCCGGGACCGGGAACTGCGGTTACGGGCGTTGAAAAATCGGGCGCGTTGTGCTCTAATCTGCCGGTGGAATCTAACGTTTTCATAGCCCTCGGGTCGAACCAGGGGGACCGGGAGCTGAACCTGCTGCGGGCCGTGGCCGAAATCGGCAAGCTCGAACAGACCCGCATCACGGCCCTCTCCGGTTTCTACGACACCGAGCCGGTGGGCCCGGTGGAACAGCCCAACTTTCTGAACGCGGTCATAAGGGTTGAAACGTCCATTTCCCCCCGCCTGTTGCTCGCGGAACTCCAGAAAATCGAAACCGAGGTGTTCCGGAGGAAGAGGGACATTCATTGGGGCCCCCGTTCCATGGACCTGGATATTCTCCTCTACGGCGACCTCATCCTCGAAGAAGAGGGGCTCGTCATTCCCCATCCGCGACTCCATGAGCGGCGTTTCGTGCTGGTACCCCTCGCTGAGATCGCTCCCGCCGTCATGCATCCCGGCCTGGGGCGCCGCGCCGATGAACTGCTCCGGGCGCTTCCTACCGGCGAGCGGGTCACAAAGGTTTAGGAGTTATTAGATGCGGCTGATTGTAATCCTCATCCTGGTTTATGTGGGCTTCAAGATCGTTCAGGGGCTCATGCAGAAGAATCGGGGAGAAAAACCGGCGGTTCAGGAGCCCGAGAAGGAAGAGACCTTCCAGGATCCGGTCTGCGGCGTCTACGTCACCGGGGATGATGCCGTCATCGGCCGCCACGAGGGGAAGCGAATCCATTTCTGTTCCATGGCCTGCCTTGAGAAGTACCGGGCAAATATCGAACATACGAGCACTACAGATACTCAATCAAAACCGGAGGAACACGCATGAAGTTTTTCATCGACACCGCAGATGTGAACGAGATTCGCGAGGCCCATGCCCTTGGGCTCGTGGACGGCGTCACCACCAATCCCTCGCTCATCGCCAAGTCGGGGCGCAAGTTCGAGGATGTCATCAAGGAGATTGCCGGCATCGTTGACGGCCCCATATCCGCCGAGGTGATTTCCCTGGAGCACGACGGGATGATCCGCGAGGCCGAAGAACTGGCCAAGATCCACAAGAACATCGTCATCAAGCTCCCCATGACCCCCGAGGGGCTCAAGGCCTGTTCCACCCTTACCCAGAAGGGGATCAAGACCAACGTCACCCTGATTTTCACCGCCATGCAGGCGCTGCTGGCCGCCAAGGCCGGCGCCACCTATGTCTCTCCCTTCGTGGGACGCCTCGACGACATCTCCCAGGACGGCATGGGGATCATCGATGACATCAAGACGATCTTCGACAACTACGGCTACACCGCCGAGATCATCGTGGCCAGCGTCCGCAACCCGGTCCACGTCCTGAACTCCGCCCTCATCGGCGCCGACATCGCCACCATTCCGTACTCGGTCATGCTCCAGCTTGCCAAGCATCCCCTCACCGATGCCGGTATCGAGCGCTTCCTGAAGGATTGGGAGAAGGTGCCGAAGTAGGACGCTGCAGGCTTCAGAAAAGAAAAAACCCCGGAACGGGCTGCTGTTCCGGGGTTATCTGTTTTGGGGAGAGTTGTGGGGCGATTGCCGGTTACGCCCGGCCCTGTTTCCGTCGGTGCCACCGCACATAAACCGCCACCAGCGCAATGCTGAAAATGATGACCCAGACCAGCGCCTGGTGGGAGTAGCGCATGATCAGTTCCTGGTTCTGGCCGATGAAGTAGCCGATCCAGGTGAGGATCGTCACCCAGAAAAATGCTCCTGCCGTGGTGTAGAAGGCGAACTTCCCGTGGTGCATGCCGGCGAGCCCGGCGGGGAGCGAAATCAGGTGCCGCACCACGGGGAGGAGCCGACCGATGAAGGTTGAAATCTCGCCGTGCTTGTGGAAGAATGTCTCAACTTTCGCGAACTTCTCTTCGGTTATCCAGACATACTTCCCGTACTTGAGGATGAGGGGACGCCCCAGCCAGTGGGCGGCGTAATAGTTGGCATAGGCCCCCGCAAGGCTTCCCAGCGTGCCGATGAGGATGGCGAGCCAGATGTTCATCTCCCCCCGGTGGGCAAGATAACCGGCCGGAGGCATGACCAGTTCGCTCGGCACCGGGAAGACGGAGCTTTCCATGGCCATGAGAGTGAAAATGCCGGGGTAGCCCATGGCCCCGATGGTGGCGACGAGCCAGTCGATGAGTTGCTGCATGGCAGTTCCTTCCGCGTGGTTGAGTGAAGCACGCTCTTATAGCACACAATTCGCCTCGCCGGGCACAAAAAGCAGGAGAATCAATGGATAAGCAGATTTACGTCGTTGGACACCGCAACCCCGATACCGATTCCGTGGCTTCCGCGCTGGGCTATGCGGCCCTGAAAAACCGCCAGGGGCAGAAGAACGTTACGGCCGCCATGGCCGGTGAACCGAATCCCCAGACCCGCTACATCCTCGACCGCCTGGGGGTGGAGCCGCCGGTCTACCTCGCCGACGTCCACCCGAAGGTCTGCCACGTCCTCAACCGCCAGCCGGTGACGGCTTCGGCCGCCACCCCCCTGCGCGACGCCCTCGGCATGTTCCACACCCACGGCATCCGGGTGCTGCCGGTCGTCGATGATGTCGGCGCGCCGCTGGGGCTCGTTTCGCTCCTCAAGCTTTCAGAAAAGTATCTGCTGCTGGCCGGCACCGACCGCAGGCGGGGGGTCGATGCGTCCCTTCGCACCCTGGCGGCCTGCCTGGACGGCACATTTCTCACCGGCGCCCCCTCCGATGAGGAAGAGCACCTGCACCTGTTCATCGGCGCCATGCTGGAGGAATCGTTTTCAAGCCGCATCGAAGGGTATGACCCAGCCTCGCTCCTGATTATGACGGGAGACCGCCGCACGATCCAGCAGGCGGCCATCGAGCGGGGGGTGCGGCTCCTGGTGGTGACCGGCGGGTTCCCCCTGGCCGATGGATTTCGTGAGAGGGCACTGGAGCTGGGGGTGACGGTCATCTCCACCCCCCACGATACCGCCACCGCCGCCGGTCTGGCCCGGCTCTCCACACCCCTCTCCCATTTCGTGGACCCAAAGTTCGAGAAGATCGGGGTGGCCGAGCCCCTGGAGCACCTGCGCCTCAAGCTCCTCCATTCCGGCGAGCCAGCCGTGATCGCCGTGGAAGAGGACGGCACCATTGCCGGTGTCGCCACCAAATCGTCGCTGCTGTCACCGATTCCCTACGCCCTCATACTCGTGGACCACAACGAGTTGGGCCAGTCGGTGCCGGGGGCCGAAACGGTGGAGATCCTGGAGGTTATCGACCACCACAAGCTGGGAAATCCCCCCACCAATCAGCCGATCACCTTCATGGCCGCCCCGGTTGGGAGCACCTGCACCGTGGTCGCCTCCCTTTACCGGGAGCGGGGGATAGAGCCGGAACAGAAGATCGCGGCGCTCCTGCTGGCCGGAATCCTCTCGGACACGGTTATCCTCAAATCTCCCACAACCACCCGTCGCGACCGGGAGATGGTGCAGTGGCTCGAAGAGCGCGCCGGTCTCGATCACGTGGCGTTCGGCAAGGATATTTTCTCCGCTTGCGGCGGCTTCTCCGCCCATGCCACTCTGGAGAAGGCGGTCCGCTCCGATTTCAAGCACTTCACCGCCGGGGATATCCTCTTCGGCGTGGGGCAGGTGGAGGTGGTGGGGTTCGACGAGTTCCACGACCTGAAGGATGAACTCCGGGAGACCCTCAAATCGGTGAAGGAGGCCGACCGGCTCGCCATGGCCGGTCTCATGGTGACGGACATCTACAGCGAAACGACCCTCTTCCTGGTGGAAGGGAAGAACGAGCTGGCCCACGTCATGGGCTACCCCCAGGTGGAGCCCCATCTCTACGAACTCAAAGGGGTCATGTCCCGTAAAAAGCAGATGGTGCCGCACCTTCTTAAGGTGCTGGGTAAATGCTGATGTTTGTGCGGGAATACTAACCGAAACTATTCAATAAATGCAATCCGCACCACTCTGCCCGCTTTCGACTGTTCGTATGCGCTGGCGGACATTCCTGCGGACGCCATGACCTGCGTTGCTGCTACGGCTACCTGCCGCAGAATTTGGCCCAACTACCAACTATGGCGGTTCAGCGAGCGATGGGCAGTCCACTGTCAGTCACAGCGTCACCCTTAGCGGGCTCTCTCAGGCAACTTCCTACCATTTCAGGGTCGTGGCGTCCAACAGCTATGGCTTTTCGACGGCCTCTGCGGACCAAATATTTGCAACCCTCAATCCCATAGCCGTTGCCATTACTTCACCGGCAAACGGTTCAACCATTCTGCGTCCTGACGTCATGGTCAGGGGGACGGTCGAGAACAGCACGGGAAACGAAACCGGCGTTACCGTCAATGGTGTAGTGGCAACCGTCTACGGCAACGAATTTTTCGTGAACCATCTGCCGCTCCAGGAGGGTGAGAACACGATTACCGTCACTGCCGCTGACCCCGCAGGCAACAGCGTATCGGCCTCGGTGACGGTCACTGCTTCTCCCACCGCCAATTACATCAGTATTACGGCAACGCCCGATTCCGGTATCGCCCCCTTTGAGGGGGAAGTGCGTGTTGATGGTTCGTTTAGCATCACTTCGCCCGTTTCACTTTCCTGGACAGGACCCGCAGCGGTCGAATTCATTCCCGCAACAGACGGCCTTGAATCGGGAATCCGTATAAATAGTGAAGGTGTTTACCTGATTGGTGCAACTGCTGCCGGACCGGATGGCCAGCAGCTGGAGGACACGGTTGCGGTTATCGTGCAAAACGCCGCACAACTGGATGGGCTGCTCAGGGCGAAATGGAATGGTATGATAGCCTGTCTTGCCGGTGGTGACACGGGAAATGCCCTGAATTCCATCGTCACCACAGCTCGCCCAATATATCAGGAGATGTTCAGCGTCTTGGCAGGGCAAATTCCATCTATTGTAGCAACGCAGAGTGAGCTTAATCTGGTATCCATTGCCGGCAATAGAGCTGAGTACGAACTGGTAACAGTTGAAAACGGAAAAAATTACTCGTATGTGGTGATAATGAAAAAGGATGCAAATGGATTGTGGATGATAGCCGATTTTTAGGTTGAAATGCTGTTTTATTCGGTAGATACGTGCGGTGCATGAAGACAAGGAGCTTCTTGTAGTACTTCAGATGTACAAAGGTGAGGAGGAACGCATGAACGTTAAGGCTTGGGCGACTATAAATGTACTCGTCCTGCTTGCAGTGACATTCTTCGCTGCTGCCGATGCAAGTGCAGGCTGGCTCATTTACCACGAGAAAGAGCTTAAAGGGAAAATCCTGGATATAGATACTAAGCAGCCTGTTGAAGGGGCGGTAGTGGTCGTTGAGTACAAGAAAGCAACCGTTGGACTGGGGGCCGGGAGCATATCCTCGATAATCGAAGTGCGCGAGACCCTGACTGACAAAGATGGTAATTTCTGTATCCCTTCTTATACGACAGTGATTCAACCCTTTTCGTGGCAGATCCCGAATACAGTGATCGTTTTTAAACCCGGGTATGCAAGCTTAGAAACCGGAGTCTCAAGCTTTACCGACCAAATACCAGTTAAAGAGGGATCATGGCATTGGTCGAAAAAATTGAAATATAGGATTCTTGGGGCCGGTATTGTTGAGCTGCCTAAGCTCAAAGAGACGGAGGAGAGACGACTTCATATCCCCTCACCCATAACTGGAATCGATTATAAAAAACAAAAAATGTTTATGCAGTTATTAAATGAAGAACGTAGTAGTTTAAACCTTTATAGATATAAAATTGAATAAGGAGCTCATTATTATGAATTTAACAATATATAAAAAAATAGGCTCTTCGACGTTTCAAGTGGGTTGAGGGAATAGCGACTTGAAGTTGAGCTT
>CAZBEB010000003.1:0-171407 GCA_964490805.1 uncultured Geobacter sp.
TCCCCCCCCCCCCCCCGCGTTTGCCCCTCGCGAAGCCCCGAATTTCGGGGCTTTCGTTTTTCGCATTCCGGTGTTGCGGAAAAAGTTGGTTGTGGGACAGAACTTCTCTTCCTTAAATTTCTGGAAATCATTGGCACAATTCATTGAAACCCGCTCAATCGCCCCCAAAAAATCCTCCTGGTAGACCATCTGTCCCAGCCTAGCGGCCCGGAAGACGGCATCCAGGACACCCCACACTACCCCCCGGTGTCGTTCCAGGCAGATCAAGAGCTGGCCCCGCATGGAGTTGATCGCCTGCCCCGACCCCTGGGTCAAGCTCGTAAGCCGCTTCGAAACGAGTGAATCTGCTTCGTCGATGAAAATTCAATGGAGCAACGACGGATTTGTTGCGGTGAGGGCTGTCCGTCACATATGTTGTACCAACATAGTGCAGAAATACACATCTTGTTGGTACTAATATTTGTCTCACTTTAGCTCCGTGTTGTGGTAATATGTTGGGACAAATGCGAGGGATGAAGAAATGCGAGTCAAAGAAAAAGACGACAGTGTATACCGGATGCTCGAATCCGAGCGAAACCGCTGCGTCCGGGTCGTTGAGAAGATCTGTGGCGAGCTGGAAAAACTGCCAAAAGGATCCCTCGGCCAGAGGAAAGTGAAGAGGGGGGGCAGGGAATACGTTTATCCATGCCTGAGGTACCGTGATGATTCCGGCGTGAAGTTCGAGCACCTTTCTCCCGAGCAGGCCGAAGGACTGAAGCCGGCGCTTGAAAAGAGAAAGAAACTGCGGGACGATCTGAGGGCCACCAGGAAGCGTCTTGCAACCCTGGATGCGCTTCTCCGGAAAGGAAAGGGCCATGAAAATAGTATTTGAACATAGTCCCTTCTTTCCACCGGTAACGAATCTCCTGCGGGAAATGGAGCGGATGGGGTTTTTCTCCCATGGCCTTCTCATCGGGAGCTGGCCGATGGTGATTTATTCCGAGCACTTCACACTGGCCTACGGCTTTACGACAAACGACATTGATTTCGCCATTGATAGCGCCGTAAGGATTCCAGCGACAGGCGGAGAGACAATCCCCGAACTGATGGGTCGTCTCGGCTATACTCCCGTTCACGACTATTCGGGAATCGAAACATTCATCCAGGGGACCTTCGAGATCGAATTTATCACCCACCGCCGAGGAGGAAAGGCTCCGCCATCTGTTGTCATCCCCCCGTGGAAAGTGTCCGTCCAGCCGCTTCCGTTTATCGACCTGTTGTTTATTCGCCCCGCGACGGTAGTAATCGAGGACTTCAGTATCCGCATCCCGTCACCAGAAGCCCTGATGCTGCACAAACTCATCATTGCCCAAAGGCGGACAGGTTTGGACAAGGAAGCCAAGAAAGAGAAGGACCTTCAGCAGAGTCATGTCCTTGCGGACGTTTCCCGGAGCGAAGAGATCCAGCGGATTTTACAGGGATATCGCCTGTCGAAGGAGGCGCGCAAAGCTGTCCGCACATCGTGCGCGGAGGGAAGGGTATCGCTGCCATTCCTGGATTTTTGAGGGGAATTGGGGGGGAGTTTTTTAAAAGAGCGAAATCGCTGCCGTCAACAGAGATCAGAGGCTGACGAATACCATCCGTCGGCGAGATTTCCGAAAACGGAGGCAACCATGGCTTCAAAGTACGATCCCTTCTCCCCAATTTTCTCCTGGCTCTGCTCTACCAACAATATCCCCGCAGACAAACAAAACAACAAAACAACGAAATGTCGAAACAATAAATAGGTAAGTAGATGCTTTGATAATGATAGATTTGATTTGTGTTGAGGAGTTAATGCATGCGAATTATCCACACATCGGACTGGCACCTGGGCCACACCCTGCACGAGGTTTCCCGTGAGGAGGAGCAGAAGGCGTTTCTCGACTGGCTCCTTGATATGATCGCTGCTCTCCATGCCGATGCCCTGTTAATCTGCGGTGACATTTTCGACAGCGCCAACCCGCCGGCCAGCGCCCAGAGGCTTTGGTACGGTTTCCTTGCCGAGGCCCGGCGGCGTTTCCCACGGCTCGCCATCGTGGCCGTAGGGGGGAACCACGACTCGGCCGCCCGGCTTGACGCCCCCGAGCCGGTTCTGGGGGAATTCGGCATCCGGGTGGTGGGGGGCGTCCCCTATGGTGACGATGGAACCGTTCAGTGGGACCGGCTCGTGGTCCCCCTGTGCGATGATGGCGGCTCGGTCGGCGCCTGGGTGGCTGCCGTCCCGTACCTGCGCCCGGCGGACCTGCCGCCGGTCCCGGAAGGGGAGGGGGACCCCCTCGTGGAAGGGGTGCGCTGCTTCTATGACGAGGCTATCACGGCTGCGAACCGTCGCCGGCAACCGGGGCAACCCCTCCTGGTCACTGGTCACTGCTACATGACCGGTACCACACTATCCCAACTCTCCGAGCGTAAGATCCTCGGCGGCAACCAGCATGCCCTTCCTGCCGAACTCTTCGGCGAAGGTGTTAGCTACGCAGCCCTTGGTCACCTCCATCTCCCTCAGTCGGTTGGCGGCAGCGAGCACATCCGTTATAGCGGCGCACCGCTTCCTCTCTCTCTCGGCGAGGCAGAGTATCCCAATCAGGTGCTCCTGGTGGAATTCGAGGGTGATACCGTGAAATCGGTAGAACCGATCCGGGTCCCCCGCACCGTTGAGATGCGCCGTATCCCAGAAACGGGAGCACTCCCCCTCGACGAGCTTTTGCCGATCCTCCGCTCCTTACCTGAGATCGATCAAAACGTATCTGCCGAAACTTCCCCCTACCTGGAAGTCTGCGTCGCCCTTGACCGTCCCGAGCCGACCCTGAGGCAACGGATCGCCGCCGCCCTTGCCGGCCGGTCCGCCCGCCTCATGAAAATCACCCCAGTCTATCCGGGCAGTGCCAACCCCCTTGCTGTCGCAGCCCCCGAGCGGAGCCTGCGGGACTTCACCCCCGAGGAGGTCTTTGTCCAGCGATACCGCAGCTCCTTTGACGCCGATCCTCCGCCGGAACTCCTGGCGGCCTTCCATACCCTCGTGGAAGAGGTGAGCGGGGAGGTGGCCCCATGAGGATCATCTCCATCGCGGGAAAGAACCTCGCCAGCATCGATGGGGAGTTCCGAGTCGACTTCGAGGCGGGCCCCCTCGCCGGCGCCGGACTCTTTGCCTTGACCGGTCCCACCGGCTCCGGCAAGAGCACCATCCTCGACGCCCTCTGCCTGGCCCTCTACGACAGGACCCCCCGGCTCAGCCGCTCCGGCGGCCCCCTCATCGGCACCGGCAGCGACGACAGCGCCAAGCTTAACGCCTGGGACGTGCGGAGCATCCTGCGCCGCGGCACCGGTTCCGGCCATGCCGAGGTGGTCTTTGCCAGCCGCGACGGCCACCGCTACCAGGCCCGCTGGGAGGTGCGCCGGGCCCGGGAGTCGGCAACCGGCAGGTTCCAGGACCAGAACGTCACCCTGAAGGATCTTGCCACCAACCAGATCCTCGGAGGGACCCGGACCGAGACCCTGAAGGAAATCCAGAAGAAGGTGGGGCTCACCTACGAGCAGTTCTGCCGCTCGGTCCTCCTGGCCCAGGGGGAGTTCGCCGCCTTCCTCAAGGCGGACGGGAAGGAGCGGGCGGAACTCCTTGAACGGATCACGGGCACCGGCATCTACAGCCGGATCTCCATGGCCGCGTTCCGCCGGATGCGCGACGAGGAAGGGCGCCTCGAAATCCTCCAGCGCCAGCAGGGGGACATCGTCGTCATGGGGGATGATGAGAAACGGGCGGCCCAGGAGGAACTTGCCGCCGTCACCCGGGAACTGGAAACCATCCGGGAGCACCTGCGGACACTGGAGCGGGCCGAGGCGTGGTACGCCCGTCGCAGTGAGCTCCGCCAGGGGGTGGATGATGCACGGAAGACCGTTGCTGACTCAGAGGGGCAATGCTCCGCGGCCGAGCCGCTCCGGCAGGAACTGGCCATGGTGGAGTCGGTGCAGCACCTTCGTCCCCTCCTGGAGACGAACGACCGGACCCGGGACGAACACGCCGAGGCCCTTCGTGCCCGTGGCGAACTGACCGGCCAGTTGGATACTGTTACCCAAGCGGTTGCCCGGGACGAGGAGGCCGTTACCGAAGCCCTCAGGGCAAAGGAAGAGGCGGAACGCACCCGGGACGAACTCCGCCCCCAGCTTGACCGGGCCCGGGAGCTCGACACCCGCCTGGCCGATGGCCGGAGCCGTCTGACCGCAATCGAGGAAACCGTTGCCGCGGCCCGGACGACCAGCGAGGAGGCGGGCCGCGAACTGGAACTCTGCCGTCAGGTGGCCCGGGTCGTTGCCGGCGAACTGGCAGACGCGCGGTCATGGCTCGACGAGCACCGCCACCTGGAGCCCCTGGCCACCGAGTGGGGTCTCGTCAGGCTGGAGCTGGAGCGCTACACCGCAACCCACGCCGCCCGGGAGGCGGCCACCGGTGACAGCAGCCGACTGGCCGACCAGGAACAGGCAGCCCTGAAGGAGCGGGACACCGCCCGGGAGCGGCTCACCGCGACCGAGAAGCAGCTCGAGGTGCAGTGCCAGGGCCTTTCCCTTGCCGAAGAAAGAGTCCGGGGATATGACAGCGCGGCGCTCCGCGAGGAACGGCTTCTTCTCCAGGGTCGGCTGGAACGTGCCCAGGAGATGCTCGCCACGGCGCGGACCGCCGCCGCTGCCGCCCGGGATGCCGCCGAGGCTGCTGCCTTCGCGAGCGAGGCCCGGCAGGAGGCCGCAACCGCCGGCAAGACCGTGAGTGATGGGGCAGATGGGAGGGTCAGGATTGCCGCAGCCCTGGCCGAGGCCGAGCGGGCGCTCCTGACCGCCCGTTCCACCCTCGATCTGGAGCAGCACCGCGCGCTCCTGACTCCCGGGGAACCTTGTCCCCTCTGCGGTTCTCCCGATCATCCCTGGGGAAGGGAACTCCCTCCGATCGCCGCCCTGATCACGGAACAGGAAGCCCGGGTGGTGTCGCTTCGTGGCGACAAGGAAGAGCTCGAACGCCGGATCGCCGCCGCCGAGGTCACGGCGGGTGCCGCAACCGCCCGGGCCGAGCGGGAGGAGGAACGGGCCCGGATGGCCGCGGAACTCCTCGGTGAGTGCCGCGAACGGTGGGCGCGGGGGAGGGAAGGGCTCGCCGGGGCGGAACTGCCGGTAAGTGTCGACGATCCCGGCGCTGCCTCGTCGGCCGAGGATCTTGTCGAGGTTGTCGGTCAGCGCCTTAAAGCCATAGGGGTTCTGGAGCAGGAGGCGGCCGAGGCCCAGAAGAGTGAACGCCAGGCCCGTGAAGCCGTCGAAACGGCGCGTTCGTCCCGGGAAGAAACTGTCGCGCTCCTTGCCCGGGCCGAGGAGGCCCATCGGGCAGCGCTTCTGACCAGGGAAGAGGCGGAGCGGACCGTGAAACAGGCCGGCGTGGAACTCGACCGGATCATCGCGGTCGTTGCTCCCTATCTCGTAGGGATCGATTCCTGGGAGCTTACGCTTCGTCACACCCCAGACACCTTCCTCGAGTCCCTGACCGCAGCGGTTGCCTCCTGGACCGAGCAGACCAGCCGCCGCGACGAGGCTGCCCGTCGGGTGGCAACCCTCGAACCCCGCCTTGCCGAGCTTGGCGCCCGGTGTGAGAGCCATGGCGAGACCTTGCGGCAGCGGCTGGATGAGCTCACCAGTCATCGTGAGGTCATGGACCGCCTCCAGAAGGAGCGGGGAAGTGTCCTTACCGGCCGTTCCGTGACCGAAGTGGAAGAAGAACTCCGGCATCGTGTCGAGGCCTCGGCCGCCTTGCTTGAAACGGCCCGGAAGGCCCATACCGCTTCCCTTGCCCGCAAGGCTGACTTGAACGGCCGGGTGGAAGGGGCAAATCGCCTCGCTGCGGACCGGGAACAGGCCATGACGCAAGCGGCCGCGGCCCTGGCGGAGGCCTTGGCGCACCGGGCATTGCCAGAAGGGGAACTGCGGGCGCTTCTGGTACGTGGCGAAGGATGGCTGCGGGAGAGCCGCGAGGCGCTCAGGCTCATCGATGAACGGCTTCACCATGCCCGAACGCTTGTCGGGGAGCGGGAGCGGGTTCTCGCCGACCATGAAGCCGTCGGCGTCCCCGAGATGGCCGAAGCCGATCTTTCGGCGGCAAAGATGGTGAAGATGGGGGAAGCGGCTGGTCTGGAAGAGCGGCAGTTCGCGCTGCGCCACCGGCTCGAGACCGACGACAATGCCCGGCGCAGACACGCCGAACTTCTCCCCCTGATCACCGCCCAGCAGGCCGAGACCGCCCTCTGGCAGGGGCTCGCCGACCTCATCGGCTCCGCCGACGGCAAGAAGTTCCGCACCTACGCCCAGAGCCTGACCCTCGACGTCCTCTTGGGCTACGCCAACGAGCACCTCGCCTCCCTGGCCCCCCGTTACGGCATCATGCGGATTCCCCAGGCAGAGATGGAGCTCCAGATGGTGGACCGGGACATGGGGGACGAGGTGAGAAGCGTCAACAGCCTCTCCGGCGGCGAGGGGTTCCTCGTTTCCCTCGCCCTGGCCCTTGGGCTCTCCTCCCTCTCGGCCCACACTACGCCGGTGGAGTCCCTCTTTATCGACGAGGGATTCGGCACCCTCGACCAGGAGACCCTGGAGGTGGCCCTTGCCACTCTCGATTCCCTCCAGTCATCGGGGCGCAAAGTGGGGATCATCTCCCACGTTCCGGGCCTTGCGGAGCGGATTGGCGCCCGGGTGGAGGTGGTTCCCTGCGGGGGCGGGCGGAGCACCGTGCGGGTCGTGGGTGCGGCGGGGTAGGGGTGAAGCTGAATCGCGGATTGTCAGAAGTGAGGAAGGGTGGTATTGAATTGTTGGGAATTTATTAGAGGAGAGGCTCCTGCTAAACGTAGCGAGGAGGCCGGTATGCGAGGCGCAAGCGAGCGATGATGCGAGGCGTAAGCGAGCGATGATGCGAGGCGTAAGGCCGGCGGCGCAGCGGACAAAACGGGATAGGAACAGACTGAATGAACAACAACAAGGAAGCTGAACGGGCGGAACTTCACAAAACCATCTGGCGCATTGCCAACGACCTGCGCGGCAGCGTGGACGGCTGGGACTTCAAGAGCTACGTGCTCGGCATGCTGTTCTATCGCTTCATCTCCGAGAACCTGACCGGCTACCTCAACGAACAGGAGCGCAAGGCAGGCAGTCCGGATTTCGATTATGCAACGCTGAGTGACGAAGATGCCGAATTCGGCCGCGACGAGACGGTGAAGGAAAAGGGCTTCTACATCCTCCCTTCGGAACTGTTTGTCAACATGCGGGCGCGGGCGCGCCTTGACGCCAACCTCAACGAGACCCTGAGTCGTATCTTTGCCGATATCGAAGGTTCCGCAACCGGCAGCGAGAGCGAGGACGATTTCAAGGGGCTGTTCGACGACCTCGATGTCAACAGCAGCAAGCTCGGCCCCACCGTGGCCAAGCGCAACGAAAAGCTGGTCAAGCTGCTGGACGCCATCGGCGACCTGCCGCTTTCCAACGGTTCCGGCACGTTTTCGCACAACTCCATCGACCTGTTCGGCGACGCCTATGAATACCTGATGCAGATGTACGCCTCCACCGCCGGCAAATCAGGCGGCGAGTTTTACACCCCGCAAGAGGTCTCCGAACTGCTAGCCCGCATCACCGTGGTCGGCAAGAGCGAGGTCAACAAGGTCTACGACCCCGCCTGCGGCTCCGGCTCGCTGCTGCTCAAGTTCGCCAAGGTGCTGGGCCACGACCAGGTGCGTCAGGGCTTTTTCGGCCAGGAGATCAACCTGACCACCTACAACCTTTGCCGAATCAATATGTTTCTGCACGATATCAATTACGAGAAGTTCGACATCGCCCACGGCGACACGCTCACCGACCCGGCCCACTGGGATGATGAACCCTTCGAGGCTATTGTCTCAAATCCGCCATATTCCATCAAATGGGATGGCGATGCCAACCCCCTGCTGATCAACGACCCGCGCTTTGCCCCGGCCGGTGTGTTGGCCCCCAAGAGCAAGGCCGACCTGGCCTTTACCATGCACATCCTCAGCTGGCTGGCGGTGAACGGCACGGCGGCCATCGTCGAATTCCCCGGCGTGCTCTATCGCGGCGGCGCGGAAGCCAAGATCCGCCAGTACCTGATCGACAACAACTACGTCGATGCCGTCATCCAGCTGCCGCCGGATCTCTTCTTCGGCACCACCATCGCCACCTGCATTATCGTGCTCAAGAAATCCAAGTTTGATAACGCCACTCTGTTCATCGACGCCGGAAGCCTGTTCACACGCAGCGGCAACAAGAACAAGCTCTTGCCGGAGCATCAGCAGAAGATCCTCGATGCCTTCATTGCCCGCAAAGATATTGACCACTTTGCCCGACTGGTGAACAACGGCGACATTGCCGGGAACGGCTACAACATCGCCGTGTCGTCGTATGTCGAGCAGCGGGATACCAGCGAAGCGGTGGACATCACGGCGCTCAATGCCGAGATTGCCCGCATCGTGGCGCGGCAGGCGGAGTTGAGGATACAGATTGATGCCATTGTGGCTGATCTGGAAGGAGGGCAGGCATGAGCGAAAAACCCTCTGGCGAAATCATCCTCTATCCGGGCGGCAACGGTGCGCCAACCATCGAAGTGCGCCTGGTCGGCGAAACGGTCTGGCTCTCACTGAGCCAGCTTGCCGACTTGCTGGGTCGCGACAAATCAACCATCTCCCGGCATATCGCCAATGTCTTTGCAGAAGGGGAACTGGAGCGCTCTTCAGTTGTTGCAGAATTTGCAACAACTGCCACCGATGGCAAGACCTACCGCGTCGAGCACTTTAACCTGGATGTCATCATCTCGGTTGGCTATCGAGTCAAGTCCCGCCAAGGTACCCAGTTCCGCATCTGGGCCACCGAGCGCCTGCGTGAATACCTCGTCAAGGGTTTCACCATGGATGACGAGCGTTTGAAAAACCTGGGCGGCGGCAGCTACTGGAAAGAGTTGCTGGAACGCATCCGCGACATCCGCTCCAGCGAAAAGGTGCTCTACCGGCAGGTGCTGGATCTCTACGCCACCAGCGTGGACTACAACCCCAAGAGCGAAGAAGCCGCGCTGTTCTTCAAGACCGTGCAGAATAAACTGCACTACGCCGCCCACGGCCAGACCGCCGCCGAGGTGATTGCCAGCCGCGCCGATGCCGGCAAGCCCTTCATGGGGCTGCTGTCGTTCAGCGGCAGCCAGCCGACCAAGGCGGAAACCGCCATCGCGAAGAATTACCTGAACGAAAACGAATTGAAGCGGCTGAACACGCTGGTTTCGGCGTATTTTGATGCCGCCGAGTTCCGCGCCCTGAACCATGAGCCCACCTATATGAAAGACTGGCTCGCGCACCTGGATCGGCTGATCGTGGCCATGGAGGCCAAAACGCTTGAAGGCGCGGGCAGCGTCAGCCACCCGCAGGCCATCAAGAAAGCCGAGGCTGAATACGCCAAATACCGCGCGCAGCTTGCGGTCGAACCGTCCGAGGTGGAAAAGGCTTATCTGGACAATGTGAAAGCCGTGCAGCGCAAGATCGAAGGGAAGAAAAAACCATGAGCCGGATTGATGAGTTGATTGAGGAGCTTTGCCCGGTGGGAGTGGAGTTCAAGGCGTTGGGTGATGTTGCCGAATTCAAACGCGGTACACAGCTGAAAGCGGATGAACTCATACCTGGCCCATTCCCAGTAGTCACTGCTAGTAGATCGGAGAACGCGTCGCACGCACGATCGAACTATGATGCTGGAAGCGTCACAGTAACATCACATGGAGCTTACGCAGGTCATGTCAACTATTGGGATACACCTATCTGGCTCGCTAACAACGTATTTTTATTGTTACCCAGACCCATTCTCTTACCTCGATACTTCTATTTTTTCTTGAAAGGCAACGAGCAATCTTTACGCAATGCCTCGCAAGGAGGGGGGGTGCCGTATATCAATGTTCGTGACATAGCTCCTCTTCGCATCCCCGTTCCGCCGCTCGAAGTGCAGCGCGAAATCGTCAAAGTGCTTGACGCCTTCACCCAGTTGGAGGCGGAGCTGGAGGCGGAGCTGGAGGCGCGCCGGCGGCAGTACAAGTACTACCGTGATGCGCTCCTCGCGTTCAAAGATAAGGATATTCGCTGGGTCACTATGTCCGAAGTCGGCAAGTTCATTCGCGGGCGTCGTTTTACAAAAGCGGATTACGTCGAGGACGGAGTGGGTTGCATACACTATGGCGAGATTTACACCCACTACGGAATTTCAGCGAAAGAAGTTATTTCCCAAGTGCGGCCTGAAATGAAAGCGACTTTGCGTTTCGCCAAGCCAGGAGATGTTGTGATCACTGATGTTGGTGAAACTGTCGAAGATGTCGGCAAAGCCGTCGCATGGATTGGCACCGAAGACGTAGCGATACACGACCACTGCTATGCATTCCGCCACTCGATGAATCCAAAGTTTGTTTCTTACTGCATGCAAACATCTTCATTCATTGCAGAAAAGGCAAAATATGTGGCTCGCACCAAGGTCAACACACTTCTGATTGATGGTTTTTCTAAAATTCGCATTCCTGTGCCCGCGCTCGATGAACAAGAACGCATCGTCGCCATCCTCGACAAATTCGACGCACTGGTGAACGACCTGTCCAGCGGTCTGCCTGCGGAGATCAAGGCCCGCCGCCAGCAGTACGCACACTACCGCGACCGTTTGCTCAGTTTCCGGGAGGCCCCATGAGCGAAGAGCTCACGCCGTACCGCATCGAACCGATTGCGCTTTCCAACGAAAGCACGGTCGTCGCCGAATTCCTTCCTGACCGGGTCCGTGAGACGGCCTACCAGTCCGAGGCCGAGCTGGAAAAAGCCTTTATCAAGCAGTTGCGACTGCAGGCCTATGAATACCTGCCGATTACCTCGGAAGCCGATCTGACTGTCAACCTACGTCGTCAGCTGGAGCGGCTCAACAAGATTACCTTTTCCGACGCCGAATGGGATCGCTTCTTCACCACCTGTGTTGCTGGCGCCAATGACGGCATTGTCGAAAAGACCACGCGCATCCAGGAGGACCATATTCAGGTGCTCAAGCGCGACGATGGCACGGTCAAGAACATCTACCTGATCGACAAGCAGCAGATCCACAACAATGCCTTGCAGGTCATCAACCAGTACGAGGCGGAAGGCGTGCGGTCCAACCGCTACGACGTTACGGTGCTGGTCAACGGCCTGCCGATGGTGCATGTGGAGCTGAAGCGGCGGGGGGTGGACATCCGCGAGGCCTTCAACCAGATAAACCGCTACCAGCGCGATAGTTTCTGGGCGGGCTCCGGCCTCTTCGAGTACGTGCAGCTGTTCGTCATCAGCAACGGCACGCTGACCAAGTACTACAGCAATACGGTGCGCGACGGTCATCTGGCGGAACAGCGGAGCAAGCGCTCGCGCCAGAAGACCTCCAACAGTTTTTCCTTCACCAGTTGGTGGGCCGACGCGAAGAACCGGCCCATAACGGAGTTGACCGGCTTCGCCAAGACCTTCTTCGCCAAACACACGCTGCTGAACATCCTGACCCGGTACTGCGTGTTCGACGTGGACCGCAAGCTCCTGGTGATGCGCCCCTACCAAATTGTGGCGGCCGAGCAGATTCTGCAACGTATCGCGACCAGTACCAACCACCGACAACTGGGCGCCACCGCCGCGGGCGGGTACATCTGGCACACCACCGGCTCGGGAAAAACGCTGACCAGTTTCAAGGCGGCGCAGCTGGCGCGGGCTCTGCCGGAGATCGACAAGGTGCTGTTCGTGGTGGATCGCAAGGATCTGGACTACCAGACCATGAAGGAGTACGAGCGTTTCGAGAAAGGGGCGGCCAACTCCAATACTTCGACGGCGGTGCTGCAACGGCAGTTGGAAGACCCGAACGCGCGCATTATCATCACTACCATCCAGAAGCTTTCCCGCTTCGTTGCCAAGAACAAGAGGCATTCGGTGTATGACCAGCATGTGGTGGTGATTTTCGATGAATGCCATCGCAGCCAGTTCGGCGACATGCATGCCGAAATCACCCGGGTCTTCAAGCGTTACCACCTGTTCGGCTTCACCGGCACGCCGATTTTCGCCGACAACGCGGGCAGCCACGGCAACCCGCTGCGGCGCACCACCGAGCAGGCCTTTGGCGACAAGCTGCACACCTACACGATCGTTGATGCCATCAACGACAAGAACGTGCTGCCGTTCCGCATCGACTACATCAATACGATCAAGACATCGCCGGGCATCAAGGACAAGAAGGTGCCGGCCATCGATACGGAGCGAGCGTTGCTTGCCCCGGAACGCATCACGCAGGTGGTGAGCTATATCCGCGAGCACTTCGACCAGAAAACCAAGCGTTCCGCCTCCTACCGCCACGACGGCAAGCGGCTGGTTGGATTCAACTCACTGTTCGCCACGGCCTCCATCGACGCTGCCAAGCGCTACTACGCCGAATTCGCCGAGCAGGAAAAAGAGCTGCCGCCCGCGCGGCGTCTCAAGGTGGGCCTGATTTACAGTTTTGCCGCCAACGAGGAAGAAAGCGATGGTCTGCTGAATGAGGAGGAATTCGAGACCGAAGGGCTGGATCAAAGCTCACGCGATTTTCTTGATGCCGCGATCAAGGACTACAACGCCCTGTTCGGTACGAGCTTCGACACCTCGGCCGATAAGTTTCAGAACTACTACAAGGACTTGTCGCAGCGGTTGAAGAAACGCGAGCTGGATCTGGTGATCGTGGTCAATATGTTCCTGACCGGCTTCGATGCCACCACGCTCAACACCCTGTGGGCGGACAAGAACCTGCGTGCCCACGGGCTGATCCAGGCCTATTCGCGCACCAACCGCATCCTCAATTCGGTCAAAACCTACGGCAACATAGTTTCCTTCCGCGACCTCGAACAGGAAACCAATGACGCCTTGGCCCTGTTCGGCAACAAGGATGCCAAGGGGATCGTGCTGCTGAAACCGTACGCCGAGTACTACAAGGAGTATCAGAAACGGATCGGGGAGTTGACGGAGAAGTTTCCGCTCGGCATGGCCATCGTCGGCGAAGCGGCGCAGAAGGCGTTTATCAAGCTCTTTGGCTCGATCTTGCGGCTGAGAAACATTCTCACGGCATTCGACGATTTTGCGGGCAACGAAATCCTGAGCCAACGCGACTTCCAGGATTACCAGAGCCTGTACCTCAACCTGTACGCCGAATTCCGCAGCGTATCGCACGCTGAAAAGGAGTCGATCAACGACGACGTGGTGTTCGAGATCGAGCTGATCAAGCAGGTCGAAATCAACGTCGATTACATCCTGATGCTGGTCGAAAAGTACCTGAAGAAGAAAGGTTCGGGCGAAGATAAGGAGATCCGCGCCGCCATCGACCGTGCGATCAATGCCAGCCCCAGCCTGCGTAACAAGAAAGACCTCATCGAGCAGTTTGTGGATTCCGTCTCCACAAAAGCCAAGGTCGATGCGGAATGGGTCGCCTTCATTGCCGCCAAAAAGGCTGAAGAACTTGACCGGATCATCGCGGATGAAGGGCTCAACGCCGACGAGACAAAGGCGTTTGTTGACAATGCGTTCTGGGACGGAGCGATCCCGGCCGCCGGCACGGCGATCACCAAGATTCTGCCGCCGGTTTCAAGGTTCAGCAAAAACAATGGCCATGGTGTGAAGAAGCAAACCGTGCTGGAGAAGCTGGGAGCGTTCTTCGAGCGGTTCTTCGGATTGATCTGAGGAGATGAAGATGGCGAAGTGATCTATCAATAATATGTCAATCTTGCGAATAATGGCATCTTGACTGCACCACTGTGTGGCAGGAGGGCATCGGAGGGAGGAGGGAGGAGGGAGGAGGGAGGAGTAAGCGCCTATCGTGCTGCCTGCGGCATCACTACCGGTGACCAGATAGAGGCCTGGCAGGGAAAGAAACAGACCGGTGCGGCGGGAGAAATGTGGAAGAAAGAGGGACGGTCGGCTATTGAAATGCGGAGATATAAAAAGGAATTTACATTCTATTTAAGGGATATGGAATCGTCGATTTGAAGCCTCTGTGAAAAGCAGGCCGAACTAGAGGTTGAAGGCCGGGAAAAAGAGCCCCGGCTGCGGCGGCTCCTCCATCTACACAACGCGCTAAGGTGTGCACTGGCTACCTGGAGAAGTTCAGCGCCACGGGCAGGCGGCCGGGATTACCATTCCGCCGACTTGGCCGCCGGCGACGATCGACGGGACCAGCTTCAGTATCGCCGAAGTCAACCTGGGCTGATGTGGCGCTTTTCTTTCTCTCTTCGTGTTCAGTTAATCCTCATCCTCTTGATCGCCAAATCATACAACTGCGGTTTTTGCCTTTGGTGGATGTTTTATTGATCAATAATTATCTTGACGCAACGCGAGAAAGAGTATACTACTCATCTATAGGGTTTATAGACTAATGATATCAAAAAAGACCAAATACGCCCTCAAGGCGCTGATCTACCTGGCCCGGGAGCAGGACAAAGGTCCGATCCTCATCGCGGACCTGGCCCGGGAGGAGCGGATTCCCAAGAAGTTCCTGGAGCTGATCCTTCTGGCGCTGAAGAACTCTGGCGTACTCCAGAGCAAGAAGGGGAAGGGGGGCGGATACTATCTGGCCCGGCCGGCGCGGGAGATCAGCATGGGCAGGGTGATCCGCATTCTTGAGGGTCCCCTGGCGCCGGTGCCGTGCGTGAGCGAGTCCGCCTATGCCCGGTGCGAGGAGTGTGATGACGAGTGGAGCTGCGGCATCCGCCTCGTCATGAAGGACGTGCGCGACGCCATGGCCCAGATCCTCGACAGCGCCTCCCTGGCCGACGTGCTGGAGCGTATCGAGCAGGAGAAGCAGAAGAAGGACGGGGCGCTTTTTTACACGATTTGAGAGCAGCGTTTTTTTATGCCTCAAAAGACTACTAAATCGATAGGCTATACAACAAAGGAGCAGATCATGAAAACCATCAAGACCGTAGCAACCCTCGCCGCCGCAGTTCTCGCCCTTGCCGCCCCGCTGGCGGCCCACGCCGAGGTGAACCTCCTCAACGTCTCCTACGACCCCACCCGGGAGCTCTACCAGGACTACAACGCCGCCTTCGCCAAATACTGGAAGGGGAAGGGGGGCGAAACGGTGACGGTGAAGCAGTCCCACGGCGGCTCGGGGAAACAGGCCCGGGCGGTCATCGACGGCCTTGACGCCGACGTGGTGACCCTGGCGCTCGCCTACGACATCGACGAGATCGGCGACAAGGCAAAGCTCATTCCCGCCAACTGGCAGAAACGGCTCCCCCGCAACAGCTCCCCCTACACCTCCACCATCGTCTTCCTCGTCCGCAAGGGGAACCCGAAGAAGGTCCGCGACTGGAACGACCTCGTCCGCCCCGACGTGAAGGTGATCACCCCCAACCCCAAGACCTCCGGCGGCGCCCGGTGGAACTACCTTGCCGCCTGGGGCTATGCCCTGAAGCAGAAGGGGGGCAGCGAGGCAAAGGCGAAGGAGTTCGTGACGAAGCTCTTCAAGAACGTGCCGATCCTCGACTCCGGCGCCCGGGGCTCCACCACCACCTTTGTCCAGCGGGGACAGGGTGACGTGCTCCTGGCCTGGGAGAACGAGGCGTTCCTGGCGGTGAACGAGTTGGGCAGGGACAAGTTCGAGATCGTGGTGCCGTCGGTCAGCATCCTGGCGGAGCCGCCGGTGACGGTGGTGGACAAGGTGGTAGACCGAAAGGGAACCCGCAGGGTGGCTGAGGAATACCTCAAATACCTCTACACCCAGGCGGGACAGGAGATTGCCGCGAAGCACTACTACCGCCCCATCGACACAAAGGTGGCGGCCAAATACGCCAAGGCCTTCCCGAAGGTGAAACTCTTTACCATCGACGACACCTTCGGCGGCTGGAAGGCGGCTCAGAAGAAGCACTTCGCCGACGGCGGGCTCTTCGACCAGATCTACGGGCCGGGGAAGTAAGAAAACTGTAGGGGCGAACCTTGTGTTCGCCCACTTCAAGAACGGGCGAACACAAGGTTCGCCCCTACGGGATTATCATGAAATCGCGTCGAAACAATACCACCGTCATCCCCGGCTTCGGCCCGACCCTCGGCTACACGGTCTTCTACCTCTCCCTCATCGTGCTGCTGCCCCTGTCGGCCCTGGTGGTGAAGACGGCGAGCCTCACCTGGGGAGAGTTCCTCGCCACGGTGGCTGCGCCGCGGGTGGTGGCCTCCTACCGGGTCACCTTCGGCGCGGCCCTGGCGGCGGCGGGGGTGAACGCCCTCTTCGGGCTTCTGGTGGCGTGGGTGCTGGTGCGTTACCGTCTGCCGGGCAAGCGCCTCATCGATGCCCTGGTGGACTTCCCCTTCGCCCTCCCCACCGCCGTGGCAGGTATCACCCTGTCATCGGTCTACGCGGCCAACGGCTGGCTGGGGCAGTTCCTGGAGCCCCGGGGGATCAAGGTCGCCTTCACCCCCCTCGGCATCTTCGTGGCCATGACCTTCATCGGCCTCCCCTTCGTGGTGCGGACGGTGCAGCCGGTCCTGGAGGAGCTGGAGCAGGAGGTCGAGGAGGCGGCCGCCTGCCTCGGGGCGAACCGCTGGCAGACCTTCCGGCGGGTGCTCCTACCGGAGCTTCTCCCGGCGCTCCTCACCGGCTTTGCGCTCGCCTTCGCCCGGGGGGTGGGGGAGTACGGCTCGGTCATCTTCATCGCCGGCAACATGCCGATGGTGTCTGAGATCACCCCGCTTCTGATCATCACCAAGCTGGAGCAGTACGACTATGCCGGCGCCACCGCCATCGCCACGGTGATGCTCCTCTTCTCGTTCCTGATGCTTCTCACCGTGAACCTCCTCCAGAAATGGAGCAGGCGCCACGCGGCCTGATCGGGAGAATTTGACATGTCCAGCGCTTCTCTATCGCCATCCCGCACCCGCACCGAGCCGGCCCTTGTACGCTGGGCACTCAGCATAACGGCGCTCCTCTTCCTCGGCCTCTTTCTCATCGTCCCCCTGGCGGCGGTCTTCGCCCAGGCCTTCGAGAAGGGATGGGACGCCTACCTGGCCGCCATCCGCGAGCCCGACGCCCTGGCGGCGGTGAAGCTTACCCTCATCACCGCGGCCGTGAGCGTGCCGGTGAACCTGGTCTTCGGAGTGGTGGCCGCCTGGGCCATCGCCAAGTTCGAGTTCCGGGGGAAGCAGCTCCTCATCACCCTCATCGACCTGCCGTTCTCGGTGTCGCCGGTCATCTCGGGGCTCATCTACGTGCTCCTCTTCGGGCTCCAGGGGTGGCTCGGGCCGTGGCTCCAGGCCCATGACATCAAGATCATCTTCGCCGTGCCGGGGATTGTGCTTGCCACGGTCTTCGTCACCTTCCCCTTCGTGGCCCGGGAGCTGATCCCTCTCATGGAGGCCCAGGGAAAGGACGAGGAGGAGGCGGCCATAACCCTGGGGGCGAGCGGCTTCCAGACCTTCTGGCGGGTGACGACCCCCAACATCAAGTGGGGTCTTCTCTATGGCGTGATCCTCTGCAACGCCCGGGCGATGGGGGAGTTCGGCGCCGTCTCGGTGGTCTCCGGCCATATCCGGGGGAGCACCAACACGATCCCGCTCCACGTGGAGATCCTCTACAACGAGTACAACTACGTCGCCGCCTTTGCCGTGGCCTCGCTCCTGGCGCTCCTGGCGCTCGTCACCCTGGTGGTGAAGAGCTTTGTTGAATGGCGGATGCGGGGCGAGACTCGATAGACCGGTAGGGGCGAAGCAAACGTTTCACCTGCTTCGCCCAGAGTGTCGCGGCGGTCGATAGGCGAAGCAGGAAAGACTTGCTTCGCCCCTACATGTGGGAACCTGAAAGGATAAACGACATGAGCATAGAGATTGTCAGTGTCAACAAAGCATTTGGCAGCTTCACCGCCCTGAACGACGTGAACCTCACCGTGCCATCGGGGGAACTGACGGCGCTTCTCGGCCCCTCGGGGTCGGGGAAGACGACGCTCCTGCGGATCATCGCCGGACTTGAAACCCCCGATGCGGGCTCGATCCGCTTCGACGGCCAGGAGACCACCGACCGCCACGTGCGGGAGCGGCAGGTGGGGTTCGTCTTCCAGCACTACGCCCTCTTCCGGCACATGACCGTGGAAGAGAACGTCGCCTTCGGCCTCACGGTGAAGCCGCGCAAGGAGCGTCGATCGAAGAAGGAGATCCGGGAGCGGGTCCACGAGCTCCTGCGCCTCGTGCAGCTGGAGGGGCTCGCCGACCGCTACCCGTCCCAGCTTTCCGGGGGGCAACGCCAGCGGGTGGCCCTGGCCCGGGCCCTGGCGGTGGAGCCGAAGGTGCTCCTCCTGGACGAGCCCTTCGGCGCCCTGGACGCCAAGGTGCGGGTGGAGCTTCGGCGGTGGCTGCGCCGCCTCCATGACGAGATTCACGTCACGAGCGTCTTTGTCACCCACGACCAGGAAGAGGCCCTGGAAGTGGCCGACCGGATCGTGGTAATGAACAGGGGGCGGATCGAGCAGGTGGGGACCCCGGCCGAGGTCTACGACCAGCCGGCCAACCCCTTCGTGTTCGATTTTCTCGGCAGCGTCAACCTGTTCCACTGCCGGGCGGAGCAGGGACAGGCGCGGGTGGCGGCGCCGGAGCTGTCGATGGGGTATGTCCGCTCACACGACATCGAGATTGAGCGCACCCCCGCCGAAACTGCCGTGGAGGCCGAGGTGCGCCACATCCAGGCCGTGGGGCCGGCGGTGCGGGTGGAACTCCTCGTGCGGGGGACCGGCAAGACGGTGGAGGCGGAACTCTCCCGGGACGGGGCCGAGAGGCTCGCTCTTGGCATCGGCGAGACGGTCTTCGCCCGGCCGCGGAAGATGCAGAGATTTGTGGGTGATTATCAGATTTAGGTACGCCAGGGATGGCGAGCCCAAACAGGGGAGGTAGGTGATGGCAAACGCGGCGGTTATCGATCAGGGAGAACAGTGGAGCAGCGACCTCGAGGTGAAGATCCGGGCGGCGCTGCGGGAGATCCGCTTCGGCACGGTCACCCTCGTCATTCAGGACGGGAAGGTGATCCAGATCGACAAGAACGAGAAGATCCGGCTGAAGTGAGGCCTTTCTCCCATGGGGAGAACTAAATCAGTGTAGTAAAGCAGGGTTGACCGGAAAGACCGGAGGCCAGGCACGACACCACTTCGGTGTTTGTTCCTGGCCTTTTTGTATTCCTCCAGCGAGTCGCGATTAAAGCCGATCAGGAAAGAGGCACGTCATGACAACAATCGAGAAAACAAAGCCTTCGAATGAGAGTAACGAGCCGATGAACGCAACCATACCGGTGAATCACAGACTCTCTACGGAGGAAAAGAGGGCGGGCCGCGCATCAGTGTACGAGAATCTGACCATTGTGCGCGACGAATACCGTCGATTTCCCCGGTTCATCTGACCGGAGGGATGGAAAGGGTGCAGAGGGAGGGTCCCGTGGCGTATGAACATATCGTTATTACCGGCAAGAGTGGCGCAGGCAGTTCCACTACGGCGGTCAACATCACTGCAGCCCTCGCGGAGGAGGGATACCGGGTGGCCCTCGTGGGGTACGATGCGCGGCGGCTTTCCACTGCTCCGCTCCGGGGGGATGGACAACGTGCCGCTTGCGGCGAAGAGTGCCAGGAGGGAAGGATCAGCTGCGTCCTCGGCTACCAAGGAATCCTCTGCCTTGAGGCCGCGAATGGGGACGAAGGAAAAGGGGGGGCGGTGTTCGACAGGCTCTGCCGCTTCGAGGCGCTGGCCCGGCACCGTATCGATTTTGTGGTCCACGACATCCCGGGGGATCCAGAGACGGTCCTTTCCTTTATTTCCAGAACGGACGACCCGTGGCGGCTCTTTGTTGTGACTTCGGCGGACATTGCCTCGATACATACCCTGAACGGCTTTATTGCGCGATTCAATGAGCTGGGCGGTGAGAAAGGGCGTTTTGGTGGTGTTATCGCCAACAATCTTTCCGGGCCTTTCTTCGAGTCGGTGACAGGAGACTTCATCCGGGAGACGGGTGCCCACCTGGTGGCGAACATTCCCCGGTCGATGATGGTCTCGGTGGGGGAGTTCTGCACTCTCCCCCTGGTGCACGTGGCGCCCCGGGGGCACGTAACGGCCGTCTACCGGAAGATTGCCCGTGCCGTGGCAGAGGGAAAGGATGCGCGCGTTCCCCGTCATCTGGACGATGGGGCGCTGGCGGTATGGTCCCGGCGCTGGCGGGAGATCATTGACGAGTTGGAGAACGGGATCGTGCGCGATGGGGCTGCCATCTGAAAAATGAAGAGTAGGCGTGAGGAGGAGGCCATGGCGACACCTTGCAGCGGCAGACGGAACATTCAGGGGCATCCCTGCTTTGGGGGGGACCACCGCAGGAACGGGCGCATCCATCTGGCGGTGGCGCCCCGCTGCACCATCAAATGCGCCTATTGCACCCGAAAGCACGACTGCGTCAACGAGTCGCGCCCCGGCGTGGCGAGCCGCATCCTCACTCCACAGGAGGCGCTGGAAAGGGTCCGCGAAGTGACGACGAGCAAGACCCTCGACCCGATCATCAAGGTGGTGGGGATTGCCGGGCCGGGCGATCCCCTGGCGAACGAGGAGACCTTCGAGACTTTTCGTCTCGTGGGGGAGGAGTTTCCCCACTTGGTGAAGTGCCTCAGCACCAACGGGCTCCTTCTCCCGGAGGCAGTGGACCGTCTCGGTGCTCTGGGGCTCGGGAGTCTCACAGTGACCATCAACGCCCTCGATCCAAGGGTTGGCGCCCAAATTTACTCCCACGTTTTTCAAGGCGGAAAGCGTTATTCCGGTCCCGAAGGTGCCTCCATCCTCATCGCCAACCAACTGGAGGGACTTGCGAGGGCCGCCGCCTTGGGGATTGTGGTCAAGGTCAACACGGTCCTGATCCCCGGAGTCAATGACGGCGAGATCGAGCTGATCTCCCGGAAGGTGAAGGATTTGGGCGCTGCGGTCATGAACGTGATGCCCATTATTCCCCTGGCCGACATGGCCCATGTGGTGCCGCCGTCGCCTGGGTATCTGGAAGAGTTGCGTAGCGTCGGCGAACGGGTGATCGGCCAGTTCCGCCACTGCCGCCAGTGCCGTGCGGACGCAGTGGGGTTGGTTGGCGGCGAAAAGAGTGCTCCTGATCCATAGGACCGGGAAGTTCCGAATGCACGGAAACGGATGTTGAAACACCACTCAGAAAAAGGAGAATAAAGTGTCGAAGAAAAAGGTCAAAACAATCGCAATATATGGCAAGGGGGGGATTGGCAAGTCGACTACCACATCCAACATCAGCGCGGCGTTGTCGGTGGCGGGGCTCAAGGTGCTGCAGATAGGCTGCGACCCCAAGAGTGACTCCACCACCACCCTGCGGGGGGGCGGCTACATTCCGACCATCCTCGATACCCTTCGCGAGAAGAAGAGTGTCAAGTCGAACGAGGTGATCTTCGAGGGGTTCAACGGCATCTATTGCGTGGAAGCCGGCGGACCGGCCCCGGGGGTCGGTTGCGCGGGACGGGGCATCATAACCTCGGTTGAGCTTCTGAAGCAGCTGCGGGTCTTCGAGGAGCTCGACCTGGACATCGTCGTCTACGACGTCCTCGGCGACGTGGTCTGCGGGGGATTCGCGGTGCCGGTGCGCGAAGGGATCGCCGACCATGTATTCACCGTATCGTCGGCCGACTTCATGGCGATCTACGCCGCCAACAACCTCTTCAAGGGAATCCAGAAGTATTCCAACAACGGCGGGGCGCTTCTGGGAGGGGTGATCGCTAACTCCATCAACACCGACTATGCCCGTGAGATCGTGGATGACTTCGTCTCCCAGACCAAGACCCGGGTGATCGAATATATTCCCCGTTCGGTCACGGTGACCCAGAGCGAGCTCCAGGGGAAGACCACCATCGAGGCGTTCCCCGAATCGGAGCAGGCGAAGGTCTACAAGGCTCTGGCGAGCAAGATCTGGAATCACACCGAGTCGAAGGTTCCTTCACCTCTTGGCGAGAAAGAGCTTCACGAGTGGGCGTTCCGCTGGGCCGACACGCTCCTGGCCATGGAAACCGGTGAGGTGCGGGGAGTTGCGGCGGCCATCTGACCGCGCTCCGCTTGAATCTGGAGGGTGAGTAGGTATGTATGTATTTGCCGAAACGATGACATCGAAGGAACGGACCGTGGCTGCCCTCACGGGGAAGCCCTACGACCGGATCCCGGTCAACCTCCTCATCAGCGACCATGCGGCGCGGATTATCGGCGTGACGGTGGGAGAATACAATAATTCCGCCCGGCTCATGGCCCAGGGGCAGATCGCCGCCTGGCGCCGTTACGGGGCGGACAACGTCAACACCGGCCCTGGCCTCACCGGCATTGCCGAGGCGATTGGCAGCCGGCTCGCCTTCCCTGACAGCACCCCTTACGTGGCCGACCATGTCGTGAAGGAAGAGGCCGACCTGGACCGGCTCACGGTTCCTGACCCTGAGCGCCACGGCCGGCTTCCCCTGTTTCTAGAGGCGGCCACCATCGTCCTGAAGGAGATCGGCGACCAGGTGCCGCTGTCCATGACCACCTCCGGTCCGTTCACCACGGCCGCCGGCATCCGCGGCACGGAGCAGTTCCTGCGGGATCTGCACCGGAACCCGGCTTTTGCCCACCGGCTGCTGCGCCTGGCCACCGCCAGCATCATCCGCTTCGCCACGGCAGCCATCGGGGTAGGGGCCAGGATCGGCTTCGCCGACCCGACCGCCTCCGGCACCATGATCAGTCCCCGCCAGTTCCGCGAGTTCGCCCTGCCGTACCTGCGGGAGGTAACCGCCGCCATAGCCCGTGTCGCCGGATTTCCCCCGTCGCTCCACATCTGCGGAAACACCAGCAAGATCTGGCCGGAGATGGCCGATACCGGCGTGTCGGTCCTGAGCCTCGACGATGCCGTGGACATTGCCGAGGCAAAGCGGCTGGTCGGTGACCGGGTGGCGCTCCTCGGCAATGTCCGCCCTACGGCCACCATGTTCATGGGCACCCCCGACGATGTGCGGGCCAATGCCCGGGAATGCCTTGCCAAGGGGTGGGACAACCCGAAGGGGTATATCCTGGGCCTCGGCTGCGGCCTTCCCATCGACACGCCGCCGGAAAACATTCATGCCCTGGTGGATGCCGCCCGCACCTACGGCCGCTGGCCCCTGGACCCGGCCAATTTTCTCCGGGAGCAGGCCGCCTGACAAATCCCATCCTGAGCCCGGGTCGAAAACGATCCGGATTCTGGAGATGGCCTCCTTGACCATCAGGTACGCTGCTGGCATCCTTATCGGGTGACGTCAGACCAGAGCGGAGGAACAGGCCATGGAACTGCGCAATACCCGCACCACCATCCTCTCCGAGGGCGATCCCGAACAGAAGCGTGCCGAGATCTTGGAGTACTTCCATCGCACCTTCGACATCGACGAGAAGCTCTACGAAACCCTGAAATACGACGATACCTTCTACCTGCGGGCCGACCGGCTGCGGCATCCGCTCATCTTCTACTTCGGCCACACCGCCACCTTTTTCATCAACAAGCTGACCATCGCCCGGGTGATCGACACCCGGATCAACCCCCGCTTCGAGTCGATGTTCGCGGTGGGGGTGGACGAGATGTCGTGGGACGACCTGGATGCCACCCACTACGATCCAGCACAGCATCGCTGAGCTCACCGTCTGGGAGCGGCGGTGACGAGATGTTTCACGCAAAGGAAGACAGATGACGCGACACCCCTTTGATTTCGACACCATCATCGATCGCAGCAACACCGCCAGTGAAAAATGGGACAAATACCGGGGCCGGGACATAATCCCCCTCTGGGTGGCCGACATGGACTTCCGCTCGCCGCCGGCCGTTATCGAGGCCCTGCACGAACGGGTCGAGCACGGAGTCTTCGGCTACACCCATCCCCCTGCCGAACTGGTGGAGGCGGTCCGGACGCACCTGCTGGCCGATTACGGCTGGGCCGTGGAGGAGGAGTGGATCGTCTGGCTCCCGGGCCTGGTCTGCGGCCTGAATGTCCTCTGCCGGGCCGTGGGCGGAGCAGGGGACGAGGTCGTCACCTTTACCCCAATCTATCCGCCGTTCATGTCGGCGCCGGGGCTGTCGGACCGGGGGCTGATCAAGGTTCCCCTGCAACTGCGGGAGGGGCGTTGGGTGGCGGACCTGGAGGCCCTGGAGCGGGCCATCACCCCGCGCACCAAGCTCCTCCTGCTCTGTTCACCCCACAATCCGGTGGGACGAGCCTGGTCGCGGGAAGAGCTGGCGCAGTTCGCAGAGGTTGCGGAACTGCACAACCTGGTCATCGGCTCCGACGACATCCATGCCGGCCTGGTGCTGGACGGAGACAAGCGTCACATCCCCATCGCCACCCTCTCGGCGGAAACGGCGCGGCGCACCATCACCCTCCTGGCCCCCAGCAAAACCTACAATATCCCCGGTCTGGGCTGCTCCTTTGCCGTCATCGGCGATCCCGCCCTTCGCCGGGCCTTCAGAAAGGCCATGGGGAGGATCGTCCCCCACGTGAACACCCTCGGCTATACTGCCGCCCAAGCCGCCTATCGGGACGGCGAGGAGTGGCGCCAGGCGCTCGTTGCGTACCTGTGCGGCAACCGCGACCTGGTGACGGCAGAGGTCAACGCCATGCCCGGGTTGAGCATGGCCCACGTGGAAGCGACCTATCTGGCCTGGATCGACGCCCGAGAGACCGGCATCCCGGACCCGACGCACTTTTTCGAAGAGGCCGGGGTAGGGCTTTCCGACGGTGCCGACTTCGGCGCACCCGGCTTCGTGCGGCTCAACTTCGGCTGCAGCCGTTCATTGCTTGTGGAGGCGCTGGGAAGGATGAGAAGGGCCTTGGATTGCGATAAGGCTCCTTTAAGGGGCCAGCAATCGTAAAGCCCCCACCTCTGGTGGGGGATACTTACTATAGTCATAATCACTGTAAATGTTTTTCTTCCCCTTCACCCGGTGCCTTTGCCCTTCCGAATACTGCGTACAGCACGGGCAGTACAAGCAGGGTAAGCAACGTCGAGGAAACGACGCCACCTATGACCACGGTGGCAAGAGGCCGCTGCACCTCGGCGCCGATACCGGTATTCAGTGCCATTGGAATGAAACCGAAGCTGGCGACCAAAGCCGTCATGAGCACCGGGCGAAGCCGTTGTTCGCCGGCCTGCTTGATAGCTTCGATCAACGGTGTCCCCTTGGCAAGCAGGTCCCGCACCGCGGAGACCAGCACCATGTCGCCGAGGACGGCGACCCCGGAAAGGGCCACAAAACCGACCCCGGCCGAGATGCTGAAGGGGATGTCCCTGAGCCAGAGGGCGACGATGCCGCCAACTGCAGCAAAAGGCACACCAGTGAAAACCCGGGCCGCATCCAGAACCCGGCCGTAAGTGAAATAGAGCAGCGTGAAGATGAGGGCCAACGCCATCGGGACGACGATCATCAACCGCTGTTGGGCGCGCTGGAGATTTTCGAACTGGCCGCCGTAACGGACGTAATAGCCGCTCGGGAGCTTAACCTCTCGTTCAATCGCCTGCTGGACTTCAGCGACGAAGCTTCCCACGTCACGGCCACGCACGTTTGTCTGGACGATGACCCGCCGCTTGCCCCATTCACGGTTGATGGTTGACGGCCCTTCGGACGATTTGATCTTCGTGAGCAGCGACAGCGGAATGCGTTCCCCACTCCCGGCCGTCACCAGGATCCGGCCAAGATCTTCCGTTTCCGCGCGATACCTGTCGGCAATCCGCACCGCGATGGGGAAGCGCCGGTCTCCTTCCTGCAGCATGCCGATATCTCGGCCACCAAGGGCTTCAATGACTTCCAGCACCTCGTGTGCAGGAATACCGTAGCGGGCGGTAGCGTTGCGATCCACCTCCACCTGCACCAGCGGCTGTCCGGTCACCTGCTCGACGCTCACGTCGGCGGCTCCTGCTACTTTCTTGACGACACTTTCGATTTCCTTGGCCTTGGCTTTCATGGTTTCAAAATCATCGCCAAAGATCTTGATCCCCACGTCAGAGCGGATGCCGGCAATCATCTCATTGACCCGCATCTCGATCGGCTGGGTGAAGATCGTCCGCATTCCTGGAAAGTTTTTTAAATCTTTCTCCATGGCGGCAACCAGTTCACCCTGCGTGTCTGCACGTTTCCATTTATCCCGCGGCTTCAAGGTCAGAAAGATATCAGAGAGCTCGACCCCCATGGGGTCGGTAGCGATTTCCGCGCTCCCGGTTCTGGTCCAGATCCGCTCGATCTCGTTCGGAAACTTTTCCAGCAGAGTCCGCTCAAGGTTGCTGCCGTAGCGGACCGATTCGTCCAACGACACACTGGCAAGACGGACGGTGTTGATGACGATGGACCCTTCCATCAGGCGCGGTACGAATTCCGAGCCGAGCCGGGTGGCGAGAATACCGGCAATGCAGAGACAGCCGACAGCAATGGCAAGTACGGTTGTGCGCCGGCGCAAGGCAAAGCCCAGGACCGGGCGGTACATCTCCTTGAGCCGCCGGACCAGCCAGGGCTCCTTATGTTCTTTTTTGCGTTTGAGACTGAAGCTGGCCAGCACCGGCATGAGGGTCAGCGACATGGCCATGGAACCAAGCAGCGCGAAAATGACGGTCAGCGCCATGGGGCGAAACAGCTTGCCCTCCACCCCTTCCAGGGCCAGAATCGGCAGGTAGACGATCATGATGATCAGCTCGCCGAACATAGTCGGTTTACGGACCTCGATGGCCGCTTCACGCACCACGTCAATAATGCTCCTGTCGCTCCTGTCATCGGCGAGACGGCGTTCCGCGTTCTCGATCATGATGACCGAGCTGTCCACGATCAGGCCGAAGTCGATGGCACCAAGGCTCATCAGGCTGCCGGCAATACCGAAGCGAAGCATCAGATCGAAAGCGAACAGCATGGAGAGCGGAATGGCAAGGGCAACGATCAGACCGGCGCGTAGATTACCGAGAAAGATGAAGATAACGGCGATAACGAGGATCGCTCCCTCGAAGAGGTTCTTTTCCACGGTGTGTAGGACCTTGTCCACCAATGAGGTCCGGTCGTAGGCGGCAGCGGCAATCATGGGGCTCAGCAGCAGCCCGAACATCGGGTAGAGCACCCCCGCCGCAACCGGCACCCCGAGGGCGTTGTAGACCAGGGCGAAAAAGAGGTTCTGGCGAATGTTACCCATGGTGGCGTGACTGAGCCGCCGGGCACGGGCGATACCCCGGAGATCCCCCTGTACGAGGGTAATCCCGGCGCTTTCCATGGCCACATCGGTACCGGTACCCATGGCGATCCCCACATGGGCCAAGGCCAGGGCCGGGGCGTCGTTGACTCCATCCCCCGCCATTGCCACCGTGCGCCCATCGTTCTGGAGCCGCCGAATCACCTCCCCCTTCTGCTCGGGGAGCACCTCGGCATGCACCTCGTCTATGCCCAGCTCCCGTGCGACCGCCTCGGCAGTCGTCCGGTTGTCGCCGGTGAGCATGACGATCCGCATTCCGTCCCGATGGAGAAGTTCAATCGCCTCGCGGGTCGATTCCTTTATGGGATCTGCCACCCCGAGAAGCCCTGCGGGCTTTCCGTCAATGACCACAAACATGACGGTCTGCCCCTTCTGTCGATAGGACTTCGCCTCGTCAAGGAGCGGACCGAGGGAAATCCCCAGCTCTTTCAGCAGGAGTGGAGTGCCGAGGGCCACCGACCGACCCTCGACGGTCCCTGTCACACCCTTTCCGGTAACTGAGCGGAAGTCCCGTGCCTCGGAAAGTTCCAGGCTTTGCGCATGGGCGCCCTGCACCACAGCGGCCGCAAGGGGATGCTCGCTTCCCCGCTCCAGACTGGCGGCCAGGCGGAGGAGTTCCCCCCCGTCAACTCCCGGCAATGGCCTTGTCATGACGAGTCGGGGCTTCCCTTCGGTGAGGGTGCCGGTTTTGTCCGCCACGAGGGTGTCTACCTTTTCCAGAATCTCCAGGGCTTCCGCGTTCTTGATGAGTACCCCGGCCATGGCGCCGCGACCGGTACCGACCATGATCGACATGGGAGTGGCGAGGCCCAGGGCGCAGGGGCAGGCAATGATAAGGACGGCCACGGCATTGACGAGTGCATGGGCCATTCGGGGTTCGGGCCCCGCCACCCCCCAGATAATGAAGGCCGCGATGGACACGACCATCACAGCGGGCACAAAATACGATGAAACCACGTCCGCCAGGCGCTGGATGGGGGCTCGACTGCGCTGCGCCTCTCCCACCATCCGCACGATTTGGGCCAGGAGCGTGTCGCTTCCCACCCGCTCGGCCCGCATGGTGAAACCTCCCGTACCGTTGACGGTGCCGCCGGTTACCCGGTTGCCGGGCTCCTTCTCCACCGGTATCGGCTCGCCGGTCACCATGGATTCGTCCACCGCTCCCCTTCCTTTCAGGACTACGCCGTCCACCGGAACCTTTTCCCCCGGACGGACCCGGAGTCGGTCTCCCGGCAGTACCCGGTCGAGGGGAACGTCCTCCTCGGTTCCGTCGTCCCGAAGCAGCCGTGCCGTCTTGGGCGCAAGCCCGAGAAGTTCCCTGATGGCGCTGCTGGTCCGGCTGCGGGCGCGCAGTTCCAGCACCTGTCCGAGCAGCACCAGGGTGGTGATGACCGCCGCTGCTTCGAAGTAGACCGGAACTATCCCCCCGTGTCCCCGGAACGAGTCGGGAAAAAGCCCGGGCGCGACGGTGGCGGCCACGCTGTAGACCCAGGCCGCGCCAGTGCCGATGGCAATGAGAGTGAACATGTTGAGGCTGCGGTTGAGAAGGGAGGCCCACCCCCGCTGGAAAAAGGGGAAGCCGCACCAGAGGACGACAAGGGTAGCGAGGGGAAGCTGAAGCCACGGTTGAAAGCGGGTCGGCAGCAGCTTTTGCAAAGGCTGTCCGGGGATCATTTCCGCCATGGCGATGACGAAGACGGGGAGCGTCAGGACGAGGCTTATCCAGAACCTGCGGGTCATGTCAGCGAGTTCCGGGTTGGTCTCTTCCTTGCCGGATATGGTACGGGGTTCCAGCGCCATGCCGCATTTGGGGCACGCGCCGGGCACACTGCTGACAACCTCCGGATGCATGGGGCAGGTATATTCGCTGCCGGCTTGGACATCTTCCTTTTTGCTTTCGCCCGGCCGCTTTAGGAATGATTCGGGATCGGAACGGAATTTTTCGAGACAGTGGCGGCTGCAAAAAAAGTAGGTTCTGCCGTCATGCTCGTAGCTGCCGGCGGCGGAGTCGGCGTTAACTTCCATCCCGCAGACGGGATCAGTCACTTCGTGTGGATGGTTCATGGAGTACCTCCTGGAATCGAAGTTTACCATCTTTCCGAAGGCTTTCACCGTGGACGAATCTGCCCGAACCTTCCAGATTCTCGGTCATTCTTCAGTCATCGGACATCAAGGCGCCATTAGCGTCCAACCTCGGCGATTGCATTAATTATGGCTTCCCGCGTGATCTCACGATCGCCCACAAAAATTCTCGTCTTTTTTGATTTGGAATTCGTGACCACAACCGATGGGGTGCCCTTGAGACCGTAACCGCGGTAGACGGAGAGGTCCGACTGCATGCCGTAGAGGATATCTGCGTAATCGAGCTGGCGCACCTTGACGCCATGGGGGGCCACGGCGGCCTGGACCTCCTCGGGGGAGGGGTTCTTTGTCTTCAGGGAAAGTTCACTCAGCGCCTTGCGCAGCGGGAGGTACTTTTCCTTCTCGAAGGCAAGAAACTGGAGATGATAGGGAGTGAAGTTGAGAGTCTCCTTGTGGATGGGGAAGTCGACGAAACCGACTTTCGCCTTCCTGGCAATTTCGGGGTACATGGCAGCAATGGACGGCTCAACCTTGCGGCAGACGGGGCAGAACCAGTCGCTTACGAAATAGACGATCGTGGAACTTTGCTTGTTCCCGAGATAGACATCAAGACCGGCTGCCGCGCTCTCCTGGCGTACCCCCAATAGAGCGGTTGTGAAACCGGCCACTATGACGGCGGTAGCCGTGATTATTCTTTTCAATCGATTACCCATAACGACTCCTTTGTTCGCCTGCCTTGCCAACGCTTCCATCCAAAGGGAGATGCATCCGACAAGCACTACTGCCGCGATGCCAAGACAAATAGGGCACCACTCCCCGATAACGTACTTTTGAAGCCAGATGAACCTGATCTCCGCGCCTGCGGCAGCAAGCAGAAGAAGCGTGACGGCATGTTCCGCGGCATGGGATCGGCGTCGGAGAGCCAGAGCCACAGCCAGCACAACGAAGAACGTGATGCCGAACCACCCGAAATCGAGACCAAGGATAGAAAACTGACCGGTTTCGCTGCACGCGGAGCAGATTTTGAGAAGCGAAATGACCGAAAGGGACAATCCCGCGACGGTGGCTAGCCAGAGCAGCAGCGATGTGAGGGATATTCTGGGGGACATGGTGACCTACCTAATACTGCACCGACAGCAGAAAGGAATGGGGGCTGCCGCCCCCACCCCGCGACTGATGGTCAGGCCCGCTAGGAAATACAGCAGGGGGCAAAGCCCATCTTCTCTCCTGCCGAGCGGATCTCCTTCTTCAGCTCACCTATCTGTTTTTCCAGGTCGGCTGTCCTGTTCGTATCAATGCTGTTCATGCCGTATTCGGCGCGCAGTGCGATCTCCTTTTCATTCAGGCTGTTTCTCAACGGTGCAGTGCTTTCCTTGAACTGCTGGACCGCCTGCGGATCCTTGCACTTGGCGTCATCTCCGCACGAGCCGCACGTTGCCGCATATGACACTCCACCGAGCATGAGCCCCAGGGCCGCGACGATGCCATACGTGAAAGTTCTTTTCATGATCATTCCTCCTTGTTGATGTCGTGGATTTGTTCAATCTGTCCTTGGAATACCAACAATCATGCCCAAACGAGACAACGCTGTTAACTGGCCAAAACTACATGCTTTTTTGGTGAGTAGCACATGATGCCGATTTCTAAGCAAAGGTTATATTGAGAATATTCTTCATCAATCCGGAATCTGTAGGCGAATAATCTACATCTGAACGTGCTTGTATCGATCGGAGATATGAAACAATTAACAACATAAACCGTCAAAAATATCTTGATATTTATGACAATACGAATTAAAAACTCAATCCGTAATTGTTTACTTTCGAAGTATAATATTGCAATAGATTTACACACACACTTAGTGTTGAATGACACCAGGTCGCCGGTAGTGCCGGCATGGGGATGAAAAGAACATGACTCGACAATTCCGCCTCGACACCCTCTTGATCCACGGCGGCCTCGAACCCGGACCGGCCGGGGCCACCACGGTTCCCATCGTCCAGTCCTCCTCCTTTGCCCACGAAACCGCCGAGGATCTGGAAGACATCTTTCGCGGTCGCAAGGTGGGGCATGTCTACACCCGGATCAACAACCCGACCACCGAGAGTCTGGAGCGGCGCCTGGCGCTTCTGGAAGGGGGCATTTCGGCGATCGCCACCTCCTCGGGGATGGCGGCCATTACCCTGGCGGTGCTGACCATCGTTCGTAGCGGCGACGAGATTCTTTCCTCCGCCTCCCTCTTTGGCGGCACTTTTTCTCTCTTCCGCGACACCCTCTCCAATTATGGCATCAGCACCCACTTCGTGGACCCGAGCGACCTGCCGGCCATGCGCGCCGCGGTCAACGAGCGGACCCGCCTCATTTTCGTGGAAACCATGGGGAACCCCCGGCTCGATGTCCCCGATCTGTCAGCCCTGGCGGCCATCGCCCGGGAGGCGGGGATTCCCCTCGTTGTGGACGCCACCGTCACCACCCCTGTCCTTGCGCGGGTGAAGGAGCTGGGGGCCGACATCATCGTCCATTCCACAAGCAAGTACATCAACGGCACCGGCAGCGCCATTGGCGGCGCCATCATCGATTGCGGCACCTTCGACTGGCGACGCGAGAGCTATCCCCACTTCGAGCCATTCGTGAAGAAATTCCGCCAGTTCGCCTTTACCGCCCGGGCCAGAAAACTCATTCACAAGGACCTCGGCGCCTGTCCCGCCCCCATGAACTCGTACCTTCTCTCCGAGGGGATCGAAACCATGGCCCTGAGGATGGAGCGCCATTGCGACAACGCCCTGCGCCTGGCGGAGTTTCTGGCCGCCCACCCCAAGGTGGCGTGGGTTAACTTTCCCGGTCTCCCCTCATCGCCGTGGCACGAAACGGCCAAGAAGCAATTCGGCGGCCGCTACGGTGCGCTCCTCACCTTCGGCCTGGCTGACAAGGCCGCTGCTTTCCGCTGCATCGACGGCTTGCGGTTGGCCAAGAATCTGGCCAACATCGGCGACACCAAGACCTTGGTGATCCACCCGGCCAGCACCATCTGCGCCGATTTCGGCCCCGAAGAGAAAACCCTCATAGGGGTAAGCGAAGAGATGATTCGCGTCTCCGTCGGCATCGAGGCCATTGACGACATCATCGAGGACTTTGCGGAGTCCCTCGAAAACATCTGAAGGAGATAGACATGAATCTGACGGTAAACGGTAAACCCTCCACGGTGGATGGCGCGGAGAGCCTGAACGTGACCGAGCTTCTGGCCGCGCTCAAGGTGGCCCAGGCCGAGTACGTGACGGTGGAGCTGAACGGCGAGGTGCTGGAGCGGGAGGCGTTCGAGGCTACAGTGGTCAAAGATGGCGATACAGTCGAATTCCTCTACTTCATGGGCGGGGGGCAATAGATGTTTAGTGAAGAGCAGATCGAGCGCTACTCCCGCCACATCATCCTCAAGGAGGTGGGGGGCAAGGGGCAGAAGAAGCTCCTGGACGGAAAGGTGATGGTGATCGGTGCCGGCGGCCTCGGGGCCCCCATCGCCCTCTACCTGGCCGCGGCCGGGGTCGGCACCATCGGAATCGCCGACGCCGACGTGGTGGACCTCTCAAACCTCCAGCGCCAGGTGATCCACTTCACCCCCGACGTAGGAAAGCCGAAGGTGGAATCGGCCCGGGAGAAGATGGAGGCCATGAACCCTGATGTGACAGTGCGGACCTACCAGGAGTGGATCTCCGCCGCCAATATTGCGCAGATCATCGCCGACTACGACTTCGTCATCGACGGCACCGACAACTTCGCCGCCAAGTTTCTGATCAACGACGCCTGCGTCATAGCGGGGAAACCCTATTCCCACGGCGGCATCCTCCAGTTCGTGGGCCAGACCATGACCATCAGGCCGGGGGAATCCCCCTGTTACCGCTGCATTTTCCCGGCCCCGCCCCCCAAGGATGCGATCCCCACCTGCTCCCAGGCGGGGGTCATCGGCGTTCTTCCCGGAGTCATCGGCACCATCCAGGCCACCGAGGCGATCAAGTTCCTGATCGGGAAGGGTGACCTCCTTACCGGTCATATCATGATGTATAACGCCCTGGAGATGAACTTCCGCAAGGTGAAGATCAACCGCAACCGCAAATGCCCCGTCTGTGGCGAGAACCCCACGGTGACGGAGCTAGTGGACGAACTGGACGCCCTGAACGTCTGCGACCTGGAGAAGTGACCATGCTCAAGATTCCTCGCGCGATCCATGACGATCTCATCGCCCATGCCCGGGCCAACTTTCCCTATGAGGCGTGCGGCATACTCGGTGGCGTTGACGGTATTGTTTCGGCCATCTTCCGGATGGCCAATACCGATCAGAGCAATGAGCATTTCACGATGGACCCCAAAGAACAGTTCGCCGTGGTGAAAGAGCTGCGTAACCGGGGGCTGGCCATGCTCGCCATCTACCACTCCCACCCCGAGACCCCGGCCCGACCGTCGGAGGAGGATATCCGTCTGGCGTTCACCCCCGGGGTCTCCTACGTTATTGTCTCCCTCGCCGGAGTGGAGCCCGACGTGAAAGCGTTCCGCATCGCCGACGGGGTGGTGGAGCCGGAACCGATCGAGATAGTGGAATAAAGGAGAACGAACCAATGTCTGACGAAAAGCAAACCACCGCCATCGATCTGAAGAACCTCAAGGCCGGCGGCTTCATCAAGGAGCGGGGGAAGGACCTCTTCACCGTGCGTCTGCGGGTCCCCGGCGGGCGGCTGCCGGTGGGGCGACTGAAGAAGATCGCCGAGGTGGCGGAGAAGTACGGCCAGGGGATGGTCCATCTCTCGGTCCGTCAGTCGGTGGAGCTCATCAATATCAACTTCCGCGACTTCGACGCCGTGGTGGCCGAGCTAGGGGAGGGTACCCAGAAGGTCGCCTCCTGCGGAGCCCGGGTCCGGGTCCCCACCGCCTGCGGCGGCTGCGAGTACAACCCCAACGGCCTCGTCGACACCCAGAAGTCGGCCCTGGAGGTGGATGAAAAGCTCTTCGGCACCCCGACCGGCCATCACAAGTTCAAGGTCGGCTTTGCCGGCTGCCCCTTCGACTGTCCCAAGTCGGCCACCAACGACGTTGGTTTCCAGGGAGCCATTTGGCCCGCGCTTTCCGTTGAGGAGTGCATCGGCTGCGGCCTCTGCGACAAGTCGTGCACCGAAGACGCCATCGCCATGGGAGACGACGGGAAGCCCCGCTTCATCCCCGAGAACTGCCTCTACTGCGGCGACTGTCTCAAGGTCTGCCCCACCGAAGCCTGGCGGGCGGAAAGGAAGGGGTACACGGTGCGGATCGGCGGCAAGTGGGGGCGGCGTCCCCTGGTCGGCACCCTCTTCGCCGAGTTCCTGCCGGAGGAGCAGGTGGTCGATTTCATCGCCGCGGTCCTGGAGTGGTACAAGGAGAAGGCCGAAGGGCAGGGGAGAATTAGGCTCGGTGACGTGATCCGCGCCGAAGGGCCTGATGGGCTTCTGGTCCGCCTGAGGGAGCGGTTCCCCGACTCCGTGGTCGATGCCACGATTCCCCCTCAGGCCATTGCCACCCAGGTCGGAAAGGAGAAACAGGCACCATGACAACGGTCGATCTGCGCGGGGTAACCTGCCCCACCAACTTCGTCAAGGCCAAGCTGGCGCTGGAGATGGTCGACACCGGCGAGGTGATCGAATTCCTCCTCGACGACGGCGAGCCGGTGAAAAACGTCCCCCGGAGCCTCAAGGGGGAGGGGCACAAGCTCCTCGGTCTCAAGGAAACCGACGGCTACTACGTGCTGATCTTGGAGAAGGGGGACGAGTAGAGACGAACTGAAATAATTGATCAGGGAAGGGAAGAGACTGTTTCCTGAAAGAACGATCTGTTGGTTCCCAACGGGGCCAACGCACTGATCTTGGGCTCGAATTATAGCACGCGGCGTTGCGAAACCTCACTTCATCTGCCAATGCTGCTTATAGACCGCCGCTACAGTCTCTGCGGGAATCTCGATGTTGTTTGCCGAGGTTGAAGGTCGGGAAAAGAGCCCCGGCCGCGGCGGCTCCTCCATCTACACAACGCGCTTAGGTGTGCACTGGCTACCTGGAGAAGTTCGGTGGCCACGGGCAGGCGGCCGGGATTAACATCCGCGAAGATAATATTCCCGCGTTCGCCAGGGCCTTCAATGCGGTGGTGTGGTGTGAGTTGTAGGCGGACAACATGGCCCCGCAGGTGGTCTAAAACGCCGAGTTAGCCGCCGGCGACGATCGACGGGACCAGCTTCAGTATCGCCGACGCCGACCTGGGCGAATATGCTGACGTGGCGATTTTTAATTTTTCCTCGTGTTCAGCTAACCCTCATCCTCTTGGTCGACTAATCGTACTGCGCCTGCTGCAATAAATAATCATCTCTCCACAGTCGTATCGGTCGCCAAGGCAAGCCGCACCGCTTTATCCTCACCCGTCTCTCCATAAGCCAAGCAAGGGTGTTCTGTCTCAAACCAAGATGTATTCGCTGCCTGGGCGACGGGGAGCCCGAGAGACCTGACAGGTTGCGGAAGATTTCCTCTGGATGCAGCAGATCAAACCCCTCGCAAAATCTCCTGTAATCTTTGAATGTTTTGCGCCACCCCAAACGGGGCGTCTCAATTTCCGGCTAACTCAGGCCTCCGACTTCTTGCGCAGGCAAGGTAGGCGAAGGAGGTCCGCCTGTCGACTCCAGTGATCTTACAGACCTCGCCGACGCTCTTGTCCGAGTTCTCGTAGAGGATGCCGGCTTGCTCCAGTTTCTCCTTATCCGTCAGAGCGCCCTGCCGCTGGGGGGCGCTCTGACAATATGCTCCCGAAGAGAGATCACGTTGATGCCGCGGTGGCCGAAATCCATGATCCTGTGACACTGTAACGATCTCACTTCGCGACCCATCACAAACCGGTTCCCTTAGCTACCGAACGCCGGTCATCTTCACCCCCGAGTTGTTGGTCACTTTCAGCGAAATACGCACAAACCCCTCCAAATCTCCCATTAACAAGGAAGACTTAAAGACTTCCCCTCTGTCAAGGGGAGGACTAGGGTGGTATTTCATGGTACTAGATTAAGAAAACGGCTTCCAGGGTTGCCGTATAAACCGTTTTCTTTTCCTCTCCCTTGTTCTACCCTTGCCCAAAAGGCTTCATTTTAAGGACATCGAGCACCCGCTTCGCCCATTTCGTCAAAAACTCCTTTTTCTGCTGGTCGTACTTATAGAGATTGTAGACGCCGACGACGCCCTTGGTCTTGTGAGCGAGGATCGCGTCAATGATCTCGTTCGATGCGCCGAGCATCGCCAGGTTCGTGGCGCCGGTACGCCGGAGGTCGTGGGGACGCCATTCGGCCAGGCCGTAGTATTTCTCCTTCCTGAAGACTTTGTCTTTTGCCTCCGAGACAGCCTCTCGGTTTATCACCCGCGAGATCGCATTCTCCGTCATGGACCTCGTCGGCTCTCCTTCTTTCTTCTTCGGCGATTCAAAGATCCACCCCTTCTTTTCCCCGATGATCTTTTTCGCCAGCGGGGAGAGGTACACCCGGTGGGGTTCCTCCTTGTACTTGGTGCGCTCCCGTGGGATCGTCCACCAGTCTCCGTCGATGTCGTCCGAGTGCATGGAGATGACTTCGCCGGGACGCTGACAGGTAATGAGGATAATCTTGATGACACGGCGGATTTCGTCGGAACCGAAGCCGGCCGGCGTGATCTTCTTCCAGATGTGGCGGATCTCCTTGTCGTCCAGGACGCGCTTGCGCTGCACGGGGGCGAGGGCGGGGAGAACTTTCGTCATTTTGTCGAACGGATTGAATTCGACGTAGTGGGACTCGACGGCATAGTTCCAGATCGCCCTCATCAGCTTGAAAATGTTTCTGGCCTGTCCGGGGGCCCCTCGCTTGATTGCCGTGTTCACCAGATCGACGGCGTCCTGCCGGCGGATCGAGTTGATGGAGCGCTTCCTCCAATAGGGGAGGACGTCGGTGTCGAGGGTGCGCTGGTCATCGTAGAGCGACCGCTCCACCTTCTTCCCCTTCGCGTAGTTCTCCATGTATTGCTTCGTGAGCCAGGCGACGGTCTTCTCCGCCATCCTGTCGGCCTTCTCCTGCTCGCGGACGGAGATCGGGTCCTTGCCCTGCTCTAGGAGACTGGCAGCTTCCCGGTAGTTCTCGTTGGCCTGCTTGAGGCTCGTCGTGGGATAGGTGCCGAGGTTCATGAAGCGGCGTTTGCCGTCGAAGTGGTACATGAAGAAGAAAGTCTTAGCGCCGGAGGTCATGAGGCGAACGCCGAAGCCTTTGCCTTCCCGAAAATCCTTCTTGGCCGTCTGCTCTGGTTCGGGTTTTAGTCCCTTTAGCCACGAGTCGCTGAATTTTTTCACAGTCCCTCCCTCAGAGTTTTGGTCTTGACAAGATGATGTGATATATGGCACAAAGCTACTTCATCCATCGCTGCCGGGGGTCACGGTTCCGGATACACAGGGATGGGTGGTTTTTGGGTGGCCTCTGGGGTGGCCTCATTTTCGTTGGTGGAGGCATTTACTTGGTGTTACATGGTGTTACCGGGTAAACACACGAAAACAGAGAAAACCTTAGGTAAAACACATGGTTTGGCTGAAAAATGTGGCTAAATTTTACCACATGAGGGTCTCTGATACAACGGGTTTCACAAACTTCTAATCCGTAGGTCAGAGGTTCGAATCCTCTCAGGCGTGCCAAACCCAAATTATGGTGGCTATGGTGAAGCGGTCCAACACACATGACTGTGACTCATGCATTCGTGGGTTCAAATCCCACTAGCCACCCCAATTACAGCAAAGCCCCGTGAAAACGGGGCTTCTTCGTATGTAAGTTGCAAATTTAGTTTTTTGCGAGAGTGGCGGAATTGGCAGACGCACTGGACTTAGGATCCAGCGGGCAACCGTAGGGGTTCGACTCCCCTCTCTCGCACCATCCCCCAGTTTACGCAGAGGATGTCCCCCCGAAGATGTTCAATCAATCTATTTCCTATTCTGTTAAGTCTCTGGTAATTTATATTCCACTAAAAGACAAGGGGTAAGCGATGACCAGTACTATCGAGTCGATCAGCAGCGTAAAAAAGAAGATTTCATTCGAGATTCCGGCCGAACGAGTAACCTCCGAGATTGACAAGGTTTATGCTCAAATTCAGAAACGTGCAGCCGTCAAGGGCTTCAGGAAGGGAAAGGTTCCCCGTTCGCTCGTTGAAAAGAATTATGGTTCCATGATGGAAGGGGATGTCCTCAAGAACCTTTTTGACGAGACTTATTTCAAGGCTCTGGCTGACCATAAAATTTTCCCTGTTTCTCATCCGCATATTGAAAGTGACGAAGTGAAGCGCGGTGCGCCGTTAAAATATTCGGCCACGGTGGAAGTGCTTCCCGAGATCGATGTGAAGGATTATGCCGGTCTTCAGGTGAAAAAAGAAAAGTTTGTATCCGATGATACACAGGTTGAAGCGCGTCTCAACGAGATGCGTGAGGGGATGGCAGAGCTGAAGCCGCTGGAAGAGGGTAACAGTGCCGCTCTTGGCCATTTTGTGGTTATTGATTTTGTAGGGTCGGTCGATGGTGTTCCCTTTGAGGGGGGAGCCGCGGAAAGCTATCAGCTTGAGCTCGGTTCCGGTCGTTTCATCCCCGGTTTCGAGGATCAGCTTGTTGGTGCAACGGCCGGAGAGCAGAGGACGGTTGTCGTAACATTCCCTGAAGAGTACGGTAATAAGGAGTTGGCCGGGAAAGAAGCCAGCTTCAGTGTTACGGTTAAAGAGATAAAGGTCAAGGAACTGCCGGTGCTTGATGACGAATTCGCCATGCAGTTTGGTGAGTTTGAAACCTTTGACCAACTTAAAGCCAAGCTGGTTGAGTTGTACGAGAATCAGGAAAACGGACGAATCAACTCTGAACTTCAGGATCGCCTTGTGAAAGAGCTGATTGAGAAGAATGAGATTGAAGTCCCGTCTACTCTGGTTGACCGGCAGCTTGAAATCATGCTGTCGAACATGAAGAACCGTCTTGCCCAGCAACGGCTCTCTCTTGAGATGATGGGGATGGATGACGAGAAGTTCAAACTTCAGTATCGCGATTCTGCTGAAAATCAGGTTAAGGGATCGCTGCTTTTGGACGCGGTGGCAAAGAAGGAAGGGATTACCGTTGAAGAAGCCGATGTCGAGGCAAAACTTCGCGCCATGGCTGAGGAAGCAGGTCAGGATTTTGAACGTGTTAACAGCTTCTACGAGCAGAACCACAACGCCAAGGAGAATCTCGTCGCCCATTTGAACGAGGAGAAGGTTCTCGGATATTTGCTTGAGAAGGCTGTTGTGACCGAAGTATCCAAGGATGAACTCTAATATCGCTTCAGGAGGAAGTATGCTCGTACCTATAGTGGTCGAACAAACCGGCAGGGGAGAGCGTTCCTATGACATTTATTCGCGCCTTCTCAAGGATCGGATTATTTTCCTCGGTGGTCCCATCGATGATCATGTGGCGAATCTGGTTATAGCGCAACTTCTCTTTCTTGAGGCTGAGGATCCCGATAAGGATATTCACCTCTATATTAACTCTCCCGGCGGCGTCGTGACTGCCGGTATGGCTATTTACGATACCATGCAGTACATAAAAGCTCCTGTTTCGACGATTTGCGTTGGTCAGGCTGCGTCCATGGGAGCCTTGCTGCTCTCCGGCGGTGAGAAGGGGAAGCGTTTCAGTCTGGTTCATTCCCGGATTATGATTCACCAGCCGCTGGGGGGGTTCCAGGGGCAGGCGACCGATATTCATATTCATGCCCAGGAAATCCTGAAGATGAAGAAGCGCCTCAATGAGATACTGTCCGAGAATTCCGGACAGACACTTGAGAAGGTTGAGGCGGACACCGAGCGTGATTATTTTATGTCTGGTGAAGAAGCAAAAACGTATGGTATTATTGATACAATTATAGAGAGAAAAGCCACCAGCGGAGGTTGTCGGTGAGTAGAAGAAACGACGGCAGCGAAAACCTGACCTGTTCTTTTTGCGGAAAGAGCCAGGATGAGGTGAAAAAACTCATCGCAGGACCGACGGTTTATATTTGCGATGAGTGCATTGAGCTCTGCAATGACATCATCGCCGAAGAGAGCAAGCTTGAAGAAGCTATGGGGCCGGATGCCAAGAAGCTCCCCAAGCCTCGTGAAATCAAGGACGTTCTCGATGAATACGTCATTGGTCAGGACAGGGCGAAGAAGATTCTTGCCGTTGCTGTTTACAATCATTACAAGCGCATCGAGTGCATGGGCAAGCCAAGCGATGTGGAGATGCAGAAGAGCAACATACTCCTTCTGGGTCCCACCGGCTCCGGCAAGACACTTCTTGCCCAGACTCTTGCACGTATTCTCCGGGTTCCCTTTGCCATGGCCGACGCCACCAATCTCACGGAGGCTGGCTATGTGGGGGAGGATGTGGAGAACATCATCCTCAATCTTCTCCAGGCGTCCGACTATGATGTGGAGCGGGCCCAGAAGGGGATTATCTACATCGATGAAATTGACAAGATAGCGCGTAAATCCGATTCTCCCTCCATCACCCGCGACGTTTCCGGTGAAGGGGTACAGCAGGCGCTGCTTAAAATCATCGAAGGTACTGTCGCGAGCGTTCCGCCGAAGGGGGGGCGTAAGCATCCCCAGCAGGAGTTCCTCAAGGTTGACACCTCAAACATCCTCTTCATATGTGGTGGTGCGTTTGCCGGTCTTGATAACATCATCCAGCAGCGTATAGGTGTTAAAACCCTTGGTTTCGGTGCTGATGTGAAGAGCAAGGTCGAGAAGAAAGCAGGGGAACTCCTTGTCGAGGTCACCCCAGAGGATCTGCTTAAATTCGGTTTCATCCCCGAGTTCATCGGCCGCCTTCCCGTACTCGCCACCTTGCATGAGCTTGATGAGGCTGCGATGGTGCAGATACTCAAGGAGCCGAAGAGTGCGCTGGTCAAGCAGTACCAGAAGCTCTTCGAAATGGAGCACGTCAAGCTCAAGTTCACGGATGGCTCACTGGTGGCGATTGCGCGTGAGGCCCTGAAGCGCAAGACTGGCGCACGGGGGCTTAGATCAATTCTCGAAAATGCCATGCTTGATATCATGTATGAGATTCCGTCCCAGAGCATGGTCAAGGAAGTGGTTATCAGCGAAGACGTGATCTACAATCGCGAGAAACCGATCATAGTTTACGAAAGTGTGGCGGAATCCGCCTGACCAGAGGATCAGATGCACGAAAATATGGACATCCAGGCAACAAAAAGAGGGGATCTGGAAAGATTCCCTCTTTTACCATTAAGGGACATAGTTGTGTTTCCTCATATGGTGGTACCGCTTTTTGTCGGCAGAGAAAAGTCAATCTCCGCCCTTGAAGCGGCCATGAACGGTAATCGCCTTATTTTCCTGGCTACCCAGAAAAACGCCAAGACAGAGGAACCGGCTGAAGAAGATATTTATTCTATCGGGACGGTTTCACAGGTGATCCAGCTCCTGAAGCTCCCTGACGGAACAGTCAAAGTGCTTGTTGAGGGGAAGAGAAGGGGTGTCATTGCGTCTTATCTCCCCCTTGCCGACTATTTCACGGTGGATGTGCAGCCGGTACCTGATGAATTTGAAACTACTTCCGAAATTGAGGCTCTTGTACGCAGTTCCCGTTCAACCTTCGAAGATTATGTGAAGCTTACCAAGGGAATCCCGCAGGAAACGACCAGTGCGGTCCTGAATATCACTGATCCGGGAAAACTTGCCGATACCCTGGCACCACATCTGAACCTGAAGCTCAGTGATAAGCAGGAGCTTCTTGCGATTGCCGACTCGGGCCGTAGATTGGAACGGCTCCTCGCATTCATGGAGTCGGAGGTTGAAATCCTTCAGCTTGAGAGTAAGATTCGCTCGCGGGTCAAGAAGCAGATGGAGAAAAACCAGAAAGAATACTACCTCAATGAGCAGATGAGGGCGATTCAGAAGGAGCTCGGAGGGAAGGACGACTATAAGCAGGAGATCGCAGAACTTGAGGAAAAAGTTACGAAAGGCAGCCTTTCCAAGGAAGCAAAACAAAAGGCACTTGCCGAACTGAAAAAACTCAAGCTGATGTCCCCTTCTTCAGCAGAAGCGGCAGTTGTCAGAAATTACGTTGACTGGCTTGTGACGCTCCCATGGGGGAAGTTGTCCAAGGAGAAGCATAACATTGTTGCCGCTGAGGCGATACTCGATGCCGATCACTACGGGCTCCTCAAGGTAAAGGAGCGTATTCTCGAGTTTTTGTCAGTGCAAACGCTCGTTAAACGAATCAAAGGGCCTATCCTGTGTCTCGTGGGTCCTCCTGGAGTCGGCAAGACATCTCTTGCCCGCTCCATTGCCACGGCAACGGGACGTAACTTCGTAAAAATGTCTCTTGGAGGCATGCGTGACGAGGCTGAGATCCGTGGGCATCGCCGAACGTATGTTGGCGCCATGCCCGGCAAGATAATCCAGAATCTGAAAAAGGCGGGGAGCAACAATCCGGTTTTCCTCCTCGACGAGCTCGACAAGATGAGTTCTGACTTCCGGGGTGATCCGGCTTCAGCCATGCTTGAAGTTCTTGACCCCGAGCAAAATGCTCATTTCAGCGATCATTTCCTTGATGTGGAGTACGACCTTTCCAGGGTAATGTTCATTGCAACAGCCAATTCACTTCATGGTATACCACGACCGCTCCTGGACAGGCTTGAGGTGATCAGGCTCGATGGCTACACTGAACATGAAAAGCTTATGATCGCTGAGCGTTATCTCGTGAAAAAACAGATGGAGAATAATGGCCTCTCTCCGGAACAGGTGAGCATCTCTCAGAAAGCAGTTTTGGATATTATCCGGTTCTATTCCCGTGAATCCGGCGTTCGTAATCTCGAGCGCGAGATTGCATCGGTTTGTCGCAAGGTTGCCCATCGGATTGTGAAGGGCGAAAAGAAAAAAATTTCCGTTCTTCCCAAACACCTTAAGGATTTTCTCGGACCGCAACGTTTCAAAATTGGCATGGCTGAGGAGAAAGACTCTGTTGGGGTCGTTACAGGTCTTGCCTGGACAGAGGTCGGAGGTGAGCTTCTCACCATTGAGGTGGCGATTGTCCCGGGGAAGGGTAAACTCACGATTACCGGAAAACTTGGTGAGGTGATGCAGGAGTCGGCCCATGCGGCCATGACCTATGTCAGGTCAAGGGCCCAGATACTTGGCCTTGAACGAGATTTTTACCAATCTATTGATATTCATGTCCACGTTCCGGAAGGAGCAATACCCAAGGATGGCCCATCCGCAGGCATTACTATCGCAACGGCAATTACGTCGGCCCTGACCGGAAGAGAAGTGCGTCGTGACATTGCCATGACTGGTGAGGTCACACTCCGGGGTAATGTGCTTCCCATTGGAGGCCTCAAGGAGAAGCTTCTTGCTGCCCGTCGCGGAGGGATAAAAGAAGTAATCATCCCGCGCGATAACCAGAAGGATCTCCAGGAAATTCCTCGTGAAGTGTATGATGGCATGACTGTCGTTGATGCGGCCCATATGGATGAAGTCCTGTCCCGGGCTCTTCTTGAAAATATGTTGCCTGCGGTTAATCCTGCGGGTGTGTGCATTCAGGATGGGGCAGCCAAAGGTATAGTTACTGCCCACTGACTGAAAAAATATGGTTGACAGTCCGTTCTCTGGTCTGGTATAAACTAAATTCCTTTTGAGACAAGCTTTTAGTCGGGAATTGTTGTAATTTTAGCGATTTATTCTGTTTTTAGAAGTTCGGGGTCGTAGTTAAGTTGGTTATAACGCCGGCCTGTCACGCCGGAGGCCGCGGGTTCGAGCCCCGTCGACCCCGCCATATTTCGGGCGAATAGCTCAGCTGGGAGAGCGCCAGCCTTACAAGCTGGATGTCGGGGGTTCGATCCCCTCTTCGCCCACCATCTTACTCTGGTAAAGGTTTTTCCCTTTACCCCGTTGTAGAAAAGCACAGTTGAATATTTTGGGGTCGTAGTTAAGTTGGTTATAACGCCGGCCTGTCACGCCGGAGGCCGCGGGTTCGAGCCCCGTCGACCCCGCCATCTTCAAAAGAGGCCATGCTATGCATGGCCTCTTTTTGTTGTATTGTCGGCAATGTGTCTAAGGGGCGACTTTTTTCTTCCTCTTGACCTTGTGAAATGTAATTATCTATTCTTTAAGTGACAATTGGGTTATGGGCCGGACTTCATCATAAATGGTGATTCGCACGTTGAACTTGTGCTCTTATCATCTGCCAGGGGGGGGCAAATTCGGGTGAAGGTATACGTTGTCGTACCAACATATAATGAAAGTGAGAATATCAAGGCACTTATTGAAAGTGTCCTGGCACAACGGGACGAAATTCATATTCTCGTTGTGGATGATAATTCGCCGGATGGTACGGGGGAAATAGTCGAGCGATTGAGCGGTGAGAATCCTCGTGTTCATATACTCCATCGCCCTGGTAAAATGGGGCTCGGCTCAGCCTATTGCGACGGTTTCAAGGTCGCCATGCGTGAGGGTGCCGATTTCATAATGGAGATGGATGCGGACTTTTCTCACGACCCCTCAACAATACCGATGTTTCTTGACGCCATGGGTAACTTCGATGTAGTCATCGGGTCCAGATATCTTAACGGTGTAAGTGTAGTCAATTGGCCCCTCCGCCGACTGATGCTCAGCTATTTTGCAAGTGTTTATACCAGAGTCATCACCGGCCTTTCCATAAGGGATTGCACCAGCGGTTTTAAGTGTTTCAGGCGTAGCGTGATTGAATCCATCGATCTTGATACGATACGTTCCGATGGCTATTCTTTCCAGATCGAAATGAATTACCGTTGTGTCGAACGAGGGTTCCGGGTCGGGGAAATCCCGATAATTTTCATTGACCGCCATGCAGGAAGTTCCAAAATGTCGAAAAAGATCGTCCGGGAGGCGGTCCTTATGGTCTGGAAGTTGAAGTTAGGGTCGCTGGTCAAGAAACTGACGCGTAGCGGGGGCACCCATGCTTCATGAGGGATGGGCGGTCGTCTGTCAGGCAGGGCTCTGGGGATGGATAATGTCGACAATTGTTTTCATTGTGAAGGCGTTCCCAAGACGCAATGTCATGAATCTCAAGGAGGGCGGAATCTGGGGAGTTGCCTCTGCCGTCCTTTTCATGGTTTGGATTCTAGGAATGGTTATGGCTTGAGGTTTTTCATGAACTTATTATTTCGTCGCACAATCATTCTGATTATGCTGGCTTTTTGCCTTGCCGGGTGCGCAGGTTTCGGAGCTGAGCCCCTCGCTTTGCGGGATAATACGGTAGACCTTGTCTGGCCATCGTCTCCCAATACGCCAAGAATCAGGTTTCTCCGCGAAATAACGGGGCCTGGGCAGATTATGCCGAATCAGGGGAAACTGGGTAAGCTTTGGCAACTTGTTACCGGTGAAGAAAATGTTGCAATACCTTTTATGACGCCGTACGGGGTTGTCTCCGATGGCGACTCTACTCTTTGTGTGGCGGATTCAACAGCTCGTGGCGTTCAGTGTTATGATCTGAAAAGACGAGAAGTTCACTACTTACGGCAGACTGCGAGCGAGCCCCTCATGAGTCCAGTTGGGGTTGCCATGGATGCAAACGGCAATGTGCTGGTGTCTGATTCTGTCAACTCCCGTGTGTATCTATTCTCTTCAAATGGAGAGTACCTGCGCGAGTTGGGTAACGGTGCGGCCACTTTTTTGCGTCCTGCCGGTATTGCCGTTGCCTCCAATGGTGATATTTATGTGGTCGATGTGTTGGCACATAAATTGAAGAAATTTGATAAGGCTGGTAGCTATCTCGGTGAGTTCCCCCGTGATGGGAGCGGCGAACCGCTGAATTTACCGTCCAATGTAGCGGTTGACAAGACAGGAAGCGTTTATGTGACCGATTCCATGAATTTTACCGTCAAAAAATATGACCGTGACGGTAATTACGTGAGGAGTTTCGGTGAGGTTGGTGATGCTCCCGGATCATTTGCGCGCCCCCGAGGCGTGGCGGTAGACAGTGATTTCAACGTGTATGTTGTGGATGCTTCCTTCGATAATTTTCAGATTTTCGACCAGCAGGGAAATCTTCTTCTTTTCGTGGGCAAGCCCGGCAGAGGAGCGGGAGAGTTTTACCTGCCCAGTGGCTTGTTTATAGATAAAAACGACAGGATTTTCATTTCCGACACCTATAACAAACGTATCCAGATATTCGAGTACCTGAGGCAAAGCACACCATGACGGCTAAAGCAGGCTTTCTGTTTACTCTCGTTGTTTTCCTTGGCGCGGTGCTTGGGGGTGGGGCGACTTATGGTGCGGCCGGCCCCAAGATCAGTGCCAGCGGTAATAAGCACAACCTTTCGAGCAGCAATACAGGCGTAACCTACAAAGCGACCAACTCCTCCGATCCCCGTGCGAACCAGATCTGCATCTTCTGTCACACCCCTCACAACGCAAAACCCCAAACGGTTCTTTGGAACCGTCAGGATACGACCCAGCTGTTTGGCCATTATTCGTCAACTACCCTTGCCATTCACACAGATACAACTGCTCGAACCACCAGTGATTACAAGGCTGAACCCAATGGTTCCTCCCGGCTTTGCCTGAGTTGCCACGATGGGGTAACGGCACTGGGGGCCGTTCTGAACGGTGATGCCATCGAAGTCAACTCAAGTTTTTATACCGTTATGGCCGGTGCCAATGTTTTCGACCGTACGAAGATGACTAATTCCCATCATCCTGTTTCATTTGTCTATAATGCCGCGGTCCGTGACCGGCTTAATGTTCTGGAGGGTGCAGGGACTTATCAGCTTCCGGTAAATACTAAGATCCGCCTGGACCGAGAAAAACGAATGCAGTGCATTACCTGTCATGACCCCCATCAGACACAATATGATGATCCTGCTACTCCCTTCTGGGTCATTGATGGAGCAAATGCAACGGATGCTCATGATTCAGTCTGTACGGAGTGTCATACCTTCACGTCACCTGATCTGTGAGAGCAAGAATGTTTATGACAAAAATTTTAATAACCGCAATGTTCTTGGCAGCTGTTCCGTTGCCATTGTTCGGGGCTGCATATCCCAAGAATGCGGTTCACCTTGATACAAAGAAGGTAGCAACCGGCTGTTCCACCTGTCACTTGAGCTTTAATTTCAAGGCTGGTGGCGGTCCCGAGACGTGTATTATCTGCCACGGAGATGCGTCGCGGTTGAAGAAGGAATACAAGAACATGCCGCGGAATTTTGCTCCGACTTCCGGAAACCGGAAAAATCTGGAGGCTGAATTTGCCAAGACCTACCGGCATCCGACTTTTGATGCCAAAGGGATTCACCGCAGCAACGAGATACTTCCCGAGACGGATTCGCGCATGCCTCGTCATGCGGAGTGCGTGGATTGCCACAATCCCCATTACGTTTCCACTGATAACAAGTTTGCGGGAATCCGGGGGAAACGGGTCGGCAACATGATTTCATCGGTAAGCAAGGAGTATGAGCTTTGCTACAAGTGTCATGGCGAGAGCGCAAACCTGCCGGGTCAATACGGCAACAAGAGAATGGAGTTTGCCACGTCAAATCCGTCCTATCATCCCGTGGAAGATGAAGGGAAAAATACGGCTGTAATCAGTCTCCTGAAACCGTACAAAGAAAAGAAGGTCAATTCAGGAGATGTGTCCATGATCTCATGCGGCGATTGCCATGGCAGCGAAAATCCTGAATCCCCCAGGGGACCCCACGGCTCCCTGTATGAGTTTATACTGGTGGATCATTATTCGACAAAAGATAACCAGACGGAGACGCCTTTTGCCTACGCTCTTTGCTATCGTTGCCACGACCGTTCGAGCATTCTGGGCAATGAGAGTTTCCGCTACCATGCCCTGCATATACAGGGGAGGGGAAGCTCTACCGGCGCTAATGGGACTTCTTGTTTCACCTGCCACAGCTCTCATGGGAGCCCCGACAACAAGTATTTGCTTACTTTCAATAAATCTGTTGTTTCGGCAAACTCCCAGGGACAGTTGAAGTTCGTGGAAAAGGGGGTTTCAACATTTCGCGGTGAATGCTACCTCTCATGTCATGGTGTCGACCATAACCCAAAAAGTTACTGACAGTTTTTAGCGGGGAATTATGGGAAAGACATTCAGGAAGCATAGCGTTGCAGTCGGATTGTTCGTTGTGCTTCTCTTCGTTTCATTCGTGGGAATTGCAACTGCTGAAACTGGAGACAGCAAGGGCAATCCCCACACCAGCCGGGATAATTGCGGAGTATGCCATCTGTTCCCCAAGAATAAGCTGGAAAGTTTTTTCACCAGTAGTGCCATGAAGAGGCAGTTGCGCGCCGACCATGTGACCCTCTGCAGGGGGTGCCATGACGTAAGGATTGATCACGGTGTCGGCAAAGCGCCGGAAATGAATCGCGACGGGCTTCCAGTTGCTGAAGATGGGACTATTACGTGTGCCACAACCTGCCATTCGATGCATGTCAAAAATCCTGCCGATGAAAAGCAGGAATATTACCATCTCCGTCTTCCCATAGCGAAAATCTGTTTTTCATGTCATGAGAAATAGCCATGGATTGTAGTGTGCCGGGGGGCTTTGAAAATGCTACAATGCTGTATCTACTCGGTTTTTTAATTCAGTTTTTAACGCTAATGTGTTAAGAGACATGCATGGCCCTCTATACCTGCAAACTCGGCTCCACGGAAGGTAGAATAATAGTTAAGGAGTTTGAAGCAGCTAATCCCGAGATTCTTCAGGTAAGTCTTGAGGATCAGGGTTTTTTTGTCTTTGAGATAAAAAGAAAGCCGTTCCAGTTCCTGTGGGATAAAGGGAAAAGGCGCCAAAAGGTAGACAACAAGACGCTCCTCACGTTCAACCAGGAGCTTCTGGTGCTTATCAAGGCGGGTCTTCCGATCATCCAGGCACTGGATACAATTCTGGAGAGATATGAACGGGGGGCGCTCTCGGATATCCTCAAGGAAGTTCGAGAGAATGTAAAGGGAGGCATGGCGCTTTCCGATGCCCTTGAGAAGTACCCGAAGGCTTTTCCCCACCTATATGTGGCTTCAGTTCGGGCCGGTGAACGTACCGGGGACCTTCCGCTGACCATCAGGCGTTACATCGCTTTTCTGAAGCGTGTAGAGGATGTCCGAAAGCGATTTGTCTCGGCGCTTGTCTATCCGTCGATCCTTGTTACCGTTGCTTCCGTGGCGATTGTGTTCCTTCTGGTGTATGTGGTGCCGACTTTCAGTCAGGTTTATGCCGATGCCGGATCTCAGTTGCCGCTACCTACCAGGATACTGATCGCATTTTCTACAACACTTAAACATTATTTTCCTTTCCTTATCGCTCTGGTAGTCGGCGTCTGGATGGCTCTGCGGCGGTGGACCGCAACTGAACGCGGCCGCTATTTTACGGATGATCTTATTATCAGGCTCCCCTTCATCGGAGAGATTTTCTCCAAGTTTGCCGTCACTTCATTTACGCGAACGCTTGCCACAGTCATAGGCAGTGGTATTCCCATTGTGGAATCGCTGAAAATGTCGGTTGGTACCCTTAATAATGTGGTACTTGAACGTCGTCTGCTTCAAGCGGTCGTAAAGGTGGAAGAGGGGATGAGCTTGTCGAATGCCATTGAATCAGTTAAGTTCATGCCCCCTCTGGCTCTCAGGATGCTCGGTGTCGGAGAATCTACCGGGTCCCTGGAGGAAATGCTGAATGATATCTCTGAATATTTCGAGGCAGATATCGATGCCAGGCTTCATCTCCTTACCACGGCCATTGAACCGGCTATCATGGTTATCATGGGGCTTGTGGTCGGAGTAATCATTGTGACCATGTACCTGCCGGTGTTCAAGATTGCGGGTACCGTTGGATAATCCGTGCCGGCTTCTGTTCGCTTGGAATGAGAAATTTGGACAAAAGACACTATGAATAATGCTTTCAGACGTAAAAATATCGGCGAGATTCTTATCGAACGGGGGGCACTGAACCCCGAAGACCTCCCTTTTGTCGTTGAAAAGCTTAAGGTCACCTCCAAGCGTTTTGGCGAAATCTGTGTCGAAGAAAGCTTCATTACCGAGGAAGCGCTCGCATTGGCTCTGTCGGAGCAGTACGGGATAGAATATGTGGATGCCCGGGGGATGCGTCCGAACGAGACGATTCTCAATACCCTCCCTCCCGATGCTATCTATCGTTACCGGTTTGTTCCCCTTGAAGAGCAGGAGAATAGCCTGGTTATTCTTATCTCCGATCCCACTGACGTTATCAAGCTGGATGAACTGGAGCTTCTTCTGGATCGGCCGCTTATTATCAAGCTTGCTACCGATTCGGTTATATCGTCAATTCTCAAAAAGGGTGAGGCCACAAGCAGGGTTCTGAAGGAAGTGTCGGAAGACTTCATGCTCCAGCTCGTTCGCGAGAACGATAAAGGGGAAGAAGTTCTTTCCATGGAGAAGATTTCCGCCGATACGAGTCCGATTATAAAGTTGGTTAACTCCACGGTAATGGATGGCCTGACCAGGCGAGCGAGTGATATACACATTGAATCAGCCCTTGAAGGGGTTATTATAAAGTACCGGATCGACGGGGTTCTTTACCGAGCCACCGAACCTCTCGACATCCATTTCCAGGCGCCGATAATATCTCGTCTCAAGGTTATGAGCGAACTTGATATTTCCGAGCGGCGCATTCCCCAAGATGGCCGGTTTAAGGTCAGAATCGGCGAGAAGGCCATCGATTTCCGTGTCTCCATTATGCCCAGCGCCTTTGGTGAGGATGCGGTAATTCGTATTCTCGACAAGGAAAGCATGGCTTCGGATCTCAAGGGGCTGACACTCGAGACTCTTGGCATGAACCCGCGCGAGATGAAGAGATTGCGGAAGAAAATCCGCGAGCCCTATGGAATGGTGCTGGTGACAGGCCCCACCGGTTCCGGAAAAACCACTACCCTCTATGCCGCTCTAACCGAGATCCATACCGGAGAGGAAAAGATCATAACGATCGAAGACCCAGTGGAGTATGTGCTGAGGGGAATTGTCCAGATTCCGGTTAACGAGAAAAAAGGCCTTACTTTCGCGCGGGGATTGCGCTCCGTTCTGCGGCATGACCCCGACAAAATCATGGTGGGTGAGATCAGGGACCCGGAAACCGCGCAGATTGCCGTTCAGTCGGCACTGACAGGGCACCTTGTGTTCACCACGGTGCATGCCAATAACGTTTTTGACGTTCTGGGGCGCTTTATACACATGGGGATCGACCCGTACAACTTTGTTTCTTGTCTGAACTGCGTCATGGCGCAGCGGTTGGTGCGCAAACTGTGTCCCCATTGCAAGAAGCCAGTGGAGCATTCCGATTCGGTTCTTCTTGAATCAGGGCTTGACCCGGAACAATGTCGCGACGTAACCTTCTTTGATCCCGGCGGGTGCGACGACTGCAATGGTACCGGTTACCGGGGGCGTTCGGCCATTGTGGAGTTGCTGGATTTGAACGACCACATCCGCGAGATGATTATGTCGAAAACACCGGCGGCCCAACTCAAGATTGCCGCCAAGGAAGCAGGGACGGTCTTTCTTCGGGAATCTGCCGTGGAGAAAGTCCTGGCCGGAGAGACATCGTTGAAGGAAATCAACCGTGTCACCTTTGTTGAATAATCCGTTGTACAATAACAACACGGAAGGCTCGTATGTTTTTCTCCCGTAACGCCGTAGGGATGGAAATAACCCCGCATGGGGTAAAGATGGCTATGGTCGGAGGAAAGAAGAACCGTCCGCAGCTTCTGGCACAGCAAAGCGCCGAGTTTCCCCCCGGTACTTTAAAGCTCGTGCACCGGGAGCCGAATGTCCTGGAGCCTGCTCTCTTCGTCAAGCAGGTGAGGGAAGCATATCTGAAGCTCCTTAATCGTACGAACCTGGTGTCGGTTTCGCTGCCGGACGCCTGTGGGCGAGTTACGCTCATCGAACTGGAAACTCGCTTTAAAAGCCATGAAGAGGGGCGCGACCTGATCCGCTGGAAGCTCAAAAAGAATCTCCCGTTCGATCTGAGCGATATCCATCTCGACTATCAGGTGCTGCGAGAGAAGGAGAACGGCGAGATGTCGGTTCTCGTGGCGGTCATAGCACGACAGGTGGTCACCCAATACGAGAATTTGCTCATCGAGGCGGGAGTACACCCCAACCGCATTGACTTCACGTCCTTCAACCTCTATCGGTTCTTTTCACCGCGGATTGAGATGTGCGATAATTCGCTGTTTGTTGCATATCACGAAGGTGTTTTAAGCGTTCTTGTCTTTTACGAGGGGGTGCTGGAGTTCTATAGGGCTAAGGAGTTGTCTGGACTCGCTCCTGATATGAATCGTGTTTTCATGGAAACCAACAGCTCTCTGGTCTTCTATCGCGATAAGAACCCAGGACGCGAGTTCCGCGAATCTTTCTGCTTTTCTCCGCGCGAACATGCGGATATGTTCCGTACAGTTGTTGCAGAGGCTGGCGGTGTCGAGCCTTTCATGCTCATGTCAGACACCTTTGTGGATATTCCCGGTAATACAACCGGCGGTGGAGCTGCGTTGGATTCCCTGGTCGCAGTCCTTGGCGCTGCAACGAGGAACCTCTAATGGACCTCAGGATTAACCTCGCTACCCGTTATTTTTTCGACGCGCGAAAGCTAAATCTCGCTTTGGCGACCGTTATCGCAATTCTCGCGCTCATTATGTTTTTCAACGTGACGGGGCTTGCAACGGACGCCGGCCATGCGAAGCGGCTTGAGGGCGAGATGGCAAAATTTCAGGCGCGCTTTGCAACTTCGGCAAAAGGTATATCGGAGGAGCAGTATCAGGGGCTGCTGAAGAAGATCTCCACTGCCAACGCAATTCTTGCCAAAAGGGGCCTGAACTGGTTGCTGCTCCTTGACCGGCTTGAAGCAGTCGTGCCTGATGGCGTTGCGCTCTCCACGATTGAGCCGAAGCTCACTGATGGCACTCTGACCCTTTCCGGGAGTGCGAAGGGGTTTTCAAATCTGCGTGCTTTTGTGGAAAATCTCGAAGGACAACCGGGTGTCTCCGATGTGTTTCTCCTGAGCCAGACTGAGATTCGGCAGGGGGATGAACAGAAGGGGATAGGTTTTACCGTCACTTGCAAGGTGGGCTTTTCATGACCTGGGAGCAGATTCGGGAGATAGTCAAATCCAGGAAATGGGCCTTTATCGCCATACTCGTCCTTGTCTTGGCAAATATCGCAATGGCCGTCTATTCACGGTTCATACAACAGCCCGCGCTCGTTAAGCTTCAACAGGAGTGGTCGGAAAAGCGGCTTCTTCTGACGGGGGGCAAGGGAGATCTGACGACAATCTATCGACAGGGCGAGGCGGATCTGGCGGCCTTTCAGCAGCGGATTCCACTGAAGCGGGATTTCACCAGGGTAATGATGGAGGTATTTGAAATCGCCTCAAACAACGGGCTGAAGGTCAAGGGAATTACCTACAAGCCGGAGTCGAGCAAGGAGTCGAATCTCGTAACCTACGGAGTTGTCATGACTCTTGACGGCAAATACGCCGGCATTAAGAGTTTCATCTCCGATTTGCAGTGCTATGGGGGGCTTGTGACGATGGATTCCATTTCCCTCTCCAGCAACAGCAGGACTGAGGAGGAGGTTTCTCTCAAGATGCAACTTTCGGCCTATCTGCGAACGGAGGGGAAATGAACCGGCAGAGGCTGATTCTTGCCATCCTTCTTCTCGTTTTGGTACTTGCCGCCATTGTCAGCTATGTGAGAATGCCGCGTCAGCAGAAGGTATCGAAACTGGCCTACGCGCCCGGTTCGGTGAATCGTGCCGGCAAGCAGTTACCAGCTGTGCAGCATGATGAAAGAAAACTCCGGCTTGATCTGATGGAATGTCCTCCAAACAGGTTTGCCGGTTTCAGTCGGAACATATTCCGTCCCATATTCCATGACGAAACGAAGCAACTGTCGTCGGCGCCGGTATTGCCTCGTCCTGTATTGCCGCCTCCGATGCCTGCTGTGCCTATTGCCCCGCCACCGCCGGTTATGCCTGTCGCGCCGCAACCGCCGCAGGTGGTAAGGGACATGGCCCGATTCACTTTTTTGGGGTTTCTCAAAAAGGATAACCGTAAAACTATTTTTCTCGCCAGGGACAAGGAGATACTTCTCGTCCGGCAGGGGGACAAGATTGCCGGTAATTACGAGGCGACAACCATAACCGATGATGCGCTGTCGATCCGCTCCCTTGCCGATGGCAGCGAGATGGTTATTCCCCTTGTTGAAAACAGGCCCCTCGCCGGCCAGATACGATAAAAGTCACGATGGTTCAAGGAGCTGAGTACATGCGAATCATTTTCAGGATAGCCGCCTTGTTATCGCTTGTTGCGTTCCTTGCGGGATGCGGGGCAGGACTCACCGCGTTCAACAAGGGAGAGAAGTTCGAACGGGATGGAAAGCTGGATGAGGCGGTCATCAAGTATTCCGAGGCTGTTGCCGCCGACCCGGATATGAACGAATATCGCATGAAGCTCCTCAAGGTCAGCGAGAAAGCGGCGCAGAACCATCTTGAGAAAGGCGATGATTATCTCGCCCAGAAAAACTTTGATGCGGCACTTGTCGAGTACCAGTCGGCCGTAGCCCTCGATCCGTCGCTCCATCGCGCGAAACAGGCGAGCGACAAGCTTGTTCGGGTCAAGAATGCTGCGGCATATCTTAAGGAAGGTCAGGAGTTCGAGCAGGGTAACAAGCCCAGGGAGGCACTGCGGGCTTACCGTAAGGCGCTCGATCTCAACGGGGAGAACAAAGAAGCCCAGGAAGCCCTTGAGCGCCTGTTGAGCACAAAAAAGACGCGGTTGGAGGGGTTCGAGCTCAATTTAAAGTCCAACAAGCCGATTACTCTCAAATTCAAGGATGCAAAGCTGAAGGATGTTTTTTACATTCTTACCCAGCTTTCCGGCATCAATTTCATCTTCGATGAAGGGATAAAAGACCAGAACGTAACGATACATCTGGAAAATGCCAGTTTTCAGCAGGCCCTTGACCTGCTGACCAATATGAACAAACTGGGCAAGAAGGTGCTGAATGAAAGCACCATAGTAATTTTCCCGAAAACTCCAGAAAAGTCGAAGCAGTATGAAGATCTTGTCGTCAAGACGTTTTTCCTGAATACCCTCGACGCCAAAAAGGCGGTCAACCTGTTGCGGACCATGCTTCAGGTGCGCAAGGTTTACGTGAACGAAGAACTGAACGCCATAGTAGTACGAGATACCCCCGAACTTGTTGAAGTCGCAGGCAAAATTCTGGAAGCCAACGATGTTCCGGATGCGGAGGTTCTGCTTGAGGTTGAAGTCATCGAAGTGTCGAAACGGAATGTGGAGAACTTTGGCCTTGCGTTGAGCAGATATGCGGTTTCTCTAAATACTCTGACTCCCGACAATTCCTGGTTGTCCGGCACGTTTACCAACACCACGAAAGATTCGACCGTAGTGTCCGATGTGACAAAGGGGAGTGAGTTGTTGCAGACATTCTCTTGGAACGGCTATAAGGGGTTTTTGACCGTTCCCAGCGCTTCGTACAATTTCGGCAAGACCATTTCCAATGCCGAGGTGCTCGCGAATCCTAAAATCAGGGTGAAGAACCGGGAAAAATCCAAATTTACCGTTGGTACCCGGGTGCCTATCACCACCACCTCCACAACCGGTACGACCGGCGGTTACAGTGTGAACGTCCAGTATGTGGATGTAGGTGTCAAATTGAATGCTGAGCCAACCATCATGCTCAACAACGAGGTGGCGATCAAACTCGGACTTGAGGTCAGCTCGATTATCGCCAAGGAGACGGTGGGTGGTGAGGATTCGGCAACGACAGTCGTCACCATTGGAACCCGCAACCTCGACACTGTACTTAGCCTTAAGGATGGTGAAACGAGCGTCATCGGCGGGTTGATAGAAGATTCGAAAACCAAGGGTAAGCAGAAAATATTCCTTCTGGGTGACATTCCGTTTATCGGTCCGCTGCTGAGCGACAATTCCAACGATACGCAGAAACGAGAGCTGATTCTTGCTATTACGCCACGTCTCGTGCGCTCGGTTACCGTTCCCGAGCCTGATGTGGCTGCCTTCTGGTCCGGCAAGGAGGATGATCCCGCGATCGTCAAGCCGTTCGCGTCATTTGAGCTTGAGCCTGAGTTCGCTGCGGGGCAGCCTGCGCCGAAATCCGGGAAAGCATTGGCACCAGTTCCTGTCGCACCTCCAGTTCAGGCAGTAGTTCCGCAGCAACCCGGAGCGCAGACCCAAGTGAAACCTGCCGCTGGCCCGGCTGCCGCACAGCCGGCTGATGCCCAGGCAGTCAAGCAGGCTCCGGCGCCGGAGGCCGTCACGCAGCCGTCTACCCAGACCCAGACGATAGCACCGCTTCCTCTGCCTGTTGCGCCTGCTGCTCCTGCTGCCGCGGCAACTCAGCCAACCATGCGCGGAAGCCTCAATATATCGTCTCCGGCAGCGGTTGATCTCGGCGCAAAATTCCAGGTGGAGATCAGGGTTTCCGATGTTAAAGGGCTTATGAATGCGCCATTCGTGCTCCTCTATGACCCAATTTTTATAGATTATGAGGGGGCTGTAGAGGGGACTTTCCTCAAACGTGACGGAAAGCCGACCAGTTTCAGCGCCGTGGCGGACAAGGGGAAGGGCAAGGTCACCGTTACAATGGGCCGTAACGCGGCTGAAGGGGTTGACGGAGCAGGCTCTCTGCTTACGGCTACGTTTGTCGCAAAGAACAAAGGGCCGGCAAGTCTTGGACTTCAGAACGTTACCTTCACTGATCAGGCAAACAAGCCGATAACCGTTGTTCCCTATAATACAGTCGTCGAAGTGAAGTGACGGTGAAGTTTTCTGTTCCGGCAATTGGTAAGCCCGTTAGAAACCAGTTTGGTTTGAGTTTCATTGAACTGGTGATAACCGTAGTTATCCTTGGCATTCTGGCCACCGTAGTGGTTCCTTTTTCGCAAATGACCGTCAAGCGGAACAAGGAGATTGAACTGCGCAGGTCTCTCCGTGAGATACGCACAGCGATTGATGAGTACAAGAAAGCTTACGACGAGGCCCATAAAGGTAAGCAGGTCCTGAATGAAACCGGATATCCTGAGACTCTGGAGGCTCTCGTGGAGGGAACGGATTTCGGAAGCGAGGCTGTTACAACCAAGAAGAAATTCCTCCGAAGAATTCCAGTCGACCCTTTCAACCGTCCGGCATCCGGCGAGAAGCCGGAATGGGGGCTGCGTTCCTACAAGGATGAGCCCGACAGCACCACATGGGATAATTCCGATGTGTACGACGTCTACTCATTGAGTGAGGGGAAGGCCATCGACGGGACACTGTATAAGGACTGGTAACGTGCCTATATTCAAACGACTGCTGCAAAATCGAAAAGCTTTCACGCTCGTAGAGCTGATGATTGTGGTTACCATCATAGGCATACTTGCAACCATAGCCGTGCCGAGTTACAAGTGGAGCCTCATCAAGGCGCGGGAAGCGGTGCTGAGGGAAAACCTTTATAGTATACGCAGCGGCATCGATCAATTTTTTGCTGACCAGGGAAAATATCCCGATACGCTTGACGAACTCGTTGATAAGAAATATCTCCACGGTCTCCCCCGCGACCCCTTTACCATGAAATCGGATACCTGGGTTACGGTTTCGCCTCCGGAGCCCACTGATGAGGCTGAGTCAGGGAAGGGGGAAACCGGCAATGTGTATGACGTTCACAGCGGTTCCGACCTTGTCGGCACAGATGGGAAGCCATACAACGAATGGTAGTGCGCCTTGGATGATCCGCCGCACATGAAGAGACTAAGAAAGAGGATGCGATGATTCAGTTCCATAATGTTTTCATGTCGTATCAACGGGATGCGGCAGCACTGAATGATGTAAGCATAAAAGTCCCCAAAGGGGACTTTGTTTTTGTGACGGGACCTTCCGGTGCGGGAAAATCGACCCTGATGAAACTTGTCTATGCCGCCCTGGTCCCCAATCGGGGGCAGGTGCTAGTCGACGGGCAGAACATAACCCGGTTGACCAGGACCCAGATCCCTTATCTCCGCCGTACGATCGGCGTTGTTTTTCAGGATTTCAAGCTGCTTCCGAACCGCACGGTACTGGAGAACGTTGCCATTACGCTTGAAGTGTTGGGATGGAACAAGCGCGATATCGGCAAGAAGGTCTACCACGTGCTTAAACAGATGGGGATTGAACATAAAATCAATGCCACCCCGTTGCGGCTTTCCGGTGGCGAACAGCAACGGGTCGCCCTTGCACGGGCGCTGGTTAACGATCCGAAGATTCTCCTCGCCGATGAACCGACCGGAAATCTGGATGACGAGAACAAGGAGCAGATTCTTTCTATTTTCCGTGAAGCCAACATCCGCGGCACCACCGTTGTTGTTGCGACCCATGACCGTCGTGTTATCGATAACAGCCACAAAAGGGTTATCGTCCTTGAAAAAGGTCGTGTTGCGGAGGATACCGATGTCCCGAAATAAGCAATCCATTCGCCCAACATTGTCAGGAGACGGGATAGGGGACAAACTCCGCTATTTCATTTCCAGGGCCATACTCAATATCCGGCAGAACGTGCTGGTCAATGTTCTTACCATCGGCACCATAACGCTTGCACTTCTGATTGTTTCTCTCTTTCTTCTCGTGTTCGTCAATTTGGAGTCCACTGCCGATGAATGGAGCGGTAAGATTCAGGTTACCGCCTATTTCGAAACGGAGCCATCATCCCAGGAGCTTTCGGCAATGTTGGCCAAGGTCAAAGCCATCCAGGGCACGGATAAGGTTTCGTATGTCAGCAAAGGCGAAGCCATGGAGCGATTCCGCAGCCGACTGAAGGGGCAGGAGACCCTTCTTGACGGGGTTCCTGCCGATGTGCTTCCCTCATCCATCGAAATAACCTTGAAACGTCAGAGCCGGGAAGACGGCGCTATGCAAGCCTATGTCGAGCGCCTTAAAAAAATTCCAGGCATAAACGAAGTTCAGTATGGGGAGGAATGGGTCAGGCGCTTCAATACCTTTATGAACTTTCTGCGCTTTGTCGGGGCGCTCCTGGGGGGATTTCTCCTTATGGCGGTGCTTTTCATTGTGTCAAACACCATTAAGTTGACGATATATGCCAGGAAAGAGGAGCTTGAAGTCATGGATCTGGTGGGTGCCACCCGTTTTTTCATAAAGGCACCATTTCTCATTGAAGGAATTCTGCAGGGAGCGGCCGGTGCGGTTTTGGCCCTGCTCATTCTTGTGGCTGCCTACTTTGGTTTTCTCCACAGTGCGACAAATTTCGTTAACTTTTCTTCTTCTGTCACAGGGCTTTCCTTCCTTCCCGCCGGTTATGTCGCTGGAATTTTTGCGGGCGGAGTAATCCTGGGCTTTCTGGGGAGCCTCACTTCCCTCAAGCGTTTCATAAATAACCCGCAATGAAGCATTTACTTTTCATATTCGCCACAGTCTTGGGGCTCTTTATCGCAGCAGCTTCCGGCGCCGACGTGCGTGACCAGCTGCGGGGGGTCAAGAAGGAGATTAAGGAGAAGAAACAGCTTCTTAATAAGACTGCCAAGGTAGAAAAGAAAGTCTCGGGCGAGTTGGTGGTGATCGACAAAACCCTCAAGCAAAAGGAGGCGCAATTTGCTTCCCTGGCCAGGGAGTTGAGTGGTGTCGAGCGTTCTATTTCCAGGACCGAGAATGATATAGCATCCGTCAAGGGTGAAGTGGAACAGAAGCGCCGGGAGATAGAGCGTCGCCTCGTTTCGGTGTATAAGGCCGGAGAGATTGGCAATATGCGGATATTCTACTCATCCGAGTCGTTTCCCCAGATGGTGGAAAACCTTCGCTACATGAAGTCGGTAATCGAGAATGACAGACGGCTCTTCAATGACTACAACAAAAAGATAGCCGAACTTTCAAAACTAAAGGCCGCTCTCGAAACCGATGCCACCAGAAAGGAACGCCTGAAAATCGGTATCGAGCAGAAAAAGCAGGAGATTGAGGGGGAGAAAAACAAGAAATCCGCATATCTCGTAAAAGTGCGTCAGGACAAACAGGCACATCTGGCGTCTTTGCGAGAACTCCAGGCCAATGCCGGCAGGCTTCAGGCCATGGTGCGAAAGCTTGAAGCGATAAGCAGAAAGAGTTATACTTCACGGGCTGGCAAAACCACCGCTAAAGGTAAGGCTGCACCACTTCCGCCAGTCTCCGGCACCGGTTTCGGAGCTCAACGGGGCAGGCTTTCACTTCCTGTCCGCGGCCAAGTCGTGAGCGGATTCGGCCGTCATAAGCATCCGGAGTTCAATTCCTACACCGTCAGTAACGGCATATCCATATCCGCTCCGTCGGGAGCCGATATCAAGGCCGTTTATGGGGGAAAGGTCATTTTTGCCAGCTATTTCAAAGGCTACGGCAATATGGTGATTGTTGACCATGGCGACGGGTTCTTCAGTCTCTACGCCCATGCCTCGCGGATTGCAAAAAGGGTTGGAGCTGAAGTTTCAAGGAATGAGACCATTGCCAGTGTGGGGGATGTGGATTCACCCCGGGGAGATATGCTCTATTTTGAGATACGCTACCAGGGCAGGCCGGTTGACCCGGCATCCTGGTGTAGATAGTTGGTAGTCATAATACGGGAGGCATGATGTTCGGATCCACGAAATGGAAAAAGATTGCCCTTGCAACTGTAGCCCTATTCACGGTATGTGCCGTTGGCGGGTTGGTTGTTCAGAAGCGATGCGCTGCCGAGGGGGGTAACGATTACGAATCAATCGAGTTGTTTACCGATGTCCTGGCCATCGTAAAAAAAAGCTACGTCGAAGAGGTTGATACCAAGAAGCTCATTTATGGGGCCATTAACGGCATGCTGGCCTCCCTTGATCCCCATAGTTCTTTCATGCCTCCCGATATGTACAAGGAGATGAAGATCGACACCAAGGGCTCCTTTGGCGGGCTCGGTATAGAAATAACCATCAAGGATGGCATCCTGACGGTCATTTCCCCCATTGAGGATACACCTGCTTTCCGTGTCGGAATCAAGGCCGGTGATCAAATCCTCAAGATAGACGATCGCTTCACCAAGGACATGGGGATAATGGACGCGGTCAAGATGATGCGGGGCCCAAAGGGAAGCAAGGTTAACCTTACTATTGTCCGCGAAGGGTTCGACAAGCCGAAAGAGTTCACCATTGTCCGTGATATCATCCAGGTTAAGAGTGTTCGTTACATGACCCTGGACGATGGTTACGGTTACGTGAGGATTGCCCAGTTCCAGGAAAAAACCGACAGCGATCTGGTGAAAGCCCTTAAGGCACTCAAGGATGAAAATGGAGGGGCCTTGAAAGGTTTGGTCCTTGATCTCCGCAATGATCCCGGCGGCCTTCTTGATCAGGCGGTCAAGGTTGCCGATCATTTTGTCGAAGACGGGCTGATTGTCTACACCGAAGGTCGCGAGAAGGATTCCAGGATGCAGTTCAGTGCCCGCAAAAGTGGGACCGAACCGGTTTATCCTATGGTTATTCTTATAAACGGCGGTAGCGCAAGCGCGTCCGAAATTGTGGCTGGTGCTCTTCAGGATCACAAACGGGCAGTTGTTATGGGAACCCAGAGCTTTGGCAAAGGGTCGGTACAGACCATTATCCCCCTGACCGACGATTCAGGGTTGCGACTCACCACAGCCCGTTACTTTACGCCGAACGGACGCTCCATCCAGGCCAAAGGGATAACGCCTGACATCCTTGTGGAGCGAGCGGAGATCCAGTCTGCCGAGAAGAAGGATGGTCATATCCGGGAAAAAGATCTTGAAAACCATTTTGAATCCGGGGAAAAAGCTGGTGAGGCAGATAAAAAGACGGAGAAAGAAAAGACCCCGCCCATAAAGACAGATGAACAGTTGAAGGGTGATTATCAAGTGTTGCGTGCCCTGGATCTGCTTAAAGGGTGGGAAATCCTTAAAACGATGAATAAATCGAAATAATTAATGTTGCAGGCACACAAAAAAAGAGGGGTACATCACCCCTCTTTTTTTGTAATTGCAGTCTTTGCCGTGGAAATCTTGACTCGCCTCCTCGTTTGTAGTAAATAACGAGCATTGTTTTGAAATTTAACTTTGGTTAATAAATATGCATACAGATCCTGCAGGGGACATGATTGGTCAAGATGTTGGAAGTTCAGAGCGGATCTCGATAATAACGTTCGGGGGGCTTTCGCTTTATCATCTCAATTCCCCGATTACCATTATGTGGGAAAGCCAGAAAGCAAGGATATTATTCTGCTATCTGCTCATATCCTATGACCAGTGGCTCCACCGCGACAAACTCATCGACATGCTATGGCCAGGGTGCGACCCCATCGCCGGCGCTAAAAATTTCAAGACCACTTTGAGCCGGTTGCGCAAATCATTTTCCGGTCCTCGCAGCATCAACCCGATCATGACCCTGGGAGAAGCTATTCGCCTCGATTTCGGCATTTTCTCACTAGATTCCAGTCAGTTTAAAAATTATGCGCAGACAGGAATAAAAATGCTTGCCCGTGGTGATATTGCCGCAGCCAGGAGATATCTTGAAGCTGCCCAGGATCTTTTTGCCGGGGCATTTCTCCCAGAAGAGCCTTTCGATAATCATATCTGCGCCGAGCGCAACGAACTTGAAAGGCTCCAACAATCAGTCCTCAGTTCCCTCCAGAGAGTTTATCAGCTTGAAGGCAACGACGATGCCGTCGAAGCAATTTCTTTTCTAAAAGCTGTCCAAACCAACAGCTGAAGCGTATACTCCTGCCTGTAATATGGATGCGACACGATCTGCTTTAAATGAGCTGGTCTTGGCATCGTATGTGCTTGTTTGTTTGCTGTCCGTCGTGTTTGTCCCGATCTGCACGAAAAGCAATGTTGTCTTGCAAATAACAATCTCATTACAGGATTGAACCGCTCACAGGAGACATTAGAATGAGAATCAACGGCTTTTCTCTTCTCCTTGCAGGGTTGTTGCTGTTAATTCCCCCCATGGCCTTTAAGGCATCTGCTTCCTGCGCTGGACTTGATTTGGAGGATGCAGGCAACGGAAGCTACAGGGTTGTTGCCCGAGGTCTTGTTAATATCGGAGCGATTGATCTAACGCTTACCTACGACAAAGCCGCCTTGTCAAAGCCATCTGTCAAAAGGGGAGAGCTTGTATCGAACTGGATGATTTTTATGCCGTACATTGTGGAGACGGCAGGAACGGTACGGATCGCAATGGTGAACGAGCCACCGGTTTCCGGATCGGGAACCGTTGCCATCGTAACGTTCACTCCAACGGGTAAATCGTGGGGACGACCCGTTCTCACCTGTGCGCTGACGGGGCTTGATGCCTCAAACCAGCAAACCGGCAGTTCATCTTCAACCGGTACCGGGCAAGAGTCGAATACTGCACCCGACACAGGTTCTGTCAATAACGATAATGTTTTACCGGATTCAGGCTCGACTCAAACAAGTACAGGCCCGCAGAGCGATTCAGATATTTCGGTCCCATCAGAGACCGTTACGACGGTGGAAACGCCTGTAACGGTGGAAACGCCTGCAACGGCGGAAACGCCTGCAAACGTGGAGGTGGCGCAACAGAGTTCCTCTTCCACCGTCTCTGCCGTGTCATCGGCACCATATATAGCTGCGGGGGCTATAAATTTGGGTGTGGATGTGCAGCAACAGCAATTGGAGCTGGAGACGTCCCCTGAGCAGGAGTCTGAATTAGATGATGACTCCACGATGTTGGAAGAACCTTCCGATGCCGTTGAACAGAACGTTCAGGATCATTCTGCCGAAGCGCCTGCTTTGCCCATTCCACCGGTTGCCGGGCCGGCTCAGAATAAGAAATACGTTGTTTATCCGGGAGTTCTGGAAAGGTTTAAGGAATATGGAGGAGAGAGATCGCCTAAAGCGCTTATTGCCTTGTTTAAGCAGCCGGTAATGCCTTCAATCAAACAGAACCCTTCAGTTTTTATTGCTGACGGGACAACGGTTCTTGAAGTCCTGGTTGAGTTGCCGGAGCGTGGCAGTCAAGCTCCAAACTTTGCCTTGAGGGGGGCCAGCCTTCAATCATTGCGCAAACAAGGAGATAATACCTGGATGATAAAGGCGGTTCCCGAGTCCGGAAGAGTTGATGCTGTGTTGACGGTAGTTAACGGCGAAAATATTGTTGATTATCCCTTCACCATTGCTCCCCGCGTTGATGTCAATCTTGACAAGAAAGGTGTGGTGGATGAGGCTGATTTTGCACTTTTCCTCGCCACTGCTGAACCTGGGAAAACTCCGACTTTCGACCTTAATGGCGACGGACGCCGGGATTATGTGGATGATTTCATTTTTACCGCCAACTATCTGGCCGTGGCTGGTGCTGAGGGTGCGAGGAAGTAAGCTTCACCACCGTTTCCCGCATTTTCCTGAAAGCCTGCCCTTCTCCAGGGTGGGCTTTTTGCTTGGGTCGAAGCCCGTTGCCCATTACCGAGACAGTGTGCTATACACAACTGTACTGATATTTCATTAACAGGATTATTTGTGGCAACATCACGAAACGGCAAAAACAGGGTAAACAGGAAGAAGGGCGGACGAAATATACGCCCGATCTTTGTTTTTCTGATTATAGCAACATTGATTATTGCGTCGGTGTTTCTTATTGACAGCCTGTTTGAGCAAAAGCAGCTTCAGAGAAAATCTTATGTGCCCAGTGCAGCAGAAAGGCACAAGCTTCCGCCCCGGCAAAAGAACCAACCGAACCCGGTCGTTCACGAGGACTATACGGCGACTGTTGTTCCCTATCATGAGGAAGAGCGTCCTGTCCGTTCACGTCCGCGTGGTTCCGGAAACCTTGCCATTATCATTGACGATATGGGGAAGGGGATGCAGGAAGCTCGTTCAATTATCGACATCGGCGTGCCCGTGACATTTGCAATCATCCCCGGACTTCCGAAGGTGCGCCAGGTTGCCCAGGAGGCACAGCGCCGGGGAATAGAGACGATACTCCATATTCCCATGGAGCCCAAGGGATACCCTGAGCGACGTCTTGAGGACAATGGACTGCTGCTTTCCTATTCCAGCGAGGAGATTTCTGCGCGGGTAAACGGCTATCTGAGGGAAATCCCCCAGGCTGTTGGGGCAAATAATCACATGGGCTCGGCTTTTACCGAAAACCGGGACAAGATGGCGGTGGTGCTTGGGGTTTTAAGAGGTAAGGGGCTGTTCTTTATCGACAGCAAGACGTCGGCAATATCGACTGGAGAGGCAGTGGCGCGCGAAATGGGGATGAGGAGCGCGTCACGGTCTGTTTTCCTCGATAATATCCAGGATGTGGGGTATATCTCAAAGCAGGTTCAGCAGGCGGCGGCCATTGCCCGTAAACGGGGGGGGGCTATTGCCATCTGTCATCCGCATCCGGCAACAATACAGGCTCTAGCTCTGGAATTGCCGAAACTGCGGGACGAGGGTATCACCTTTGTCCCTGTGTCATCCCTTGTACGCTGATGCCCTTGGGTCAGTTGGCTTGCAGAATCTGCCGGGCAATGCTCTGCCGCAGTCGGGTGAAACTACGGTAACGCTCGTCTTTAAGTATGGCCTCCGGTTTGTCCTGATTAACCGGATGAACGAGCAAAAAGCTGTCGGGTGAGCGCTCTACGCTACTGCCAAAAGTGTCCGCCATCAATGAGAACAGTTTGTTCCTTTCACGCTTAAGTATCCCTCCATCGAATTCACGCAACGGATAGGTTTTCTTCAGGAGATGCATTCCGTTCAGGTCAAAGCGGTGGAACTCTACCGTGGTACCGCTGCCGTTCGTCACCGGCCGGAATGCAAAGGCCGATTCCCGGGCTGAATCGTGCAAAATGAGGAGCGTGGGGTCGTCTTCGTCAAGGCTCGTATCCAGATTGTAGATGTTGGTCATCAGAAGCCGGAAAAAACACTCCTCTTCGAAAAAGCCTGCGGCGCTTCCGTCTGAAACTTCAAAGTAGAAGGAACCTTCGTTGCCGGTGTCCCCCGAAGTAGGGCGCCCGCAGAGGAGGCATTCCGTTTTAAGCCCCGAGAGACGGGCGAAGAAAGCCTCTTTCTTTCGATCTTCTTCAGTCAAAAGCCATTGATGGAAAAGGAGGGAGCGGGGTTCGGCAGTCGCCTGGTATTCCGCAATTACCGTCTGGGCAAGCTGTGCAAATTGACTGTGGACTTCTGTCCACTTGGCATGGGTAAGGATGGGGTAGATTTTCCCGTCCGGGTTCGTGTTGAGGCTCTCCACCTTGGGGCTTTTCGATATATAGGTTTCAAAGCAGCGATAGCCGCGGTTGATGGCGTAAGCTTTCAAAAGGGACTTCTGGTCGGCAAAAGGGCCGTCAAACTTTATTCGTTCGTCCACAAGGCAGGGAATAAGCGTCAGGCTCCTGCGATCGAGACCTCTTTGGTCAAAAAGGGCGAAGATGTTCCGGCAGTTCTCCAGGCTGGGCATATCCTTAACCGGAATGATGGCACGGTCGGCGGCGAAGAGGGCATTTTGGGTAAGGATGTCCAAGTCGGGCCGCGTGTCGATGATGACGATACCGGGGATTCGGGACAGGGCCAGAAGCCGTGTCAGCTCCATCGGGGTTCTGGTGGAGTTCCTGTTTTTGGCAAGATCTGCGGACGAAGGTATATAGCCGACGCCGTATTGGCCTATATGAATCAGGTCCTTTCCGGGAGTCTCGGAAAGAAGGTCGGCAACAGTGCCGACGGTCCGTTGCCCCTTGATTTCGAACATCCGGTCAACGGTAAAGTGGTTGTCGAAGGAAAAGATGGATACCGGCAGATCTTCATTGAGTGCTTTAAGGTATATTGCCAGGTTGGTGGCGAGGGTCGTCTTGCCGACGCCTCCCTTTTCCGAGGAGACGGTAATAACGTATGGATAACTCTGCATGGCATCCATACTACACTGAGGCGGCAACGACGGTCAACCGGTTTGACACGTTGTTTACCCTATGGTAGAAACGCTGGAACTGACCGTAATTGTGAGGAGTTTTTGTGGAGCTTTTTTCCGAAAAGCGGATTCTTTCTGTTTCCAGGCTTACCTCGCTCATCAGGGGCGTACTTGAAGACAATTTTGAGCACGTTTGGGTGGAGGGTGAAGTCTCCAACCTCGCCATGCCCGCTTCCGGTCATCTGTACTTTACTTTGAAGGATGCCGGCGCTCAGATCCGGTGCGTCATGTTCCGCGCATCGGCCCGGGTGTTGAAATTTCGTCCCCGGGACGGAATGGGGTTGATCGTTCGGGGGAGAATCACCCTTTATGAACAGCGCGGCGATTATCAGTTGCTCGTAGAATACCTTGAGCCGCAGGGAATGGGAGCCCTGCAGCTTGCGTTTATCCAACTCAAGGAGAAGCTCGCCAAAGAAGGGCTCTTTGCGGAGGAACGCAAGCGGTCGATCCCATCGCTTCCCCAACGCATCGGGGTTGTCACATCGGCTACGGGGGCGGCCATCCACGATATTCTGACGGTTCTTAACCGCAGATTCGCCAATGTGGAAATTCTGTTGAGGGCGGTAAAAGTCCAGGGTGAGGGGGCTGCTGAAGACATAGTCGAGGCTATCAATGATTTAAACAGCTACGGTGACGTTGATGTGATGATTGTCGGGCGGGGAGGTGGGTCGCTGGAAGACCTGTGGGCTTTCAATGAGGAGAAGGTGGCCCGTGCAATCGCACGATCACGCATACCGGTCATCTCTGCCGTCGGACATGAGGTTGACTTCACCATTGCGGACTTTGTTGCCGATCTGCGTGCACCGACCCCTTCAGCGGCGGCAGAACTCGTAGTGAAGAGCAAGGAGGAGCTGGCATCTCGGGTCGATTTTCTCCGGCATAGGTTGCTGCAGCGGATGCATCGCACATTGGCAGAGGCCGGCGGTGAACTTGAGTCTCTTGGTCGCGCCCTTCGCGATCCGACCATGCTCCTTGGCCACTTGGCACAACGGGTTGATGATCTGTCTGTACGACTTGAGCGTTCGATTGCAGGATCTGTAAAATATCAGGCTATTGCGGTTGAATCTTTAAAGAATAACTTGAGGTTGACAAACCCGTCTCTCGCTGTGGAGCGGACACGGGAATTAGTTATTGCCTTGAACAGTCGAAGCGAGATTTCCCTGCGCCGCCACCTAGACCGTTCTCGCGAGGTGGCAGCGGTGCTCATGGCAAGACTTGAAACTCTCTCCCCTTTGGGCACCTTGGCGCGAGGCTACAGCATTACCTTGAAACTTCCAAACCGATCCGTTGTCAGGGCAAGTAGTCAGCTTAATCCCAACGACAGTCTCGAGCTTCTCTTATATAAGGGGCGGGTACTGTGCCGAGTGGAGTCCATTAGTGACGATATGCCCTGATTTTCAAGTGGTATCACCATGACCAACAGAAAAGCCGAACCCCTTTGAAGGTTCGGCTTTTTGTCATTCACTCGTTAAGAGTAGAAGAGTCTATTTCACATGGCAGTGCCCACAGCGGGTTGGTCCGGTCCCTCTTATTTCATGGCACCCCTTGCAGGTTTTATGGGCGTAATCCTTGCCGAAATTGACTATTTTGCCTGGTGCTTTCTCGTGACAATTTTTGCAGTGCCTGAGAAAGTCGATGTGACGTTTGTGGTTGAACGTTATGTTGCCACTTTTTGACGGGAAAACTATGGTATCCGCAGCCATGGCAACTGAAGTTGTAAACATCGAAAAAATCAGCAGATAAATAATCATTTTCATGATGAAGTTCCTTTTGCCGTTATCATGAACCTGATGCTGCGAAATTGACAGCCTACGCTGGCAGGAGTTCAGAATGACGGTTCGATGATTACTTTCCGGCCATTGATGGTGAGGCGCCCTTCAGCGAAGAGCCGAATGGCTTCGGGATAAGCCCGATGTTCCTCCTTTTGGATGCGGGCAGAGAGTGAATCCTCGGAGTCGTCGTCATGTACGGGGACGGTGGCCTGCATGATAATCGGGCCGGTATCGGTTCCTTCATCTACAAGGTGTACGGTGCATCCCGAGACTTTAACCCCGTATGTCAACGCCTGTTTTTGGGCGTGGAGGCCGGGAAAAGCAGGGAGAAGCGCCGGATGAATGTTCATCACCGCATGGGGGAAAGCCTCCAGAAGGACCGGCGTTACGATTCGCATGAAGCCGGCCAGAACCACAAGCCGAACCCCGTGGGAGCGAAGAAGATCCACAAGGGCGACATCGTATGCTTCGCGACTGGCGTGGGCACGATGATCGAGTATATGGGCGGGGATGCCGTGGCGTTTCGCTCGTTCCAGGGCAAAGGCATCAGCTTTGTTACTGATGACGCAGACCACCTGCGCCTGTAGGGTGCTGTCCTCTATGCGATCAATGATGGCCTGGAGGTTGGATCCGTTTCCTGAAACGAGAACGCCGATTTTGAGTAGGTCAGTCATGGGTATGGTTCGCTTAGAGAAGGTCAACCGCCTCGGTGCCGGCTTCGCATTTCACCACTTCGCCAATTACAAAGGCCTTTTCCTGGAGCCCAGAGAGGCGAATCAGTATTTCGTCGACATCATTATCTGGTACCGCGAGAACCATGCCGATGCCGCAGTTGAAAGTGCGGTACATTTCGGCTTCTTCAATTTTTCCACCGTTTTGAAGGATACGGAAAATTTCGGGCATGGCCCAGCTGTCGCGCCTGATTACCGCCTTGCAACCCTTTGGGAGGATGCGGGGGACATTCTCCAGCAAACCTCCTCCTGTGATATGGGCAATGCCGTTTACCCGGAAATCGCGCAGAAGGTTAAGGATCGTTTTCACATAGATACGGGTCGGAGTGAGCAGCTCTTCGGCTACGCTCCGGTCATGACCGGGCAGCATGTCGTTGATGTTGAGTCCCATGGTATCGAAGATAATCTTGCGCGCCAGGGAGTAACCATTGCTGTGAAGCCCGCTGGAGGCAATACCGATGAGGGTGTTGCCGACAGTTATGGAAGAGCCGTCGATAATCTTGTCGCGGTCAACGACTCCGACGGTGAAGCCGGCCAGATCATAGTCGCCGCCGGGGTAGAAGCCGGGCATCTCGGCAGTTTCTCCTCCAATGAGAGCGCAGCCCGCCTGGATGCATCCCTCCGAGATGCCCTTGACAATGGCTGCTCCACGTTCTGGAGAGAGGCTGCCGGTGGCAAAGTAATCAAGGAAGAAGAGGGGCTCGGCACCCTGAACGACAATGTCGTTGACGCACATGGCGACAAGGTCGATTCCGACAGTGTCGTGACGGTCGGCCAGCATGGCAATCTTGAGTTTCGTGCCAACGCCGTCGGTACCGGATACAAGGACTGGATTCTTGTATTTATTGGTGTTGAGAGAGAAAAGCCCGCCGAAGCCGCCGATGTCGGAGATGACCTCCGGCCTCGAAGTTGCCCGTACGAACGGTTTGATCATTTTGACAAATGTGTTGCCGGCATCGATATCAACTCCGGCGTCTTTATAGGTAATTCCTTTTGCGCTCAAGACTTTTCCTCCCGTGAAATGACGAAAAAATTTACCCTATGAACCGTTAAAAGTCAAACCCTATCTGGTGCGCTGCAAAGCCCAAAAAATCAGTTTACAAGGGGGGTGACGTTCGAATAAGATGCAGCAAAAATGAGCGTTTCGGATATGCTTACAATCCAAAGGATGACCTCCTGCGACCTCGATGAGGTAGTGGCGATCGAGTCGAAGTCGTTTTTACGTCCCTGGACCAGGGAGCACTTCATCGAAGAGCTTGATTCCCCCCGTTCATGTCCTCTTGTGGCACGCACCGGCGCTGGCGGCATTGCTGGTTATATCTGCCCCATGATCGTCCTCGACGAAGGCGAAATTCTTGATGTTGCGGTTCGGTACGATTGCCGGGGCAGGGGCATTGGCAAGGCACTGGTAGGTAATGCAATTCACGAGCTTTCCCTGCGGGGGGCAAGGATAGTCTGCCTGGAGGTGAGAGTTTCCAATCTCTCAGCCCTTGAACTCTATCGGAAGTTGGGTTTCAGGGAGTCCGGCAGGCGCAAGGGATACTACGAGAATGGCGAAGATGCCATTCTTATGGAATATACGATAAACGACAGCGAGGACCTTGGCGATGCAGTTTAAAGCAACAATCGTTTCCAATCAGGAAGTTTCGCCGGGCTACTTCCGGATGCGAATCACCGCTCCGCCGGAACTGGCCGGTGCAAAACCGGGACAATTCGTTATGCTGCGGGTGAGAGATGCCATCGATCCGCTGTTACGCCGCCCTTTCGGTATTTTCGACGTGGGGACGGTGCCGTCGGAATATCCCGGTTGCTGCTCCTCAACTTATCTCGAGTTGCTGTATAAAGTGGTGGGGAAGGGTACAGAAACGCTTTCCACATACCATCACGGCGATCACATAGATGTAATTGCACCGCTGGGCACCGGTTTCGATCTCGGCGATCCTGATGAGGAGAAGATACTGGTCGGTGGCGGCATCGGCATTGCTCCCCTCTATTACCTGGCAAAGTCTCTGGTGGAACGCTCCCGGGTACGATTCTTCCTCGGCGGGAGAAACAGGGATGACATCCTCTGTGTGACCGAATTCGAGCGCCTTGGTGTTGAAACCTATGTGTCTACAGATGATGGTACCCTTGGGGACAGAGGGCTTGTTACCGAGGTGATGGAGCGGCACATCCGGGAGGATGGGCGGAAAAAAACCATTTATGCCTGTGGCCCCATGCCGATGCTGAAGGCTGTGGCCGGGATTGCCCGCCAGACCGGGACACCATGCCAGGTGTCGCTGGAAGCTTATATGGCCTGCGGTATGGGGGCGTGTCTGGGCTGTGTGGTGAAGGGTAAGGACCATGCCGATGAAAACCCGGATTATCGCTGCGTATGCAAAGATGGGCCGGTTTTTGCTTTTGATCAACTGATGTGGGTATAGTGGAGTACCAATGAACAGACCAGATTTGTCGGTAGAAATAGCGGGCATAAAACTCAGAAATCCGGTCATGACGGCCTCGGGGACCTTCGGTTACGGCGAAGAGTTCGCCGAATATGTTAACCTGGAAAAGATTGGCGCCATCATCACCAAGGGGCTTTCAATCAAGCCCAAGGCCGGTAACCCGACACCGCGCATTCAGGAAACCACCGGCGGGATGCTGAATGCCATCGGTCTTCAAAATGTGGGGATAGATGCCTTTATCGAGAAGAAGGTTCCATTCCTCCGTACCGTTGATACTCCGGCCATCGTCAATTTTTTCGGCAATACCCTTGAGGAGTATGCCGAGTTGGCCGGGCGCCTGGATACAATTCCCGAAGTGGCAGGGGTTGAAATCAACATATCCTGTCCCAACGTGAAACATGGCGGAATTGTGTTCGGCACCGACCCCAAGGCAGCATACTCGGTGGTGAAGGCGGTGCGCGAAGCCACCATAAAGCCGGTTATCGTGAAGCTTTCCCCCAATGTCACCGATATTGTGGAAATGGCCTGGGCGTGTGTTGACGCTGAAGCCGATGCATTGTCCCTCATCAACACGCTGACTGGCATGGCTGTTGATCTCAAGACGCGCCGGCCGGTACTGGCCAATGTGACGGGAGGCCTCTCGGGCCCGGCCGTCAAGCCTGTGGCGCTGCGCATGGTCTGGCAGGTGGCCAACGCGGTCAAGGTTCCGGTCATAGGCATTGGGGGGATCATGACCGGCACTGACGCGCTGGAGTTTATGCTTGCCGGGGCATCGGCCGTGCAGGTGGGGACGGCTAATTTCCTCGACCCGGCCGCATCCGAGCGCATTGCCCGTGAGATGGAGCAGTATCTTGTGGAGAACGGGATCAGCGATGTTAAGGAATTGATCGGCGCTCTTCAGGTTTGATATCCGTCACAGCTGCCATTATCGCAAAGGCGGGGTTTTCCCCGCCTTTGTCCGTTTGTGGAAGGAGAGTCTGATAGATGGAAACATGGCGGCGAATAATCGCCGACAGCATAACCACTGCCGAGGAACTCGCGGAATGTCTGAATATTGATCCCGTGCCCCTTGCGCAGCTTGTCCGGCGTTATCCGCTGCGAATCACCCGCCGTTACTTGGAGCTGATCGAAGAACCGGGCGATCCGATTTGGCGCCAGTGTGTTCCTGATCCCCTCGAAATGGTAGATGAGCAGCTCCCCGACCCCCTTGACGAAGAACGTCTTTCCCCGGTCCCAGGCCTTATCCACCGCTATCCGGACAGGGTCGTCTGGCTCGTGTCCAACGAATGTGCCGTCTATTGCCGCTTCTGCATGAGAAAACGCCGGGTGGGGTGCCAGCTTGCCGGGAATGGAGGTGGTGCCTGGGATGATGCTATCCATTATATTGCAACAACTCCGACGATACGTGATGTTATCCTTTCCGGCGGAGATCCGCTGCTGCTGGACGACGAATGTCTGGAAACTATCCTGGCGCGTTTGCGCGCCATCCCCCATGTGGAAATGATCCGGATCGGCACCCGCACTCCCGTGACTTTGCCGGAAAGAATCACTGCGCGCCTTTGCAGAATGCTCAAGCGCTACCATCCCCTCTACATCAATACCCACTTCAATCATCCTCGAGAGGTTACCCCACTGGCGGCAAAGGCGTGTGCCCGTTTGGCCGACTCGGGTATCCCTCTTGGCAATCAGACGGTGCTTCTTGCCGGGGTAAACGATAATCCGGCAGTCATGATGCTTCTGATGCAGCGGCTTCTTGCCATAAGGGTAAGACCGTATTACCTGCACCAGATGGACCTGGTGCGGGGGACCGGCCACTTTCGCACCAAGGTTGCAACAGGGCTGAATATCATGGGCGCGTTACGGGGATATACTTCGGGGATGGCGATACCGTACTTTGTAATTGATGCTGCCGGGGGAAAGGGGAAAATCCCGCTGCTTCCCGATGCCGTTGAGCGGAGGGGCAATTCGCTGCTCTTGCGGAATTATTGCGGTGAGACCGTGGAATACGAGGACCTGTGAGGGAGTGAGCTGTCTACAGTTCCTCGGGTGTGAAGGCGACTACGTCATCTATGGCTTGCGCATCAAGCAGCACCATCACAAGCCGGTCGACGCCAAGGGCGATCCCGGCCGAAGGTGGCATGGCGGCCAATTCAACAAGGAAGTTTTCGGGGAGTGGGATGGCCGTTTGTTCCCGCGAGACGCGAAAAGCCGCTTCGCTTTCAAAACGGGCACGCTGCTCTGCCGGGTCGGTCAATTCTGAAAAGGCGTTGGCCAGCTCAACCCCTCCGATGTAAAGTTCGAATCGTTCGGCAACGCTGGAATCTTGCTGCTTCAACCGCGCCAACGCGCTGCGGCAGGCTGGGTAGTCGTGGATGAACGTCGGCCGGTTGCGACCAAGGCGGGGCTCGATACTCTCTACCATGATTTCGTCGAAAAGGTCCCGCTGAAGGGCCTCCTCCATCGCCATTCCGCCGTATTGTGCGAACGCCTCTCTTACGGTTATCCGCTCCCATCGGGAGGCAATGTCGATTTCCTCTCCGCGGAATGAAAGCTTGTTTCTGAAACCTGCCCCCTTGGCCACGGAACGGATCAGCTGTTCACATTCGTCCATGAGTTCCGTGTAGTTGCTTGAGGCCCGATACCATTCCAGCATCGTAAATTCGGGAACGTGCATCCTTCCCCGTTCACCGCTTCGCCAGCAGTGACAGATCTGGAAAAGACGTTCATATCCCGCGGCCAGCATCCGTTTCATGCAAAGTTCAGGAGACGTCTGAAGGAACCAGCCGTCCGCCGGAACCGGATCAATGTGGGATTCGGGGGCGGGCGCAGGAATACGAAGGGGGGTCTCCACTTCGAGATACCCCCCTGCGATGAAAAAATGCCTGACTTCCTGGATAATCCGGGCTCGCGCCCAGAGCGCCTCGCGGCGTTGGCTGAGGCGCCAGTTCGTCGACACGGATACTAACCCTTGACCCTTGTGGAGTAATCGCCGCTGCGGGTATCGACGACAATCATTTCTCCTTCTTCGATGAAGGGGGGAACACGCAGGACATATCCGGTTTCCAGGGTGGCCGGCTTCGAATCACTGCCGGAGGTGTCGCCCTTTACCCAGGGGTCGGTCTGGACAACCCGGAGATTGACAAAGTTGGGGAGCGACACGCCGATGGCCTTCTCGCCGAACATCAGAACGTCCACTTCGATATTGTCGATCATGAAGTTCTTGGAGTCGCCTACGGCATCTTCACTCATCTGCACTTGCTCGAAGGTCTGGTTGTCCATGAAGGTGTAGTGATTGTCCTCTTTGTAGAGGTACTGCATCTGGCGCTCTTCGAGGCGGGCCGGTTCGAAGGTTTCGCCGGAGCGGTAGGTGCGGTCGAGCGAAGTGCCGTTAATCATGTTTCTCATTTTTGTGCGATAGAGGGCCTGTCCCTTGCCCGGTTTAGAGAATTCAAACGCGGTTACGATATAGGGATCACCGTCGAGGGTGATCTTCAGCCCTTTTTTCAAGTCAGCTACAGAATACATACAATAAGCCCCTTTTCTTTGGTGTTAATTGTGTAAAAGAAAAAATCCTTACAACATAATTAGTGTGTTTGTTAAGCGAAAAAGCCATAATTCCGGGGGTGGTGTAAGGTGACCCGTGCAGCCTTCGGTCGTTCGTCGAATAGAGCTTATGGGGCGAACTGAGCTAGTGTTACGTGGTTCCAGCCCTCTGGGCGACAGGACACGTACCTTCTCCCGAATCAGTTGCAGCAGGAATGGTGAGAGGTATTTCTATGGCGGAGCCGGCTTTGCTTATCTCTACTGGAGCGTTGAAACCGGTTTACTTGGCGCGGTACGTAATACGGCCCCTGGTGAGATCGTACGGGGAAAGTTCAACAGTGACCTTGTCGCCCGGTAGAATCTTGATGAAGTACTTGCGCATCTTGCCGGAGATGTGAGCAAGCACCACATGACCGTTTTCCAGTTCTACCCGGAACATCGCGTTGGGGAGGGGTTCGACAACCGTACCTTCAACTTCTATGGCCTCTTCTTTACTCATGGGTTTTTAAGCGCTCCTTGGTGCAGATAGTAGATTGATTGAATAAACTCGATTAACTTACTCGTTATCCGCAGAAAATGCAAGCCGTTTTCCGTATGTTTGCCTGGTCTGATCCCTTTAATTTTGCGGCATGAGGGCAACATGGGGATATCGCAACGCCCCGGAACTCCTTAAAATGAGAGAAACACCCTGAGTGCAGGCAAGCGTGTGGCTACAAACGCCTTTACTTCGAAGCTGAAAGCGTAGTATGAAACGATTTTGCAACGAATCCAGTACAACGGAAGAAGGTTTGAGTGATATGGCACAGATGATTAGGGAAATATCCCTTGAAAATGGCTTGGTCGTGCGTTTTTTTGACCATTCGCGCCATTATTACGGCGACTTTCACCTGGTTAAGATTGAAATTGCCTGCGAAATCCCACTATCAGCTGATTATTTCGATGAACAAGCCGAACTGGAGGAAGCACGCATTCGGTTCGGAGAGAAAGCATTATACCGTCGCTCCGTCGAGCGGATGGGGATACCCACCAAAGACATTCCGGCGGTGACGGACCAACTTGTTGAGAATTTCGTTTCCCATTCTCTCCCTTATTTCGCAGCTCCCGGCTTTGCCCGCAGGTTCTTGAAAACTGAACTTTTGAGGGGGCGGAAGAAACAGGTGCTCCCCTCCAGGGTTACGGCATACCACCATGACTGAGACAGTTGTCAGGATAGAGTCTCTGGCCTTCGGCGGAGCCGGCTTCGGCCGTATTGATGGAAAAGCATGCTTCGTACCATTCACGGCACCGGGCGACCTGGTAAGGGTGCGGGCAATATCCGAGAAGTCTTCCTATTTAAATGGGGAGGTTGTCGAGATTATTGAAGCCGCTTCCCGGCGAGTGGTGCCGCCTTGTCCGGTATTCGGTACATGTGGCGGGTGCACATGGCAGCATCTCGCGTATGCCGATCAGCTCGCGGCAAAGGAGCGAATTGTTGCGGAAACCCTCTGGCGGTCCGCTCGTGTCGCTCCGGAACGTATATCGCGAGCCGTTGGCGTCGATGAGCCCTATGGTTACCGTTCAAGGGTTCAGTTCAAGGTAAGATGGATTTCCGGACGATTGCAGATGGGGTTCTATCGCCGCGGGTCCCATTATGTTGTGGATATTCCCGGAGGGTGTGCCATCTGCAACCCTCTCCTAAACCGTGTACTTGATGATATGCGTCGAGTTATCAGTTGTTTTGCTGAGCCTGATTGCATTCCTCAGGTGGATGCCGCCGTTGGAGACGACGGTACAACCTTGGCAATCGTTCACTATATCGGTGATAACCGTGATGGCGCTCGAGCTCATTTTGCCGCTTGCCGTGGCGAACTTTCCTCGGTTAACGGTCTGCATTTACAGTTTGGCCGGAAGGAAAGCATTCTTCCGCTATGGGGAGTAGATTCCCTAACTTACGAATTTCCTGCCGATTTCCTGCCGGAATTTCCTGCAGTGACCCTGGCGTTCAGCAGGGGAGGTTTTTCGCAGGTCAATTATCATCAGAACCGTGAACTTCTTCGCATTGTTCACCGGATGGCCGGGCTGACCGGCAAGGAGCGCCTTCTTGACCTGTTCTGCGGCAACGGGAACTTTTCCATACCTCTGGCCCGCTATTGCAAGTCTGTGGTTGGCGTTGAGGAGTATGGTCCTTCACTTGAGGATGCAAAGCGCAATGTTGCCGCCAACGGTGTCGAAGGGGTTGAATTTATCCGTTCCGACGCCGCAGTTGGTGTGCGCCGTCTTATAGACAGAGGAGATCGGTTCCCTGTGGTAATTCTTGACCCTCCGCGCACCGGCGCCAAGGAGGCGGTTGAAGAGGTGGCTTCACTGAAACCTGAGCGGATTGTCTATGTATCATGCGATCCGGCCACCCTTGGAAGAGATCTCGGGCTCCTGTGCCGGCGCGGCTATGAGGTGCTTGAGAGTGTCCCCGTCGACATGTTTCCCCAAACCTTTCATATCGAAAGCGTCACTTTGTTGAGCAGGGCTGGTTAGTTGCTTCCCTTGCTCCGGCCCGTTTATCGCTTGTTCAATAAAAACTGACAGTAACAGGAGGTTCAACCATGTTCTTTTCGAAGTTGTTCCGCAAGGATGCTGCGTCCTGTCTGGAAAAAGCCGAAAAGCTGTTGTCGGCCTGCAATTTTGCCGAAGCCCGGCTCACTCTGGAGGAGGCCCGCGAACGGCTGGATCCCAACGCCCCGGAAAGCGAGACGATGGCTGCCGCCATTGAGGAGAAATTCATTTTTGCGGGGAACCGTCTGGCCGAGATGAACCTTAAGGAAGCGGAGCATTGTCTTAATACCGGTGAAATTGACAAGGCTGCGGAGCACCTTAATTTGTCCCTTGATCTGGCAGATGACGTAACTATACGGGACAAGGCCAATAAACTTACAACGCTTCTGAAGCGAGAGACCCCGCAATCCCACCATCACGGCAAAGGAGGCGGATGCGGCGGTTGTGGCGGTTCCGTTTCCCAAGGCTCTGAAATGATTGACTTCAATACGGAAAGCCTGAGCGATGAGGATCGTTTCGAACTTCTTATTCGGCCATTGCCGGGCAATTTGCCAGAACGATATTCCGATTTGGGCGAGGAATTTGCAAAGGGTTACTTGGCGGCACATGGCGGCGATGGGGCAACTGCTCAAGTTATTTTTGAACGTTTAGTCGCCTCGGGGGAGAACGATATCCTGCTTTATGAGCTGGCGATTCTCTCGCATCATGGTGGAGATGGGCGCCGTTGCGAGTCCTTGTTGCGGCGCGCTCTTGCCCTGAACGACGCCAATCCCCTCTGCAATCTCAGCCTTGTGCAGCTGCTCACGGAGAGTGGCCGATTCGATGAGGCGATACCTTTGCTGGAGGAGATGGTCAAACGGAATATCCTGCCTGAGCAGGCTGGTATGTTCCTTGGAGAGATTTACCGGGTGCGGGGAGAGAACGAGCGGGCCATTGCCCAGTTCACACAACTTCTTTCTTCACCACTCAAGCGTGAAGCGGCTGAGAGACTGGTTGGTCTTTTGGAGTCAGGCGGGCGGTCCAGGGAAGCGGCATTGGTTGCAAAGCAGTATCTGAAAGGGTGCTGCTGAACATTCTTTGCGAATTTACTAAAGTTTTCAACCCCGCCCGCCGATAATTTTCATGAGAGGTGAAAGCCTCTGCGATTTATTTCTCGATATCAGCCGGGAGGAGGTTGTAATGAACAAGTCGGAACTTATTGAGACACTGGCGGCAGAAAAAGGGTTGACCTACAAGAAGGCGGAGGAGATTGTTTCCATCGTCTTCGATTCCATGGCAGATGCCATGATTCGGAATGAGCGGATCGAGATTCGCGGTTTCGGGAGCTTTGTTGTTAAAGATTATAAAGCTTATACGGGCAGAAACCCCAAAACCGGCGACCCCATTGAAGTTAAACCGAAGAAGCTGCCATTCTTCAAGGTTGGCAAAGAGCTTAAAGAGCGGGTTGATGTCGATTAGGGCATAATAGACTTGGTTGACCAGTCTTGTGCTACTGAAAGATTTACCCGATGACAAAAAATTGACTCCACCGGGCACCAGTGTCATTACGGGCCTATTCAAGACAGGTTAGGCGTTATCTCTTTCATGCTAAGACTCTTTGTGTATCTCATAGCCTCTGTTGTTTTCGCCGCCACGGCCTATGCAAATCCGGCCATGAATGGTTCAACGGGGCTTATCACGGTGCCTTCGGCCGAAACGCTTGATGCCGGCAATATCTGTATCGGCGCCTGGGGCATCAGTACTGCCAGGGATAGCGAAAACACAACGACTGTTCCCGTTGCAATTACCTTGGGCATAGGTACGTTCTGGGAACTTTACGGGTCTTATCCAAACCTCCTTTTTAACGGAGATGAAGAGAAAACAGGGCAGGGATATGCCGAAATAGGGTCGAAAATTCGTGTTATCGGCAAGCGGAGTTCGCCCTTCAAGGTGGCGTTTGACCTCTTTCTGCAGCGCCAGATATCCGAAGATGCAAATGTGGACGGAACAACCAGCGGTGGTGGACGGGTAATCGCATCGTATTCCACGGACCGTTTTGGCGTTCATGGCTATTCCGGGTATCTCATGGCCGGTTCCCCTGAAGATAGAGACTTTGACAACGAGATACTTTATGGCTTCGGTTTGGAGTATTCTCCTGCGTTGCGCGTGAAAATAACCGGCGAAGTTACCGGAAACACCAGCCGCGACCCTTTACTCGACGATTCCCTGGAGGGCTTGTTTGGCTTCCAATATTATCTTTCTCCCCATTTAACCTTAAACATGGCTGGCGGCCTGGGATTTGCCGACGGCAGCCCCGATTGGCGGGGGATTGTCGGGTTCACTGCATGTCAGGGGGTAGGCAGTTATGTCAAGCCCGTGCCGCGCCTCGGCCATGGACTTGACCCCTTTGAAGAGCAAAAAAAGAAAGAACCGGTAAAAATCCGTAAGATAATCCCCATCTCCCCTTTCCTGATCAGTGCCGTTGCCCAACAGGCGCCACTCAATAAGCTCGAGGTGACTGGCGAGGCCGACAAGGAAGAGATTATCATCAAACCCTACGGTCAAGTTACCATCCCAGCCCAGCCTGCTGCTGCAAAGGTAATGTCTGCGCAACCCCATGAAGAGATTTCTCTTACCCAGGGAGGCGAAGAAGTGCGGCTCGCGTCCCGGGTGTCCGATTCGCTGGAAAATTCGGCTCTTGAGTACACGCTGGCTCGCATAGAGGGAATAACTCCCCTGTACAGTGTTGATGTGAAGGGGCAGAATATACAAGTTGCCTCTGCCAATAGCGAAGATATCCCTGAAAGCATGCGAGTCTATCGCAAGTTCCGTTTCCCCGATGTAACCTTCGATTTCGACCAATGGAGTCTCTCTGAAGAAGGGAAGAAGTCGATTTCCGAGGTGGCGGAGTTGATCCGCAAGGATAGCAAATGGGTTTATCTGCGGGTTGACGGTTATACCGATAACGTGGGGTCAACCAGTTACAATATGGATCTCTCCCTCAAGCGCGCCATCTCGGTTGCCAGTCACCTTATAGCCAGAGAAGGTATTGACCCCGCCAAAATCTTCATCAAAGGTCTCGGAAAGTCGAAGCCTTTGGCTGATAATGCCACTGCCGACGGCAGAAAACTGAACCGCCGCTGTGAAATCCTCTTCCTCATTCCAAAGGAAAGCTGATGAAAACGGCGCCCTTTTCCCTTCTTCTTACTGCGTTGCTCATGGTTGTCCCGTCTTTTGCCTTTGCACAGAGTCCGCCGCTGGTGGAGGAGGAGATCGGGATAGTGCGCCTGAAGAATGGGGCCGCTTGCCTCGATAAACCGGTGCGGCGCGCCCTTGATGCACTCGTGCCCCGGATGACAGCGCTGCGACCAGGGTGTATCGTGAAAATCGAGGCTGGTGCTGCCTGGGGTAACGGGCGTGAAGAGCGGACCAGGAACTCTTTTCTGCTTGCCCTTGAAGCCCAGCGGTATCTCCGGGCAAGGCTCCGTTCCGGGCAAAACCTCTTCATTGCCGTCGCATCCGGTCTCGAGCCGGGGGAGAATGCCTTTATCCGTGTCGTGGCATTCCCCGATTCATTTGCCGCAGTTCATGTTTCTCAAAAGGGAGAACGGCAGTAATAACCGGATAATCGTGGGAGAAGGAGCCGAGAGTTCTTTTATCTCCTGACGGCATTGGCTCCTGACAGCGCATCGGGGACGTGTTACACTGTTCCCAAGTCCTGTGCGAGGCTTTGCGCCAAGCGATATCCGGACCGATTTCCTTCAGGGGGTATATGCAATGAGAACTCTGGCGCTGTTTTCCATTTGTGCCGTGCTTTTTCTCTCGGGATGTTCGCTTAAGGTTGTACCGCAGCAGGTTTCCCAGGGAGTTATAAACCCCGCAGACAACTCACAGACCGTCACAAAGGAAGGCATCGCCGTCAAGGTGGCAAACTCCGACCGTGAGATGTATTCCTACAATCTGGATGGGACGGTGACCGCTTTCGATGTCACCATTCACAACCAGACCAGGCAGGAGATCTCTTTCGGTACGGATGCTTTCGTCCTTCTCGACGACCAGAACCGCCAGTATCTGCCACTTACCCCGGAGCGGGTCAAGGAGATTGTTTCCCGCGATTCCTACTATCTGATACCTTATCCTTACGTGGGGTTCTATTATCTGGAAGACTACGAGAGGACTTCATCTTACAACGCCACCGGCAGCCAGCTTCCCTACTATTACGAGGTTTACCCCCAGGACATCTACACCCGCGCCCTGAATGCCTCCGCCATCATCCCTGGAGCAACAGCCGAGGGGCTTGTCTACTTCAGGATTGACCTGTCTGCGACGAAGGAGATGAAACTCCTGGTATTTCGCAAGGGGACTTCCAAGTCATCTCCGCCCGATTTCACCTTTCCCTTCCTGATTTCGAAATAGCCTGCAAGGACACGGACGTCCATGACCATCCTCTACGTCCTTGAAGCCCTTGGGGGGCTGGGTCTCTTTATCCTCGGCATGAAAACCATGACCGACGGGCTCCAGAAGCTTGCCGGCGACAAGTTTCGCCGGGCGCTGGAGAGGGTTGCGGGCAATCGGCTGGCTGCTGCCCTGCTTGGCAGTTCCCTTTCGTCGCTTCTTCAGTCTTCGAGCGCCGCCTGCATTATTACAATCGGCTTTGTCAATGCGGGCTTGATTTCCCTTTATCAGGCACTGGGCATCCTGCTCGGCACCGGCATAGGCACGACGCTGGCGGTCCAGTTCATTGCCTTCAAGATTACCTCTTTTGCGCTTCCCGCCATATTTGCCGGTGTGCTGCTCAGGTTTTTCGTGCGCCGCCGGCGCTGGGTGAATGCCGGCGAGTTGCTGCTCGGCGCGGGGCTTCTCTTCCTGGGCCTCCGGGTTATGGAGGCAAACCTCCAGCCCCTGCAACAGAACGCCATCATCCTCGGCCATGACACCTTCCTGATTTCAAAACATTTCACGTCCGTTCTCTTCGGGGCGCTTCTCACTCTTCTCGTGCAGTCGGGCAGTACTGCCATCGGCATCGTCATGGCTCTGGCCGGCAGCGGTCTTATTTCATTCGAGACCGGTGCCGCAATGGTCATAGGTGAACTTGTCGGCACCTCGGTTATCACTGCTTTTGCATCCATCGGCGGCACAATAGAAGCAAAGCGTGCGGTCTTTTTCTACTTTGTCATCAATATTTTTGCCGTTACGGTGGTGATGATTTTCTTCCCCTCGTTCATTGAGCTGGTTCGTACAATATCGCCGGCGGTCCTGGATTCCTCAACAGCGGTCTCTAGGGTTCTAGCCAATACCCACACGGTATTCAGCATACTCAGTGCCTGCATATTTCTGCCGCTCATCGGTTTTTTCGCCCGTTCCGCATCCCACATAATTCCCGGCAGCGAACGGACTGTGAGTGTTGAAGCCCGGACGATATTCATCGATAACCGGGTCATTAACACTCCCCCCATAGCGCTCCTTCAAGCCCGCAATGAACTCAGGCGCATGGCCGACATAACACGGAGCATGTATTGCGAGATGGCGGCCCAGTTCGTTCGTTATGATGCTAAAAAATCCGTTGCCATCGAACAAAAAGAAAATGCAGTGGACATCATCCAGAGGGATTTGAGTGATTTTCTCGTGAATTTATCCCGGAATCCGTTGCCCCCCGAGGAAACGATGGATATCCCGGTCATGCTCCAGCTTATCAGTGAGCTTGAGCATGTGGCGGATCAGTCTGAGGCGATCCTCGACTACCTTCGGAAGAAGAAGGAGGAGAAACTCGTATTTTCCACCATTGCCATGACCGAGATCCGGCATCTCTCCCGCAAGGTGGAAGAGTTGGTCGTGCTGGCGGCCGAATCTGTGGAATCACCTGTCCCTGAGGCCTTGGAAAAAGGAAGAGGGGTGAGGGACGAGGTGGTGCAGATGAGGGAAGCTATGTTGAATGGCCACATCAAGCGGTTATCCAACGGAAAATGCACTGTCCGGGCGGGAATCATCTTTGCGGATATGATTGCCGCATTTGCAAAAATCTCAGATTCATGCCTCACTATAATTGAAACCAGGAGGGAGTTTGCCTGATGCAGGAATCGTATGCGTCCATTGATCTCGGTACCAATACTGCCCGTCTTCTCATCGGCCGGGTTACTGGAGGTTCCATTGCCCCTGTTCTTGTAAAACGCCATATAACCAGACTTGGCGGTGGGTTCACCCGTGAATCCGGTATTTCTCCAGACGCTTGGCAGCGTTCCGTTGATGCGTTGACAGATTTTGCCGAAGAGATGAAAAATGCAGGAGTGACCCGGTTGAGGGCCGTGGCGACGAGTGCGGTCCGTGATGGGATCAATGGTCCGGCATTCTGCAGCGCGGTGCTTGAGCGGACAGGAATCCGGCTTGAGGTAATCGACGGCAAGGAGGAGGGGGTGCTGACACTATCCGGCGTTCTTTCCGCCCTTGACCGTAAGGAAGGTGATTTTTTCGTCTTCGATGTGGGGGGAGGGAGTACCGAGTACACCCTGGCGGAATCAAGTAGTCCGCTGTACACAGAGAGCCTTCCTCTGGGAGTGGTCCGGTTGACGGAGGGAAAACCCGATGTGGCGGCCATGAAGGAGAAAATTGCACGGGAATTGTGCGGTCTCGGCGAGCGCATTGCGGGGCGGGGGCTTTGGGGCCGGCTTGACGGCGCAACGCTCGTAGCTACTGCCGGCACGGCAACGACTCTTGCGGCCATAAGCCTCGGCATGACCGATTACGACTACCGCCGCGTGAATAATTACGTCCTGACGAGGGATGAGATTACCCGGATATTCCGGTTGCTTCTTCCGCTCCCTTCCGCTGATCGCCTCAAGGTACCGGGCCTCGAGAAGGGGAGGGAGGACCTGATAATAGCCGGTATGCTCATCGTCCTGGATACCATGGAGACTTTCGGCTTTGAGCGGATGACGGTGAGTGATTTCGGGTTGCTTGAAGGGGTGCTTCTCGACCTCGCCAAACGACCCGCCTGATAGGGCTGTATCGCCTAAAAACCCGTTCTACAAAGGGGTTGACTTACAATCCGCTTATTCTGTATAGTCCTAGGACCGTTAAGGGGGGGGTACCCCTTATTTTATTTTTCAGGGACTATGCACATGAAGGAAATTCTCTCCGGCAACGAAGCCATTGCCCGCGGCGCCTTCGAGGCGGGGGTAAAGGTTGCAAGCGCTTACCCCGGCACCCCATCCACCGAAATTCTCGAAACAATCGTCAATTATAAGGAAATCGACGCCTCCTGGGCGCCCAACGAGAAGGTTGCCGTTGAGGTTGCAATTGGCGCCTCTTTCGGCGGCGCGCGCTCCATTGCCTGCATGAAGCACGTTGGGGTCAACGTTGCGGCTGATCCGCTCTTCACCCTTTCCTATACCGGTGTCCGCGGAGGCTTCCTTCTGGTTGTAGCCGACGATCCCGAGATGCACTCCTCCCAGAACGAGCAGGACAGCCGCAACTATGCGAAGTTCGCCAAGATGCCCATGCTGGAGCCGGCCGATTCCCAGGAGTGCAAGGATTTCACGCGTTTTGCCTTCGAGTTGTCCGAGCAGTTTGATACGCCGGTGATGCTGCGAAGCTGTACCCGTATTTCCCACGGCAAATCCGTTGTCGAGCTGGGCGATCCCGTCACCGGTCTTCCGGTTCCCGGGCTGGTCAAGAATCCATCCAAACTGGTAATGCTTCCGGGCAACGCCAAGGTTCGCCATCCGCTGGTGGAAGAGCGGATCGTAAAGCTTGCCGAGTACGGTGCCACGGCGGCCATCAACCGGGTGGAAATGCGCGATACCGAAATCGGTGTCATCACGGCCGGAGTTTCCTACCAGTATGTGCGGGAGGTGCTTCCCAACGCATCGGTTCTCAAGCTTGGGATGGTTTATCCGCTTCCCATGGCACTCATTAAAGAGTTCGCCGCAAAAGTGAAAACCCTCTATGTGATCGAGGAACTTGATCCATTTATCGAAGAGCAGGTGAAAGCCGCCGGTATCACCGTCATCGGCAAGGATATAATCTCCCGTTGCGGCGAACTTACCCCGGGAAGGCTCCGCAAGGCCTTCGGGCTCCCCGATGCGGCTCAGATTGCAGTTGAAAAGCTTCCGGGCCGTCCGCCCAATATGTGTCCCGGCTGTCCTCACCGGGGGATTTTTTACAGCCTCAACCAGCTTAAGGCCTACGTTACCGGCGACATCGGCTGCTACACCCTCGGCTTCATGCCCCCGCTAAATGCCATGGATACCTGTATCTGCATGGGGGCGAGCATAAGCAATGCAAGCGGAATCGTAAGGGCTCTCGATCCAGAGGAGCAAAAAAAGGTGGTGGCCGTCATCGGTGATTCCACCTTCCTCCATACGGGCGTCAACAGCCTAATGGAGATGGCCTACAATCAGGCGCCCGCGACGGTCGTGATTCTCGATAACCGCATTACTGCCATGACCGGCCGCCAGGACAACCCCGCCTCCGGATGGACCTTGTCGGACAGCCAAACGAATGCGATCGATATCGTGCAGCTTTGCAAAGCCATCGGCATCAAGCACGTGCGGGTTGCCGACCCTCTGAACCTGGAGCAGACTCTTGAGGCCCTGCGGGAAGAGATGAATCGTCCCGAGCCGTCGGTAATCATCACCAATCGCCCCTGCGTTCTCGTAAAGCGTGAAGGCGTTTTCCAGAAGGGGCTCGTCCTTTCGGTTGATCAGGATCATTGTACCGGCTGCAAGGCGTGCCTGAAGATAGGATGTCCCGCCATTGAGTGGCAGCCCTCTTCCGACGGGAAGAAGGGAAAGGCCTACATTGATCCGATGCTCTGCAACGGCTGCGATGTCTGCCGCCAACTCTGCAAATTCAATGCGATCGGGAGTGCAAAATGAGCGATACCGTTACCAATATCCTCCTTGTCGGCGTTGGCGGGCAGGGAATCCTTCTCGCTTCGGAAATCCTTTCCGAGGCCTTCATGCAGGCCGGTTTCGATGTGAAAAAGAGCGAAATTCACGGCATGTCCCAGCGGGGCGGCAGTGTCGTTTCCCACGTCCGTTATGGTAAAGAGGTACATTCTCCCATTGTTCCCGAAGGGGAGGGGGATATTCTCTTCGGCTTCGAGATTATGGAAACCTATCGTTCGCTTCCGCTTCTGAAGAACGGCGCGTCAGTGGTGGCTAACGACCTGTGCATTCAGCCTCCGTCGGTGCTCTTGGGGCAGGAGACCTATCCCACGGATCTTCCTGAAAAAATTGCCGCTCTTTTCCCCAAGTTCCTGCTTGTTGATGGTCAAGGGCTGGCCGCCGAGGCTGGAAATGTCCGAGCTGCAAACACGGTTCTGCTCGGCGCCGTTTCAAAACGCCTCGACATTGCCGATGAGTGCTGGATCAAAGCTCTGGAGAAGATGGTGCCACGCAAGGCCCTTGAGGTGAATCTCAAGGCATTCCAACTGGGCCGGAGCCTCTAATCAGGGGAGGAGTTCACGATGAGCTACCATAACGAAGAGTTCGAGACACTGCCGCGGCAAGCCTTGGAAGCCCTTCAGCTCAAACGGCTTCAGGCCACCGTGGCCCGGGTTTACGCCTCGGTTCCCTTCTATCGCCAAAGCCTGGATCGTGTCGGCGTTACCCCTGATAGCATCAAATCCCTTGCCGATCTGCAACGGCTTCCCTTCACCTACAAGCAGGATATGCGGGATAGCTACCCCTACGGGCTTTTTGCTGCCCCAATGGATGAAATCGTACGCATTCATGCCTCCTCCGGCACCACCGGCAAACCGACCGTTGTCGGATATACCCGCAAGGATATCGATATCTGGTCCGAGCTTATGGCGCGTTCCTTTGCGGCGGCCGGCGTCAACCGGGGTGACATCATCCATAACTCTTACGGTTACGGTCTATTCACCGGCGGCCTCGGTGCCCACTATGGCGCCGAGAAACTGGGCGCATCGGTCATCCCCATGTCCGGGGGCAATACCAAAAAGCAGATCATGATCATGAAGGACTTCGGTTCCACGGTCCTCACCTGTACCCCGTCCTATTCACTTTTCATGGCTGAGGCGGCGCGGGAAGAAGGGGTTGACTTCCAGGGGCTGAAACTCCGCATTGGCATTTTCGGCGCCGAACCGTGGTCTGAGGCGATGCGCGGCGAGATCGAGGGCAAGCTTAACCTGAGCGCCATAGATATCTACGGCCTGTCGGAAATCATGGGACCGGGTGTTGCCATCGAGTGCAGCGAGGCCAAGAAGGGGCTTCACATCTGGGAAGACCACTTCATTCCCGAGATTATCAATCCGGTAACGGGCGAGGTTCTTGCGGAGGGCGAACAGGGCGAACTGGTAATTACTACAATTACCAAGGAGGGAATTCCTCTAATCCGTTACCGTACCCGCGACATAACCAGCCTCACTTATGAGACGTGCGTCTGCGGCAGAAGCCATGCCCGGCTTGCACGCATGACGGGCAGAAGTGACGACATGCTCATTATCCGCGGCGTCAACGTATTCCCGTCGCAGATAGAGTCGATTCTCATGGGCATCGAGGGAATTGAGCCCCATTACCTGCTCATCGTCGATCGCAAGGATAATCTGGATTCGCTTGAGGTGCAGGTTGAGGTGGGCGAAGGGCTCTTCTCCGACGAAGTCAAGGTGCTTCAATCCCTGTCATACCGGATAGAGAAGGAAATCAAGGATATCCTCGGCATTTCCTGCAAAGTCCGGCTCGTGGAGTCCCAGACCATAGCCCGAAGCGAGGGAAAAGCCAAACGGGTCATTGATAACCGCAGCAACAGTTGATGTTGTAAGGCGCACACAAGCCTAGCCGGAATACATGCAGGCCTTGCCCTGCCAGGAGGGTGAAATGAACGTTGAGCAGATTTCGATTTTCATTGAGAATAAATCAGGCCGTCTAGCTGAAATCACGAAGATCCTCGGTGATGCGGGAGTCAACATCCGTGCCCTGTCCCTGGCTGACACTTCTGACTTCGGCATATTGCGCCTCATCGTCAACGACAGGGAGACGGCAAAGAAGGTTTTGAAGGAGAAGGGCTTCACTGTCAACAAGACCGAGGTGGTAGCTGTGGAGGTGCCGGACCATCCCGGCGGTCTTTCCAGAATATTGCAGGTCCTTGATCAGCAGCAGATTAACGTGGAATACATGTACGCCTTTGTGGAGCGTTGCGGTGAGAATGCCGTCATCATCTTCCGCTTCGACGAAACTGCCAAGGCGGTCACAATCCTTGCTGAAAACGGCATTAATGTGCTTGAGGGTGAACGGCTTTACGCCATGTGAGAGTTGTGACTGGTGAGTCTGCCGGGGTCCCGATGAATTATCCCGCACGCCAGGATGCGGGATATCGAAAAGGAGAGGTAGTATGAAGAGACTTATAGCGTTTGTAACCAGTATTGTAACACTGCTTGTTGCCGCTGCCGCCTTTGCTGCCGAACCGCTTCGAATCGGCGCCCTCTTTTCCGTGACCGGACCCGCCTCTTTTCTGGGCGAACCTGAGAAAAATACTCTTGAAATGCTGGTCAAGCAGGCCAATGCCAGGGGTGGTGTGGGCGGACGCAAGCTTGAACTGGTGGTTTACGACACCCAGGGCGATGTCACAAAGTCGGTCCAACTTGCCAACAAGCTTATCAAAAATGACAGAGTGAGCGTTATTGTCGGCCCCAGCACCACGGGGGAAAGCATGGCGGTAATCCCCCTGGCCGAGAAGGAGAAGATTCCGCTTATCTCCTGCGCGGCGGGAATCAAGATTACCGAGCCGGTGAAAAAATGGGTTTTCAAAACCCCGGCCAATGACCATGTGGCCGTAGAGAAAATCCTGATTCATGCTGCCCGGTCCAAACAGAAAAACATCGCCATTATTACGGTTTCGGACGGCTTCGGCTCTTCCGGGCGGGAGCAGCTCAAGGCCATGGCGGGGAAAAAGGGCTTCAGAATAGTTGCCGACGAGGTGTATGGCCCCAAAGATACCGACATGACCGCTCAGTTGACGAAGATCAAGGCGAGCAGACCCGATGCGATTATCTGCTGGGGAACAAACCCCGGTCCGGCCATTATTGCCCGTAACGTCAAGCAGCTCGGCATCAAGACCCCCCTTTACATGAGCCACGGGGTTGCATCCAAAAAATTCATTCAGCTGGCCGGAGCTAATGCTGCCGAAGGGATTGTCCTGCCTGCCGGCAAGCTGACAGTATTTGATAAATTGACGAAAAACGACCCGCAGGCGAAACTCCTCCGCGACTATGACCAGTCGTACAAAAAGCAATTCGGCGTCGAGGCTTCAACTTTCGGTGGTTACGCATATGATGCATTCCTTCTCATCGCCAATGCGCTGAAGAAGGGTGGGACTCCTGCGCAGCTCAGAGACGGACTTGAGCAGTCACGTAGGGTAGTGAGCATTTCAGGAATTTTCAACATGTCTCCTACTGACCACAATGGTCTCGATCTTTCAGCCTTTGAAATGATTCGGGTCACCAAAGGGGACTGGGAATTGGTGAAATAATTTACAAGGAGGAAGTCCATGTTTAAAACGTTTTCCGGGTTATTGACGTTTGTTGTGTCGCTGGCAATTCTTGCGGGAAGCGCCCTTGCGGCTCCTCCCATAAAGATTGGCGGACTGTTTTCAGTGACTGGGCCTGCGTCCTTCCTCGGCGAGCCTGAACGCAACACCGCCCAGATGGTGGTGAACGAGATCAATGCGGCAGGCGGTGTCAGGGGGCGTAAACTCCAACTGATTGCCTATGATACCCAGGGCGATGCCACCAAGGCGGTACAGGCCGCCAACCGGCTGATCAAGGAAGACAAGGTTTCCGCCATCATCGGCCCCAGCACTACCGGCGATACTATGGCCGTTATCCCCGTTGCGGAACGGGCCAGAATCCCGCTGATTTCCTGCGCCGCGGGCAGCAAAATCACCCAACCTGTCAAGCGGTGGGTTTTCAAGACCGCCCAGAACGATGGCCTGGCAGTGGCACAAATCTATGAGAATCTGAAAAGAAAAAGGATATCGAAAGTTGCGATCCTTACCGTCTCCGACGGTTTCGGTTCATCCGGGCGTGAGCAGTTGAAGGCACAGGCAGCGGCCTATGGCATGAGAATCGTATCCGATAACACCTATGGACCGAAGGATACCGATATGACTGCCCAGTTGACCAAGATCAAGGGTAGCGGCGCCCAGGCCGTCATCTGCTGGGGCACCAATCCCGGGCCTGCCGTTATTGCCCGCAATTTCAAGCAGTTGGGGCTTAGGCTCCCGCTTTACATGAGCCACGGGGTATCCTCCAAGAAGTTCATTGCGCTTGCCGGCGACGCGTCGGAAGGAATTATTCTCCCGTCCGGACGAGTTATCGTTGCCGATCTTCTCCCCAATTCGGATCGCCAGAAAAAATCCCTCCTTGCCTTCGTGGGCGATTATCAGAAGCACTATAGGGCCGAGGGCGACCATTTCGGCGGCCATGCCTGGGATGCGATCATGCTGTTGAAGTCTGCTATTGAGAGGGGTGGCGACAACCCTGCCGCCATAAGGGACCAGTTGGAGCGGATACGGGGATTTGCCGGCATCGGCGGTGTTTTCAGTTACTCTCCATCTGATCACGCCGGGCTCACCAAAGATGCTTTCGTCCTTGTGGAAGTCAGAAAGAAAGATTTCGTTCTCGTCAAGTAACAACACCAACAATCAATCAGCTGATAATGGGGGCGCAGGCTTTTAGGGCTGCGCTTCCGTATTGTGAGCCAGAAATATACATTTATGCAAATTGGCAATCAGATAGCTCAATACCTTCTTTCCGGTCTCTCGACCGGTGCCATCTACTCTCTTATCGGGTTAGGGTTTGCAATCATTCACAATGCCACTGGCATCATAAACTTCGCCCAGGGTGAATTTGTGATGCTCGGGGGAATGTTTACGGTGTTTTTTCTCACCGTTCTCAACTTGCCCTTTCTCATTTCGGTAATTCTTTCTATTGCTGCATCGACACTTGCGGGAGTTGTCTTTGAACGGTTCGCAATCAGGCCCATGAAAAATGCCTCTCCCATCAGTCTCGTCATCATCACCATCGGCGGGAGCATCCTCATCCGGGGAATCGCCATGCTTGTCTGGGGCAAGGACACCCACGCGCTCCAGACCTTTTCCGGCGACAATCCGATCCAGGTGGGCGGGGCGACGATTCTGCCACAGCATCTCTGGATATTCGCCGTTACTGTTGTGGTAATAATTTGCAGCAAAATCTATTTCAACTACACCATCAGCGGCAAGGCTATGCGCGCCTGCGCTTACAATGCCCGCGCCGCAGGGCTCGTGGGGATCGATGTCAGGCGCATGGTGCTTTTCTCGTTTGCTATCAGTGCTGCAATGGGGTCCATGGCCGGCATTATCATAGCCCCTCTCACCATGACTTCCTACGATGTCGGCATAATGCTCGGCTTGAAAGGCTTTTGCGCCGCCATCATCGGGGGGATGAGCAGCGGTCTCGGCACCGTCTTCGGCGGAGTGTTCCTGGGCGTGCTCGAATCCCTGGGAGCAGGCATTTTCTCCTCCGGTTACAAGGACGCCATCGCTTTCATTATTCTGCTCGTAATTCTATTCATCCGTCCCAAGGGACTCTTTTCGAAGGGCGATACCGAGCGGGTTTAACAGGCACGGACTGTAATTATGATTAAATTGAAATCTTTTCTGAAGCATTCAGTGGTGAAGTTCATTCTGTTTACCGCACTGATCCTATTCCTTCCCATGGCGTTCAAGGAAGGGTATCTCCTCAATGTTTTCGTTTTTGTCGGAATTCACACACTTCTTGCCGTTGCCTTGAACCTGCTCCTTGGTTACGCGGGACAGATATCCCTGGGGCACGCCGCCTTCTTTGGCCTTGGCGCCTATGCTTCGGGCATCCTTACGGCAACCTACGGCCTGAATCCCTGGCTTGCCATGGCGGCAGTGGCTGCCGGCGTTGGCCTGCTGGCCTTCTTTATCGGGTTCCCGATCCTTAAGCTCAAGGGCCACTATCTAGCCATGGCCACCCTTGGCTTTGGTATCATCGTGTACATCGTGTTCAACGAAGCGGTTGAACTGACAGGCGGCCCATCAGGCTTTCCCGGTATCCCGAACCTTTCCGTTGGCGAATTTTACTTCGACACTGATTTTAAAAATTACTACCTGATCTGGGGGATAACCCTCCTGACGATTCTGCTCTCCGTAAATCTCGTGAATTCCCGCATTGGCAGGGGGCTGAGGGCAATCCACGATTCCGAAGTGGCTGCTCGGGTCATGGGTATCAACGTGCGGTTACTCAAGGTGCAGATTTTTGCTCTGTCGGCGCTGATTTCTTCCATTGCCGGGAGTCTTTACGCCCATACCATGACCTTTGTGTCGCCCACTTCTTTCGGATTCAACTTCTCAGTCGAGCTGTTGACCATGGTAATCATTGGCGGGCTTGGGAGCATCTACGGTTCTTTCCTCGGCGCAGCGCTTCTGACGCTTTTGCCCGAGATGCTCCGAACGTTCCAGGATTACGACATCATCGTCTACGGCTGTCTGCTAATCTTTATGACCATGTTCATGCCCGGCGGCCTGGTCCGCGGGATTCCCTCGCTTTTGGGAAGGATCTTCATGAGGGCTGGAGCGGGGAACAAAGCCGATGCTTGAGGTTCAGGGAATAACGCAACGATTCGGCGGAGTCACCGCCCTTGAGGATGTTTCCTTCCGGGTGGCGGAGGGGGGCATAACCGGGATCATCGGACCCAACGGCGCCGGTAAAACAACTCTTTTCAATATTGTGACCGGAATCTATGTGCCAACAGGCGGCACAGTGCATCTTCAGGGGAAGAACGTGACACGGTTCGCACCGGAGCGCCTCGCTTCCCTCGGCATGGTCCGGACCTTCCAGAATATCGAACTCTTCAGCAAGATGACTGTGCTGGAGAATGTTATGGTGGGACTCCACACCAAGGGCAGGAGCGGCATAATCGCGTCGTCTCTGAGGCTTCGTTGGCAGATGGCGGAAGAACGGAGATTGCGGGAGCGGGCCTTGCACTGGCTGGAGTTCACAGGGATAACCGATCTGGCCGATACCGAGGCGGGGAACCTTCCGTTCGGTAAGGGACGTCTTCTGGAAACAGCCCGGGCCATGGCGCTGGAGCCGAAGGTGATCCTCATGGACGAGCCTGCCGCGGGTCTCAATAGCCGTGAGACCCTGGATTTAGCGCGACTCATTCATAGAATCCGGGAATCCGGCGTAACCGTCGCCCTGGTGGAGCATGACATGGAACTCGTAATGGATATCTGCGACTCCATCGTAGTCCTCAATCTGGGGCGCAAGCTCGCCGAAGGGACGCCGCGTGAAATTCAGGAGAATCCGGAAGTGATCTCAGCCTATCTCGGGGAAGGGTAGGGCATGCTGACCATCAAGAACATCAATACCTACTATGGCAAGGTCCACGCCCTCAAGAACATCTCCATTCACCTCAAAAGGGGAGAGATTGTCACCCTGATTGGCGCCAACGGCGCAGGGAAGACCACTATCCTTAACTCCATATCCGCAGTCACGCCGCCCGCCACCGGCCAGATCCTGTTCGATGACCGGTACCTTGCCGGCCTCGGGCCCGACCGGATTGTCAAGCTCGGTATCTGCCAGGTGCCCGAAGGAAGGCAGGTATTTAAGCCCCTTTCCGTTGAGGACAATCTGGAACTGGGAGCCTATCTCCGCTATCAGGGGAGGGAGGGGCGCGGCAGCATCCGTAAGGATCTGGATGATATGTATGCCCTTTTCCCCCGTCTCCATGAGCGTCGCAAGCAGGCTGCCGGCACCCTTTCCGGCGGCGAGCAGCAGATGCTCGCCATGGGAAGGGCGCTCATGGCACGCCCCAGGCTTCTTTTGCTCGATGAGCCTTCCATGGGGCTTGCTCCCCTTGTGGTGCAGGAGATATTCCGGGTTATCACGCAGTTACGGAACGAGCGCGGGACCACCGTTTTGCTGGTCGAGCAGAATGCCAAGGCGGCCTTGAAGATGGCTGATCGGGGATATGTGCTTGAAACAGGTAAAGTAGTACTTGAGGGAATAGCCTCTGACCTTTTGGAAAACAATGATGTTCAGAGGGCTTACCTCGGAAAAGATAAAAAGGAAATCTGGGAAAGATAGGCGAGGACAACCGTATGAAGATATGGGATCCAACGTACGAATGCATGGCGCGGGAGGACCTCCGGCAGCTTCAGCTTGAGCGCTTGCAGGCAACCATCAATCGCGTCTATAAAAATGTTACCTGTTACCGGAACAAGTTCAATGAGCTCGGTATTGTCCCCGAGGACATCCAGTCTCTCGATGATCTTAAAAAGCTTCCGTTTACCACGAAGGAAGACCTTCGCCTGAACTATCCCTACGGAATGTTTGCCGTTCCGCTTCGGGAAGTCGTACGGATACACTCATCCTCCGGCACGACCGGCAAACCTACGGTTGTGGGCTACACCAGGAACGACATCAAGGTCTGGTCGAACCTGGTGGCGCGATTCATAACCTCGGCCGGCGTCACCAGCGACGACGTTGTGCAGATTGCATTCACATACGGGCTCTTCACTGGTGCATTCGGCCTGCACTACGGCGCTGAAACCGTCGGGGCGTCGGTCATCCCCATGGGGGCGGGCAATACCGAAAAGCAGATCATGCTGATGCAGGATTATAAATCCACGGTGCTGGTTTCCACGCCAAGCTATGCCATCACCATTGCCGACCGGATGGAAAAGATGGGGGTCGATCCCAAGACGCTTTCCCTCCGGATAGGGCTCTTTGGCTCCGAGCCATGGTCCGAGGCAATGCGCAGAGAGATTGAGAGCAGGCTTTTCATTAATGCCACCGACAACTACGGCCTTTCGGAAGTCATCGGGGCCGGCGTGGCCGGCGAGTGTGAATGCAAGTGCGGAATGCACCTCTTTGAAGATGCTTTCATTCCCGAGATTATCGACCCCGAATCCGGTGAGGTGCTACCACCCGGAAGCGTTGGTGAGCTTGTGCTGACAACACTCACCAAAGAGGCGTTCCCCATGATCCGCTACCGGACGCGCGACATCACGAGCCTCGATTACTCTCCCTGTGCCTGCGGCCGAACATCAGTCCGCATGAAGAAGACCATGGGGCGCAGCGACGACATGCTGATAATCAAAGGGGTGAATGTTTTCCCTTCGCAGATCGAGGATGTTCTCTTTGCCATCGAGGGGTGCGAGCCCCACTATCAGATCATTGTTGACCGTAAGGGCGCCCTGGATACCCTTGAGATCCAGATTGAGGTCACTGAAAACATCTTCTTCGATGAAATGAAGAAGCAGCGGGCGTTCCTGGAGATGATAGAAAAACGGATTGATTCGGTACTCGGCGTCGGAGCTACCGTGAAACTCGTCGAGCCCAACAGCATCACTCGCCATGAAGGAAAGGCGAAGCGGGTTATCGATAATCGCCGATTCTGATTAATTACAGCCCGAGGGGACTCCCCCGGTCAGTTCTGACGAGGTGGCCCGTGTCAACACGCATTAGAATCCTTTCGGAAAATCTCACAAACAAGATCGCCGCCGGTGAGGTGGTAGAGCGCCCGGCATCGGTGGTGAAGGAGCTGGTAGAGAACTCTCTCGATGCCGGTTCCCGCGATATTTTAATTGAGATAGAGGCGGGGGGGCGGCGTCTTATCCGGGTGACCGACGACGGTGGCGGAATGTCCAGGGAGGATGCGCTTCTGTCCATGGAGCGCCATGCCACCAGCAAGATTGCTTCAGATGACGACCTCTTTGCACTCAACACCCTCGGCTTCAGGGGGGAAGCCCTCCCTTCAATTGCTTCGGTTTCCAGATTCACCCTTGCATCCCGCAGGCAAGGAGCGATCGAAGGGACCGAAATCTATGCCGAAGGTGGAAGGATAAAGGAAGTAAAAGCGTGCGGCATGGCCGAAGGTACGGTCATTACCGTGCGCAACCTCTTCTTCAACACACCGGCCCGCCTCAAATTCATGAAGAGCGCCGAAACCGAGGCCGGCCATGTGGGAGATCTTCTGACCCGTCTGGCCGTTTCCCGTCCCGATGTCCGGTTTACCTACATAAATGACAATAAGACGATATTTCGCGCCCTGAACGGCACCCTGGAGGAGCGGGTAGCCGCCTTGCTCGGACGCTCCATTGCCGGCGCCCTGTACCCCCTCGAAGCGTCCGTGGAGGGGGTGACTATCAGGGGACTGGTTGCCCGGCCCGACGTGAGCCGCTCTGCTGCCGGTCATCTGTACACCTTCATCAATGGCCGCTTTATCCGCGACCGTGTGGTTCAGCACGCAGTCCTGCAAGCATATCGCAACTTTCTGGAACGTGGCCGCTATCCCGTTGTGGTCCTCTTTATAGAAGTTCCGGCAGGGGAGGTGGATGTGAACGTCCATCCCACCAAGCACGAGGTGCGGTTCCGGCAGCAAAGTGTTGTTCACGATGTTATTCAGGGAGTGATTGAAGACGCGCTCCGCCCGACACCTTGGCTGCGCCAGTCGCCGCTGTCACAGGACTTCTCGCCAGTTCCGCAACGCAAGGAACCCTCCTCCGGAGCCGAGCGTGTTGCCGAGGTGCGGGAACTTCTCGTGAACTACCGGCCCGCTGCGGCGCCGAGCCGGCCTTTTTCGCTGCAGCCATCGGCTTCGCCTGCTCCTTCGCCCCAACCTGTTGCGGAAACGGCTGCAGCAACATCATCCGGCGGATATTTTTCGCGGCTGGCTATCATAGGCCAGTTTCAGGCTTCCTACATCCTTTGCCAGGAGGGAAGCGATCTGATTATTATCGATCAGCATGCGGCCCACGAGCGGGTTGCGTTCGAGCGCCTCAAATCCCAGTTCTCTGCCGGAGGTGTGGAGGGGCAGGGGCTTCTTTTCCCCGACACCCTTGAGCTTTCCCACCGTGAAGCTGCCGAACTGCGAGAGCACCGAGAAGAACTGGGCCGCATGGGGTTCGATCTCGACGAGTTCGGCGGCACCACCTGGGTTGTCAAAGGGGTGCCGCGGCTCCTGGCTGATAAGGATTACATCCGGATGCTGAGAGATACCCTGGAGGAATTCCAGGCGGTTGGCGCGAACCGTACCGTTGCCGATGCCGTGGAAGATATCCTTGCCCGCATTGCCTGCCACAGCGTGGTACGGGGCGAGCATCCGCTCACCAACGGGCAGATCGAGGCCCTCTTTGCCCAGATGGATGCCACCGACTTTTCATCCAACTGCCCCCATGGCCGCCCCGTTCTTCAGCGCCTTACCCTGGCGGAAGTGGAGCGGATGTTTAAACGGTGAGAGAGTGATGACGGACGGGAAAATACGACTGGTCATTGTCCAGGGACCAACGGCCTCTGGTAAATCGGCACTGGCTGTGCAACTTGCCGAAAGTCTGGACGGTGAGATTGTCAATGCCGACTCCATGCAGGTATATCGCGGCATGGATATCGGCACCGCAAAACCTACGCCCGAAGAGCGTGCGCGAGTACCTCACCATCTATACGATCTGGTAACTCCCGACGTTAATTACACTGCTGCCGACTTCCGCGACAATGCATCCCGGGTGATAGAGGAAATCCACCGAAGGAACAAGCGCATAATCCTTGTGGGGGGGACAGGCCTCTACATCAGGATTCTTACCCGAGGGCTTGCGGATTCGCCCGGCGGCAGTCGGGATGTCCGTGAAGATCTGGAAGCGCAGGCCGACAGGGATGGTCTCGCTGCCCTGCACCAGCGCCTCGCTGAAGTTGACCCTGTCTCCGCATCCCGGCTTCACCCCAATGATCGGGTTAGAGTCGTGCGGGCGCTGGAGGTTTTTCTTCTGACGGGTCGTCCCATTTCGGCATTTCAGGATGAGCATCGTTTCGCCGATGAGCGTTACCGCTGCCTCAAGATCGGTATCAATGTGGAACGGGAGCTTCTTTACCGCCGGGTCGAGGAAAGGGTGGACACGATGATGGCTGAAGGATTCGTCGCTGAAGTTACGGGACTGTTGGCGGCTGGTTATACCGCTGATCTCAAGGCGATGAGTTCTATCGGCTATAAGGAGATATGCGCCCATCTCGCGGGAGAATACCCCCTTGATGAGGCGGTCCGGCTCATCAAGCGCAACACGCGTCAATATGCCAAACGACAGATGACGTGGTGTAGACGGGATTCTGAAATTATCTGGGTTGAATATCCCGTGAAGTTTGATAGTATCTTAAACACTGTCATGGAATTTTATCATTAAAGGAGCGGCATATGGCGAAGGCACCGTTCAATATCCAGGATCAATACCTCAACCAGTCACGTAAAGAGCGGATCAAGGTTGCCGTCCGACTCATGTCGGGCGAAAAGCTTGAAGGGTATATCAAGTCATTCGACAACTTCTCAGTACTCATGGAAATTCAGGGAGATATGCTGATTTACAAGCATTCAATTTCAACTATAACTTCCGTTGATGGTAATTTTAAACTTCACCAGTAGCTCTCTATCTGCGGGATTAAATCGGCCCTTTCCCCGAATGGGGGAGGGCCGGTTGTGTCTTTTCGGCGCTGTTCTGTGACCACTTACCTGAAAGAAAATTACCCGTTCATATTTGCCGTAGTGCTGGTTCTTGCCGGGATTGCCCTTGCCTGGTCCCTCAGCTCTATTTTTTTGCCGATTTTACTGGCGTTGATTCTTGCTTATGTGCTGAATCCAGCCGTGTCTTGGCTTGAGGGCAAGAGAGTGCCGAGAATTGTGGCCATCGTCTTTGTCATGGCAGCCATCGTGCTCGGATGCATGGGCGTGGTTGCATTTTTCGCCGGTTCCGTCCAAAACGAATTAGCCGCAGTGCAGATCAATCTTCCGGAATACGCGAACCGGCTTTACGGCCTCATTCCCGAAAAGGTTAAAATATATCTGGATATAGAAACTCCGGGAAAACTCTTCAGCCGGTTCGAGGGTATAGTGAACGAACTTCGGGGGATTTCCTTCGATATCGTCCGTGAGGCTTATGCGTTTTTCAAAGCGGCTTTCACCTCGACTTTGGGACTTATCCTGACGGTTGTCGGTTATTTCATTACCCCGGTTTATCTCTACTATTTTCTCGCCGATTTCCCGCGTTTCAGGGAAGGGTTCCTGAAGCTGGTGCCTGACCGCTCACGGGATTGGGCCATCGGGCTCGGCCGGGAAATCGATGGGGTCCTCTCGGCCTTTGTGCGCGGCCAGTTGTCCGTCTGTGCCATCTTAGCCGTTCTCTACAGCATCGGTCTTTCCCTCGTAGGCATCGATCTGGCGATTGTGATCGGGAGCTTCTCGGGTATCCTCTTCATCATTCCCTATGTGGGCACCGTCTTTGGCATCGTCGTCTCAATGATTATGGCTTTTCTCAAATTTCACGATTGGCTTCATCCGCTTCTTTGCCTCGGCTGGTTTGTCATAGTTCAAGCTGTTGAGGGGGCGGTTATCACTCCTGCAATAGTCGGGAACCGGGTTGGGCTCCATCCTGTCGTGGCCATCATCGCGCTGTTCATCGGGGGGCAGTGGTTCGGCATATTCGGCATGCTCCTGGCGGTTCCGGTAGCTGCCGTGCTTAAGGTATTTCTTCGCCATCTAACAGAATGGTATCTCACCACAACATATTACCGGGGAGCATAATGGAAGGGCTGCTTGTCGATTACATCCAGCCGGGGAGCATTGCCGAAGAGCTTGAAATCGAGGCGGGCGACAGGCTGGTGGCCATAAATGGCCAACGGTTGCGCGACATCATCGATTTTACTTTTTATGCCGATGACGAGGAACTCGTCCTGGAGATTCTCAAGCCTTCAGGGGAACGTTGGGAGGCCGAGATTGAGCGTGACGGCGATGAACCTCTGGGGATCGTTTTTGCCCCCCCTCACCCAACGCAGTGCGGCAATAAGTGCGTCTTCTGCTTTGTTCATCAACTACCCAAGGGATTGCGCCCCCCTCTCTATGTTAAGGATGAAGACTACCGGCTCTCGTTTCTCTATGGCAATTATGTGACCCTCTCCAACATTGGCCGCTACGATCTGGACCGTATAATCGCCCAGCGGCTTTCACCACTCTACATCTCAGTGCATGCGACGAATCCTGTGTTGCGGGAAAAACTCCTGGGGCGTTCGGAGATCCTCCCGATACTTGACGTTATGCGGGAGCTGGCTGCAGCTCGCATTGTCATGCACACTCAGGTCGTACTCTGTCCGGGGCTCAATGATGGAGACGAGCTTGCCGGGACCGTGGGGGATATTTCGGATCTTTATCCTTCGGTCCAGTCCCTTGCCGTGGTACCTGTCGGCTTGACAAAACACCGGAAAGGACTGCCGGTGCTGGAACCGGTTTCGGCGGACTATGCCGGGGCCTTCATCCGCCAATGGCAGCCGGAGGCTGAACGCCTTGCCCGGGAACTCGGTGCCCCGTTCCTTTTCCTTGCCGATGAATTTTACATCAAGTCCGGCTTGCCATTCCCGCCCCTCGAATCCTACGGTGACCTCCCCCAGATCGAGAACGGAATCGGCATGATCCCGCTTTTCCTGGAGGAGGCTGCCCGCGTGCTCAAAAGGGCTCGGAAGGGTAAGGCCGTAACCATAACCGTAGTGACCGGCGAATCACCCTATAGTTATCTGACGGAGTTCCTTGACGGTCTGTCTGTCCGTACAGGGGCCACGTTCAGAACTGTCGCGGTCAGAAACCGTCTTTTCGGCGCGTCGGTAACGGTTACCGGACTCGTTTGCGGCGGGGATATCGTCGAAGAATTGAAGGGAGTTGAGTTGGGGGATGCGGTATTGGTTCCTGATGTGATGCTCAAGGAAGGCGAGGGGGTATTTCTCGACGATCTATCCGTGGAGCAGTTGCGGGAGACTCTCGGCGTGCCGGTAGTGGTCGTGGAATCGACCCCGGCGGGGATTGCGGGCGCTCTGAGAACGGTGCGCTCCATGTAGATGCTGCTACTGCAAATGTATGAAACAGATGGTGGAAACAGAAACGGCGGAGATCCATTGGGACTCCGCCGTTTCTGTTCATTGTATGCAACAGTCAGTTCAGATTTACATGTTATGGCACTTGATGCAGTCGTCTTTCACGCTGAAGGCATCATTGCCGTTGTGGCATTTGCCGCACGAGGAGCCGGCTTCCATCTGGGCCATGGTGGCGGATGAAGCGCCTTTTTTGTATTTGAATATTGTTGTGTGGCAGTCGGCGCATTTGAACATTCCCAGATGGAATTCGTGGTCGAAGAAAGCCTCGCCGACGCTCGTCTTGTAGGTCAGTTTTGCCGGTTTGAGGCCGGGATGGCATTTGCCGCAGTCGCCGGTGGAGGCGAAGGCGTCCTTGCCGTTATGGCAGGCTCCGCATGATTTTCCTGCAGCCATCTGGTTCATGGTGTAGTGTTTTGCCCCTGCACGGTATGCAAAAGTCTTGGTGTGGCAATCGGCGCACTTGTACATCTCCAGGTGGAACTCATGGCTGAAGACGGCGTCGGCGGTACCCTTGATTTTAAACGGTACGGTCTTCGGAGGTGCCATGCCCTTGTGGCATTTGCCGCAGTTGCCCGCAACCGTGAAGGCCTTTTTGTCGTTATGACAGGCACCGCAGGACAGACCCTTCTCCATCTGAGCCATGGAGACCTTTCCGGTGCCGGTTATGGTTTTGTTGCTGTGGCAGGTGCGGCATTTGCCGCCGAGCTTGGGAAGGTGCGCATCGTGCTGGAAGATCGCGTCGGTGGCTCCCTTCATTTTAAACACAACCGGCCGGGGCTTGCCCTTGTGACAACGATTACATTCGGCATCGTCGGATACACTGAATGCTTTTATCCCTGTGTGACAGGCGCCGCATGACTTTCCCTGCTCCATTTCAATCATCGTGAAGCGTTTGCGGGTCTTCAGATTGAAGAGAGTGTTATGGCAAATACGGCAGTTGTTGTTATACTTTGCAAGGTGAATATCGTGGCTGAATACTACCGGTTCGGCATTTTTCAGCTTGTATGAGATGTTTTTGGTTTCTTTGGCTACGGCAGGCAGCGCACATGTCAGTAACAGCAGACAGATAACAGGAATGAAACGGAAATTCATAATGTGCTCCTTCTATGTTAAAGTCTTATTAATATTCAGTTTTCAAGCGTTATACTATACATCCTGTATGTATTGACGTCAATGTTAATATCCCGGAAGTTTGCGGAGTTCGCCCATGTAAATCGCACAATCGGTGTGTTTATCGAAGGGGAATATGATGCATATCGGAAAATTCTTTACAGTTGCTGTGGCTGTGGCCGGATTTTGTTCTGGTGCCATGGCTGATACCTATCAATGGGTTGATGACAAGGGGGTTGTGCATTTCACCGATGATCCGGACCGTATACCGGCACGATACCAGAAACGTGTCCGGGAAATCCCTTCTCCAAAGGCTCCATCATCTTCGGATGGCGGAGTTCTGCAAAACCAGGATACGGGCCTTGAGCCGAATCTGCCGGGCGGGTTTTCAGAAGAAGAGTGGCGATCCCGATTCGCAGCTATTCGAACTGAGATGAAAGACCTTCGGGAGGGGCTTCCTAAAAAACAAGATGCACTGAACCAGTTGCGGCGTATGCGCGTCATACATCAGCGCGTCCAGGACCGGACCGCCTATGCCGACCGCAAGGCTGAAGTTGATCGCGACGAAACTCGAATCAAGGAACTTGAAGCACAACTTTCCGCTCTTGAGATTGAAGCAAGCAGGGCAGGGGTTCCGATGGAGTGGCGGCAATGACATCGCAGTTGCCGCTGCAATCACTGTGTGATATTTATTGGTAATGTTTTATGTTGCCCTCAGGATATTGCTCTACGATAAGATCCGCTCGCTCATTACGCTGCTCGGCGTGGTTTTCGCGGTGGGGCTCATCTTTGCTCAGGTTGGAATCTATCTTGGGCTGATGGAAACATCATCGGTGATCATCGACCACACGGAAGGGGATATCTGGGTAACCTCAAAAAACACCCGGAATTTTGATTTCGCCCAACCGATTCCCGAATATTTTTACGACCATGTCAAATCGGTAGAAGGTGTTCAGTGGGCGGAAAAGCTGATTGTTACCTGGGGGCTGATCAAACAGAAAGAGGGTGGAACCGAGCAGGTTGAGGTGATCGGTTATAACCCCGATACTTTGGTCGGCGGACCCTGGAAGATGAAGGAGGGGGACGCGCGGTCTGTCAAAAACGGCAATTTCTTCATCGTGGATGAATCGGCCTGGAAGCGGCTCGGAAAATTCCAGGTGGGAGATTATCGCGATATTTTCTTCCGTCGCCTGCAAGTTGTGGGCATCAGCAGCGGCGCAAAGTCCTTTACTACCGCTCCTCTTGTTTTCACTTCTTACAACGTCGCCCAGAGTCTTTCCGACCTGGTTGGCCCGGCGAATACTGTTTTTGTGGTGGCCAAGGCGGACCCACGCCATGACGTCGCAGATGTCGTTGCGCGATTAAAGAAAAAGCTGAAGGATGTTGATGTCTATACCAGTGAGGATTTTAGCCGCAAGACCCGCCTTTACTGGACCATTGAGACCGGTGTCGGTTTCTCGTTCATGCTGACGATACTGATCAGTTTCCTAATTGGCATGCTCATTGTCGGTCAGACCATCTACAACTCCACCATGGAACATATCAAGGAGTTTGGAACCCTTAAGGCCATGGGCGCGGACAACGCCGAGATATACCGGATAATCTTTTCCCAGGCATTCATCAATGCCCTTGCCGGCTATCTTGCCAGTCTTGTGATTACTATCGCCTCGGTCAAGCTCTACCACGCCGCAGGAATGGTCATGGTGGTAAATGTCTGGGTGAATGTGGTTGTCCTGGTCCTGACTCTACTCATGTGTTTTGCGGCTGCGTTTGTTTCCATCCGGAAAATTAAGTCCATCGATCCGGCGATTCTGTTCCGGGGGTAAGGGTGTCATTGCCGATTGTTACGAAAGGGCTTTCCAAAGTTTACGCGGAGGGGAGCGTCGAGGTCACGGCTGTTGCCGGGGTTGACCTTGAGTTTCGCGAAGGGGAAATCGTCGGGCTTTTCGGCCCTTCGGGAAGCGGGAAAACAACTCTGTTGTCGATCCTCGGCTGCATTCTCAGGCCCACTGCCGGCTCAATCAGCATCTACGGCCAAGAGACAAGCACCATGGGGGAACATGAACTGCCGGCAGTTAGACGGCAGTATATTTCGTTTATCTTTCAAGGCTTCAACCTTTTCCCCGCCCTCACGGCCCGGGAGAATGTTCTGCTGGCCTTGAAGCTCAAGGGTATCACCGGCGAGGCCGCCGATGAACGGGCCGACTTTTTTCTGGGCGAGGTGGGATTGGGGCACCGGCTTGATTTTTTGCCCCGTGACTTGTCCGGCGGACAGAAGCAGCGTGTTGCGGTCGCACGGGCGCTTGCTTCCGATGCTCCCATAATACTGGCCGATGAGCCAACCGGCAATCTGGACCAGGAGAACGGAAGGAATGTAATGGAGATTATCAGAAAACTCGCTACCGACCGCCGCAAATGTGTCGTGGTGGCGACTCACGACAACCGGATCGAGGAAGTCTTCGACCGGACCCTTATCATGGAAGATGGCAGAATCGTTACGCAGAGGATTAAAGAATCATGAAAGGCAGTCGCACTGGACTCATTGTTATCGGGGCTCTGGCGCTGGCGGCTCTCGTGCTTGCCGTTCTGGGGCCGAAGCTTGTGTCGAAGCGGGAAGAGGGGCCGAACCGCCGTCCAGAACGTCCGTCTTCTTCGTCCCTCACCGCAAAAGGTATGGTTGAAAGTGCCGATGAGGCCGAAATCGGCAGCCGCGTTGCCGGGTCCATCGTGAAAATCGGTGTGCAGGAGGGTGATCGGGTCAGGCGGGGACAGCTTCTGGTTTCTCTCGACAGCGGAACGGTGGAGGCAAAGATTCAAGAGGCCGAGGCCCGCAAGAGGGAAGCCCAGGCAGAGCTCGGGGAGCTTGAAGCTGGATCCCGGTCTGAGGACGTAGAATCGGCGCGCGCCCGTATGCGGCGTGCCGAAGACGTTTACCGGTTTGCTGAAGACCGGTTCCAGCGGCAAGAGCGTCTCTATCGCAAGGATGCCGTTACTCTTGTGGAGCGAAACCGTGCCGAAGAGGAGCTTAAGGTTGCCGGTGAAGAGTTGCGTGAAGCGCGGGCAAATCTCGAAAAGCTTCTAAAGGGAGAGCGGAAGGAGAGGGTTGAACGCGCACGCGCAGCGGTAATGCAAGGCACGGCCGATGGTGAGTACTATCGCAGTTTGCTCCGCGACTACGCCATCACCTCTCCCATCGACGGTATTGTGGCCGAGAGGCTCAGGGAACCGGGCGAGGCTGTTGATGTGGGCACGCCGATCCTGCGCCTTGTGGACCCTGCTAAAACACGAATCCGGGCAGAGATAGAGGAGTCCGACGTCGGCAAGGTTTCAGAGGGTAACCCCGTTGAGGTGACGGTTGATGCCTATCCGGGCAAGATATACCGCGGCAAGGTTTCACGGGTGTTCTCCGTGGTGAGGAAGCGGGCACTGAAGAATTTTGATCCGATGGCCTCCTTCGATATCAACACTCAGAAAATACATATTAATCTGGATGATTTCTCCGGGCTTCAGAATGGCATGAGCGTTACGGTGAAATTCCTTAAATGAAAACTATTTCCCTAGTATCAGTGCTGATTCTCGCAATGGCCTGTGAGTCGTTCGCATTTTCCCTCTCCCTTGAGGAGTGCATTGCGCGGGCTCTCAAGGAGAATCGGTCATTAAAGTCCGTTGAAATGGAGTCGGCCGCAGCAGCCGAGTCTGTCCCTGCCGCCCGCGCCGCGCTTCTCCCTTCTGTGCGGATGCGTGCCTTTTATACATTGGTTGATCGCCCCGGAAGACTTATCGTTGACAAGAACACTTTTGGAAATAATCTTCCCACGGAAGATGTTGATATCACAACGAACGACCAGGATTTTTATTCGCTGGGCGTATCCGTGGATCAACCGGTATTCACCGGCGGACGTCTGACCCACAGTTTTCGCAAGGCAAAGACCGAGAGCGCGGAAGCGAAACTTCAGGAGGAGGGTGAGCGTGAAAAGCTCGTTTTCAGGGTGAAGCAGGGATTTTATGATGCCTTGAATGCGCGGCTTCAACGGGAGATTGCGGAAAAGGTTGCGGAAGCCAAGAAGGAACGCCTGCGAGTTCTGACTGAACTCAATCTTGAAGGATATGTTCCCCGTGAGGATGTATTGCGCCAGGATGCCGACGTGGCGTTTGCCGAACTTGAAATAACCAGGGGAGTAAATCGTGAGCAACTCGCACTCTCCAACTTGAAGCAACTAATCAATTATACGGACCAGGGCGATCTCCAACTGCACGGAATGCCGGGTGCGGTTGCCCTGGTTGTTTCTCTTGAAGAAGTTAAAAGGCATGCCGTTGCGAATGCCAAGGACTTGAAGGTTGCCGGAACTCGCATCAAGGGGGCTGAGGAAGATATTTCAATCGCCAGGAGTTCCTACTATCCTCAGGTTTCGGTGCAGGGGAGCTATATGCGGCAGAGGGAGACGAATATCACGCGGGACGATATGTGGCTCTTCACCGCAAATCTTGATTGGCCCATCTTCGAATGGGGAAAAACCACCGCTGAAATTCGTCAAAAGGCTGCCCGCAAACAGAAACTCCAGTACATTCATGAAGAAAGTGTTTTATCCACTTCCCTGGAGGTTGAACGTGCCTGGCGCCGGGTGCGCGAGCTTGAGCAAGGCCTTGGCGCCCATGAAAAACGGGTACGCGCTGTGGAATATATGGCCGGACAGATGGCTGAACGCCATGCTGAAGGGACCGTCAAGCTTGCAGATGTAATTGAGGCAGAATCTCATTTCCTCAGGGAATATAATGACTATCTTGCCGCCGCCAATGATTTGAACTCTGCATTGGCTTCACTGGAGCTTGCCGGTTCGGGGGGGCTTCAGGAATGGTTTGAACCCAAGGCCCTTTATATTCCTGCTGTTGCTGTCAATTCTTCACAATTATTAAAGACACTCGTGTTGGCAATGGAAAAGCCGACGCCAAAACCCTCGGCGTCTTTCTCAACGCTTACCCAGGATGATCCAGCGGCATTGGCTCTACCGGGACAGGGTGGCAAGGATGAAGATGTGCTCGAACAACTTATTCACTAGATACTGGAAGTATCTTCTGTAACTATCTGCATTTGCGTATATTAAACGTTTGAAAGGTCGAGCATGGACATTGACCGGCTTATTGCTGAAGATTTTCGTCGCAACATAGGTCTGCTTACCGAAGACGAACAGCGCCGTCTCCTTTCCTCGCGTGTGGCGGTAGCGGGAGCGGGGGGGGTGGGAGGGTTGCATGTCCTCACCCTTGCTCGACTTGGTATAGGGGCGTTTACCCTTGCCGATCCCGATACCTTTGAAGCGGTGAACGTGAGCCGCCAGTTCGGTGCTGCCCGCAGTACCTTCAACCGGAACAAGGCCGAGGTTCTGGCCGAAATGGTGAAGGATATCAATCCGGCAGCCGAAGTTACAATTTTCAACGGCGGTGTCGACCCATCCAACGTGGATGCTTTTCTGGAGGGTGCAGACCTTTTCGTAGACGGCATAGATTTTTTCGAGTTCGAGGCACGCCGCCTCCTCTTTGTCAAAAGCAGGGAAAAGGGGATATACGCCGTGACTGCTGCACCGCTGGGCTTCGGTTCCACGGTCCAGATATTTGCTCCCAACGGCATGAGTTTTGATGAATACTTCGGGATTGAGGATGCGATGACCTACGAAGAGAAGGTTGCCGCGTTCGCAGTTGGCCTTGCGCCACGACCCTTTCATATACGGTATATGGACCTCTCCCGTGTTAACTTTGCCGCCAAGAGCGGTCCGGCGGTTTCCCCTTCTTGTACCCTTGCCGCCTCTTTTGTTGCCACGGAGGCTGTAAAAATTCTGACGGGAAAAGGTGAGGTGGAACCGGTGCCGGCCTATGTTCAGATGGATCTCCTCCTCGGGAAATTCCATAAGGGGCGGGTTCTTTTGGGCGGGAAAAATCCGCTGCAGCGACTGAAACGATGGATTATCCTCAAGAAGGTGAAGTCAGCGCTGGCCAAGGGGTGACGATTATGGATCTTCGTGAGATTCTGGAAGAGGCGGTCCGTGCGCCATCCGGCGATAATTGCCAGCCATGGCGCTTTGAAGTCACCGGGGACACTGTCCGCATAATAGATCTGCCCGGGCGTGATACTTCGCTTTTCAACTACCGGCAGCGTGCCTCCCTGGTGGCCCATGGTGCCTTGCTTGAGAATCTGACCATCGTGGCTTCGGCCCGTGGCTATGCCACCGACGTAACATTGTTTCCCGATACTTCTGAACCGGAACTTGTTGCCACAGTTCTTTTCCGTCCCGGGGCCACCCAGGCCAACCCCCTGTACGATGCCATCAAGGTCCGGTGCACCAACCGGAGGCGTTATGACGGTTCCCCCCTGACCGATGAAGAGCGCGGAGCCATCGCCTCCGCTTGCGAAGGGTATGACGGTCGCCTCATTCTGACGGGCAATGACGATGAGAAAGCATTTCTGGCCGGGATTGCCGCCCTTAACGATCGGCTTGTTTTCGAAAACAAAAACCTCCACTCTTTTCTCTTCGACCACATTCGCTGGAATGATGAAGAAGCGCGCCTAACACGCGATGGCCTTGACATTAAAACACTCGATCTTGCTCCCCCCGACGCGCTGGCATTCCCGCTCCTGAAGCGCTGGCCCCTCGTACAGTTCTTGAATTCTTTCGGCATTTCGCGAATTGTGGCCGGAAATGCCAGGAAACTGGCACTCTCTTCTTCTGCCCTTGGCCTTATTCTTATTCCGGGAGCCGGTGCGACCGACTATGTCAATGCCGGTCGCATTCTTGAGCGGATATGGCTTGAGGCTGCCCGCATCGGGCTGAGTGTGCAGCTAACAACCGGTATCACGTTCCTGATGCAGAAAGTGCTGGAGGGTAATACTTCCGGCTTGACGGCACCCCATATTGCACTCATTTCAGATGCGCGCCGGAAGATTGCCGCCCGGTTCGGGGTGAAGTCCGAAACCATCGCCATAATGTTCCGGATCGGAAAGAGCCTTCCTCCGGGCGCCCGTTCTTTGCGTATTCCAGTTGCTGAACTTATAACCATCGAACATTAGTTTTAAGCTCCCACCTCCTAAGCCGCCGCAAAGAAACACTCCCTTCGCGACCTTCGGTGTGGTACATTTTGCAGATTGGCGTGGCCGAATCCGCATTCAATGCGGGTGTCCGGAATGCGTCAAAGAAGCAAGCACGAACATCAATGACGTTCATAGGAGCATATGCATGAAAATTGCTGTTGTCGGAGCTGGGGCATTGGGACTCTATTACGGTGCACTTTTGCAGCGTTCCGGCATGGATGTCAGGTTTCTCCTGCGCCGGGATTTCGAGGCCATAACCAGAAACGGCCTCAAAGTGTTCTCCATAAATGGTGATTTTTATCTGCCCCATGTAAAGGGGTACCGTGAACCCCAAGAGATCGGTCCAGTGGATCTGGTGCTTGTAGGTCTCAAATCCTTTGCCAACGACAGATACGAAGACCTTATCCGTCCCCTGCTGGGAGAGCGGACGCAGATCCTGACCCTGCAGAACGGCCTGGGTAACGAAGAGGCTCTGGCTGACCTCTTCGGTGTCGAGCGGATTATCGGCGGGGTGGCTTTTCTCTGCTCTAACCGCGGAGAGCCCGGTGAAGTCCACCACCTTGGGGCGGGCCGGATCATTCTTGGCGAATATTTGCGTTGCGACAATGGGCGGGTTGAGCAGCTATCGGAAATGTTCCGGAAGACCGGAGTGGATTGCCGGACAACGGACGACCTGAAGCGGGCCCGCTGGGAGAAATTGGTCTGGAACATACCGTTCAATGGCCTGTGCGCACTTTTGCTTCAGCCGGTCACCTCGCTCCTTGCATATGAAGCAACCCGCACCCTTGTGCGGGACCTCATGCTGGAAGTAATTGCAGCCGCCAATGTCCAGGGGCTTCTCTGCCCGATACCGGAGGGCTATGCCGACAGCATGCTCGAATTTACCGACGCTATGGGCGAGTACCGGCCGTCCATGCAGATAGATCGTGAAGAAGGCCGGCCCCTCGAGATTAGCGCGATTTTTGATACGCCCCTTGCTTACGGCACTCAGAAAGGAATCGATATGCCAAGGGTCGGAATGCTGGCGACATTGCTGAAGCAGGCAACCCTTTGAGTAAAAGGACCTGTTATGTTTGAGACGCAATATAACGATGAAATGGAAGCAGAAGTGAAACGTCTGGAGGCGAAGAAACGTGCAGCAGATGCAGGTCACCCGGAATGGGAGAACGCCTGTGCCCGTTGTGGTGTTGAACTGCAATCGCCAGAGGAAGCAATTTGCAAAGTATGTTCGACTTATCAAAAATGAAGGTCAGGTAAAGGCTTGCATGGGCAATGGGGTTGATAGGCCGGTGATCGTGAAACAGGAAAGGGGTTAGCAAAATAGCTAACCCCTGTTTATTTCTGGTGGGCGATACTGGGTTCGAACCAGTGACCCCTGCCGTGTGAAGGCAGTGCTCTCCCGCTGAGCTAATCGCCCTGAAATGCAGGTGGTTTAAATAGCAAAACGAGCGTTCCCTGTCAAGGGCGGATTTTGGCGTACGGGCATTGAGCATATATTGGCTGATTTCAGTGATAGTAAAAGGGTGTTATATTTTCATGAATACACCTTGACAGTTAATTAGCGCTGTTGTTATAGTTCTTCGCTGCAGATTTTAACGGCGCTAAAACAGGAGATGGCCTTGAGTCCCAAGCTGGTTACAGTTAAACATGATGATGTGATTGCTGTTGTTTCTCTCGCCAGACCAGAGTCGCGCAACGTATTGAATCGTGATCTGGTTACCGGCCTGCTCTCTGTATTTGCCTTGCTTAAGGATGATGAACGGGTAAAGGGTATCGTGCTGACCGGTGAAGGGAAAAGCTTTTGTGCCGGGGCCGATATTTCCGAGATGGCGCGCATGACTCCCGCTGACGCCGCTTCATTGGCTGAGTTGGGGCAGAAGCTGATGTTTGCCGTTGAGAAGGTCGGGAAGCCGGTCGTGGCCGCCGTAAACGGTCATGCACTCGGTGGCGGCCTTGAGTTGGCCTTGGCCTGTGACTTTATTGTTGCTGCCGAGTCAGCAGTTTTTGCTGCTCCGGAAATCCTTCTCGGAATCATGCCGGGATTTGGCGGCACGCAGCGGTTGCCTCGTCTCATTGGCAAGTCCCGGGCCAAGGAAATGATCTTTACCGGTGAGCAGGTTTCTGCTGGGAAAGCGTACGACCTTGGTCTCGTCAACAGAGTTTTCCCGGGGGACAAGCTCCTGGACGAGGTCATCCAGATAGTCAAGACCATCTGCAATCGTGGAGTTCTTTCTTTGCGCGTGGCAAAAGAGATTATCGATGCCGGGTCCGGCATTGACCTTGCCACGGCCTGTCTCATGGAGCGGGATGCTTTTGCGTTATGTTTCGCAACCCATGACCAGAAGGAAGGGATGAACGCTTTCATCGAAAAGCGGAAACCCCGCTTTACGGGACGATAGGGTAGTACGGACGATGAAACTCGATCAGGGGTGCATCCAGGTTTATACGGGCAACGGCAAGGGGAAGACCACGGCTGCCCTGGGTCTTGCATTCCGTGCCCTTGGACGGGGCCTCCGGGTCTTCATGGTGCAGTTTATGAAAGGCGGCGGCCCCTATGGTGAACATGCCGCTGCGGAGCGCTTCTCATCGGATTTTACCATAGTCCAGACTGGAAGGGTCGGGTGGGTGAATCGTGAGAACCCCGATCCGGAAGATATCCGTCTTGCCTGTGCAGCGCTTGAAACCGCGCGAGCTGCGCTAACCGGGGAAGAGTACGACCTGGTCATTCTGGATGAAGTGAATGGCGCCGTTTCCTTTGGACTGCTCAATGTCGAAGACGTCCTTGAACTGATGACGCAAAAGCCTGGCTGCGTTGAACTTGTTCTCACCGGCCGAAACGCTGATGAACGCATCATTGCTGCGGCCGATCTTGTTACAGAGATGCGAGAGATAAAGCATTACTACCGTGCCGGTATCCCCGCGCGAGTCGGAATAGAAAAGTAAGGAGAAAGTCATGACTGAAAGAACACTGCGTATTCTTGTGGGTAAGCCGGGGCTCGACGGCCATGACCGGGGGGCCAAGATCATTGCCAGGGCTTTTCGTGATGCCGGCTTCGAGGTTATTTACACCGGACTTCATCAGACGCCGGAGCAGATTGTTGCGGCAGCCATTCAGGAGGATGTGGATGCCGTCGGGCTGTCGATCCTCTCTGGTGCCCACAATGCGCTCTTGCCGCGGGTTTGCCAGATCCTCAAGGAGAAGAACGCCGATGACATCGTAGTTTTTGGCGGCGGCGTCATTCCCGATGATGACATTCCCGGTCTAAAGTCTGCTGGTGTCAGTGAAGTTTTCACACCGGGCACTTCCACTGAGCAGATCGTTCAGTGGGTTCGGGAGAATGTTACGCCACGGGCGTAGTGGTTTAGTCATGCCTTACAAAAAATTGAGCATTGATGTTAAAAACCGCGTCGGCTATATCCTTATGGGGAGCGGCCAGCGTTTCAACAAGCTTAGCGTTACCATGTTGAAGGAGCTGAAACGGGCGGTTGCTGAGTTGTGTCAGCATCCCGAAGTAGTCTGCATGGTCATTACCGGGTATCCGGGCGAATCCTTTGCCGTCGGCGCCGATATCTCCCAAATGGCGGAGTTCGGTCCTGTTGACGGCTTTTCCTTTGCAGAACTGGGGCAGTCGCTGTTCAACGCCATAGAGTCGTGCCCGAAACCGGTCATTGGAGCATTGAACGGCATTACCATGGGGGGTGGATGCGATCTCGCCCTTTCCTGTGATCTGCGGGTTGCGAGCGATGCGCTTGTCATTGCCCATCCAGGCGCAAAACTGGGGATTATAACCGGTTTCTGCGGTACGCAGAAACTGCCGCGCCTGGTGCGCAGGAATTTCGCGCGTGAGATTTTCATGACCTCCGCTTCCTACGGAGCTGCCGATGCACTTCGCATGGGGCTCATTGACCGGTTGTGCCCCGCAGATGAGTTCTGGGGGCGTGTCGTATCCCTTGCCGAGAGGATAGCAGCGGCGTCTCCGGCAGCCCTTGCCATGGCAAAGAAGGCCATCAATACATCAGAGGACTGTGATCTGAAAACGGGCTGCGCTCTCGAAGCCGCATCCTATGCATATCTGTTCGCCACGTCGGCTGAACGCGGACGAATGACTGATTTTCTGGAAGGAACGAAGAATGTCTTTGGCACAGAGAATACTTGACGGCGATTTGCGCTCTGCGGCCCGTCTGATGCGTGATCTGGACGACGGGTTGCGAAGTGCCGCCGGAGAGATGAAGCTCCTTTATCCCCATACGGGCCGTGCGTTCATTCTCGGCATTACCGGCCCTCCGGGAGCCGGTAAATCGACCCTGGTTGACCAGCTTACCGCTGCCTACCGGCGGTTGGGGAAGAGGGTGGGGGTTGTGGCCATTGATCCCACAAGCCCCTTTACCGGCGGCGCAATTCTCGGTGACCGGATCAGGATGAACCGCCATGCGGAGGACCCGGGCGTATTTATCCGGAGTCTTGCCACTCGGGGCCACATGGGGGGGCTTTCCCGTTCCACCGGCGACGTGGTCAATGTCATGGATGCCATGGGCATGGATATCGTTATCATTGAGACGGTTGGTGTGGGCCAGGATGAAATCGACATCGTCCGCATGGCCCACACGACAGTTGTTGTTTCCGTGCCGGGTCTGGGGGATGATATCCAGGCCATAAAAGCCGGAATCCTTGAGATCGGCGACCTGTTCGTGGTCAACAAGGCCGATAGGGATGGGGCCGACCGGACTGCCCGTGAGCTTGCGGCAATGCTGGAGATGAAACAGATCAAAGCCGGCGAGTGGCAGCCCAAGGTGCTTCTTACCGAGGCCAGCCGCAACCGGGGGCTTGATGAGATGGTGGCAGAGATCGAGGCGCATCGCTCGTATCTCGTGGATTCAGGAGCGCTTGAGCTGCTTAGGAAGGAGCGGTGTGCCCAGCAGTTTATGGATTTGCTGCGGGAGCGGCTGTTTACCGAAGTTTACGGGCACATCCGCATAAACGGGCGATTCAGGGAGATTGTCGACGAGATGTCGGCTCGTCGCACCGATCCATACAGTGCTGTGGAAACGGTGATCGCAGAACGTTTTGCCGGAGCACAGGTTACCAATTCTTGACCGTATCATCGAATAGTGCTACGTTCTAATTGATTGACACATGGGGCCTTGGCCCCATTACTTTTGTCCGCAGGACCGGTAGAGTATGATTCGCAAGCTGGTATATATCTTCGCACTCATCATCTTCAGCGCAATAGTTATCAATAAACCCGGATCCACAGCTGATCCGGGGGCTTCTCCCGCAGACGGCGCCAAGGAAGATCTTTCCCGGATCGACTATCCCAGCCTCCGTCAAATTGACTGGGAACCCCACTTCATTAAGCCCCATGAGAGTCTTGAGTCCCTTTTTGGTAAAGATTGGGTAACAGTTGCCCGTTTCAACAGGATCGACCGTCGCCACACCTATCCGGGCATGACCATCAAGGTGCCAGTAAACATGGCCGAAGCGCGCAAATATACGCCATTGCCACTGGAGTATGCACCGGCGAAACGCTACAGCCGCTATATCCTCATAAGCCTCACCGAGCAGTGGATTGGGGCTTACGAGAACGGGAAGCTAAAGTTCTCCATGCCTGCGGCCACCGGAAAGACGGGGCATGAGACTCCGACGGGGCTTTTCCGCATTGATGCCCGTCACCGTACCCATACATCATCCCTGTATCAGACCGATGATATGTCGGCACAGTATCCAATGGATTTCGCCATGCGTTTTCATATTGGCTCAGATAACGTGTCGTACTGGATCCATGCCCGCGATCTTCCGGGCAAACCGGCTTCTCACGGCTGCGTCGGGCTGTTTGATGAGACGATGCAGAACCGCATGTACGGCATTCCTGCGAAGCCGGTCCTGTTTGACTCGAAAAAGCTGTATGACTGGGCTGTGGGCGAGTCGGAATATGGCGAAGACAGCGGCGACCTGGAACTGCTCGAAAGCGGCCCGATGGTGGAAGTGGCCGGTGCAAATCCGGTTTACTACACGGCTTCTCTCAAACCGCCCACAGCGGCATCACGCTAATCCTTCTACTTTACTTTTACCGCTGATGCGGCACACTTTCTACCATGGACGTCATCACTACCCACGTGAATGCCGATTTCGATTGCCTCGGGGCCATGGTTGCCGCCAAGAAGCTCTATCCCGATGCATTGATGGTTTTCCCCGGGTCCCAGGAGAAAAGCATCAGGGATTTCTTCCTCAAGACCACCGGCTACATGCCTGCCTTAACCCGCCTGAAGGACATTGACCTTTCCCGCATATCACGCCTTATTCTTGTGGACTGCCGCCACTCGTCGCGCATCGGTCGCCTGGCTGAAGTATTGAAGCGTCCGGATGTAGAGGTGCATATCTACGATCATCATCCGGACTCAGCGGGTGATGTCCCCCGAAGTGGCGGAGAGATCCGCGAATGTGGCTCTACTACCGCCATTCTGGCCAAAATTCTCATGGAGCGTGGGATCGGGGTGACGCCCGTCGAGGCCACCACGATGATGCTTGGTATCTATGAGGATACTGGAAATCTTACCTTTCCTTCTACAACTACAGATGACTATGCGGCAGCTTCGTGGCTTCTCTCCCATGGGGCAAATCTTAATGTCGTCTCCGAGTTTGTGTCCCAGGAACTGACGGCAGAACAGGTATCGCTCCTTAACGACCTCCTGCAGTCACTGCAAACGGTGAGCGTTAACGGGGTCGATATATCCATTGCCCACGCTTCGCTCGATTACTATGTGGGTGATATTGCGGTTCTGGCCCACATGCTGCGGGACATGGAGAACCTGGAGGCGCTTTTCATAGTCGTCGGCATGGGGGAGCGTGTCTATATTGTTGCCAGGAGCCGAATTCCCGAGGTTGACGTGGGGGCAATCCTCCGCGAAATTGGAGGCGGGGGCCATGCAACCGCTGCTTCTGCAACGGTTCGAGATCACACGGTAATCCAGGTTATGGGGAGGTTGCAGCAGCTGTTCCCCGATTGGATAAATCCGAAGCGTACCGCAAGCGACCTCATGTCGTCGCCGGTGAAGACATTGTCGGCGGGGACGACCATTGCTGAAGCCCGCGAACTTCTGACCCGCTACAATGTGAATTCAATGCCGGTAATGGATAATGGTGAGATGATCGGCATCATCTCGCTCAGAATTGTGGAGAAGGCTTTGTATCACGGGCTTGGCTCCCTGCGGGTTGATGAATACATGCATACGGAGTTCATGCGGGCGGAACCCGATACCCCTCTCAGCGTGATTCAGAATTACATCGTTGGGCAGCACCGCCGGCTTGTGCCGGTATTTTCGGGCCGGGCGCTCGTCGGCGTCATTACGCGGACCGATCTGTTGCGGTACATGTATTCAGGCCCCCAAGGAGGTTCCGAAGCAGTCTACGATCTTGGTCGCGAGACTCCGCCGGTGCGCCGCCGCGAGGTGGTTCACCTGATGAACAAGCATCTGCCGCGCCGCGTGGTGGATATTCTCCGTGATCTGGGAAGGGTAGGGGATGAACTTGAACTTCCGGTCTATGCCATAGGAGGTTTTGCCCGGGATCTTCTGCTTGGGGGTAAAAACGACGATATTGATATATCTGTAGAGGGTGACGGCATACTGTTCGCCGAGACTTTTGCCAACCGCCATGGTTGCCGCATAAAGAGTCACGCCAAATTCGGTACTGCCGTAATAGTTTTCCCGGATAAAACAAAAATCGATGTGGCGAGTACCCGCCTTGAATACTACGAAACTCCCGGCGCCCTGCCTACCGTGGAGCGTTCTTCGCTCAAGATGGATCTCTACCGGCGCGATTTTACCGTCAATACTCTGGCCGTGCGTCTCAACCCGCAAAATTTCGGGCTTCTCATCGACTATTTCGGTGCTTGCCGCGATCTGAAGGACAAGACAATCCGGGTCCTGCACAATCTTTCCTTCGTGGAAGATCCAACGAGGGTATTCCGGGCGGTACGCTTTGAACAGCGGCTTAATTTTCAGATTGCGCGGCATACCGAAAACCTCATAAAGAATGCCGTCAAGATGGGGTTTCTCGACAAACTCGGCGGAAGGCGCCTCCTCAACGAACTTATCATCATTCTCCGGGAGCGTGAACCGGTCCGGGCTGTTTTGCGGATGGAGAGCCTTGGATTACTTCGTTTCATACATCCGGACCTGGTGCTTGATTCTGAAAACATCAGGATTCTGGACGAAGTGAAAAAGGTGGTAACCTGGTTTGAACTCCTCTATCAGCAGGACAACGTCGAAACCTGGGTAGTCTATTTTCTTGCCCTGACTTCACTGATCAGTGACGATTCCTTCTGGGATGCCTGTATGCGACTCTCGGTCTCGGAGCATTACCGGGAGAGGCTGATCGATATGCGGGTCCATGGAGAACAGGTGCTGAAAGTGATGGAACAAAAAGCTGCCCGGGAGAATACGGTAAGGCGCAGCGATATTTTTTTCTGGCTACGCAGCCTATCCCTTGAAGTTCTGCTTTACATCATGGCCAAAACCCGCCGCGAAGACGTCAGGAAGTTCATCTCCCTTTACGTGACACAACTTAGAGGGGTTTCCTGCTCAGTGACCGGAGACGATCTCAAATCTATGGGGCTTCCTCCGGGTCCCCGCTACCGGGAAATTCTCGATGTTGTACTTAAAGCCCGACTAAACAGTGAAGTATCGACCCATGCGGACGAATTGCTGCTTGCCCGGCAAGAGCTCGCCAGAGGGTAGCTTAATCTTGCCGGCTCTGCTGCCAAGTACGGAAATTTGACACAACAAAATGTGTTACTTTCGCAACTATTATAAACACAATCCGTCATTATGCGGTGTCATGTCCAGGCCTGATATTTACAAATGAAGTAAATACGGCATGTTAAGGCTTTTGTTTTTATCTGTTGATGCCGGACCGTTTTTTGCTTATATTCTTTCCGATCGTTATTTTGACAAAGGGGTCGACAATGAAGACAGCACAGCGCAGAATTCTGGTTGGAATCACCCTTATACTTATTACGGTCTGGTGTACTCCATGTATGGCAGATGATACGTTTGAAGGTGTTTTCCGCGATGCCTTCTACGGCGGACTGGTTGGCGGACTGGTTGGAGCGGCACTTCTTGTCTTTACCGACAAGCCTGGCGATCATCTTGATTATATAGGTTATGGAGCTGCAGGCGGTGTTCTTGCCGGGACGGCATATGGTGTAGCCAGAACCTCAAGGGCTTTTGCCGAAGTGCAGGATGGAAAGGTGCAGCTTGCTGTGCCGACAATTATTCCTGAATATGTTCCTGCAGGTCTGAAGGGAGAAAGAGAAGTTATCCTGACAGCAGAGGTTATTCGCGGTAGGTTCTAGCTGTTATTTACGTTGTTTATAAAAAAGGGGGGGGTGGTCGCTGGCCACTCCCCCTTTTTTGCTGTCAGGCCAAGTTTGGCCTTTATGATTTTACTCCGGTATGGTCAGCGGGTTCCAATACCGATTTCCCGTAGCATGATTTTTGTGGTCGGTTCAGTGGCGAGACGGCTGGCCAGCGCTTCAACGATAGCACGTTGGTCTGAAGATTCGACCGTTGGGAAGACACCGAGCAGCGGTACCCCCGACAAAGTGTCCATAAGGTGCGGCACATAACTCTCCGACGGGCCGGGCTGGGGGGGGAATGAGTTGATGATTGTGCCACGCACATCAATGCCGAGTTGCTTGGCTGCAAAACAGGTGAGCACCGTATGATTGATTGTTCCGAGATTCGGGCTTGCAACCACCAGAAGCGGAATCTTCATGGCAAGCACCAGATCTGCCACCATGAGCCCCCCCGAAAGCGGAACCATTAGACCGCCGGCCCCTTCGACCAGCACAAAGTCGTGGTTTGACAGAAGGCTCTCAAACGCTTCAGTGATGACCGGGAAGCTGATACGGACGTTTTCCTTGTCAGCGGCAACCGAAGGAGCAATTGGTGCTCGAAGCCGGTAGGGAACACTGTCTTCTGCGATGTCCACCCCAGCTGCCCAGGCGAGCAGTTCGGCATCCTCCGATACCAGGGTGCCTTCACGCTCGACGCAGCCGCTGGTTACCGGTTTCATGATCCCTACATTTACGCCTTGATCGCGAAGCACACGTGCCAGAGTCGCGGTGACTATGGTTTTACCCACATTGGTATCGGTGCCGGTTATAAAAATCGCTCTAGTCACAGCAGCCTCTTACGGACAGTTCCAAGTCCTGCAGCATTTTCCAATCCTCTTCGGCCGGGCGGCCTGTGGTGGTTAGATAGTTACCTATCATAGTTCCGCTCGCTCCTGCAAAAAAAATCCACGATTGCAAATCCCGCAGATTACGCTCACGCCCTCCGCAAATGGCAATTTTCTTGCCCGGCAAAATGAGCCTGAAAAGAGCTATGGTTTTCAGGCATTCAAGGGGAGCTATCAAATCAGAGTCGGCAAGACGGGTTCCCTCTATGGGGTTGAGAAAATTGATGGGTACCGAGTCAACGTCCAGTTCCCGCAGAGTCATTGCAAGTTCGATCCGCTGTTCAATAGTCTCTCCCAGGCCGAATATTCCCCCGCAGCAGACGTTGAGTCCGGCCTTTTTGGCGACCCGCACCGTTTCAACATCATCTTCGTAATCATGGGTTGTGCAGATGCTCGGGAAAAAGCTTCGTGCTGTTTCAAGATTGTGGTGATAGGTTTCGGCCCCGGCTTCTCTCAGGGCGACAGCCGTCTCGAAATCAATAATTCCAAGCGAGCAGGATGGGGCTATGGAGGTGGTCTCCCTGATCCGGCGCATTGCACGGCAGATCCGGTCAAGCTCTTCGCCTTTATTGATGGTCGTGCCGCTTGTGATAATCCCGTAACAGTGGGAACCGTTTGCTTCAGCATCTTTGGCGCAGGCAACAATCTTCTCCTCATCCACGAGAGGGTAGACGGGAGCATTGGTTGAGTGGTGGGCCGACTGGGCGCAGAAGGCACAGTTTTCCGGGCAGCGTCCGGATTTCGCATTGATAATGGAGCATAACTCTATTCCATTGCCGAGAAAGTGTTCCTTGATGCGGCTTGCAGCCAGAAAAAGAGCAAATAAATCGTTTCCTGACGAAGTGGAGAGGTCAATTGCCTCATCTTCTGAAAGACTCTCTCCGTTGATTATCCTGTTCGCTAGAGTTTCAATGGTTGAATTCATTAAAGCCATCCTCCTGGTTTTGAAGTATCACAGCAGCCCGACGGTTGTCAACCATACGATACATTGCGGTTAACAGGCGGCGTGGGAATTTGCCGAAACCATGAAAACAACAAAATATATGCTTGCAATTTGGTTGTGCCTCTGGTAGTAGGATAGAAGTTTCCGTTCACGCGAAGTGAGCTCCTCCAGCTCACTTTTTTTATTTTGTGAGGTTTGTTGAAGAATGGCTATGGACGAAGTTGTCGACAGGGTTTCCTTACTGGCGGAAAATCTTCTTGCTCCCCAAGGAATGGAACTTGTTGACATCGAATATAAAAGAGAGGGCCGTCACATGGTCCTTCGGCTTTTTGTCGACAGGGCCGGTGGCATAACTCTGGACGATTGTGCCCTTGTGAGTCGTGAGTTATCCGAGATTCTCGATGTGGAGGATTTTATCAGCGAGAACTATACCCTTGAGGTATCGTCTCCTGGATTGAATCGTCCCCTCAAAAAGGTATCCGACTATGAGCGTTACAAGGGACAGCTTGTTAAGGTCAAGACCTTCGAGCTAGTTGCAGACGAGGCCGGGAATCTGCGCAAGACTTTTCTCGGCGACTTGGGAGGGCTTGTGGATGGAGTGGTGATCCTGAATCTTCGCGAGGGACAAATCGCACGGATCCCCTTTGGCAAAATTGCCAAGGCCAACCTCGAATTTGAATTCTAAAACAAATAGATACCGTAGTACCAAGGAGAGACGGACGTGGAAACGACCTTCAACCTGAAGCACATTATTGATCAGATCGTTAAGGAAAAGGGAATAGACCGTGATGTTGTAGTCGAGGCCCTTGAGCAGGCAGTGCTGTCTGCTGCGAACAAGAAATATCGCAATACCCGCGACCTGGAGGCCCATTACAATACCGAGGTCGGAGAAGTTGAGCTTTTCGAGTTCGTAACGGTAGTTGATGAGGTGATGGACTCGTACAAGGAAATCGATCTTGAAGAAGCCCGTGAAATTGACCCTGACGTAGAGGTCGGCGACTCCCTGGGGATGAAGATGGACGCAAGCGGTTTTACGCGAATTGCGGCCCAGACGGCAAAGCAGGTCATTATCCAGAAAGTCCGTGAGGCTGAGCGGGAAACCATCTTCAATGAATTCAAGGATCGGATCGGCGAACTGATAAACGGTGTGGTGCGCCGTTTTGAGAAGGGTGATCTTGTGGTTGACCTGGGGCGGGCCGAGGCGCTCCTGTCCAATAAGGAACAGGCTCCGCGCGAGGTTTATCGCCAAGGTGACCGTATCAAGGCACTCATCATGGATATCAGGATGACCCCCAAGGGCCCGCAGATTATGCTCTCCCGGACACATCCAACGGTGCTGGCCAAACTTTTTGAGGCAGAAGTCCCCGAAATTTCCGAGGGGATTGTAGAAATAAAGTCTGTAGTGCGTGAACCGGGTAGCCGGGCGAAAATCGCGGTCTATTCCCATGATTCTGACGTTGATCCCGTTGGAGCCTGCGTGGGAATGCGTGGTTCACGGGTGCAAAACGTCGTATCTGAACTGCGGGGAGAGAAGATCGATATTATTCCCTGGTCTGAGGATCCGGCCCGTTTTGCGTGCAACGCCCTTCAACCTGCAGCGGTTTCCAAGGTTTATATTGACGAGGATAACAGAGCACTGGAAATCATCGTTGCCGATGATCAGCTCTCCCTTGCCATCGGCAAGAAAGGGCAGAATGTAAGGCTTGCCGCAAAGCTAACCGGCTGGCGGATTGACATAAAGAGCGAAACCCGCGCTGCCGAGGCAGAGCTTCTTGAATTTTCCTCATATGATGGTGCCGCTGAGGAGATAACCGAGGAGCCCGTCGAAGAAACTGTTGCGGATTCTGTGGAGCAGGGCGAAGAGTAGGGGGGCATGGCACGGAACGAGCCCCAAAGAACCTGTATCGGCTGCCGCCAGGAAAAGGGAAAGGGAGAGCTTCTCCGCTATGTTCTTGACCCTGAAGGGACGGTGGTCCCTGACCTTCTGGAAAAGTTGCCGGGGCGGGGGGCTTATACCTGCTTCAATCCAGCTTGTGTAGAGAAGGCTGCTTCGCGGAAGCAGTTTGCCAGGGCTTTCAAGATTGAAGTAAAAGGGGCGGCGTCCCGGGAGCTTGTGGACAAGATTGTCGCCAGGCTTGAAGATCGTATTGCCTCATACCTTGCATTGGCTAACAAGGCGGGGAAGATTGTCTCCGGCAGCGATATGGTTATTGAATCAATTCGCAAAGGGAAAAAGATCGGTCTTGCAATTCTGGCAGATGATGTCTCCGCTGATATCGGCGAAAAAGTGGCAAATTTAGCTGTACGGGAAGGGATTCCCTGCTTTCGGATACTCGACAAGGACAGGATCGGCGGGCTTCTGGGTAAGGGACTGCGCAGCGTGGTGGCAATTGAGGCGGGAGGGTTCGTTGACCCGCTTGTGAAAGAGTTACAGAAATACGGAAATTTCCTTGATGGGGGTGCGGTTGATGAGCAAGACCCACGTGTATGAACTAGCTAAAAAGATGGGTATTGAGAATAAGGAGCTGATTGCTCGACTGAAGAGCGTCGGTATAGAGGTCAAGAGCCACCTGTCGGTTCTCGAAGAGGAGGACGTACAGAAGGTTTCAGCTCCTTCCGAGCCGCCCAAGGGAATCCAGCCCCAGCAGGACGAGGTACGGGTAACAACAACTGTTATCCGGCGTCGGCCGAAAGCTGTTACGCAGCCTGCCGAGGTTGTTGAGCCTGTAGCCGCAGAAGCTCACGAGCCTGCTCCCGCTGCTCCCGTTGAAGCTATACCTGAACCTCCGGTGGCGGAGGAAGCTCCAGAGAGGCCTGAAACGCCTAAAATGGAGCCTGTCCAGCCCGAAGCGGTGCCGACGCCTGAAGAACCCAAGGTGGAACAACCTAAGGCTGAAGAGCCCGCGCCTCCTGCGGTGCAAGAGGTGCGTAAACCAGTTTCAACCGAAGCGGATAAGCCTACGATGAACCGCGCCAGAATACTTGGCCGCGTTGAGCTTCCCGGTCTCAAGCCGACTCCCCGGCCGGCCGAGAAACGCGAAGTAGTTATTCCTCCGAAGAAAAAAGTTGAAGAGAGAGTCGTTACTCCACCGCCTGCCGCTCCTGCGGTTGATGACCGTAAAAAGAAGGCTAAGGTGTTCGCTGAGACCGCAGCATCGACAGGAGGCGCTCCCGGCGCCAAAAAAAGCCCTGCTGGCGGAAAGAAGAAAGAGGCTTATAAAAAAGCCGAATTACTTGAAAAGCGTGAGCGGATATTTGAACCCGGCCCAAAATCCGGCAAAGGAAAGCGTCGTGAGCGTGAGACGGTTTCTACCGGCCGCAAGACTGAGATTACGGTGCCGAAGGCCATCAAGCGGATCATCAAGATATCCGAGTCGATTACTGTCGGTGAACTTGCCAAGCGGATCGGGGTAAAGGCGACGGATCTTATTCGCGTCCTCATGAAGATGGGTATGATGGTTACCATAAACCATCCTCTGGATGTGGATACGGCCACTCTGCTTGCCGCCGAGTTCAGCTACGAGATCGAGAACGTTGCCATTGATATGGACGAAGTCCTCGAATCTGCTCCCGATGAGCCGGAGAGCCTCAAAAAACGTCCATCGGTCGTTACCATCATGGGCCACGTTGACCATGGAAAGACCTCACTCCTCGATGCAATCCGGCAAACCAACGTGATTGCCGGAGAGGCCGGGGGTATTACCCAGCACATCGGTGCCTACGCAGTTGAGCTCAACGGTCGCAAAATCACCTTCCTTGACACTCCGGGCCACGAGGCGTTTACCGCCATGCGTGCCCGCGGCGCCAAGGTAACTGATATTGTTATCCTTGTTGTAGCCGCCGATGACGGTGTCATGCCCCAGACTCGGGAAGCCATCAACCACTCAAAGGCTGCCGGCGTTCCGATTATTGTCGCCATCAACAAGATAGATAAGCCGGATGCTAAACCGGAACGCGTCAAGCAAGAGCTCATGGAGTTCGGTCTTGTTTCCGAGGAATGGGGCGGAGACACCATCTTTGTTGAAGTTTCAGCAAAGAAGAGAGTCAATCTGCCCGATCTGCTGGAGATGATACTTCTTCAGGCGGATGTAATGGACCTGAAAGCAAATCCGGACAAGGAAGCCCGCGGCACCATCGTTGAAGCGAAACTCGACCGTGGTCGCGGACCGGTTGCCACGGTACTGGTTCAGGAAGGTACCCTCAAGATCGGCGACTACTTTGTTGCCGGCGTGCACTTCGGCAGGGTTCGTGCGATGCTGAACGATCGCGGCGACAAGGTGCTTGCAGCCGGCCCCTCCATGCCGGTTGAAGTTATCGGTTTCACGGGCGTTCCCGATGCCGGTGACGTTTTCATCAGCCTTCCCGACGAGAAGAAGGCGAAGGAAATTGCTTCTTATCGCCAACAGAAGCTTCGTGAGACTGAGCTTGCCAAACACAGCAAGATGTCGCTGGAGCAGCTTTATGACAAGATTCAGAAAGGCGAGGTCAAAGACCTCAACGCCATTGTCAAGGCCGACGTTCAGGGCTCCGTAGAAGCTGTTTCCGAATCCCTGCGCAAGCTTTCGACCGATGCGGTGCGTCTCAATGTAATCCACTCATCAGTCGGTGCAATCACCGAAACCGACGTGAACCTGGCTTCCGCTTCCAATGCCATTATCCTTGGCTTCAACGTTCGTCCGGAGCCCAAGGCATCAGCACTGGCCGATAAGGAAGGTGTGGATCTTCGTCTGTACAACATTATCTACGATGCTGTTGAAGATATTAAGAAAGCTATGGAAGGCTTGCTGGAGCCGACTCTCCGCGAGAAATATCTTGGCCGTGCAGAGGTCAGGGAAGTCTTCTCGGTGCCGAAAATCGGTAACGTTGCCGGCTGTTATGTGCTTGACGGCAAGATGATCCGTAATGCTTCGGTTCGTCTCCTGCGCGATAACGTTGTTGTCTACGAAGGTAAGATGTCTTCACTTCGCCGCTTCAAGGATGATGTGAAAGAAGTTGCCACTGCTTACGAATGCGGTATCGGTCTTGAAAATTACAATGATATCAAGGTCGGCGATATCATTGAGGACTTCGAGATAGAAAAAATTGCGGCAAAACTTTAGGTTCTGCTGAACTGCAGCCGTACCTTGAGGATCTAATGTACAAGCGTTCCGATAAAGTTTCAGAAGCTATTCACGAACTGGTGTCCAGCCTTATTGTCAAGGGACTTAAGGATCCCCGCATCGGCTTCATGACCATAACCGGCGTTAAGGTCACCGACGATATACGTCATGCGACCATTTTTTACACGGTTATGGGGGGCGAAGATGAAAGAAAGGCAACGGCTCAGGGGCTGAGCAGCGCTGTCGGTTTCATACGTAAGGAAGTGGGCAAAGAGCTTCGACTCCGCTTCGCTCCCGAGATCATCTTCAAATATGATGGCTCCATTGAATATGGCAATCACATCGACAAGCTTCTCAAAGAAATTTCCACTGGGGAAGGTGACAATGATTGAGGGTATCATCGAGGAGATTCGCACTAACGGAACCTTCCTGGTTACTACCCATGAAAACCCCGACGGTGATGCCGTCGGGTCCTCGCTTGCTCTTGCCGGGTATCTCAGGAAATTGGGCAAGGATGTGACGATTCATTTTTGCGATCCGGTCCCTGACCTGTACACCTTCCTGCCCATGTCCGATGAAGTAGTGCAGGACATTCCCGATAATGATTTCGATGTCTGTTTTGTTCTGGATGTGGGTGAGTTCCGCCGGGCCGGCAAAGAGATTGGAAATTGCCGCCGAATTAAGAAGTTCGTCAACATAGACCATCATTTGACGTCTGATTATTTCGGCTGCATCAATTATATTGATCCCAAAGCTGCGGCCACCGGCGTTCTCATACACCGCATCATAAAGGGTGCAGGCGATGCCGTCGATTACGACACTGCTCTCTGCATTTATACGGCTATTATTACCGACACCGGATCTTTCCGTTATTCCAATGCAAATCCGGAGGCGTTCGCAATCGCGGGAGAACTGGTCTCCACAGGAATCAATACATGGAATATTGCCGAGAAGCTCTACGAGAGCCAACCGCGGCAACGTCTGGAACTCCTCGCCCTTGCCCTGTCCACAATGACGGTTTCGGCGCGCGGCGATTACGCCTCAATTACAGTAACTCTTGACATGTATGAAAGGACCGGAGCCTCAGCCGAATTGACCGATGGCTTCGTAAATTATCCTCGCTCGATTCGTGGAGTTGAAGTTTCCGTTTTTTTCCGCGAGATTAACCCCGGGCTCTTCAAGATCGGTTTCCGCTCAAAGGGCAAAATCGACGTGTCGAGCATAGCCGCCGCTTTCGGCGGTGGCGGTCATCGCAACGCCGCAGGCGCAACCATGAACGGTTCACTTGATGAAATCAAGAACAAGCTGTTCTCCCACCTGGAAGAGACTCTCTGATCTGTGATGGATGGATTCATAGTTATCGACAAGCCTGCCGGCTTGACCTCCCACGACATAGTAGCGCGCGTCAGACGTATTCTTGGCCAGAAAAAAGTCGGCCATACCGGTACCCTTGACCCTTTTGCCACTGGTGTATTGCCGGTTGCTGTCGGCGAAGGAACCAAGGCGATTCCGTATCTTGACGAGTCGGTGAAAGTTTACCGGGCCACTATGGTGCTCGGTTCTGCTACCGATACCCAGGATTGTACCGGCAGGGTCGAGCGGGAAGGGGACTGGTCTCATCTTCTGCCGGAAACAGTTACCGATGTCATCGGGGCTTTTGTCGGCCGAATCAAGCAGGTTCCTCCCATGTACTCTGCCGTCAAGCAGGGGGGGGTTCCGTTGTATCGTCTTGCTCGAAAGGGGTGCGAGGTGGAGCGGGAACCTCGGGACGTCGAGATCAATTCAATCAGGATTGAACACATGAGTCTGCCCCTGATTGAGTTCACGGTTTCCTGCTCTCGTGGCACCTATGTGCGAACCTTGGCCCATGACATAGGGGCGCGCCTCGGTTGCGGCGCCCATCTCAAGGAATTGCGCAGAATGCGGAGCGGCCCGTTTGACCTCCTCGGAGCCATCACCCTTGATGACTTGATTCGGCTCAAGGATTCGGGGGAAATAAATTCCTGTTTCATTGCGCCCAATGCAGCACTTGGTCATCTTTTGGAGATAGAGCTTTCAGAGGAAGATGCCCGTAAAGTGTATTGCGGCGTCTCACCTTCGTGCCATGACGCATATGTGCCCCAGGAGGACAGGGCAAGGGTACGGTTGGTTCATAATGGCAAGCTTCTCGCTGTTGCGGAAATCCGGGCGGATAAACTGGGGCAGGGGAACAAAAGCCTAAGGCTTATAAGGGTTTTTAACTAGGTTTGGCTTTACAGTGGCGGTTTGTTGTGGTATTAGTGTTTCTTGCGTTTTTTTGAAGCATATCAAAAACGATCAATGATCGGAACTCACATGAAATGAAGGGAGGTGTACGAGAGTGCTGGTAACGGACAAGAAGAAAGAGATCATTACTTCGTTCAAGCGTCACGACAGTGATACGGGGTCTCCGGAGGTTCAGGTTGCGATCCTCACCGAGCGGATCACCTATCTGACGGAGCACTTCAAGGTTCATAAAAAGGACCACCACAGCCGGCGCGGTCTCCTGAAGATCGTCGGCCAGAGAAGGAGACTCCTCGATTACCTCAAGAAGAAGGATGTTGAGAGGTATCGGGCAATAATCGAGAAGCTCGGCATACGGCGTTAAGAAGAGGCAGTATACTCCGTTAGGGGTATATTGCCTTTCCTTTTTCAATGATGTTTTGCGTTGTGGATGTAAATTGATACCAGTAGACGATGGGCTTAACGGCCCATTTGTTTTGTCAGGGTGTTGGGGGCGTGGATCGAGGAACCAAGCATGCTTGGTTTTTTTATCGACGGCCCCAACGCACCAAGTAAAGGCTAAGGAGGCCATATAGTATGAAAGAGCAGAAGGTAACAGTAGATTTTGGCGGCAGGACCATTACCATTGCGACCGGCAAGATGGCTAAGCAGGCAAGTGGAGCCGTCATGGTAAGTTGCGGCGACACCATGGTTCTTGTTACGGCTGTTGCGCTGAAATCTGCCAAGGAAGGGCAGGATTTCTTCCCTCTCACCGTCAACTACCAGGAGAAGGCCTATGCCGGCGGAAAGATTCCCGGCGGCTTCTTCAAAAGGGAAGGGCGCCCCACGGAAAATGAGACTCTTACGTGCCGTTTCATTGACCGTCCCATCCGCCCCCTCTTCCCCGAAAATTTCCTTAACGACACCCAGATCATGGCGACTGTTGTTTCTGCCGATCAGGACAATGATCCTGGCATTCTTGCCATGATTGGCGCTTCTGCCGCACTTGAAGTTTCAGATATTCCCTTCTTCGGCCCCATTGCGGGCGTCAAGGTTGGCCGGGTTGACGGTAAATTCGTTTGCAACCCCACTGCCGAGCAGTTGGAAGCCAGCGACCTTGAAGTTGTCGTCGCGGCGAGCCGCGATGCCGTTATCATGGTTGAGGGTGGTGCTGCTGAGATTTCAGAGGCCGACCTGCTCGAAGCGATCTTCTTCGGCCATGCTTCAGTGCAGCCAATCATTGATGCCCAGATTGAACTGCGCAAACTTGCCGGTGTTCCGAAGCGTGTAATTGATGCGCCGGTTGTTGATGAGGCTTTGAAGGCTAAAGTTACCGAGCTTGCCCGTACTAAGATGGATGAGGCGGTTAAAATCCGTTCGAAGCAGGAACGTCATAATCGTATCGATGCCATCGTTGATGAGACCCTGGCGGCTCTCGAAGCCGATTTCCCCGGCCGAGCCGCTGAAATCAAAGGATTCCTTGAAGGGTTCGAATACGAACTGGTGCGCGAGCATATTCTTAAGGATGGCGAGAGGATCGATGGTCGCGATACCAGAACCATCAGGCCCATAACCTCCGAGGTCGGCATTCTTCCCCGTGTTCACGGTTCGGCACTCTTTACTCGTGGCGAAACCCAGGCTCTCGTTGCTGCCACCCTCGGGACTTCCAGTGACGAGCAACGCATTGATTCCCTCTACGGAGAAAGCCGGAAGCGCTTCATGCTCCACTATAACTTCCCTCCGTTCTCTGTTGGTGAGACGAGCTTCCGCCTTGCTCCGGGCCGGCGTGAAATCGGCCACGGGTATCTTGCCGAGCGTGCCCTTGAGCGCGTCCTGCCCAAGCATGATGACTTCCCCTACACCATCCGGATTGTGTCGGATATCCTGGAAAGTAATGGTTCATCCTCCATGGCTTCCGTCTGTGGCGGCGCACTTTCCATGATGGATGCCGGAGTTCCCATTACTGCTCCGGTGGCGGGCATCGCCATGGGCCTCATCAAGGAGGGGGACGATATAGCAATCCTCTCCGACATCCTTGGCGATGAAGATCATCTGGGAGATATGGACTTCAAGGTGGCCGGGACCGCAAATGGCGTGACAGCCATCCAGATGGACATAAAGATTACCGGTGTAACCCGCGAGATTATGGGCAATGCCCTTGAGCAGGCCAAAGAAGGGCGCCTCCATATTCTCGGGAAAATGGCCGATGCCCTTACTGCACCGCGCTCCGACATGTCCCCCTATGCTCCACGCATTACCACCATCTGGGTCAAGACTGACAAGATCCGTGACGTCATAGGTTCCGGTGGCAAGAATATCAGAGGCATTACCGAGTCCACCGGCGTCTCGATCGATATTGAGGATACGGGCAAGATCAACATTGCGAGCACTAACAAAGAGGCTTGCGACAAGGCGATCAAGATGATCCGCGATCTTACGGCAGAAGCAGAAGAAGGCAAGCTCTACATGGGCACTGTTCGCAAGGTGATGGATTTTGGCGCGTTTGTTGAAATCTTCCCTGGTACCGATGGTCTTGTTCATATCTCCGAGCTTGACACCGAGCGCGTAAAAAATGTCACCGACATCCTGAAGGAAGGTGACAAAGTTCTTGTAAAATGCATTGGCATTGACAAACAAGGGAAGATAAAACTGTCCCGCAAGGAAGCCCTGGGGGCTGTATTGCCCGAATAATGCAGGCCTGCGCCCCCTGGTAAACTCCTCAGTAAGCGGTATAGTTTTGTCATGGTAAGAAAAACAATTCTCGACAACGGCGTGCGGGTCATATCCGAGTATATGCCCCACGCCCATTCAGTATCGATTGGGATCTGGGTCGCCAATGGCTCCCGTCATGAACGACGGGAGCACAATGGTGTCGCCCATTTCATTGAGCATCTCCTGTTCAAGGGGACTTTGCGCCGCACGGCACTCGACATCGCCCGCGAGATAGACTCGGTCGGGGGGGTGCTTAACGCTTTCACCGGCCGTGAATATGTCTGTTACTACGCCAAGGTCCTCGACAAGAATCTGCCGCAAGCTGTAGATCTCCTCACCGATATCTTCCTTAATTCCACCTTCAACTCCGATGAAATTGAAAAAGAGCGTAAAGTGGTTCTCCAGGAAATCAGCATGCTGGAGGATTCTCCCGATGATTACGTTCACGACCTTTTTCATCGCAGCTTCTGGCGAGGCCACCCTCTGGGGATGTCGATACTTGGCAGCGTGGAGAGTGTCGGTAATCTGTCCCGCGATGACATAATCGCACACCGCGATGCGATGTACCGCTCAGAAGACATTATTATCGCTGTGGCTGGCAATGTGCGCCACGACGAGCTCCTGAAACTCATTGACGGCTGTTTTGACCGGGTACCGGGCGGCACTGGGCGTGATCTTTGCCATATACCTGACTATGGTCAGAAGGTGGAAGTGGTCGAAAAGGAACTGGAACAACTCCATATCTGCCTGGGGACCAAATCGCTGCCGTACAATCACCCCCGACGGTTTGAAGTTTACCTCATGAATACCATCCTGGGCGGGAGTATGAGTTCACGTCTTTTCCAGGAAATCCGAGAACGATTAGGACTTGTCTACTCGGTTTACTCCTATGTGGTATCCCATACGGATGCGGGCTCGCTTGTGGTATATGCCGGTACCAGCCCCAACAAACTCAATGATGTGCTTGATATAACTTGTTCTGAACTGAGAAGGCTGAAGGTTGACGAAGTCCCCGGGCCTGAACTTGCTTCAGCCCGCGAACAGCTAAAGGGAAATATTCTACTCTCTCTTGAGAGTTCGGATAACCGGATGACCAAACTTGCCAAGAATGAGATTTATTTTGGCAGGTACCTTTCTCTTGCGGAACTGACCGGCGGATTCGACGGGGTTACTTCTGAAGGTATTTGTGAACTGGCCAATGATATTTTCTCGATTGATTGCGTTACACTTGCCCTGACCGGCAGAATTGCCGGGACTGTCCCCAAAGTTTCACAACTTGTTTTGTAGGTAAACAATGAAAAACTGTACTGTAAAGATACGTCAACTACGGCGGTCCGACGATAGGAAACTTCCTTGCTACATGACGGCACATGCTGCCGGCATGGATCTTTGTGCCGACATCGATGATGATCTCATCCTTAATCCCGGGCAGCGGCAACTGGTTCCGACAGGACTTGCAATTGCACTCCCCGATGGGTTTGAGGCTCAGGTGAGGCCCAGGAGCGGTCTTGCTCTAAAGCATGGGATTGCCCTTGTGAATTCTCCGGGTACCATTGATCCCGATTACCGGGGCGAGATCGGGGTAATTCTCATCAATCACGGTTGTGAACCGTTTGTGGTAAAACGTGGCGAAAGGATTGCCCAGATTGTGTTTGCCCCCTTTGCGCGTGCAGAGCTTGTGGAGGTTGACGAACTCGACATAACCGCGCGAGGCGAAGGCGGATTTGGCCATACCGGCCGATGAAAGGAACTGCATCCTATGCTTGACCCCCGTGTTCGCAATCTTGCTGAAGTCCTGGTGAACTACTCAACCAGGGTAAAGAAAGGTGATGTGGTTCTCATCACAGCTACCGGCACTGAATGCATGCCGCTGGTGAAAGAATTATATGCGCTCTGCCTTGCCCGCGGGGCCAAGTACGTTGAATATTCATTCCATATTCCAGAAATTGATCGTCATTTCTATAACAATGCGAACAAGTCGCAACTATCTTTTTTCCCCCAACACAAACTCGATTTCATGAAACAGGTCAACGTTTACATTGCCATATCCGGTTCCCAGAATTCCATGGTCATGGCGAATGCCAATCAGAAGAACATGATCGATTGGTCAAGAATAACCCGGCCTATTGTCGATTGGCGCGTAAAGAACACCCGCTGGGTGATAACCCGTTACCCAACTCACGGGGCTGCCCAGGAAGCAAAGATGAGCCTCGAAGAATACGAAGAATATCTATTTGCTGCATGCTGCATAGACTGGGAGCTCGAATCGCGTAAGCAGGAAAAATTGAAACGGCTCATGGACAAGGCTGACATGGTGCGGATAAAGGCTTCCGATACAGATCTGTCCTTCAGTATCGGCGGGTTGAATGGTATCAAGTGTGACGGTCGCTTCAATATTCCTGATGGAGAAGTATTCACTGCCCCCGTGCGAAATTCAGTAGAAGGATATATTGCCTATAATTGCCCGACTATCTATCAAGGAAAAGAATTCAATAATATCCGTCTTGAGTTCGAGCATGGTCAAATTGTAAAAGCTACTTCACCCAATATGGATAAAGAGCTCAATTGCATACTAGATACTGATAAAGGGGCTCGTTATATAGGTGAGTTTGCCATTGGCGTGAACCCTAACATAAATGAACCAATGCGTAATATTCTCTTTGACGAAAAGATATTCGGGTCAATTCACTTTACGCCTGGTCAATGTTATGACGAATGCGACAATGGTAACCGTTCGGCTGTTCACTGGGACATGGTGAAGATACTCAAGGGAGATGGTGAGATATGGTTTGACGGTGTCCTCATTCAGAAGGATGGCGTTTTCGTTCATAAGGACCTAGAAGCCCTCAACCCGAAGAAATAATAATCGACATGCTCATTGCCATCAACCATCAGAATCCTCAAACGCGACTCATTACTCAAATGGTCGATACGCTTAAAGGGGGGGGCATCATAGCCTATCCAACCGACACTACCTATGGGATCGGGTGCAGTATCTTCAATAAAAAAGGGATTGAGCGAATTTACCTCCTCAAGCAGCGAGAGAAGAAAAAACCATTTTCATTTATCTGTTCGGACCTTTCCGAAGTGGCTCGCTATGCCAAGGTAAGCAACTACGCCTTCAAAATCCTCAAACGTCATCTGCCCGGTCCTTATACTTTTGTGCTTGATGCCACCAGTATCGTCCCGGACCTTCTCGTGACCAAGCAGAAAACAGTTGGCATACGGATTCCCGATAATCGTATCTGCCTTGCTCTGGTTAAGGAGCTTGGACATCCAATTATCACGACTAGCGCCAACCTTTCCGGTGAGGAGCCCATTGGTGATCCATATCTTGTGGAACTCAATATGGGCAAACAATTGGACGCCGTTGTCGATGGCGGTATTTTGTCTGCCGATGTGAGTTCGGTTGTGAGTCTCATAGGAGACACACCTCAAGTACTCCGCCATGGTGTGGGCGATGTTAGCTGGTGCGGCTAACCGGCCCTGAACGGGGTGGTTGTCGCGCTCAGGGCAATTGTCTTGCAAATGCGGCCATTATAAGGTAATACGAACAAAGACTGCCGCCCGAAAGGGCGGTTTTCTTTATGCTGTATTTCACTTGACAACGCATTGCAGTTCTTTATACTAAAGGGCTTCGGATAATAGGCCGGTTATTAATGAAGATAAGAGTCGACGACATAACGGAAAAGCCGAGACTTCTCACTTTTGAGGAGCCTTATGATGTGTTCCCTGCATTGGCAAGTATCCATAAGGTTGGCCAAAGTGAGTTCCTCTCACCCCTTGCCGTAGAACTGACGGTCGTGAGGGAATACGGGCACATTAGGGTTAAAGGCGAAGTGTCGGTCGGAATGCGGTTTGCCTGTTCGCGTTGCCTCGCGTTATTTGATTCGGTTGTCCGCTCCGATTTCACGGTGTTTTATACTGAAGGCAGTCATTTCGACTCCGACGAGGACGAGGTGGAGTTGGGGGAGGAAGACCTTGTTTCAGTCTCTTTTGAGGGTGAAGAGATCGATTTCTCCCACGAGGTTGCTGAGCAGGTAATTATGGAGATGCCTCTGAAACCACTGTGTGCCGATGATTGCAGGGGGCTTTGTTCGACATGTGGTGCGGATCTCAATGAAGGCGACTGTGGTTGTGAGAGTGCTTCATTCAATCTAAAATTCAATGCGCTCAAGAATTTTAAAGTAGAAAAGTAAAAGGAGAACTATTATGGCAGTACCTAAGAAAAAGACCTCTAAATCTCGCAAAAACATGAGAAGGGCACACGATTTTCTTTCAGCCCCTGCGGCTTCCGTTTGCCCCCAATGCAAAGCACCGAAGCTGCCCCACCGTGCATGTGCCTCATGCGGCACCTACAAAGGCAAAGAAGTAATCAAAAGCGAGGAGATGTAATTCTCTTTGTCTGAATCCGACTTGTCATTGTTCAGGGATACCATGAGAGTAGCTGTTGATGCTATGGGGGGCGACAACGCTCCTTCTGTTGAAGTCGAAGGAGCAGTTGCCGCCGCGCGTGAGTTCGGCATTCCCATAACCCTTGTTGGTGACACGGAACGGCTGCGCCAAGAGTTGGGCAAGCATAATGTCCAAGGACTTGATATTGACATCTATCATGCCAGCGAAGTCGTTGGTATGCATGATGCCGCGTCGGATGCCGTTCGTCGCAAAAAAGATTCTTCCATCCGTATTGCTTTCGAGCTCCTCAAGCGTGGGGCTGTTGACGCTGTGGTGAGTGCCGGCAACTCCGGTGCAACCATGGCTGCCGGCATGTTTGTTCTGAAACGCCTTAAAGGAATCGACCGTCCGGCAATAGCCCAGATTTTCCCGACTTTGCGTGGCAAGACTCTTGTCCTTGATGTTGGCGGCAATGTTGATTGCAAGCCAATTCATCTTGTTCAATTCGCCATAATGGGAGAAGTGTACGCTCGTCATGTTATGGGCGTTGCGCAGCCACGCATTGGGCTTCTGTCCAACGGCGAAGAGGATAGCAAAGGGAACGAACTCACCCGTGAAACCAATTCCCTGCTGAAGAATATTTCGTTTGATTACGCTGGGTATGTTGAAGGGCGTGATATTTTCAATGGAATGGTTGATGTTGTTGTTTGTGATGGGTTTGTCGGCAATGTTGTCTTAAAGCTGTCGGAAGGACTTGCCGAGGCTGTTGGCAAGATGCTGAAGAACGAAATCAAGCAAAGCTTTCTTTCCAAATTAGGGTATCTGCTTGCGAGTAAGGCGTTTTCCAATTTCAAGAGAAAGGTGGATTATGCCGAATACGGAGGTGCCCCGCTTTTGGGAATTAACGGTGTTGCCATGATTTGTCATGGCGGGTCAAATGTTAAGGCAATCAAGAATGCAATTGTATTTGCCAATGACTACGCGAGCAAGGGAGTTAACCAGCGTCTCGCTGAGAAGCTGGAAACCGAGTTTGCCGCTTATATGCAACAGCGGGACCCCGTAAAGGAGTCGGTTGTCGGCTAGGGGAGCAGAGAATGACCAGAGCGAAAATTACCGGTACCGGTTCAGCTGTGCCGGACATGATTCGCACAAATTTCGATTTGGAAAAAATGGTTGATACCACTGATGAGTGGATTGTCACCAGGACTGGAATCAGAGAACGCCGCATTGCTGTTGATGGTGAGTATACTTCGACTTTTGCTACACGAGCAGCCGAACGTGCTCTTGAGATGGCAGGAATTTCGGCTGCAGAGATTGACCTTATTATTGTAGCTACGATTTCCGGTGATTTCCCTTTTCCTTCAACAGCCTGTATCGTGCAGAATAATCTAGGTGCCAAGAAGGCTGCCGCTTTTGATGTTTCTGCTGCATGTTCCGGTTTTATCTATGGACTTTCGATTGCGGATAATGCCATTCGAATGGGTACTGCGAGGAAAGCCCTCGTTATTGGGGCCGAGGTTCTCAGCCGGATAATAGATTGGTCAGACAGAAATACATGCTTGCTGTTTGGTGACGGCTCGGGAGCAGTTGTGATTGAGGCGTGTGAAAGTGAGCAGGGGATTCTCTCAACCCATCTCCATAGTGACGGTTCTTACTGGGAACTGCTCCATCAGCCCGGCTGCGGCAGCCGAAATCCTGCCGTACAAAAAACTCTGGACGACCGGAACGTTTTCCTCAAGATGCAAGGTAATGAAGTGTTCAAGCTGGCGGTAAGGGCCATGGAAGATGCTGCATTGCAAGCATTGGAACAGAATTCCCTGACACCTTCCGATATAGATATCTTCATTCCCCACCAAGCCAATCTCAGAATTATCGATGCTATTGGCAAGCGACTTGGGCTGAGCTCCGATAAAGTTTTCGTCAACATCGACCATTATGGAAATACCTCCGCTGCTTCTATTCCGCTGGCCCTCGACGAAGCCAATCGGAAAGGTTTGATCAAGGCGGGTGACATTGCATTGTTCGATGCCTTTGGTGGTGGTCTCACCTGGGGTTCTGCATTAGTTCGCTGGTAATTCCCATCAAAAGGAACTGATATGACCAAACGAGCATTTATATTTCCCGGCCAGGGCTCCCAGTATCCGGGTATGGGCAAAGATCTGGCAGATAATTTTCCGGTTGCCAGGCACCTTTTTGAGGAGGCGGACGATGCTCTCGGCAGCAAACTGTCCACCCTCTGCTTTGATGGTCCGGAAGACCAACTGAAGCTTACGGCCAACACCCAGCCAGCCATTCTCACGGCGAGTATCGCGGCGTTGCGCGTACTTCAAGCTGAAACCGGTGTTACTGCAGATTATCTGGCGGGTCATTCGCTCGGTGAGTATTCTGCCTTGGTAGCGGCCGGGTCCATTTCGTTTGCCGATGCAGTGCGGACGGTCCGTGCCCGTGGAACTTTCATGCAGGAAGCAGTGCCGGTAGGTGTTGGTGCCATGGCTGCCATTCTTGGGGTTGAGCCTGATATGCTTGCGGATATTTGTGCCGAAGCATCTCAAGGAGAAGTGGTTTCGCCTGCTAATTTCAATTCTCCCGGCCAGATTGTCATTGCTGGTCATACTGGCGCCGTCAATCGCGCAATTGAGATTGCCAAGGCCAGAGGATTTCGCAAGGCTATGCTGCTTCCAGTAAGCGCTCCCTTCCATTCTAGTCTTATGGTTCCTGCAGGTGAAAGACTTGCCGGAGTTCTCGAACCGATAACTGTCAATGATCTTTGTGCTCCTGTGGTAACAAACGTCGAGGCTAAACCTAACAATGACAAATCGCGTGTAAAGGAACTCCTTGTACGCCAGGTAAGTGCTCCTGTACTTTGGGATGCCGCAGTACGTGAGATGGTTGTCCTTGAGGTTACCGAATTCGTAGAAATCGGGCCGGGAAAGGTTTTATCCGGTCTCGTAAAAAGAATCGACAAGGGTGTTGTCGCTAAAAATGTTGAAGATGCGGCAGGAATTAAGACCATCGGGGGGTAGGGTAACCATGAGTCTTGCTAATAAGGTTGCAATAGTTACTGGAGCATCGCGGGGGATAGGAAGAGCGATTGCGCTCAAATTAGCCAGTGAAGGAGCGGATTTGGTGGTGACTGCCACTACTCTTGAGAGTGCACGCAGTACCGCTCTTGAAGTAGAGTCTTTGGGTCGTAAGGCCTTACCGCTTTCTGTTGATGTATCAGATTCAGCAGCAGTAACAGCCATGTTCTCGTCGGCCGTAGAGGCCTTCGGTAAAGTCGATATTCTGGTTAATAATGCCGGCATAACCAAAGACGGTCTTCTTCTCAGGATGAAGGATGCCGATTGGGATGCGGTTCTTGACGTGAACCTCAAGGGTGCCTTTAACTGTATCCGCGAGGCGGCCAAACTAATGACCAAGGCCCGTAGCGGCCGAATCGTCAACATCAGTTCAGTTGTGGGAGAAATGGGCAATGCTGGCCAGATTAATTACAGCGCCAGCAAGGCTGGTATGATCGGATTGACCAAATCTGCCGCGAGGGAGCTTGCCAAACGTGGTGTGACGGTCAACGCTGTAACCCCTGGTTTTATTGAAACGGATATGACGGCAGTACTTTCAGAGAAAGTGCGAGAGGACCTATTACAACAGATTCCTCTGGAGCGTCTTGGTTCGCCTGACGATATCGCAAATGCCGTATTTTTCCTTGTCTCACCTATGGGTAATTACATCACGGGCCACGTTCTTTCAGTAAATGGCGGAATGTACATGTGAAAAATTATCTTTTGCAATCTTATTGTTTCATGATATGTACCTAGAAAAACTACCCGAAAACCTGAACAGGGTTAAAACCAAACGGAGGTGAAAAAGCATGTCAGCGATAGACAAAAGGGTTAAAGAGATCGTTGCCGAACAGCTTGGCGTCGATGAGGCACAGGTAACGAACGAGGCATCTTTCATGGACGACTTGGGTGCCGATTCTCTTGATACCGTGGAGCTGGTGATGGCCCTTGAAGAGGAGTTCGATATCGAGATCTCCGACGAGGATGCTGAGAAGATTCAGAGCGTACAGGACGCCATTGACTACATCACAGAGCATACCTAATCAACAAAAGGGGGAAGGGAAACCTTCCCCCTTTTCACACAAAGTCATCATTTTCGCCAATTTAAGCAGAATCCAGAACATCGGGAGCACGTAATTATGAGAAGAGTTGTTGTTACGGGGATCGGAGCCGTTTCGCCCCTGGGGACCGGCAACGCTAAGAACTGGGATGCACTCATTGCGGGAAGGTCTGGAGTTGACCTTATCACCCGATTTGATACTACGGATCTTTCCGTAAAAATTGCAGGCGAAGTCAAGGACTTCAACCCTGAAGACTTTATTGAGAAGAAAGAGGTCAAGAAGATGGACCTCTTCATCCAATATGCTCTTGCAGCTGCTCACTTCGCAATGGAAGATTCAGGACTCCAGATTACCGAAGAGAATGCTGAGCGAGTTGGAGTTCTTGTGGGAGCTGGGCTCGGCGGCTTGCCGACGATCGAGAAATATCATGCGGCAATGCTCGAGGGCGGGTATAAGAAAATCTCTCCTTTCTTTATTCCAATGCTCATAATCAACCTTGCCCCCGGTCACATTTCCATTAAGTACGGTGCAAAAGGGCCAAACCTGTCCTCGGTCTCTGCATGTGCAACCGGTACCCACTCCATTGGTGACGCATATCACATGATTAAACGTGGTGATGCTGATGCCATGATTGCCGGTGGAACCGAGTCGACTGTAACACCTCTGGGTATCGGTGGGTTTGCGGTAATGAAGGCTCTCTCCACCCGTAATGACGACCCTAAGGGTGCATCACGTCCTTTCGAGAAGAACCGTGACGGTTTCGTTCTTGCCGAGGGGGCCGGCATCTTAATCCTTGAGGAGTACGAAGCCGCCAAAAAGCGTGGTGCCAAGATCTATGCTGAGATTGTCGGTTATGGCCTCTCGGGTGATGCCTATCATCTCACCGCTCCGGCGCCGGAAGGCGAGGGTGCTGCCAGGTGCATCAAAATGGCTCTCAATAATGCCGGTGTAAATCCCGAGCAGGTTGACTACATTAACGCACATGGCACCTCAACCCACTTTAACGATTATTTTGAGACACTTGCCGTAAAGAAGGTCTTTGGCGACCACGCAAAGAAATTGATGGTTTCCTCCACTAAATCTATGACTGGCCACCTCCTTGGGGCGGCGGGCGGAGTAGAAGCCGTTTTCAGCCTCATGGCCATGGATAAGGGAGTTGTCCCTCCGACCATCAACTATCAGGAACAGGACCCGGAATGTGATCTTGATTATGTCCCTAACACTGCCAGGGATGCAAAGATTACCTATGCCATGAGCAACAACTTTGGCTTCGGCGGCACTAACGCCACGCTCTTGTTCAAAAAAATCTAGTGAGGTGGTAGGGTGATACTTGTCGGAAGCGATCACGGTGGCCTCGAACTCAAGGAAGCCATCAAGCGTCTCTTGAGTGATCGGGGTATAGCATTTGAGGACTGTGGAACTGATAATGGCAATTCGGTTGATTATCCCGATTTTGGTATAAAGGTTGCCCGCAGAGTATCTGCTGGAGAAGCAGAAAAAGGCATTCTTTTTTGTGGTACCGGCATCGGTATGTCCATCGTTGCCAACAAGTTCCCCAAAGTTCGGGCAGCCCTTGCTGCTGACCCCTTTATGGCCCGCATGGCTAAAGAGCATAACAACGCCAATATACTGGTCCTGGGGGGAAGGGTTCTCGACGAAGCAACAGCCCGGGAGATGGTTTGTACCTGGCTAGATGCTGTTTTCGAGGGGGGCCGTCATCAGGGAAGGCTCGACAAGATCACCGCTCTCGAAACGGAACTTATGAAGTAGTCGGCCCAAAACTGGCCGACTGGCAGAGGAATTTATACTACGGGACTGTCAACGGTCCCGTTTTCCTTTTTTGTAATTGTGAAAGGAGCTTATCATGTCGATTCTTGCAACCTTTGACCCGGCAGTTGCCGAGGCAATCCGCCACGAAACCGAGCGTCAGGAGTACAATCTGGAGCTTATTGCATCAGAGAACTTTGTTTCCGATGCAGTGATGGAGGCTCAGGGGTCAATCCTGACAAATAAGTATGCTGAAGGATACCCTGGCAAGCGTTACTATGGTGGTTGCCACCATGTTGACGTTGTGGAGAATCTTGCAATAGACCGTGCTAAAGAACTCTTTGGCGCCGACCATGCAAACGTGCAGCCCCATTCAGGATCTCAAGCAAATATGGCTGTCTATTTCTCTGTTCTGAAACCTGGTGACACAATCCTTGGGATGAACCTCTCCCATGGTGGGCACCTGACCCATGGTAGCCCGGTAAACTTTTCGGGGAGATTCTTCAATGTGGTTCCTTACGGAGTTTCTCAGGACACGGAAACAATTGACTTTAACGAGGTCGAACGCCTTGCGCTGGAGCACAAACCCAAGATGATAGTAGTTGGTGCAAGTGCATATCCCCGCGTTCTCGACTTTGCCGCTTTCCGGGCAATTGCCGATAAAGTCGGGGCATTGGTCATGGTAGACATGGCCCACATAGCGGGGCTGGTGGCCGCCGGCCTTCATCCGAACCCGGTTCCATATGCTGAGTTTGTAACTACTACCACTCACAAGACTCTGCGTGGCCCCCGTGGCGGAATGATTCTCTGTCGAGAGGAATTTGCCAAGACCTTGAACTCCAATATCTTCCCCGGAATCCAGGGTGGCCCTCTCATGCACGTCATAGCGGCCAAGGCGGTTGCTTTCAAGGAGGCACTTGCGCCTGAATTTAAAACGTATCAGGAACAGATTGTAAAGAACGCTCGTACACTTGCCGGGGAACTTATGAATCGTGGTTTCCGTCTTGTCTCGGGTGGAACGGATAACCATCTGATGCTGGTAAATTTGTCAGGCACCGAACTGACGGGGAAGGTGGCCGAAGAGGCTCTCGACAAGGCAGGCATCACCGTGAACAAGAACACCGTACCCTTTGAAACCCGTTCTCCCTTTGTAACGTCCGGATTCAGGATCGGAACTCCAGCTGCAACGAGTCATGGGCTGAAAGAAACTGAGATGGTTGAAGTTGCAGGTTTCATTGCCGAGGCTCTTGCGAGCGTTGATGATGAGTCGAAGCTTGCAGAGGTAAAAGGAAAGGTAAACGCTTTGATGAAACGTTTCCCGCTTTATGCGAGCCGTTTGAAGTAATTTCCAATATTCTTATACCAAAAAGGGGGAATGCATATTTTGTGCATTCCCCCTTTTTACGTTTTAAGCAGCTGTTGAAACTAGTTACTCTTTGATAAAGATTGCCAGTTCTATACGATCACCATCCGACAGGCATACCGGGAAACAAAGAGCCTTATGGCCAGCCGAAACCTGAATACCTTCTGAAGATTCGACAATCTCGGGCGGAGCTATCTCAATGGATTTGCCGCTTTGTGCCGCCTTGGCGGCAATGTTCCCCAAGGCAACATTCACAAACTCCATAACGGTGTCATCCAGTACCTCTTTTGGCTCATTGTCGACATTTGCTTCCTTGAGTATTGCCTTGGCAATTTTTTGCTGGGTTGCAGCAGTGACGCCCATGAGATAACGGCCGGAAACATCTCCAGTGAACTCCATAGCGGCGTAGACATCCATCGCGGGTAATTGATCCGCGACGAAACAGGGTTCAGGGCGAAAGATCAGCAGGGCTACGCGGGTAAGCATCTTGTAAGAGAGATCCGCCATTATCTCGCAAATCTTTGGTTCAGGTACGCCGCTGGGTATTACCACGGAATCTGTGGCGTATTGTGCCTGGTCTGCCTTGAAATCGTCCAGGTGTCTTTGCAGCTCTTCGGCTGGAAGCCCACCAATTTTAACAAGAGCCTCACCTATATAAAGATGTGAGTTCTTTTGCCGAGCCAACACCTGCATCATCTGGTCATTGCTCAGAAGGCCAAGTTTTACGGCCATGTCACCGAAGCGAAGATCTTCTATTCTTTGGGCATTATGGATTCTTTCAATATCGGCATCCGTAAGAATGCCCATGGCAAGACAGGTAGCTCCGAAGCTGAGATTCACCGACTCTTGAAGTTCTATTGCCTGCAGAAGTAGTTCCCTGGAGACAACCCCATTTTCAACGAGAAACTGTCCGAAAAACTTGACCGCCATATATTATGCCCTCCTTGCAATGAATACGGTTTTATCGAGTAAACACTGAGCTATTTTTACAGTTCGCGGAGGATCTTTAAAATGTTGTCCGCCTCAAATGGCTTTGAGATAACCGTCCGGGCACCCAGGCGCAAGGCCTCAGTGAACTTGTCGCCGACACCCCCAAGGGAGGTAACCATGACCACTTTTACATTTTTGTCGAGCGCTACGAGAGTTCTCAGGGCAGTCAAGCCATCCATGCCAGGCATGTTCATGTCCATGCAGATGATATCCGGGTGTTCTGTCTGGTGCATCCGTATCGCTTCCATGCCATTCTTGCCGTGACCAACCACCTCAAACTCACCACTGTCAGTAAGGATCTTCTCCAACTGGCGAGCAACCGAGATGCTGTCATCAACAATCAAAACTCTTTTCATTTACTCCTCCTTCCTATTCGTGCGCAGTAATGCGTTTGATATGAGTATTCACAATTTAATATCGGCAGATGTACGATTTTATTTAGAAAAAAATACTTTGGACCGAACATGGATTCTAACCATCCGTAAAAATGGCGGAAAATGGGCAGTTACCTGAGCAATAGAGATTTATTCCTGGCGTACTTAACGCTGATTGATGGGGGTGTATTTTTAATATTTTCACTTGGTTATGATTATATGTCCAGTTTATTTTTGTTTGATTTTATCACTGCCAGCATCTGCTTACATAAAATCCCTTGCAAAATGGATAGTTGCCGCTATAGTAGCCGTAGAATCCCATAAACAGGAGGCTCATATGACTAAAGCTGAACTCGTGGATGTAGTGGCAAAATCCGCAGAACTCACCAAGGCGGCTGCCGACAAGGCGGTGAACGGGGTGATCGAGGCAGTGACCGCAGCCCTCAAAAAAGGTGATAAGGTTACGCTGGTAGGTTTTGGCAGCTTTGAGGTTGCCACCCGTAAGGCTCGTACTGGCCGTAACCCGCAAACAGGCAAAGAAATCAAGATTGCCGCCGCCAAAGTCCCCAAGTTCCGTCCGGGCAAGGCCCTCAAAGATGCAGTTGCTGGTGCCAAGAAAAAGAAATAATTAGCCTCTGGAATAAGAATGTCTGAAGGCCCCACGTGTTTGCCTCGTGGGGCCTTTTGATTGCTGAAATAAGAAAGCCCGTTTTATAACAGTGCTAAACTGTTACAAAACGGGCTTAGATGGGGCAATAGGTGTTGAGCCTATTGTTTGTAGTAATGGTGCCGAAGGCGAGACTCGAACTCGCACGAGCTATTGCCCGCCACCCCCTCAAGATGGTGTGTCTACCAATTCCACCACTTCGGCAAGAGACTAACTTTATATCATTAGCGTTTTGCTTGTGTCAATGCTTTTTTGTTTGTAGCCCCTATTTTGTTGAGGGGGGAGTTGCTGGAGAGCTTTGTGGTGCTTGTTGCTGCATCGGATTCTGCTGTGCCGGCACCGACGGTGACTGCCCAGGTTGTGTAGCCGGTGGCGCAGTTTGTTTCTGCTGTAAAGGAGCGGATGCTCCTTTCGGCATTATTGATGACGTCTCGGACTTCCCGGACAGGTAAGCAAGTGTAAGGGATGTGAGCATGAAGATTATGGCTGCCCCTGTCGTGAGCTTGCTCAAAAATGTGGTTCCTCCGCCTGCACCAAATACCGACTGACTCCCTCCTGCACCGAATGATGCCCCCATCTCTGCACCCTTGCCTGATTGAAGCAGGACGATTGCGATAAGAGCAACAGATACAAGGATATGCAGAATTGTGAGTAAAACAGTCATGGGCCGTACTCTCCAGTCAATTATTGTAAGAAAGAATTATTAGCATATCGCCAGTCAAATTCCAAGAGGGAATTGTCGATTAGCTAAATCCGGTAATTGACAATGGCCGCGAAGGAATCGGCCTTGAGACTTGCCCCTCCCACCAGCGCACCGTCAATATCTGGTTGAGACATAAGTCCTTTTACGTTTTCCGGTTTAACGCTTCCACCATAAAGAATGCGGATTGATTCGGCAGCGGCATGGTCATAAAGGTTGGTTACGACCCCTCTGATAAAGGCGTGGGCTTCCTGGGCCTGATCATCTGTGGCCGTTTTCCCTGTTCCGATGGCCCAAACGGGTTCATAGGCGATTACGACTTTATCGAGTTCACCTTTTGTAAGTCCTGATATTCCCAGTTCAATTTGGGTCCGCAAAACATTGAAGGTGTTGTTCGCTTCCCGTTCGGCAAGCGTCTCACCTATGCAGAAGAGTACCGTTAGCCCGGAGGATATTGCCGCCTTGATCTTACGGTTTACCTTATCGTCAGTTTCTCCAAAATACTGCCTTCGTTCTGAATGTCCTATAATCACATGAGTACACCCAGCATCCATGAGCATGCCGGGAGAAATCTCACCGGTAAAGGCCCCTTCTTCCTCCCAGAAACAGTTTTGGGCTGCGAGCAGAATATTGGAGTTTGCTATAAGCGGTTTAACGGTTGAGAGCACGGTAAAAACCGGTGCGATAATGACCTCAACTCCGTTAGTGTTCTGAACAAGGGGAATGAGTTGTGAGACAAGCTCAATCGCCTCTCCACTTTTTTTGAAAAGTTTCCAGTTGCCTGCAATTATTGGTGTTCTCATGGTGTTCACCCCGATACCGTTATTTGCCGTTTTCTTCCAGCACCTTGATGCCGGGGAGATGTTTTCCTTCCAGAAGTTCCAGGAATGCGCCGCCACCGGTGGAAATGTAGCTTATTTTGGCATATTCTCCAGCCCGATGAACAGCAGAGTCCGTGTCCCCGCCGCCGACGATGGTAAGGGCGTAGGAGTTGGCAACAGCTGAGACCATGGCAAAAGTCCCGCGAGAGAAAGCATCCATCTCGAAAACTCCCATCGGTCCGTTCCAGATAATGGTTTTTGCATTTTGCAACGCTTCGGTGAAGAGGGTTACTGTTGCAGGCCCGATATCTAGTGCCATCCATTCTTCAGGGATTTCCTGAATGGTGGTCACTTTGGTTTCAGCCTCGGGGTTGAATCGGTCGGCCGCAACGCAGTCGACCGGCAGGTAGAACTTTACTCCCTTTTCCCGCGCCTTTTCGTAGGTGGTGCGGGCCGTTTCCAGCAGGTCTTCTTCTACCAGAGATTTGCCGACGTTATAGCCAAGTGCCTTAAGAAAGGTGAACGCCATGCCGCCGCCAATGATAATTTTATCTACCTTGTTGACCAGATTCCCCAGAACTTCAAGCTTACCGGATACTTTGGCACCACCGAGAATGGCCACCAGAGGGCGTATGGGAGTTTGCGTCGCCTTCTCAAAGTAGTTAACTTCATTTTTCATAAGGAAGCCGGCAGCTACAATGCTGAAATGCTTTGTTATGGCTTCCACGGATGCGTGGGCACGGTGGGATACGGCAAAGGCATCGTTTATGTAGATTTCGCAGCCGTTGGCCAGAGCTTTGGCAAAGGCGTCGTCGTTCTTTTCCTCGCCTTCGTAGAACCGAACGTTTTCGAGCAGAATGACATCGCCCGGTTTCATGGCATCGATCATCTTCCTGACATCGTCACCAATGCAGTCGGGAGCCAACTGTACTTCCTTGTTAAGCAGGCGGGACAATCGTTTGGCTGCGGGCGCCATGGAGTACTTTGCCTTGCGTTCACCCTTCGGGCGCCCCAGGTGTGATGCAAGGATGACCTTGGCGCCTGCATCGAGAGCAAAATTGATTGTGGGAAGAACCGCCCTAATCCGGGTGTCTTCGGTTATGTTCTGATGTTCGTCCAGGGGGACGTTGAAATCGATTCTGATGAATACTTTTTTCCCGTTGAGATTCTCTATTTCGTCAATATAGCGGATTGCCATTAAAAACCTCCTGAAACATTTATGCGAAAAATATCCAATATCGGTCTGTAGATAAAAAAAGGGGGGAATAATCCCCCCTCATGGGTAATTTACATTTATTTTGCGATAAGTTTCATTAGGTCGACAACGCGGTATGAGAACCCGGTTTCATTGTCATACCAAGAGAGAACCTTGACCATGTTTCCTTCGAGGACTTTTGTGCAGCTTGCATCCACCGTAGATGACAGAGGATTGCCATTGTAGTCGATGGAGACAAGAGGTTCCTCGGAAAATCCGAGAACTCCCTTGAGCGCGCCTTTGGAAGCCTTCTTGAATGCGGCATTGATCTTATCTACATCGGCTTTTTTGGCAAGAGTTGCCACGAGATCGACCACGGAGACGTTGGGAGTCGGCACACGAATAGCCATGCCGTCCAGTTTCCCTTTCAATTCCGGCAGTACCAGGGATACCGCCTTGGCAGCACCGGTAGAAGTCGGAATCATCGACATTGCAGCAGCTCTGGCCCGGCGAAGATCCTTGTGGGGGAGGTCGAGTATCTGCTGATCGTTGGTGTATGAGTGTACCGTCGTCACGAGGCCCTTTTCGATGCCGAATGTCTCATGGAGTACTTTGGCGACGGGGGCCAGGCAGTTTGTGGTGCAGGATGCGTTGGAGATGATGTTGTGCTTTTTCGGGTCATAGAGGTGGCTGTTGACACCCATGACGATTGTGATGTCTTCATTGGTTGCCGGAGCGGAGATGATAACCTTCTTGGCGCCTGCCTTAAGGTGCAGTTCGGCTTTCTCGCGAGACGTGAAAAGCCCGGTCGATTCAAGGACCACATCGATTTTTTCTTTTTTCCAGGGGAGTTCTTCGGGATTCCTTACGGCCAGAATCTTGATAGCTTTTCCGTTAACTATGATTTCACCGTTGCCGACCTCAACCTTGCCGGGGAATGTTCCGTGAACTGAATCATACTTAAGCAGGTGTGCCAGGGTTTTTGCATCGGTAAGATCATTGATTGCAACGATCTCGATGCCTTTCTCCTTGACAGCCGCACGGAGTACGGAACGCCCGATTCTGCCGAAACCGTTAATTGCAACCCTTAGAGCCATTGAACCCTCCTGTTTGATTGGTGTATAAACATGAGTAAACGTTATCAGCAAACTCCCTTATAATAATAAAGATATTTTCAGCCCGTCAACCTTTTTGTCCCCCAATTGTTTTTGTTGTCAGGGGAACTCTTTCCGTGGATAAATAATCGAAGCGGTATTTTAGTAGTCGTTGTTATGGTTAAGTGTGATAGTATAAAGGGCAAAAAACATCAATATCTATAGTTTTCTGCATACTTCCCATGATAAAAAACCTTGAAAAAAGGATATTCCTATTTGCCTTCGTGATCCTGTTTCTCACGATTACCGCTAACTCCTTGATGGATATAGTGGGATTCAGGAGGGATTACATTCAGGCTCTTATCCTCAGATCTCAAAGTCTCGGAACATCTCTGCGCGGGAACATGGAAAAGGTCATTGCGCTCGGCCTTGATGTCAGGGATATTGAGGGATTGAGTGATAAATGCCGCGAAGTTGTCACCTCAAGCCCTGAGATTGCATACTGCGTTGTCACCGACAGCGAAGGAGCCGTTCTCCATCTGAACGATCCCATCTACCGAAATCTCCGTTTCGATATCATCAAGAAGGCATTTACCACTCGCCTCGATCAAAGCATTCATCTTATCGGGGCAGATGGTTCCTACTACGATACGGTAACTCCGGTTTATTCGCCTGACGGTAAGCAAGTTGCACTTCTTCATATCGGTTTTTCGGTCCATGCCATTTCCGCAAAGGTCCAAGAGATTATCCTGCGTTCTCTGGTTCTGCTGGTCATCGTCCTGTCAATTTCGTTCTCTCTCGTGGTGATTTTCGTCAAACGGAGCATCGGCCAGCCCATAGCGGCGCTACTTGGCGGAGTAAAGAAGGTTTCCGAGGGAGATTTTGACTACAGAATCGAGGAACTGTTCGTCGGTGAGTTCGATGAATTGGCCCGCAACGTAAACATCATGTCGGAAGCTCTCAAGAACCGTGAGGTGGAGATTCGGCAGAACTATCAGGAACTGGAAAATATCCATAATGATCTGCATTCCTCTTATCTGAAGCTTGAAAGCCTGAGCCTCGATCTGGAAAAGTCCGAGGAACTCTACAAGTCCCTTCTCGAAGACGCGAGTGATGCCATCGTCGTAATTGATGAAAACGACATGGTAAAGTTGGTCAACAAGATGGCGGAAGATTTTTTCGACCGCGGGGCCTCCGAACTCACAGGTCTTCCCCTTAGTCGCATGCTGACCCTGGTGGGCACCCAGAATGCTCCGATCGTATATAATTTTTTCCAGGAGGCAGGGAAGGGGAAGCATGTTGCCGAAGAGATACGGTTGCTAAAAAAGGATACGGAACTGGTCGTCGGCCTGATTCATGCCAATATCATCACCATTGGTGCGGAAAAGCTGATCCAGGCAATCATAAGGGATGTCACCCGTGAACGGGAAATTCTCTTCAATTTAGAGAAAAGTGCTGCAGACCTCGCCCGTCTCAATAAGATGAAAGATTCGTTTCTCGGTATTGCTTCACATGAGTTGAAAACTCCACTCACGGTTATCATGGGCTACGCGGAATTGATATTGACCGAAGCGCCGGAAAAGGTCGAGCCGAATGTCCTGGATATGGTGCAAAACATTGCCAATGCAGCCGCACGTCTCGATAACATTGTCAAAGACATGGTTGATGTCTCGATGATCGATGAAAAGAGGCTAGAGCTGACCCTTGATGAAGTCGATGTGAACCGACTTGTGGAAGATTCCCGAAACGAGCTCCGTTTTTTCCTGTCAAAACGGAAGCAACAACTTGATCTGGAACTCGATGAATCAATTCCATCTATTAGAGGTGATGCGGCAAGGCTTATGCAACTTCTTTCGAATGTGATCGTCAATGCCATCAAGTTTACACCTGATGGCGGGCGCATTACTGTTTCCACGCGGGCAAAATATCTCCTGCGCTCCAAGCAGACTCCGACCCTGGATCCGATTCAGTCATTGGTCAACATTGGCAAAGAGCAGCACCTTTACGTGGAGATTACCGTAGCCGACACGGGTATCGGCATCGATGTGGACGATCAGTTGAGAATTTTCGACAAATTCTACGAGGTGGGTAACATTGAGGAACACAGCTCGGGAAATGTGGCGTTCAAATCCCGGGGGGCCGGCCTGGGTTTATCCATTGCCAAGGGGATTGTGGAGATGCATGGTGGCGAAATATGGGTAGAATCGCCGGGCTATAATCCCAATCAGTTTTCCGGCTCGACATTTCATATAGTTCTTCCCCTCAACCCCATTACGGGTGATGGCACAGTTGATTATCTTAACCTGCTTAAATGATGTGCAGTTGTTTTCATTAGAAAAAATTCCACTGTTTAGCCTTGAATAAGTACCTTCTTTCCGGTATATAAATTTAGTTTACCGGGTGGTTGGAATAGACGTTCCAATGGCCGATGAATGGAGGGTTTGTGAGGGTTTGTCTGCTTGCCAGCGGGAGCAAGGGAAATTCCCTGTTCATCGAAACGGAGGAGACCAGAATTCTCATTGATGTGGGCCTGTCGGCTCGCGAGATTGTTCGCCGTCTTGCCTTGATTGGCGTTGATGCCTCCGATCTTGACGGAGTCTTTGTCAGCCACGAACATGTGGACCATGTCAGAGGGGTTGATGTTCTTTCCCGCAAATATCATATACCGGTACACATAAGCTATCCGACCCATCAGAAGGTACGGGAAGGAATTCGCGGTTCTGAAGTGGTAGAGTTCGAATCGGGCTATTCGTTCTGTTTCCGCGACCTGCTCATTGATCCTTTTTCCATAACGCACGATGCCTGTGATCCGGTCGGATTCACCATTGAATGCCGGGATGGAAAAGCTGGGATTGCTACTGATCTCGGCATAGCGACCCGGCTCGTTTCGGACAAACTCAAGGGGTGCCGGGTTCTCGTGATCGAGTCGAATCACGACGAAGAAATGCTGATGGACGGTCCGTATCCCTGGCACTTGAAGCAGCGGATCAAATCTCGCCACGGACACCTGTCAAACAATGATTCAGCGGCGCTGCTAGCCGAGGTGCTCCATCCTGGCCTTGAAGGACTTTTCCTGGCCCACCTGTCTGAGGTTAACAATGATCCGGCCATTGCACGGAAGGTGACGACGAACCTCCTGACCAACCAGACCAGCTGCTCACCTCGGCTTATTGTCGGGGATCAGTACTGTCCGAGCGAAATTTTGAACTTTTAAGAACGGCTATCCGGGTCGGCGCTTCACAAACGCCTCCCGTATCATTACATATTGATTAGAAGGAGATCGCACCGTGATTGAACGTTACAGTCGTCCTGAAATGGCCCGTATATGGGAAGCTCGCAACCGTTACCAGAAGTGGCTCGATATAGAAATTTCCGCCTGTGAAGCCCATGCTGAACTGGGCAACATTCCCCATGAGGCCGTGGAACGGATCAAGTCAAAGGCTGATTTCGATGTTGAGCGGATCGATGAAATCGAAAAGACCGTCAAACACGATGTTATCGCTTTTCTCACTTCTGTTGCCGACTACATCGGCGACGATTCGCGCTTCGTGCATTTGGGTCTGACCTCTTCCGACGTTCTCGATACCTCTTTTGCAATGCTTCTGGCCGAGGCGTCCGATCTCATCATCGATGACATTAAGCGCCTCATGGAAGTGATTAAGCGTCGCGCTTATGAGCACAAGGATACGCCGATGATGGGGCGCTCCCACGGCATACATGCCGAACCGGTCACCTTCGGCATCAAGATGGCTTTGTGGTATGACGAGATGCGCCGCAACCTGCGCCGCATGGAAGCGGCACGCGAGACCATCGCCTATGGCAAGATCTCCGGGGCGGTCGGAACCTTTGCCAATATCGACCCCCGTGTCGAAGAATACGTCTGCAGGAATGGCGGCCTCAAGCCTGCTCCATGTTCAACCCAGGTGATCCAACGGGACCGCCATGCCGAGTTCTTTGCCACGCTCGCAATAATCGCCAGCTCTATCGAGAAATTTGCCGTGGAGATTCGCCACCTGCAACGGACTGAGGTACTGGAAGCCGAAGAGTTCTTCAGCAAGGGGCAGAAGGGCTCATCCGCCATGCCCCATAAGCGCAATCCGGTTCTCTCCGAGAACCTCACCGGTCTTGCTCGTCTCGTGCGTGGCTATGCTGTGTCGGCCATGGAGAATGTACCGCTCTGGCACGAACGTGACATTTCCCACTCATCGGTTGAGCGTGTAATTGGCCCCGATGCCACCATAGTCATTGATTTCATGCTCAATCGCTGCATCGGTCTCATCGACAACCTCGTTGTCTACCCCGAAAACATGATGAAAAATCTCAATCTCATGCGGGGGCTTATCTTCTCGCAACGGGTACTGCTCAAACTTGCCAATGCCGGTGCTTCGCGCGAGAATGCCTATGGGCTCGTCCAGCGCAATGCCATGAAGGTCTGGGAGCAGGGGAAGGATTTTCAGGAGGAGCTTCTTGCAGATGCCGATGTGCGCAGTTTCCTCCCTGAGGAGGAGATTCGCGAAGCATTTGACCTCAACTACCATTTGAAGCATGTCGATACAATTTTCACGAGGGTTTTCGGTGGGTAGTCTCCTTGATTTTTTCAGGCTTGAGGCTGCAGACCACCTGTTACTCTTCTGGTTGAAAGAGATCCTCGTAGCCGTTGTAATATTTACGTTTTTCTGGGGGCTTTCCCAGGTTGTGCGGTATCTCCTCACCACCTGGGTGCCCCGGTTGACCGCCTTTACCCGTACCGGGCTGGATGACCAGATCCTCCGGCGAATAACTCCCCCGACAAGCACTCTGGTGGTTTTTGCCGGACTCTACTTTGCCGTAAGGTCTTTACCGCTCCCCGAAAAGGCTTATCTGGTTCTGTCTGGGGCGGTTTATATAATTAATATTGTTGTCATTACCATTATTATTGGGCGTGGCATTTCGGAAATTCTCAAATGGTATGGCAACAAGCTGGCGGAACGACATGGCGTTGGGGTAGACCGTCAGATCATCCCGCCACTTGAGAAAATCATCACAATTTTCCTCGTTGGTATCGCCTTGATGGTGATACTCAAACATTTCAACTACGATATTCTCTCCGTGGTCACAGCCTTGGGGATCGGCTCCCTGGCAATCGGCCTTGCGGCAAAAGATACCCTGGCCAACATGATTTCCGGTTTCACCCTTATGGTTGACCGCCCCTTCCGCATTGGCGACCGGATTCAGCTTACTTCCGGGCAATGGGGCGATGTGGCGGATATAGGTCTTCGTACCACCAAAATCAAGACCGTTGACAATACTCTGCTCGTTATCCCAAACTCAGAGCTATGCAACACAATTCTCATCAACCTTGCGTTCCCCGATGTCAGGGCAAAGGGGAGGGTAGACGTGGGCGTTGGTTATGATTGCGATGTGGAAGAGGTCAAACGTATCCTGGTAGATACGGCGCTTGGCGTCCCCGAGGTCCTTCATGATCCCGCGCCGGAAGCTTTTTTTGTTTCATTTGGTGAAAGTGCCCTTAATATGTCGCTTTTCTTCTGGGTTGAGGACTACAAGAGTATTTTCCCCATCACTGACAGGATTAACGAGCAGATTATCAACCGGTTCAGGGCACACCACATCAATATCCCCTACCCGATACGGACCGTTTTCTTGGAAAAGGGAAACTAAATGGTAAGACGAATCGAGATTGCCCTCAGGGAAGGTCTTCGCGACGCCCGCGGCGAGAGAATCAAGAGAGAGATTCAGCATTTTCTGCATCTGCCGGTGGATTCAGTACGGACCATAGACGTATATACCGTGGATGCGGAGTTGTCTGAAGAGGAATTCGTCAAGACCGCTTCGGAGCCTTTCTGCGACCCGGTCATTCAGGTCTGGAGCATAGACCGCCCCCTTGCCGCCGGTTTTGACTTCCTCGTTGAGGTGGGATACCGGCCGGGAGTGACCGATAACGTTGGGCGCACCGGCAGAGAGGCCATTGAATACATTACCGGTCGTCCCCTCAAGGCGGGCGAAGGCGTTTTTACTTCGGTACAGTATCTCCTCAGTGGAAATCTTTCCCGCAACGACGTCGAACTGATTGCCCGGAACCTTCTCGGCAATGCCCTCATTCAACGCTTTGTGGTGCTCGACCAGACCGAGTTCGATGCAAAAGGGGGAGTGCCGGCGTACGTTCCCCAGGTTCAGTCTCAGGCGCAGATTCAGGTCCGGGAAATCAACCTCGAAGTTTCCGATGATGAACTGATGCGGATCAGCAAGGATGGGGTGCTCGCCCTGACCCTTGAGGAGATGAAAATCATCCAGGCCCATTACCGCGATCCGCAGATCCGCGAGGAACGCCTGAAGATGGGGCTGGGTGCGATCCCGACCGATGTCGAGCTGGAATGTCTTGCCCAAACGTGGTCCGAGCACTGCAAGCACAAGATCTTTGCCGGGACGGTGCATTACGAGGACGATAAGGGAAACCGGCAGGAGATAAAGTCGCTATTCAAGTCGTTCATTCAGCGGACGACCAAGGATGTTCGGGAGAAGTTGGGCCATAAGGACTTTTGCCTTTCGGTCTTTAAAGACAATGCCGGGGTTATCAAGTTCAATGATGACTGGTCCCTGGTTTTCAAGGTGGAAACCCACAACTCCCCTTCGGCCCTTGACCCCTACGGCGGGGCACTGACCGGCATCGTCGGCGTTAACCGCGATCCATTCGGCACCGGCAAGGGTGCAAAGCTCATCTTCAACACCGATGTGTTCTGCTTTGCCGATCCATTCTACGATAAACCGCTGCCGTCCAGACTTCTTCATCCCCGTCGCATTTATGAAGGGGTTGTCGAGGGGGTTGAGCATGGCGGCAACAAAAGCGGCATACCTACGGTCAACGGATCTCTAGTATTCGATGAACGTTTTGCTGGTAAACCTTTAGTTTTCTGTGGAACAGCCGGTATCATGCCTGCGACTTTGAACGGCGAACCGGGCCACGAGAAGTCGATAAAACCGGGCGATTTGATTGTAATGACCGGCGGGCGCATCGGCAAGGACGGTATCCACGGCGCCACGTTCTCCTCCGAAGAACTGAATGAAAACTCGCCGGTCACCGCGGTACAGATCGGCGACCCCATCACCCAGAAAAGGATGTTCGATTTCCTGATACGTGCCCGTGACAAAGGGCTATATCGGTTCATCACCGACAACGGCGCTGGCGGACTTTCATCGTCCATCGGCGAAATGGCAGGCGAATGTGGCGGCTGCCATATGGATCTTGCCAAGGCTCCCCTCAAGTATCCCGGGCTTGACCCCTGGGAAATTCTCATCTCCGAGGCCCAGGAGCGCATGAGCCTTGCCGTGCCGCCTGAATCCATCGATGAATTCATGGCCATGGCCAGGCGCTTCAATGTTGAAGCGACCATATTGGGCGAGTTTACCGATAACGGTTATTTCCACATTGTCTATGGTGACCGCACCGTTGCCTGGCTGCCCATGGAGTTCATGCACGAGGGGCTTCCCCCGATGCAACTTCCCGCAAAGTGGGTACCGCCACGCCACGAAGAACCGGTTATCCCGGCAAAAGAAGATTACACCGCAGATCTGAAGCAGCTTCTCGGTGCACAGAACATCTGTTCCAAAGAGTCGGTGGTCCGTCGCTATGACCACGAAGTTCAGGGTGGGAGCGTGGTTAAGCCCTTCACCGGCGTGGCTAACGATGGCCCTTCAGACGCTGCCGTGGTCCGGCCGATTCTCGATTCCTTTGAAGGAGTCGTGGTGGCCCACGGGATCTGTCCCCGCTATTCCGATATCGACACATACCACATGGCCGCAAACGCCATTGACGAAGCCATGCGCAACTACGTGGCCGTTGGCGGTTCCCTCGACCTCGTGGCCGGGCTTGACAACTTCTGCTGGTGCGACCCGGTGAAATCGGAGAAGACCCCTGACGGCGAGTACAAAATGGCCCAGCTTGTGCGCGCCAATCACGCCCTTTACGACGTCTGCCTTGCCTATAATCTTCCGCTCATTTCGGGCAAGGACTCCATGAAGAACGATTTCTATGATGGGGCCACGAAAATTTCGATACCGCCAACCATTCTTTTCTCGGTCATCGGCAAGATTGAGGATGCCAGGAAGAGCGTTACCATGGACGTCAAGCGCCCCGGCGACATCGTTTACCTCCTGGGCACTACCGGCAACGAATTGGGCGGTTCCGAGTATCTGGCCCTCAAAGGCAGCATCGGCAACATGGTTCCGAAGGTTAATCCCGAGAAAGCACTCAAGCGCTACCGTGCCTTACACTTGGCTATTACCGGTGGCCTGATCGCTTCCTGCCATGATTTATCGGACGGAGGACTCGCCGTCGCCCTGGCCGAGAAGGCTTTTGCCGGCGGTTATGGCATTGCCGCCGATCTCGGCCGGGTCCTCTGGTCAGACGCCGAACCCTTGCGCAACGATACGGCACTTCTGTTCTCCGAATCGGCCTCGCGACATCTTGTGACGGTTCGCCCTGAGAACAAGGATGCCTTCGAAGCGGTAATGGCCGGGAATTGCTTCTCAACCATAGGTATTGTTACGGAAGAAGCTAGTGTTGCCCTAAAGGGACTTTCCGGCAACACGATTGTGAACGCAGGGATCGAAGAACTCAAAGAAGCGTGGCAGAGTCCGCTGAGGGAGCTGTAGCATGTCGAAAACACGAGCTATTGTCATAACCGGCAACGGTACCAACTGTGAAGTGGAGGCAGCTCATGCCTGCCGACTTGGCGGATTCGACGAAGCGGTTATCGCCCATATCTCAGAACTATTGTCGGGAGAAATCCGCCTGGACGACTTCCATTTCATCAACCTCACCGGCGGCTTCCTCGACGGCGATGACCTGGGCAGCGCTAAGGCGCAAGCCAATCGTCTCCGCTACGCCAAGGTGGATGATCTCGAAGAGCATCTCATCGACCAGTTCAGCCGTTTCATTACTGCAGGCAAACTGATCCTAGGGGTCTGCAACGGCTTCCAACTCATGGTGAAAATGGGGCTTTTGCCGGCAATTGGCGGATCCTATCTGAAGCAGACCACCACTCTTACCTTTAATGACTGTGGCCGGTTTCAGGACCGTTGGGTCTACCTTAAGGTGGATTCCGCGTCTCCCTCGGTCTATACGGGTGGCGTAGAGAAGGGGATATATCTGCCGATGCGTCATGGGGAAGGGAAACTTGTCGTGGACGGGCCAGCCACGCTTACCGCCATTGAGGATAAGCATCTGGCCGTATTCAGGTATTCCGATGCCGCCTACAGCGCACCCACCATGGAATTTCCCCTGAATCCCAACGGGTCGGTTAATGCCATTGCGGCCCTCTGCGATGAAACCGGCCGACTTATGGGTATGATGCCCCACCCGGAGGCTTTCGTCCACCGGACCCATCATCCCCGCTGGACTCGCGAAGAACTGCCCGAAGAAGGTGACGGTCTTGTCCTGTTCAAGAACGCTGCTGAGTACGTAAGGAACAATTTGCTGTAATACTGCTGAAACCGGGCGGCTGACATTTTGCAGCCGCTTATTTCGTATATGGAGACGGAATGAAGCTTTACAGACCTACGGAAGAATGCGGAATTTTTGGTATTTACGGTCATCCAGAGGCGGCGAACCTGACTTATCTCGGGCTCTACGCCCTTCAACACCGGGGACAGGAAGCATGCGGCATCGTCTCTTCGGACGGACGAAGCCTTCATGTTCACCGGAGCATGGGACTGGTGGCGGATGTCTTCGGCGATCAGGCGCTTTTTCGCAATCTCCCTGGTCCCGCGGCAATCGGCCATGTCCGTTACTCAACAACGGGAGATTCGGTCACCAAGAACGTCCAGCCAATCAAGGTGGATTATTCCCGCGGCTCAATTGCCGTGGCCCACAACGGCAATCTGGTTAATGCGCAGATCGTCAAGGACGAGTTGGAGGCATGGGGGTCGATCTTTCAGACCACAATGGATACGGAAGTAATCCTCCATCTGCTGGCTGCCTCCAAACAGAGCTCCCTGGAAGACCGTATCGCCGAAGCCCTTGGACGCCTGAAGGGAGCTTACTGCCTTCTGTTCCTGACCGAGACCCGCATGGTAGCGGCCCGTGACCCCCAGGGCTTCCGCCCCCTTTGTCTCGGCAAGCTCGGCGACGGCTGGGTTGTCGCCTCCGAAAGCTGCGCCCTTGACCTCATTGAGGCTGAATTCGTCCGTGAGGTTGAGCCAGGTGAGGTCATTGTCATCACTAAGGACGGCATCACCTCGCATTTCCCTCTCAAAAAGGCCGAACCGGCCCCCTGCATCTTCGAATTTGTCTACTTCGCCCGCCCCGATTCCTATATTTTCGGTAAAAACGTCTACACGGTCCGCAAGGAGTTCGGACGGCAACTGGCCCGGGAGCACCAGGTCGATGCTGATATCGTCATCCCGGTTCCCGACTCAGGGGTTCCCGCAGCGTTGGGTTATGCCCAGGAGGCCGGGCTTCCTTTTGAGCTTGGTCTGATTCGTAACCACTACATCGGACGGACCTTCATTGAACCCCAGCAGTCGATTCGCCACTTCGGGGTGAAAATCAAGCTCAATCCGGTGCGCGAGATACTTGAGGGTAAGCGGGTTGTGGTAATCGACGATTCCATTGTGCGCGGGACCACTTCACGCAAAATAGTGAAGATGGTGCGCAATGCCGGCGCCAAAGAGGTCCATGTCCGTATCTCCTCGCCTCCTACCAGCTACCCTTGCTATTACGGCATCGACACTCCCACCCGAAAGGAGCTGATCTCTTCCTCCCATACCCTTGAGGAGATCCGCCGTTATATTACCGCTGATTCACTCGGCTACCTCTCGGAGGAGGGCTTGCTGCAATCTGTTGGGGCCGGGAACACTCCCTACTGCAAGGCCTGCTTCTCCGGCAACTATCCCATTACATTCCCCAAGCTGGCGGCAGCGCCCCAGCTGGATCTTTTCTAAAAGGAGCTGATTTCACTATGACTGACCGGGAGCGCTTGAAACAGATAATACTCGAACTTTCCTACGAAAAGAGAAAAGTGACCCTCGCTTCGGGCCGGGAGAGCGATTTCTACTTTGACGGCAAACAGACCACCCTCCATGCCGAAGGCGGGCTTCTGGTCGGCAAGCTTTTCTATGAAGCAATCAAAGATGTCGAAGGCGTTCAGGGCGTCGGCGGCATTACCCTGGGAGCCGATCCGATTGCAACTGCAACATCCATTGCGGCATACCTCGACGGACGCCCCATGCATGCATTCATAATCCGCAAAGAGCCCAAGGGGCACGGCACGGGCCAATGGCTCGAAGGACGTAAAAACCTGCCGCCGGGGTCCAGGGTTGTGATCGTGGAGGACGTGGTAACCACTGGAGGGTCTTCCATGAAAGCGGTCCGCCGTGCCGAGGAAGAAGGCCTTGTTGTGCTCGGCATTGTTTCTCTTGTGGACCGTGAGGAAGGCGGACGCGAGAACATTGAGGCCGAAGGTGTCTGGTTGAGGAGCATTTTCACCAGGTCTCAGCTCGTTGATTAAAGCACTTAAACCCATAGGGGAGGGGAGGCGGGATTTCCCGCCTTCTTTTTTTAGGGAATATGGACGGGATTCTAAAGGAATATCGCAACCTGTTATCCGATGTGGATAAGTGGTTCGCCAACTGTATCGCGCAATCCGGGGATCACATCCGCTGTGCCGCGGGGTGCTCCGAATGTTGCCGCGGCCTTTTCGATATCACGCTCCTCGATGCGGCACTTCTTAAAAATGGTTTCGATCAACTGGATGGCGACATCCGTGGGGAGGTCCTGGCGCGATGCCGGTCGCGCCTTCGTGTGCTCCAGGGACTTTGGCCCGAGCTTGATTCGCCCTATATTCTCAACTATCGCCCCGAAGAAGAGTGGGACATGCTTATGCCCGATGACGACGAAACTCCTTGCCCGCTCCTCGGGCAGGACGGCAGGTGCCTCGTCTACGAATACCGTCCCATGACCTGCCGGCTCCATGGGCTGCCCCTGGTTGATCTGACCGGTGAGGTGCTCCATGACGAATGGTGCACCCTCAACTATGTAGGCAACGACCCCCTGGCCAACACTGCGCTCAGGGGAAAGTTCACCGACATATTCAGGGAAGAGGTCCGCCTCTTTCATCGTTTGTCGGCACACCTCCTGGGGCGCGAATTCACAGAGCTTGACACTTTCATCCCAACCGCTCTCCTCATTGACTTCCAGCATTTCGATTGGCCCGGTTATGGGGCAGCTCTAGCCGCAACTCCTTGACTGATAATGCCCAATAGGTATAATAAACGCTCAATTTCAGTCAGGAAGGGCATCCATGGCCGTTGAAAAGTTCGAAACCGCACTTAAAAAGCTGGAAGAAGTGGTGAACAGGCTTGAAAGCGGGGACTTGTCCCTTGACGACTCTCTTAAAGCTTTTGAGGAAGGGGTCAAAATGGCTGCTTTCTGCACTAAAAAGCTGGATGAGGCGGAGAAAAAGGTGGAATTGCTGCTCAAGAAAAAGGACGGCAGTTTCTCCAAGGAGCCATTCCGGCTGGATGAAGGGGAGTAGGGAAGCATATTTTCGATTAAAAGCGAGTTTTCATGGACCTGAAAAGCTATCTCAAAGAACGTTGCACCATTGTTGACGAAGCCCTTGAACGCCATCTGCCGCGGGAGAGCGAACTCCCCGTTTCCGTCCACCGTTCCATGCGTTATTCGATCTTTGCCGGGGGTAAGCGGATACGTCCCGTGCTGATGCTTGCTGCTTGCGAGGCGGTGGGGGGGACGCCTGATCTCGCTCTTCCTGCTGCCTGCGCCATGGAGATGATTCATACCTATTCACTGGTTCACGATGACTTACCGGCCATGGACGATGACGATTTCCGCCGCGGTCGTCCCACCAACCACAAGGTTTTCGGAGAAGCAATCGCCATTCTCGCCGGCGATGCGCTCCTCACGGAAGCATTTATCCTAATGAGCTCTCCGGAATATGCCGCTAAGGTTGGGCCTTCCCGTCTGCTTCCGGTTATCAATGAAATTGGCTTCTGCGCCGGATCCCGTGGGATGGTCGGCGGCCAGGTGGTGGATATGGAGAGTGAGGGGCAAAAGGACATTGATCTGGCCACGGTCCAGTACATCCACACCCACAAGACCGGCGCCCTTATGAAGGCTTCGGTTAAAGCGGGGGCCATCCTCGGAGGGGCTGAAGGGGAAGCCCTCGCGGCCATGACCCGTTACGGAGAGGCCATCGGCCTCGCTTTCCAGATAGCCGACGACATCCTTGACATAGAGGGAACCACCGAGCAGATCGGCAAGGATGCCGGAAGCGATCAGGCCCGCGGCAAGGCAACGTATCCGGCGGTTATGGGGCTGGCCGACTCCAAGCGCCGCGCCCATGAACTGGTCGAAATCGCTCTTGAATCTCTCACGCAATTTGGTGAGAAGGCCGAGCCGCTACGGGAAATTGCCCGCTATATCGTATCCCGGAATTCCTGATGACGACAATTCTTGAAACCATCGACTCACCCTGCGATTTGAAGGGGCTTTCTGCCAGCCAACTTGAGCAGCTTGCATCGGAATTGAGGGCAAAAATCATTGCCGTCTGTGCCGAAAACGGCGGGCACCTGGCTCCGAGCCTGGGTGTGGTTGAACTGACTCTGGCCCTCCACAGGGTGTTCGACTCCCCAGCGGACAAGATTATCTGGGATGTGGGGCACCAGTCCTATGCCCATAAATTGCTTACCGGCCGGCGGGATAAGTTTGCCACTCTTCGTACCCTCGGTGGAATCAGCGGCTTTCCCAAACGGTGCGAATCTCCCCATGATGCCTATGACACTGGCCATACCTCGACCTCCATCTCAGCGGCTCTCGGTTTTGCCGCCGCTCGCGACCTGCGGGGCGAACGGAACAAGGTTGTAGCCGTCATCGGCGATGGCTCAATGACGGGGGGCCTTGCATACGAGGGGCTCAATCACGCAGGAGAGCTGAACAAGGACCTGGTGGTTATTCTGAACGACAACGAGATGTCCATTGCCGAGAATGTTGGGGCCCTGTCCAATTTCCTGAACCGAACCGTAACCAGCGACTTTGTACACACAATCAAGAAGGACCTCGAAGGTTTTCTCGGCGGGCTTGACAGGATAGGCCACGGGGTTCTCAAAGTGGCGAAGCGCGCCGAGGAATCACTCAAAAGTCTCTTCACGCCCGGCATGCTCTTCGAGGCGTTCGGGTTCGAGTACATCGGTCCCATTGATGGGCACGATATCGGCCGACTTACGGAAACCTTCGAAAAAATCAAAAGATTTGATGACGCGGTTCTGATACACGTTCTTACCAAGAAGGGGAAAGGGTACCCCCCCGCGGAAGCCAAACCGGCTCTCTTCCACGGTGTCGGACCGTTCGATGTCGAAACCGGCAAGGTGCTGAAAGGGAAGGGTGGGGCCGCCTCATATACCGGCGTGTTCGGCGAGGCAATCAAAAAGATAGCGGCCGACGACGACCGGGTCATAGCACTCACTGCCGCCATGCCCGACGGTACCGGACTTACCGCGTTCGCTTCTGAGTTTCCCCAACGGTTCTTTGACGTGGGGATTGCCGAGCAGCACGGCGTAACCTTTGCCGCGGGGCTTGCCGCCGAGGGGTTCCGGCCGGTATTCGCCGTTTACTCATCCTTCCTGCAGCGGGCCTACGATCAGGTGTTCCACGACGTCTGCCTGCAGAATCTTCCGGTCACCTTCGCCATAGACCGCGCCGGGGTTGTCGGAAGTGACGGTCCGACCCATCATGGGCTTTTTGATATCTCGTATCTGCGTCATCTGCCTAACATGGTTGTCATGGCGCCAAAGGATGAGAACGAACTTCAGCACATGCTGAAGACTGCCATTGACCATGACGGGCCGGCAGCGCTGCGCTATCCGCGTGGCAACGGCTACGGGATTTCCCTCGACCAGACATTTAAGGCGCTGCCGCTCGGTAAAAGCGAAATATTGCGGGAAGGCAGCAGCGGCGCCCTGCTTGCGGTGGGGTCAACCGTCTATCCCGCCTGCGAGGCAGCCGACAACCTGGCGGCCGACGGACTCGATTTCAGCGTAGTCAACGTTCGATTCATCAAACCCCTCGACCGTGACGTAATCATATCCCTTGCCCGTACAACCGGTACCCTGATCACTATTGAAGAGAATGCCGTCCAGGGCGGTTTCGGTACAGCGGTGCTGGAACTGCTGGAGGAGGAGGGGATTGAAAGCGTAAAAGTCCTTCGCCTGGGGTATCCCGATCTCTATGTTGAACAGGGAGAACAGTCGGAACTCAGGGCGAAATTCGGACTGGACGCTCCGGGGATCACCGAAAGAGTTCGAAAATTCATGAGAACTTGAACAAAGCCGGGGCTATCCCGGCTTTTTCGTACCATAAGCGGAAAAACAGGTGGCGATGAAACGCATAACAACTCAAATCCTCTGCATGGTTAGTCTGTTTACCGTCTTCTCTCCGGCTGCCGATGCCGCCGACCCTCTTCTGCACAACAGATATGGAGTTGATCTCCTGGAGGAGGGGAAAATAGAGCAGGGCATCGAACAGCTGGAGCAGGCCTATCGGCTCTATTCGGCGGATCAAACCCTTAAGAAGAACCTTGCTACCGCATATGCCCTGATGGGGCAAAAACTTTTGGATAAAAAGTCTTATCCGGAAGCGGCATCGCAGTTCGAGAAGTCCATTGAACTGTTTCCCGACGATCCGCAATACCATCTGCTGCGTGGTATTTCCTTTACCCTGGCAAAAAACGTTATCCTGGCACAGTATGAATTGCAGCAGGCCCGAAAGCTTGGTGGTGATTCGGCCGAGAGCCTATATTTCCTTGGTCGGCTGCACTATGATGCGGGAGAAACTGATGAGGCCCTGGAGTTTTGGGAAAAAGCCACAGCCATGGCGCCATCCGACCCATTCCTCAGCGGGTTGATGGATAAAATGCGCCGCGAACAGCTTGTGGAGGCGAAAATGGAGCGGGGGCACAGCTCCCGTTTTATTGTTTCCTATGATACGGAAGAGGTAAAAACAGACATTGCTCTAGCGGTTCTTGACGTTCTGGAGCAAATTTACAACGGAGTAGGGACGGACCTCTCCTGTTTTCCCGAGGCACGGGTGCCGGTAATCCTCTACACAAAACGCGACTATCGTGAGGTGACTCGTTCACCGGGCTGGTCCGGGGGGCTCTATGACGGTAAAATCAGGCTGCCCATAGGTGGGATTGTTGAAATCACTCCCGATTTGAGGGGAACGCTTCGTCATGAATACACCCACGCCGTTGTTCGTGAAATATCGAAGGGGAATTGCCCGGTATGGCTCAATGAAGGCATTGCGGAGCTTCAGGGAAGGCTGGAATTCAATACGCCATTGCGAGAATTGGAGAAAGCCGTCGGAACTGGAGAATTCATCCCTCTTCAGAGGCTGGGAGCAGGGTTTGCCGCCCCGGGAACCGCTGAGGTTCATCTCGCCTACGAGCAGAGCTACGCATTGGTAAACTACATGGTTGCAACCTATGGGTGGCACAGGATGCGAATAATCCTCGCGAATTTAGGGGAAGGTTTGCCGATTGACAAGGCTGTTGCCGGGGGGCTCAATGACCTTGGTCTCAACCTTGAAGGCGTTTTCGACGAATGGAAGGCGTATATGGTACGGGAATTTGGAGAAAAGCGGGGGTAATGCCTTCTTTCTTCAAAAGTATGTAAGGGCCTGCACCAAGCAGGCCCTTTTTTTGAGTGAATAAATGGCATCAATGTGTGTTTACAAATGTCTTCAGGTTTGCGATTTCGGTGGCCGTAAGGGTTTTACCTTTATGACCTGACACGCCCGCGGTATATTTGCTGCCGATTTTAGATCCTGCCCCTGAAAGGTTGGGGGCGCTTCCCGATGCGTCATAGGAACCAAGTCTATGGCAACCGGAGCATTGAGTATCATATACTGTCTTGCCAGGGTCAACGGTCGGTGCCGGTGTCGGTGTAATCGCAAGAGTATCGACAATGGCCTGGATCTGGCTATCTGTCAGGGCAGAGAGAAAGCCCATCCCGCCGGTATTACCATTGATAGCGGTTCTTGTTAGGTTCGAGGATGTTCCGCGAACGTTGCTTGATGTCAATGCGCCGTGACACGGTTGACAGTTCGAGGAGTAAAGAGCCGCACCGTCAAGCGGCATTGGCCCAGGGGGTTGCTGGGACGACATCGGCATATTCGCCATATTGATTTGTCCGCTTTCAAGATTGGTAATGGGGGCCGTAAAGATTGTGGCGTTGTTCTGGCGGTTGGCAACAACCATATTGCCTCCGGTAATATGGATATCCACGGCGTCCAGTACCGCATCGAGGCCGGTATGGTTGGCTGCGAAAGGAGCGGTGATCGGGTTGACGTTAGCGCCGCTGTACTGGTCCAGGAGCGGTTTAAGTTCTGTCATCATAGTTGAAGCCGCTGTTGATAGGTTGTTTGCGATGGTCTGCATGTCGCTTTGGGTTGGCATTGCGTAGATTGCCAACGGGTCGGAGACTCGTGCGGCATTGGCAACCATGGCATTTGACAGGGGATTGATGTTGGCTGTTCCTGCCTCCACAGCAAAGGAACAGAGCGTGACTGATGTCCCGCCGGACGATCCCTGGGCTTTGAGTATGAATGGCGGGGTTAAGCCGGTCACGTTGAAAGTGAATGTACCGTTGGTTGCCGAGGAAGTAGTCCTTTCAATGGATGGTACCGACGAATCCTTCAGGTATATTGTTCCCGAAAGGGGGGCACCTGTTGCGGCGACGCCGGATACCACCGCTGCGTTTGATGCTGGCGTGCCCGTAGAACTGCTGCTGTCACTGCCGCCGCCACTGCCACATCCGCCCAGGAAGAGGCTTAAGCCAATCGTGCATAGTAGAAAGAGCGCACCGGTCAACTTTGTGACAATCCCGTTTTGTTGTCTTTTCATACTTGGTTGTGGCGTTTTGTTTCCAATCATCGTTATCCTCCTTGAGGGCTTGTGGACTTGGTCCGTTTCCAGTTTTGCCATGACTGCCCAGGGGAGGTTTCGGGGGTGGGGCGGAGCCAAGGCACAAAAAAACCGGGGCAAAATATCTTTTATGACATTTCGGCGACCCGGCTGTCTCGGTGAGACCCTGTAGGCTTTCCGTCCCATCTTCGCAGATGGTTTAGTATTATCGTATATCAGACCTTGCTAGTGTGTTTAGCAATTAAATACCACACCAATTTAGTCAAATCAAGAATAATGTTGCCGCGCTGTTACTTGCCAGTAATCGGCGTTGATAAAAAGAGGAGTTTTTCCAGGTTATTTGCAGAAATTGTACTAAATAGTGATTGACATCATAATTTTCGTGACGTATAAAAAGACAAAAATGGTCCTATAGGTATTTAATTATGATGGAATTGACACGTAAAGGTGAATACGCAATCAGGGGAGTTGTTTACCTGGCGCAACTTCCTCCGGGGAAGGTGGCTCTCATCAGCGAGATTGCCGAGGCCGTTGATGTGCCTCAAATGTTCCTTGCCAAAATACTCCAGAGTTTTGCGAAAATTGGCCTTGTGAATTCATTTCGAGGCGCCGGCGGAGGTTTCATGCTTGGACGGCCGGCATCACAGATAACCCTGCGTGAGGTTGTTGAGGCCGTGGAAGGCCCGATTATGCCCAACAGATGCCTGATGGGTTCCGGAGTTTGCGAACGTGACACCACGTGCGGGGTACATCCGGTTTGGAGACAGATTCAGCAGCGTGTTGTGGAAGTTCTCGATGGGGTCACCATAGAAGATCTTGCCGCACATCAGAAATAGCGAAAAATTTTTATTCGAATAAAGGACAAAAATGGTCTGCTATGATAAAGTTTTTGCAATCTATAAATTATGTATTACAGCCCTGGCGGCTATTTATTAAACTTAATGCAAGGAGGTAAGGACGGATGGACGTACTAACCCTGAGCAGGCTGCAGTTCGCGGCAACGACCATGTTCCATTTCATTTTCGTTCCGCTTACCCTGGGCCTCTCGATCCTCACTGCGTACATGGAAACCAGATACGTGCGCACAGGGGATGAGACCTATCTGAAGATGACCAAGTTCTGGGGGAAGCTGTTTCTCATAAACTTTGCCCTGGGGGTCGTTACCGGCATTACCCAGGAATTCCAGTTCGGCATGAACTGGGCCGAGTATTCCAGGTACGTGGGAGACATCTTCGGAGCGCCGCTGGCCATTGAAGCCACGGTGGCATTTTTCCTGGAGTCAGTTTTCATAGGCGTCTGGATATTCGGCTGGAACAAGGTCTCGAAGGTTACCCATGCAATCAGCATTTGGCTGGTGGCAATCGCAACAAACCTGTCGGCTCTCTGGATCCTCCTGGCCAACGGCTGGATGCAGAACCCGGTGGGGTACGTTCTTCGTAATGGCCGTGCCGAAATGGTCGACTTTATGGCGGTTGTCACCAATCCCTATGGAATCATCAAGTTCGTCCATACCGTCAGTTCGGGATACATGGTGGCGGCGTTCTTTGTCATGGGAATCTCTGCGTGGCATTTGCTGCGGAAAAATCAGGTGGATTTCTTTGTCCGGTCATTCAGGATGGGGGCGGTATTCGGTCTATTGGGCGTAGTTCTTGTGCTTCTTTCCGGCGACTTCCATGCGGTGGAAATCGCCAAGACCCAGCCCACTAAGTTTGCCGCCATGGAGTCGATATGGGAGACCAAGCGGGGGGTCGGCATGAATCTGCTCATTCTTCCCGACCCTAAGAATGAGTGCAATGCGGTAGAGAAAATCTGTATTCCCAATATGGTGAGCCTGCTCGCATTCCATGATCCCAACTCCGAGATCAAGGGCCTCAAGGATTTCCCGAAGGAAATGCGGCCGCCGGTACAGGCTACCTTCTGGAGTTTCCGTATCATGGTGGGACTCGGCTCCTTCACTGCCCTGGCAGTGTTGGTTGCCGTAATTCTTTCAATGATGAAATCCCTTGAGAAACGGACTTTATTCCTGCAGGTCATGCTCTTGTCCTTGCCGCTGCCATATCTTGCAGCGCAACTTGGCTGGATAGTGGCTGAAATGGGTCGGCAACCCTGGATCGTGTATGGTGTACTGAAGACTTCCGAAGGAGTCTCAAAGGCGGTAACGTCACCCCAGGTGATAGGTTCGTTGGTGGGCTTCACTTTGATTTACAGCTTGCTTGGGGCCATCGACATCTACCTGTTGGCTAAATACGCCCGCAAGGGGCCGGACGATGATCTTTCCGGCATTATCAAACCAACAACGGTAAAGGGGGCGTAACATGGAACTGCAGATTACCTGGTTTGTGCTCTGGGGAGTTCTTTGGGCTGTTTATTTCATGCTTGACGGTTTCGTCTTCGGGACAGGAATGCTTCATAATATACTTGCCCGGACCGACGGCGAGAAGCGGGTACTCATCAATACAATCGGGCCGGTGTGGGACGGCAACGAAGTTTGGCTCATCACCGCAGGCGGTGCCACCTTTGCGGCATTTCCCACTACCTATGCCCTCATGTTCAGCTACCTCTATACAGCGCTGTTGCTCCTGCTCTTTTCTCTGATTGTTCGGGGGGTTTCTTTCGAATTTCGCGGAAAACTGGAGGGGGAGGGGTGGAAAAAGGCTTGGGATGTGGCGATACAAGTATCCAATTTCTTGCCCGCGCTTCTCTTCGGCGTTGCCTTTGGCAATATTTTCAAGGGACTTCCCATGGATGCAGCAGGCTATCAGGGCTCCTTCATTTCGCTGCTCAACCCCTACGGGCTGCTGACCGGCATTCTCTTCGTGCTGCTCTTCACGGTGCATGGAGCACTCTGGTTGTCGGTCAAAACGGTGGGTGACCTGAGCTCCCGGGCCAAAGGAATTGCCGACAACACCTGGCCGGCCCTGCTTGTGGTTGCGGTGGCCTTTCTTGCCTACACCAAGTTTGCAACGAAATTGTTCGACAATTATCTGGCGAATCCGTTTCTCTTTATAGTCCCGGTTATCGCTGTTGCCGCTCTTGCTGGAATACGGGCCTTCTCGGCCAAGGGGGCAACGCTCGCAGCTTTTGCCGCGTCCTGCGTGACAGTGCTCAGCGTAGTAGCAACCGGCGTTGTCGGGCTCTTCCCGAACCTTATCCCATCTAGCATTGATCCGGCCTACAGCCTGACAATATTCAACTCGTCATCGAGCCCATATACCCTTAAAATCATGACAGTTGTGGCGTTCATCTTTGTCCCGATTGTGATTATCTACAAAATCTGGGTGTATCGGGTATTCAGGGCTCCGGTCACCGAGGAGGATGTCCTGGGGAATAAACAGGCATATTGAATTTCTGAAAATTTAGAATTAAAAAGCCCGCTTCTGCGGGCTTTTTTTGTTCTGTCCAGAATAGTGAACTGTTTTAGTATGGCAGAAAATAATCTTGCCAGGCAGCGTTAATACGTTAATCGAATGCTGGAATACTTTTTTCCTGAACCTCTTTGCAGATTAGCCTGTCTTACAGGCAATACATTTTAACATATTTTGCATGGACCTTATGCAAGCTCAAATATTTCAATGAATATATTGAGTTAAGTTTGTCAAGCCGCTGAGAAATTTTTTTCTTGTCGCATGTGCTGTACACATTTGATGGTTAAATTATTGTTTCAATATTATTAATGGTTGAGGGTGCAAGCCTAACATTCCGTAATTGTGAGGGAATATTTTTTGTTACATGCTGTTGCATACCTCTTGCAGAGTGGAGGGAAGAGCATGGCACGAAGCCTTGCCACCAAATTTCCTACAGGGAGGTAAGTTATGGGTACGTCGAGAAAACGGCTGATCGTATTGTTTGCTTTTGTCCTAACCTTTGGAGCCGCATCACAAGTCATTGCAAACCCGACCAATACGGCAACAGAGTCAGCGCAGAGCCAGACAGCGACTGCGCAGTCCACAGCTGCCACCGAAGGGAATTCAGCAAACGAGTATTCAACAACAGTTGGAGTGAATGACACGTTGAACGGCAATACAAGTTCCGATATTGCCAATGACAAGAGCGACAACAGCAATACTCAATCAGATTTCAGCAATCAGGACAATGTTGCCAACGACAGCAGCGATAACAGCAACACCCAGTCTGATTTCAGCAACCAGGACAACGTCGCCAACGACAGCAGCGATAACAGCAACACCCAGTCCGACTTTGCAAATCAGGACAATGTTGCCAACGACAGCAGCGATAACAGCAACACCCAGTCTGATT
>CAZBEB010000003.1:171507-203476 GCA_964490805.1 uncultured Geobacter sp.
TCAGCAACCAGGACAACGTCGCCAACGACAGCAGCGACAACAGCAACACCCAGTCCGACTTCGCAAATCAGGACAACGTCGCCAACGACAGCAGCGACAACAGCAACACCCAGTCCGATTTCGCAAATCAGGATAACGTCGCCAACGACAGCAGCAACAACAGCAACAACCAGTCCGACTTCGCAAATCAGGACAACGTTGCTAACAACAGCAGTGACAACAGCAATCAGAACAACCAGGATAACGACTTCGCCCAGGATAACGTCGCCAACAACAACAGTGATAACAGCAACAGCAGCGATAACTCAACGCAAACCAATGCTGCTGCGGGCGATGGCGGAGCATCGGCGAATAATGGTTCCACCTCCACCGTTAACAACAGTACGACTGACAATTCCAATAACAGCACGAATAGCGCCGACCTGAGCGATAACAACGCCGCCGACAACAAAGCCAACCTGGCCAACGACAACGCAACGGTCAATTCCACCAATGACTCAAACAACACCGCTACGACCACAAATACGACAACTACCGTTACACAGACTGACAATTCCGACAACAGCACCAACGTGCCGATCACGGTCAGCGACTCTCTTAACAACAATGATCTGAGCAGCGACACCATGACTGGCGCCGGCGGTAGCGCGCTTGCCGCTGAAGGGGGCACAGCTTCCGTGGCGGACAGCAATAATGCCGATAACAGTGTCACGACCACGCAATCCGACGTGGCTAACAATAAGTCCACTAACAACAGCTACAATGATAATTCCGATAATTCCAACAACAGCATCAACCAGAGCGATGTGGCCAACAACAAGTCTACAAATGACAGCTACAACGACAATTCCGATAATTCCGACAACAGCATCAACCAAAGCGATGTGGCCAACAATAAGTCCATCAATGACAGCTACAACGACAACTCGCAGGCCGATGTCGGAAACAACAAATCTGTCAACAACAGCTACAATGACAACTCCGACAACAGCAATACCGATGTAAACAACGACAAATCAACCAATTACAGCCAGAATACAAACTCCAACAACGACAGCAGTATTGATGTACAGATCGGCGATGTGAGTGTTGCGGTTGCCGACAGTGCGTTGTCCGGGCAGGTTACCGGTAATACCTTGAACGCCGGATCTCCGGAGGGTGGTTCGTATGTTTCGGGCAACAACCGGATTGATAACGGCGCCTTCAGCAATATCAACGGCATCTCGACATTTGCCCAGAACACCGGTGCCCAGTCATCAATCCAGCAGTCGGTTAACGTTCAGGGGAACATCAACGTTCCTGCTCCCCAATAGGTGCAGTTAAATGCCGGCGGCGTGTTAAAAACGCCGCCGGCAGGCCGTACGGATGGCGACTTTCATATCTCCCATCCGCAAAGGAGCAGTTCATGCGACAATTCATCGACACAGCGGTTGTCGGAATAGCGCTCACTGCCTTTCTTGCCGGAGGTGCCTTAGCGGAGACGATCTCTCCAGTGCAGGCTGGTCAGGTCGATGCATTGGACGGTGCCGGTTGGGGTGAGCCTCTCTCGGGAAATGAGCTTGACGGCTTGACCGGAGGGCAGGACATCCAAATAGACAGGATATTTGAACAGATCAGCAATGCAGAATTGAACGGGCTGATGTCTGGAAATGTGCTGAGCTCAACCGGCACCGGCTACAATATGCTGGCCACCGGAGCACTTAACAACGTCAGTGGCATAGCAACGGTAATCCAGAATTCCGGCAACCAGGTAATCATCAACAGCGCTACGATACTTAATATCTTTACGGAATAACCATGCTTCGCATCATTGTTTTTAGCCTCCTTTTTGCCATGATGCCCTCCCTGTCGCCGGCCGGCTTTGTTACGATTCCGGCGGCGACGGGGGGCAATTTGTCCGTAAGGGTAAAGAGCCTGAAAGATCTGCGCTTTCGAACCGTAATAAAGCAGCAGTTTGACTTCAGTTGCGGGTCGGCGGCCTTGGCGACGCTTCTGGCATATCACTATGAAGACAGGGTCACCGAGCAGGATGTGTTCAAGGATATGTTTGAAAAGGGGAATCAGGAAAAGATCAGACGCGAGGGATTTTCGCTTCTTGATATAAAAAAATACCTTGGATTGCGGGGCTACAAGGCTGACGGTTTCCGTACAAACCTCGACAAACTGGCTTCGATAGGCGTGCCTGCAATAGTGCTCATAAATCACAACGGGTATCGTCACTTTGTGGTGGTGAAAGGGGTCAGCAACCAGCAAGTTTTGTTGGGGGACCCTGCTATGGGCCTTAAACGGATGGCGCGGTCCGATTTCGAACCGATGTGGAACGGAATTATCTTTCTGATCAGAAGTAAGAAGGATTTGGCCCAGAACCATTTCAACCGTTCTGCCGAATGGAATGCAAATGGGAAGGCACCGCTCGGGTTGGCGCTGCAGAACAGCGACCTGGCAAGGATTACCTTCCTGCTGCCGGGCCGAAATGATTTCTAGGGATTTTTATGCGCTTGCCGAAGGAACTAAAAAAACTAAAGATTGCCGGCGTCGTGGTGGCACTGGCGGCCGGCGTGCCTGCATCCGCGGAGGTTCTGTCCGAGATCGACGGACTGGATGCCAGCGCTATGGTATCCGACCAAGAGCTTGACGGCATGAGGGGCGGGTTTGTTACGAGTGACGGGCTTTCGGTTCTGTTCGGCATTCAGCAGGCCGTTTTCCTGGATGGAAGGCTCCAGGCCGTGACACCCCTGTTGACTTTTTCTTCAACGGGCAAGGAAGTCCCCCTTTCTTCTCTCGAACGTTTTCAGACAATAACGACTGGAGACCCGGACCTTGTCGCTGCCGGCTCTTCCGCCATATCCCTTCCTCAAAGTATTATTCAGAATCATCTCAATGGCATAACAATAGAGGCCGTTACGGTGATAAACGCTGCCATTTCAAATGGTTCTCTCATCCGCTCCATGAGCATATCATCCACTCTCACCGGCCAGATTATCCAATCGCTTCGCTAGCCTCGGCTTATTAAAAATTGATCGGTACCCGCAGAGTAAGCTGCACATCCGGCGACGCTTCGGTCACTCCAACCCCTACGGAGAGGTTCGCGGTGGTGTTTGCCGTCAACCTGAGGGAATAGCCTAAGAGAAGCGTACCCACGTGGGTTACGCTTTCGTCGATATATTTGCCGTCCTGCTTGTTTTTGCCGATTATGCTGTGGTCGTAGCCGAGACTGAAGGAAAATGTCTCGTTAAGGGATATCCCCATGCCGAAGTTGAAGCCGATTGCGTCGCCGGGGTCATAGGTATTTATCCCGAACTGTTTGCCGCTTTTGGTGTCTTCTACGTTCCGTTCAATATTCCAGAGATAACTGATGCCTCCGAAGATAACCGCAGGGTCGGTGGGATAGATTGCCGCCAGCCCGAACTGGAGCCCCCAGAATCCAGATCCGGTTGGTTGTTCAGTCGGGACATATCCTGATTGTTTCGGGTCTTCGATTGTCATCATCTCATAGGGAATGTCAAAGGGGCCTGTGCCGGTGTCGCTCTTTATCCGCAGGCTCGTAATTATGAATGGGCCAGTGGTGGGTGAGTTTACCTGATAACGGAGGCCGAATTCCACGTCACCGATGTCATTGCCGTCTGATTCGAAAGCGGAATCTTCAAGTGCATTGCTGACATAGCTTCGCGTTGTTGAAGTATCTGTACGATAAACATACGGAATTTTCAGCTCCATCTCCAAGCGATTGGTGAGACCGTATCGGGCTGCAATGGCGCCCACATATGAATCTCTATCCACTTCTCTGATATCGATGAGGCCCACATGGACTGCTGGGACAATGGTGTATCCCACAAGGGCGATTCTGCTGGTGGATGAGTGGGAATACTGGAACGAAGGTTCCACAACCAGTGTCCCACGGGGAGTTAGAACCCCCGGGGCTTCAAATATGGGAGCGATTTCAGGTGGGCGTTGTTCTTTGGGTTTTTCAGGGGGGATGCCCACAGGCTGCTGAGGGATGGTCGGTTCCGGTGTCGTTGGTGCTACATTGTCTGCTCCTGTGGCCCGTTGGCCGGCAAGCGTCTGCATCGTTGCTGCTTTATCGTTGGCGGGTTGTTTCGTTTCTGTGCTTGATGATGTAGACGGGGAGGAGAGTGAAACTACCCGCGCCTGTAGTTCGTCAATTCGTCGCTGTTGTTCATCAAGCCGCTGATCAATTACGGTACAGTATTCCCGAAATCTGACCTCCTGCTCCTCAAGGGCACGTTTTTGATCGGCAATTTGTCTGCTCTGTTCTTGGATGAGCTTGCTCAAGCCGAGGATATCCTGATTTGGAGCTTCGGCGGCATAGGCCGGAGATGTCAATGCGAGAGGCATAAGCCCATACATAATGCGTTTCGCATATAGAGCGTTCATATCAATTCCTCTCTGCCGCTTGATAAATGTCTGGGATTTAGTGCGGCTCTGTGGTGGGGTGCGGTTCTAAGGGAGAGTCAAACGTTTATGTGATATTTGCCCATGAGGCGGTACAGGGTGGCGCGTGATACCTGTAACTGCCTGGCGGACTCAGAGATATTGTTCCGATGGCAAAGGAGACTGTATTGAATGGCCTCCTTTTCGGCCTTGTCACGGGCTTTTCCCAAGGTGAGAAGGTTTCTGGTGCCGGACCTCCGTTCAAGCCCCAGGTCACCTGGAGTTATGAAAGGTCCGTCACTCATGATAACGGCCCGCTGCACCCGATTACTCAGTTCTCGCACATTGCCGGGCCAGGAGTGAAGATTCATGCATCGTAGCGCCTGTTGACTGAACCGCTTCGAGGAAAGTTTCCGCTGGCTTGAAAATTTATTAAGGAAAGCCATGGCAAGCAGTTCAATGTCCCCGGTACGCTCCCGAAGAGGAGGCATCTTCAGATTAAGCACGTTAAGACGGTAGTAGAGGTCTTCACGAAATTGCCCGTCGATAATGGCCTTTTCAAGGTCTTTGTTGGTCGCGGCAATGACTCGGGCATCTATCGTGATGCTATGGGTGGAGCCTACCCGTTCGATGGTCTTTTCTTGAAGAAAGCGCAGCAGATTCGTCTGAAGCTCAAAGGGAATATCAGCAATTTCGTCAAGAAAGATTGTCCCCGAAGCGGCAGATTCTATTCTCCCGATTTTCCGTTGTATAGCTCCGGTGAAAGCTCCTTTTTCATGACCGAAGAGTTCGGTCTGTATCAGATGAGCAGGCAAAGCTCCGCAGTTCACCGCAACAAATGGTCCCCGTGCCCGGGTTGAATGTTTATGGATTATATTAGCCACAAGTTCCTTGCCTGTGCCGCTTTCACCACTTATGAGAATGGGGGCGTCTACACCTTCCATTTTTCTCACCCTCTGATAAATTTCCTGGACAGCGGGACTTTCTCCTACAAAATCGACAGAATGGTAATTTTTGTTGTATGTGGTGATCCTGCTTTTCAACTCAGCTTTCCCCGACGCATGGCCGAGAACCACCGCGAGCCGTTCGGCATCAAGGGGAAGAGTATGATAATCAAAACAGTTTTCAGCAATAAAACGGCTGAGTACCGTAGACTCAAGACAGCCGTCAGCTATCAGGGCAATCCATTCCATGACTCTGCTTATGAGCATTATGTCCTCAATGTTCCCAAGTGTGCTTCTGTGGGGATCATTGAGAAGGATCATGCCGGTCTGAAGAGCCTGCTCTCGGATAAGGTTGCTGGCATCGGGGAGATTGGTTGCAACGTGGACTTTCCAACCTGTAGAAACAAAGTCATTGATGGGCACGGTAGGGGGAGCACCCAAGCTGAAGAGGAGGGTATCGCGTTTGGACATTGAATCAATCCCTGATCGTTGAGTCCATATACCGGTCAATACAAACAAACCGGATTTGTGGCAATATTCCAGTTAAGACAACGAGTTGCACACTCTTGATTTATTTGGTAAACAATTAGAAACAGCAAATTGTGTGCCGGTTTAAATGATGATTAATTTCGCATGGTTTTGAATGCATTCCTGTGCAATAAATAAAAAATGTAAAGAAAATCAACAAAACTGTTCCACTAACTTAACACTTGTTAAGCAAACCGTCTGATCCGGACCTCCCATGAGAAAATGAATAAAGGGGTGCTTTAATGTGACCGCACCCCTTGCTCTTCATGGGATTCCGTCTGCCGTTGCTACTCCCTGACGTAGGTGTCTATATCAGATTCATGTACCATCGCCATGATTCGTGCATATTCCGACTCGATCATTTCGTAATGATTATGGGTTTCACGGGCATTCATCTCGAAGATGGCCCGTACATTTTCATCCTTGATTTTGGCAGCGGTTTCCCTCAGGGTCTTTTCCAGGTTTTGCTCCTTGTGCATGGCAAGTTCAAGGGCCTTTTGCTCCGTGAAGTCGGAGTTGATGGTTCTGGACAATGCGACCATCCAGGTGGATTCGTAGTCTGGAGGGGCATCAATGAACTCGTCAAAGTCAGGGATGCTCGATCCATTATAGATCTTGTAGAAATGGCCGGCATGTTCACGTTCCTCGGCGGCTAGTACGTTGAATACCCTGATGGCATCGGGGTCTTTCATCTTTGTTGCGCCGAGTTGATAAAAATTCATGGCATTTTTTTCCGTTTGCAATGATTTGATGATGGCTTCCTGCACGTCGATCTCTTCAAACATCATCCGCCTCCTTTGAGTTATGGATAAGCATAGTTATGGCTTAAAACTACCGGATAATAAGGCATTGTCAAACGGCAAAGGCAATGAAAGAGCCGCCGGAGATTACTCTCCGGCGGCTCTTTTGCTGCATAACTGGGCGTGGATGGCGCGCTGCCGGTTTATGCCTGTTGAATGGCCGACAACTTCCACTGGTTCGGCCCGACGGGCCGGCTGAAGGTCCAGTACTCCTCGAATTTTACCGGATCCGCATCGCTTCCGGAAACAATTTTTCCGGCCTCATCCGTAGTGTAGTCAAGGATACTTGCCAGAAAACGCACCGTAATATAATCGTTTCCTTCTTCCTGCCATGCTTCGGTTATTTCCACTTCACGGACTGCTATGTTCTCAAGCCGGTTGATGTTACCGGCAGCCTTCAGTTCTTCAATCTGCCGGCGAAAGATATCCTGCATTTCCGGGGTTTGAAGGGTGGCGACGGGTGTCATGTCACGCCTGGTCCAAGCACCCTGAACGCGGAAAAAGATATCCTGTGCCATGTCTTTAAAGCGATTTTCGTCGAAAGCGCCATCCATCTGACGAACATGGGCGAGACCGGAACCCGTTTCATCCTGCGCTGCGGATTGGTTGAAATTATACTGTTGCGGAGCAGGCTCAGTGCTTTCTGCCTGGCGCCAGTATTGCTGAGCGCCACCGGCAGCCTGAGGAGCCGCTCTCCGGCGCGAGGCAACAAAACGGTAAATCAGGTACAGGATTCCCCCAATCAGGAGAATGTCGAATATCCCGATCCCTCCAGCCGCGCCCGGACCTGCAAAACCGAGGCTGCGGAAGAGCATCCCCCCGAGAAGGCCGCCGACGACACCACCGGCCAATCCCCGGAGAAAACTTCCGCCCTGGCGCTGGGGCTGGGCCTGGGGAAAGGATTGTTGCGGAGATGACTGGGGGCGGGAGGTGTACGGATTTGTCATGCGAGACGGCGACTTGTAGGTGCGTGCTCCACGGCTGCCGAATGAACGGCCGCCACCGGCGCGGGCACTGGCTTCCTGGTATCCCATGGCTATAAGGGAAACAGCAAAGGCAATAGTAAATAAACGAACAATCCAGCGATTTTTCATTGCTTCCACCTTTCGTGAGTTCAGTTTGCAAATTTTACGGCAATCCCAGGCCATTTGAAAGATAATTAAAAAAAGCTCGAAGTTGACAGGCACTTAGACGACAGTGTACAAAGACGAATTGAATTTATCGAGGAGGATTACAACCGCCCATGAGCACTGACGGAAACAAAATTATCTACTCCATGATGCGTGTGTCCAAGTTTTATGACAAAAAACCGGTCATCAAGGACATCTCTCTTTCCTATTTTTATGGCGCCAAGATCGGCGTTCTGGGCCTTAACGGCTCAGGCAAATCATCGTTGCTGCGCATCATGGCCGGTGTCGATAAGGATTTCAATGGCCAGGCGGTTCTCTCGCCCGGCTATACCGTAGGCTACCTTGAACAGGAGCCGCATCTCGACGAGGGGAAAACCGTGCGGGAAATCGTCGAAGAAGGTTGCCAGGAAACCGTAAACCTCCTTAACGAATTCAACGAAATAACGGCCGCCTTTTCCGATCCTGATGCCGATATGGACAAACTTCTGGACCGCCAGGCAACGGTGCAGGAGAAACTCGACCACCTGGATGCCTGGGATCTTGACTCCCGGCTTGAGATGGCCATGGACGCCTTACGTTGCCCCCCCGGCGATACACCGGTCAAGGTGCTTTCCGGCGGTGAAAGGCGCCGGGTGGCCCTCTGCCGGCTTCTCCTCCAAAAACCCGACATCCTCCTCCTTGACGAACCCACCAACCATCTGGACGCTGAGACCATTGCCTGGCTGGAACACCACCTGCAGGGGTATCCCGGCACCATTATCGCCGTTACCCACGACCGCTATTTCCTTGACAATGTTGCCGGCTGGATTCTCGAACTGGACCGGGGAGAGGGGATTCCGTGGAAAGGTAATTATTCTTCTTGGCTTGAGCAGAAGCAAAACCGGCTCGCACAGGAAGAAAAGTCGGAGAGTGATCGTCAGAAGACCCTGCAACGGGAACTTGAGTGGATAAGGATGAGCCCCAAGGGGCGCCATGCGAAAAGCAAGGCCCGGATCAGTTCCTATGAACAGCTCCTCTCGCAAGAGAGCGAGAAACGGGCAAAAGAACTGGAGATTTACATTCCGCCCGGGCCCAGGCTCGGAAACATTGTAATTGAGGCGGACAATATCTCCAAATCGTACGGCGACCGGCTTCTCGTGGAGGGAATGAGCTTTCGGCTGCCACCTGGAGGGATTGTTGGCGTGATAGGCCCCAACGGGGCCGGCAAAACAACGCTCTTCCGGATGATTACAGGCCAGGAAGAACCGGATTCCGGCTCCATCCGCATTGGCGATACCGTGAAGGTTGCCTATGTGGACCAGAGCCGCGATGCCCTGAGCCCGGACAAGAGCATATGGGAAGAGATTTCCGGAGGACAGGAGACCCTGCAACTGGGCAAGGTAAGTGTAAACTCGCGAGCCTACGTGTCACGGTTTAATTTCTCTGGGAGCGATCAGCAGAAAAAAGTCGGCCTGATTTCAGGCGGGGAGCGGAACCGGGTTCATATAGCCAAGATGCTCAAGGAAGGTGGAAACGTAATCCTGCTGGACGAACCGACCAATGATCTGGACGTGAATACCATGCGTGCGCTGGAGGAAGCCCTGGAGAATTTTGCCGGTTGTGCCGTGGTCATCTCCCATGACCGCTGGTTCCTTGACCGGATTGCCACCCATATCCTTGCATTCGAAGGAGACAGCCAGGTGGTATGGTTCGATGGGAATTATTCCGAGTATGAAGAAGACCGCAAGAAACGGCTTGGCGCCGCCGCCGACATGCCGCATAGGATAAAGTACCGCCAATTGACGCGAGTATAGCGACAGAAAAGGTCGGCAGGTGGCTGCAGGCCCTTTTATAAGCACGAATAACGGGGACAACCGATTGGTTGCCCCCGTTTTCATTATGACCAGCCTGGAGGAAATTTAAAGATATTGCCCTGTCAGAGGCAAGTGGCAAATGTCGAGCATCTGGATTCGGGTGGAGGAGCAAGACGTCTTTGGGGTTTTGCTTGATAATTTGTCACATCTACCCAAACTCCCGAGCGCAGAAAAGATTTGATTAAACCGTCCCGGATAAGCAGGCTGAGTTTAACCCTTTGTGCCACAGTGATCGTGTCGTCGTTGCAACGTACCAGTACAACCATGTCTCTTCCTCCTGTGCGGGAAAGCTCTGGATGTCGTGCGAGTCAACTAATTATCATATACCGGATTGTAATGGCTCATCAGGAGCCCATATTCAAATGGAAGGTGGGGAGACGACCTGCTTTTCCCATTGAAAAATGTTCGAACGGTTCTATGTATACACAAAAAGAAAGAATCAGTAAAGTAAAATCTATTAGATATGACTAATGTAATAAAATGCAATATTTATGGTATGTTACATAAGGCAGGGTGGGGGTTGTTACGGTTCGGATATATCGTCGAAAGTTCGCTTGAGTAAATAGGATATGAGGGCTGCCGCAAGTAACCCGCCGATCACGATTGCCCCTAATATTTTCCTTCGTTGCTCCCGCTCGTCAATTTTTGCGAGCATTTTAGAGATTCCGTCTAGTTCTCCCCGGAATTCACCCGACAACTTTATTACTTTGTCTGTGTCAACCTCGTGAAAGAGGCGATGATAGCGATTGCGCACTGAAAAAAGACTTTTTTCCCAAGAGTCGGTATCTACTCCTTCTCTTTTGAATTTGTCGATTCGTCCATCAATTTCAACGATGAGCCGTTCGGTGTGCCTCATGGCCTCCTTTATGGCTGAGGCTTGCCCGTACGGGTGGCACCTGCCGCAGTTTTCCTTATTTATGATCTCCAGGGTGGCCCTTGCAACAGCATGGGATCCATGACAGGTGACGCATGTGGGTCCTCCGGTGCCGAGTGCACGTCCGTGGGCACTCTTGAAATAATCGTCCATGATCCCCACGTGGCAACGGCCACAGAAGGCCGGCGTCCCCATCCTGTCAGGGAAGCCTATGAAACCGCGGGCCGGACTCATGGCATTCAGGGCATCTTTGGCATCTCCTCCATGGCAGTCATGACATGATATTCCATTAGACTCGTGAATACTCCCGCGCCAGGCTTCAACTGGTGCCCCCCCTTTGCCCGTCTGTTTTCCGTGGCACTGGATGCATGTTGTCTCAACTTTGCCGTGCGCAGAAAGGGGCATAAGGATGAATACCCACAAGAGTGCAGATAGTATGGCCTGCGGGGATAGTTTCATGAGTAATGCCCCCATATTGCCATTGCGATGTACAAAATAATCCCTGCCGCAAAGCATGAAAGGAACAGAGGTCTTTTTAGAGGGTTTCGTTCCTTGCTCCGATCTATAAAGGGAAGCAGAGCCAGAAAGGTCATAGCTGCCCCTTGAACCATGAGCCCCAGGAGCTCGTTAGGAAACACCTTGAGCGTCTGGTAATTTGCGAGGAAATACCATTCCGGCTTTATGTGCGCTGGGGTTTTGAACGGGTCGGCGGGCATAAAGGCCGTTGGAGGGAAGAAGATGTATGGAGAAAAAAACACAACCGTTACAAAAATTGCCAGGTATATAAGGATGGAAGTCATATCCTGCAGAAGATAATTGGGGAAGAACGGAATGCCTCCGGGGTGGGATTGGTGGCGAAAACGGTCCCCAGGCCAGTTGTTTTTTGATTCGCCCAATCCGAAAGGTGGGGTGGAAACGCCAATTCGCTCCAGCAGAAAGAGGTGGGCAACGATAAAAACTCCGATGGCAAGCGGCAGGAAAGTCACATGAACGGCAAAAAAGCGTCCCAGCGTCGGAGGCCCTACCAGCATTCCGCCTCGGAGGAATGTCATGAGATACTCCCCAACGATGGGGATTGCACCGACACTGTTGGTGGCAACCGTCGTAGCCCAAAACGAAAGCTGGCTCCACGGCAGGAGATAACCCGTGAGTGAAATCCCCAGAATCAGGTTGAATAGGATGAAGCCGGTTAACCAGTTCATTTCCCGTGGGCTCTTATGACTCCCCATAAACAGGACTGACAGCATGTGGAGAAGCAGAACCGCCACCATCATATTGGAGCCAACGGCGTGACACAGGCGGATGAACCAGCCAAACGGGACATCGTTCATTATGTAAGTCACGCTTTTGAAGGCTTTTTCAGCATCGGGGATGTAGTGTATTAGGAGCAGGATACCAGTTACAACCTGAATGCCGAATATTACAAGAAGCACACTGCCCAGTGAATACCAGGCGTTGATGTTACGGGGCAGCAGATAACCGGTGAGATATTTATCTGTCAGTTCTCCCAAACCTAGCCTGACGTCGAACCAGTGGTAGATGCTTTTCAAGGGCTGCATATCCGGCTCCTATCCAACAGTCACAACGCCGTCGGCTACAACTACCGGCAGCTTCTCCAAAGGTTTTGGCGGCGGCCCGGAGATTACTGTACCATCAGGAGTAAAACGACCGGCGTGGCAGGGGCAGAGGAAGTTCTGCTTTTCTTTTTCCCACTGCACAACACATCCCAGGTGCGTGCATATTGCCGAAAGAGCAACAAATTCTCCACCCTGCTTTCTTATTACAACTCCGGTCGTGCCGCGGAATTTGAAAAATTTGGCGCCTTCCTGCGGTATTTCCGTTGCAGCAAAAGACACCTTGTCTCCGGATTCATTGGTTTTTACAGGTGCAAGATAACCGATAATAGGGTAGGCAACTGCAGCCGCACCTGCGACAGCAAGTCCGCCAAGGCAGAAACCGAGAAATTCACGTCTGCTTCTGGTCTGCATGAACCCTCCCGTAAATCGGTAATCGTGCTCAAGTATAGCCCCTGGTGATTACATTGCAATTGAGTCACAGGGGATACGGGGGAGAGGGCACTTTTCACTTGATTTGCCTTGCCTGTTTACATTAACCTTTCACCGGTTTAACCATCTCATGCCACAAGGAGGGCTTCATGCCGTTAAGTCAACCGGGTTCGACGAAATTCCAGGTCAATCTTAGACGCCATTTGCGTAATCAAGATATATCCGACAACCTTGTGCACCTTATCTGCGAAATAGCCGAGGCAAGCAAATATGTAATCAATGCCGTCCGGACCGGGGACCTGGGAGTCGCCGGTACGTCTAACCTGTATGGCGAAGAGCAGCTTGCTCTTGACGTTCTGTCTGACCGGATCATAAAAAAACGCCTCATCCACTCCGGCGTTGTCTGTAATATTGCGTCCGAGGAAATGGACGAAATATTCCAGGCGCAGGCCGATGCCGACGGACTCTACTCCGTGGCCTATGATCCCCTTGACGGCTCCTCTCTTGTCGACGTGAACCTGGCGGTAGGCACCATCGTTTCCATCTATGAAGGATGCAACCTGCTTCAAAAAGGACGCAACCAGGTTGCCGCCATGTACATCCTCTATGGTCCGAGGGTTTCAATGGTTTACTCCGTCGGCAAAGGGGTACATGAGTTCACCATGAACCATCTGATGGAGTACACTCTTTCACGGGAGAACGTTGTGATGAAACCAGAGGGAGATATCTATTCCCCGGGCGGTCTCCGCAACAAGTATCATGAAGGAACGGAAAAGTTCGTTCGCTACCTGGAAGAGAAAGGGGCAAAGCTCCGGTATTCGGGCGGATTCGTGCCCGACATCAACCAGGTCATAATGAAGGGCAAGGGGATATTCATGTATCCTGCCCTTAACGGTTCGCCAAACGGGAAACTCCGTCTCCTGTTTGAGCTGAATCCCATGGCATTTCTGATTGAGAATGCTGGCGGAGCCGCAACTGACGGTAAAACTCCCATCCTGGACCTGGATCCCCAGTCTCTGGATCAGCGGGCTCCCATCTACATCGGTTGTAAGAATGATGTGGCAAAGGCGATGGAATTTATTGCCTGAAAGCGCTGAGCCAACGTCGAACCCGGTTTGTAGCGAGGTTTTTATGGAAGAAAGTGCAAAACAAAAACGACTGTGCTCCGAGATACAGCTTTTCGACCTTTGCGACAAGGGTACGACGGATGTCTGTGGACATCGTGATGGACGTTATTGCACCAAGGGTGATATCCTGACCCGTTTTGAAGCCATAGCCGATGACGACCAGTCTCCCGAGCAGTACTTTGCCGAAGAATTGGATGAAACCGAGGGTGCAGACGATTTGGGATACGATGACGCTTTCGGAGTTGATGAATATGGCGAAGAGGATTAGCTGAATTTTTCGACCGCGATTCTTTGAGTAAAAAAACCGCCTGAATGGGCGGTTTTTTTACGTCATTACGGCTGATTCCGTTAAGAAAGATAATAACTGCGCTAGGTGTTGCGGATGAAATTTATATTACCAATTTCTTCCCATCGCTGACGTGGAATTGAGAGAAAAATATCGACAATTTCCGGATCGAACTGAGTTCCCCTGCAGCGGTTCATTTCACTGACTACGGCTTCGAAGGGAAGAGCCTTGCGGTATGGTCTGTCAGACGTCATGGCATCCAATGTGTCGACAACTGAGAAAATGCGGGCGGGAAGAGGGATGTTGTGCCTTGATAGCCCATTGGGGTAGCCGGTTCCGTCAAACCACTCGTGGTGAGCCAACACCATATCTGCCTGCTCCTTGAGGAACTTTATACCCGATAGAATATCGTAACCAAGCTGGGGGTGACGCTTCATTTCCTTCCATTCGGATGCATCAAGTTTGCTGGGTTTGAGGAGGATATTGTCGGAAATGCCGATCTTTCCGATGTCGTGCAGAAGTGCCCCCCGCGCCATGACGTACAAATCCTTACCGGAAATGCCCATGGTTTCCCCTAGGAGCATCGTGTAACTCATGACCCGTTCCGAGTGGGAGCCAGTTTCCTTTTCGCGGGCATCAAGGGCACGCACCAGAGCGGTAAGAGTGTGATTATAGGCAAGGTTGAGATCTTCCATTGCAGTGCGGATCTGACGAGTCTGTTCTTCTACTTTTTTCTCCAGATTTGTCTGGTACTCTCGATTCTCCATGAGTAAACGCTGCTTTTCCAGCGAGTTGCGAATTGTCAGGAGTACGCGGTCCACGTCAAAGGGCTTGAGAATATAATCATCGGCGCCGAGATGGATGCAATTCATAGCCGTTTCCGTATCACTTATCGCTGTTACCATAAGCACCACGGTTTCGGGACTCAGGGCCTTGAGTTCTTCAAGAAAATCTATACCGGATCGCCCCGGCATCATGATGTCGAGAATCGTAAGATCTATTTTGTTGTTCTGAAGAATTAATCGGGCATCGTCTGCACTGCCGGCCTGAAAGCAGCGGTACCCCTCACGGGACAGTGCAGAGACTATGAGTTCCCTTATCATCTCTTCATCATCGACAGTAAGGATGGTAGCTTGCACGGCAATTCCTCTCTGGCGGTTTATAGACTCAGCCGTTTTTCGAGTTCATCCCGCACCCGCCCGACCAGCACATCAGGCGTGAAGGGTTTGTTGATGAAAGCTATCCGTTCATTGGTAATTTCTTGCGGCAGCATCGTATCATCCGTATAGCCTGACATAAACAATATTTTGATATCAGGGCGTTTTTCCCTGAATTCTCGCATTAGTGCCGGGCCGTTTTTCTCCGGCATGATGACGTCGGAGAGGACGAGATCGATAAGATGCAGATTAGAGTCAAAAATTTCACTTGCCTCAGATGGCGAAGTTGCCTGAAGCACAGTGTATCCCCGGCGGCTCAGGGTGCGGACCGCTAGATTCAATACTCCCGCTTCGTCTTCAACAACCAGGATGGTTCCAGTCCCCTTTGACACCTCTTCGGTGGCGCAAATCACTTCGTTATCGGCTTGAAAATCAACTTGCGGGAGATATACCCGGAATGATGCCCCCTGGCCAGGTTCACTGACAACCTGGATATAGCCGCCGCTCTGTTTGACGATACCATAAACCGTCGCAAGACCGAGTCCAGTACCCTTACCCTGTTTTTTGGTGGTAAAAAAGGGTTCAAAGATCTTTCGCTTTGTTTCTTCAGTCATGCCGACTCCGTTATCATGTACGGCCAACATGACGTAAGTTCCCTCAACGGCCCCCGGGTTTTCAGTGACAAATGCCCGGTCCAGAACAGAGTTAGCGGTTTCGATGGTTATTACACCACCGTCTTCCAATGCGTCCCGGGCATTGACCAGCAGGTTCATTAATATCTGTTCCACCTGCCCCGGATCTGCCTTCACAACGCCCAGACAGTCAGAAAGGCGTGTCTCCAGGACAATATTCTCTCTGATTAGCCTCTTGAGCATCTTTTCCAGGTTTCTGACCAGGTAGTTAATGCTTATTACCTTCGGTTCAAGCACCTGACGGCGACTGAAGGCAAGGAGCTGGTGGGTGAGGTCAGCGGCACGCTCCCCGGCTTTTAGAATTTGCTCTACTTCTGTACGGAATGGATTTTCGGCGGGCATTTCATGGAGAAGCAGAGTGCTGTAACCATTGATGATTGTGAGGAGGTTATTGAAATCATGGGCAACGCCTCCCGCCAGTTGCCCGATTGCTTCCATTTTTTGTGCCTGCCGGAGTTGGGCCATGGCCTGCCGGTGTTCCTGCTCGGTTTGCCGATGTTCGCTGATATCCTCTTTTATGCCCATAAAATGTGTTATGGCGCCATCGGGGTTACGGATTGGCGATATGCACACTTTTTCCCAGAAGAGTTCACCGTTCTTTTTCTTGTTGATCATTTCTCCGTGCCATTCGCGGCCGGAAGTTATTGTTTCCCATAGATTCAGGTACTCAGTGTCGGAAATCTCGCCTGATTTTAGAATACGAGGATTTTTTCCTACAACTTCATCTGCGTTGTAGCCCGTTATCTGGGTAAATTTGGGATTGACGTATTCTATTGTGCCATTGTGGTCGGTTATGATGATGGAAACCGGGCTCTGCGTCACCGCATGGGAAAGTTTACGCAGTTCATCCTCAGCCTGTTTTTTCTGGCACCTTACTATTGACTCTTCAAGTTCCCGTCGGACAGCCGGGACCAGTCGTACAAGATTGTCTTTGACAATATAGTCGCTGGCGCCAGCCCTCATGGTTTCAACGGCGGCATGCTCTCCAACCACTCCGGAGACAATGATAATCGGGAGGGAGTAACCTTTACTCCTCAGAAGAGCTATGGCGTCAAGTCCACTGAAAGTGGGCATGACATAGTCAGAAATAACAATATCCCAAGTGGAAGCAGCGAGAGCATCGAGCATCTGCTCGGCGGTATCCACTCTAAGAAAAGAGAGCGTGAAACTGCTGCCGAGCTCATACACGATAAGGTCGGTATCAAGGGGAGAATCATCAACTATAAGGACTCGCAAAAAAGGGGCCGCCACCACAGTCATCCCATGCTCCGATTCCGAGCCGGAGAATTTTATTACTTCACTACCTTTCAGTTCTTATCGGCAGTTCACTATGAAAGTTTAATGGTATGCCGAAAATTATCCGGAGTAGTTACTTTAATCCATTCTTCCGTGATGGCGGGGAAGTTGTTGGGGAAATTCAGACCGGCGTGCGAGTTTTTTTGAATTTGTGCTCGTACATCCTTTTGTCGGCAAGCTTCAGGGTCTCTTCCAGCCGTTCTCCTTTCGAGGCAGTTGCCGCACCGAATGACATGCTGAGCGGGAAAGATACTCCGGTCGCATTGCTTGCCTCAATCTTCGACATTACACGGCTAAGGGCATCTTCGACAACTTGGGCATCGGCGCTGGGAAGCAAAACTGCGAATTCATCGCCTCCGATACGCGCCACGACATCCTCGGCGCGGAAAGCTCCTTTAAGCATCAAGGCAGCACGGGTTATCAGATCATCCCCTTCGGCATGTCCGAGAGTGTCGTTGACGTATTTGAGCTTGTCGATGTCGCTCACCACTATGCTCACCGGAAACTGGCGCCCCAGTTCGAGCCGCTCCAGCTCCTCCTGGAAATATCCCCGGTTGTAGAGGCCGGTCAGAGGGTCGTGGGTACTCATGTAGCGAAGTTTTTCTTCAGTCTGTTTACGTTCGGTTATATCGAGGATTGTGCCTACGAGCCCACCAGGCGTGTTGTCGATATTATTGAAAGTAGCTTTGTAAAATATTACGTCGTGCAGTGTCCCATTGGCAAAAGATATGGTGCTTTCATAAATCTGGGTGCCGCCGTGACGGAACAATTCATTATCTGTTTCAGAAAAACGGTCGGCAAGGCTGGACGGAGCAATATCCGCCATTGATTTTCCTATTATATCGCTCTGGGGTAACCCGGAAAACGACTCGAATGCCTTGTTGCAGCCGAGGAAAATTCCCTCGTTGTTTTTGAAAAATATAGGTGCGGGGATAGAGTCTATCAGTACCTGCCTGAAATGAAGCTGTTCCCTCAGGTCCCTTTCCGCCTTACGCCGTTCTTCCCGGATTGCGGCTTCGCGCAATTCCCGGCGTATGGCAGGCATCAGGCGGGTGAAATCCCCTTTCATTATATAGTCGTGGGCGCCGGCCTTCATTGCCTTTACCGCTTCAATTTCGCCAATCCTGCCGGAGACAATGATAAATGGAAGATCCAGTTCCAACTCCTGAAGAACCGTGAGGGCTGCCAAGGCATCAAATTGAGGCATGAAGTAGTCGGACAGAACTATATCCCACTGCTTACTGGTGAGAATGTCTCGCAGGGGGGCTTCCGCGTCGACTCTTTCGTAGGTGATGTCGTATTCTTTTTTTAAAGCCCGGACGAGGAAAAAACAGTCGTCTTCAGAGTCTTCAATTATAAGTACGCGCAACGAGGGGGTCACGTGATCTCTCCAAGGCGGTATAAGAGCGTCTCGTTAAAAACTTGGAAAATTTTTCTGAGGCGCATTAGATAACGGTTATTGCGAAGACTCCGTTAATAAATATATTGATTATACTAATAACACCGGACGTGCCGATTGGCAAATATGAGCGCCTGTGATATACGAATTAACATCTGATTTTAACGAGTTCAGGGGTGACCATGATCGAATCGAAACGGGCAATTCTTTCGAAATCGCTGTTGACGGCTGTTTTGGCAGCCATCGTAATGGTACTGCTCTTTTGCGGCGCCCCAATGGCCGAACCTGTTGTTACCCAGGGAGAATTTGCGGCATACCTGGTGAGTGAACTCGGATGGCAGTCGGGAGTGCCCGAGGAACCGAAAAACTCCGATTACCTGGCCGTTCTGAGCGGCAAGCACTCATTCCGCTTTGAAGCTGAAGATGTTTTCAACATCGAAGGAGATAGCGTAACTGTTAGAAACTATCCGCTTTATGGGCCATTTTCGGGCTCCGGCTGGCTTAGTGGAACTGCTGCCCCCACCACAGTGCGCTTCACGGTCTTTCTTCCGCGAGGCGGGGAATACCTCCTGAGTGTTGTCTCCAAAGGAGATGGACAGCACTGGTATGCGGGTGGCAAAGATTTCACCGTGAATACCGGCGGTGGCCTGCGTGAGAAAGAAGCGGGGACGATAACCCTTAAGGGGGGAAAACAGGAAATTTCCGTGATGCTGCCTCCCGAAGGGGGAGTTGATGCCTTAATCCTTAATGCAGTTGGTGAATTTACGGCGATTGAGCCTCTTGGAGGCTGGCGGCCCGACACCTCTTTGTCCTGGGGCGACTATGCGGAAACCATGGCTACAATCCTTAATCTGGAAAAAAAATTCCCGGTGGGTCAGGCTGCAAAGCCTGAAATAATCGCCTTCAAGAGCATAAAGCAGCTACCGCCTGCGGTTATTGAAACCAACATCAATTACCTGGGTGCTCATACTGCGACATCATGGGTGAGGGCAGGGGCAAACGGCGCTGTCTTGGAACTGCCGATCGACGTAGCGGCAAACGGGATATATGCTTTGCGCGTCCGCCTTCTTGGCTCTACATTTGTCACCGATTTCAACGGAGTCCGGAAACAGTGGAATGGAAAGCCATATCTTTACTGGTATGACCTTGGCGCATCGCGTCTATCCAAAGGCACCCATGTACTTAAAATAGAGCTTCCCCCCCTTGGCGGTGCCGACGTTGTTGAACTCACAGCCCATAAGTCATCCCAGCAGGACTATCTGGCAGCACTGGGCATAGTTGGTAAAAATCCGGCATCAACGCTTTCTCGTGCCGAGCTTAAAGACCAGCTCCGGAAGGACTTGGGGCGCCTTATTCCTGCACGCTAGGGGGAGGGGTGACCTCCAGGCCTCTCATTCTTCCCCTCCTCGGCATGGTCGGGGGGCTCTTATCCGCCCATCACCTGAATATTTTTCTAACGCATTACCTGCTACCAGTTCTCCTGATTGTAACGCTGGTATGTGCGATTCTTAAAAGTCGCATTCCGTTTCTGTTCCTCCTCGCCGTACTCTTCTTCGCCTGGGGCAACGCAGCCCTCCAACCGTTTCTCCGCCCATCATTCCCACCGAATCATCTCGTTCATTTCGTATCACAGATTCCGGTTACCGTAGAGGGAATCGTTGCAACCCGCCCGGAAGCCAAGGATGAGGGAATGAGATTCGTTCTTGCTGCCGAGCGAGTTTTGCGTGATGGAAAAGCTATTCCCGTGGAAGGGCGCCTTATGGTCCATATCCGGGAGGGTAGGGGGAACATCCTAACCGGAGACAGGGTGCGGCTGGCTGCCCGGCTCCGTCAACCGATGAATCTGGGACTGCCCGGGGAATTCGATTACCGCCGCTATCTGGCGTACCGTCAGATTTACGTTACTGCATCGGTTTTGAGTGATGACAACATACTGCTTATGCGCGAAGCGGCAGCATATCCGTTTCAGCGCCGATTCGACAGGCTAGCAAAAGAGCTTGGCGATTTTATCGGCAAACGTTTCCCCGCTGAAGGCGGTATTCTCAGGGCTATTCTGGTGGGCGAACGGGGCTACGTCAACGACAGGACTGAGGAAATCTATGCCCGTGCCGGAGTCAATCATATTCTTTCCATCTCCGGATTCCATATTGGCATTATTGCCATCACCATCTATTACCTGCTCTTGAGACTGCTTGCCAGATCGGAATTTCTCGCTCTCTGCCTGAACCTGAGGAGCACCGTTCTTCTCGTTGCACTTCCTCCAGTTGTTTTCTACCTCTATATAGCAGGATTAGCCCCGGCGACGGTCCGATCAGTTATCATGATTGCCATTGGTACCATTGCCTTGCTTCTCGAGCGGGAAACGGACCCCATCAATACGCTGACGGCAGCTGCATTCAGCATCCTTTTATTCACACCCCAAACACTTTTCGATATCTCATTTCAACTATCGTTCCTGGCCATCTGGGGATTGATAATCCTTACGCCGCTCTTCATGAAGCCCTTTTCCAGCATCAATAACACCAAACTGAAGAATCTGCTTCTGTTTGTTGCCGCATCTGCCGCAGCCATTACCGTGACCCTTTTGCCAGTTGCGCACATGTTTCACCGCACATCGGTCGCCGGGTTAATCGGAAATTTCGTGGCGGTTCCGCTTTTGGGATACGGCGCTGTGGTGACTGGATTTGCCTCGCTGCCGCTGATCCATTTAGCTCCTGATGCCGCGCACTTCCTTCTGGGGATAGCGGCGTGGCTTGTCAGACTATCCGGGTCTCTGATTGAAATGATTGCCCGAATTCCTCCTTTGCCGCTAAAGAGCGTGTCACTCCTTGATCTTTCAGTGTTTTATCCGGCATTGCTTGGCCTCACGCTCATCAAGACATATAAAATGCGTTATTCAGTTTGCGTTCTGGTCATTGCAACGCTTTTCATGCTCCATATTCCGGCAGGCGCAAATTCGACCGGAATGCTTAAAATCACCTTCTTCAGCATCGGACAAGGGGAATCCACACTGATAACCTTCCCCGATGGCAGACACATGCTTGTGGACGGTGGCGGATCGCTCAGAGATGATGGTATGGACATAGGGACTCGATATCTGGCCCCGGCCCTATGGAGCATGGGAGTTGACAGGCTTGATGTTGTCGTTCTTTCTCATCCCCATCCCGACCATTTAAAAGGGCTCATTTCCCTTGCTGAACTGTTTCCCATCGGTGAATTCTGGGAAAGTGGCATCGAAGAGCCAGTCGGAGACCATGTAAAATTGCGGTCGATTCTTGCCGGGCATGGGGTTCCGGTCCGCAATATCACTTCAGCGACGCCGTCATATACCATTGGCAATGTCAGAATCACGCCTCTGGCTCCGGCTCCGGATGCGCGTGAGTGCAACAGCGGCCAGAACGACAACTCACTTGTATTCAGGCTTATCTATGGAAAGTTCAGCATGCTGTTTACTGGAGACATCGGTGATTGTGGGGAAAAGAGGCTCCTGAGAGATCCGGACAAGCTTGGTTGCACGGTGCTCAAAATCCCCCATCACGGCAGCCGCCACTCCACTACACCAATGCTTCTCGATGTTGCTTCACCCCGGCTGGCGTTCATTTCGGCTGGTGCCGGAAACAGTTTCGGCCTCCCATCACCAGAGACCATTTCAAAGCTCCATAAACGTGGAATTTCTGTATTTCGCACCGACCTGCACGGGACTGTAGAAGTCACTAGCGACGGGAACGGATATAATATCCGAACCTCTTCAGACGGGCATTTTCATTGACAAAAACCTCATTTTACCTGATAGTTTTAAGACTTAATTCACGGGTATTGTGCCACTTTGCCTGATTCGGAGTCTCCATTTTATGGAAAAAATCCTTGTCGTCGACGATGACCGCTTCTTTCGGCAGTTGTATATCGACCTTCTCAGGGAAGAAGGGTACGAAGTTGACACCGTGGCCTCCGGGGTCAAAGCGCTGAATCTTCTTGAAAAAAATGATTATCAGCTTGTAATTACCGATTTAGTCGTGCCCGGTATGGGCGGCATCGATCTTCTTGCTCGGGTAAAAATACAGGCTCCCACCGTAGACGTGATTATAGTTACGGGCCACGCTAACGTGGAATCAGCCGTTTTTGCCCTAAAAGGCGGTGCACGCGACTACCTCCTGAAACCGTTCAATCACGATGAATTCAAGCATACCGTTGCCCTCTGCTTTGAACAGCGTCGCTTAATAAATGAAAACTATGAACTAAAGGAACTTTTAAACTTATTCCAGGTGGGACAGAATATTGCCAACTGCATTGATATCGAGCGATTGTCAACTGTAGTGGTGGAATCGCTGACAAAAGAGGTCAAGGCCTCCAGGGCCATTGGATTATTCCGCCAGAAGGATGAGAATCTGCTTCTGAAAGACTTTGAGGGGTTCAACGAAGATATCGCCCAAAGTCTCGCTGAATTGATTCGGAAAAACATCAGCATTGAGGACAGGAATGCCACGACGCTCAAAAAAATAAAAGTATCTTCTTTTGTGACGGGAGGGGAATTCAATGGCTTAGATCTCGACGAAGCTCTCCTTATGATTATCAGGTCTAAAACTGATGTCCTCGGGGTCGTTGTCATCTTTAACAATCCTGGGCAGCAACTCCCCGGCGATTTCAAACTTAAGAGCGTTCACTTCCTCCTGGAACAGTCAACACTTGCATTCGAAAACGCCGCCCGTTACTCAAGCGCCAAGGACATGCTTTATATTGACGAATTGACAGGACTTTTCAACTACCGCTACCTGGACATTTCCCTTGAACGCGAACTTAAAAGGGCCGACAGGTTCGGCTCGACGGTGTCGATGATTTTTATAGATCTGGATTTCTTCAAGGGAGTCAATGATATACATGGCCATCTGGTGGGAAGCCAGGTACTTACCGAAGTAGGTATGCTTCTCAAAAAATCGGTCCGAGAAGTAGATATCGTTATACGTTACGGTGGCGACGAGTTTACTGTCATGCTTGTGGAGACGGGAGAAAAGGGAGCCGCTACCGTAGCCGAACGGATTCGGCGCTCCATTGAAGATCACACCTTCCAGGCCCATGAAGGCCTCAATATCCGACTGACCGCAAGTCTGGGCTATGCCTGTTATCCAGCCGACACTCAATCTAAACTTGAACTCCTCGAACTGGCCGACAAGGCAATGTACAAAGGTAAGGAAGAAGGGAAAAATTGCGTTTTCAGAGCAACGGCAATCCGCTGAATATTCCAGCTGGCAAGCAGCAATGACAAGGAGCAGGTAAGTACATGATTACTGGCATCAAGGGTTTCAATGATATACTGCCCGGGGAGGTTGAACGGTGGCAACACATCGAATCGACCGCACGCCGGGTATTTGGACTTTATGGCTATTCGGAAATCCGCATTCCGATTCTTGAAAAAACTGAACTCTTTTGCCGTTCCATTGGCGACACCACCGACATTGTTGAAAAAGAGATGTATTCCTTTGTCGACAAGGGAGAAAATGCCGTAACCATGCGCCCCGAAGGAACGGCAAGCGTCATGCGGGCCTATATCGAACACAAGCTCTATGCGCAGGACCCGGTGTCAAAGCTATATTATATGGGCCCCATGTTTCGCTATGAACGCCCCCAGAAAGGTCGCTACCGTCAGTTTCACCAGATAGGTGCAGAGGTTACCGGCGTCACCGACCCCAAGGTGGACGCCCAGGTCCTTACTATGCTTTGTCATTTTTTTGCAGAGCTTGGATTGACGGAACCAACGCTCCAGATTAACTCCCTTGGCTGCCCCGAGTGCCGACCAGTTTATCGCGAAGCACTCAAAAATTATCTACGGGAGCGTCTCGACCAACTTTGTGATGACTGCAAAAGGCGCTACGAAACTAATCCCCTCAGGGCACTAGACTGCAAGTCTCCACACTGCCGGGAGGCCACCGCTAATGCACCGGCCGTGCTGGACCACCTCTGCTCCGGCTGCGACGACCACTTCGCGGCCACCCGCCGCCACCTGGAACGCGCCGGCACCCCATACAGCATAAATAACAGGATGGTGCGTGGCCTTGACTATTACACCCGCACCACCTTCGAGCTGGTTACGGGGCTCCTCGGCGCTCAGAGCGCCGTGGCGGCCGGCGGACGTTACGACGGTCTTATCGCCGATCTGGGTGGTCCTGCAATTCCCGGCATCGGTTTTGCCATGGGAGTTGAACGGGTCGCCCTGCTCCTTGGTGAGCAGAAGTTCGCTCAACGCCCCGACCTCTTCATCGCCGCCCTAGGTTCCGAAGCCCAGGATGAAGCTTTCAGACTCATGTGCGGCCTTCAGCGCCTCGGCATATCAGTTGAGATGGACTACGAGGGAAAGAGCCTCAAAAGCCAGATGCGCCGTTCAGACAAATTCAACACCCGCTTCACCCTTATAATCGGAAGTGATGAGCTTGCTAACAGGCGGGCAACGCTTAAAGACATGGACACTGGCAGCCAGTCTGATGTCCTTCTGGACCCGTCAGCCATTGCAGATCTGGTGAAGTAAAGAACCTATGAAAACAGCGAAGGGGGAGGGGAGCGGATGCGCTTTCTTTCCCCTTCGCTGTTTTTATTCCTCCGTGTTCCTTTTCATAAACTCCACTTAAGCAATTGACAACCCACCACAAAAATTGTATACAGTATCCATTTCGCCCACTTAGTGCTATCGCGTCAACATCTCGAAATAACGATTGATTCAGAAGTAAAACTACAGGAGGAATGGAACATGATTGAAGCCTATCTCGCCCACGAAGCCGAACGCCAGGCGCAGGGAATCCCGGCGCTGCCGCTCACCCCTGAGCAGGCCACTGAACTGTGTAAACTACTGGAAGCCCCTCCTGCCGGCAAAGAAGGTTTCCTCCTTAACCTGTTAAAGGAGCGCGTTTCTCCAGGTGTTGATCCTGCGGCCAAAGTAAAGGCTGCATTCCTGGCAGAGATCGTCAAGGGAACCAAGAAATCACCGTTGATTTCCAAGGTAGACGCCATCCGCATTCTCGGTACTATGATTGGCGGCTACAACGTTGATCCCCTGGTTGAAGCACTCAAGGATGCCGAGTTGGCCGATGAAGCCGCATGTGCTCTCTCTGGCCTGACATTGGTATATGGTGGCTTCGATCAGGTTGTGGAGCTTTCAAAGAGCAACGCGGCAGCAAAGAAAGTCCTGGATTCCTGGGCAAACGCAGAGTGGTTTACAAACCGTCCGGGTCTGCCCGAAACCATCAAAGTCAAGGTATTCAAGGTGGAAGGCGAAATCAACACCGATGATTTCTCCCCGGCTGGCGACGCATGGAGCCGTCCTGATATCCCTCTTCACGCACTGGCTATGGGCAAAACCCGCTTCCCGAACCGTCTGAAAGACATCGCCGATTGGCGTGCCGCTGGTCATCAGGTGGCTTTTGTCGGTGACGTCGTCGGCACCGGTTCCTCCCGCAAGTCCGCCTGCAACAGTGTGCTGTGGCACATGGGGCAGGAGATTCCTGCAGTTCCCAACAAAAAGACCGCCGGCGTCATCATTGGCGGTGTAATCGCTCCGATTTTCTTCAACACGGCCCAGGATTCCGGTGCGCTCCCCCTTAAGGCTGATGTTACCAACATGAATGATGGTGACATTATCACCATCAACACTGCAAAAGGCGAAATTTCCAACGAAAAAGGGGAGGTTATCTCTACCTTCAAGATCAGCCCCAACACGCTGGCCGACGAGTTCCGGGCCGGTGGCCGCATTCCGCTCATCATTGGCCGCGCTGTGACTGAAAAGGCCCGTAAGGCCCTGGGCCTCGGCGACACCAACGTATTCACCAAGCCGGTGAACCCTGAGCCCAAGGCCGGCCAAGGCTACTCTCTCGCCCAGAAAATGGTCGGCAAGGCCTGCGGTGTTGCCGGAGTGCTTCCCGGCACCGCCTGCGAGCCCAAGATGACCACCGTCGGTTCCCAGGACACCACCGGCCCCATGACCGCCGACGAACTCAAGGAACTGGCCTGCCTCAAGTTCCTCTCGCCGATGTTCATGCAGTCCTTCTGCCATACCGCTGCCTATCCGAAGCCGGCTGACGTAAAAATGCACAAGAATCTTCCCGGCTTCATCATCGAGCGGTGCGGCGTACCCCTCAAGCCGGGCGACGGTGTTATTCACTCTTGGCTGAACCGCCTGCTCCTTCCCGACACCGTGGGTACCGGCGGCGACTCCCACACCCGCTTCCCCATCGGCATCAGCTTCCCGGCCGGTTCCGGCCTGGTGGCCTTCGCCGGTGCCATGGGCTTCATGCCGCTTGATATGCCCGAGTCGGTCCTGGTCCGCTTCAAGGGCAAACTCAACCCCGGCATCACCCTTCGCGACGCGGTCAACGCCATCCCCTACTGGGCCATCAAGCAAGGCAAGCTGACTGTTCCCAAGAAGAACAAGATCAACATCTTCAACGGCCGCATCCTCGAGATGGAAGGGCTTCCCGAGCTGACCGTGGAGCAGGCCTTCGAGCTTACCGACGCCGCTGCCGAGCGCTCCGCCGCCGCCGGCTGCATCCAGCTCTCCAAAGAGAGCGTTGCCACCTACCTCCGCTCCAACGTGGCCCTCATGAAAAAGATGATCGCTGACGGCTATCAGGATGCCCAGACCCTCCAGAACCGCATCGATGCCGTCAACGAATGGCTAAAGAATCCCCAACTCCTCGAAGCCGACAAGAACGCCGTCGAGACCGGCGCCTATGCCGACGTCATTGAAATCGACCTTGCTGAAATTACCGAGCCGATTCTGGCCTGCCCCAACGACCCGGATGACGTGAAGCTCCTGTCCGAAGTTGCTGGCACTCCGATCCAAGACGTCTTCCTCGGCTCCTGCATGACCAACATCGGTCACTTCCGCGCTGCAGCCGAAATCTGGCGCGGCCTTAAGTTCAACCCGAGCGTCCGCACCTGGATCTGCCCGCCGACCCGTATGGATCAGCAGCAGCTAAAGGACGAAGCGTACTTCTCTGTCTACAGCGCCTTCGGAGCCAGGATCGAAATTGCCGGTTGCTCCCTCTGCATGGGTAACCAAGCCCGCGTGCCCGATGGTGTCAATATGTTCTCTACTTCTACCCGGAACTTTGACGACCGGATCGGTGACGGCGCCAAAGTATTCCTCGGTTCCGCCGAATTGGGTGCAGTAACCGCAACCTTGGGCAAACTGCCTACTGTTGCTGAGTTTATGGCAGCATACAAAGAAAAGGTTGAACCTAAGAAGGATGTTGTTTACAAGTATCTACAGTTCGACGAGATGCCTGCATACAAGTAAGTTTCTGCGCCTCTTGCTGAAATCATGAGGCATTGATGTTAAAAGCATGAAATAAGACCCCCGTTCGGGCTTGCCCGGGCGAGGGTCTTATTTTTTATTGAAGCATCACGAAGCCCTTTTATCGAAACTTGACATTATTTCATTTACAGAGAAGTAAGCACATGACCGAAAGCTAAGGCAGACAGTCATCTGCTGGCGGCCCTGACCACCAAAGCCTCAGTGTCATCAGGGCCGTCATCACAGGGACTAATCTTTTCCAGTGCCGGTATTTTTACAGAACAGGGGAGGGGAATGGCGCGCATACGCACCACCCATGTGAATTTTCTGGATGTTCGCGAACGACTGGACTGCGGTAGCACCGGACTTACAGTGCATAATATGGAAATGGAGGCAGGATTTTTCCTTCACATTCTGGGGAGACTCGGGATTGCGCCGCCGTGGTATGCATGATAATCAACCAAAGGGCCACGGGCGTGTTTCTCGACGACTACCGACAGCAAGAGCTTGATGGCGCTCGGCTTATTATGCAAGTCTTTAAAAGAGTTACACCAATCACTTTAAAGTAAAGCTTTATATAAAACGTGAAAAATTATCGAAAGTTCAAACTAGCGCTACAGCAGATATTCGCGAACAAATGCCATCATTTCACCGGATTCGCTGTTCACCGCGACCATCCGCTCATCAGGTGTCATCATTTCGAAGAGGTATTTTCGAGCCCGTTTCCGGTTACCAGCAATGCTTTCCGAAATTTTGCACAACATGGAAGCCGGCAGACCTGACCGATACCCCTGAACCAACTTGGAGATCTCATCCCGCCGTTGCGTATTGCTCCATGTCTTGTAAAGCTCAGATCCCACATCTTCCTTCAGCATAACTTTCCCCTTTGGATAAATTTTTACACAGAATACTTTAGGGAAGAGATACCGTCCAGCATTTTAAGAATTTAACGTCCCATAAGATATAGAACGTCTCGTGATTTCAACAACTTACAGGCAATATCTACCCTTACCCGGAAATGTCGGAAAATTTAGCCGGACATTTTGCGGCTTTTGTCGGACAAGAGTCAAGCTTTCCTCGCTCCGAAGCCCACTTAGCGGGGAAGGGGTGGTGTCGGAAGGATTATTCCCATCGGAATATCGATCCACGTTCGACGCTTTCCCCCTGCTTAACCGTTGTCGGGCACGCTCCCTGCGGTCGCTTCGACCCTCGCCAAAAACCGGCGAGGCTGAAAGCCAAAACCCTTACCCCCTTTCCTTTGTACTTACCCGCTTACCAAGACCGCGAAATCGTCCCTGAGACCGCAAAACCCCAGCGACAACCTCGAAGGTTGCCCAGGGGTGTTTCTTGCCCTTCAGAGTCAAATTCACGCGCTTGACGGCCTCTCTCGGTTCGACTCCTTGAGCAAGGAAGGAATCGAAGAGGGCGCAGACTTCCGCCCGGAACTCCTCTTGAAGCTGTTCAGCACGGGTGTGAATAGTTGCCGCCGCCACCCCCCGGAGGGAAGGAGGCGACGGCGGCACTTCGGCCTTGGACTCACCCAGAAAGCGAAGAACAAGGTGGCGGAGCAGGTAGGAAACCGGAATACGGTCACGATCCGCACGAGCTTGAAGGCGTTCCGCTAAGGGCCGGTCAAGGCGAAGACTGATCTTCTTCGTCATGAGAAAGGGGCTATCTATCTGGTTTTGCATCGAATCACTCCTTTAACTGGGAGCGTAGCCACGTTTCGACCGTTTCCCGGTGATACCGGACTTGACCGCCAAGAGAGAGACGCCCCGGAACCTTCCCGGCCTTTTCCATCCGGAAGAGGGTGGTCCGGGAGATCTGGAGGAGGGCGCACAGGTCCGCCACGGTCAAAAGCAGAGTATTCCCCACAGGAATATCCGCCCCCGTCCCCGCCTCCACTGCGGGACGGGCCTCTTCATAAACGATGGAGCCGCTGAGGAAAGCATTGACATCATCCAAGGTTTCTTCCCTTACCCCCGATACGGGCCGAGGGGGAGGGGCGAACTTGCGAGCCATGGACTTGTCAAACTCAGACTGAAGAAGCTGGTCAGGGGTCAGGTTCACCCGTTTGGATTTTTTGCTGGTCTTACGTGACATAGGCACCTCAGTATCAATTTGTTTCAATCTGTTTCACTGTCACTTACCAGAGGCAGGCCAAAGTGTCAATTTGTTTCAAACTGTTTCAGAACTGAGTGTCAATCTGTTTCATGGTGTTTCAAACTGTTCCAATCTCGGGAGTTACCCCCATGTTATACGATGGGGGTCTTTGGTTGCCGTACTTTACCGTAACCACTCACCCCGGCCCGACTAGTTACGTCCCATAAGATATAGAACGTCTCGTGATTTCAACAACTTACAGGCAATATCTACCCTTACCCGGAAATGTCGGAAAATTTAGCCGGACATTTTGCGGCTTTTGTCGGACAAGAGTCAAGCTTTCCTCGCTCCGAAGCCCACTTAGCGGGGAAGGGGTGGTGTCGGAAGGATTATTCCCATCGGAATATCGATCCACGTTCGACGCTTTCCCCCTGCTTAACCGTTGTCGGGCACGCTCCCTGCGGTCGCTTCGACCCTCGCCAAAAACCGGCGAGGCTGAAAGCCAAAACCCTTACCCCCTTTCCTTTGTACTTACCCGCTTACCAAGACCGCGAAATCGTCCCTGAGACCGCAAAACCCCAGCGACAACCTCGAAGGTTGCCCAGGGGTGTTTCTTGCCCTTCAGAGTCAAATTCACGCGCTTGACGGCCTCTCTCGGTTCGACTCCTTGAGCAAGGAAGGAATCGAAGAGGGCGCAGACTTCCGCCCGGAACTCCTCTTGAAGCTGTTCAGCACGGGTGTGAATAGTTGCCGCCGCCACCCCCCGGAGGGAAGGAGGCGACGGCGGCACTTCGGCCTTGGACTCACCCAGAAAGCGAAGAACAAGGTGGCGGAGCAGGTAGGAAACCGGAATACGGTCACGATCCGCACGAGCTTGAAGGCGTTCCGCTAAGGGCCGGTCAAGGCGAAGACTGATCTTCTTCGTCATGAGAAAGGGGCTATCTATCTGGTTTTGCATCGAATCACTCCTTTAACTGGGAGCGTAGCCACGTTTCGACCGTTTCCCGGTGATACCGGACTTGACCGCCAAGAGAGAGACGCCCCGGAACCTTCCCGGCCTTTTCCATCCGGAAGAGGGTGGTCCGGGAGATCTGGAGGAGGGCGCACAGGTCCGCCACGGTCAAAAGCAGAGTATTCCCCACAGGAATATCCGCCCCCGTCCCCGCCTCCACTGCGGGACGGGCCTCTTCATAAACGATGGAGCCGCTGAGGAAAGCATTGACATCATCCAAGGTTTCTTCCCTTACCCCCGATACGGGCCGAGGGGGAGGGGCGAACTTGCGAGCCATGGACTTGTCAAACTCAGACTGAAGAAGCTGGTCAGGGGTCAGGTTCACCCGTTTGGATTTTTTGCTGGTCTTACGTGACATAGGCACCTCAGTATCAATTTGTTTCAATCTGTTTCACTGTCACTTACCAGAGGCAGGCCAAAGTGTCAATTTGTTTCAAACTGTTTCAGAACTGAGTGTCAATCTGTTTCATGGTGTTTCAAACTGTTCCAATCTCGGGAGTTACCCCCATGTTATACGATGGGGGTCTTTGGTTGCCGTACTTTACCGTAACCACTCACCCCGGCCCGACTAGTTACGTCCCATAAGATATATTATGTAAAGTACGATTACGTAACCTTAAAGTATTTAAAATGGAATTACAAATATCTTCTCTACGCCTATTGAAGTACGGCGTTTTGATTTGCGATTGCTTAGGTAGTGAAACGCGGCATATTTTCTACTTGTTCCTGCTCCTGCCCAGGAAACAAGCTCCAAGCAGACCGGCTCCGAGAAGTAAACTTGTTGATGGTTCAGGTGTTGGTATTATTGCAGGTGTAATGACTTCATGTGTTCCAAGGCCTGTAAATGTATTTAGCGCGAATCCATCCCACTCTAAAAATGGATCGAAAAAATCCAGTGAATCGGTGTCCCCGCTGACAATACTAAATTTACGCCTCATGGTATTGTCTGCAGTACTCGTCAAGCCCGTCCCCCATTCCGTTCCTGGATCAACGCCGACTTGGCCTATTGAGTCTATTACTGCTATCCCCTTTCTTAATATGTCAACGGCAATCGAAAATTGACCCACCTTACCGGTTGATCGGAAATTGAAAA
>CAZBEB010000004.1:0-197687 GCA_964490805.1 uncultured Geobacter sp.
ACCCTTGGCTTTTCCTACATGCCTTTAATGGGCGAGGGCCTATTCGTCACTACAGTCACTATGATCTGATGCCTCTGGGGATCTGCATTAAATAGTTGGCAGTCGCTCGCTCTTGCCATGAATATGTGCGGATGATATCCAGTTGATTGGTGAGGGATGACGCATTAATCGTAAGCGGTGGGAGGCGGTTATGGGACTTGACAATAGTCGATAACGAAAGCCGCGTTAGCCCTGCAATCGAGGTCGACAGGTCGATAGGGTTATAGAGGTTCTCATGCGCATGACATAGTCACAGAAATTGCCTGAAGTCCATTGAATCTAAATACTCTTGTACATCACTCTCTGAGAATAGAAAAAGCCCGGGTTTCCCCGGGCTTTTTGTTCGATTGAATGAATGTGAATCTTAGACCAAACCGTGTGCAACCATTGCGTCGGCCACTTTGATGAAGCCGGCGATGTTGGCTCCGAGAACATAGTTCCCTTTGTCGCCATACTCTTCGGCGGTCTCGTGACAGAGCTTGTGGATTCCGACCATGATCTTTTCAAGTTTTCTCTCAGTTTCTTCAAAGGACCATGAATCGCGTTGGGCATTTTGTTGCATTTCAAGAGCAGAAGTAGCAACCCCGCCGGCATTTGCTGCTTTGCCAGGACCGTAAGCGATTTTGGCATCAAGGAATACTTTAACGCCTTCAGGCGTGGTGGGCATGTTTGCCCCTTCGCCTACGGCTATGCAGCCGTTTTTAACCAAGGTTTTTGCATCCTTGCCGTTAATTTCGTTCTGGGTTGCTGAGGGCATGGCAACCTGGCAGGGAATATCCCAGATATTGCCATTTGTTATGTACTTGGCATCCTTGTGGTAGGTGGCATAATCTGCAATTCTGCGCCGCTCCACTTCCTTCAGTTGTTTGATTAGTTCTACGTCAAGTCCCTTCTCGTGGACTATTACGCCGTTGCTGTCGGAACAGGCAATACATTTGCCGCCCAGTTGATTAATCTTTTCAATGGTGTAGATGGCCACGTTTCCGGAACCGGAGACGAGGCAGGTTTTACCGTCGAAAGACTCGTTGCGCACCTTGAGGGCTTCATTGATGAAGAAAGTGGCACCGTAACCGGTGGCTTCGGGACGGACAAGGGAGCCGCCGAACTTGAGGCCTTTGCCGGTGAGTACGCCGGCTTCCCAGCGGTTGGTGATGCGCTTGTACTGGCCGAACATATAGCCGATTTCACGACCGCCAACCCCGATGTCGCCTGCGGGAACGTCTGTGTGCTCGCCAATGTGGCGATAGAGCTCGGTCATGAAGCTCTGGCAGAAACGCATCACTTCATCATCGGATTTTCCTTTCGGATCGAAGTCAGAGCCACCCTTGCCACCGCCGATCGGCATGCCCGTAAGAGAGTTTTTGAAGATTTGTTCGAAGCCGAGGAACTTGATGATACCGAGATAGACAGAAGGGTGGAAACGGAGGCCACCCTTGTAAGGGCCGAGAGCCGAGTTGAATTCGACGCGGAATCCGCGGTTGATGTGGACCTGTCCCTTATCGTCCTGCCAGGGTACCCGGAAGATAATTTGTCTTTCGGGTTCGCAAATACGCTCAATGATTTTCCGTTCAAAATATTCAGGGTGTTTGACAAGCACGGGTCCAAGGGATTCAAGAACCTCTCGTACGGCCTGGTGGAACTCAACTTCGCCTGGGTTGCGCTGTAGAACTTCCTGATAAATGGATTCTACTTTGTCGTTTAGCATTTGCGGTGACATGATTCCTCCTGATGATTAATTGGTGAGCATTGAAAGGTAATGCTCACTTTTGGACGCATTCGGGTTGCGACTCGTGCTTTTGTATTATGCAGTCGCTGCACCAAAAAGTTGGGGTGTGACGAAAAAATAACCATCTGCTTGAATTTGCGGCAAAATACTGCATTTGTTTTGAGCTTTTTGTGTGGTGGGCGGTCTTTTGCAGTTTTGTTTGTATACACCGATGAGTAATTAGATTACTCAGCATTGCGGATTTGAGAGATGGGTTTTGCCTGGTATTCTTAAGTTTATTTGTGCGTACATCAATACGGCAAAGTATGCCCGGAGTAACAAGCTATGCTTCTGGAAATGCACTGCCATACTGCAGAACACTCGTCATGCAGTGCTGTTTCGGCTGTAGAACTCCTGTCTCAGGTCTACGCCAAGAACCTGCATGGAATAGTGTTGACCGATCATCATTACCTGTGGAGTGATTCTGAATTATCTGCTCTTCGACGCGCAGCAAAGGTTCCTGACCATTTTTTGGTCATGAGTGGGCAGGAGGTATTTACTCCTGAACTTGGAGACGTGCTTGTTTATGGTGCAACAGAGACCTTGCCCAATGGGACTTCACTACAGGAAATCCGGTTGCGGTTTCCCGAAGCTGCTCTTGTTTGGGCCCATCCTTACCGCAAAGGGAAAATACCTATGGGGGAGGCTCTCCGGGATCCTCTTATTGATGGTGTAGAGATATTTAATTCAGGTCATTCAGTTAGGGAAAATAGTCGTGGTTTGCAGGATTGGCACCGAGAAAAATTTACGGCCCTGGCTGGGACTGATACCCATGGGGCGAGTTATGCCGGCATCTATCCGACCCATTTTGATCATCCGGTCATGAATATTCAGGAGCTTGCGTTTGAAATCCGCAGGGGACGCTGTCGGCCCTTTTTCAAAGAGATTCCCCATGCCGGTGCCAATACTCAAGTTACCGAAGTGACTATTGGGACGAAAGGTGTTGATGAGGTTCGGGAGCGGATCATCATAAAGGAGATCACCAGTGTACACAAATGGCGGTCTGCCGAGCGGGCCTACCGGATTATGAGTGCTATTGCCCGAATGGGGTTTGACTCCGGGGCTTACCGGGTGCCAAAGCCCATAGATGAAGATTCGGTTTCGATGACGCTTATCGAGCAGGGCCTGCGTGGAAAGTTATTATTCGATAAGCTGTTGGCGGCTGATTTAGAGGATGGCCGCGCGTACATTGTCCTTGCTGCGGAGTGGCTTGCCAAGCTCCATGGTTGTCATCTCCGAATTACTCCTGATGATGAGTTTCTGGGAAAAGAGAAGATACGGCTGCAACGCTATCTCGACCGTTTTATTGAGGTTGGCCACCGGCACACGCGAAAAGCACGCGAGATAATCGAGGCGATTAAAGTGAAGGAGCACACAATAACCCAATCTTATGGTGCCTTTTTTGTGCAAGGTCATGGGGATTTCCATCCAAAGAATATTTATATCGGGCAGGACAACCAGGATAATCGGACAACACGTTACGTGGCAGCCATAGATTTTGAGAGTTCCCACGTTCTTCCCCAAGCCTTCGACGTCGGATGCTTTCTGGCTCAATTCCGTAATCAGTTTTTCGGGAGTCCGCAGATTTTGCAGAGCTATCCCGAAGAGTTATTTCTCGACGCTTATCTTAAAAACATCGTAATGCCCGAAGGTAACTTCATGCGTCAAGTTGAGCTGTTCCGCGCCAGGACCAATATGAGCATTGCCGCCTATCTGATTAAGGTTGGGATGGGGGATAGTGAAGACCTCTGGCGTGTCCTGGTGGAGGCGGAACGGGCCATTACTAATTTGTGAGGATTCAATTTAATGCTGCGTATGGTGCTTCTCTGTTTTTCAGCTATACTGCTGCAAATATCATTTCAAATGGAGGTGTATTGGTTATGCTGAGCAAGAAAATGGCAACAGCACTCAATAAACAGCTGAATACTGAACTTTTCTCGGCACATCTTTATCTGTCCATGTCTTCATATGCAAATTCAATTGGTCTTAAGGGCGCAGCAAATTGGTTCATGGTTCAATATCAGGAAGAGATGATCCATTTCATGAAATTTTATACCTATATAAACAGCCAGGGTGAGCATGTGACCCTCGGTCCCCTTGATGCACCCCCCAGTGAGTTTCCATCACTGCTCGGGATGTTCGAGCAGACGTTGCAGCACGAGATGTTCATTACCCGCTCAATTAATGAGCTTACTGAACTGGCTGTTGGCGAAAAGGATCATGCGACGCAGATTTTCCTCCAGTGGTTTGTTACCGAGCAGGTGGAGGAAGAGGAGAATGACCGGGAACTTATCGGCAAGCTCAAGCTGATAGGGGATAACGGTTATGGACTGCTGATGATCGATAACGAGCTTGGAACACGCGTTTTTACAACACCTGCCGATACCAATGCCTAAAGGTGATAACTTGATCCTTCCGGGCGGATGCATCCGTCCGGAAGGACTCCGGGGCTTCCATGAACGTACGATTCTGCGAACATAACAAAGGGGTGTCCAAAGTCTATAAGAGACTGAAAAACACTTACCCTAAACTGGATGTAAAGATTAAAGACTGTATAAGAAAGTGCGGTCCTTGTCACAAGACGCCTTTTGCCGTTGTCGATGGCAAGACTATCTGTGGTGTTGATGCTGAAGACCTCTATAACAAGATAATCAGGGAGCTTGGCGTGTAGTTTTCGGGTTTGATGATCCTTTCCCATCTCCTTCCACCGATAGATTCTAATCCCGCCTGAATGTGTCCAAAGTAATGAAAATCATTTGTATGGCGCGATGTATACAATGAATTGTATTATTGCCGACAGGTATTGAACCACCTCCTCCGGTTTTGGCAGCCTAATCGGAGGTTACGGGCAACTCTTCGCGATTCAGGAATTTCAGTATGGACATCTTCGGGTATGGTACGACGATTTTTTAAATTTCTATTCTCATTACGGTATAAATTTATCTTTATTGCCGCCTTTGCGCTGCTCGCAGTTTGCGCAAACGTGGTGCGGTTCCGTCCCTATTGGCATTTCGAAGGTATTTATGTATTCAGGGGGGAAAACAGCTGGCTGGAGATCAAGGATGATACGGTTCTTGGCGACGAGGACCGGCTTGTCCTGGCTTTGCCGGTGAGACCGGTTCTCAATTTCCTTCAGGGTGGAGTGAGCCATGCAGCGTTTGGGAACCAGCTGCAGCATGAGTGGTTCAATTTCGATGGCAGTGGTTATGTGGAATCGCGTTTCGTCGATGGGACCAAATTTCTTGCGTGCTTCAGCCGCTTTCTTGACAGTGGCGCCAGGAATACCCGCGGAGTCTTTGTCGGGGGCAAGCTTTCTTACGATCAGGATACTGCTGATGCGTCAACACTCAATGATACCGGTGTCTCTTTCTATGATGGAGTCAAGTGGCATCATCTCTGGTGCAACGTTAATGAATCCATAGCCCCCTGGAGCAACCCTTCCGCGCTCATTCCTCCGTCATCCTGGCACTTTCTCGGCAGCAGCGTGGCAAAAAATTCTCCGGAAGAAATCGTCATCACGAGCAGTCATCAGGTGAATATTGACGGGCTGCCGTTCCGCATCGACCGGGTTGCCTCTTTCAGGGCCGGGACTCGCTATTTTACGCTGGCAATCCGGGTTACGAATATCGGAGGGGCGCCCGGCGGGTATTACTATGTTTATGGCGATGAGCCGTGGGTGAGTAATTACGGCACATCTGAAGGAAACGTCGGGTGGGTAAGGGATAGGCTGGTCGCTTATGAAGAGGCGATCGACCCTCGCGAGCATAGTTGGGCCGGATATTTTGATTACGGCAATGAAGCGGCTGGAGAAAAGCATATCTATAGCGGTATTGCCAACTTCATCGAGTGGAAGGGTAATGTGACCCCTGACCTCGTCTATTTCTCCAATCAGATCGGCACCTACGCCCCTCCGGGGAGCTGCGTGCCGCTCAATCATCCCGACAGCAGGGTTTTGTTCCTGCAATGGGGGCCCCGTCTCCTGGACCCCGGCCAGTCGAACACAATCATTCTCACCATAGGTATGGCTGACCGCGACCTTGCCACCGGATTCCCGGTCAAGCCTGATACCTCCATCGATTTGACGCACCTGGAGTCATTTCTTCCCAAGATTTCCCCATTGCACTAACCATCCTGCTTCATTCAATTAAGAAACGGCTGGCGGTTAACGGCGTTGCCCGCTCTATGCCGACTCCATGGTCAGGGTTGGCCACGGCGTGGAGCAGCGTCCTGAAAATCGTTTCCGCTGCCTCGGGATGGCCGATTGCCGCAGCGATTTCATCAGCGGTTTGAGGTGTCTCCGCATTGCTCAAATGGGCGATGACTTCGGCCTGGAGCGCAAGCACGGTGCCGGCCGCCTTTTTCCCTGCCTCGACTCCCGGCTGATGGTAAGCGTTGATGTTGATCAGTGAGGAATAAAGCCCCACCGCCCGTTCGAAGAGGGCGATAAGCATGCCAGTTGTGCGGGCAGATATCTCGGGTATGGTGATGGTGATGGATTCTCTGCCCTTATCGCTGAGGGCGATGCGTGTCCCCTGGAGAAAGCCCGCGAGGTAGTCTCCGCTCGTAACGCCCGGTTCCACTGGCAGGGAGATTCCCGCCCGGTCCAGTAGAACCTCGATGAAGGTTACGAAGAAGTTGTTGACTCCTTCGCGAAGTTGCTGCACGTAAGCGTGCTGATCGGTGGAGCCTTTGTTGCCATAGACGGAAATTCCCTGGCAGACCACATTTCCGTCCCTGTCCAGTTCTTTGCCGATGGATTCCATGATGAGTTGCTGGAGATAGCGGGAGAACAGAAGGAGCCGGTCCTTGTAGGGGAGGATGACCATGTCGCGCGCTCCCCTGCCTCCGGTGGCGTGATGCCACATGAGAGCCAGCAGCGCAGCCGGGTTTTGAGCCGTCACGGTATGGCGGGTCAGGGCATCGCAGAGCCTTGCCCCTTCCAGAAGGCCTTCGATGTCAAGCCCCTGGAGCGCTGCGGGAAGTAGCCCCACGGCCGATGTCACCGAGGTGCGGCCACCGACCCAGTCCCACATGGGAAAACGGGCGAGCCAGCCCGACTCGGTTGCTGTGCGGTCCAGTTCACTCCCTGTGCCGGTTACAGCTACGGCGAAACGGGGGAAATACAGTCCTGCACGGTGATAGGCGGCTTTGGCCTCAAGCATCCCGTTGCGGGTTTCTTTCGTCCCGCCGCTTTTGGAGATAACGACCGTCATGGTTGCCGCCAGTTCCGGGCCAATCTGCGACAGAATACGGTCCATTCCGTCGGGGTCGGTATTGTCCAGGAAATAGGGGGTAAGAGGGTCCGAGGCGCTGCCCAGGGCATCGGCTATGAACTGGGGGCCCAGGGCAGAACCGCCGATCCCCACAATCAGGATGTTGCGAAACGGCCGGCCATCCGGGGCAGTGATTTTCCCGGCGTGAACTGCCGAGGCAAATTCCTTGATTTTCCACATCGTGTCGGCAATCTCCGATGCAATGTCACCCGCCGGGGCGAGGGATGGGGTCCTCAGCCAGTAATGTCCGACCATCCTCCCCTCGTCGGGGTTAGCGATGGCACCACTCTCAAGGGCTGCCATCTCAGAAAATGCCTTCTGCATTGCCGGTTCCATGGCCGCAAGGAACCCGTCGTCGAAATTCATCCTGCTGATGTCGACCATGAGGCCTGTTTCCGGATCGTGGAAAAGATGGTTTTTGTAGCGGTTCCAGAGTGAGACGCTGTTCATGGAATCTCTCCTTTTTATGCCAGTGCACCGGTACAGCTTGAGCCTTCTCCGGCGGTGCAGCAATAGCAGTGCTGAGCCATTATAAGATCGCTGCCGGTTGTGGCAGCCTCTTTAAGGTTGTCAATGGTGAGCAGATTACCGTTTCTGCCGGTGAGCGGGAGCCCTGAAGCCTGATTGAAGTCGCAGTTATAGAGGATGCCCTGCCAGTCGACGCTCAGAAGCGTTCTGCACATGATGGAAGGGACGGCGCAAGGATTGAAACGGTCGGAAAGCATGGAGAGATACTCCCCATAGGCGCCCTTTGCCTCGAGATACTCGCGAAACCGGCCTATTGGGGCATTGGTAATGGTGTACAGATTATGGAACCGGATTCCATAACGCTCCATAAGCTCTGATTTATATGCCTTTTCAAGCTCCTGTTGTGAGCCGGGGATAAAGGAGCCGCCTGGGTTGTAGACCAGGTTCAGTTCGTGGGTGTCGCCGTAACCGAGCCAATTAAGCATGCGCAGGGCTTCAATGCTCCGGGTGAAGACTCCGTCACCCCGCTGGCGCTGGACGTTTTCCTCCAGATAGCAGGGGAGCGAGGCGATGAGGGCCAGTTCCTGATCCCGGTAGAAGCCCGGTAGCCACTCCATGCCCGGTTCGGTAATGATAGCCAGGTTGCTGCGAACCATGCGTCGTGGGGCGAGACCCCTGGTCCCCTCGACCAGAGTGCGAAAGTGGGGGTTCATTTCCGGGCATCCGCCGGTGATGTCGAGGGTTATGCCGGGACGACAGGAAAAATAGTCAATGATTTTGTTGATTATCTCCAGGCCCATGACCTGGTTGCCTGCAGGGGATGCGCTCACGTGGCAATGGGCACAGTTCAGGTTGCAGAGATTCCCCAGGTTTACCTGTAGGGTACGAAGCTCCTCAAAGGTGGCATAATCCCGGCAGAGTTCGAGCAATCGTTCCTTGAATGGAGCAATCATCAGAATTTCCTCGTAAATTTTTTGTATATGACTGGTGAAAGGGCGAAAAGACCCAGCAACGCGAAGGAGCTTAGAACCCTTGTTGACATGACATTACCAGGGCTTGTTATTGTGGCAAGGCTTGCACCGGCGTTTACGTAGACGAAGCCACCGGGGATGATGCCGATCAGCGTGCCGATGATAAAGGTGCGCAAGGGCAGCCTGGTCAGGCCGGCGGCAAGATTTATCAGGAAAAAAGGGAAGATGGGGACCAGCCGCAAAAAAAGCAGGTAGCTGAGTCCCGCGGTTTCCATCTCCCGGTTTATCGCGACGAGCCTGTGGCCGAATTTAGCCTGGATCGCATCGTGGAAAAGATAACGGGTGACGAGGAATGCGATGGTCGCACCGATGGTGGCGGCGGTTACCGCATAGATTGTCCCCATGACCGTGCCGAAAATGGCGCCGGCCGCCAGTGACAGGATTGCGGCGCCGGGCAGGGAGAGGGCGGACTGCACAACGTAGACCGCCATGAACAGTGATGCCGCGGCAAAGCGGTTCTCTCCGGCAAAGCAAGAGAGGGTTTGCTGATGCTCTTTAAGGGAGTCGAGGGTTATATGTTTGCTCAATCCCGAAAAGTAGAAGAGTGCTGCGACAACCAAAATTACGGTTAGGACAACGTGCTTTTGCCTGAACATGGAAAATTTATAACCGTTGGGGTAGCCGGGTGTCGAGGACTTTTTCGGATACCGGGCCAAAGGTGGCCGTTCATGCCCGAAAGACCGGAGGTGCGCTCTTGTTATGGGCGACGGGAACTCGGGGTGTCGCTTGAACAGTTTGTCCCCAAAGAGAAAAACGGTTAAGCATTATAACTGGGCAATCCCCGTCGTATGGCGGTTCACGGGTAGAAAAGCTTTGACAAAACAGGCGTAACAACTATAGTATTGCCCAATCTTAGCCCGAGGATGTATTGATGCTGTCTGCTATGGCCCTGGTCGGAGACGACCTTAAAAACGTTGAAGCACAGTTCAAAAAGGATCTGGAGTCGGATGTCTACCTCATCCGCAAAGTAGGCGAATACGTTCTTGCCAGCGGCGGCAAGCGTATCAGGCCGATGCTGCTTCTTCTTTCCGCCAAACTGTGCGGTTATACCGGCGACCGGCATGTGCCCCTCGCAAGTGTAATAGAATTCATCCACACCGCAACGCTGCTTCATGATGACGTAGTCGACAGCGCTACGTTGCGCCGCGGCAATGCCTCTGCCAATGAGGTGTGGGGCAATGAGGCGTCGGTCCTCGTGGGGGATTTCCTCTTCTCCAAGTCTTTCTCGCTCATGGTTCAGGCCGGTGACCTGCGCGTGCTCAAGGTCCTGTCCGATGCGACCACAATCATCGCCGAGGGAGAGGTGCTCCAGCTCCTTTGCACCAGCGACCTGGATATGACGCTGGAGCGGTACATCGAGGTGGTGAAGAGCAAGACGGCGGTCCTCCTCTCCGCTGCCTGCGAAGCGGGTGCCATCCTTGGCAAAGCCTCTCCGGAGCAGGAGCTGGCCCTGCGCGATTTCGGCATGGACCTCGGCATAGCCTTCCAGCTCATGGATGACACCCTCGACTACACCGCCAGCGAAGAGCAGTTCGGCAAGGAGATCGGCCACGACCTTGAAGAGGGGAAGATTACCCTGCCCCTTATCCATACGCTCCGCAACTGCACCGACGAAGAGCGGGACGTAATCACCGCCGTTGTTGAGAAGGAAGTGCTTGAGCCGGGCGATTTCGAGGCGGTATTCACCCTTGTCCACCGTTATGGTGGCATTCAGTACACCACAGAGGTGGCCGGCGAATACGTTTCCCGTTGCAAAGGGCACCTGAATGCGTTCCCCGATTCGACGGAAAAAAGCGCACTGATTGAGATCGCCGACTACGTGATCAGCCGCAACCGTTAGCGGTCCGTTTAGTTCCTTCATCTAAACGCTTTATCCTCCGGATAAGCTTCCCCGCAACGTGTGTTGTCCCATCCTGTCCGGTCCGGCTCCAGTCGGGCCGGGCCGATTTCTCCCTTGCATTATCGCCTGCCTTGCTCTACATAAATCAGACCATGAAGCTGACAGGCCCTCTTCGCATTCTTCTTATCGCCGCTGCAATAGTCGGGATCAGCCTCTTCCACTATCTGACGCCGCTTCACCTGCCTGCCCTCCACGACATATTCCAGCGGCTCTACTATCTGCCGATTATCCTGGCTGCCCTGTGGTTCGGACTACGGGGGGGACTCACCACATCGATCATCGTCAGTATCGTCTATGTTCCCCATATCCTCTTTCAGTGGGGGGACCGGCCGTCGCTGGAACTGGAAAAATTCCTGGAAATCGTCCTTTACAATGTGGTGGGTGGTATCACGGGGTTTTTGTGCCAGAAGGAAGGGGAACGCCGCGAAGAACTTGAGCGGGCGGCTTCACGGCTTGAGGAGTCCTACCGCGCCCTCCGCTCCCAGGCCGACCTTATCATCGGCATAGAAGAGCAGTTGAGAAAGGCCGAGCGCTTATCCGCCCTGGGTGAACTCTCCGCCATGCTGGCCCATGAGATCCGCAACCCCCTCGGCTCCATTCGCGGGACTGCGGAGATTCTCCTGGACGATTTTCCCCAGGGACATCCGAAACACGAATTCCTGGAAATACTTCTTAAGGAGACCGATCGCCTGAACCGTGTGGTTGAGGATTTTCTCCGCCTCTCCCGTCCGGTCGACGGAGAGAAGAAAACCTGCGATCTGGATGCGGAACTGCATCAGTTGGTTAAGCTCCTGGAGAGCGATGCCTCGGCCCGGGGTGTCAGGGTTGTGCTCGATTTGGGGGAGTTGCCGGCCATTAACGGTGATCCTGAAAAGCTGCGGCAGGCTTTTTTGAACCTGCTCCTTAACGGCATCCAGGCAACGGGGGGGGGCGGGACGGTTTCAGTGCGGGGAGCGCTCCTTGCCAGGCAGAGCGATGATGCCTCTTTCGTGGAACTTTCGTTTGCTGATTCCGGCGGCGGGATTCCGCCGGGGAGCCTCGAAAAGATTTTTACGCCATTTTTCACCACGAAAGAGGGGGGTACAGGGCTCGGGCTTGCCATCACCCAGCGGATTGTGGAGGGGCATGGCGGGACAGTTACGGTGGAGAGTGAGCCCGGGCACGGGACCACTTTCCGGGTAAAGCTTCCTGTTTGAGGGGTAAGCGTGATGAGTGAAGAGATTAAACCAGTCCGGGTGCTGATTGTGGACGATGATGTATCGTTGCGGCGGGTGCTGGAGTACAACCTCCAGGAGGAGGGGTATGAGGTGCTGACCGCCGGCAGCGGCGAGGAGGGTTTGCGCTGCTTCGAGGATTTCGCCCCGGTGCTCGTGGTGACTGACCTGAAAATGCCCGGCATGGGAGGTTTCCAGCTTCTTAAGACGGTGAAAGAACGTTCGCCTGATACGGTCGTGATCGTAATTACCGCTTTCGGCGCCGTGGAGGCGGCGGTGGAGGCCATGAAAACCGGGGCCTACGATTTCATTACCAAGCCCTTCAATCGCGACGCCTTGAAACTGACAGTCCGCAAAGCGCTGCACATGCAGGGGCTCTCGCGGGAAAACCGCCGCCTCAAGGAAGAGCTTTCCAGCCGGGAAGAGTATCGCAGCATCATTGGCATCTCCCGTCCCATGGAGGAAGTTTTCCGCGTAATTGACCGGGTGGCCGATACCGATGCCACCGTGCTCATTACCGGCGAGTCCGGAACTGGCAAGGAGCTGGTTTCCCGTGCCATTCACATCAAAAGTTCGCGCTGCGCCGCTCCCTTTGTCGCCATCAACTGTGCCGCAATTCCGCGTGATTTGCTGGAGAGCGAACTCTTCGGCCACGTCAAGGGGGCCTTTACCGGCGCGGTTCGGGACAAGACGGGCAAATTCCAGCAGGCCGACGGTGGGACTCTCTTCCTGGACGAGGTGGGGGAGATGCCCGTGGAGCTCCAGTCAAAGCTTCTGCGGGCCCTGCAGGAAAAAGAGATTGAGCCTGTTGGGGGGGGGAATACGGTCAAGCTTGACGTAAGGGTGGTTGCCGCCACCAACGCAGATCTGGAGGAGGCGATCTCTAACGGTAATTTCAGGGAAGACCTCTTCTATCGTCTTTCGGTTATCCCGATACATCTGCCTGCACTCAGGGAGAGGAGGGACGACATCCCTTTGTTGATCCGGCATTTCGCCGCCAAGCACGGCGGGGCATCCGTTAACTTCTCGCCGGAGGCCCTTGCGACGATGGCCGCCTATGACTGGCCCGGCAACGTGCGGGAGTTGGAGAATACGGTCGAACGGATGCTGATCATGCGAAATGGTGATACTATCATTGTCGATGACATTCCCGAGAAGATACGGCGTGGACGTCAACCCCGGCGCGAGGGGCAAGTTGTCAACCTGCCTGACGAAGGGTATTCGCTGGAACAGCTGGAACGAGAGATAGTCGTGGAGGCCCTGGAGCGCAGCGGCTGGAATCAGAGCTCTGCGGCGCGCTTTCTGCGGATACCCCGCCACACCCTTATTTATCGCATGGAAAAATATGGCATTACGCCACAGGAGAGAAAAAAATGAAGACGAAGCTTCTTGTTCTGTTGCTTTTTGCACTTATGTCCATTGTCGGATGTACAAAGGAAGCAAAACCGCCAGTCGAAGGCGGCCCGGCTGCAGATTTGACTTTGAATGCCCTGAACGGCGAGAAGGTCACGCTCTCCGAGCTCAAAGGCAAGGTGGTGATTTTGAACTTCTGGGCCACCTGGTGCCCGCCGTGCCGAGAGGAGATTCCGTCCATGATGCGTCTCAATTCCGCCATGGCCGGAAAACCGTTCCGGATGCTTTGCGTTTCCATTGATAACGGCGGGAAAGAGGCGGTGGAAAAATTCTTCAGCACCACCGGCTTCAATCTCCCCGCATTTTTGGATACCGACAAGCGTGCCGGCGCCCTCTACGGCATAACCGGAGTCCCCGAGACCTTCATCATCGACGGCAACGGTGTTATACTGAAAAAGATTGTCGGCCCGATAGAGTGGGACAACCCGCAGGTTATTGCATTTCTGAATGACGCAGTCGCAAGAGCGAAATAGCAGGGGGAGTGATATGGCAGGTAAGCAATAAAGTTACCTTGCTATCTTGCTGCCCGGCAATGCCGCAGAGGTTTTCATGGATACAGCTAACGTCAGTTTTTTCGGTGCTTTCATCGCAGGGTTATTTTCCTTTCTCTCCCCGTGCGTATTGCCGCTCATCCCCTCCTTCATCACGTACATAACGGGACTTTCTTTCTCTGAAATCCAGGCCGAGCACCCGACCCACGAGGTGCGGAAGCAGACAATCCTGCATACCCTCCTTTTCATTGCCGGATTTACTTTTGTCTTTGTCCTCCTGGGGGCCTCCGCAACCTTTATCGGCGGGTTCCTCCAGGAGCACATGGATATCATCCGCAAGGTTGGCGGGGTGTTGATTATCATATTCGGGATTCATGTTACCGGACTGGTGCCGATTAACCTCCTGCTGGGAGAAAAACGGGTCACCGTGCATCGCAAGCCGACCGGCTATCTGGGAAGCTTTGTGGTGGGATTGGCCTTTGCCGCCGGATGGACTCCCTGCATTGGCCCAATCCTCGCCTCCATCCTTATGGTGGCTGCAACTGAAGGGACGGTATCCCGCGGTGTCCTCCTCCTCTTCATCTATTCCATGGGGCTGGCAATACCCTTTTTTCTCTCATCCCTGGCCATGCACCAGTTCCTGACAGTGTTTAACCGGTTCAAGAAACATATCCGCATTTTCGAGATAGTTACCGGTGTATTCCTCATTATCGTAGGGGTCATGATCTTCTCCAATTACCTGAGCGTCCTGTCACGCTTCAGCATGCAGTGGTTCGGCGGGGAGTGAGGCCATGGCGGCAGCGGGAGTCTCCATCCAGCTCACTGTAGTGGATTTGTACGCCACCGAGGCATTCTATGCCGGTATCCTGGAGCTTGACGTGACGCGGGCGCTGACCGTTCGTGGCGCCCCTGAGCATCTGAGCTTGAAACGGGACGGGTGGGAGATTATTTTTGTGGAGGAAGCTTCCGTGGTTCAGGCGCATCCAGCATTGGGGGGACGTTTCGATGAGTTTCCCAAGGGTGTCGGCATGACGATACACGTGACGGTAGACGATATTGTGGAGACCTATGATGCAGTTGTGGAGGAGGACCTGGAGGTTTTCTACCCTCTGGAGACGAAGCCTTACGGCATCAAGGAGTTCTGGTGTTTTGATCCTGACGGGTACCTGGTGGTGGTTGAAGAAGCCCGCCGTTGAGAAATCGAAAGGGGCGTGAATATCACGCCCCTTTTTCGTTATCCTTATTTCCGTTCTTCTTCCCGGAAGAACACGCATCAGCCATTCAGGTGTTTACCCCCAACTTCGGCAGGATTATCTTGTTGAGGACAACCCAGAAGGCAAAAAAACCTGCAAGTATCAATACCTCGTTCATTGTCGCACCTCCTATGCAAAGTAGCCTAGCAAATATTCAAAAAAATATATACTGATTTGTTTTGGGAAGGGATACTTTCGAAAAAATTAAAAACAGATTGACAGGTAACGGTATCTTGATTATATTGAAAATCACTTTCAGTTTGAGGGTCGGATGAAAAAGGTTAAACAGAAAATATTTCAGGACTATATCGCTAAGCGGGGCCTCAAATCGACCCAGCAGCGCGATATTATTCTCGACGCCTTTCTCTCTTCCGCCAGGCATTTCAGTATTGAGGAGCTTTATCTCAAACTCAGGGCAAAGCATCCCAGTATCGGCTATGCCACGGTTTACCGTACCCTCAAACTTTTTGCCGAGTCGGGCATTGCCCGCGAGATCCATTTCGGCGATGGACAGACCCGCTACGAGCACGTTTCGGAGGGAGAGCATCACGACCATCTGGTCTGTACGGAGTGTGGCGCCATTATCGAGTTCGAGAACGAGAGCATAGAAAATCTTCAGGAAGAGGTTGCCGCTCTCCACGGGTTCCTTATCAAACATCACAAGCTGGAGCTTTACGGGCTCTGCTCGAAGTGCCGTCCCTAATACGCGACGGAAGTTCACGTCGTGTATTTTTTGTGATTTCACATGAAAGTGAATATCAATAACAAAAACTACATGTATTACGTTTAAGTGAAGGAGTTATTCCAGATGGGAATGTTCGAGCGTAAACGCTCCTGCCATGGCAATGCTGCGCCCCTGTCCTCGGGGGGGAAAAAAGTGGCCCTGGTTGGAAATCCCAATGTGGGGAAAAGTGTCCTTTTCAATGCCCTTACCGGCGCCTATGTGGCGGTTTCCAATTATCCGGGCACGTCGGTTGAAGTGTCGCGCGGGACCACCAACATAGAGGGGCAGTCGTGCGAGATTATCGATACCCCCGGCATGTACTCCATTTTGCCCATAACCGAGGAGGAGCGCGTCGCGCGGGAGATTCTCCTGAATGAGCGCCCCGACGTCGTTATCCACGTTCTTGACGCCCGGAACCTGGAACGGATGCTGGCCATGACGCTCCAGCTTGTGGAGGCCGGACTGCCGGTGATTCTCGTGGTGAATATCATGGATGAGGCTGAGCGCATGGGCCTATCCGTAGATATCCCGCTGTTGCAGGAAAAACTCGGCATTCCGGTCATCGGCGCCGCCACGGCAAAGAAGCGCGGCCTCTCCGAAATCCGGCGCGCCATTACCTCTTATGACGCGGGGCATCATGGGGTTTTTGGCTACAGCAGAAGAATGGAAGCTGATATTGCCGAGATTGCAGAGCTTATGCGCGGCGACTACATCCTGTCGAAGAAGGCCATGGCGCTCTTGCTGCTGCAGCGGGATGAGGAAATCGCTCAGTTGGTGCTGGAGGTTGAAGGCGCGCATGGGAGTGATATCACTGAACGGGTAAAGGAGAAGAGCTTCGAACTGCGGGACTCGTTCCACCTGAATCTTTCCATGGAGCGCAAGGGGATCGTGAAGGGGCTTCTCGACGGGGTCGTGAAAACTCCCGGCAAGCGGCGGGTCACCTTCGGCGAGCGGCTCTCCTCCTGGGCGATCCATCCTCTGACCGGCGTGCCGCTGCTTTTCCTGGTCCTCTACTATGGGTTGTACCAGTTCGTGGGGGTCTTTGGCGCGGGTACTCTGGTTGATTTTCTGGAGGGAACTCTCTTTGAGCAGTATTTCAATCCGTGGGTAACGGATCTCGTCAAGGGTGCGGTGCCTTGGGAGATCATACAAGAGCTGATTGTGGGCGAATATGGCGTGCTGACCCTGGGGCTCCGTTACGCCGTGGGGATTATTCTGCCCATCGTTGCCACATTCTTTTTCTTCTTTTCGATACTGGAGGACAGCGGCTACTTCCCACGGTTGGCGCTTCTTGTCGACCGGATATTCAAGAAGATCGGCCTCACCGGGCGCGCGGTAATTCCCATGGTGCTCGGCTTCGGATGCGACACCATGGCCACCATGGTTACCCGTACCCTTGAGACCGTGCGGGAGAGGATCATCGCCACCGTGCTCCTGGCGCTGGCCATCCCCTGCTCGGCCCAGCTCGGGGTCATCATGGCACTTCTCTCGAAAACACCGGGGGCGCTGGCCATCTGGGCAATCTGCCTGCTGGCGATCTTTCTGGTCATAGGGCTCCTGGCGGCCCGGATAATGCCGGGCGAGACACCGATGTTCTACATGGAGCTTCCGCCCATGAGGCTGCCGCAGTTCTCCAACGTCATGACGAAAACCTACACCCGGATGCAGTGGTATTTGCTGGAAATTCTACCCATCTTCATCCTGGTCTCGGTGTTGCTGTGGCTCGGTAAAATTACCCATTTCTTCGAGAAGCTCGTTGAGTGGATGGATCCGATCATGGGAGCCATCGGCCTCCCCAGGGAAGCGGCAGTGGCCTTCATCTTCGGTTTTTTCCGGCGGGACTACGGGGCGGCAGGCCTCTATGACCTTCAGGAAAAGGGAATCATGGACCCGCGACAGCTTGTGGTGGCGGCGGTAACCCTTACTCTTTTCGTCCCCTGTGTGGCCCAGTTTCTCATTATGAAGAAAGAGCGGGGGCTGAAGACGGCAACCCTCATAGCAATTTTTGTCTCATTTATGGCTTTTGGAAGCGGTTATCTGCTGAACCGCTTAATACTGGTGACGGGAATTTTATGATTCGCTGCGGTTTCTGCGGTAATGAGTTCTCCGAGGAAGAGGGCATTAAAGGGTGCGGCCGGTGCGGGAAGCCCTGCCGGTCGATCCGCTGCCCGAAATGCTTCTACGAGAATCCTCCCGAGCCGAAGCTGATCAAGGCACTGAAAGATGTGCTGAAACGAAACGGAAAAACACGATAGAATTTCGATGTTGCATTGTGAAAACCATCAAGGAGAGCGATATGAAATTATCCGATAAAGCGGAAGAGATTCTCGAAGCCCTCTGGGTAGCTTGCGAGGAGGAGGGGAAGCCCCACCTCGATATGGACGCAATCTCCGTTGCGGCCGACGATCCGGCGTACCGGGAGCTAGCCACCCTTGCCTACATCGAGGTGAAGGGGGGGCAAGTCCGCTTGCGTGCCGAGGGCAAAGAAGAGGGAAAGCGGACCGTTAGGCGTCATCGGCTTGCCGAACGCCTCATGATGGATGTGTTCAATATCCGCGGAGACAGCGCCGAGGCCAAGGCATGCGAGTTCGAGCACCTGCTGCACGAGGAGGTGGATGCCAAGGTCTGCACAATGCTCAATCATCCTGCAACTTGCCCCCACGGGAAGCCAATTCCACCTGGTGATTGCTGCGACGAGGCGAAAAAGAAAGGCGATCTTGGCGTGGTTCCCCTTACCGAACTCAAGGCGAAGGAAGAGGGGGAGATTGCCTACATTCTCACCGAGGATGACACCAAAATGCGGAAGCTTATGGCCATGGGGGTGCTGCCGGGCAACCGGATAAACATCATGCAGACTTTTCCGTCGTACGTTTTCAGGATCGGATATTCCGAGTTTGCCATCGATACGGCCCTTGCGCGGGAGATTTACGTGCGAAGGTGAGGTAATCTAACTTTAAAGATTCACGAAAAGCCGGGAACTAGTTGCCCGGCTTTTTTCGTACTCGTTTTCAAGGGAATTTTATCCATCGATGCCGTTGGTGACGGCGTGATTATTGCTGGAAGCAGGTCATCTGCTGCGGAAGTTAGTGCGGTGAAGAAGCTGTCCATGTGAAATCGGTTGAGATGCCCGGCTTTATAGTCCTTTGCCTTGGAAGCTCGTGTAATCAAAATCCGTTTTTTGACTGAAATGACTTTTTTTGTTGTTTGGCCGTGTTACAAATGTTAGAAACGTAACACACTTGGGTAACGATTTAAAGGAGAGGTAACCCCCATGCATATGGCAGATGCCTTGATCTCCCCTGTGGTCGGCGGCACGCTCTGGGCGGCCACGGCCGGTACTATCGCCTTGTGCAGTCGGAAGGTACGGCAGGAGCTCGACGAGCGGAAAGTGCCGCTCATGGGGGTATTGGGAGCGTTCATTTTTGCCGCCCAGATGATCAACTTCGCCATACCGGGGACCGGTTCCAGCGGGCACCTTGGGGGTGGGCTCCTGCTGGCAGTGTTGCTGGGACCTTATGGGGCGTTTCTCGTCATCTCGTCGGTGCTTTTCGCACAGGCCTTTTTTTTCGCCGACGGCGGGCTTCTGGCATTGGGGTGCAATATCTTTAATCTCGGCTTTTTCCCCGCATTTGTGGCGTATCCGCTGGTATACCGAGCAATTGCCCCTCCCGGTTCAAGCCAGGGACGAATAACCGCGGCTTCCGTTGCCGCAGCGGTGGCGGGGCTCCAGCTAGGCGCATTTGCCGTGGTGCTGGAGACGGTGCTCTCGGGGGTTGCGGCGCTTCCATTTTCCTCATTCGTTCTCCTGATGCAGCCGATTCATCTGGCAATAGGAATCGTGGAAGGTATTGCCACGGCAGCGGTCATCGGTTTTGTGGCAAAGGCCCATCCGGATATCGTTGGTAATCCCGCGGCTTCCCTGGGCGTGGCATCCGGCGCCGGTTTCAGGAGGCTGATCTTCTCACTGCTTACCGTGGCCGTTTTTGCCGGAGGGTGTCTCTCCTGGTTCGCTTCCGGAAAGCCGGACGGGTTGGAGTGGGCTATTGCCGGGGTCACCGGCTCAGAAGAGTTGCCGGTCCCCCAAACGGGCATCCGCGGGAAGTTGGCGGCCTTCCAGGAGAAAATCGCCCTATTTCCCGGCTATTCCCCGGTCAGGTCCGATGCACATGGGCCCCGGAGCCCGGTGCCCCACGGAGAGGCTGTTACGGCAAAGCCCGCACCATCCCCGGCAGGGGACGAAAGGATTGGCTCTTCTGTGGCGGGAATTGCCGGCGGGGCGCTGACCCTGGCCATAGCCCTGGGCATCGGCACTTTTCTGCGCAAGCGTACAACTCCGTGATGGGAACTTTCCCCTCCAGATCACTTTCCCATGGCCCACATTGAGACAGCACTCCGCGATCTGAACCGCCTCGAACTCCTTGCCGGGGGTGATTCGGCCATCCATCGGCTCGACCCCCGGGCGAAGGTCATCGTAACCCTCTTTTTCATCGTGATGGTCGTTTCCTTCGGCCGTTACGAGGTTTCGGGGCTCATCCCCTTTGTTCTCTATCCCGTGGTAATTGTAGCCGTAAGCGGTCTTCCCCCCGCAGTCCTCGTCCGCAAGCTCCTGATGATAATACCCTTTGCCGCCGTGGTGGGCCTCTTCAATCCGCTCTTCGACCGCGAACCGCTCATGATGTTCGGTTCCATGGCAGTGTCCGGGGGGTGGATTTCGTTTATTTCAATAATCATCCGCGCGGTGCTGACGGTGGGGGGGGCACTTGCCCTAGTGGCGGTCACCGGTTTCACGGGCGTCTGCATGGCCCTGGAGCGGTTCGGGGTGCCCCGCCCCTTTGTGGTGCAGCTCCTCTTTCTCTACCGCTATATTTTCGTCCTGGGGGATGAAGGGGTGCGCATGGCCAGGGCGCGCGAGCTACGCTCATTTGGGGAGCGCGGCATGGGATTGCGGTCCTACGGCGCTTTGATCGGGAGCCTGCTTCTGCGCACCTGGGACCGTGCCGAGCGGATTCACATGGCAATGCTTTCACGCGGGTTCCGCGGGGCGTTCCACGTCCGGCGCGAATACCGCTTCGGCCGGCGGGAGTTGGCGTTCACGGCCGGGTGGTGCCTGCTCTTCCTGTTGTTTCGCTATGTCAACCTGCCGCACCTGGTCGGTACTTTGGTTGCAGAGGTCATTTCATGAGCCACCACATTGTCGAAGTCAGAGATCTTCGCCATTCGTATCCCGACGGCACCGAGGCACTCCGGGGTATTTCCTTCACGATTCATCACGGTGAGTCGGTGGCGGTGATCGGCGCCAATGGCGCCGGAAAGTCGACCCTGCTGCTCCATCTCAACGGCTACCTGACCCCGAGCGATGGTAACGTGCGCATCGGCGATACGCCGGTTATCAAGGGTACGTTGCCCGAGGTGCGTCGAACCGTGGGGATGGTTTTCCAGGACCCGGACGATCAACTCTTTATGCCGACGGTTGCCGATGATGTGGCTTTCGGGCCCCTCAACCTGGGGCTTCCCGCCGAGGAGGTGGAGCGGCGCGTGGCGGAATCCCTGGCGCGGGTAGGTGCCGGACACCTGAGAGATAAGCCCCCCTACCGCCTCTCGGGAGGGGAGAAAAAGCGGGTTGCCATCGCCACGGTCCTCTCCATGTCCCCGGATATCCTGGTTATGGACGAGCCGACCGCGGGGCTTGATCCCTTCGCCCGGCGCCAGCTCATGGGGCTTCTGCGGGAATTCCGGCACACAAAGATTTTCACTAGCCACGATCTGGACATGGTGCTGGAGCTCTGCGAGCGGGTCATCGTCCTCAGGGAGGGGGTGGTGGCCGCCGACGGTCCGCCGCGGGAAATTTTCCGCAATGCCGGGCTCCTTTCCTCCTGTTGCCTGGAACCTCCCTTTTCCATGCAGGGGTGCCCGATTTGCGGTTCTGCGGGGTAAGGTTTTTCCTGTCATCTATTTTGTGAAGAGCCCCTCTGTTTAATTCCCCGGTAAAGTACAGTGGAATTATGCCGATATATTTAATGATGCCGGTCGGAGCTGATGAATGGGGCTGTGATGCCTGGCATAGGCATACCATTCTATGGTGAAGGGACAGAGTTTTATGCAAAATCCAACCGTAGGGGTCTCACTGTCGCTCCTTCTTTTCGGAGTTACCGGAAGTGTATTTGCCGCCTCGGAGCCCGTGGCCCAGTTGTCGGTGGCTGAAACGGCCGTCTGCCGTGAGGTTGCCGGATTGACGCGCAAGTATGATGCCGGAAGAACGCTTCCCGAAACCATGACCGGCGAGGGGAAACCGTGCCCGAGAAGTGATGCGGCCGATTGCCTCATCAGTGTCATGGACAAGGTTCTGGCCAAATGCCGGAAGGAAGGTGTTGCTGCCCTTGCGGCCGAGGACCGGGAGATGCTCCTCCGGCTTCGGGACGACCTTGCCGACGAGTTGGAGACGCGCCACGGTTATCACCCCCTGCGGGAACAGATTGAATCGATGCTGGCAAAGCCCGATCGCTACGATTACGAATATCGCCTCGGGGTGAACGGTTTTATGCGGGGGGAGGGTGCCGGTACCGTCCGTCTGCCCGATTCCGGTTATGCTCCCGGCCACGGCGAGGGGCGTTTCCTTTACCGTGTTAAGCCCTATTTTTTCTGGCATCCGGCCGGCTGGCTCGACGTCCACGCCGAAGGGCAGGGATACGGCTACAACGGCGGCAGCCAGCAGCACAGTAAGGTTTCACTCTACCAGGGTTTTGCCGAAATTCTCTGCCCCTCCTACGAGGGGAACTCCCTGAAGGCGGGCCGTCAGGAACTGGTCTACGGCAGCGCCTTCATGCTTGGCAGCAATTCCTTCTACCAGGGGCTTACCTTCGATGCCCTGCGGTTGCGGCTTACACCGGTAAAGCCCCTGATGGTGGATTTCTTTGGCGGCTGGTATGCAACGCCGTGGTCCGACGGCGTCGAAGGGAGTCTTGCCGGCGCTTATGCAACCTGGAACATTGCAGAGGGCACCGCCCTGGAGTTGTATGGCTTCCGGGATACCGGCTCCGATGACCGCCATTCCGGCGAGCACCGAAACTCCGTCGGTCTGAGGGCCACGGCGCAGCTGGGGCCTGTTTTTCTTGAGGTGGAGCCGGTATGGCAGCGGGGACGGCTTTACAACGGCGTGGATGAAAACGAGAGCATCAATGCCTGGGGTGGGCATGTGGATCTGTCCGCCGACACGGATATTGCCGGCTTTACCAATCACCTCTTCGCCGGAGCCGCTTACGGTTCGGGTAGCCGCGACGCGGCTGGCGGAACGAGTGGCCGGAAAGAGTTCCTCAACCAGATTACCGATTCGTCCCTCACTGGCGATATGGGCGTTGTGGGAGACCTCTCCGGACTGGACGTGGGAGACTCCCATGCCAGCGGCCTCCAGATTTACACCCTCGGTTGGGGGGTAGATATAACCAAGGAGTTGATTTTCTCTGCCACAGGCCGTTACTTTCTGGCCAACTACACTGCCGATGAAGCAAGCCGCCGCATCGGCCTTGAGACCGATTTCACGCTGACGTATGAAGTTAGCGAGAGCCTTTCGGTTATAGCCGGTTACGACCGCTTCTTTACCGGCAAGTTTTTTCGTGATGCCTCCGTCAGTGATGACGATATTCACTATGGTTATCTGATGCTTCAATTCGACTTGTCGCACTCGGCGCCAAAGACGCCGGTCAAAAAGCCTGGGCGGTAGACAATTGTTTGCCTTTGGGGTATCTTTCCCCTTGATATTACGCATCAGGGGGGAGGAGATGAAGAGAACCACCGCAATATTAGCCGCTGCTTTTATCCTTATGGCCGCCACTGTCGCCACTGCCGCCGACAAGGTTGCACTGCCGAAGGGGTACGAAAAGTGGTCTAAAAGTTCGGACAAGGTTGTAAGCGACAAGTCGTCGCTTTTTTACGGCATTCACAATATCTATGTGGACAAGAAGACCATGCCCGCCTACCGGAAGGGGGGGCCGTACCCGGAAGGAAGCCGTTTCGTGGTGGTGCAGCACACCATCAGGAACGAGGGGGGGAAGGCCGTCAAAGGTAAAAAGAGCATGGTTGTCCTCATGGAAAAGGATAAGAAACAGACCGCCACCGGCGGGTGGCTTTTTGCCGGCTTCACGGCGGCAGGAAAGCCGTCGGGGGTGAACCCGGTGAAGAACTGTTTCGAATGTCATCTGAAGGAGGCAAAGGACCGGCATTTCGTCATCTCCCGGTATGCCGACTTCAAATAGCCACATTTGGGGTGAGACACAAGAAACGCCGCGGGCAACCGCGGCGTTTTTGCGTTTAAAGGCATAGTCGTTTTTTCTCTCAACTATCTGCATAAACGGCCGATAAGGAAATCTGTATGTGTTGTGCGTGAAAGGAGACTTCAGGCTTGAAGACGCTCATTGTCGAGGATGATTTCATAGCCCGCAGAAATCTCAAGGAACTTTTCTCCTCTCTGGGAGAGTGTGACTTTGCCGCTGACGGGACTGCGGCTGTGAACGCCTTTCGCCGTGCCCATGAAGGAAAATGTCCCTACGATCTGATCTGTATGGACATCATGGCGCCGCATCAGGATGACTCAACCATGCTGGAGAACATCCGGGAGATCGAGCGGGAGTTGGGGGTTGCATGCGCCCAGGAAGTGAGGGTTATTATGACCACGGCCCTTGAGGACCCCAAAAATCTCGTGGACGCGCTCTATCGCGGAGGAGCAATCTCCTATCTCGTAAAGCCGCTTAACCGGCAGAAGCTCCTGAAAGAGGTTCGCAGCCATGGCCTGGTATAGTTCTACTCAGTAATAATTGCTCAAGTTATTCTGCCATGTGACGATAGAATATACAGATGGTGGTCTCGACCAATTGCCTGATCTGGCTACTTGCAGATTACAGAGACTTTCCCCATAGAAAAGGTGGTCTTTCCGTGAAACTATCGTTTTTACGCAGATTCAATTTGTCCTCTCACCTGCCATCTGCAGATTTTGACTCCTCCTCTACAGCGCCTGTTGACGAATTATCCATAACCAGTCATTTTGGAGAATGGAACGGGCGCCTTTCTGCCATCGGCAGCCAGATCGCGCTTCTCAATGGTTCTACCGAGGATGAGTTCCTCGCCATTGGTGCCCGGCTCCATGATTTTTATTCCCGGGCGGCCCAGATCGAGGGGATGTCGCACGAGGTGGCCGACCTGATTCTCGGGGAAGAGATAAGCCGCAACATGATTGCTCTTCACGGCATCGTCGACCGCATTACCGACTGCCTCTCCCGTGCCGATGAGGAAACTGGTCAAAGCACTGCAACGCTCCAGACGATTCTTTCGTATATCGGTTGTGTGAACGAACCCCTGGACGGATTCCGCCGAATTATCAAAAATCTCCATATGCTAAGCACTGCGGTCAAGATTGAGAGCGCGCGACTTGGGGAAGGGGCGGTCGGATTTAATACCCTTGCCGACGATGTGGAGCGTCTTTCGTTTTCCATCAAGGAAAAGTCGACCGCAATACTCGCCGAGAAAGATGCCCTTTCTGCCATGATCAGTGGGGCCTTTGCCCGTGTTTCCTCTGCCGGTATGGAGAATCAGCAGAACGTCTGTGGCATTCTTGACAAAACGCGCGCAGATCTTGCGGCCCTGGCCGACATTAACGACCGCTGTTCTGCAGCTGTCGGCGTCGTAACCACCTCTTCCGGCGAAACAGCGGAAAGTATTGCCGAAGTGGTTACCTCACTACAATTCCACGATATTACCCGGCAGCAGATTGAACATGTGAAGGAAGCCCTTGATGAGCAGTGTCTCCATCTGACCGCGCCTACGGCTGAACCGCTGAAGGTGGCCGGTGAGGTGGCGGATGTGGGCGAGCTTCAGGTTGCCCAACTGCGTCATGCCCGTGATGAACTGTCGTCCGCCGTCGTGCGTATTGTTGAAAACCTCCGCGATATCGCTCAGGTGCAGAACCGGATGTCGGACGAGACACGGGTAATGACTGGCACTGCCGACCAGGCGGGACACTCTTTCTTCGTCGAAATGGAGGAGGGCATCGGGCGCGTTACCGAGGGCCTCGCGGATAATGCCGCTGCTAACCGCAACCTGGCGTCGGCCATGGAGTCGGTGGTGTCGTCGGTGAGGAACATCGCCGGCTTCGTAACGGATATTGAGGAGATCGGCTCGGAAATTGAACTGATTGCCCTAAATTCACAGGTTAAGGCCGCCAATACCGGTGACGGCGGTGCCGCCCTCGGCGTGCTTGCCGAGTCGATCCAGCATCTGTCGGTCGATGCCCGTGCCCGGACCAGTGCTGTTTCCGAAACCTTGCGGAAAGTGACGGAGGTAACGGAGGGGCTGAACCGGGAGGTCAATACCGATGTTCGCGTAATTGCTGAAGAGGTGGATGAGCTGATAGGAGAGATACGAAATCTCCTGGGCTCTGTCCGTGAGGTGAACGAGCGGATTCTCGGTCTTCTTGGCCGTGTCGATACGGCTGTGCAATCACTTTCTCGTGATATCGATCTGGCCACGGGCGTGATGACGGTCCATGACACATCATCTGCGGTCATCGAAGAGGTGCTTGCGGAGATCGAAAGCGTCGTGGGTGACGTGCGGCAGTTTGTCCCCGCTTCGGCAGACCATGTGAAAGAGTTGCGGCTAAGGGAGTTGGCTGACCGGTACACCATGCACAGTGAGCGCAAGGTCCACAATTCCCTGTTCGAGGGGCAGGCCGTCGCGGCTGCCCCGGCGATGGCGGCGTCTCCTCCGGCAATGTCCGGCGGAGTTGTGGATGACGATGGGTTCGGCGACAATGTGGAACTGTTTTAAGGGCTGGGACCGTGGACCTGGGCCCGGTAATGTTGAGGGAGAGACAATGGATGGCTTGACGATAGTGAGGGAAGAGATAGCGGAACAGGGTGATCCCCTGGTTCTCCGGGTGAGTGGGGAGCTGACGATCCCCTTTGCCGTCGAGTTCAAGGCGGAGCTTCTTGCTGCCTTTGACGCGGCAGCAACGGTGGTCGTCAATGTTGAGGAGGTCGGCTCCATTGACGTTACGGGGTTGCAGCTGCTCTGCTCTGCTCATCGGGAAGCCTGTGCCCGCCGGAAAAGTTTCGGTGTTGAAGGGCTCGCGAATCCCGTGCTGTCCGAGATGGTGGAACTGGCCGGTTTCCGGCGCCATGTGGGGTGTTCCGCTGATACTGGAAAAACCTGTGTCTGGATTGGAGGATGTGAATAATGGCCAAGACGATAATGACCGTTGACGATTCTGCCAGCGTTCGCCAGATGGTTGCCTTTACGCTCAAGCAGAACGGTTACGATGTGGTTGAGGCGGTAGATGGCAAAGATGCTCTGGGAAAGCTGGGCGGCGTGAAGGTCGATATGGTGATAACCGACCTGAATATGCCGAATCTTGATGGCATCGGGCTCATCAAGGGGGTTCGGGCACTGCCTGCCCATCGCTTCACCCCGATCATCATGCTTACCACCGAAAGCCAGGATTCGAAAAAAACTGAAGGAAAGGCTGCGGGTGCCACCGGTTGGATCGTGAAACCTTTCAAGCCCGAACAACTCATCGCGGTGGTGAAGAAGGTAATAGGCTGATGGACGCGCACCGGCAGGCATACAAGGAAGAGGCCTACGAGTTGCTGGCGGAGCTGGAGTCGTCGCTCCTGGAGCTGGAGGAGACGCCGGAGGACGCTGACCTGATAGGCCGGGTCTTCCGGGCCATGCACACCATCAAGGGGTCGGGGGCCATGTTCGGTTTCGATGACATCGCCGGCTTTACCCACGAGGTGGAAACCGTCTTCGACATGGTTCGCAACGGCCGGCTCAAGGTCACGCGCGACCTGGTCAACCTCGCCCTCAACGCGCGGGACCTCATCAAGGGGATGCTAGATGCCTCTGACGGTGAAGGCGATGCGGTGGAGAGAACCGCCACTGAAGCGGTGATCGCCGGGCTCCGGCAGCTAGTCCCGGCAGCGCCGACCGATGGGGCAACGGGGGAGCCTCCTGCCCCGGCGGCACCTTCGGAATCGAGTGGGGAGAAGGCGGTCACCTATCGCATCCGCTTCGTGCCGTCCCCGGACGTGACAGTCAACGGCACCAATCCCCTGTTGCTCCTGGCAGAACTTCGCCAGCTAGGTGATTGCCGCATGGTGGCCCAGATGGCCAGGGTTCCCCGGCTGGAACAGATCGACCCCGAGAACTGTTACCTCTTGTGGGACGTGATTCTGACCACTAAGCGTGGGATGGATGCCATTCGGGATGTCTTCATATTCATCGAGGACGACTGCGATTTGAAAATCGATGTGATCGATGATGGCGGTATCCTGGATGTCGATGCCGACTACAAGAAGCTCGGCTTTATCCTCGTGGAGCGGGGAGACCTGGCCCCTGAGGATATGAAGGCGATCCTCGCAAAGCAGAAACGTTTTGGCGAACTACTTGTTGAACATGGCGTTGTCCCCCCCGAGAAGGTCGAGTCCGCCCTTGTGGAGCAGCAGCATGTGAAGGAGGTGCGCAAAGAGCGCCAGACCCAGGAGAGCGCCTCCAGCATCAGGGTCCCGGCCGAAAAGCTGGATATTCTGGTGAACCTTGTCGGCGAGCTTGTCACCGTCCAGGCGCGCCTCTCCCAGACCGCAGCCGGCCGTGCCGACGCACTTCTCGTCACTATCGCCGAAGAGGTTGAGCGCCTCACCAACGAACTCCGGGACACGGCGCTCAATATCCGCATGCTTCCCATCGGCACCACATTCAGCAAGTTCAAGCGCCTGGTGCGCGACCTTTCGGTGGAGTTGGGCAAAGACATCGAGATGACCACCGAGGGAGCCGAAACTGAGCTGGACAAGACGGTCATCGAGAAGCTGAATGATCCCCTGGTCCATCTTATCCGCAATTCAATCGACCATGGCATTGAAGCTCCCGACGAACGGGTTGCCGCCGGCAAGCCCCGCCAGGGAACAGTCCACCTGGCCGCCGTACACTCGGGCGACAGTGTCCTGATTACCATCACCGACGACGGCAAGGGGCTCGACCGGGAAGCCATCCGGGCCAAGGGAATCGAGCGGGGCATTGTCTCCGCCACGGCTGAACTCTCCGACAAGGAGATATTTAATCTTATCTTCGCCCCCGGTTTTTCCACCGCAAAAACCGTCACGAGCGTGTCGGGACGCGGTGTGGGAATGGATGTGGTCAAGCGGGCCATCGAGGCCCTGCGGGGGACTATCGATATCCGGAGCGAGCGGGGCGCGGGCACCGTAATCACCATAAAGCTCCCCCTTACCCTGGCCATCATCGAGAGCTTGCTGGTCAAAATTGGCAACGACTGCTTCGTCATCCCCCTCTCCATAGTGGAGGAGTGCGTTGAGTTGACCCGCGAGGATGTGCGCAACGCCCACGGCCGGAACCTGGCCACAGTGCGCGATCAGATAGTGCCCTATATTCCCCTGCGGGAGCGTTTCCTGATACGGGGCGAACAGCCTGACATCGAGCAGATCGTCATCACGCAGGTCGGCGGCATGCGGATCGGGTTCGTGGTGGACAACGTCATCGGCGAGCACCAGACGGTAATCAAGTCGCTGGGCAAAATGTACAGGGACGTCCATGGACTCTCGGGCGCAACCATCCTCGGAGACGGATCTGTGGCCCTTATCCTGGATATTCCACATCTTGTACGGGAGGTGGAGCTGGAGCAGATGGCCCGTTGATGGAGATGTAGTAACGCTAAAACAAAACCGCTGCTATTAAACAGTGAGCTCAATTAAGGGAGGATTATTTTATGCAATGGTTTCAAAATCTCAAGATTGCATCTAAATTGATTTTAGGGTTTGCATTGGTACTTACATTGATGGTGGTGCTGATCTGGATTGGCATCGCGAACATGAAGGGTATTCAGGGAAAACTCGACCGGATTGTCAAGGTCAACAACGTGCGGTATTCACTCGTGGTGAAAATGGCTGTCGACATCAATGAGGTGTCGATTCAGCTTCGGAACATGATTCTTGACCGTAACCAGGAAAAGCGGCAGGAGGTGGCGAAAAAGTTTTCCGAGCTCAGGGAGTCCTACGACAAGGGGTTTGCAAAGTTTATTGAACTAACCCCGAAGGATGATACGAAGGCACAGGACCTGATTGCAAAGGTCAAGGCGGATCAGGAAAAGGCCCTTGCATTTAACGTTAAGGTTGTAGAGAACTCACTGGCAGGCAAGGAGGATGATGCATATGCCACCTTGATGAAGGATGCCCGGCCTGCGGTACGTACCTGGCTTGACGGGCTGGATGCCCTTCTCAGCTATCAGGAGGAACGGAGCAAGGAGCGATACGACGAGGCCGCTGCGGCCTACGAAGCAGCGCGAAACATGATGTTCATCATCGGGGGGATAGCAATAACCCTGGGCGTCGGGTTGGCATTGGTTCTGACGCGTAGCATCACTAGGCCACTCCTTGAGGCGGTTGATGTCTCCAACAAGCTTGCCGATGGTGATCTGAACGTCTCCATCCACGCAACGAGCAAGGACGAGACCGGCCAGCTTCTGATGGCGATGACAAACATGGTGGAGAAGCTGAAGGTCGTGGTGGTTGATGTGAAGAACGCTGCCGACAACGTGGCTGCGGGGAGCCAGGAACTATCGTCCAGCTCTGAAGAGATGAGCCAAGGAGCCACCGAACAGGCGGCAGCGGCTGAAGAAGCTTCCAGCAGCATGGAGCAGATGTCCTCCAATATCCGCCAGAACGCCGACAATGCCACCCAGACCGAAAAAATTGCAGTCAAGAGCGCCGATGATGCGAAGCAGGGAGGCAAGGCCGTTGCTGAAACCGTTAATGCCATGAAGGAGATTGCCGGCAAGATCTCCATCATCGAAGAAATCGCCCGCCAGACCAACCTATTGGCTTTGAATGCGGCCATTGAGGCGGCCCGGGCTGGGGAGCACGGCAAGGGGTTCGCGGTGGTCGCTGCGGAAGTGCGGAAACTGGCCGAGCGGAGCCAGCACGCGGCCGGCGAGATCAGCGAGCTATCAGCATCCAGCGTTCAGGTGGCCGAGGCGGCCGGAGAGATGCTTACTCGAATGGTGCCCGATATCCAACGGACCGCGGAATTGGTTCAGGAGATCAGTGCTGCCTGCAAGGAGCAGGATACCGGTGCTGAGCAGATCAACAAGGCGATCCAGCAACTGGATCAGGTTATCCAGTCGAACGCCAGCGCCAGCGAAGAAATGGCCTCCACAAGCGAAGAGCTTGCCAGCCAGGCGGAGCAGCTTCAGTCGACCATTGCATTCTTTCGCGTTGACCAGGGCGCTGTAGCCGGAAGAAGCGCCGCAATAAAGCAAGCCAAACCCGCTCACAAGGTCGAAGTAAAGCATTTGGGGACGAGCCATGCGAACGGCTATCGCAAAGAGCAGGCTGCTGCCAAGAAGATTGCGGTAGGCGGCGGAGTCGATCTTGAGATGGGGAATGACCATCTTGACGATCAGTTCGAGAAATTTTAGGAGGCAGCCCCATGGCCGTGTCAGAGATAACGGAATCGCGGCAGTATCTTACCTTCAGTCTAGACGACGAAATATTTGCCGTTGACGTGGCGAAGGTCCGGGAAATCCTTGAATTCAGCACCATCACCAAGGTGCCCCAAACCCCTGACTTCATGCGTGGAGTCATCAACCTGCGGGGAAGCGTTGTGCCGGTGATCGATATGCGGCTGAAATTCGGGATGGCCGAGACGGAGCGCACCGTAAATACCTGCATTATCGTTGTGGAAATCGCTTCTTGTGGCGAGACCATCGTGCTGGGAATGCTGGCCGATTCGGTACAAGAGGTGTTCGAGATGGAGCCCGAGAGTATTGAGCCGGCCCCCCGGATCGGGATGAAGCTGGATACCTCGTTTATCATGGGAATGGGGAAACACGAGGAGCAGTTCATTATCATTCTCGACATTGATCAGGTGTTCAGGGGTAACGAGCTGTCAGATTTTGTCGAATCGGGCAAGGAGGCGGCTAACGGCTGACCCCCGATCCTAAATTGTTTGACGTCTCTGTCGTTCCTGTGGCACCCCTTCAGACGGCAGCTCTGTTTGAAATGAATTCAAAAAAACGCCGTGATATAAAGCCACGGCGTTTTCTCTTCACGGTTCAGATCCTCCCTCCCCGGTTCTACTCTTACCCTTGGTGAATCAGGGCGTCCCTTTAACCGACTGAAATTTCTATTCATACAAATGTCCACTTGCTGACAGGTGAATCCCCCCCATCCGCCGAAGATATTTTTACAGGATGAGTGAGGTTGAAAACTTCCGCGAGTTCGCCACGTGTTCAGTGGGCAAATTCTGGTGGTTGCCGTGGTCTGTGGGAGAGTTTTATCGGCAATTGAAAAAAATTTTTTTGAAATTCAAACATCCGACTCTACTTGAATACAGATGGGAGCTGTATCGGATAATAGGTGGAGAATTTTGTGAACGGTATACATAACCACGTTTGGTAATTAATGCTAAATCTCCGGTAAATTGTGCCGAAAAGGGTAGTGACATTTATAAAGAAACAAGAATGCCGCATGGTTACGTTTAACCGTATGCCCGGTGGCGTTCGAAATCGCAAGACGGAGGATTTATGCTAAAAAATCTGAAGATTGCCTCAAAGCTATGGACCGGTTTTGCCGTAATGCTGGCGGTTATGCTCACATTGGGGATAACGACGTATTTACAGACTCATCTTATTGATGACAATATTGAGACGATTGCGCGGGTGGATTTCCCCAAGACCATCCAGGCCCATGAGATGGTAGACCAGGCAAATGTCATTGCCCGTGCGGTTCGTAATGCCATTCTCCTGGATGAACCGGACCAGAAGCAGAAAGAACTGGCGAGGGTTCAAGATGCCTTCAATGAGACAGAGGAGATTTTTGCCACATTGGAGAAGGGTGAAAAGAGCGCCGACGAAAAGGCAAAAATCAAGGACGTGACCGATAGATGGAAGGGGTATAAGGAGTCCCTTGCTGACGTCGTTACGGCTGTCAAGGGGGGGCGGTACGTACAGGCCAAAGAGCTCCTCGTAACAACCGTGAGAACTCGTCAGACGGCGTACATGAATGCGGCTGACGAGGTGGTGAAGCTCCATACGGGGGTTGTTGAGAAGCTTGGCGAACAGGGAGTCGTTGCGGGTGAGCGGACTCGTCTCACAATCATCGTCCTGACCATTGCCGGTATGTTGATGGGGGGATTCCTGGGTTTTGTCATTTCCCGCTCCATAACTCGGCCGATCCGCAGTTGCATGGCCGCTGCTGACAGCATTGCCGCCGGGAACCTGGACGTTACCCTTGACTGTGATGCCAAAGATGAAATCGGCCAGCTTCAGGCCTCCATGGCTGAAATGGTAGGGGCAATCAGGGCGCTCGCGGCTGATGCCGGCTCGCTCTCTGCGGCTGCAGTCGAAGGGCGGCTCACCTATCGTGCGGATGTAACAAAACATAAGGGCGAGTATCTGAAGGTCATTGAGGGTGTCAACGGAACCTTTGACCGGCTCGTAGGTTTCCTCGATGCGATGCCTGCCCCAGCCATGATCATCGACAACGATTTCTCGATCCTCTACATGAACGAACTGGGCGCCAAGGTGGGGGGGAGGACCCAGAAGGAAGTGATAGGCCGCAAGTGCTACGATCACTTCAAAACCTCGGACTGCCGGACCGACAAGTGCGCCTGCGGCCGCGCCATGCGCGACGCTCAGGTTGCAAACAGCGAAACAGACGCACACCCCGTAGAGGGGCTCGATCTCGATATTTCATACAGCGGTGTGCCGATCCGAGATGCTTCCGGCAAGGTTATCGGTGCGTTCGAGGTGGTTACCGACCAGACAGCGGTCAAGAAGGCGGCACGGCTTGCAGCGAAGATCGCCGGGTATCAGAAATCCGAAACTGACAAGCTGGTGGCCGGCCTGTCGAAACTTGCCGAAGGGGACACCGGTTTCCGGATCGAGCCTGCCCCCGGCGATGCCGAAACCAGTGAAGTCCACGATACGTTCCTTACCATCGGCAATGCCATGAATACCTGCGTTGATGCAGTTAATGCCCTGGTGGCCGACGCGGCCGGCCTTGCCGAGGCTGCCGTGGAAGGGCGGCTCACCCATCGGGCGGATGTGTCGAAACACCACGGCGAATACCGGCGGGTCGTGGAAGGTGTCAATGAGACCTTCGACCGGCTCGTGGGGTTCCTCGATGCGATGCCCGCTCCAGCCATGATCATCGACAACGATTTCTCGATCCTCTACATGAACGAACTGGGCGCCAAGGTGGGGGGAAGAACTCAGAAGGAAGTGGTAGGCCGCAAGTGCTACGATCACTTTAAGACCTCGGACTGCCGGACCGACAAGTGCGCCTGCGGCCGCGCCATGCGCGACGGCCAGGTTGCAAACAGCGAAACCGACGCTCACCCCATGGCAGGGCTTGATCTCGATATTTCATACAGTGGCGTGCCGATCCGGGATGCCGCCGGCAAGGTTATCGGCGCCCTTGAGGTGGTCAGCGACCAGACAGCGGTCAAAAAGGCGGCCCGCGTTGCCCAAAAAATTGCCGATTATCAGGATGTTGAGGCGGCGCGGCTGACTGATACCATTGTTCGGCTGGCCCAAGGTGACGTGAACGTCCATATCGAACCGGCATCGGCCGACGGTGACACGGAAGCGGTCCATAAAACCTTCTTCGAAATCGCGTCCAACATAAATTCTCTGGTCGCAGCGAACCGTTCAATGGTTGCGGCGGCCAAGGAGGTGGCCGCCGGCAACCTGACCGTTCAGCTCATGCAGCGTTCGGACGCCGACGAGTTGATGCATGCGTTGTCTGAAATGGTTAAACAGCTGACCGCCGTTGTGACCGAGGTCAAGAGTGCCGCCGACAATGTCGCGTCGGGGTCGGCCCAGATGAGCTCGGGTTCCGAGGAGATGAGCCAGGGGGCAACCGAACAGGCTGCTGCTGCAGAAGAAGCATCCTCCAGCATGGAGCAGATGAGTTCCAATATCAGACAGAATGCCGATAATGCCTCCCAGACCGAGAAAATCGCCATCAAGAGCGCACAGGATGCCAAGGCAGGCGGGGAGGCGGTGGCCGCAACCGTGGTGGCCATGAAGGATATTGCAGGGAAAATCAGCATCATTGAAGAAATTGCCCGGCAGACAAACCTGCTTGCTCTCAACGCCGCTATCGAGGCGGCCCGTGCCGGCGAGCACGGCAAAGGGTTTGCGGTGGTGGCTGCCGAGGTGAGAAAGCTTGCAGAGCGGAGCCAGAAAGCAGCCGGTGAGATCAGCGAACTTTCATCGGCAAGCGTCGAGGTTGCCGAGAGGGCCGGTGAGATGTTGACCCGCATGGTGCCCGATATCCAGCGGACTGCCGAGCTCGTTCAGGAAATCAGTGCCGCGAGCCGGGAGCAGGATACCGGCGCAGAGCAGATCAACAAGGCCATCCAGCAACTGGATCAGGTGATCCAGCAGAACGCGGGCGCCGCAGAGGAAATGGCTTCCACTGCGGAGGAACTCTCGGCCCAGGCAGAGCAGCTCCAGTCAACAATAAGCTTCTTCAGGACCGGCGATGAGGGGAACCGCAAACCGTCAACAAGCCTGGTAGCCAAGCCGGCAAAAACTCGAAGCCCAGGCGTGGCTGGTCACCCTGCATCCAAAATAGCTTCCGCCGGTGGTCGTACGGTTAAGTCCGCCCATGATGGCGCGAGTGGTTATGCTTTGGAAATGGGCAGCGGTGATTCCATGGATTCAGAATTCGAGAAGTTCTGATTATTGATGGGCAAAACCGCCGTGGTGTAATGCTACGGCGGTTTTGCATGCATTCTCCGCACTTAATTGAATGAACCGTATCTGGCGGACTCCTCAGCACTGTTGGACTATGCCGTGGCCAGGTAAATTCCCGTAAAGTTTTGCGATGTTTAGCCGATAACTTTCTGTGGGGCCGGGCATTCTCCGGCCGGATGGGCGGAAAATATTCAGTTCTGAACGGGAGGATAGGTATGTTCAAAGACATGAATGTCGGCAAGAGGCTTGGACTCGGTTTCGGCCTGGTGTTCGCGATTTTCGCGGTGGCGGTGCTCGTTGTACTCCTGATGCTCAGGGAGGTCGACCGGGGATCGCGACAGGTGGCCGATGAATCTCTCCCGTATCTCATGTCCGCCTATGAACTTGATCTGGCTGTCACGGAGATGTCGGAAACCCTTACCGATGCAGCGCTTACCCATGACCCAGATGGGTTCAAGGAGGCCGCCAAAGCTGAGGCGGACGCCAAGGAGGAGATTGCCAAGTATCGGGAGATGTTCCGGCGGGAGAACGATGCCGCTGCCCTGAAGGAACTCGACGATTTGGAGCGGTCGCTTGACCAGTTCTACGAAAGCGGCATCCGGATGGCAAAGGTTTACATTGCCAAGGGGGCCGCTGAGGGTAACCTCCTCATGAAGGAGTTCGACCAGCAGCACGCAACGATCATCAGCGCGGTGGAAAAACTCCAGAAATCGCAATCTGACGAGGCCATGGCCAATAGCCGCGGCAATGTTGATGCGGTGGAGCATGTTACGATTGTCCTTCTCATCATGACCGCGGTGGCGATGGCCCTCGGCATCCTCATTTCCCTTTTCATAACAAAGAGCATTACCACTCCCCTTGCCCGCGCCATGGAGGTGAGCAACCGCCTCGCCGAGGGTGACTTGTCCATAACTATCGATGTGGACCGCCGGGACGAAACCGGCCGGCTTCTGGCGTCGATGAAGAACATGGTAGAAAGCATGCGAACCCTCGCCAACGCCGCCGAGAGGGTGGCCGAGGGGGATCTGTCGGTCAAGGTGGAGGTCCGCTCCGAGCAGGACATCCTTGCCCGCAACCTTGCCAGGATGCTGGTCACCCTCAACAACCTTCAGAAGGAAACCGATCTCCTCATCTCATCCGTCCAGGACGGCAAGCTCGATGAGCGGGGCAACACCGGCGTCTTCGATGGTGGGTGGCGCGATCTGGTTGCCGGGGTCAACAGGCTCATCGAGGCGTTTGTGGCCCCCATTCAAGTGACTGCAGTTTCTCTTGAACGTATCAGCCGAGGGGATATCCCCGAGAGAATCAACGACGAGTACAAAGGGGATTTCAACGAGATCAAGAACAATCTGAACAGCCTTATCGATTCGATGAATTCCGTGACGAAGCTGGCCCAGGAGATTGCCGGCGGCAACCTGATGGTTGAGGTCCGGGAGCGCTCCGCCCAGGATGAGCTTATGCGCGCACTGGCAGCGATGGTGGCCAAGCTGCGCGAGGTGGTTACCGATATTGTCGCGGCGTCCGAGAATGTTGCCTCGGGGAGCCAGCAGCTCTCTTCCACGTCCGAAGAGATGAGTCAGGGGGCCACCGAGCAGGCCGCAGCAGCCGAGGAGGCATCCAGCAGCATGGAGGAGATGGCCTCCAATATCAGGCAGAATGCCGACAACGCCACCCAGACGGAGCGGATCGCCATGAAATCCGCCACAGATGCCATCGAGGGGGGGACGGCGGTGGGTAACACGGTCCATGCCATGAAGGATATCGCCGGCAAGATCTCCATTATCGAAGAGATCGCCCGGCAGACGAACCTGCTTGCCCTCAACGCGGCCATTGAAGCGGCTCGGGCCGGGGAGCACGGCAAAGGCTTTGCTGTGGTTGCTTCCGAGGTGCGCAAGCTGGCGGAGCGGAGCCAACGGGCCGCCGGGGAGATAAGTGAGCTTTCGTCAAGCAGTGTGGAGGTAGCTGTCCGGGCCGGTGAGCTGCTGGCGACCATCGTCCCTGATATCCAGCGGACTGCGGAGCTGGTGCAGGAGATCAGCGCCGCCTGCCGCGAGCAGGACGCGGGGGCCGAGCAGATCAATAAGGCCATCCAGCAGCTCGACACGGTGATCCAGCAGAACGCTTCGGCCAGCGAGGAGATGTCTTCCACATCAGAGGAGCTTGCGAGCCAGGCGGAACAGCTTAAGGCAACCATCAGCTTCTTCAGGATTGGTGATTTGGTTAGCCGTAAGCCGGCGCCCGGTCAGGCTAAAATACGAGGTCGAATACCTGCCGGGCGTAACGCATCCGGCCTTGCCCCTGCCAACGGCTATTCGTCCAAATCCGTTTCCGTCGCCGCAACAGGGTATGCGTATGAAATGGGCAGCAGTGATTCCATGGATACTGATTTTGAAAAGTTCTGAGTTCGCGGCGCTATTGCTGTTTGAAAGCAATTTGCTGCATTGTTGCCTGGGAGGGCTGACCGTTTGCATGCTATAGGGGGGCCGATGGAAGCCTCGGGCATTCCCCGGCTTATCTAAAGAAGACAAATACTTTGCCGATATCTATAAGTAGGCGTTGGTAACGGGATAGGGTGAGTCCGATGGGCCGCTTGCCCGGAGAAGTATTTCTTGAGGAGGTTTAACCATGAGTGTTGCTGCAATAACGGAAACACGGCAGTATCTGACCTTCCAACTGGCGGAGGAGGTATTCGCCGTGGAGGTGGCAAAGGTGCGCGAAATACTGGAGTTCACCTCCATTACCAAGGTGCCACAAACCCCTGATTTCATGCGCGGAGTGATTAATCTGCGTGGGAGCGTGGTGCCGGTGATGGATATGCGCCTCAAGTTCGGCTTGCCGGAAACGGAGAAAACCGTCAACACTTGCATCATTGTGGTGGAAGTGAATCATGAAGGAGATACCATCATCATTGGCGCCCTGGCCGATTCGGTGCAGGAGGTATTCGAGTTGGAGCCCGACCAGGTCGAGCCGGCTCCCCGCATCGGAACCAAGCTCAATACTGATTTCCTTCTCGGCATGGGGAAACACGATGGGCAGTTCATTATGATTCTCGACATTGACCGCACCTTTACCGGTGATGAGATTGTCACCGCTGGTGCGGTGTCGGGAGAAGCGGCTTGAGGGTCGTTGACCGTGGATCGGGGACCGGATAACCTTTATGCTTAATTCAGCCACTGACAGTAGGGGGACTCCGGCAGCCATGAGCGATCGCGAATTTTCGCGATTCGCCGAGTTTATCTATGACCAGTGCGGCATCAAGATGCCGCCGGTCAAGAAAACGATGCTGGAGGCCCGGCTTCAGAAAAGACTCCGCACACTGGGCATCGGGAGTTTCCAGGATTACGCCGATTACCTTTTCAGCAACGAGGGGGAAGGGCAGGAACTTGTTCATCTCATCGATGTGGTCACCACCAACAAGACCGACTTCTTCCGGGAACCGGCCCATTTCGATTACCTGGTGAACACGGCTCTCCCCGGTCTGGCGGCATCGCGCGGCACCGGCTTCCGCAAGGGGCTATCCCTCTGGAGCGCCGGTTGTTCCAGCGGTGAAGAACCCTATACCCTCGCCATGGTCCTTTCGGAATTTTCCGAACAAAATCAAGGGTTTTCCTATAATATTCTCGCCTCCGACATCTGTACCACCGTCCTGGATAAGGCGAAGACGGCAATCTACCATGAGGAACGGGTCGAGCCGGTCTCTCTTCCCCTCAAACGGAAGTATCTTCTTCGGGGGAAGGACAGGCAAGCGGGCCTCGTGCGCATCGTTCCCGAGTTGCGCAACCGCATCAGGTTCCGCCGGCTCAATTTCATGGATGACGACTTCGGCTTCCGTGAGCCCTTTGATATTATCTTCTGCCGCAATGTCATCATCTATTTCGACAAGCGAACCCAGGAACGGCTCATAAACAAATTTTGCCGCCATCTGATCCCTGGTGGATACCTCTTCATGGGACACTCTGAAACCCTGTCCGGGCTCGATGTCCCCCTTGTCCAGGTTGCCTCCACCATTTACCGGAAGCCGTCATGACAATTATCCCGCCCGAGCTCCCGAAGGTGTATCTGAAGCCGGGTGAGCTGTACTTTGCCACGAGTCCGACGGTGGTAACGACAGTACTCGGTTCATGCGTGTCGGTCACCATGTTCGATCGTTTGAGCGGTGTCGCCTCCATCTGCCATGCATTACTGCCCGAGGGGCCAAGTGCGGATGCATTCCGTTATGTCGATTCTTCCATTCTCCACATGCTCGAAATGTTTGCATCCCATGGCGTTAACCGGCAGCGCCTCGAGGTTAAGGTCTTCGGCGGCGCCGACATGCTCGGCGTAAATGGGAGCAGGGTGGGGGTGGGGCGGCGCAATGTTGAGATAGCTTCCCAAGTTCTTGCCGCTGCCGGGCTGAAGGCGTCAATCGCAGATGTGGGAGGGACAAGGGGGCGGAAGCTCTTTTTCGTGACCGGTACAGGTGAAATCTTCCTGAAGCGTCTACGTCGGGGTGGTGGAGCGGAATAGGCGGGGTGTGAAAACTCCATGACCAGGGAATGCCATGAAGAAAATCAAAGTACTTATTGTTGACGATTCGGCTGTGGTGCGGCAGACCATGGCCGACATTCTCGCCTCTGATCCACGGATCGAGGTCCTGCCCCCCGCTGCCGACCCATTCATAGCTGCCGAGCGGATGCGGGAGCAGGTTCCCGACGTTATTACCCTTGATGTGGAGATGCCGCGCATGGACGGCATCACCTTCCTTAAAAAGATCATGAGCCAGCACCCGATTCCGGTGGTCATGTGCTCGACGCTTACGGAGACCGGTTCGGAGACGGCGCTCAAGGCTCTGGAATACGGGGCGGTGGAGATTATCCAGAAACCGAAGCTCGGCACAAAACAGTTTCTGGAAGAATCTCGGGTAAGAATTTGCGACGTGGTGAAGGCGGCGAGCCAGGCCAGGCTCCGCAAACTTTCACCGCGAATCGGGAAGGAGATTGCGCCCAAGCTCACCGCCGATGTAATCCTTGAGAAACCAGCCTCCCAAGCCATGATCCAGACCACCGACAAGGTGGTAGTCGTCGGGGCATCCACCGGGGGAACCGAGGCGCTTCGGGTTTTTCTCGAGGCTCTTCCGGTTGATGCCCCGCCCATTGTCATAGTCCAGCATATGCCCGAGGGATTTACCCGTGCGTTTGCGCAGCGGCTTGATGGCATCTGCCGCGTTACGGTAGCAGAGGCGGCTGACAACGATACGGTCATGCGGGGAAGGGCGCTGATCGCCCCCGGCAACCGGCATACGCTTCTCAAGCGAAGCGGTGCCCGCTACTATGTGGAGATCAAGGATGGCCCGCTGGTCTCCCGCCATCGTCCTTCCGTGGATGTGCTCTTCCGTTCGGCTGCCCGCTATGCCGGTAAAAACGCTATTGGGGTAATCATGACCGGCATGGGCGACGACGGCGCCAGGGGCATGAAGGAGATGAAGGATGCCGGCGCCGCAACCATCGCCCAGGACGAGGCTACCTGCGTGGTTTTCGGCATGCCCAACGAGGCCATCAAGCGGGGGGGGGCGGACCGGGTTCTTCCCCTTGACGCCATTGCCCGCGAAGTGCTGAAGGCTTGCGGGTAGGAGGGGGAGTGAGATAGTGAAATAGCGAAATTGCGAGGGAGCGAGGGAGCGAGTAGTAAAGAAAAACTATCTTGCTACTTGCTATCTTGCTACTTGCTACTTGCTACTTGCTACTTGCTACTTGCTACTTGCTACTTGCTACTTGCCACCGCCTGGTAGTATGCTGTTTTCGCGTTGTGCAATAAGTATTTCCCGTGGAGTGTCGCAATGGCAGAAAAGAAGTTTTTTCTCGGCCGCCAGCCGATCCTTGATTGTGAGCAGAAGCTCTATGGTTTCGAGCTTCTCTTCCGCTCTGCCGATACGCTCCACGCCAATGTCACCGATTACCTTCAGGCCAGCGCCAGCGTCATTTTTGATGCTCTTTCCAGTTTCGGTCTCATTGAGATTCTCGGCAAACACAAGGGTTTCATAAATGTGAATGCCGATGTTCTCATGAGCGAGGCGCTGGAACTTCTCCCCCCCGAAAAAATTGTCATTGAACTCCTCGAACATGTCCCGATAACCGATACTGTCATCGCACGCTGCCGGGATTTGAAGGAGAAGGGTTTCTCCATAGCCCTTGACGATCATGTCTACGAACCGGTTTACGAGCCCCTCTACGAGATTGTCGATGTAATAAAAGTAGATCTTATTCGTACCGGCATGGAGCGGTTGCCGGCTGAACTGGAGACTTTCCGTCGCTGGAAGCCGAAACTTCTGGCTGAGAAGGTAGAAACCCACGAGCAGTATGAGATTTGCGAGTCACTCGGGTTCACCTACTTCCAGGGATACTACTTTGCCCGCCCGGTGGTGCTGACCCGCACGCGCGTCGATGTGGGGCGGCTTGCAATTATCAAGCTTTTCAACCAGCTGGTGGCCGAGGTGGAGATCGACGAGCTGGAAAGTACCTTCAAGCAGAATCCGAACCTGATCCTCAATCTTCTGCGGCTGGTGAACTCTGTCTCAGTGGGGCTCAAACAGAAGATTACCAGCATGCGCCACGCAATCATGGTGCTCGGCTACCACCAATTGCGACGCTGGGCCATGATGGCGCTTTTCGCCAATACCGCCCAGGCGGTCGGAGATAACCCGCTGCTGGTCATGGCCGCAACCCGGGCCCGACTCATGGAGCTCATCATCTCGGAACAGCCCGCTGCGCTCCTTGATCGCGATTATCCCGACCGTGCCTTCATGACCGGTATCCTTTCCCTTGCCGATGCGCTGCTAAAAATGCCCATCGAGGAAGTGGTTGCCCCCTTGAACCTGAACGAAGATGTCCGGCAGGCACTCCTTGGCCGGGAGGGTGAGCTGGGCGTTCTCCTCCAGCTTGTGGAAAAAATCGAGAGGGATGATTTCGACGGCATCTCGCCTCTCATCGAACGCTTCAGCTTCTCCATGGCAAATCTCGCCCCTGTCCAGTTAGCTGCCTGCAACTGGGTCAACGGCATGGACGACACCGTCAAATAGTGCTGTTTCCCCGCCAGTCCTTGACTTTCCTTCGGCATCACTTCATACTGCCGGTTTGTTCATGGGGCAAATCCCCGTGACGGTACACGTTTTTTCGGGAGATTTTCCATGAAACCGTTGTTCCTCAATCCCCCCACATACGAAGATTTCGATGGCGGCGCCGGCGCCCGCTACCAGGCATCCCGCGAGGTAACTTCTTTCTGGTACCCCACCTGGCTCTGCTTCCCTGCCGGAATGATCGAGGGCTCCCGCGTGGTGGACGCGCCGGTGCAACGTTTTACCATCGACGACTGCCTGACCATTGCCCGGGACTTCGACATGGTGGTGATGTATACCTCCACCCCGACCCTTGCCCTGGACATTGCCACGGCCCGCCGCATCAAGGAGCAGAAACCCGCCACGGTGACGGTACTCACCGGCCCCCACGTCACGATTCTCCCCGAGGAATCCCTCCGGCAGGGTGAAGGGGCCATTGATATCGTTTGCCGCGGCGAGTTCGATTACTCCGTCAAGGAGCTCTGCGAGGGGCGCAAGTGGGAGCGGGTCGACGGGCTCAGCTTCTGGAAGGATGGGAAGATTTACCGCACCCCGGACCGTCCGCTGATCGAGGACCTGGACGCGCTCCCTTTCGTGGCGCCGGTCTACAAGCGGGATCTCCCCATTTCTGAATACATCATCCCCCACTTCAAGAACCCCTATGTCTCCATCTACACGAGCCGCGGCTGTCCCGCAAAATGCATTTTCTGCCTCTGGCCCCAGACCTTCTCCGGACAGCGGATGCGGACCAGGAGCCCCCAGAACGTCTACGAGGAAGTGAAGTGGATCGTGGACAACATCCCCGAGATGCGGGAGCTCTCCTTCGACGACGACACGTTCAGCGCCGACCGGAAGCACGCCCGCGCCGTTGCCGAACTGATCAAGCCCCTGGGGATATCGTGGGTCATCAATGCCCGGGCAAACTGCGACTACGAAACCCTGAAAATCATGCGGGAGGCGGGGCTTCGCCATGTGGTGGTTGGGTACGAGTCGGGCGATGAGCAGATCCTCAAGAACATCAAGAAGGGGGTCACCAGAGCCCAGGCCATCGAGTTCACCAAAAACTGCAAGAAACTCGGCATCACCATCCACGGCGCCTTCATCATGGGGCTCCCCGGCGAGACCCGGGACACCATCCGGGATACCATCGAGTATGCCAAGGCCCTGGACCTGAGCTCCATCCAGGTCTCTCTGGCGTCGCCGTACCCCGGCACCGAGTTCTGGAACCTCTGCAAGGCGGAAGGGTGGATCTCATCTGAGGCGTACATCGACGATACCGGCCACCAGATGTGTGTCATCAACTACCCCCACCTCTCCAACAAGGAGATCTTCGACGCGGTGGAGACCTTCTACAACAAGTTCTACTTCCGTCCCAAATACATCGGCCGCAGCATCATGAAGATGATCGTGGACGGGGAGGAGCGTAAGAAGCTCCTCAAGGAGGGGAAGCAGTACCTGGAGTACATGCGGAAGAGGAAGGCGGCAGGGCCTTCCTGCTGATGGCTGCCACCCCATGAAAGAGCTCATCATCAATGCCGATGACTTCGGTCTCTCCGACGGAGTCAACAAGGCGGTAATCAAAGCCTGGCAGGAGGGGATTCTCACATCCACGTCTCTCATGGTAGGGGGGAGCTCTTTCCATGAAGCGGTGCATCTGGCCAAGGCCAATCCCGGGCTTCAGGTGGGGCTTCATCTTACCCTTGTCCAGGGGCGGGCGGTGGGGGAGCATGCAACCTTCCCCCGGATATGCGATGCCAAGGGCTTTTTCACCGATGACCCGGTCCATGCCGGAATGCGGTATTATTTCGTGCGCCCCTTCCGCAAACAGCTGCGTCGCGAGATCGAAGCACAGATCGAGGCATTTCTCCAAACCGGAATCCCCCTTTCCCACATTGACGGACATCTGAATATCCACATGCATCCGACGATATTCGATATCCTCTGCGAGTTGATGCCCAAATACGGCATTGCCAGCTTCCGCCTGAGCCGGGAGAATTTGCGCTCCGACCTGGCCATCGACCACTCACGGCTCTTCGGCAAGGCGGCTGATTCCTTCATCTTCTCGAAACTGGCGAATCGCTGTCGTCCTGCCCTGGACCGGCTCGGCATCGGTTATACGGGGGAAGTGAAGGGGCTTCTGAGCTCCGGGCGGATGACCGAAGCGTACCTCCTCAAGGCCATAGAAATGCTTGGGGACGGAACAACGGAGATTTACTTCCACCCCGGCTGCCTCCCCTGTGCCGAGATTACCCGGCGCATGCCCGATTACCGCCATGAGGAGGAGTTGGCGGCCCTCACCAGCCCCCGGGTGAAAGCGCGCCTGAAGGATCTGGGCATCGGGCTCAGGAATTATCGCGGAGAAGAGAAGCGGGTATCGGGGACCGGGGACGAGGGACCGGGGAAATCTTAACGAGCCGGAGAAGGGAACGATGCTTAAAACAGTTATAATCATGCTTATGGCGGTTTCGGCGGGCACCGTCGGCGATATCCTCCTGGCCAAGGGGATGAAGGAGCTGGGAGACCTCTCCGTCATGAACCTGCGGGGCATCATCACGGTGGCCGGCCAGGCCCTGACTTCGCCGAAACTCATCTTCGGCACCATGATGCTGGCGGTATTCTTTTTCCTCTGGCTGGCGGTCCTCTCCTGGGAAGACCTTTCCGTTGCCCTTCCCATGCAGGCCCTGAACTACGTCCTCGTGGCGTTCCTTTCCCAGTGGTTCCTGGGAGAAACCGTTTCCCCCCTGCGCTGGACCGGAACCGTCCTGGTCTGCGTCGGCGTCATGCTCATCACCAAGAGCGGAGCCCAGTAAAAAAACAGGGACCGGGGACCCGTGACCGGAAAAGAAAAAGGGAGCCAGACCGGCTCCCTTTCTTGTTTCTCACGGGTTGTAAAGTTTACTTCTTGGACTGAATCTCCTTCACCGCCTTCTCGAATGCGTCGGGGGAGAACCCCTTGATCACCTTCTTGTCGTCGAGGACGATGACCGGCACCCCCTGGCTCTTGTACTTCTTGGTCAGCTCGTCCAGGGCTTTCTCGTCCAGTTCAACGTCCTTGTTGATGAAAGGGATGTTCCTGGCGGTGAAGTATTCCTTGGCTTCCTTGCAGTGGGGGCACCAGGCCACCGAGTAGAGGACGACCTTAGGGTAGTCGTGGGGCTTTGCCGCCTTGGCGTCGATTTTACTCTGGCCGGCATCGGGAGCACCCACCGCCTGGCCGTGGGCTGTTACAAGGGTGGCCGCGAGGAGTAGGGCCAGGGCCGTAATTTTCTTCATGACTCAATTCTCCTTTGCTGTACAATTGGGCTGTCGCCTTTGGAGACTATACCCGAGAGGCGCAGCAAGTCAAATGTCTACGGGGAGCAGTACCATGAATACGCGTATACGTATCCGGAGCGCCCTGGCCGGCGAAGGCCTGGGGTCTGAAATACTTGTGAAAGGTTGGGTGAGGACCATCCGTGCCGGGAAAGGGGTCGCCTTCCTGGCCCTGAACGACGGATCCTGCTTCGCCTGCCTCCAGGTGGTGGCGGAACCGGGGCTCGCCAATTTCGAAGAAGCCTGCGCCATCGGCACCGGCGCTGCCGTGGCGGTGAGGGGCCGGCTCGTGGAATCGCCGGCCAGCGGCCAGAAGTACGAGCTCCATGCCGATGCCGTGGAGATAATTGGCCCTGCCGACGAGAGCTATCCCCTCCAGAAAAAGCGCCATACCTTCGAATACCTCAGGAGCATCGCCCACATCCGTCCCCGCGCCAACACCTTCGGGGCCGTGTTCCGGGTCCGCTCCTTCCTGGCCCAGGCGGTGCACCGCTTCTTTGCCGAGCGGGGGTTCCTCTACGTCCACACCCCCATAATCACCACCAGCGACTGCGAGGGGGCCGGGGAGATGTTCCGGGTCACCACCCTCGACCCGGCCACTCCCCCAATGCTGGAGGGGGCGGCGGACTTCAGCCGCGATTTCTTTGGCGCCCAGGCGGGGCTCACCGTGAGCGGCCAGTTGGAGGGGGAGCTCTTCGCCCAGGCCTTCAGCGACATCTACACCTTCGGGCCGACCTTCAGAGCCGAGAATTCCAACACCCCCCGCCATGCCGCCGAGTTCTGGATGATCGAGCCGGAGATGGCCTTTGCCGATCTCATGGCCGACGCGGCCCTGGCAGAGGAGTTCTTTCGCTATCTCTGCCGCCAGGTTCTGGACTGCTGCGGAGAGGATATGGCGTTTTTCAACGACCAGATCGACAAGGGGCTCATGGCCCGGGTGGAGCAGGTGGCGAACTCTTCCTTCGCCATCATGGAGTACGGCGAAGCCATCGAGCGACTGAAAAAGGCGTCCGTAAAATTCGACTACCCGGTTGAGTGGGGGCTCGACCTCCAGACCGAGCACGAGCGTTATCTCACGGAGCAGGTGGTGGGGGGGCCGGTTTTTGTCATTAACTACCCCAAGCATATCAAGGCCTTCTACATGCGGGTGAACGATGACGACAAAACCGTGGCCGCCATGGACCTCCTGGTCCCCAAGGTGGGGGAGATCATCGGCGGGAGCCAGCGTGAAGAGCGGCTACCGGTACTGGAACGGCGCATGGTCGAGGTGGGGGTCAACCCCGAGGGCCTCTGGTGGTATCTGGACACCCGCCGCTGGGGCTCCACCCCCCACGCCGGCTTCGGTCTCGGCTTCGAGCGGCTCATCATGTACCTCACCGGCATGGAGAACATCCGGGATGTTATACCCTTTCCGCGTACCCCGCGCCACGCCGAGTTTTAAAAATCTCGTTTTGGGGCACTCGTAATGTTCGTCCACTCCCTATATGTCCATATGCACCTTCAAAGCACCTCCCTCAAGGGGAAACGGGGGATCGTGAAGAGCATCCTCGCCCGGGTGCGGCAGCGCTTCAATGTCTCCGCCATCGAGGCTGATCTCCAGGACGTTCCCGGCGAGACGATTCTGGCCTTTGCGCTTATCCACCAGACCAGATCCGGCGGCAGGAACCTACTGGAGCGGGTTGAGGAGTGGATTGCCGAGGAGCGTCCCGATGTGGAAATCGTTGCCTCCGAGATTGAAGAACGATAGGAGATAAAAAAGATAATTTTTGTCTTTTTCTGTTGACCTTTTTTATGTTCATGGTAAGGTTGATTCGTATTTCGGATCACCGAACATTCCATCAAACATAAGGAGGAAGAGTCATGGCCTATGAAGCAAAGGATTACGCGAAACTGCTCGGCATGGAGGGGTTCAGCGAGGCGCTCCTGAAAAACCATTTCACCCTGTACCAGGGTTATGTAACCAATACCAACAAGGTGCTGGACATCCTCGACGGTATGCTGAAGGCGGGCAACACCGCGGCCCCCGAGTATGCGGAGCTCAAGCGCCGCCTCGGTTGGGAGTTCAACGGCATGAGGCTCCACGAATACTACTTCGAGAACCTTGGGGGCAAGGGGGGAATCGACCAGACCGGCAAGCTCGCTGCAAAGATCGCCGCCGATTTCGGGAGCGTAGAGGCTTGGGAGAAGGATTTCAGGGCCACCGGCGCCATGCGCGGCATCGGCTGGGCCGTTCTCTACCAGGACTCGGCCAGCGGCAAGCTGATGAATTTCTGGATTAATGAGCATGACGTGGCCCATCCGGCCGGCTGCACGCCGATCCTGATCATGGATGTGTTCGAGCATGCCTTCATGCTCGATTACGGGCTCAAGCGGGCCGACTACATCGAGGCCTTCTTCAAGAACATCGACTGGAAGGCGGCAGAGGCACGGTTGAAGTAACCCGGAATTGTTGGCACGACACTGTAGGGGCAATTTACGAATTGCCCCTACGCCGTTTTTCAGGGAGGAAAAACCATGAGGGCACTCATAATAAGCGCTGATCAGTTTGAGGATTCTGAACTTCTCGTCCCCTATTACCGGCTTCTTGAAGAGGGAATACCGGTGGATATTGCATCCATCAACCGCGGGACGATTACCGGAAAGCACGGTTACGAGGTTCAGGCTGACAAGGCCCTGGCTGAGATCGATCCGGAAAAATATGCCATCCTTGTATTGCCCGGAGGCAAGGCTCCGGCGGCCATTCGTCAAGAGTCCGCCGCCCTTGAGATATGCCGCAGCTTCTTTGCCCATAACAAACCCGTCGCCGCCATTTGCCATGGCCCCCAGATTCTCATCACCGCCGGGCTCCTGGCGGGGAAGCGGGCCACCTGCTACAAATCCGTCGCTGACGAGATGCGGCAGGCCGGGGCTCTATACGAAGACAGCGCGGTTGTCGTTGACGGCAATCTGGTAACATCCCGCGAGCCGTCGGACATCCCCGCGTTCATGGGGGAGATGATGAAGAAGCTCAAGGGGTAGCATGATTCCCGATTTATGTCGATCCTGCCAATGAAAGCCGGACGGGGGCAATTCCCGCCGGTTTTTTTTGTTGTATCTTCACCCCTTCCCACGGTGCGCCACTAATGCTATGCTCTCACCGGCCGCCGGTGCGGTCTGCGATTATATATCAATTTCTCCCGGAGACTCTCCTATGGCTAACGAAGACCTGGGCAAACTCAAGATCGATAAGGGCACTCCGGTTCGTTCCGGCGTACGGCGCGGCAAGCGCTTCTGGATCACCGCGGCCTGTGCGGTGGCACTGCTCGTTGCGCTATTTGCGAGCGGCGTCCTTTCCCCGGCGGTGACGGTGGAAACGGGAACCGTGACCCAGGTCTATCCTTCCCAGGCCTACACGCTCCTTAACGCCAGCGGCTACGTGGTTGCCCAGCGCAAGGCCGCAGTGGCGGCCAAGATTACCGGACGCCTTGAATGGCTGGGGGTGGAGGAAGGAAGCCGAGTGAAGCAGGGAGAAATACTTGCGCGGCTGGAAAACCAGGATGCTGCCGCCAGCCGGGACCAGGCTGCCGCCACGCTCAAAACCTCCAGGGCGAGCTTGGAAGAGGCCAGGGCAGAACTTACCGATGCGACCCTCTCCTTTGAAAGACAGAAAAAGCTCCTGAAGGAAGGGATTGTTGCCAGGGCCGACTACGATGCCGCCGAAGCCCGCTATCTCCGCGCAAGGGCGGCAGTGTCCGGGGCAAACTCCTCGATTGCCGCATCGGAAGCCGCCCTGAGAGGGGCGGAGGTGAATCTGGAATACTCATTCATCCGGGCGCCCTTCGATGCCGTTGTCCTCACCAAGAACGCCGATATCGGCGACATCGTCACCCCCATCGGCGCCGCCGCCAATGCCAAGGCTGCCGTGGTCACCATTGCCGACCTCTCCTCCCTCCTGGTGGAGGCCGACGTCTCCGAATCCAACCTTGAGACGGTGCGGGTGGGGCAACCCTGCGAGATACAGCTCGATGCCCTCCCCGAAGCCCGCTTCCGGGGGAGGGTTCACATGGTGGTTCCCACGGCGGACCGCTCCAAGGCGACGGTGCTTGTGAAGGTGCGCTTCGAGAAGCTCGACCCGCGAATCCTGCCGGAGATGAGCGCCAAAGTGGCCTTTCTCCAGCGCCCTGTGGCGCCCGGAGAGGAAAAGCCCAAGACGGCGGTGAATCCTGACGCGGTGGTGGAGCGGGAAGGGCGCAAGGCGTTATTTCTCGTGAAGGGTGATCGGGTTGTGGAAACCCCCGTCACCGTCGGGGCAAAGATCGGCGATATGCTGGAGATAACCTCCGGTGCAAAACCAGGCGACAGGATCGCCCTCCAGCCCCTCGACAAGCTCAAGGACGGGACGAAGATCAAGACGGCGGAGAAGTAAATGGCAGAAACCATTCCCTCCATCGTTGCCGTGCGCAACCTCTCCAAATCGTACCGCCGGGGGGCCCAGACCGTCCCGGTGCTCCAGGATATCTCTTTCGACATCGCACCGGGGGAGTTCCTGGCCCTCATGGGGCCGTCCGGGTCGGGGAAGAGTACGCTCCTGAACCTCATTGCCGGTATCGACAAGGCCGACAGCGGCACCATCACCATCGGCGGCGTGGAGATAACCACCCTTTCCGACGCCGAACTGGCTTCCTGGCGTGCCGCCAACGTGGGATTCATCTTCCAGTTCTACAACCTGATTCCGGTTCTTACTGCGTTCGAAAACGTCGAGTTGCCGCTGTTGCTGACGGGGTTGACCCGCCGCCAGCGCCGGGAGCATGTGGCGACGGTCCTGTCACTTGTGGGGCTCTCCGACCGGATGGATCACTACCCTTCCCAGCTTTCGGGGGGGCAGCAGCAGCGGGTCGCCATTGCCCGGGCCATGGTAACCGATCCGGAAATACTGGTGGCGGATGAGCCCACCGGCGACCTGGACCGGGTTTCCGCCGGAGAGATCCTCGCCCTCATGGAGCGCCTCGTCCACGGCTTCGGCAAGACCGTCATCATGGTCACCCACGATCCCAAGGCGGCCGAACAGGCCCATCGACTCCTCCACCTGGAGAAGGGGGAGTTGACCGGCGGACCGGGCTAACCCCCATGTTCATCCTCAAGCTCCTCATACGCAACGCCTTTCGCCACAAGCTCCGGACCATTCTCACTATTGTCGGGGTGGCCATCGCAATTGTGGCCTTCGGCCTTCTGCGCACACTGGTCAACCTCTGGTACGCCGGGGTGGAAGCGTCGTCGGCCTCCCGCCTCATCACCCGCAATGCCATTTCCCTGGCATTTCCGCTTCCCATCTCCTACAAGGACCGCATTCGCCAGGTGCCGGGGGTAAAGGATGTTTCCTGGGGAAACTGGTTCGGGGGCATCTATAAGGAGGAGAAGAACTTTTTCCCCAACTTCGCCATCGACCCCAAGAGCTATCTCCCCATGTATCCCGAGTACATCCTCGCCCCCGACGAGGCTAAGTCCTTCATCCTCGACCGCAAGGGGTGCATTGTGGGGCGGAAGACGGCGCAGCGCTTCGGGTGGAAGGTGGGCGATCTGGTGACGCTGCGGGGGACCATCTACTCGGGGCAATGGGAATTCATGATTAGGGGGATCTATCGGGGGGCCGAAAAAAACACCGACGAAACCCAACTGCTCTTCCACTGGGATTACCTGAACGAAACCATCAAGCAGGCCGGCTCCAACCGGGCCGATCAGCCGGCCTTTTTCCTCATTTCCCTGACCAAGCCCGAACTGGCGGCGGAGGCCTCCCTGGCGATCGATGCCATCTTCAAGAACTCCCTGGCCGAGACCCTTACCGAGACCGAGAAGGCGTTCCAGATGGGCTTCGTCTCCATGACCGAGGCGATCCTCATTGCCATCCAGATTGTCTCCTACGTGGTGATTGTCATCATCATGGTGGTGGCGGCCAACACCATGGCCATGACGGCCCGGGAGCGGATCGCCGAGTACGCCACCCTGAAGACCCTCGGCTTCGGGCCTTGGCACATTGCCGGAGTCGTCTTCGGCGAATCTATCGTTATAGCCATGACCGGCGGAATTGCGGGGGTTGTCCTTACCTTCCCCGCGGCCCACTGGATCGAGACGCAACTCTCCCAGTTCTTCCCGGTATTTTCCATTACTTCTCAAACCATCACGATGGACCTGGCAGCCGCCCTTGTGGTGGGAGTCGTTGCCGGCATCTTCCCCACATGGCGCGGGTCAACCATAGGAATTGCCGATGGCCTGCGGAGGATAGGATGAGGGAACGCCGCTTTTACGCAATCTCGGCGTTGAGTTTCGTTTTTGCTTGTGCGACGTACTTTGAGTACGTCTCCGCGCAACTCCGCGCTCGCCTTGACCTTGCGAAAAATCCGCGTTTCCGGGAGCTGTGAATTATGGGCATCCCCTACTCATACAGTTTTCGCAACCTCTGGACCCGGCGCCTGACCACGGTTCTAACCGCGTCGGGGATGGCGCTGGTGGTTTTCGTCTTTGCGGCGACGCTGATGCTGGCCGAGGGGCTGCGGAAAACCCTTGTGGATACTGGTTCCTACGACAATGTGGTGGTGATCCGCAAATCTTCCCAGACCGAGGTGCAGAGCAGTATCGACCGTTCCCAGGCCGCTGTAGTGGAGACTCAGCCTGAAGTGGCGGTGGCTGGGGGAAAACGCCTTGCGTCCAGGGAACTGGTGGTCCTCATCAATCTTCCCAAGCGGGGAAGCGGCAAGCCATCCAACGTGATCATCCGGGGGGTAGGTGAGGGTTCGCTCCTCATGCGCCCCCAGGTAAGGGTCGTACAGGGCAGGATGCCGCGGTCCGGCGCCGCCGAAATAATGGCCGGGGCCAGCATCGCCAAACGGTTTCAGGGTGGGGGTATCGGCGAGACTCTTCGCTTCGGGATGCGGGACTGGACCGTGGTGGGGATATTCGATGCGGGGAATACCGGCTTTTCCTCCGAGATATGGGGAGATGTGGACCAACTGATGCAGGCCTTCCGTCGGCCGGTATACTCTTCCATGATCTTCAAGCTGCGGGACCCGTCGGAATTCTCGAAAGTGAAGGAGCGGCTGGAGTCCGACCCCCGCCTGACCCTGGAAGCGAAGCGGGAGGTGACCTTCTACGCCGACCAGTCACAGGCCATGGCGAAGTTCCTCAAGATTCTCGGTATCACGCTCACCGTCATCTTCTCCCTTGGCGCCATAATCGGCGCCATGATCACCATGTACGCCGCCGTGGCAAACCGGGTGACCGAAATCGGCACGTTGCGGGCGCTGGGCTTCCAGCGGGGGAGCATCCTTGCGGCGTTCATCCTGGAGTCGCTCTTTCTGGGGCTGCTGGGGGGGGTGGTGGGGCTCTTCTTCGCTTCGTTCATGCAGCTTGTCACCATCTCCACCATGAACTGGCAGACCTTCTCGGAGCTGGCGTTTACCTTTTCCCTGACGCTGGAAATTATCTCGAAGTCGCTGGTGTTTTCCCTCATCATGGGATTGGTGGGGGGGCTGCTTCCGGCGTTCAGGGCTTCGAGGATGAATATCGTGGATGCGCTGCGGGCCACGTAGGGCTGGAGGGGGCGAGGAGGCTTCTGTGATGTCAGAGTCCCAGAGAGTTCTGTGCCTCTGCCAGGTAGGTGCGAATGGCTCCGGCGCTGACCAGTGATAGGGCGTGGTCCGCCATTTCCCGCGCGGTGCCGGCTTTTACCGAGCGGATGGCCTGCTTGACCACCGGGATTGAGGGGGCAGAGAGGCTCAGTTCGCGGATCCCCATCCCCAAGAGGAGAACGGCCATGACCGGGTCGGCCGCCATTTCGCCACAGACTGACACCGGCTTGCCGGCCGCCAGGGCCACGTCTACCACCCGCTTGATGGAGTGGAGAACCGCCGGCTGATAGGGGTCGTAATATTTCCGGACTTTGGGATTGTTGCGGTCAGCCGCCATGGTGTACTGGATCAGGTCGTTGGTGCCGATGCTGAAGAAATCGACTTCGTTGATGAGGATGTGGGCGGTCTGGACCGCCGCCGGCAGCTCCACCATGATGCCGAAGCTGATGTCGGGGGCTATGGGTTGCCCTTCCCGTTCCAGTTCCTCTCGCACCTCATCAAGAATTTTTCTTATCTGCCAGATTTCCCCGATACTGGAGACCATGGGGAACATGATGCGGGCCTTGCCGTAGGGGGAGGCCATGAGAATCCCCGCCAGCTGCACCCGAAAGATATCCTCCCGCTCCAGAGAGACCCGTATTGAGCGCCACCCCATGAAAGGGTTGTCTTCCTGTGCCATGGGAAAGTAGGGGAGGGTCTTGTCGCCACCGATGTCGAGGGTGCGGATGGTTACGGTATGGGGGGCAAACCCTTCCAGCACTTTGCGGTAGAGCGTGAACTGCTCGCTGCGGGTGGGGAATGCGGAGCGGGTCATGTAGGGGAATTCCGTCCGGTAGAGCCCAACCCCCTCGGACCCGTTGGTGAGGGCGATGGGGATGTCGCTCACCAGGCCTATGTTGGCCTTGAGCGCCACTTCCACTCCGTCGAGTGTCACGGCCGGCAGGTTCCGCAACTCTTCCAGTTCTCTCCTCTTGATTCCGAAGTCCAGTTCCAGCCGTTCGTACTCATCTTTTATTTTTGCGCTCGGGTTTATGTAGACGCGCCCGGAGTTGCCGTCGATTATCACCTCGTCGCGTAGCCCCAGGTTCTGCCTGATTCCCTCGACCCCCACCACTGCCGGTATGCCGAGGGATTTTGCCATGATGGCGGCGTGGGAGTTGACATCGCCCTTTTCGGTGACAATCCCCAGGATTTTCTCGTGGTCGAGGGTCGCCATGTCGGAGGGGAGTATTTCCTGGGCAATGAGGATTCTTTTCTCCCGCAGCTTGAGCCGTGAATTGCCCGATCCATCCAGGCACGCGATGATTCTGCGGCGGATGTCCTCCATGTCTGCCGAGCGTTCCCTCAGGTAAGGGTCATCCATGCGGGAGAAGGCATTCACATAGTGGGCCACCACCTCGTCCACCGCCCGTGCCGTCCCGTAATCCTGGTCGATAAGATCGAGAATCTTTGCGATAAACCCCCGGTCTTCGAGAATCATCAGGTGGGTGTGGAAGATGGCCGCATCTTCCTTGGAAAGGAGCTCGATTACCCGTTTTTCCATGCAGATTGTTTCTATCTTCGCCTTTTCCAGGGCGGAGAGAAACCGGGTGCGCTCTTCGGCGCGGGGTCGGGTGGTTGCCACGCCGATTCCGTCATGCTCGGACCGTCGGTCGATAATTGCTGCCTTGCCCCGGGAGAAGCCTGCCGAAACCGGTATCCCCATAAGAAGAAGTGAGCGTTTTTCCCGTTTGCGGCGGTTGGCGGAACGTGCCCCTTCGGCTGAAGTCCCGATGGCTTTGAACTTTTCCAGCTCCCGCTCAAGCCGCTCCCGCTCTTCTTCTTTCTGGCGGATGGAATCCAGCAGCTTGGCGTTGGTGACGATGCTTGAGATCTGGTAGGCAATGGTTGCCAGGGTGCTCACTTCCTCCTGCCGGAAGGTGCGCCGCTCCCTGTCCTGGATAATGATGACCCCGATGGGGTCGTCGCGCTGCATGAGCGGAATGCCGAGGAAGGAGTGGAAACGCTCTTCGCGGGTTTCCGGGAAGTATTTGTAGCGGGGGTGGAGCGGGGCATTGTCGGTGCTGACGATCCCTTTTTCTTCAACAACGAGACCGGAAAGGCCTTCCGTTGTCTTCATAGTTATCTTGCCGACGGAGGTTTTCGACAGACCCTTGGTGGCTGCCAGGCGCAGCGTCTTTCCGTCCTCCTCCAGCAGGTAAATGGAGCAGACCTCTGAACCGATCCTTTTCGCGACCAGGTGAACGATGTTGTCGAGAGTGTCGGGGAGGTCGCGGGATTTGAGGATGAGTGCGCTGATATCCTCAAGTGTCCGCAACCCGGTTGTTTCCAGCGGTTCTTCGCCCATGTCCGGTGCCCTTTGCAATAAAGTGACTTCATTATAAGGGATGAATCCGCCGATTGAAAGGCCTGAATTGGGGGAAATCGTTATTGATGCAACGGTTGAAGTGGCATCGCCGGGATTCCTTTGGTATAGTGTGCCGCAAACATAACAGGTGGAGGAGGAGAGCATGGCGGATACGTACGATGACCTGCTGGCAAAGGGTATAAGCCTCGCGGAGACTGGTAACTATGGGGATGCCGCGGCACAGTTCCGCAAATGCGTGGAGAGTGAGCCCGGCAATGCCGAAGGGTATTTCTATCTGGGGGAAGCCCTTGCCGAAGAGGGGAAGCTCCAGGAGGCACTGAACGAATACGGTAAAGGGCTGAAGCTCGCACCCAAGGACGTTGATGCCCTTACCGCCGTAGGCGACATATACTTCGAGCTGGGCCAGTACAAAGAGGCTCTGACCGGCTACAAGAAGGTTGCGGAGCTTGCCCCGGACAACTCCGATGCCTATGTGAACATCGGCCTCGTGTACAACAGTCTTGAACGGACGAAGGAGGCGATCAAGTCCTTTGAAAAGGCCCTGGAGATAGATCCGGAAAACGTCTTTGCCTACAACGGGCTTGGAGATGCCTGGTATGGCCTCGATGAGCACGAAAAGGCCATCGCCGCCTTCAAAAAGGGGGTCGAGCTCGATCCGAACGATGCCGCCGCGCACTTCAACCTGGGCGAGTTGTACTACGATCTGGGCGAGCACGATGAGGCCGAGCGGGAGTGCCTGGAGGCCGTGCGGCTCGATCCCGCCTTCAGCATGTCATATCTCACCCTTGGCAGCCTCTATATGGACAACGAGCGGGTGAAAGACGCCGTAAGGTACCTGGAGCTCTATCTCAAATACGAGAAATCTCCCCAGGCAAAGGAGACCATTGCCGAGGTGCAGGCGGTGCTTGAAGGGCTCAGGGCGGAAATCGGCTCGACGAATCAATGAAGTACGGTATTATTATCTGAAAGAGATGATTACCCGAAAGGAGGGATTATCCATGTCCGAAGAAAAAAACAACACCGTGATGGTCGGAGCGTTGATGCTCATAGCCGGAGGCATTCTGGGCGCGGGTGCGGCGCTTCTGTTCGCGCCCCAGTCAGGGAAGAAAACCCGGCGCGACGTGAAAAAATACGTGCGTCGGGCGCGCAGCGAGGCCGAGGAAATGGTCGAGGATTTCACCGACAAGGTTGCCGACGTGGTGGAGGACCTGGGGGACAAGACCCAGGACATCCTGGAGCGGGGCAAAGAGATTTCCGCCGACGTGAAGAAAGATCTTTTCAAGGCCTTCGAGGATGGCAAGGCCCGTCTCGAAAAAGAGAAATCCCGGTTGGCCAAGATGCTCGGATAGGGCTGTTGAGCTGGCTTGACTGAAAAAGGCGGGGTGTTCCCCGCCTTTTGTCATTTAGCCGATAAAGTTATGTCGCCGTACCATGCCACGGCATCTTCGCCGGTGTTGTCGGTGTCGGTCATGATGGCGATTGCCCCGGCGCGTGGCGGTTCTTCTCCGAAAAGCTTCACGTAATCCTCATAGATGTTCCGTTCCTCCGTGACCCACCTCCCGGCATTGGCCGGGCCGCTTTCCACTGCCACCATCCGGATGTTCTTCGGTGCAAAGACATTCGGAACTGAAGCCCCCTTGGCCAGCCTGTTTGCCCAGATGTAGTTGACGGCTCTCGTCTGCCAGAAGAAGGTCCGGGGGAAGACCACATAGACCCTGGCCGGGTAGTCGTCCCCTGCACGGCTCTGTTCGTCGCCCTTCTTCATGGTTCCGCTCACTTTCCACGACCAGCGGAGTATCGGGTTCTGCCGCGAGTCGAATTTGACACGGTAGACAAGCCCCGATGCCGAGCCGTGGCTCTCCGCCTTCAGAACGTTGTGTTCCCCTTCCCGCACCAGGGTGTAGACGCTTTTCTTCTTGCCCATAAGGGTCTTCTCTTCCCATCCCGACATGCCACTCGAGCTGAACCGGCCTACCGTAGTTATGGCTGCAAACGCGCTCCCCGCTGCAATGAGGACGATGATCCAGGGTATTATTGCCTTCATGTTGTCTCCTCTATTTGCCACAGTTTAACAATTTTGGCCGCTCAGTTAAAGGCTGAAGAGCCGGTTGTCTGGTAGACTCTGGATATTGGTAAGCCTGTTTCAGGGAGTTAACCTATGGCTATGGACGCCGGCAGCGATGGGAATATGAGGTTGAAGCGGATATTCGAGGCGGACCGCAGTGCGCTTCCCCCCGATGGCGGGGCTGAGTTCAACCGGCTCGTTTTCGCTACAAGTCCCTATCTATTGCAGCATGCCGACAACCCGGTGGACTGGTACGAGTGGGGGGACGAGGCCTTTGAGCGGGCCAGAACCGAAGACCGGCCGGTTTTTCTCTCCATCGGCTATGCAACCTGCCACTGGTGCCACGTGATGGCCCATGAATCGTTCGGGGACCCTGAAGTCGCCGCAGTGCTGAACCGTGATTTCGTGGCCATCAAGGTGGACCGGGAAGAGCGTCCGGATATAGACGAAACCTATATGCGCGTGGCCCAGCTCATGAACGGCAGCGGCGGGTGGCCCCTAAACGTCTGCCTGACTTCCGAGCGGGAGCCTTTCTTTGTTGCCACGTATATCCCCAAACATGCACGGGGGGGGATGCCGGGGCTTGTGGAAATCCTCGGCCGGATTGCCGATGTCTGGAAAACACGGCGAGAGCTCATAAGAGGCAACAGTGATGCCATCCTCGACAGCCTCCGGCGTCTGGCCGCCGTGGTGCCGGGAGAAATCGCCGGTGAAGAGCTGCTCCATGGCGCGCGGCGCCAGCTTGCAGCCATATTCGATGCGGCCCATGGCGGTTTCGGCCAATCCCCCAAGTTTCCCATGCCCCTTAATATTTCATTTCTGCTCCGCTACGGCCGTCGTTTTGGAGATTCTGAGGCTATCGCCATGGCTGCAACGACGCTGAAAGCGATACGCGGCGGCGGTATCTTCGACCAGGCCGGCTTCGGGCTCCACCGTTACAGCGTCGACAACCGCTGGCAGATTCCCCATTTTGAGAAGATGCTCTACGATCAGGCGCTGGTTGCCCTGGCGGCCGTGGAAGCGTTCCAATGCACGGGACGTGGCTTCCTGCTGGGGATGGCGGAGGAGATCTGCGATTTCGTCCTGTGTGAGTTGACGGCGCCCGAAGGGGGCTTTTATTCTGCCCTTGACGCCGACAGTGAATGCGAGGAGGGGCTTTACTATGTCTGGACGCCGGCCCAGGTCCGGTCGATACTCGGCCAATGGGAGGGGGAGCTTTGCTGCCGCTTTTTCAACGTGAGCGAAGGGGGGAATTTCGAGGGGGCGAATGTCCTTTCCACTCCAGTTTCCCCGGACGACTTTGCCCGGATGGAGGGGCTGACGGTTGCAGGGTTCCTCGAAAAAAAGGAGCGTTGGCGGAAGCTGCTTCTGGCGGCGCGGGAAGAGAGGGTACGCCCGTTCCGGGACGAAAAGATCGTAACTTCCTGGAACGGGCTCATGATAGCGGCTCTTGCCCGGCTTTACTCGGCCGGCGGGGGAACGCGGTTCCTTGAGGCGGCAGAGGCGGCGCTTGCACGTATCAACCGGGATTTGCGGATGTCCGGCGGAAGGCTGCTGCGAAGCATCCATAGGGGGGAAGGCCGGGTTGCGGCTTTCCTGGAGGATTACGCGGCGCTCCTGACCGGAGTTCTTGCTCTCTACGAAGCGACCCTTGAGAAGCGGTATCTGGACGAAGCCTGCGCACTTGCACGGGATATGCTCCGGCTCTTCTCCGGGGATGGTTCCGGGCTCTATGACACGGGGAATGATGCCGACACGGTTCTCATGCGGGGGCGTCAGGCCTATGACGGCGTGATCCCCTCGGGCAATGGGCTGGCCGCTGCCGGGCTTGTCAGGCTCGGCAGGATTGTTGATGACGAGCAGCTCACGGAATGCGGAAAGGAAATTGTCCGCGCCTTCATTGCCGGTGCCGGGAGTCAGCCTTCAGCCCATCTTCAGACACTCATGGCACTGGATCTGCTCCGTGGGCCGGTGGTGGAGGTGACCATCGCCGGAGGAGGAAAAGGTGAGATCCGCGCCATGCTTGCGGAGATCGGCAAACGATTTGTGCCGGGGCTGGTTCTCAAGAAAGAACCTGCCGGGGCTGATGCCGTGACTGCAAGCGTCTGCACCGCCGGCGCCTGCCGTCCCCGCGTAGCGTCTCCCGGCGAGTTGGGGCGCCTCCTTGACGGGATAATAGCCGAAATCTCTCCGGCGTCTGCTACCGGAGAATACCACGAAGGATGAAGCTGCTTCCGCTCACAGTATCTCAGATCGTGTCCTGCCCCGGTTCAACGGGATGAAACCCTTACCGCTCCCGCCTCTATTTGTGATACATAACCCGTTGTTTGCAATTTCATACTTAGAACTTGTCCGTAAATAAGCTTTGCGGTCCCGCATCCCGTATTTACGGCATCTTTGCCTCGGCCTCAATCGCAAAATCCTCAACGTAGCCTTGCTACGACTGCGGTTTTGCTCAATCGGTCAAGTCAAATCTGCCCCAAATCCGGGCGCGGTCCTCGCAGCAGTTGTTTACGGACGAGTTCTTAGCCCACTGGAGTGTGCATGTCAGAAAAGAAGCAGATTGTCCGGGCAGCAGGCGTGCTCGGTTTTGCGACGACCCTGTCGCGTATTCTGGGGATGGTGCGCGACATGGCGGTGTCGCGTCTTTTCGGGGCAGGTCTTGCCACCGACGCTTTTTTTGCCGCGTTTCAGATACCGAACATGCTCCGGAGGTTTTTTGCCGAAGGGGCACTTACCTCGGCTTTTGTTCCCACGTTTTCCGAGTGGCTTACCCAGAAAGGGGAGGAAGAGGCGCGGGAGCTGGCTAACACCTGTTTCACCCTTCTTACGATCGTGATGGCGGCGGTTACCCTGATGGGTATTGTGCTCTCGCCGGCAATAGTTTCTCTCATGTTCCCCGGATTCAAGGCCGACCCCGCCAAGTTCGAGCTGACAGTGTTCCTGAACCGGCTCATGTTTCCGTACATCTTTTTCATCAGTCTTGTGGCCCTGTGCATGGGGATTCTCAATACGGTCCGGCACTTTTTCACTCCGGCAATTTCCACCGTTTTCCTTAATATATCCATGATCCTTTGTGCATGGTTGCTTCACGACAGGTTTCAGGTGCCGATAACGGCTCTGGCGGTTGGCGTGATTATCGGCGGCTTCCTGCAACTGGCACTCCAGCTGCCGACCCTCTGGCGCAAAGGTTTTCCCATCCGTCCCCGCTTCGACCCCGGCCATCCCGCCGTGCGCAAGATTGCCCTCCTCATGGGGCCGTCGGTTTTCGGAGTTGGCGTCTACTACCTGAATATTACAGTCGGTAACATACTTGCTTCGCTCCTCCCCCAGGGGAGCGTTTCATACCTTTATTACGCGCAGCGCCTTTTCGAGTTTCCGCAGGGTATATTCACCGTATCCGTGGCCCAGGCGGTTCTACCTTCCATGAGCCGTCAGGCTGCCGCCGGCGATATCGACCAGTTGAAGGACTCACTTTCCTTTGGACTGAGACTGACCCTTTTCATCACCATTCCGGCCACGGCTGGGCTGATGGTCTGTGCCACCCCGATTTTCAGCCTCCTTTTCATGGGTGGCGAGTTCGACTATGCCAAGGCGGTCAGCTCGGCCGAGGCCCTCTACTATTACTCGATGGGATTATCGCTGGTGGCGCTGGTGCGGGTGCTGGTCCCCGCGTTTTATGCCCTGAAAGATACCAAAACTCCGGTGGCGATTGCCTTTGCCGCCTTTGTGCTTAATGCCCTTTTCAGCCTCTTGCTCATGGGGCCGCTGAAACATGGTGGGCTTGCCTTGGCTTCATCCCTCGCGGCCCTGGGGAATATGGGACTTCTTCTATTTTTCTTGCGACGCAAGATCGGGCCTTTTGGCGGTAAGAAAATCATTACTTCAGGTTTTAAAGCTTTTGTGGCCTCCATCCCCATGGCATTTGCCGTACGGTGGGGCATGGGGCTTGTCGACTGGTCGGCGGCCGGGGAAAAGATCATGAAGACCGGCGTGCTTATGGGTTCCATTGGCGCTGGCGTGGCAATATTTATGGTGGTAGCCCATGGGCTTCGGTGTGACGAAGCCCGAGAGCTGGTGAATCAGGTGCGGCGCCGGTTGGCGCGGTAGGATGTTCCGGAACGGCAGCGTTGGAATCTCCCTGAAAAGGCGGGATTTCACGTGGTTATGAACAGGTTTTTTTAAATCCTTCCGGCTGGAGTTTTGTAGTGTTTCTCTAACATGGTGAAATATGGTTGGTTAGGGTAAAACCTTTATAAATCAGAAGGTTATAGTGTGATTAAAAAGTAAGCAGAAAGTAATAACCTTACAATTCAGCATTCCTTTGACTATTTATCAACACCGTTGTTCACAGGTTATTCACAGAAAATGTGGAAAATCGGTTACAGTGTTGAAAAGACGTAACAATGAAGATTATTCTTCCCCGCGTTCCCGCCTTTTCGCCTCATCCCATAAAGCTTCCATTTCGTCCAGGGAGGCGTCTTTCATTGAAACTCCCCGCGCGTGCAATGTGCTTTCAATATGGCCGAATCGTGTCGTGAATCGGGCAATGGTTTTCCGGAGTGCCTCTTCCGGATCGATGGAGAGAAACCTCCCGAGGTTGACGATGGCGAAAAGAAGGTCGCCCAATTCCGCCTCCATCCGCTCCTGGTCGCCGGCTATCATTGTCTCCTCAAACTCGTGCAGTTCTTCCATTACCTTGGCAAATACTTCATCCACGTGGGACCAGTCGAAGCCGACCCGTGCTGCCTTCTCCGTCACTTTCTGGGCTTTCATGAGAGCCGGAAGGTGCGGGGGGACCCCTGAAAGCGCCGACTTCCGTTCATCCTTTTTTTCCTTCTGCTTGAGGCGTTCCCAGTTTTCCAGTTGTTCTTGGCTGCTCTTTATGACCTGGTCGCCGAAGACATGGGGATGACGGTTCACAAGCTTCTCTGCCAGTCCCGAAAGCACCTCGTCCATGGAGAAATCTCCCCGCTCTTCTGCGATTACTGCGTGAAACACTGGCTGCAGCATTAGATCGCCCAGTTCTTCCCGGAGCATTTTGGGGGATCGTGCGTCAATCGCTTCGATTACCTCGTAAGATTCCTCCAGCAGATACCTCTTCAGGGATTCATGGGTCTGTTCCGCATCCCAGGGGCAGCCACCGGGTCCCCTTAGCCGGCGCATGATTTCCATGATCTTTTCGAATCCAGCACCCTCATTTTTCATGTTGATTCTCCAGTCGTAAAACATAACGGGGCACCCGTTTGGATGCCCCGTGCAATGCAATAATATACGCCTATTGGTTATCCGCCCTTGAGATATGCTTCCAGAAAGCCTCGCTTGTAGTCGGAAAAACGTCCGTTCTCGATGGCAGTGCGGATTTCCGCCATCATGTTTAGATAAAAGTGAACGTTGTGGATGCTGGCGAGTATCGCCGAAAGAACTTCATTGGCGTTGAAGAGATGGTGCAGGTAGGCCCTCGTGAAGTTTCGGCAAGTGTAACAGGTGCAGTTCGGCTCAATCGGATAAAAATCGCGCCGGTACTTGCGGTTGGTGAGGCGTATCCTCCCCCTGTTGGTGAAAAGGGTGGCGCTGCGGGCGTAGCGGGTCGGGATGACACAGTCGAACATGTCCATACCCCTCTCGACGCTCTCAAGGATATCCTCTGGAAGTCCCACTCCCATGAGGTAGCGGGGTTTGTTTTCCGGCAGGAATGGAGCAGTGTACTCCACCACCCTTTTCAGAAGCTCCAGTCCCTCGCCGACGGAAACGCCGCCAATGGCGTAACCGGGCAGGTCCAACTGCACCAGTTCCTTGGCGCACATGGCACGAAGGTCCTCAAACACGCTCCCCTGGACAATGCCGAAAAGCGCCTGATCCTTTCGCGTCTGTGCCTTTTTGCACTGTTCGGCCCAGCGGAGGGTTTTGCGGGTCGATTTCGCGGCGTACTGACGATCGCAGGGGTAGGGAATGCACTCGTCAAAAGCCATGATAATGTCGGCACCAAGGGCTTCCTGTATCGCTATGGCCCGTGCCGGGTCGAGGAATACCTCTTCTCCGGTCACTTCATGCTTGAAGTACGCTCCTTCCTCGGTTATCCGCTTGTTGGGAAGAGAGAACACCTGGAACCCGCCGGAGTCGGTGAGAATCGGGCCGTCCCACGCCATGAAGCTGTGCAGTCCCCCGGCCTTTGCCACCAGTTCCTCGCCGGGTCGGAGATGGAGGTGGTATGTGTTAGAGAGAATGATCTGCGCACCGGTTTCCCGGACCTGCGCGGGAGTCATGGCCTTCATGGCGGCATGGGTGCCGACCGGCATGAAAATGGGGGTTTCGATAGTACCGTGGGGGGTAGTCAATGTCCCCCGACGAGCACCGCATGAGGGGTCTTTTTTAGTAAGCTTGAATTTCATGTTGCCTTTTGAGGTCATTTGGATTAAAACGCCATTAAATTAATGAATATTCAGTATCTTTGCATCATTTCAGCAGCATTGTTATCAGAAGCGCCCTGAAAAAGCAATCGTGCAATGGTTTGCAGGAGACGCTTTGTGCGCCCCTGTAGTTGCCGTTAAAGACACCTTGGTTGAAACCTTATTCCCTCGGTGCAGATACTCTTCATTATTCCGCATTTATTCCATAACCGGATGCACTTCATGCAAGCCGTTCATAAGTTCAGTCTGGTGAAGCGTCCGCACCCCATTTGAAGCCACTTTTTTTATTGCTTTTCCCTAAAACGACGTTTAGTATACAGTATACAAAATAATATTAGAAAAAATACACGTTGTTCAGGTTACTCTTGATTGATTGTTTGAATAAATATCCTTGCAAGGGAGGAAACTGTGGACAATTGTAAGGAATGGCGGGCACCCCCGCAAGCGGTTCAAGGGCTTTCTCCGTAAGGCCGTTTGGCCCTTCCTCCTGTAACTGCACTCCGGGAGGCGAGATTCACCGGCGGCATGAGCATTGAATTTTATTTAGCACAACGAATACGCGCAAAAGGATACCATTATGCAACTGTTCACGAGTACTGTGGGAAGAAAAGTCCTTATGGCGATCACCGGTCAGCTTATGGTGCTGTTTGTTATCGTCCATATGCTTGGAAACTCATCCATCTTCATTCCCGGCGGCATAAACGCATATGCCGAGCATCTCCACGCACTTCCCCCCCTGGTCTGGGCTTTCCGTGCCGTCATGCTTGTAGCGGTATGTGTCCACGTCCTCTACGGTGTAACGCTGAGCCTTGAAAACCGTGCTGCAAACCCTGACTCTTATGCGGTCAAGAACCTCAAGAAGGCTACCTTGTCGAGCACGAGCATGCTCTATACGGGGCTTCTGCTCATCGCCTTCATCATCTATCACCTTCTTCACTTCACCATTCGCGTTACTCCGGATATAAGGCTTGGTGTTGATGCCCTCGGCCGTTTTGATGTCTTTGGCATGGTGACCCACAGCTTCTCCCTCGGGATTGTCGTGTTCATTTATGTTGCGGCGATGGTTGTGCTGTTCCTTCACCTCTCCCATGGGATTCAGAGCTTCTTCCAGACGATGGGCTGGAACAATGAAAAGTCTCTCCCGGTTTTCGGCAAGATTGGCAAGGTTGCTGCCGTGGTTCTGCTCCTCGGCTATGCTTCCATTCCGCTCTTTATCGTTACCGGCATTCTGAAAGGTTAGGGGGTTCAAGTGATACTCGACGGAAAATGTCCGACTGGACCAATTGAGAAAACATGGGACAAGCACCGCTTCGACATGAAGCTGGTCAACCCTTCCAACAAGCGTAAATACAAGGTGCTGGTGGTTGGAACCGGTCTTGCCGGTGGAGCTGCCGCCGCGTCGCTCGGCGAGCTTGGCTACAATGTAGAGGCTTTCTGCTATCAGGACAGCCCCCGTCGCGCCCACTCCATTGCTGCACAGGGCGGGATCAACGCTGCCAAAAACTACCCGAACGATGGCGATAGCATCTATCGTCTTTTCTACGATACCATCAAGGGCGGTGACTTCCGTGCCCGCGAGGCAGACGTCTGGCGTCTGGCCCAGGTTTCCAACAACATCATCGACCAGTGTGTTGCACAGGGCGTTCCTTTCGCCCGTGACTACGCCGGCTACCTGGACAACCGCTCTTTCGGCGGCGCCCAGGTTTCCCGTACCTTCTATGCCCGTGGGCAGACGGGTCAGCAGCTTCTGCTCGGCGCCTATTCAGCTCTTGCCCGCCAGATCAAAGCCGGGACCGTCAAGATGTTCCCCCGCACCGAGATGCTCGACCTGATTGTTGTCGATGGTGAGGCTAAAGGGATCACGGTACGTGACCTGGTGACCGGCGAGATTCGCAGCCATGTGGGTGACGCGGTTGTTCTCTGCACCGGCGGCTACGTCAACGTGTTCTACCTTTCCACTAACGCCATGGGGTGCAGTGTTACCGCTGCCTGGAAGGCCCACAAAAAAGGCGCTTTCTTCGCCAACCCCTGTTACACCCAGATTCACCCGACCTGCATTCCGCAGCATGGTGACAAGCAGTCCAAGCTGACTCTCATGTCCGAGTCTCTCCGGAACGACGGCCGCTGCTGGGCTCCCAAGAAAAAAGGCGATAAGCGTGCTCCGGGGGAAATTCCCGAGGAAGAGCGCGATTACTATCTCGAGCGGAAGTACCCGAGCTTCGGTAACCTCGCTCCCCGCGATATCGCTTCCCGTGCCGCAAAAGAGCAGTGTGACGACGACCGCGGCGTTGGACCGGGCGGTCGGGGCGTTTATCTCGATTTCGCCGCTTCCATCAAGCGGCTTGGTGAAGACACCATCCGCGAGCGCTACGGCAACCTCTTCGAGATGTACGAGAAGATTACCGACGAGAACGCTTACAAGGTACCGATGCGTATTTACCCGGCTCCCCACTATTCCATGGGTGGCCTCTGGGTCGACTACAACTGCGAGAGCAACGTTCCGGGTCTCTTCGTCCTCGGCGAGGCGAACTTCTCGGTTCACGGCGCGAACCGCCTTGGCGCCAGTGCCCTCATGCAGGGTCTTGCCGACGGCTACTTCGTCATACCGTATACCATCGCCAACTACCTGGCCAGGACAACTCCGGGCAAGGTCAAGGCCGACAACCCGGAGTGCAAGAAGTCGGTTGATGACGTCAATAACAATCTCCAGAAACTCATGTCGATCAACGGTAAGAAGACCGTCAGCGAGTTCCACCGTGAACTGGGCCGGATCATGTGGGAAAATGTCGGCATGGCCCGCAGTGATCAGAGCTGCAAAGAAGCCCTCAAGAAGATTCCTGCACTCCGTGAAGAGTTCTGGAAGAATGTCAAGGTGAGCGGTTCCGGCGCCCAGTTCAACCAGGATCTGGAGAATGCGGGCCGTGTAGCCGACTTCCTGGAGTTCGCGGAACTTCTGACCCGTGATGCCCTCTACCGTAATGAGTCCTGCGGTGGTCACTTCAGAGTCGAGCATCAGATGCCCGACGGCGAAGCGAAGCGTGATGACGAAAACTTCTGCCATGCCGCCGCATGGGAGTTCAAGGGAGTTAATGCCGAGCCTGAACTCCACATTGAGCCGTTGAAGTTTGAAAACGTCCATCTGGCAATAAGGAGCTACAAATAATGAGCCACGATAATACAATGAATCTTACTCTCCATGTTTGGCGCCAGAAGGGCCCAAAAGATCCAGGAAAGTTTGAGGTCTACGAGGCCAAGAATGTAAGCCCGGACGAGTCGTTTCTTGAGATGCTCGATGAGGTCAACGAGGATCTCATCAAGGCCGGCAAGGAGCCCATCGCTTTTGATCACGATTGTCGCGAGGGTATCTGCGGCATGTGTTCCCAGGTGATCAACGGGATCCCCCATGGCGGTCTGGAACGGACCACGGTCTGCCAGCTCCATATGCGGATGTTCAAGAACGGTGACACCATCTATATCGAGCCGTGGCGTGCCCGGGCATTCCCGGTCGTAAAAGACCTGGTAGTCGATCGTTCTGCCCTTGACACCATCATCCAGGCTGGTGGTTACACCTCTGCCCATACTGGCGGTGTTGCTGACGGCAACGCTATCATGATTCCCAAGCCCGATGCTGATTATGCAATGGATGCCGCTGAATGCATCGGTTGCGGGGCATGTGTTGCCGGTTGCCCCAACGGTTCAGCCATGCTCTTTACCTCTGCCAAGGTGTCGCAGCTTGCAACACTTCCCCAAGGCAAGGCAGAGGCGTCTCGCCGCGTAAAAGAGATGACCGGGGCACTGCAAGAGTGTGGATTCGGTAACTGCACCAACCACTATGAATGCCAGGCTGCCTGTCCGAAGGGCATCAATGTCAAGTTCATAGCCACATTGAACAGGGAATACCTTAAGTCTATGTTCTAGGAAATTTCATTTTTAGTATGAGCCGTAAGTTCTGACGGTGAGATGGGGCGGATTTAATAATCCGCCCCATTTTTTTGGGCAGGAGCGAAGATATGATTGTAGCGGTTTTGCGAATGACGATGCGCCTGAACAGGGATGTTGCCGACCGGTATTTTCTATTTCGCGTTCGGAATGATTTCCAGGGTGCATTCCGCCAAACTTCTGGTTGTATGAGCGATGATTGCGACCGATGCGTTTCAAGGGAAGAGTGCCCTTATCGGCTGATTTTTGCCCAGGAACTGAGTGCAGACCCTGCTGCGGTGAAGAGGCACCAGAAGCCACCCCTTCCGTTTGCCTTTTCTTTCCCGGTGCTTCCCTCCCCACCTAATACAGGTCATGATTTTGTGGTTCGCCTTGCGTTAGCGGGTACAGCAACCCGTTTTGTAGGGGAATTCGTGGAGGCCGTAAAATTTCTTTTTGCTACTCAATCTGAGCGTTATGGGAGTTCAATGGAACTTGAGCGGATAGATTCTCTTGACTACCATGATGAGCCAACGCTTCTATGGTCAAAGGGTGGGGGAGTCGAGGCCCTGGATGCCGTTACTCTTCTGGAAACAGATGGCCTCCGTGATACGCAACTTATGGGTTACTCCGGGGAAATGAAGCTTCAGCTTGAGACACCGCTAAAGCTGATGCATGAGGGGCGTGCGCTGCGTGAATTTAAATTCCCGCAATTTATGCGCACTCTTATTCGACGTATATCATCCCTTGCTGCTTACTATAGTGATGATGATCTTTCCCTGGACTTCAGGTGGCTCAGTTCCCTCTCTGATTCAGTGGAAATTTCGTATAATTCGGCCAGGTGGGTGGAGTGGGGCAGGGGGGACGGAGAAGGTAAACTGGCTGGATTGACCGGAGATGTGAAGTTGCGGGGGCTACCCGATGAATTTATTGCGTTCCTGCTTTTGGGTGAGTTCCTTAACGTGGGGAAAGGTGCTGCGTTTGGCCTCGGCCGATTCTCCCTGTCCGTTGATGAATCGTGAAAACCTTGCAATACAAGGAGTCTGTGTTACCACTTTAGTGTCATTGCATTGAAATGGATTGCCGGAACTCGATATTGCGGGGAGTTCCTGCATTAAGGAGCCATCCATGGGCCAATCGGTCTGGAAGCCGTTTTTATGGGTTTTTGTACTGATTATTGCGTTCAATCTATTGTATGGCTATTTCGTTCGTCAACCCGCTGAAGGTGGCGGAGTTATTTCGTATAGCCGCTTTAAGGATGAGCTTGCCGCTGACAACATCAAGCAGATTACCATAAAGGGCAATGGGATCAGGGGGGAGTTCCGGAAAAAAGTGCAGTTGACCGGCACGGTTCCCGGACAACCGGCAGTACGTGAAGTCACTAACTTTACCACGGTAAAGCCTGCCATAGAAGACCCGACCCTCATGTCTGATCTGCAGGCCAGGAAGGTGGATGTTACCGCTGTAACCACCGAGACATCGCCTCTCCTTAACGGACTCCTGTACATTCTCCCCTGGATTCTGATACTCGGGGTCTGGTGGTTTGCAATGCGGGGGATGCGGGGGCAGGGCCCCGGTGCAATGATGGGAGGGTTCTCCAAGTCCGGTGCCCAGATGTACACACCTGGGGAAAAGAGTAATGTGACGTTCGATGATGTGGCCGGAATGGAGAATGCCAAGCTGGAGTTGAGGGAGATCGTCGATTATCTGCAGGACCCGAAGAAGTTCCAGCAGATTGGAGGTAAGGTGCCGAAGGGGGTTTTGCTGGTTGGGCCTCCGGGCACCGGCAAGACCCTTCTGGCACGGGCAGTGGCAGGCGAGTCCGGTGTGACCTTTCTCAGTATCTCTGCGTCACAGTTTATCGAGATGTTTGTGGGGGTCGGTGCCGGACGGGTGCGGGATCTCTTTGCCACCGCCAAGAAATCAGCGCCGAGCATCATATTCATCGATGAACTCGATGCCGTGGGGCGCAGCCGTGGTGCAGGGCTCGGCGGTGGCCATGATGAGCGGGAGCAGACTCTGAATCAGCTCCTTTCAGAGATGGACGGCTTCGATCCCCATGATGAGGTCATCGTTATGGCGGCCACCAACCGTCCCGATGTTCTGGACGCAGCGCTGCTCAGGCCGGGCCGCTTTGACCGGCATGTGGTAATAGATCGCCCTGACTGGCGGGATCGGGAGAAGATCCTACAGGTACATACGCGCAAGATCCCCATTGACAAGGATGTGTCCCTTGCGGTGATTGCCCGGGGAACGCCGGGCATGACCGGCGCGGACCTGGAAAACCTGGTGAACGAGGCAGCCATCCTGGCGGCGCGGGAAAACTCCCCCCTGGTAACCATGTCTCATCTTGAGCGGGCCAAGGATAAGGTTCTCATGGGTGGCGAACGGAAGATGTACATCACTGAGCGGGAGAAGCGGATTACCGCCTACCATGAAGCCGGGCACACGCTGGTGGCGAAGCTCCTCCCCGGTACCGACCCTGTCCACAAGGTTACAATAATCCCGCGGGGGCAGGCCCTGGGAGTGACGCAGCAACTCCCGGAGGACGATCGTTATCACTATTCCAAGACGTATCTCCTGAACCGTCTTTCCGTTGCGCTTGGAGGGAGGGTGGCCGAGCGGGTCGTCTTTTCCGACCTTTCAACCGGAGCTCAGAATGATCTCAAGATGGTGAACGATCTGGCGGAAAAGATGGTCTGTCAGTGGGGGATGAGCGAAAAAATCGGTGCCATGACCTTCAGCCGGGGGGAGGAACACCCGTTTCTTGGCCGGAAGCTGGCAGAGGAGAAGACCTTTTCCGAGCAGATGGCGTGGCTCATCGACCAGGAGATAGCGGCGGTAATCAAGGAGGCCGAGGAGAAGGCCGAAGGGGTCATCGCCGGGAATCGGGAGAAGCTCGATATACTTGCGGGTGCCCTGATCGAAGAGGAGACACTGGACGGTCGCCGGATCGACCAGCTGCTCGGTATGACGGAAAGTCAGTAGATGATGATGTAACCGTGGTCCTGGGCGATCTTGGATATCTCCAGGGTATCTTTTATCCGGTAAGTCTTTCCCTCCAGGGTGAAGATATAGCCGTCTTCTCCGTCTGGGACGGCACTCTCCATAAGGGTTTCGAACATGGCGGTCTTTATGGTTTCCATGGCGCGGATCCTCCTTGTTGGGAATGGCAGCCGATATAGAATGCGATAACCCTCGGCCGAACGTAACTGTATACAATTTGCGGGACTCTTGACAACGCTTTTAACGGAAAGCGAGGTATAAATGCATCATCGAAGGAAAAGCGGTATCCTCCTCCACCCCACGTCCCTTCCCGGTCCGGGGGGAATCGGCTCTCTCGGTCGGGAGTGCCGGCATTTCATCGATTTCCTCGAGGCTGCCGGCCAGAGCCTCTGGCAGGTTCTCCCCCTCGGCCCGGCTGCCTACGGCAATTCCCCTTACTCGTGCTACTCTGCCTTTGCCGGTAATCCCCTCCTCATCGACCTGGAAGCCCTCGTGGACGAAGGTGATCTGGATGACGCTGCCCCGATGCCTGTTTTCGCGGCGGACCACGTTGATTTTACCCTTGTGGAGAATTACAAGATTCCCCTGCTGAAGGCCGCGGCTACCCGTTTCTACGCCCATGGTGACCTTGAGCGCAAGCAGGAGTACTGGTGTTTTTGCGACAATACCCCCTGGCTCCACGACTACGCCCTCTTCATGGCCCTCAAAGACCATTTTGGCGGGAAAAGCTGGACGGCATGGCCGAAGGAGATCGCCCGGCGGGAGCCCGGCGCCCTGGAAAAGTTTTCGGTCAGGCTTGGGGTTGCTATCGGTGAACAGAAATATGCCCAGTGGCAGTTTTACCGCCAGTGGCGCCATATCAGGGAATACGCCAATGGCAAGGGAATCGGAATTGTCGGCGATATCCCGATTTTTGTGGCTTTTGATTCGGCCGATGTCTGGGGGGCGCCGCACCTTTTCAAGCTGGATGAAAAGGGGAAGCCGACGGTGGTTGCCGGCGTCCCCCCCGATTACTTCAGCAAGACCGGCCAGCGCTGGGGCAATCCTCTTTACAACTGGGACGCCATGGCCGATGAAGGGTATCGCTGGTGGATCGAGCGGTTCCGCCATTGCTTCGCCCTCTGCGACATGGTGCGTATCGACCATTTCCGGGGATTCGAGGCGTGCTGGGAAGTGCCGGCCAGGGAGAAGACTGCTGTAAGGGGCGAATGGGTACAGGGCCCCGGCGCCCACCTGTTCGATGCGGTAATTGGCGCTTTGGGGCAGCTCCCCATCATTGCCGAGGATTTGGGGGTAATTACCCCTGAGGTTGAGGCGTTGCGGGATCGCTACCGCTTCCCCGGAATGAAAATCATCCAGTTCGCCTTCGATTCCGGGGCAGTCAACCCCTACCTCCCCCATAATTATATTCCTGAATGCGTGACCTATACCGGTACGCACGACAACGATACCACCGTCGGCTGGTTTGAATCCCTTTCTCCCCAGCACCGGCATGCGGTCCTTGCCTACACAGGAACCTGCGGAAAGGAAATACATTGGGAGCTCGTCAGGCTCGGGCTTGCATCGGTAGCTGACCTGGCAATTTTCCCTCTGCAGGATATCCTCGGACTCGACAACTCCGCCCGCATGAACCTTCCCGGGACCCCCAGCGGCAACTGGTCGTGGCGTTTTGCCTCCGGTGCGCTTACGGAAACCCATATCGAACGGCTTCTTGAGTTGACATCGCTCTTCGGGAGGAAATGAGAAGAGGAGCAAGAAGTATTCTTATGAATATACTTGACCACACCGCTGGTAATCACTTAAATTGTATTCTTGAGTGAAATAACGATAACCGGTGGATTGCCGTAGTTATCCACCAGGAAAAGAGGCCCCATGTCCGACAATGCAAGAGGCTTTGATACCCGTGCCCTCCATGCCGGCCAGGAACCGGATCCTGCAACCCTCTCCCGGGCGGTTCCCATTTATCAGACGGCTTCATACTCGTTCAAGAGTTCCGAACATGCCGCCAATCTCTTCGGGCTCAAGGAGTTCGGCAACATCTACACTCGTCTCATGAATCCGACAAATGATGTGCTTGAAAAGCGTCTGGCCGAGCTTGACGGCGGAGTCGGCGCCCTGGCCCTGGCCTCGGGGCAGGCAGCCATAACCTATGCGGTGCTGAACATTGCACAGGCCGGCCAGAACATAATCTCAACCAGCTACCTCTATGGCGGCACCTATAACCTTTTCCACTATACCCTCCCAAAGCTGGGGATTACCGTGAAGTTTGTCGATACTGCCGATCCGGAAAACATCCGCAGGGCCATTGATGCGAATACCCGTCTGGTCTACACGGAGTCGGTGGGGAACCCCAAGAACAATGTTGATGACTTCGAGGCCATCGCCCGCGTCGCCCATGAAGCCGGAATACCGTTTGTCGTGGATAACACCGTGACCACTCCCTACCTGTTCAGGCCCCTGGAGCATGGTGCCGACATTGTGGTTTACTCTCTCACGAAGTTCATCTGCGGTCACGGGACCAGCATCGGCGGAGCTGTCGTCGATGGGGGAACCTTTCCCTGGAACAACGGCCGGTTCCCTGAAATGACCGAGCCGGATCCCTCCTACCATGGCCTCCGCTACTGGGAAGCCCTCGGGAATCTTGCCTACATCCTGAAAATGCGGATCACGCTTTTGCGTGACATGGGAGCCTGCCTTGCCCCCTTCAACTCGTTCCTTTTCCTTCAGGGGCTGGAAACTCTCCCCTTGCGCATGGCCCGTCATGTTGAGAACGCCCGGGCGGTGGCCCAGTGGCTGGATAAGCATCCTCTCGTTAGCTGGGTGAACTATCCCGGCCTTCCCAACCACGAAAATTACGAGAACGCCCGTAAATACCTGCCCAAGGGGGAAGGCGCCATTATCGGCTTCGGTATCAAGGGGGGGCTCGAGTCGGGAAAACGGTTCATAGACAGCGTCAAGCTGCTGTCTCATCTGGCGAACATCGGCGATGCCAAGTCGCTGGTGATTCACCCCGCGTCCACTACCCACCAGCAGCTATCCGGGGAAGAGCAGCTGGCCAGTGGCGTTACCCCGGACTTCATCCGCCTTTCCATCGGCATTGAGAATGTGGAGGATATCATTGCCGATATAGAACAGGCGCTTGCGGCGTCGCAGGGATAATGGTTCCGGCAACCCGTCGATGGGGCGGCCGGACCGGCGTCGGAGAAGGGCGATCCGCAATGGGTCGCCTTTTCTTTTTGCACATGCTGATGGACAGAGGTATACCGGAAACATGAACTTTTTGGCCCACCTCCACCTGTCGGGCGAAGATCCCGATATCATTGCCGGCAACATGATGGGTGACTTCGTCAAGGGGCGGCTCGAAGGGCGGTTTCCTCCCCGCATTACCCTCGGCCTGAAGCTCCATCGCCGGATCGATTCCTTTGCCGGCAGACATCCTGCCTTCCATGCCAGTCGGCAGAGGATAGATCCCCATTTCGGCCTCTATCGCGCGGTGCTGGTGGACCTGTTCTACGATCATTTCCTTGCTGCCCATTGGGAGCGCTTCTCGACAGAGCCTCTCGCAGATTTCATCGCCCGCTCCGAAGCCGTGGTGCGGAGTCGTGCCGCTCATCTGCCGGAACGGTTGGAGCAGGTTGTCCCCGCCATTTTCGGTGAGTGGATTCCCTCCTATGCAGATCCGGATGCTATCGGGCGGGTACTTGCGCGGATGGCGGCGCGGGTAGGGAGGGCGAACCCTCTTGCCGCTGGGGGGCGAGAGCTGTTACGCAGTTACGACGGATTGCGGGATGATTTTTTCAGGTTTTACCCGGATGTCCTGGCAAATGCGCAGCTTTTTGTGAGCGGGGAAAATCCGGAATAGCAAGGGGTGACAGAAAAGGGGCAAAGCCGCTGCAGCAGCGGATGCCCCTTTTTCGTGACGATGCAATGCATGAAACAGTGGGGGCGAGGCTTATTTCCCCTCGCCGGGCCAGCTGTTCATGCAGTAAGGACACTTCTCGTTATTGTGAGGGATGGTGTCGCGCAGTTGCTCCTTTTCACGCTTTGCGTTACATCTTTTCGACACGGGAAAGGTGTGGATGGTTTTTTCTTTCACGAAGTAGAGCATGTTGCTATCCTCCTCTGCGGGAAATATTTGCTGCCGCTAACGGCCTGACAACTATAAACGCTTGTCGTTCCCACTGTCAACCAGGAGTCCCCTCGGGCCAGGGATGACAATAAAAAATCCCCGGAAATGCTTCCGGGGATCTGAAAGATGCGGTGCTTCGTCGAGGCACTTTATTCCAATCAGTCGGTGAAAAGCTCACGGACCTTGCCGACACGCTCTTTGCGGGACCGTGGCGGCTGGTGGCCGATCCCTTTCCCCTTTTTCAAGAGGTTTTACGCTCCTGGCAGATGGAATTTCACAGCGTCTTGCGCGTTGCTTCACGAAGCACTCCGGTTGTAAGAGATCAGTTCTTTTGTATATAGTATAATATTTCTGGTCTTGGCTGTCAAAAAGCCTGCCCCGTAAACGCCCGTCCGCAGCCGGTTCCTGACCTCCAAAATTCTTTGTTATTTTTGCTGCCGGCGAGGCTTCTTGCGTCTGAAGCCACTCCGGGTTAGGATGGACGCTACCATTCATTATCGTGAGGTTATTAAATGTCAACTCCCGAGCGCCGCTCGATTCTTTGCCCCAACTGCAACAAACTCATCAGCCGTGATGAGCCTTCCTGTCCCTGGTGTGGCACGGCACGCCCCGGTTCGTGGTTGAAGAACAACCCCCTGACCCGGAGCGTTGGGAGCGCCGACCGGCTTGTCACCATAATCATTACGGTTAACGTGGTTATGTATGTGGTGTCGCTCTTGATCAGCAACCGCCCTGCCGGAGGCGGCGGGCTTTTCACCGCTCTTTCCCCCGACCAGAGCAGCCTCTTTGTCCTCGGGGCCACCGGTGTCGTCCCCATCGACCGCTACGGGCGATTCTGGACGCTGCTCACCGCCAACTATCTCCATGGTGGAATACTCCACATATTTTTCAACATGATGGCCCTGCGCCAGCTTCTGCCGCTGGTGGTCCAGGAGTACGGAACCTGGCGGATGCTCACCATTTACACCCTTGGCGGCGTAGCCGGCTACGTGCTTTCATATTTTGCGGGGGTCGGCTATACCATCGGGGCTTCGGCGGCCCTCTGTGGGCTAATCGGGTCGCTTCTCTACTACGGAAAGAGCAGGGGGGGACTGTACGGACAGGCGGTTTTCAAGGAAGTGTGGGGATGGGTCGTGGGGCTTTTCCTGTTTGGTCTTGTCGTGCCGGGTATCAATAACTGGGGCCATGGCGGCGGTGTCGTGGGGGGGATCATCCTGGGGTTCCTCCTCGGCTATCGGGAGCGCCGGGCCGAGAACCTGCTCCACAAGTTCCTGGCCTTGGGGTGCATCCTGGCATCTGTTGCCGCTCTTGCCCTGGGGCTTTTGTCCGCGTTTTTCACATTATCAGGGGGGCATTTTCATTAAGTGGATGAAACCGCTGCTCTTCGCCGGCGGCGTGTCACCCTGACATCCATTGCCGGGAGTCGAGAAATGCTTCCAGTTCCCGGCGGCCGGAGTCGAAGTCTTCAAGGGATACGGCGGCATCCTCGGTCCACTCCCTCGTTTTGTAGTAAAGCTTGTCGTAGTAGTGCCGGATGAGCCCTTCCATGAAGGGATTCATCTCCCACCGTTCCAGAAATCCCAAAATTTCCTCGTACTTATCGCCCCCCAGTTTTTTGCGGATACGGTCCAGCGCCTCTGTCATGCCCTGGCGGTATTCGGGGAGTCCGTATTCCTCGATGAGGCGGTCCACCCGGGTTGCCACCGAGGCGTTGCACCACACCTTCACGCTTTCCCGCATGACCTCATACAGATTGCCCGGCAGGTTTATTCTCCCTATCCGCTTGCTTTCCCCCTCCAGGAGGATCGGCCTGTCAGCCGGCAATTTCCTGAATGCATCCCACAGAAGGGTTTCAAACCGTTTTTGGGTGAGTTCCTGGCAAAGGCCCAGGGAGCCGAAGGCCGAGCCCCGGTGGCATGCGAGCCCCTCCAGGTCGATGACCGAGTGCCCCGCTTCGGCGAGTTGAAGGAGGAAGGTGGTTTTCCCGACGCCGGTCATGCCGTGGAGCACCACCAGGGGGGCAGGGGGGCGAAACGGCTCGAAGTACGCCGTCACCATGTTGCGAAATGCCTTGTATCCCCCCAAAAGCTGGACGGCGTCAAAACCGGTCAGGTCGAGAATTGTGGTTATGGTCTTGCTGCGGAGCCCCCCGCGCCAGCAATAGACGAGGATGGGGCGGCATTCAGCGGCTGCGGCGATTTCCTCCACCATGGCCGGGAAACGGTGAGCGGTCAGTTCAAGCCCGCGGCGTCTTGCCTCCAGGGGGCCGGTCTGCTTGTAGAGGGTGCCGATCTCAACCCGCTCCTCGTTGGTGAGCAGCGGCACGTTGATGGCGCCGGGGATATGGTCTTCCTCGAATTCGAGGGGGGTCCGGGCATCGACTAAAAGATGGGTGTCGAGTAGTGATTCATGGAATGAAACGGTACTGGTCACTGAAATCTCCTTGCAAAGCGTGCCATTATACCGGCGAAGGGCCGGCTTTGGCAAGGGGTGCAGTTCCCGGCATCATCTCCCGGTGCGTGGCGGGTGTCATTTCGTCAGGATGGGTTACAATTAACCTGTCATGGGCGGCGACGGCAAGAGAGAAGAAAGAGCAGGGCTCTTCGGGATTATCCATACCCTCACCATCGCAGAGGTCTTCTCTGCAACGGCCTCCGGGCCTGGCGGATTGGGGGATGGCGAGGCTGTTAAGCGCCTGAAAACGTTCGGTCCCAATAGTATCCGAAAGGTGCGCGGCAGGCCGCTAGTTGTCCGGTTTCTGGCGAACTTTACCCACCTGATGGCACTTCTTTTGTGGGCCGGCGGAATTGTCGGTTTTCTTGCCCGGATGCCCCAGCTTGGCATTGCCATCTGGCTGGTGAATCTCATCAACGGCATCTTCAGTTTCTGGCAGGAATACCGGGCAGAACAAGCTACCCTGGCGCTTCAGCGCCTGCTGCCGACGTTCGCACGCGTCGTTCGCAATGGCGTAGAGTTACGACTGCCGGCCGAGGAACTTGTTCCTGGTGATGTCATGTTACTCTCCGAGGGGGATCGCATCTGTGCCGACGGCCGCCTCGTAACCGAAGCCGAGCTCCGAATAGATCAGTCGGTGCTTACCGGCGAATCCCATCCACTGCGCAAAACGAGCGATCCGGTTCTTAGGGAGGGAATTCCGCGGGCGGAACTTCCCAACCTCGTATTTGCCGGCACCACCGTTTCAGCTGGCACGGGCCGGGCCGTAACCTTCGCCACCGGGATGGATACAGCTTTTGGTGCCATCGCCGCGCTTACTCAAGGGCTCGATGAGGTGCCGAGTCCGCTGCAGGTGGAGTTGGGCCGGGTTACAAAGGTTGTTACCGCACTGGCCTCCGGTATTGGGCTTGTCTTCTTCATGCTTGCCGTGGTACTGGCCGGTGTCGAAACTACCGAAGGGTTCATCTTTGCCATGGGGATGATCGTCGCCTTCGTTCCGGAGGGGCTTGTGCCTACGGTCACCCTGTCGCTGGCCATGGGGGTGCAGCGGATGGCGAAGCGTAATGCACTCATCAAGAAGCTGTCGTCGGTGGAAACCCTTGGTTGCTGCACCGTAATTTGCACCGACAAGACCGGAACCCTCACCGAGAACGAGATGACAGTCCGCAGCCTGTGGGTTGGCGGACGGAGCCTCATGGTTACCGGTGCCGGATATGCCCCGGAAGGGAGCGTGCTCGACGGGGGGCATCCCCCGCATGGCCCTCTGGCCTCCGATCTGCGGAGGATGCTCCTTGCTGCCGGACTCTGCAACGACGCCCGCCTTCTGGCGCCGGGGAGCTGTGATGGGCGGTGGACAATACTGGGCGACCCGACGGAGGCGGCTCTCAGGGTTGCTGCTGTCAAGGCTGGAGTTGATCCGGAGGTTGAGGAGGTTCGGTTTCCCAGGGTTAGGGAGATTCCCTTCGAGTCCCGCCGGAAGATGATGAGCACCGTTCACCGCGTGACGCCGGATGTGGAGCGTGATGCTCTTATTCTCCCCGCGGCGGGGCTGATCACCTTTGTCAAGGGGGCTCCACGGGAAATTGCAGCCCGCTGTACCCGCATTGCGGCGGGAGGTGTGGAGCACCCTCTGGATGACAGGGGGAGGGGGGAGGTTGCCGCCGCAACTGACCGCTACGCGCGCGAAGCCCTTCGAGTGCTGGCAGTCGCTATCCGGGTGCTTCCTCCTGGTTACAGCGATTTTTCGTCCGGGGGGCTCGAGGGGGACCTCACGTTTCTCGGCCTGGTTGCGATGATGGACCCGCCACGCCCCGAGGTGGCCGAGGCGGTGGAGAAGTGCCGCCGGGCCGGCATCAGGATCATCATGATTACCGGTGATTACGGGCTCACTGCCGAGAGCGTGGCAAGGCGTATTGGGTGCCTGCGAGGGGGGCCGCCCCGGATCGTGACCGGGAGGGAGCTGGAGAGTATTCCATCAGCAGTTCTTGAGGAGATTCTTCGCGGAGAGGTGATCTTTGCCCGTGTGGCTCCCGAGCAGAAACTGCGGGTGGTCGCCGCGCTCCAGCAAATGGGGCATGTGGTAGCCGTTACCGGTGATGGCGTGAACGACGCACCGGCCCTCAAAAAGGCCGATATAGGTGTTGCCATGGGGCGCTCAGGAACCGATGTCGCCCGTGAAGCGTCCGACATGATTCTCGCCGATGACAATTTCGCATCCATCGTCAACGCGGTGGAGGAGGGGCGGGCGGTCTACGCCAACATCCGCCGCTTTGCCACGTATGTTTTTACGAGCAATATGGCTGAAGCGGTTCCTTTTGTGGTCATGCTCTTTTCGAGGGGAGCGATTCCCCTTCCGCTCACCGTTATGCAGGTTCTCACCATTGATCTTGGGACTGACATGGTGCCGGCCATCGGGCTCGGTACCGAGTTGCCCGAGAAGGGGATCATGGACAATCCGCCGCGTCCCCGGGGTGATTCGCTCCTGAATCGTCACGTACTCATGCGGGCGCTTTTCTGGTATGGGTCCATCGAGGCGGTTGCGGCTCTCTCCGCCTATTTCTTCCTCAATTGGCACCATGGTTGGCCGGGAGTGCCTCTGGCACCGGAGGGGACCAATGTCTACCGAATGGCAACCACCATGACCCTGGCCGGGGTGGTGGCCGCCCAGGTTGGCGCCGTCTTTGGCTGCCGCAGCGACAAGGCTTCAATCCTCACGATAGGTTTCTTCAGCAACCGCCTCGTGCTCTGGGGGATCGCCGTTGAACTGGCGCTTCTCTGTCTCCTTGTCAATGAGCCGTTTCTCCAGAAGGCGTTTCATACCGCAGCTCTCGGTCCGGTCGAGTGGTGTTATGTGCTGGCGTGGGCGCCGCTGCTCCTTCTTGCCGACGAGGCGCGTAAGGCCTTTGTGCGGCGGCGCTGGCGGTCTCTTCCTTCCACGGGAGGTTTACCATGAAAATCATCATCATCGGGTGCGGCAAGGTGGGCGCCGGATTGGCGGAAGTTCTAAGCATCCATGGCCACGGCGTGACGCTGGTGGACCAGGATCCGGGCGCCTTCGAGCGGCTGGGGCAGTCGTTCCGGGGGGAGACCGTTGCCGGGCACGGCTTCGATCGTGAGATTCTCCTCAGGGCCGGTATAGAGCGGTGCGACGGTTTTGCCGCCGTCACGGCCAGCGACGAAGTGAACCTTGTGGCCGCCCGGGCAGCCCGGCAGGTGTTCCATGTGCCACGGGTGGTGGCCCGCCTCTACGACCCGCGCAAAGCAGAGATATACCGGCGGCTGGGACTGCTCACCATTTCTCCCGTAACGTGGGGAATTAACAGGATAGTGGAACTCCTCTGCTATTCCCGCCTCGAAACTGTTATGAGTCTCGGCAGCGGAGAGGTGGACGTGGTGGAGGCGGAGGTGCCCCATCTCCTTGTGGGGAGAACGGTAAGTGAGTTGACGGTGCCCGGTGAAATTCACGCGGTGGCGGTGACCCGGCAGGGAAAAACCTTTATTCCCACCCTTGGGACCGAACTCCGCGAAGGTGATCTGGTTCACCTGGCATTGCTTGCTTCATCGGCCGAGCGGTTGAAAATTCTCATGGGATGGCGCTAGGGGGGAAGTATGTACGTGCTTGTTGTCGGCGGAGGCAAGGTCGGAGCCCATTTGGCGGCACTTCTCATAGGCGCCGGGAATCAGGCTCGCATCATTGAGCATCAGAGGCAGGAGATGTCAGCCCTTGAGCGGGATCTCCCCCTTGATGCGGTAATCCATGGCAGCGGTACCGACCCGGTGCTGCTGGAAGCTGCAGGCATCAGGCAGGCAAACGTGGTGGCTGCCGTTACCGGCAACGATGAGACAAACCTGGTGGCTGCGGGGCTCGCGCGCTTCGAGTTCGGCGTGCCGCGGGTCATAGCCCGGGTGAACGATCCGAAGAACGCCTGGATGTTCACGCCGAAGATGGGGGTCGATGTCGCCCTTAACCAGGCGAATCTGCTGGCTCACCTCATTGCCGAGGAGATGTCGCTTGGGGAGATGATGACGCTTCTCAAGCTCCGGAAAGGGGAATACTCCCTTGTGGAGGAAAAGGTTCATCCGCAGTCTGATGCGGCGGGGAGAGCCATCCGCGACTTGGCTTTTCCTCCGGAAAGTGCGGTTACTGCAGTCATCCGCAGGGGAACGCTCCTCATTCCCAGAGGCGATCTCGTACTAGAGCCGGGCGATGAGGTGCTGGCCCTCGTTCATTCATCCGAGGCCGAAAAACTGGCTGCTATTCTTGGGCACTGAGAGGGTCGGAAAGGGCGGGAAACGTAGATTATTCCTTGATTTAGTGCGGGTTAACATGCTATAAGATGTCGATTTTTGTCTGCCGAAAAAATTTCAATAAAACTGAAGGAGGATATGAATGGCACCTTACTCCGCAGATTTCGAAAAGGCCCTGCAAGTGGGCCGTCCCCCTACCATCCAGCAGCTCTTTCCCAACTCCAAGGCCCTCATCGTGAGCGGCAAGGTGGTGGACCGGGCCATGCTCGCCAAGGGGAAAGCCATTGCCATGGCCGCAAACGGCCGCAACTACTTTGTGATCCGGGGCGCCCTCATGGCGGCTCAACGGGCAAACTGCCCGGTTATCATCGAAATAGCCAAGTCGGAAGGGGGCCAGAAAGCCTACTGTGCGGTCAACTACTGGAATATGGCCCGCATTGTGGACGCACTCTGTAACGAACTCGGCATCACCGTGCCGGTTGCCATTCATGCCGATCACTACGGCATCAAGAACGACAAGGATCTTGCCGCCGCCAAGGTGGAGATCCCCACCATGTTCGAGGCGGGGATTACCTCCATCGCCATTGATGCCTCCCATCTCCCCGATGACCAGAACCTGCTGGCCAACCTCGACATCAATTCTTGCATCCCGGCATGGGCAGGGCTTGAGACCGAGGTGGGCGAGATCAAGGGGAACCAGGGTCTCTCCACGGTGGACGAGGCGAAGTTCCTGATACAGGGGCTCAATGCCCACGAGATCTACCCCGACTGGATCGCCCTCAACAACGGTACCACCCATGGCCTGGAGGCATCCGCAGCCGGTATCCAGGTGGAACTCACCGCAGGCATCCACAAGGCACTGGAGCCCTACAAGGTGAACGGCGCCCAGCACGGCACCTCCGGCAACAGCTCCGAGCGGCTGCGCGAGATCGCCAACCAGACCGCCACCACCAAGGCCAACGTGGCCACCGCCCTCCAGATGATCTCCTGGGGTCTTGAGGTGAACGACTACGGCAACGCCCAGCTGGATGCCGACGGCAATTTCATCAAGGTGAAGGGCGAGGGAATGACCGAAGAGCTCTGGACCGAGATTGTGGCCTACGCCGAGTCGAAGGGGTGGAAGAAGGGGGACTACAAGAACCTGAACCTTCCCTTCGAGAACAAGCTCCTGGCCCAGCCCAAGGAGATTCGCGACCGGATGGCGAAACGGGTCGAGGACTTCGCCTACAAGATGATGACCGAAGTCTTCAATGCCAAAGACACGGCTCCCATTGCCATCGAGGCTATTCTCAAGGCTGGTTCCTACAATGTGGGCCCGAAGGGGAGCCTCATCGAGGACCCGGCCCACTGGACCAGAGAGCAGATCATCGAGCGGGCAAAGACGATTGCCGGCGACAAGGGACCCGAAGGGAACTTCGACGACTAGGCATGGGATGATATAGAGCGGGAATCGGGGGCGAAAGCCCCCTTTTCTTTTGGGAGGCAGGGAAAGGGGTCACGAACGGCCCGAGAGTTTCAGCATCCCGGCCAGTGCGCCGCTGGCGAAGGCGATGCACCAGAGTGTATAGATGGTGAGGCTTACCCGGTGGAAGGTGCGGTTGACGCTTTCGGCCCGGCTCATGAGGGAGGCCGCCAATGCCAGCAGAAAGTGGAACGCCATCCCTGCCAACGACAGGATGCCGGTAAGATTGTGCCATTCGGGGGCCTTGCCGTAGGCCCTGGCGTAGAGGCTCATCTGGTGTGTGCCCAGGTAGTCGAAGAGGAGGCCGATGCCGAACACGATGAGGTGCTTGCGGTGGAGCCCCTCCCGCCTGCCGCTGAAGACCGCGTAGGTGTAGAAGGCTAGGGCAAGGCTCATGGAGATGATCCCTTGGGTCAGCATGTCAGCATTCCCCCTCGCCGTCACCAGGTTCAGGCTCTTCAAGCCTGCCTGTCTGCCGCAGCGCCTCGTAGAGGACTATTCCCGCCGCCGTGGAGAGGTTGAGGCTCCGCACCTTCCCGAAGATGGGGATGCGCACGGTGTGCTCCCAGTTGGCCCTGATCAGCTCCTCCGGCAGCCCTACCGTTTCTTTCCCGAAAACGATGAAGTCACCGCTGCGGAACTCCGCTTTAACATGGGGGCGCGCCGCTTTCTTGCTCGTGTAGATGAAACGTCCGTCCGGATAGGCCCGTTTGAGGGCGTCCAGATTATCCCAGTAGTGGATATCCACTTCGCTCCAGTAGTCGAGCCCCGCACGCTTCAGTTGACGGTCGTCGGTGGAAAAACCGAGCTTTCCCACAAGGTGGAGCACGGTGCTTGTGGCACCGCAGAGGCGGGCGATATTTCCGGTGTTGGGCGGGATTTCCGGCTCGATCAGGACTATGTGAAATGGTATGTTTTGAGGCATGTGATTCCCTTGGGGCAGTTCCTTGTATACGCGGGGCAGTGGTTGCCGGCCTTGCATTTTGCGGTTGACGGGTCTATTATTAGCGCTTCTTTGCGGCCTCGCAAAGTACTTTCTGCCCGTCAGGATTATCACGGACATCCGCACCATATTTCATTGAAAAGGGAGCAGCAATGAAAATCATCGTTACCGACGAGGTGGCTCAGGAAGGGTTGGCACTTCTTGCTCAAGACCCGCGCGTGGAGATAGAGGTCAAACTTGGCCTCAAGAGGGAGGAGTTGCTGGCGCTCATCGGCGACTACGACGCCATCATAACCCGCAGCGGCACCACCGTGGACAAGGAACTGCTCGATGCGGGCTCGAAGCTTCGAATCATAGCCCGTGCCGGAGTCGGCATAGATAACGTGGATGTGGACTATGCAAGTTCCCGCGGCGTTATAGTGGTGAACGCTCCTTTCGGCAACACCAACAGCGCGGCAGAGCATGCCATGGCGCTGCTCCTCTCTTTCTGCCGCAATGTGACCAAAGCAAATTCAAGCCTCAAGAGTGGTGAGTGGAAACGTGCTCCCTTCACCGGCTATGAGCTCAAGGGTAAGACCGCCGGCGTCATCGGCCTCGGCAAGGTTGGGGGACGGGTGGCCACCCGGCTCAAGGCTTTCGAATGCGAAGTCCTTGCCTGCGACCCCTACATCGCCGTGAAACGTGCCCATGATCTGGGGGTAAAGCTCGTTTCCCACGACGAGATCTATCAGAACTGCGACATTATCACTGTTCACACTCCCCTGAACGATGAAACCCGTCACATGATAGGCGAGCGCGAGCTGGCCATGATGAAGGACGGGGTTATCCTCGTGAACGCTGCCCGGGGTGGGATCATCGAAGAGGAAGCGCTCCTGAAGTATCTGGAATCGGGTAAAATCACCGGCGCCGCTGTTGACGTCTTCAGCAAAGAACCGCCCAACACCGACGTGTTGAAAAATCTCATCGGCCATGAACGCGTGGTGGTTACCCCTCACCTTGGCGCCAACACCTTCGAGGCCCAGGTTAACGTGGCGGTGGACGTTTCCAAGGAAATTCTCAACTACCTGGACGATCTCCCCCTGGAAAACGCTGTGAACATCCCGCGTTTCGACCTGGCTCTCATGGACCAGATGCGGCCGTTCCTGAACCTCATAAGTGTCATGAGCGATCTGGTCATACAGCTTGCGGACGCCAACATCGATACCGTGACCTTCTCCTACGCCGGCAACATCGCCCACTATGACTGCACACCCCTGAGCGTCTGCGGGCTCTCATCCATTCTCAACCGCAAGGTGGAGCAGGATGTGAACATGGTGAACGCCACGCTTATCGCCGACCAGATGGGCATCACCGTGGAAGAGAACAAGTCTACCCAGTCCCCTTCGTTCTCCAACATGATAACCCTCACCATCGAGGGGAAAGGGGAGAGACGGAGCGTGGCGGGAACCCTCTTTGAGGGCGCCCCCCGCATCGTGAAGCTGCGTGACTACCAGGTGGACTTCGCCCCCTCCGAGCATATGCTCATTCTTACCTATAGCGATCGCCCCGGCATGATAGGGAAAATCGGTACCATCATGGGGGGCCACGATATAAACATCGCTTCCATGAACCTGGGACGCCGGGAGAAGCGTGGTGAGGCTATGGTTATCCTGTCGCTGGATTCCGCGGTATCTCCTGTGGTTCTTGAGGAGGTTCGCAAGGCTACTGATGCCGCGTTCATCAAGCCGATTTACATGCCGGGCGCCAAGTCCGACCGTGAGTAGTAATGCGATCATTTATCTCGAAGTGAAGAATACGCTGTCTGTATGGGGGCCGGTCTCGTTGGGAGGCCGGCCTTTCGCGTCTTGAAGGAGGGAATGTGATGAACTGCATCAGGTTGGTTGCGGTATCGCTTCTGGCTGGACTGATGCTCATCCCGGTTGGGGGGCGTGCCGCGTCGACTGATGCCTCCGACCGTTTGGACACTGTGGCTGAATACGGCAGGGTCACGCGGGTGTGGGATGGGGATACGGTGGTAATTACACCTGTGGGCAAGCGCAAAGGGTATGCCTGCAGATTGTACGGCATTGATGCCCCTGAAACCCGGAAAAAAGAGATACCGGGGCAGCCGTATGGAGTGGCGGCGGCCGCAGCGCTGCGCAAACTTGTGTTGGGACGGGAAGTGGTGGTGGAACTGACCGGAGAGCAGAGCTATCGCCGGAAGGTCGGCGTTATCCTGCTCGAAGGGATGGATCTGAATCGTGAAATGGTCCGCAGGGGCTACGCCTGGGCCTATGTCCGGCATTTGCGTGGTCCCTACGCCTCTGCCTATCTTGAGGCCGAGAAGGAAGCCAGGCAGGAGCGCCGTGGGTTGTGGCGGGACCACAATCCGTTGCCCCCCTGGGAATTCCGCAGGCAACTCAGGGTGAACGGCAAATGATGCCTTAACGCAAAGAGCCCCGGATCAATCGGGGCTCTTTGCGTTTCATGGTTATGCGTGAAGTTGTCTTCCCCGGCATCGTTTCAGCCGGTCATGGGCTTTGCGGAGAATCTCCTCGGTCGTCTTCCAGTCAATGCACTTGTCGGTGGTGGAAACGCCGTAGCGAAGCTGGGACAGGTCCTTGGGGATGGGCTGGTTCCCCTCTTCGATAAAACTCTCGATCATGACACCGGAGATTGAGCGGTTGCCTGCCTCGATTTGGTCGATGACGCTGTCGAGCACTTCAGGTTGCTTCTCGTGGCGCTTTTCAGAGTTCCCATGGCTGCAGTCCACCATGATTGTCGGGAAGAGCCCACCCTTTTCCATCATTTCTTCGGTCCTGGCGATATCTTCAGGGGAGTAATTGGGTTTTTTCCCGCCTCTCAGTACAATATGCAGGTCCGGGTTGCCGGTGGTCTGGATGATGGAGGTTTTTCCGTCCCGGTTGATTCCGAGGAAGCAATGGGAGTGGAGCGCAGCGTTCATGGCGTCGATGGCGATCTGGAGATTGCCGTCGGTGCCGTTTTTGAACCCGATGGGGAATGACAGACCGCTTGCCATTTCCCGATGTGATTGGCTTTCGGTGGTCCGTGCCCCAATTGCTCCCCACGAGATGTAGTCTGCCAGGTATTCAGGCGTGATGGTGTCGAGCATCTCGCAGGCCACCGGCAGAAGCATGTTGCTGACCTCATCCAGAAGCCTGCGTGCGATGCCGAGTCCCTTGGATATCTGGTGGGTGTGATTCATGTCGGGGTCATTAATGAGCCCTTTCCAGCCGATGGTGGTGCGGGGTTTTTCGAAATAGACCCGCATGACGATGAAGAGCTGGTCGGAGAGCTCGGCGGCAAGCCGCGCAAGGCGTCCCGCATAATCCAGGGCGGCCTTCGGGTCGTGGATCGAGCAGGGGCCAACCACAACCATGAGGCGGTTGTCTTTTCCCTTGAGAATGTTCTTGATGTGGGCTCTGCTTGCGTTAACGAATTCGGCGGTTTCCAGCGACTGTGGGAAAACCTGGCGCAGGTCGGCGGGAGCGATGATCGGGGTTATGCTCGTAATTTTAAGGTTGCTTGTCTTTGACATTGTCGGAATTGTCCTTTAATTTCATGGGTATTGCTTAACTAAGCCACTTTAGCGCGTTCACTGGCAATTGTCAAAAGGTATGTATTCACTCTTCTGCGCTTAGGGACGGACATCTGCCCGCATTTTGCTGAAATTCATCAGTACCGCACCAGCCCGGACCATTTCTTCAATTGCTTTTGCAGAATCGCACGGATTGATGTTTACCCCCCGGACAGCATCTTCGAGCAGAATAATTTCCAGCCCGCGCCGCAGCCCGTCCAGGACTGACTCCTTGACGCAGTAATCGGTTGCCAGGCCTCCCACGTAGAGTTTTTTGACCGCCAGAGCCTCAAGTTGTTCCGGGAAAGACACTCCGCTCTCCGTTGTTGCCTGGAATGCCGAATAGTCATCCCGGTTCGGATCTTGTCCCTTGGAAATGACGATGGTCTCTTCGGGGAGCTCCAGATCCCGGTGGAACCTGGCTCCCTCGCTTCCCTGAACGCAGTGGGCCGGCCAGATGCCACCGTAATCGCGAAAGTGGGATGTGATGGCGGGATGCCAGTCCCGGGACGCAAAGATGGGTAGTTCCCATTCCCTGAAAAGTTCGATGTAGCGGTTGAGTACCGGCACGATTCGGTCGCCTTCACGGACCGGGAGGCTTCCACCGGGACAGAAATCGTTCTGGGCATCGATTATGAGGAGGGCCGATGCTGTGCCCATCAATTTTCTCCATGCTGGAGTTTCTTGTATCCCTGCTGGACCTCGTCCATGAGCCGCAGGCGCAAATCGTTCAATGCACTGCTGATGGAAACCTTGTACTTGTGAGGGTTTATGAAACGTAGACATCCCTGGGGGAGGAGGGATAACTGCTCATGGCTCCGGTCAGCCATCTCGTCCAGAGATGGCCGACGAGCTGACGTTCGCGTACCGTCATCCATTACAACGCTACGGACTTCAATAAAATCGGCATTCCGGGGGATTGTCACGGATTGCAGAGGATTGAGCGGGTCGAATACCTTGTCGCCGGGCTTAATGACTTCGTTGTGGAGGCAGATTACGTCCAGGACGAATGAACCATCGGGGTTCACTGCCCTGAGGAGCCGCTTGCGGTCGGGGAGGGTCGCCTTCGCGATGTCGCTGGTCACTTTCAGCTTCGGCCGGTCGCCGATACGGACAAGTTTGTAGACACCCCCCAAGGCGCCTCCGCCGTCGCCGGCACATGTGGCGAGCCGGGTACCCACGCCATAGATATCGACCCTGCTTCCCTCACCCCGCATCGATTCGATGACGAATTCATCAAGTTCGTTGGAAGCGACGATCTTCGCGTTGGGGAAGCCCGCTTCGTCGAACATCCGGCGTGCCTCCCGGGAGAGGTAGGCCAGGTCTCCGGAATCGATCCGCACTCCGGCAAGGTCGTGCCCCTTGGCACGCAATTCCTTTGCAACGGTAATGGCGTTCGGAATACCGCTCTTAAGGGTGTCGTAGGTGTCCACGAGGAGAATGCAGGTGTCGGGGAATACCTCCGCATAGGCACGGAAAGCGGTAAGTTCGTCGGGGAACGCCATGATCCAGCTGTGGGCGTGGGTCCCCTTTACCGGAATGTCGAAGAGTTTCCCTGCCAGCACGTTGCTGGTGCTTTTTACCCCACCCACGTAGGCGGCGCGTGCTTCACTCACCCCCCCGTCAGGTCCCTGGGCGCGGCGCAGCCCGAATTCGAGCACTGTGCCGCCTGCCGCTGCATTGACGATCCGGGCTGCTTTTGTGGCAACAAGGGTCTGAAAATTGATGATGTTCAGCAACGCCGTTTCCACCAACTGTGCCTGGGCGAGGGGGGCTTCAACAGTCACCAGGGGTTCGTTGGCAAAAACCACGGTCCCTTCCGGCGCAGCGGTCACCTTCCCCCGGAAGCGGAATGAGCGGAGAAAGTCGATGAAGCGGGGGCGAAAAATTCCCAGCCCTTGCAGATATTCAAGTTCGTCTTCGGTGAAATTGATGTTTTCAAGAAAGGTGAGAGCGGTATCGAGGCCGGCAAAGACTGCGTAGCCCCCCTTGAACGGGTTATGGCGGAAGAAGAGGTCAAAGACCGCCGGCTCCTCGGCCATTCCTTCCTCCAGGTAGCCCGCCAGCATGGTCAATTGATACAGGTCGGTAAGAAGCGGTGAATAGCGCATGGCATATCTCCTGTCGTGGGATGGAGATGAAGTATAGCACAATCTTGCCCGGCGTTAACCGTAACAGGCGGGGATGCGGATGCGCGAAAGGCGGGATAGCTCCCGCCTTTCGTTACTCGTCTGTTGTCTTCCGCGTTACTACTTGCGGATATTGTAGAATACATCCTTGCCGCGGAAGATGGCGGTGGTGTCAAGCTCGTCTTCGATGCGCAAAAGCTGGTTGTACTTGGCGACCCGGTCGGTGCGGCAAAGGGAGCCGGTTTTGATCTGGCCGGCGTTTACTGCCACCGAGAGATCGGCCAGGGTGGTGTCCTCGGTCTCTCCCGAGCGGTGGGATATGACGCAGGTGTAACCGGCCCGCTTGGCCATTTCGATGGCGTCCAGGGTTTCGGTGAGGGAACCGATCTGGTTCAGCTTGATCAGGATGGAGTTGGCGATCCCTTTCTGGATACCCTCTTTCAGAATCCGCGGGTTGGTGACGAAGAGGTCGTCGCCGACGATCTGGATCCGCTTGCCCAACCGGTCTGTCATGAGCTTCCAGCCGTCCCAGTCGTTTTCGGCCATGCCGTCTTCAATGGAGATGATCGGAAACTTGTTTACCAGGTTTTCGTAGAAATCGACCATCTGGGCGGAGGTCTTCTTGGGTTCCGCCTCGTTTTCCAGGGTGTAGACGCCATCCTGGAAGAGTTCGGATGAGGCAACGTCCAGAGCCAGGAGCACTTCCTCTCCCGGCTTGTAGCCGGCCTTCTGGATTGCTTCCATGATGACTTCCAAGGCCTCTTCGTTGGACTTCAGGTTGGGAGCGAAGCCTCCTTCGTCACCAACGGCGGTATTGTAGCCTTTGCCCTTCAGGACACCCTTCAGGGCGTGGAAGATTTCGGCGCCCATGCGCAGTGCCTCGGCGAAGGATTTGGCGCCGGCCGGCATAATCATGAATTCCTGGATATCTACGTTGTTGTCGGCGTGGGCGCCGCCATTCAGGATGTTCATCATCGGGAGCGGGAGCTCTTTGGAGTTGCAGCCGCCGATGTACTGGTAAAGGGGAAGGCCGAGTTCTTCAGCGGCGGCTTTTGCCACCGCCAGGGAAACGCCGAGGATTGCATTGGCTCCCAGGTTGCTCTTGTACTCGGTGCCGTCCAGATCCAGCATTCTCTGGTCAATCCCGATCTGGTCGGTGGCTTCCATGCCGATAATCTGCTCGGCGATGATGTTGTTGACGTTGTCGACCGCTTTGAGAACTCCTTTGCCCAGGTAGCGGGACTTGTCTCCGTCGCGCAGTTCCAGAGCCTCCCGCTCGCCGGTTGAAGCGCCGGAAGGTACCGCAGCTCTTCCCATGACACCGGACTCAAGAAATACTTCAACCTCCAGGGTCGGGTTCCCGCGGGAATCAAGTATCTCTCGCGCGTAGACATCAGTAATTTCGCTCATTCTGGCCCCCTTGCAAAGAATGTATGGTGAAGGTCTTCCGACCTCGGATAAAACATTAGACATATATCAGAAGCTGTATGGGAAGGGAACATTTTTAATCTGAGGCCCCGGGGATTCGCCTTTCATGCGTTCAGTGCTTGTCATCGGAGTTGACATGTGCACAAGCAGGACGATATAGTATTCATCTCTGAATACTTGAATTTTTCATGCAACTGTCACGGCACCTTTGTGCCCAACAGGTACTATACAGAAATCGTCATGCCCTCCCAAAGCGGAAATACCGGCCAGGATATACGTGGTTCTCTTCCGCATTCACTCGGAAGAATCTTAGACAATTTTCTCGGTCGTTTCTCGGATCCTCGCCATGAACTGAGGAACCGGCGAATACTGCTGCTTCTAACCGCCTTTTTCCTCACTCTTCTGATTCTGCCCCGCCAGGAATTCCTTTCAGTCAGGTACAAGCAAGGTGATATAGCAACTGCCGATATACGGGCAACCCAGGATTATCTTCTTGAGGACAGCCTGCTGACGGAGAAAAAGCGCCTCGAGGCCAAGGCCGCTGTTCCTTACGTGTATAGCGTTGCCCAGGAGGAGGCCGGCGAACTGGTGGGGCGCATCGAGCAGGCCCTTGCCCTGCTCCAGCAGGCGGCAATCGCCACGCTTCCCCAGGATAACGCGGGGCTGGACGAGTCACTGAAAGGTCTTTTCGGTTTCAGTTTCTCCCCTGAGGAGAAAGCAGCGCTCATGCGGCTTGCGGCTGATGATGCCTTGATGGATCAGGTGCGGGGGCTGGCACAGACAATCTATTCCAACAAGATAGTTGTCGATAAACGGACTTTTGCCGCCGATATGGCCCATGGTATCGTCCTCGTTGACGTCCGCACCGGCGAGTCGATGGGGCCGATGGATTACACCGTTTCTCCCATTGAAATGGCCGAGGCGGTACAGCTTGTTAAAAAGGCGAAAATTGTCGCCCCAGGGCTTTCCCCGCGTGAGATCGGAACCTTGCTGGAGCTCGTGGCGAAAGGAGTACGGCCGAATCTTGCCTTCAGCAAGGTGTTGACCGAGCAGGCTCAGGCCAAGGCTGTGGAAGCAGTCCGTCCAGTCCTCCTGCAAGTAAAACAGGGGGAGATGATTGTTCGGGTCGGAGAGCGGGTCACCGCTGAGCAGGTCCAGAAGCTTGAAATGATTTCCGCTGCCCGCGGAGACATCAACAAGTTTTTTGTCGGCATTGGCCTCTTTGGCCTCGTGCTGGTAATCCTCTATTTCCCTTATCGCTTTGCCCGTAAAAATATCCGGAAATTCAATCCGGTCACCAAGGACATCATTCTCATATCCCTGGTGACGACGGGGATATTTTTCCTGCTGAAAATAGCCTTGACGATTTCATCGACTTTGGGGACGCCATTTCCCATTATCGATGTTCGCGATTACTTCTATCTTTTCCCGTTCGCTGTCGGACCGATGCTGATCCGGATCATCCTCAACTCAGAGGTGGCGATGGTCTATACGGCGATGACGGCACCGTTAATCGGCATCATGTTTAACAACAGCCTCTTCGTGGTGGTGTACGCCCTGCTGGGGGGGATTGTCGGAGCCCACGGCGTTCGACACTGTAAGGACCGCAGCCGGATCTATACCGCCGGTCTCAAGGTGAGTGTGGTGAACTTTGCCATGGCGCTGGCCTTCCAGACCATGAGCGACAGTTTCCTTTCGCTTCAGACCATCTGGTGCGCCCTGTTCGCGCTTGCAGGAGGGCTTGTCTGCTCGGCGGTGGTCACCGGGATAATACCGCTCGTGGAGACCGTTTTCCATTATGTGACCGATATCAAGCTCCTGGAACTGTCCAATCTCAACTCGCCGATCCTGAGGGAGCTCATGGTCCGGGCGCCCGGCACCTACCACCATAGCGTTCTCGTGGGCAACCTCGTGGAAGCGGCGGCTGAAACGATCAACGCAAACCCGCTCCTTGCAAGGGTGGCAGCCTACTATCACGATATCGGAAAGGTGAGCAAGCCCCAGTATTTCATCGAGAATACCGGTGGAGGCGACAATCGCCATGACAAGCTCGCCCCAAGCATGAGTGCCCTTATCCTCATCTCCCATGTGAAGGAAGGTGTTGAACTGGCCAGGGACCACCGGGTGGGGCGCCCCATCGTCGATATCATCCAGCAGTCCCACGGCACCGCCCTTATGAGCTTCTTTTACCAGAAGGCAAAGACCCAGGCCGGTGAAGGGCAGGTCATACATGAACGGGATTTCCGCTATCCCGGGCCCAAGCCCCAGTCGAGGGAGGCGGGGCTCGTCATGCTGGCCGATTGCGTTGAGGCTGCCTGCCGCACCCTGGTGAACCCAACGCCTGACCGGATTCAGGGGCTGGTGCAAAAGATCATCAACAATATTTTTATAGATGGTCAGCTTGATGAATGCGAGTTGACCCTGAAAAACCTCCACGAAATAGCCAAAAGCTTTAACCGGATTCTGGCGGGCATCTATCACCACCGTATCGACTACCCTGAGCCTGCCTACAAGGAAAAAGAGAAACTCCCCGGAGGTAAGAAACCCAGTGAAGGTAACAATATCGAACCGGCAGAGGCGGAACCCGATCGGGACGCCAAACCTAAGAAAAGTGGCGGAGAGGATATTAAACGCCTTGGGATATCCCGATAGCGAGCTTTCCGTGGTAATTACCGGAGACCGCGGCATCAGGCGCGTCAACCGGGACTACCTGGACAAGGACCGGCCCACTAACGTCATCTCCTTTGCCATGAACGAGGGGGAATTCGGCGGTATGAATCCGGGAATGCTGGGCGACGTGATCATCTCCGCCGATACGGCTGCCCGCGAGGCGGAGGAGGGGGGGATACCCTTCTGGTCACGGCTTTGTTTTCTTATGCTGCACGGGATTCTCCATATCGTCGGTTACGACCACGAGCGTAGCGGCGAGGTTGAAGCCCGGCGCATGGAGGCGAAGGAGCGGGAAATCTTTGCACTTCTGGAGAGGGAAGGGCTTGTCTAGCACCAGAAAAGACGGTGGAGATGGGGAGAGCAAGCGCGAAGGCGTTGCCATGGCACCCAATGGCGACCCCTTGAAGCCGTCCCGATTTATCGATTCCGTCAACTGCGCCATCGAGGGTATCTTCTGGGCTACACGCACCCAGAAGCATATGCGTTCGCACTTTCTCTCGGCGCTGGTATTGCTCTTCGCCGTGCTTTTCCTGCGGGTGTCGGCACTTGAGTTCACTCTCCTGGCGGTGTCCGTCTCCTTCGTGCTCTTTGCCGAGTTGATGAATACGGCGGTCGAGGCGGTTGTGGACATGGTTTCGCCGGAATACCATCCCCTGGCCAAGGTTGCCAAGGACGTGGCCGCCGGCTCGGTGCTCGTGGCAACTATCGGCGCTGCGGTCATGGGTTACCTGATCCTGTCCCATTACATTTTTCCCATTTACAAGGAGGCGCTCGCCATGATAGGTACCCCGTCGGAGATGGGGGCGGTGGTGGCCTTGCTGGCGGTGGTGATCGTCGTGGTGATCCTCAAGTCCATTTCCGGCAAGGGGACTCCGCTTCAGGGGGGGCTCCCCAGCGGCCATGCGGCGGTGGCCTTTTCCATTGCCACTCTGGTAACTTTGAATACCCAGGACCCGCTCATCTCGATACTGACCATAACTCTCGCCGTAATGGTAAGCCACTCGCGGCTTTTGCTCAGCATTCACACCATTCGCGAGGTTGTTTTCGGCGCGGTTACCGGATCGGTAATCACTCTGTTGGTGCTGCTGCTGTTCCGGTTTGTGTAAACTTTTAAGTACTAATCCATGAATTAGGGAGGAAAATAGGCCTTGGACGAAGGCTCTGGCAGGAAAAGCTCCGGTCTGCTCGACATGTTTGGCAGGTTTCTGAGCGGCAGGAAGCGGATTACCGAAGAAGAGATCCAGGAGATCATCAACGCAAGCGAAGAAGAGGGGCTCATCAATCCCGAAGAGAACGAGATGATCCGCTCCATTTTCGAACTGCGCGACACGGTCGTCAGGGAGATCATGGTGCCGCGAACCGACATGGCTGGAGTTTCGGTAGATACTCCGGTGGGAGAGGTCCTCAAGACCATCATCGCCTGTGGTCATTCGCGAATCCCCGTGTACGACGGGACCGTGGACAATATCATCGGCCTTATCTATGCCAAGGATCTCCTGAAATATTGGGGAATGAGCGAAACCTCCATCAACATCAAAAGGATCCTGCGGACGCCGTATTTCATTCCCGAGACCAAGAATCTGGAGGAACTTCTCCAGGAGTTCAAGCGCAAGCGGGTACATATCGCGATTGTCATCGATGAATACGGCGGAACCTCGGGACTCGTTACCATCGAAGATCTGCTGGAACAGATTGTGGGGGATATCCAGGACGAGTATGACGTGGAGGAGGATTGGCTCGTTGAGGAACCTGACGGCGCTATACTCGTGGACGCCCGTCTCCCCATCGAGGATCTGGAGGAATATTTCGGCATTGAAATCGAGCGGGAGAAGTTCGACACGGTAGCCGGTCTTATCTTTCATTTGACGGGCCGGATTCCCAAGGTTGGCGAGGAAATTGAAAACGGGACCCTGCGGATGACAATCCTTGAGGGTGGCGAGCGCAATATCAGGAAAATTCGGGTTGACCGGGTTGTCGGCGTGTCTGAGGAGGCAGAGGGGTAGTGGACTATAGCAGATTCAGGTTGCCCCATTTGGATGCTGTGCCCCGGCGCGACTACCTGCTGTCGATTCTTTCGGGAGCACTTCTTGCCCTTTCGTTTCCGAGCCCGGGGATCTCTCCTCTTGCCTGGGTCGCTTTTGTTCCGCTCCTTCTCGCCTGCGCCCGGAAGTCGCCGGCCGAGGCCTTTCGCCTTGGGTTCATTTCAGGGCTTGCCGCCTATGGGGGTATCCTCTACTGGATAACCATTGTTGTTACCGCTTACGGAAAGCTCCCCTGGATTGTAAGCATCGGAGTGCTCTCGATGCTTGTGTCGTACCTGGCCCTCTATCCAGCCGCAGTCGCGTATGTGGTTCGGCGGGGGGAGGAACGGGGGATTTCCCTCCTTGTCTCCTTTCCGCTTCTCTGGGTGGGCCTTGAGTATGTAAGAGCTTTTCTGATTACCGGGTTTCCCTGGGCCAGCCTCGGTTACAGCCAGTACCGCACTCTTCCTCTTATTCAGATCGCCGATGTTGCGGGGGTGTATGGCCTGAGTTTCATCATTGCCCTTGCGAACGTGGTTTTCTTTCGGATCATACGCGGATTTACGTCACGGGAGCCTGCCCCATATCCGGTCAAGAGCGCCCTGTTCCTGCTTGTCCTGCTCATTGCCACCGTTGCCTATGGTTTCAATCGCCTCCACGTTCCGGAAAACGGGGCGCCCTTCAAGGTTGCTCTGATTCAGGGGAACATCGATCAGAACATAAAATGGGATCCGGAGTTTCAGGAAGAAACCGTCGCAATTTACGAACGCCTTTCCCGCAAGGCCTGTGCCGCTGCTCCGGCAGACCTCCTGGTCTGGCCGGAGAGTGCCGCCCCCTTCTACTTCCAGGATGAAGCGCGGTATGCCGAACGGATCAAGGGGCTGGCCAAGGAGCTTAACACTTGCGCCGTGTTCGGGAGCCCTGCCTACGAAAAAAGCGGAGAGAGCCTTAAATACCTGAACAGCGCATTTCTCCTCTCACCTTGGGGGGACGTACTCGGTCGCAGCGACAAGATTCACCTTGTCCCCTTCGGCGAGTACGTGCCCATGGCGAAATTTCTCCCCTTTGTGCACAAGATCGTTGTTGGAATAGGCGATTTTACGCCCGGCGCCCAGGTAGCCGCCCTGGATACCGGCAAGGGGAAAATCGGCATTCTTGTGTGTTTCGAGGGAATTTTCCCGGAGCTTTCCCGTGCCTATGTCCGCGCCGGCAGCCGTCTTCTGGTCAATATCACCAACGATGCCTGGTTCGGCCGTTCTTCGGCCCCGTACCAGCATCTTTCCATGACCGTTTTCCGTGCCGTGGAGAACCGTGTGCCGCTGGTGCGGGCTGCCAATACCGGCATAACCTCCATTATAGACAGCAAGGGTCACATCCGCGGGATGACCCCGCTTTTCAAGGAGTCGGTACTGAATGGCGAAGTACGACTGGGCGAGGGAGAAACTTTCTATAACCGCTACGGCGACATCTTTGCCTGGGGATGTCTCGGAGGAGCGCTGATTGTTGCGGCGCTTTCGTTCATAAGAAGGAAATCGTAGGGGCGAATCTTGTATTCGCCCGTCAAGATGGGCGATCACAAGGATCGCCCCTACAGAATGAATTCAACCAATCTTTAAGGAGTACAGAGGATGTTCAGAGAAGAAGTAGCCCGTATCGAAAATCTCTCGGAGAGAATCGCCAAGCTCCGGGGGTCTCTTTGACATAGACAGCAAGCGGGAAGACATCCAGGAGATGGAGGCGCAGATCGCCGCACCGGGTTTCTGGGATGACAATGACAAGGCCCAGCAGCTCCTCAGGGAGCGCACGCGGCTCGAAAAAATACTGGACCTTTGGGATCGCCTCAATCGGCAGGCCGATGATGTGCGGGTTTTGATAGAGCTTGGCGAGGAGGCCGCCGACGAGGACACCCTGGCCGAGGTTCGCTCGCTCAACGATCAGCTGGAAAAGGATGTGGAGGGGGCCGAGTTCCAGCGCATGCTTTCCGGTCCCCATGACAAGAGTACCTGTTTCTTTTCCATCAACGCCGGGGCCGGCGGCACCGAAGCCCAGGATTGGGCCGAGATGCTGCTGCGGATGTACCTGCGCTATTGCGAACGCAAGGGGTGGAAGACCGAGATTACCGACTATCAGGCCGGAGACGAAGCAGGGCTCAAGTCCGCCACCTTTACCGTTGACGGTGAATATGCATACGGATATCTTAAGGCCGAAGCCGGTATCCACAGGCTTGTGCGGATATCCCCCTTTGATTCCAATGCCCGGCGCCACACTTCCTTCGCCTCGGTTTACGCCTTCCCCGAAATCGAAGATGATATCGAGGTGACGATTATAGAGTCGGATCTGCGGATTGATACCTACCGCTCCAGCGGCGCCGGCGGCCAGCATGTCAACACGACTGATTCGGCCGTTCGCATTACCCATGTTCCCACCGGCCTCGTTGCGGCAAGCCAGAGTGAGCGGAGCCAGCACATGAACAAGGCTACCGCCATGAGGATGCTCCGGGCGAAGCTCTACGAGAAAGAGCTCCGGGAACGGGAGGCAAAGGCTGCAGAGATCGGCGGGGAAAAGAAGGAGATTGGCTGGGGGAGTCAAATCCGCTCTTACGTGCTGCATCCATACAAGATGGTGAAGGACCTGAGAACCGGCGTTGAAACCGGCAATCCCGATGCGGTTCTGGATGGTGATCTGGAAGAATTCATCGTCGCCTTCCTCATGGGAGTGCGCCGCGATGTTAAGGATACTATCGACTGATGCAGAGATTTTTTATTTATATAACGGCATTCGTTATTGCTTCCCTTCTTGCCGCCAGCGGTTGCGCTGCTCCGCTGGCCGGACTCTCCCGTGCCGGGCATGCCATTCAGGTGGGAGCCTTCTCCGAGGTCCGGAACGCCGAGCGTCTGGCGGCGCAACTCCAGGTGCGCGGAATCGAGGCTTTCTACTTCAAGCGTGACAACGGCCTGTATGCAGTCCGCTTTGGCGATTTCCCGTCCAAGCAGGCTGCCCAGAGGGAGGCCCGCAAGCTCGTTTCCGACGGCCTTATCGGCACCTATTTTATTGCCCCCCCACAGGAAATTTCCGGCAGGCGCGAAACCGTGCTGAAGCGGGAGCCTGCGGCCACTATTGGGCGAATTCCCGAAGAGCCGCGAAAGAAGCGCCCTGAATCCCAAAATGTTGAGAAAGATATGGGAATGATTGCCGCGCGCACCGCTGAACGCTTTGTGGGGATACCCTACCGGTGGGGCGGGAATACGGTCGTGGACGGGATGGATTGCAGCGGCTTTGCCCGCGCCGTGTACAATCTCTGCGGAGTAAACATACCCCGCACTTCCCGCGAGCAGTTCAAGGTGGGAGACCCCGTGGGGCGCGATGCCCTCAAGGATGGCGATCTGGTGTTTTTCGGTTCATCCGAGGATAGCATCAATCATGTGGGCATCTATGTGGGCGACAACCGGTTCGTTCATGCTCCGCGCCGTGGGGATGACATCAAGGTCTCTTCCCTCGACGAAAACTACTTTGCCAAGAAGTTCATGGGCGGTCGCCGCTATTTTTAATTAGGACGAAGTTTCCAAAAAGAGGTAATTCCATGGCACTGATAAAACCCTTCCGGGCATTGCGCCCTCCCAAATCCCTTGCCGAAAAAGTGGCCGCTCTCCCCTACGATGTCATGAACGTCGCAGAGGCAAAAGAGATGGCTGCAGGCAATCCCTACAGCTTTCTCCATATATCCCGTCCGGAAATAGATCTTCCCGCCGAAGTGGACCCCTACGCCGAGGATGTTTACGTGACGGGCCGGGAAAATATGGCGCGTTTCATTGCCGAGGGGACCCTCGTGCCGGAACGGGATGAGTGCTATTACGTCTACCGCCAGAAGATGGGGGCCATTGAGCAGACCGGTCTGGTGGTATGTGCCGGCGTTGACGACTACGAGAGCGGGGTTATCAAAAAGCATGAACTGACCCGGGCCGACAAGGAAGAGGACCGGGTAAAGCATATTGATTACCTTGACGCCAATGACGAGCCGGTCTTCTACACCTACCGCAACGATCCGGTAATTACCTCCCTCGTGGCCAAGGTGGCGGATGGCGAGCCCGTTTACCACTTCACCACTGGCGATGGCGTCACCCATACCCTTTGGGTTGTCTCCGACAGAGCTGTCATCGATGAGCTTACGGCGCGGTTTGCCGCCATTGAAACCCTTTACGTGGCCGACGGCCATCATCGCAGCGCCGCTGCCGGAAGGGTTCGCGAGCTGCGGCGCTCAGCCAACCCCGGCCATACGGGCAAGGAAGAATACAACTGGTTCCTCACGGTCATTTTTCCGGACAGCGAGATGAACATCATGCCCTATAACCGGGCAGTTAAGGATTTGAATGGTCACTCGGTCGCCGAACTGATGGCACGCATCAGCGAGAGCTTTGCCATAACCCCGGCAGCCAGGGGATATGCCCCGTCGCGGCGGCACGAGTTCGGCATGTATCTGGAAGGGCGCTGGTACCAGCTTGTTGCCAAACCGGGGAGCTTTGCCGAGGAGGATACCGTTTCATGCCTGGACGTCTCAATTCTCCAAAATAACCTCCTGAGCCCGCTTCTGGCCATCCGCAATCCGCGCACCGATCAGCGGATATCCTTTGTGGGGGGCATCCGGGGGACTGAGGAACTGGAGCGGCTGGTGGACTGCGGGGACTACCGGATTGCCTTCTCACTCAACCCCACTTCCATGGGAGAGTTGATGCAACTGGCCGATGCCGGACAGATCATGCCGCCCAAGTCGACCTGGTTCGAACCCAAGCTCCGTAGCGGGCTTTTCGTCCACCAGCTTTCGTAGCGCCCGGAGGCCGAAGGTGACCCGTGACCGCCGCTTCTGGCTTTTCAAGAGCGAACCGTCCTGTTTTTCCTTTGATGACCTTGGGGCATGCCCCAATGGTACGGAGCATTGGGACGGGGTGCGCAACTTCCAGGCCAGAAATCTGCTGAGGGATGAAGTCAAGCCCGGAGATGGGGTTCTCTTCTACCACAGCAGCATCGCGGAACCGGCTGTGGTCGGCATTGCCGAGGTGGTCAGGGGAGGCTATCCCGACTGGACCGCCCTTGACCCCGGGGCCGAACACTTCGACCACCGGGCAAGCAGCGATAATCCCATATGGTACATGGTAGACGTGAGGTATGTCCGTCCCTTGAAAAGGCCGGTAACCCTCAATGAGATGAAGATGCATCCCGAACTTGCCGGCATGGTTCTTCTGAAAAGGAGCCGCCTGTCGATCCAGCCGGTGACGCGGCTGGAATGGGAACACATTCTCCGCTTAGGTGGAGTTCACTGACTAATGAGGAGGCATTTGTGAGGTCTGTCGAAAAACTTCTGATACTTTTTCTTTTCATTACCGGGGTAGCCATTGCTGCCTGTTCCGACAAGGATACAAAACCGGCGGCGGAGGCACCTAAGTCCGTTGCCGCTTCCGGAACCGCAGTCACCACGCCGTCAGGGCTTTCCTATGTGGACATCGTGGTGGGCAATGGCCCCAGCCCTGTCTCTGGGAAACCGGTCAAGGTCCATTACACGGGATGGCTGGAAAATGGTACAAAGTTCGATAGTTCCGTAGATCGTGGTGAGCCCTTTGTTTTTACCATTGGTGCCGGAGAGGTCATTCCCGGCTGGGATGAAGGGGTCATGACCATGAAGGTTGGCGGCAAGCGCCGGTTAACGGTGCCGGCGAAGCTGGGCTATGGCGAGGCCGGCGCCGGAGGCGTGATTCCGCCCAACGCGACACTTATTTTTGAAGTTGAGTTGCTTGAGGTGTTACAGTAACGGGTGCTGCCCATGCATTAAGACTGACATGCCAGGGAGGGCATATGAGGGTTCTGCTTGTAGCCGCCATCGTATTGTTCGCCGTATCGTCTGCTGTCGCGGCAACGAAAAGCGTTACCTTTTACCTTGACGGAACGCGGGTTGAGAGTTCGCTTCCCGCGCCGAAGGGTTATCTCGAACTGCCGCTCCCCGGCAACTACATCCCCGGTTCCTTCAGGGTACGGCCCATTGGACAAGGTTCTGTGACGCGCGTGGAGATGAGCCCCACTGCTCCGGACCCCAGGGCGGACCGGGAAATGAAGGACCTTGTCGAGCGCCGCCGCATTCTGGAAGACCGGCTGAAAGCCCTGGAAGTCCGTCAGGAGATTTTTACGTCGGCAGCCAAGTCCCAAAGCAGCAAAACCCCCCGCAAGACGAAAACCAATCCACATCCATTGGAAACCATCAGGAAGGGAACCGACTATGCCGTGGCGCAGCTCGAGGAAGTTTACCGCGGGCGACGCAAGGCGGAGGAGGGTCTCAGGACTATCGATGCCCGTATTGCCGCCCTGAAGAAGGAGGGTGGTATTGGCGGCAGTGTTGCCCGGGTCTGGCTGTCGGGAAAAGGTGGGGCTGTTTACAGTTTCCTTACCAACGGTGCCGGTTGGGCTCCATTTTATGATTTCAGGCTGGGTGGCAACGGAATGGTTGAGGTGACGGTTAAGGCGCAACTGCCGAGGGCGATGCGGGATAAAACGTCGGTGGTGCTGTCCGGTATGGCCGATGCTAAGCCCGGTTTTGCACCTGTTTCCATTACGGGAAATCTTGCGCCCGTTGCCCGTTACATCCTGCCGGTGGAACGGGAGGAAGCGCTTCCGGCTCCTCAGGGTGGAGTGAGGTTCACCTTCAGAAATACAACGGGGGAATCTCTTGCTGCCGGAGAGGGGGCTTGCTATCTGAAAGGTGAGTATGTGGGCCATGTCAGCTTTGTGGGGAGCTCTTCCGGCGAGGCGGGAGAGCTGGTCGCGGGAAGCCTTGGGATCTGAAGAATAGGCACGCTGGAGCCAGTGCGAGATTCCCGGTTTTGTCTTGACTTGACACAGTCCGTGGGCTAATTTGTACGTTTGTTAAATCGGTAGAAACCGGCTCCGAGAAAGGGATTACAAGGCACATGGAAGAACTGAGCGAGTTGTTGCTCCAGAGGCGGCGCAAGGTGGATGCCCTCTGGGAAGCGGGGATCAACCCCTATCCGAATGATTATAAACCCCGGCATACTTCTGCCGATGTAATTTCCGCGTACGGTCAGTGCGAGACCATAGAGGAAGGTGCCGACACGTTCGTTATCGCCGGGCGGATCATTGCCCGCCGTTCATTCGGCAAGGCTGCCTTCATTCAGCTCCAGGACCGCAAGGGGCGAATTCAGCTTTATGTCCGCAAGGATACAATCGGTGACGAAGCCTTTGAAGCCTTTGAAACCTTCGATATCGGAGATATCATTGGGGCCACGGGTACCCCGTTTCGTACCAAAACCGGCGAACTCTCCCTCAACGTGAGCCAGGTCCGGCTCCTCACCAAGTCATTTCTGCCATTGCCCGAGAAGTTCCATGGCCTCACCGACGTGGAAACCCGTTATCGCCAGCGTTATGTGGATCTGATCGTGAACCCGGAGGTTCGCGAGGTTTTCATCAAGCGCTCCCGTATTGTCAATCTGATTCGCGAGTTCATGGTTTCGCACGACTTCCTTGAAGTGGAAACGCCGATGATGCAGCCGATTCCCGGCGGTGCCACGGCCCGGCCATTTGTTACCCACCATAACGCTCTCGACATGGAGCTGTTCCTCCGCATCGCTCCCGAACTCTACCTCAAGCGGCTGGTGGTCGGAGGGTTCGAGCGGGTATTCGAGATCAACCGCAACTTCCGCAACGAGGGTATTTCGGTTCGCCATAATCCCGAGTTCACCATGATGGAGTTCTATCAAGCCTATGCGACCTTTGAGGACTTGATGGATTTCACCGAAGAACTCCTCTGTCACGTGGCCCGGGAGGTGCTGGGGACCCTTGACTTCTCCTACCAGGGGACTGAGATCAGCTTTCAGCGTCCCTGGAAGCGGCTCACCGTCAAAGAGGCGATTCTTGAGTATGGCAACATCGATGCGAAATCCCTTGAAGACCGCGATCTTGCCTATGCCTATGCCCAGAAGATAGGGCTTGAGCTGCCGGCTGATGTCGGCTACGGCAAGCTAATAACTGAAATCTTCGAAGAAGTGGCAGAGACAAAGCTTATCCAGCCGACCTTTATTACCGCTTATCCTACGGAGGTGTCGCCACTTTCCCGGAAAAGCGACAAGGATCCCGATATCGTAGACCGTTTCGAGTTCTTCTGCGCCGGTCGTGAAATGGCGAATGCCTTCTCGGAGCTGAACGATCCGGTTGACCAGAAGGAGCGCTTCCTGGGTCAGGTGGCCCAGAAGGCCAAAGGCGACGAAGAAGCCCATTATATGGATGAGGACTACATCCGGGCTCTGGAGTACGGCATGCCGCCGACTGCCGGAGAGGGGATAGGCATCGACCGTCTTGTCATGCTCCTGACGGATTCCCCTTCCATTCGCGATGTCATCCTCTTCCCCCAACTTCGCAAGGGAAAATAGCGGATTCTGAGAGCGGACCCGGAATCGGGACCTTATGCCGGTTCCTGGTCCTCCGTCACTATCCCCTGGATCTAAAATGTCCTACGAGCTCTTAATAGGTCTCCGCTACCTGAAGGCCAAGCGGAAGTCGACCTTTATATCAATTATTACGTTTATCTCCACCGCGGGGGTAGCCCTCGGAGTGATGGCTCTCATCATCGTTCTGGCGGTAATGACCGGTTTCGAAGAGGATCTGAAGGACAAGATTCTCGGTACAAACGCCCATGTGGTCGTTCTGAAGTCAAACGGTGCCATGGAAGACTATCCGGCGGTCATGGCCCGGTTGAAAAAGATTGAGGGGGTCGAGGCTGCCACCCCCTTCATTTACAGTCAGGTCATGCTTTCCTCAGGGGCTAATGTTTCCGGCGTGGTGTTGCGCGGCATCGATGTGGCGACCGATCCCCAGGTAACCAACCTGCACCGCTCCCTCGTGGAGGGAAAACTAGCAGATTTAGAGCGGTCTCCCCTGCCACTCGCCTCCGGGGAGCCTGCCATGCCAGGCATCATCGTCGGCCGGGAGCTTGCCCGTTCGCTTAATCTTTACACCGGCGATACGATTAACGTTATTTCTCCCCTTGGAAACATCACTCCCTTGGGCATGGTCCCGAAGATGAAGCAGTTCCGGGTTGTGGGACTCTTCAATACCGGGATGTTCGAGTACGATTCCACTCTTGCGTATGTGGGACTCGACGAGGCTCAGCAGTTCCTTTCGATGGGCCATGTTGCGACCGGGATACAGCTCAGGGTTAAGGACGTTTACCGGACCGGCGAGCTGGTTAAGCAGATCAATCATGATCTGGGTTTCCCCTTTTATTCCCGTGATTGGATGCAGATGAACAAGAACATTCTTTTTGCGTTGAAGACGGAAAAGATGGTAATGTTCATCATTCTGACCCTTATCGTACTGGTAGCCGCGTTCGGCATTGCTTCAACGCTTTTCATGGTGGTTCTGGAGAAGACCAAGGATATTGCGATTCTCAAGTCCATGGGGGCCACTGGGCGGAGCATAATGAAGATTTTTGTGCTGGAGGGGCTCATTATCGGCATTGCAGGGACCGTAATCGGAGTTGTCGGTGGTCTTCTCGTGGCCTACAATCTGGAGCCGATTGTCGATATCATACAGAAACTGACCGGCTTCGAGCTTTTCAGCAAGGATGTGTACTATCTTGACCATTTCCCCTCCCGGGTGGTCTTGTCCGATGTCGTCCTGATCTCCGTGACGGCTGTCTTCATTTCGCTCGTGGCGACCCTCTATCCATCCTGGCAGGCATCGAAGCTGCCGCCGGCGGAGGCGTTGCGCTATGAGTAGTCTCCTTGAGGTGACTGAACTCACGAAGAGCTACGGAGCGGGCGAGACGCGTGTTGATGTCCTGCAGGGGGTCAACCTGACGGTGGCCGAGGGGGAAACCATTGCTCTTGTGGGAGCTTCGGGAACCGGCAAAAGTACTCTTCTCCATATTATGGGTACCCTGGATCGGCCATCCTCCGGCAATGTGTTTTTCCAGGGGCAGGATGTGTTCCGATTGAGTGAAGCGGCCCTGGCTTCATTCAGAAACCGTTCCATCGGATTCGTGTTCCAGTTCCACCATCTGCTGCCGGAGTTTACGGCGGTGGAAAACGTCATGATGCCGCTCCTGATTGCCGGAACGAAACGCTCCGAGGCTGTGGCGCCGGCCCGTGAGCTGCTTGAGGAAGTGGGGCTGGCGCACCGGCTGACCCACAAGCCCGGAGAACTCTCGGGTGGAGAGCAGCAAAGGGTTGCCATCGCCCGTGCCCTGATACTTTCGCCGAAGCTTCTTCTGGCAGATGAGCCGACCGGTAACCTGGATATGAAGACCAGCGACGAAGTTCATGAAACCCTTGAAGGAATTCATCGTAAACGGGGAGTTACCCTCGTGATCGTAACCCATAACGAGAAACTTGCTTCCCGCATGGGACGAACGGTTCGACTTCTGGATGGCCGCGTCCTTGCCGGTTAGCGTGGGAAGATCCGTCAGTACACATTTTCACAATTCATCCTCCCGGGGGAGCAGTGATCAAGTTACATGCAACTAGAGCCGGAATTGTCGCGGCGGTAGTTTTTACGGCGCATGGCGCCTTTGCCGAAGGGGAGAAAATAGTTGATCTCCAGGTGCAGGGCAACCGGAGGATCGACACATCGGCCATTATCAATGCCCTGAAGTTAAAGGCCGGCGATATTTTTTACGTGGAATCGGCCGACGCGGATATTCGCGCCATCTACCGGCTGGGACAGTTTCAGGATGTAAAGGCTGAAACCCAGAAGACCGATGGCGGTGTGATTCTCGTCTATACGGTGGTGGAAAAACCGATTATCCGTGAGATAAAAATCGAGGGGACGAAGGAGATATCCACCGATAAAGTCCGGGAAGCCCTGGGACTCAAGTCGAACAGCATCTTTTCCCAGAAAGAGCTGACCCTGAGTGCCAAGAAGGTGAAAAAGCTCTATACCGACGATGGATATTACCTGGCCGAGGTCGATGTTAAGAGCGAAAAGCGCTCCGATACCGATGTTCGGGTAGTAGTCAGTGTTACCGAGGGGAAGAAGGTTCTCATCAAGAAGATCTTGTTTGAAGGGAACAAGTCCTTCGCTGACAAGAAACTTCGCAAGGTCATGGAGACTAAGGAGAAATGGTTTCTTTCCTGGTTGACAAGCGCCGGAACCTATAAGGATGAAGTTCTCAAGAACGACGTGAACCTCATTGCCGACCTGTACTTCAACAATGGTTACGTGAACGTGAAGGTGGGCGAGCCCGAAATCAAGCTTATGGATGACCGAAGCGGCCTCACCGTCACCATTGGCATTACTGAGGGCGAACAGTTCAAGACCGGCACCATCGGGTTTAAAGGTGATCTCCTCGAGACTGAAGAATTCCTTGCCAAGGGGCTTCGACTCAAGAGCGGAGAAATTTTCAACCGCTCCAACCTTCGCTCAGATGTGCTGAATCTTACCGATCTCTATGCCGATAAGGGGTTTGCCTTTGCCAACGTCACCCCCCTCTCCAAGGTGAATTCCGATACGAAAACCGTTGATATAACCTTTGATTTCGAGAAGGGAGAGAAGGTCTTCATCGACCGGATCAATGTGCTTGGCAACACCAAGACGCGCGACAAGGTCCTGCGTCGCGAGATCAAGCTGGTCGAAGGGGATACGTACAGCAGTACCGGCTTGAAGAGAAGCAAGCAGAGCCTCATGAATCTCGGATTCTTCGAGGAGGTGAATATCGCCACTGCGAAGGGGAGCGCCGACAACAAGCTGGATGTGAATGTGGAGGTTAAGGAGAAGCCCACCGGAACATTCAGCATCGGTGCCGGTTACAGTTCCCTCGATGGCCTCATCGGACAGGGTTCCGTCTCCCAGGGGAACTTCCTGGGGCTTGGCCTCAAGGCTAACCTTGCCGCTTCGTTGGGCGGGGATTCCTCGACCTACAACGTGGGCATCACCGACCCGTATTTCCTGGATACCAACTGGACGCTCGGCGTTGACCTTTACCGCACCGAGCGCGATTATCTGGACTTTACGCGCCGCGCCACCGGTGGTGATATCAAGGCGGGTTATCCGTTGAGCGACACGATGCGGACCCTCTGGATGTACAAGTACGAGGATAAAAAGATTTTCGACGTGGATGTGAATAGCGACGACATAATCCCGGAAACGACTTCTACGACCAGTTCAATCTCCGCGAGCCTGACCAGGAACACTACCGATTACCATCTGGACCCCACTCGCGGCATGGTGAACAACCTCTCCATTGAGGTCGCCGGTCTCGGAGGCACAAACCGTTTCATACGTTATGGCGGCGATACTTCTCTGTTCTTCCCGATGAAGTGGTCTACGGTTCTCAGCTTGCGGGGGTCTCTCGGCTATATCCAGGGGATAGGCAAGGACGTCCCCATTGACGAACGATTCTTTGCCGGCGGCATCAATACGATCCGTGGTTACGAGGGAAGAAGCATCAGCCCTTACGAGATTGCTGCCGATGGTGACGAGTCCTTCATTGGCGGTAACAAGGAAGCAATCTTCAATGCTGAATACACGTTCCCTCTTATCAAGGACGCCGGCCTGAAGGGAGTTGCCTTCTTTGATGCCGGCAACGTCTACGATAAGGGAGAAACCATGTTCTCCAGTTTCAGGATGAGTTACGGTGCCGGTATCCGCTGGGTATCACCCCTGGGACCGCTGCGCCTGGAATACGGTATTCCCATCAACCCGCGTGATGGAGTTGACAAGTCGAGCGGCCGGTTCGAGTTTTCCATTGGGACCTTCTTCTGACAGGGCAGGCATGGACCGCCCGCAACGATCTGTTTCGCAATATTACGGCACGAAAGGGAGAAACAATGAAAAGGTTCGTCACAACAGCAGCTATCGTGGGTTCTTTGATACTTGCCTCGGTTGCCTTTGGAGCTGAGGGGGGCAAGCTCGGCTACATCGATATGCAGAAGGCTCTAAACCTTTCCGAATCCGGCAAGGAAGCCAAAGAGCAACTTGCCGCCAAGGTCAAAAAGTACCAGGACGAAATCAATGCCAAGCAGGAGGAGCTGAAAAAGCTCAAGGACGAACTGGAGAAGCAGAGCGTCCTCCTCTCCGAGGCTGCCCGCAGTAACAAAGAGAAGGACTATCAGCAGAAGCTGAAGGAATTCCAGCGGTTCACGAAGGATGCCCAGGATGAGCTCCAGACAAAGGATGAGGAGTTTACCAAAAAGATCATCGAGGACATGGAGAAGGTTATCCAGGATTACGGCAGGAAAAACGGCTACTCTTTCATTTTCATCCGGAACGAGGGGATGATTTATGTGGATGACAAGGCCGACGTCACTGACGAAATTCTCAAAATCTTCAATACATCGCGGAAGAAATAGATGATGGCGATTTCACGAACCCTCAGGGAACTGGCGGAATACCTTGGTGGAACTGTTGCCGGTGACGAGTTCAAAACAGTCACCGGCGTTTCCAGTCTTGATGATGCTTCTTCCGACCAGATCACCTTCCTTGCCAATCCCCGTTATGCGTCGAAAGTTGCCACTACCGGTGCCGGAGCGGTAGTGCTCCCGCCCGGGGCCGAACGCCACGGCAGAAATGCCATTCATGTCGCGAACCCCTATCTTGCCTTCGCCAAGCTCCTGACTTTGTTCCATGTGGCTTCCCACTCTCCGAAAGGGGTGATGGAAGGAGCGATCGTCGGCAGGGAAGTTGTCATGGGTAGTGATGTGACCGTTTATCCCGGTGCCGTTGTGGGTGATGGCGTGACGCTGGGGGACAGGGTTACGGTGCATCCGGGAGCGGTCCTCTACGAAGGGGTCTCGGTTGGCAGCGACGTGACGCTTCATGCCAATGTCGTCGTCTATCAGGGGTGCCGAATCGGAGATCGGGTAACCATTCATGCCGGGACGATTATCGGTTCCGACGGTTTTGGTTATGCACCTGACGGAGACGGGTTCTATAAAATTCCCCAGCTCGGAATCGTCTTAATCGAGGATGATGTGGAAATCGGTTCCAACACCACCATCGACAGGGCTGCTCTCACCGCTACCGTCATCGGCCGTGGGACGAAGATCGACAACCTTGTCCAGATCGCCCACAATTGCATTATTGGCGAGAACTGCACCATAGTTTCCCAGGTGGGGATATCCGGCAGCACCAAGCTGGGCAAGCGTGTGACCCTTGCCGGCCAAGTTGGTGTTGCCGGGCATCTGACAATTGGGGACAACGTTATGGTCGGTGCAAAATCGGGTATCCCCGGCAATGTGCCTGCCGGTTCTATGCTGAGCGGTATACCGGCCTTCAGTCACCGGGAATGGCTCCGTTCATCGGCGGTCCTGCCGAAATTGCCCGACCTGAAAAAAACCGTGGTTGAATTGGAGAAGCGTGTCAGGGAATTGGAAGCGAAGCAAGGAGATTGAAATGGATATTGTTCTAAATATTGATGAAATAATGAAAATCCTTCCCCATCGGTATCCTTTCCTCCTGGTGGACCGGGTTGTGGAGCATGTTCCCGGAGAGCGGATTGTGGGGCTTAAAAACGTAACGATAAACGAGCCTTTCTTCCAGGGGCACTTTCCCGGCCACCCCATCATGCCGGGGGTCTTGATCATTGAAGCCATGGCCCAGGTGGGCGGCATTCTTGCCTATCTTGCTTTGGGAGACGAAGTCCGGAACAAGGTCTGCTACTTTGCGGCCATCGACAATGTCAAGTTTCGCAAACCGGTGGTTCCCGGCGATCAACTCCGGATTGAGGTCATGGCGACCGGATGCAAGCGCGGGATTTGGTGCTTCAGCGCAAAAGCGTCGGTCAACGGTAAGGTGACGACCGAGGCTGACCTCAAAGCAACCTTTGCTGACCAGGACAGGCTCTGACCATGATTCATTCCACGGCAATAGTTCACCCCGGCGCCCAGATAGCTGATGGGGTCGAGATCGGCCCCTATACCATAATTGGCGAACACGTTCGTATCGGCCGCGGTTCCAGGGTTGGCGCCCATACGGTTATCGATGGCTGGACCGAGATCGGCGAGGAATGCCAGATTTTCAATCTCGCTTCGGTGGGAGGAATTCCCCAGGATTTGAAGTACAAGGGGGAGGAAACCTGGCTGCGTATCGGCAATCGCAATATCATCCGGGAGTTTACGACGCTTCAGCCGGGAACGGTCACCGGTATCGGCGAAACGGTGATTGGCGACAACAACCTGTTCATGGCTTACTGTCACGTTGCCCATGACTGCATTGTCGGCAACAGGGTCATCATGGCCAACGGCGCCACCCTTGCAGGTCACGTGGAGGTGGAAGATTTTGCCATTCTCGGAGGCCTTTCGGCGGTTCATCAGTTTACGGTTGTCGGCGAGAGCGCAATGCTCTCAGGCGGGGCAATGGTTGCGCAGGATGTCCTGCCATACACGATTGCCAGCGGCAACCATGCTACGTCTGGCGGTCTCAATACCGTTGGACTGAAGCGCCGCGGTTTTTCCCCAGAGGTCATTTCCTCCGTAAAGAAGGCGTATCGTCTCATCATCCGTTCTGGATTGCGCCTTGAAGAGGCCATTGCACGGATCAGGCAAGAAGTGCCGATGTCCCCCGAAATTTCTCATTTTATCGAGTTTGCCGAAAAGTCCAAAAGAGGTATCTGCCGCTGATGGGGCAAATTCAGCATTGAATGAGGTTATCTAACAATGGAGAAAAAAATCCGTACCGCAGTTGTCGGAGTCGGTTACCTTGGTCTTTTCCATGCTGAGAAGTTTTCCCAGCTCCCGGAATCTGAACTGGTGGGCGTTGTGGACACCAGCAGGCCGCGTGCGGAGGAAGTCGCCGCCAAAGTAGGTACATCTGCCTACACCGATTACCGGGATCTCCTCGATAAGGTCGACGCTGTCAGCATTGTGGTCCCGACCCAATTCCATTTCGAGGTGGCGCGTTCGTTCCTTGAGCGTGGCGTGCACGTCCTTCTGGAAAAGCCTATTACGACCACCGTCCAGGAGGCCGACGAGCTTATCCGGATTGCCGATGACAAGGGGGCCATTTTCCAGGTGGGGCATCTGGAGAGGTTCAATCCGGTCATTGTCGGTCTCAAGGAGTTTCTGACCGGACCACGTTTCATAGAGTCGGTCAGGATTGCACCATTCAAACCCCGCGGGACCGACGTCAACGTGGTCCTTGATCTCATGATCCATGACATCGATATTATTCAGACCATCGTCGGTTCGCCGGTGAAGCATATCAGCTCCATCGGCGCCCCCGTCTTTACCCATGAAGAGGACATCGCCAACGCCCGAATCCTGTTCGAAAATGGATGTGTAGCCAATGTTACCGCCAGTCGAATCAGTCTCAAGAGCGAGCGGAAGATGCGGATTTTCCAGTCGGAGTCCTACATCTCAGTCGATTTTCAGAATAAAAAGCTGGCGGTGTTCCGCAAGGGGAACGGGGAAATGTTCCCGGGTATCCCAGCAATTGATATGAAAGAGACATCTTTCGAGCAGGGTGATGCGCTAAAGGAAGAAATTGCCTCTTTCCTCGACTGTGTTAAAACCGGTGCGAAGCCGGTGGTGTCCGGCCAGGATGGCAAGCGTGCGCTGGAAACTGCGCTCAAAATCAGCAGGAATCTGTGAGGATAACCATGAATATTCCGATGGTGGACTTGAAGGTCCAGTACAATGCCGTAAAAGATGAGATTGACCGGGGGATCCTGGAGGCGCTTGAAAAGACACAGTTCATTCTTGGCCCCAATGTGGCGGCGTTCGAGGAAGAAGCCGCGGCGTTTCTCGGTGTTAAGCACGCCATAGGAGTAGCCTCGGGGACCGATGCCCTTCACCTTGCCCTTGCCGCTGCCGGCATCAAGGAGGGCGATGAGGTTATAACGTCTCCCTTTACCTTTATCGCCACTGCCGAGGCAATCCGGTACGTGGGTGCGGTGCCGGTTTTTGTCGATGTAAAACCCGACAGTTTCAACATCGATCCCGCGAAGATTGAAGCGGCAATAACCCCGAAAACCCGCGCTATCCTGCCGGTTCATATCTTTGGCCAACCGGCCGATGTGTCGGCCATCCAGGCAATTTGCACCAAGCACGGCCTTCTCATGATCGAGGACTGCGCCCAATCCTTCGGCGCAGACGTGAATGGCCGCATGACCGGTTCCTTCGGGGCGTTCGGCGCATTCAGCTTTTTCCCCAGCAAGAATCTCGGCTGCTACGGAGACGGCGGGCTCATCACCACATCCTGCCCCGAACTGGCCGAACAGGTTAAAGTCCTCCGCAACCACGGAAGCAAGGTTCGTTATCATCACTCGGTCATAGGTTTCAACAGCCGTCTGGACGAGATCCAGGCGGTTATTCTGCGGGTCAAGCTCAAGCATATCCGGGAATACAACGAAGGGCGCCGCCGCGTGGCGCACCTCTACAGCAATCTGCTGGCCGACGCCGGTGTTGTCACGCCTTTCGAGGACGGCACCGGAACCCATATTTATCACCAATACACGCTTCTTACCGAGCGCCGCGATGCCATTATGAAGGCTCTTGCCGACGGGGGCGTCGCTTCGGCGGTTTACTATCCGATTCCGCTCCACAAGCAGGATGTCTTTGCTCCCGATTACGCAGGGGTGGTGCTCCCCGTGGCCGAGGACGTTTCCTCTCGCTGCATGTCCCTTCCCATTTTCCCCGAGATGACGGACGAACAGGTCCGGCGGGTAGTTGCCGTTGTGACGTCGGTCAGGTAGCCGTAACCAGACAATTTTTTCGTGCATGAAAGGGAGAGACGCCCACAGTGGGCGTCTCTTTGTATTCACATGGGTACAGGAATGAAAAAACGCGTGATGATCGTGGCCGGCGAAGCCTCGGGAGACCTCCATGGCTCGAATCTGGTAAGAGAGGCCCTGCGGCTTGATCCCTCACTTTCCTTTTACGGCGTCGGCGGTCCGCATATGCGGGAAGCGGGTGTTGAAACCATCGTCGATTCATCCGAGATGGCCGTTGTGGGGCTGGTGGAAGTCCTGGCCCATTTCGGGGTCATTTACCGGGCTTTCTCGACCTTGAAACGGGAGATAAAGTCCAATCCGCCGGATCTCCTTATCCTCATTGACTACCCCGATTTCAATCTGCTTGTGGCGCGGGTGGCGAAGCGGGCAGGGGTAAAGGTCCTCTATTACATCAGCCCGACGGTGTGGGCCTGGCGTAGCGGAAGAGTGAAGACCATTGCCCGTTACGTGGATCATATGGCGGTGTTGTTTCCTTTCGAAGTACCCTTTTACGAAAAAGAGGGGGTGCCGGTCACCTGTGTGGGGCATCCCCTGGCGGATAAGGTTTCTCCCTCCATGTCCCGTGCCGGGGCCCAGGCGGCCTTCGGGATTGATCCCGAGCGACGGGTTATTGGACTCTTCCCCGGAAGCAGGCATGGAGAAATAGCCCGTCTGCTTCCCGTTATTCTTGAGAGTGCGAAACTGCTGCAGAAACGTTATCCCGGCATCCAGTTCATTCTTCCGCTTGCATCGAGCCTCGCCGACGGTGACATCTACCCCCAACTGGCGGAGTCGGGCCTGGATGTGGTTGTTGCCAGGGACAAGATTTACGATGTGATACAGGTGTGCGATGCCGTTGTTACGGTGTCGGGGACCGTTGCCCTTGAAGTTGCCCTGATGGAGGTGCCGATGGTGATTATCTACACGGTTTCTCCCCTTACTTACGAGATCGGGAAGCGGCTCATCCGGGTGAAGAATGTGGGTATCTGCAACATTGTGGCCGGCGAGCGGGTAGTGCCCGAGCTGATCCAGCATGATGTCACTGCCGATCGCATTTCCGGGGAGATTGGCCGCTATCTGGATGATGCCGGTTATACTGCAGAAACAAAGGCGAAGCTTGCCGAGGTCAAGAAGAAGCTCGGCGCCGGGGGATGTTCGGAGCGGGTCGCCGGGCTTGCGCTGGAGCTGTTGGGGAAGTCAAACTGATGGAAACCTTCAAACGTATTTTGTATTACAGCCGGCCCTACGGATGGCGGATTGCCATTTCCATGATAGCTTCTTTTGCTGTCGGCGGTACCGATGCGGCAATCGCCTACATGGTAGAACCCCTGCTGAAGAAGATTTTCAGCGAAAAGGACACGATGATTTTCGTCTTGCTGCCGTTGGCGGTGATTGTCGTATTCCTGCTTCGGGGTGTGGCCCGCTATATCCAGGAATATTACATCCGGACAGCCAGCCAGCTTGCCATTCAGGATATCCGCAACGAACTCTACCGCAAGCATATGGATTTGTCGCTGCGGTATTTCTTCGACAATCCCGTGGGGATGCTCATGTCGCGGATAATGAGCGATGTGGGGCAGATGCAGCAGGGGGTCGCCAACGTAATCACTGGGCTGCTGCGCGATGGGGTAACCGCCATCGGACTGCTGGGAGTCATTTTCTATCGTGATTGGCAGTTGGCCCTCATTACGTTTATTGTGCTTCCTGTGACCGCAATTCCCACCCAGAAAATCGGCAGGAGGATCAAAATCCTCGCAAAACAGTCCCTCGAACAGATGGGAGAAATTACCAGCATCCTTCAGGAGACTTTTACCGGTATCAAGGTGGTAAAGGCTTTTCGCCTGGAACAGAGGGAAGTCGAGCGGTTCAATCGAACAAATTTCACGATGTACCGCAACCTCCGTAAAAGCATTAAATACGCGGCTCTCCATACGCCGGTCATGGAGGTCATCACCTCCCTGGGGGTGGCCGGGGTAATCTGGTTCGGCGGCAGGAGGGTGATGACTGGGGAACTGTCGGCGTCGGAGTTCTTTTCCTTTTTGACGGCAATGGTAATGCTCTACTCCCCCATCAAGAAAGTGCTCAGTGCGTACAATACCGTCCAGCAGTCGGTGGGGGCGGCCGAACGTGTCTTTGATGCCCTCGACCAGAGGCCCGAGGTGGAAGATCCTGCGGAACCGGTCGCGTTTGAAAAATCGAGGGGTGATGTTGAACTTCGCAATGTCTCTTTCCGCTACCAGGACGAAGAGGTGCTGCGCAATGTTTCGCTGAAAGCCGGCCGCGGAGATGTCGTGGCCCTCGTGGGACCTTCAGGGGCGGGCAAGACCACCATCATGTCGCTCATCCCCCGCTTTTACGACGTAACCGGTGGAGAGGTGCTTATCGACGGGGTTGATGTGCGGCGGTTGCGCCTCGACGACCTGCTCCGCCAGATTGCCCTGGTGGATCAGGAAACGGTTCTGTTCAATGAAACGATTGCCAACAACATCCGTCTCGGCTGTGCCGGCGCTTCCCTTGAGGATGTGGAGCGGGCCGCGCGGGCGGCATTTGCCCACGACTTCATTATGGAAATGCCCGATGGTTACGAAACTAACATAGGCGACAGAGGGGTACGGCTTTCCGGCGGCCAGCGCCAGCGTCTCTGCATTGCCAGGGCAATTCTCAAGGATGCGCCGATTCTGCTGCTGGATGAGGCAACGAGCGCGCTGGATACCGAGAGCGAGCACATGGTTCAGAAGGCCCTTGCCAACCTCATGACGAACCGGACCACTTTCGTCATCGCCCACCGGCTTTCAACCGTTCTCCATGCTGACCGGATCGTGGTCATTGAAAAGGGAGAAGTGGTGGAGGTGGGAACAAACGACGAACTGCTGGCCCGCAACGGGCTTTACCGCAAGCTCTACGACATGCAATTCAGCTAGATGCGGGGCCCGGGGGGCAGGAACCGGTAGCAATGGATAAATGGTGTTTCGATGATATTTCTGATGTATGACATACTTCTGTTCCTCCTTTCTCCACTGATCCTCGCCCACCACGTCTGGCGGACAGTGAGTCGGGGGCGCAGTTTTGCCGGTTTCGGGGAACGGTTCGGTTTCATACCGACCGGTAAGCTGTCCCGCGTTACCGGCAAGGGGCCAGTTTGGGCTCACGCGGTTTCGGTTGGGGAAACCATGGCGGTAAAGCCGCTTTTGCGGGAGATGAAGCGCCGCTTCCCCGAACGGCCCATCGTCCTCTCCTCGGTTACCGAAACCGGACGCTCGGTGGCGGTGACTATCTCTGAAGCTGATGTTGTAATCTATTTCCCGTTTGATTTCGGATTTGCCGTTTCCAGGGCGTTGAAGCTGGTGTCACCATCGCTGGTCGTTGTGGTTGAGACGGAGATCTGGCCCAACTTCCTCCGCCACGCCCGTCGCAGGGGAATTCCCGCCGTTATGGTCAACGGCCGCATTTCTGACCGCTCATTTCCCCGTTATCTCAAATTTTCCCGTTTTTTCTCTCCCATCCTGGCCGAACTCTCCGCTCTCTGCATGCAGAGCGATGAGGATGCGCGGCGCATTGTCGCCATTGGCGCTCCGGCTGAGCGGGTTTTTGTGGCCCGTAATCTCAAGTACGACCTCCCGGTTAAGGATCTCGACCCGGCCGCCCGTGACGAATTGCGCCGCCTCTATCGCTTGCCCGAAGGGTTGCGTATTCTGACGGCCGGCAGCACCCATGCCGGAGAGGAAGAAGCCGTAGTGGCAACCTATGCCCGGCTTGTGGCTGATTTGCCGGAACTCTTTCTGGTACTCGTCCCGCGGCACCCGGAGCGGGCCGCCGAGGTGGCCGCGCTCATGGAAGGGAAGGGGATTCCCTTTGTCAGGCGCTCGGCTCTCAACGGGCCAAGGGCGCCGGAGGCGGGTGGGGTGCTTCTGGTGGATACCATCGGCGAGCTCATGAACCTGTATGCCCTGTCTGACGTGGTGTTCGTGGGGGGAAGCCTTGTCCCCGTGGGGGGGCACAATCTCCTTGAGCCTGCGTCGGTCGGCGCACCGGTTTTGTTCGGTCCGCACATGCATAATTTTCGCGAAATTTCAGCTCTGGTGCTTGCATCTGGTGCCGGTGAGCAGTTTCAGGACCGCGAAGACATGGAGGCGGTGCTTCGTCGCCTTTTGGCCGATGAGCACGCCCGGAAGCACATGGGAGAGAACGGCATTCGCCTCATGATGGAGCAGGGTGGTGCCGCTGCCAGGCATATGGATATTATTGAGCCGCTTATTGAGCTAGGTAGTAAGAGAGCGGGGTAGTGAGGGAGTTGGATAACTAACGCTCTCGCTACCTCGCTACCTCGCCAGGATAACCAATGTCATTAGAAAGATATTTCCGCAGTCTGTTTGCCGGCGAGAGGAAGGGGTTTGCAGACCGGCTGGTTCTGGCATTCCTTACGGTCCTCTCCGTTCCCTACGGGATGGTTGTCCGGTTGCGGGCATTTGCGTATGCACGGGGTATACTGCGCGTCAGGCGCCTGGACCGGCCAGTTATCTCCGTGGGAAACATAACCGTTGGGGGAACCGGCAAGACACCCATGACGGCACTCCTGGCTCGACTCCTCATGGCCCGCGGTAAGCGGGTTGCTGTCATATCCCGGGGGTATGGCGGGTCGCTTGAAGGGAATACCCGCATCGTGTGCGATGGGCAGGCCATGTTCCTCTCTGCCGTCGAGGCTGGTGACGAGCCGGTACATCTCGCCATGGCGGTGCCGGGGCTTATGATGGTAATAGGCACTGATCGTTATGCAGCGGGTTTGCTGGCTCAAGAAGAGCTTAATCCCGACGTATTCATCCTCGATGACGGCTTTCAGCACCTCCGGCTCCACCGTGACCTGAACATCCTTCTCATGGATTGCCGGGCTCCATTCGGCAATGGCCACATGTTGCCAGCGGGCCTGCTGCGGGAGCCGGAATCCGCCCTCAATCGGGCCGATCTGGTGGTTTATACCCGATGTCCCGATGCCGGTACGCCGCCCGTGGTGCATGGAGCTATACCCTCATGTCGGGCCGGACATGCCCTGGCAGGAGTGGAACTTCTGCCGGGTGGCGTGCGGCAGGAATTTGCGGTGCTGCATGGCAGAAAGGGAATCGCCTTTGCCGGCATTGCCGATCCCGCGGCGTTTTTCTCCTCACTTGGGGAGCAAGGCCTGGACCTCGTCGCAACGGTTTCCTTTGGCGATCACTGTTCCTATGGAGAGCCTGAAATTGCACGGCTCGTCGATACAAGTCGCAAGTCCGGGGCAGATTACCTCATAACCACCGGCAAGGATGCGGTGAAGCTGGGTGCCGTTCTGGAGCGGCTCGGCAATGTCTATGCGGCGGTTCTGGAGATGCGTCTTGCAGATCCCGCATGCCTTGAAAAGGCTCTCGATATAGTGCTTTAAAAGGAGATGTCATCTATGGCATTATCTGAAGAATTGCTTGCTGTTCTTGCCTGCCCCGTTTGCAAGGGCGGGGTTCGTAATTCTGAGGATGGTTCGGGTCTTATCTGTCCGTCGTGCCGTCTAAAGTATCCCATCCGCGACGAGATACCGGTAATGCTGGTTGACGAGGCAACGGGGATTGATGGGCAGGAACCGGAAACCGGGGGGCGGTAAACGCTGTGAATATAAGGCAGGATAAGATCAACAACATCCTTGTCCGCTCCACCAACTGGATTGGCGACGCGGTAATGACTACGCCTGCGCTGCGAGCCATACGGGAGAGTTTCCCCGGCGCCCGCGTGACGATTCTTGCCAATGGGCTTGTGGCGCCGCTTTTCGCCGTTCACGACGCGGTTGATGAAGTCATCGTCTATGATCGCAAAGGTGTCCACGAGGGCTTTGGGGGGAAACTCAAGCTTGCGAGGGAATTGAGCTCAAGGAAGTTTGATCTGGCGATTCTCCTCCAGAACGCTATTGATGCTGCGCTCATTGCCTGGCTTGCCCGGATTCCCTGGCGCATGGGATACCGCACCGACGGCCGCGGTTTGCTCCTGACCCACGGGGTTTCTGTCAGCGAGGACATTCGCCGCCTTCACCATGTGGAGTATTACCTGAAAATGCTCGGCCAGTTTGGCATTACCACCGGTGACAAAAGCCTCAACCTCTGCACGGCCTCCGGTGAAGACCTTGCCATGGCGGAATTGCTGGCCGGGCACGGGGTAGGGAAGGGCGACTTCCTTCTTGGTATCAACCCCGGGGCCTCCTATGGTGCCGCCAAGCGGTGGTACCCCGAGCGTTTCGCCGCCGTAGCCGACGACCTTGCCCGACGCTGGGGGGCTCGGGTTGTAGTGACCGGCGGGCCGGGAGAAGCGGACATAGCCGCCGACATTGCCGCGGCCATGACTTCCCCATGTCTCGTCATGGCTGGCAAGACTTCGGTGCGCGAGTTGATGGCGCTCATCAAACGCTGCAATTTTTTTGTCACTAACGACTCAGGACCGATGCACATTGCTGCCGCCTTCGCTGTCCCACTCGTGGCAGTGTTTGGCCCTACCGATCACACAACCACCTCCCCCTGGTGCGACACGGCAGCCATCATCCGCCGCGATACCGACTGCGCCCCGTGCCTTCTGCGGGAGTGCCCCATGGACCACCGGTGCATGACGGCGGTGACAGTGGAAGATGTTGTGGGAGTGGCTGAAGAACTGCGGAAGAAAAACCCGTGAATCTGCCCCTTTTGGCAATCTTTTATTTTGACTTTCGTTTTAGCTTCGAAACTGCGTTGCAGTGATTAACCTATCATTGAATTCTTTGAGTACAGGATTTGCGTCAATGATTAACATACTCCACATTATCCATAAGTATCGCGGTGATTACCCGTTGCTGAACCAACAGGTAAATCTGGATCGGGAGAGATTCCGTACGATAGTCTGCTATCTTAGCGGGAGCGACGACGGAAAGAATGGACTTAATGCCCTTGGCATCAAAACCATTTATCTGGGATTCAAGCCGAGTACGCTACGTTTTTATAACGTGACCTTGCTCAGACATCTGAAGTGTCTCATGGAGCGAGAAGACATCCATGTGGTCAATTGCCAGCAGCACCGGTCAACCCCTGTCGGTGTTCTTGCTGCCTTATTGGCTGTCGATCGACCTTCGACAGTATCGACTTTACATGGTTTGGGTTTTTCCGGAACCCTTCGACGTAAACTTCTAAACTGGTTGTTATATAAGAAGACTTTTAGAATAATCGGCATATCTAATGCAATTTCTAGAGATATTATCAATTCTAATTGGCGACTTTCGCGGGACAAGGTCGTAACGGTCCAGAACGGGCTTGTGTATGACAAGTTTCTTGCCGCTGCTCCCCAGAATGAAGTTAAGCCCAGGATTCTTCCCGATTGCACAGAGGAGTTCTGGTTTGGCACGGCCGGCCGTCTTTCTCCTGTTAAAAATCATGAAACCTTGCTTCATGCATTTCAGAAGGTGCTTCAGTTCATTCCAAGCAGCGTCTTGATAATAGCGGGCGACGGGGAGCTGAAAGAAAACCTCGTTACATTGGCAGAGAAACTGAATATTGACGGTCACGTTCACTTTCTCGGGTTCAGGCGGGATATTCCCGATATATTGAAATCATTTGACGTGTTCATCCTTCCCTCGCTGAGAGAAGGTCTACCGTTGGCTCTCCTTGAGGCTATGGCCTCAGGTTTGCCGGTTGTCGCCTCTGACGTCGGGGGGATTCCCGAGGTCGTTGGTGATGGTGATTTCGCTCTTCTTGTGGATCCCCACAGTCCTGAAGGTTTGGCTGAGGCCATGGTCCGGATGGCTCAACGGCCTGCTGAAGAGTTACGAGAGCTCGGAACGAAGGCTCGTCGTCGTGCGCTCAATGATTTTTCCGCTGAACGGATGATTCGTGACTACGAACAGGTCTATACAGAAGCGTTCATGGATTGGAAACAGAGGCACACGGGGCGAACAAAAAAATGAAGCTGGCTTTCTGCCTTTTCAAATACTTTCCGTACGGCGGATTGCAGCGAGATTTACTCCGGATTACCGAGTCGTGCCTGCATCGCGGTCACAGTATCGACGTGTTCACCACACGGTGGGAAGGAGAGGTGCCGACGGGGATAAATGTGTATCTACTCCCGGTGCGTTCATTGTCCAACCATGGCCGTAGCCTGGCCTTCAGCAAGGTTTTGGGAGAACGTCTTGACGGTGCTGCCTACGATGCCGTGATCGGCTTTAACAAAATGCCCGGCCTGGATCTCTATTTTGCCGCCGACCCTTGTTTTGCCGCCAAGGTTCGTCACAAGCACGGGTTCCTCTATCGCTTGGGCAATCGGTACAGGATCTATGCTGCTCTCGAAAAGGCGGTTTTCGGCCCGGACTCCACGACAGAGATCCTCCTTATCTCCGACGTTGAAAAACCCAACTTCATCAGTTATTACGGCACTGCCGAGAATCGTTTTCATTCCCTCCCACCTGGGATTTGCCGGGATCGGGTGGCCCAGGACAATCTTTACGAGGCGCGGAGCATTTTTCGCCGGGAATTCGATTTCCCCGATTCCGCTCACCTCTTGTTGATGATTGGTTCCGGGTTCAAGACCAAGGGGTTGGATCGATCCATTCGGGCTCTGGCTGCCCTTCCAGAGCATATCCGCACCAACGCTTTCCTTTTGGTGGTGGGACAGGGGGATACCGCTCCTTTCCGGCGTCTTGCTCGAAAGCTCGGAGTTGAAGATCATCTGAAGCTGTTCGGTGGCCGTGATGACGTCCCCGGTTTTCTGTTCGGTGCCGATTTGTTGCTACAGCCTTCCTACTACGAAAACACCGGAACGGCCATAGTCGAAGCTATAGCTGCCGGGCTGCCGGTCTTGGCAACGGCAAATTGCGGGTATGCCCACTATGTTGCCGAGAGTAATGCCGGCCTTTTGGCCCCGGAGCCTTTCGATCAGTTTCAATTCAACGGGTTGGTTGCGCAGATGCTGATGTCCTCAGAACTTGAAACATGGCGGCGCAATGCTCTTGATTTTGCATCAAGAGCCGATCTCTTCAGCCTACCGGAAAGGGCCGCTGACATCATCGAATCGGTTGCCCTTCGGAGACAGCGATGATCTGGCTTCGTGATGACTTAAAGAATCGTTTTCCAGGTGCTGACGCATTTGAGAGAATCCTGGTCCTTGAAGGCGAGGTGTTCCGGGAGTTGGCCGGGCGGCGTACGCTCAGGTTTTTTTCGGGAGAAAAAAGCTATTTCGCCAAAATCCATTTCGGGGTTGGCTGGAAAGAGATATTCAAGAATCTGATCCATTTACGACTGCCGGTTCTCGGGGCAGACAATGAATGGAAAGCCATTCGACGTTTCGAGGAGTTGGGGGTCGGAACCATGGCCCTAGCCGCCTACGGACGACGGGGGTGGAATCCGGCCCGTCAGGAATCCTTCGTCATTACCGATGAGCTTATCGATACCATCAGTTTGGAAGATCTTTGTCGGGACTGGCCGGTGCAGCCGCCAAGGCCCTCTGTCAAGCGGGCACTGCTATACGAGGTTGCCGCAATCGCCAGAGCTTTACACAATAACGGCGTCAATCACCGTGATTTTTACCTCTGTCATTTTCTCCTTGACCGTTCATGGCTTGATACTGCACGTGGATGCGAAAGGCCGAGTCTCCATGTTATCGACCTGCACCGTGTTCAGCTGCGGCGGCATACGCCGAGCCGGTGGGTCGTGAAGGACCTGGCCGGACTGTTTTTTTCCAGCATGGATGTCGGCTTGACCCTGAGGGACTATTACCGGTTTATGAAATGCTATCGCACCAGGCCCCTTCGCCAGATACTCGTTCAGGAGAGATCGTTCTGGAAGCGTGTTACCCATCGTGCCGTCAGGCTTTACCAACGGGATTTCGGCCGTTCTCCCAAGATATCACTACCCGCTCTGTAACGAGTTCGTTATGAAAACTGACACGATTCTTTTCTCCATTGTCATTCCCGCCTACAATTACGGCCACGTACTGGCGAGGGCCGTGGAGTCGGCGCTCTTGCAGGAAGGCGACGATTATGAAGTGATCGTGATTGACGACGGGTCCACGGACGATACCCCGGCAGTCGTGGCAAAGCTTGTGGAGCGCTTTCCACAGCGCTTCCGGACGATACGACAACACAATCAAGGTGCAGCTGCTGCCCGTAATCGTGGTGTGTCAGAAGGGCGTGGTGAATATCTTCTATTCCTCGACGCGGATGATCGTCTACTTCCTGACGCTCTGAAGATGTTCCGTCATTTTCTTTCCAGCAACGGCCAGTGCGGCATGGTCATTGCCGGCCATCGCTCGATTCACCCAGACGGCCGTATCAAAGTTCATCCAGCTAAAGTCATCGGGAATGATCGGTTGAAGAATTTTCTCGGCTATGTCCGCAAGGAATTCGGCATTTCCAACGGCGCCACGATTATGGCCCGTGATGTTTTTTCTAAGATCCGCTACCCCGAGCACCTTCGCAATAGTGAGGATATTTCGGTGTTTGCACAAATCTTGGCATGTTATCCGTGCGGCTCGTTTCCAGATCCGGTTTTAGATATTTTCAAGCATGACGACAGTCTGCGCAACAATATCTCCCTGATCATGAAAACCGGCACCCAGGTGGTGGACATTCTGTTCGATCCTGAGGTTATTCCGCCGGATTTCATGGAACTTCGCGATGAAGTGTATGCTCGGCAGTGCCTGTCCCTTTTTCGCTCACTCTATCTGGCTGGAGAGTATGCTGCGGCGCGCGACCGTTTTCACCAGGCTGCAAGGGTTTCGCCGGGCGTAGTATGGCAGTGGTCTTTTGTCTCCAAGTACTTGCGTAGCTACCTGAAGGGGTGAAAGGTTACCTGTGTGCTGATGGCTGATGAATTAAATGATAGGACAATCAATAGCCTTTGCGTGATATGGGAAAATACGGACAGAATTCAATTTCCAGGAGTCTTTTGGGGGCTGCCTGACGCTCTAAGGTTAACAGGAAATGTGCATAAGCAATGCTGATATTTATCATTGGAATAAAGCTGCAGCAAAATGTCTGAGCAGCAATGACCAATATGTTGTTGAGCGATTGAAGCGCTTCCGAGTGTTTCGCCAAAGAACCGCAGTTGCCGATCGGCTTGTGAACGCTCTCTTGCCCGATCCCGATCGTATTCTTGACAGTGGAGAAGTGCTTCCGGGACGCGGTAACAGCTGCCGTCTTGCCAAGGTCGAGATTGACGGCACTAATTATGTGCTGAAGCGTTACAACCGACGGGGGTGGGCCTACAGCTTGCGGCACGTGATAAGGCGTTCCCGAGCCCTACGCACCTGGCTGGCGGCTTGGAACTTTTTGGTAAGGGGTGTCAGAGTTGCCGAACCGCTGCTCTGTATGGAAGAAAGATCATATCGCCTGCTGGGGCGTTCCTATGTTCTTATGGAGTACCTCGAAGGAACGGAGCGCCTCACCACTTTTTGGGAGCAACTGACACCGGAATGCAAGCGCGATTTGGTTGAGCGGGCGGCTGCTCTGTTTGGCCGACTCCATCGATCCGGCTGCATCCATGGCGATACCAACTGGGATAACATCCTGATGCGTCAAAATGACAGCGAATATGCTTTCTCTTTGGTGGATCTGGATTGTACGAGGGTTTTTACTCGGATTATGCTGGAAAAGGCTGAGCGGGATATCAAGCATTTTCTCCGAGACCTGGATCGTCTCGAACCTTCCGGAGACGAGCTTCATAAGCTTTTTGTCGATAGCTGGCATATTGCTCTAGACGCTTCTCTGATTTAGGAAGTCGAGGCTAAAATTTGGCCGTGCTGCTCATTTCTCTTTACCAACGGTGTTAGAAAAGAATTTCATTTTTTTATCAAGGTGTTCAGCATACCGATTGGCCCCCATGTTAGTCTCCAGGATGCCTCTTATGTCGTGGATTGCCTGAAGCAGGCAGAAAAGCTCGTTTGAATATTTAGCGTGTTTTCCCGGCCCCATGGGTCCCTGGAAATGAATGGCTCTTTAAAGATTTCAGGTTGAAAAATACCGCAACTTTCAGATCCAAAGAACGGAGTACATAAGCAGGTGCATAGTACGAACGACAGAAAGAGAACAGTACAGTGGTTGTTCTGGTTCATGATCTTGAACGGGGTTATGGCCATGGGAGTGGGCTGCCTGTACCTCAATGCGGCAAAGCTCCCGACGGACCTGATGGCAAGGATTTTTCTTTTTGCCGCATTCCCGTCCCATTTCATTACCCTGTCTTTTCTTGCGTTTCCGCTGCTGTTGATTATTGGCTTGCTCTGGCCCAATCGAAGGGTTGTGACAGCACTGGCCATACTTTCGGGGATTGCGCTGCTGCTCTTCCTCCTGATAGATGGCGGAGTTTATTCCCTTTATCGCTTCCACCTCAACGGGATGGTGTGGAATCTGGTCACCAGTGGTGTTGCCGGCGAGGTTTTGTCGCTGACGTGGGTGACATGGGCAACCTTCTTTGCCCTGGCGGTTGCAATCGTTTGCGTGGAACTGTTCTTAGCACGTTTCCTCTGGCGCAAACTCGACCGTCTCCGGTTCGGGGTGCCAATATTGCTCCTGGTGCTCGTGCTCGTCGCCGGATCGCATTTAATGCATGCCTGGGCGGATTTTGTCCAGCATGTGCCGGTTACACGGACCGTTCGTATGCTGCCTGGATACAAGCCCGTCACCATGAAGCGCCTGATGAGGAGTTTCGGAGTTATCCCCGCGAAAAGGGTTGCCCAACTTCAGGTGGAAGAGGGGAGCGGGCTTGTCTATCCCCTCGAAACGCTGAAATTTTCCGCGCCTGCCCGGCCATATAACCTGTTGATGATCGTTATTGACAGTTGGCGCTACGACATGCTCGGACCGGACACAACGCCGAACATCTGGAAGTTGGCTTCCGAAAGCTGGATCTTCGATCACTACTACAGCGCCAGCAATTGTACGCGCTTTGGTATTTTTTCCATGTTTTACGGTATTTATGGTACATACTGGCATGCTTTCCTGGCAGAGCAGCGTGGCCCGCTGCTGATCTCCGAGCTAAAAAAACGCGGATACGAGATGGGAATTTTTGCCAGTGCTCCCCTGTCAAATCCGGAGTTCCATCGTACGGTATTTGTCGATGTAATGGATAAGGTGCAGATTCGTCAGGAGGGGAAGCGGGGAATTGATCGTGATCAGCAGATTACCCGTAAAATGGTGCAATTCCTTGGAGAGCGCAGCCGGAAGAATCCCTATTTCGGCTTCCTTTTCTACGATGCTACCCACTCGAAGCAGTTCCCGGATTCGTTTGCGCTCCATAAACCGTACATTGATCAGGTCAACTACCTGACCCTTGATAAAAATAAGGATCCGAAGCCATACATAAACTCGTACAAGAACTCTCTGGCGTTTGTTGACAGTAATGTCGGAGAGGTTCTGGCTGCTCTGAGAAGCAAGGGTGAACTTGAGAACACCATTGTTGTGATAACCGGTGACCATGGTGAGGAGTTCAATGACCTGAAACTAGGTTACTGGGGACATAACGGCAATTTTTCACAGTATCAGACACGCACCCCCTTTGTTATCCGCTATCCTGGGCAAAGCTCCCGCCATTTCAGCCACCTGGCCACAAGCCTTGATGTGGCTCCGACCCTGATGAGGGATTTGTTCGGTTGCAGTACTGACCCATCCCGCTACAGCAATGGAACATATCTGACGGACAGCCGGCATCGCCCCTTTGTGCATGTCAGTACCTGGGATGCTTTTGCACTGATTGACCGGAAAAGGATATGCATAGTCGAAAACAAGGGGACGACGGATATTGTCGATTGCAGCTATAATGAGCTCCCTGGCGAAAGAATGGATGTCGAGCTCTCCAAAACCGTTATGGAAGGGATGAGCCGGTTCCATCTCAGCCGGTAACCGGTGGGCTTGTATTTGGGTTTGCATTGGACTGCCACGGGGGATGCCGGCTGAAAAAAGGCGCTTAAGGAAATGTTATGGATTTATCAGTAGTCGTACCGGTAAAAAACGAAGAAGAGAACATTGTCCCGCTCATTGACGAAATTCGCAAGGCACTGCATGGGATGGACTATGAGATAGTGTATGTGGATGATGGCAGTACCGATGGCACCTTGATGCGTCTGCACGAAGTCGCCGGATCATTTCCACGGCTCAGGGTGATTCGCCATAAAAACAGTTGCGGCCAGAGCACCGCCGTGCTGACAGGAGCCAGGCATGCTCGCGGTAACTGGATTGCGACCCTTGACGGAGATGGGCAGAATGACCCGGCGGACATCCCCAGGATGTTTGAGAAGGTGAAAGCTTGCAAGGATTCCGGAGCAAAATCCCTTGTTTGTGTCTGCGGGTATCGCCGTACGCGCCGGGATACCTGGTTGCGGCGGATTTCTTCGCGGGTTGCCAACGGTGTCCGACGCGCGATGTTGAAAGACGATACCCCCGATACCGGTTGCGGTCTCAAAGTATTCTCGCGGGAGGTCTTCCTGTCGCTGCCGTATTTCGATCACATGCATCGCTTTCTGCCGGCGCTGTTCATGAGGAATGGAGGCGCCGTGGTTTCCGTAGAGGTGAATCACCGGGAGCGAACCCGCGGGACTTCCAAATATGGCTTGTTCAATCGTCTATGGGTCGGCATTGTTGACATCATTGGAGTCGCCTGGCTGCAGCGGCGTTCCAGAATACCTGAAATAATCGAGGAATAAGATAGTTATGGAATCCAGCAGGATGTGGCTTGCAGTTGGTTTTTTGGGGCAGGCTCTTTTCACCATGCGCTTTGTTGTGCAATGGCTGCAAAGCGAGCGTATGCGTCGCAGCGTGGTGCCTGAAGCCTTCTGGTACTTCAGTGTGCTAGGAGGGCTTACACTGCTTGCCTATTCGATTCATCGTCGTGACCCGGTATTTATTGTCGGGCAGGCTTCGGGCCTGTTCATCTATCTGCGCAATCTTTATTTTATACTTCGTGAAAGAAAGAGATTGAAAGCATATGCGGATCATTCCGCAGATTGATTAGCTCGTGTATGGCCTTAATGTGAAAAGCGCAGGGAAGGTAAAGTTTTGGAATCAACGATTGACTTGAAGCCGGGAAGTGTCAACCCTCGGCATGTGTTCTTGCTCCTTGCCGGTTATTTCGTTCTGCATCTGCTGTTTCGATATTTTGTTTCAGACAGTCTGGAACTGGATGAGGCTGAACAGCTTCTGCTTACGCAGGAACTCCGCCTTGGCTACGGTTCGCAGCCGCCCTTGTATACCTGGCTGCAGGCCGGTTTTTTTTCCATTTTCGGGACCAGCGTCTTTGCCCTGGCAGCGGTCAAGAACATCCTCCTTTTTCTGACCTATTTCTTTGTGTTCTCCAGTGCAAAGGAAATTACCAATGATGACAACCGCGCGGTAATTGCAATGGTATCGCTGTTGATGATTCCCCAGTTTTTCTGGGAATCGCAGCGCGATCTCACCCACTCGGTACTGGGAACTACCTTCGCTGCATGCACGTTGTTTGTTGCCGTACGACTTTTTAAGACGGGACGGCTCAGGTACTACGTCTTGTTCGGACTCTGCGCCGGGGCGGGAATTATCTCAAAGTACAATTTCGGGGTTTTCCTCGTTGCGCTTCTGATCTCTGCAGTCTCAGTGCGAAACTTACGGCCTCGATTATGTGACCGTAAAATTCTCATCACTGTTGTGTGCCTTCTTCTGGTCACTGCGCCCCATCTCTACTGGGCAACAACCAATGTTAAGGCTACGCTTTCCCAGGCGGACAAATTCCAGATGGCACGCCCCATCGGCCTTATCCAGTCTTATTCAATGGGGCTGCAGAAGTTGGCAAAGGCGGTGGCCGCATTTCTTGGAATGCTGCTACCGGTGTATGCGCTGTTCTTCTACCGAAAGGGAAGAGATATTCCCGCCGCAGGCGATGAGGGGGATTATGCCCTGTTGGTGAAGAGGATGCTCCTTGCGGGGTTGTTTCTCTGCCTCCTGATGATACTGTTATTCAAGGTGACGGTATTCAAGGACCGATGGATGCAGCCGCTGCTGTTTGCCACCCCCGTGTACCTGGCTACCCTTTCCTGGACGAGGTTGGCCAATGCCCGCGGATACTTACGCTTTTGTCTGCTTGTAGCGGTACTTGTGCTCCTGCTGATGCCTGGACATACCATATTTGCTTCCCGGTTCGGCACATACAACCGTCTGAATGCTCCCTATTCTGCCTTTTCAGCCCAATTACGCGAGGCCGGGTTCAGGCAGGGCGTAATTGTTTCACAGAACAGGCTGACGGGTGGCAACCTGAGGATGGCATTCCCTGACAGTGTTGTGCTTGCTCCGGAGGTTCCCCGGTACGATTACCGGACCGGCTCTGACTGGCTTATTGTGTGGGACGCGACCAAGAATGCAGAGATGCCGGACAAATTGCGGAAATTTGCAGCAGATTTTGTTCCCGTCGACTTTAATGCGGTAAAGCCGCACATAATTGAAGCAACCAGTAAATATTCTACGGACCGCACAATGCGGCTCGGATTTATACTGCTCAGGAAAGACGTCCCATGAAGGTTCTAGTGGTAAAAGTTAGTGCTCTGGGCGATGTCATCCACGCCTTGCCGGTGCTCGACTATCTCCACCAGGCAGCGCCCGGCATCGAAATCGGCTGGGTCGTGGAGGAGGGGAACCGGGAGATTCTGGAAGGGCACCCGCTGCTCAACCGGCTCCATGTAATCCGGACGAAGGCATGGCGCCGCGATCCCCTGTCAGACACTACCCGTCGGGAAATAGCCGCTGTCCGCCGGGACATGCGTGAGGCGGCCTATGATATTGCCTTCGATCTCCAGGGGAATATCAAGAGCGGCATCATAACCTGGCTTTCGGGCGCAAGACGCCGCTATGGTTTCGATCGCGACGGGGTGCGGGAAACACCCAATCTGTTTTTCACCACCAACCAGGTACCCCTTAGACGCCAGGACCATCATATTTCGCATCGCTCACTCCGGGTGGTCAGCGTCCCTTTTGGACGTGACTACACTGGGATGACCATCGGATCCGACATATTCACCTCTCCCGATGACGATGCCGTTGCTGAGGCTCTTCTGGCGACCCTTGATGACGGGCTCGTTTTTCTCTTCCACAACGGTACCACCTGGACCACCAAACTCTGGCACGAAGGGGGATGGATCGATTTGGGGAGACGGGTGCTCGAAAGGTTTCCGGATTCTTCCATTCTCCTGTCGTGGGGGAATGAGCAAGAGAAAGAGGTTGCGGAAAATATTGCCGCTGCAATCGGCCATGGCGTGCGGGTGTTGCCTAAATTGACTCTCAAGGGGTTCTGCGCGCTGTTGAAAAAGGCCGATCTTGTTGTGGGGGGAGACACCGGTCCGATTCATATGGCCGCGGCGGTGGGAACTCCTACCGTTTCCTTCTACCGGGCCACCGATGGCATGCGCAACGGCCCGCGTGGCAATTACCATGTGGTATTGCAGTCGCCCCTCGACTGCACCGCCTGCCTTCGCAAGACATGCGACAAGGATGCTTCCTGCCGCGCAAGCATCACGGCCGATCGCCTTATGGACGGCATTGAGAAGCTCCTGGCTCTCCCCTTTCAATCGGAAGAGTGATGTGATAAACTGCACAACTTCTTCAATATTCAGATAAATCACAAGGATAGCCACCAATGTCCACGGTTCTCGTCACCGGCGCTGCCGGCTTTATCGGATTTCACCTCACTCAACGCCTCCTTGACCGGGGCGACAAAGTGGTCGGTCTTGATAATCTCAACGACTACTACGACGTAAACCTTAAGCTGGACCGCCTCCGTCAACTGGAGGGGCGCGAAGGGTTCCGCTTCGTTAGGGCGAGCCTTGCCGATCGCCCCGCGCTCGAAGCGCTTTTTGCCGGCGAGCGGTTCGATGTGGTGGTGAACCTGGCTGCCCAGGCCGGGGTTCGCTATTCGCTCCAGAATCCCCATGCTTATGTTGACAGCAATTTGGTCGGCTTCATGAATATCCTGGAGGGATGCCGTCATCACGGCGTGAAACATCTGGTCTACGCATCATCCAGTTCCGTTTACGGGGCCAATACGGCAATGCCCTTCTCGGTCCACCACAACGTTGATCACCCTGTCTCACTGTATGCCGCCACCAAAAAAGCCAACGAGCTTATGGCTCACACCTATTCGAGCCTCTACGGCCTCCCCACCACCGGCTTGCGCTTCTTTACGGTCTACGGTCCGTGGGGCCGCCCCGACATGGCACTTTTCCTCTTCACCAAGGCGATCCTCGAAGGGCGCCCCATCGACGTCTACAACCACGGCAAGATGCAGCGGGACTTCACCTTCATCGATGACATCGTAGAAGGGGTGATGAGGGTCATGGACCGGACTCCGGAACCCAATCATTCCTGGAGCGGCGACCGTCCAGACCCCGGCACCAGTTACGCCCCCTACCGGATCTACAATATCGGCAACAACAGCCCCGTGGAACTCCTGACCTTCATTGAGACCATCGAGAAGTGCATAGGGAAGACGGCTGAAAAGAACTTCCTCCCCCTTCAGGCGGGGGACGTGCCGGCCACCTATGCCGACGTGGACGATTTGATGAAGGATGTCGGCTTCAAGCCGGCTACTCCCATCGGGGAGGGTGTCAGGCGTTTCGTTGAGTGGTACCGCAACTATTATGGGGTCTGATGAGTGGTACCGAAAGGAGCTTGGAATGCGGAAAGATCATCTGGAGATCCTGTTGGAGGATATTAAAGGGAAGTTCGATCTCGTTCTGGAGGGGCATGAAATGCTTCGCAAGGAGATTCGCGATACTCGCGATGAACTCCGCCGTGAGATCGAGCATAATTCGTTTCTTATCAATACCGTGAATGCCAAGGTTGACGCCCTTACTGCCGATCTCTTGTCCCATAGGGGTGACACCGAGGCCCATCATGGCGTGTACCGGGTGAAAGAAGGATAGGGATATCTTTTCAGAGGAGAGGAATATGGCGGTTCTTGTTACCGGCGGTGCAGGGTATATCGGCAGCCATGTGGTTCGGCAGCTTTCGGAGGCCGGTTACACCGTGGTGGTCTACGACAACCTCTCCACGGGCTCTGCCGACGCCCTTGTCCACGGAGAGCGGCTCGTGGTAGGAGAACTGGCCGATTCCGCCCGACTTGACGGGCTTTTTGAAGAGTACGTCTTCAAGACGGTTCTCCACTTCGCCGCATCCATCGTTGCACCAGAGTCCGTCAGCGATCCCATCAAGTACTACAGCAACAACACCCGCAATACCCTGAATCTTCTCACCGCCTGCGTGAAGCATGGGGTGGAGCGGTTCATATTCTCCAGCACCGCCGCCGTGTACGGTATGCCCGAAAGCGGCATAGCTGCGGAGGAGAGCCCGACGGTTCCCATCAACCCCTACGGCACATCCAAGCTCATGAGCGAATGGATGCTCCGCGATATTTGCGCCGCCCACGGCATGCGCTCCGTGGCCCTGCGCTACTTCAACGTGGCGGGGGCGGATCCCCAGGCACGCATGGGTCAGCGGACACCGGAGGCGACCCATCTCATCAAGGTCTCCTGCCAGGCCGCATTGGGGATGAGGGACAAGGTATCCATTTTCGGCACCGACTACGCCACCCCTGACGGCACCGGCATCCGCGATTATATCCACGTCGAGGATCTGGCCTCGGCCCACCTGGCGGCCCTTGCCTATCTGGAGCGGGGAGGGGAGTCGACGCGCATCAATGTGGGCTACGGCAAAGGGGCCAGCGTCCGGGAAGTTATCCGGATGGTGCGCCAGGTTTCTGGTGTCGATTTCCCGGCCGAGGAAGCTCCCCGGCGACCCGGCGACCCGGCAATGCTGGTGGCAAAGGCGGACCGGGCCGGATCGCTTCTGGGATGGACTCCGCGCCATGACGATCTCAAGACCATCGTCGCCGATGCTTGGCGGTGGGAAAGTAAGATAAATAAAGGGTAATCACATGATCAAGAGTATGACCGGCTACGGCAAGGCCGTGGTCGAAACGGAATCAGGTCGTACCACCGTGGAGATACGATCGGTTAACCATCGCTACGGAGAGGTATTCGTAAAAATGCCCCGCTCGTTCCTTGCCTTTGAGAACGACGTGCGCAAGGTGGTCGGTGATCGTCTGAAGCGTGGTAAAATCGAGGTGTTTGTCCTGCGCGAAGAAGGTGCGGCCGGTCAGCATCAACCCATGGTGAATGTTCCTTTGGCCCGAGCCTACCGGGAAGCATTCGACCATTTGCGTACGGAGCTCGGGATTTATGACCCCGTGACCCTGCCCCTCATCCTGTCGCAACGGGACGTACTTGCCGCCCGCGAGGAGGGCGGGGACGAGGATATCCTCCGCGGCGAGCTTCTTCAGGCGGTCCGCGGGGCTGTGGAAGCTATGGAGGTAATGAGGGTTCGTGAAGGCGAGGCGCTCCATGTTGACCTTGCGGCCCGTCGCCAGACCCTCGCAACGCTCATCGGTCGGGTAGCCGAACGGGCACCTGTTGTGGTGGCGGAGTATGCCCAGAAGCTTCGTGAACGGCTTGCCCAGCTTCTGGCCGATACGGCGCTTGATGAAGCGCGGCTTGCCCAAGAGGTGGCACTTCTGGCCGATCGTTGCGACGTTACCGAGGAGTTGGTACGCTTCCGGAGTCACCTTGTTCAGTTCGACGATACCATCGCCCTTGCGGAGCCCGTGGGTCGCAAGCTGGATTTTCTCATGCAGGAACTGAACCGTGAGGTTAATACCATCGGCTCCAAGGCCAACGACGCTTCCATGGCCGCCATCGTGGTGGAATTGAAGGCGGAGTTGGAGAAGATCCGCGAGCAGGTACAGAACATAGAATAGGGACCGGGAATTATCATGAAACGCGAAGGAGTCCTCTATATTATATCGGCACCTTCCGGGGCGGGGAAAACCACGCTCTGCAAGGAAATAATTGACATCTTTCCGCACCTCCGGCATTCTGTCAGCTATACGACGCGACAGCCGCGGCTTGGCGAAGTTCATGGGAAAGATTATTATTTTATCTCCCAGGATGAGTTCCGCCGCATGGTTATGGATGATGAGTTTGCCGAATGGGCAGAAGTTCATGGCAACTGTTACGGGACCTCCATTCGTACTCTTGAAGAGTGTCGTGCCGCCGGAATTGACCTGATTCTGGATATTGATATCCAGGGTGCTCGCCAGCTGAAGAAGCGTTATGACGGCGGCGTCTATATCTTCATACTTCCCCCCAGTTACGAGGAACTTCGCCGGCGCCTGAACGGCCGGTCCTCCGACAGCGACGACGTCATCAGCCGGCGCATTAACGCTGCTGCCGGAGAGATCCGCGAATCCCGCTGGTACGATTACATAATCGTCAACGATCAGTTCAGCCGGGCGGTCGAGGAACTCAAGTCGGTCATGATTGCGGAGCGCTGCAGAACCTCCCGCGTACTAGAGGCTGTCACGGAACTGTTCGATATCTGCTGATACATGTTTTTTTGCCTGTTTGAACGGGTTACCAGTTACCGGCCTGAAATGGCGGGTTTTGAAAGGAGTAGTACAATGGCACGGGTTACCGTAGAAGATTGTCTGGAAAAGGTCGATAACCGTTTCCTTCTCGTCATGCTGGCGTCCAAGCGCGTCAAGCAGCTCTATAAGGGGGCTGCTCCACTTATTGACAATAAGGCCGCCAATAAAAACGTGGTGGTATCGCTTCGCGAGATCGCCGTGGGTAAGGTCGGCTACGAGCTTACATCGCGCAAGGCCAAGTAATTAGGCTGTTTAAAGGGGCAGAAGCGTGAAGCTTCCGCCCTTTTTTTGTCCTTTTTCCCATGATAAGACTCAACGACATCCTCGATAAGGTAGTTTCTTACAACCCGGCTCCGGATCTGGACCTGGTTCGCAAGGCCTATGTTTATTGCGCCAAGGTGCATCAGGGGCAAACCCGCCTCTCCGGTGAGCCGTATCTGGTGCATCCCATGGAAGTGGCGGGGCTGCTGGCGGACCTAAGGCTCGATGTTCCCACCGTAGTGACGGGGCTCCTTCATGATACCATTGAAGATACCCTTACTACCCGCGATGAATTGGCGGGGGTGTTCGGCGAAGAGGTGGCCAACCTCGTCGAGGGCGTAACAAAGATCAGCAAGATTTATTTCAAGACCAAGGAAGAGAGCCAGGCGGAGAACTTCCGCAAAATGCTCCTTGCCATGGCCAATGACATCCGTGTCATTCTCGTGAAACTGGCCGACCGCCTGCACAATATGCGGACCCTTCAGTACCAGCCGGAGCCGAAACAGCGCTCCATAGCCCGCGAAACCCTCGATATCTACGCCCCCATTGCCAACCGCCTTGGTATTTCCTGGATAAAAAGCGAGCTGGAAGATCTTTCCTTCCGCTACCTGGAGCCCCAGATCTATTACGATCTGGCGTCCAAGGTAACCAAGAAGAAAAAGGAGCGGGAGAGCTACGTCGAGGAGGTTCGGAAGATCATCGCCGACAAGCTTGTCGAGCATGACATCAAGGGCGATGTATACGGCCGCAGCAAACATCTCTACTCCATCTGGCGCAAGATGCAGAACAGAAGCGTCGATATCGATCAAATCTACGACCTGATTGCCATACGCGTTATGGTTAATGATATCCGCGAATGCTACGAGGTGCTTGGCCTTGTTCATTCTACCTGGAAGCCTATTCCCGGCAGGTTCAAAGACTATATCGCCATGCCCAAGGGGAATATGTACCAGTCGCTGCACACGACGGTGATCGGCCCCGCCGGCGAGCGGATGGAGGTGCAGATCCGCACTTCCGAGATGCACCGGGTCGCCGAGGCGGGGATTGCCGCCCACTGGAAGTACAAGGAAGGCAAGGGGTACGACGAGAAGGAAGTAAAACGCTTCGCATGGCTGCGTCAACTCCTTGAATGGCAGCAGGAACTCCAGGATTCCCATGAGTTCATGAACACGGTAAAGGTGGAGCTTTTCCCCGAAGAGGTCTATGTGTTCACCCCCCGGGGCGATGTGAAGAGTTTTCCCAAGGGATCCACTCCCATCGACTTTGCCTATACGATTCACACTGATATTGGCCACCGCTGCGTTGGCGCAAAGGTGAACGGCAAGCTGGTCCCCCTTAAGTACGAGCTGAAAAACGGCGATATCATCGAGGTTATCACCTCTCCCCACCATACCCCCAGCAAGGATTGGCTCAAAATCGTCAGGAGTTCCCGGGCGCGTAACAAGATCCGGGCCTGGATCAAGACGGAGGAGCGGGTCAGGAGCATTTCTCTCGGCAAGGAGATACTTGAGAAGGAGTTCAGGCGCTTCTCCCTGAATCTTTCAAAGTTACAGAAGTCGGGAGAACTGAAGCAGGTGGCCATAGACTTCGGTTATCTCAGTGATGATGATCTGATGGCTTCCGTCGGCTATGGGAAGCTCTCCTGCCATCAGGTGCTCGGGAAGTTGTTGCCCGAAGAAAAGCTTGTTGAACGCCAGGAGCAGAAAGAATCCCGGATCGGCAAGGCAATCAGCAAGCTTACGGGCAAGTCAACCAGTGCCATCCAGATTGGCGGCGTGGATGACGTTCTCGTTCGCTTCGGCAAATGCTGCAATCCGGTGCCGGGCGACGATATCGTCGGTTTTATTACCCGTGGCCGTGGCGTGACCGTGCACACCGCCGACTGTCCCATTGCCCTTGAGAGCGATCCCGACCGGCGGATTATCGTGGATTGGAACCGGGAACGCAAAGCGGCCCTCCCCGTCAAGATCAAGGTCACCTGTCACGACCAGAAGGGGATACTGGCTAACATCACCGTTGCGATAACCAACTGTGAGGCGAACATCTCCAGCGCCTCCATACAAAGTACTGTGGACAGACGCGGGGTGAATATCTTTGAGGTTGACGTGACGAGCCTTGAACACCTCAACCGCGTCATAAACAACATCATGAAGATTCACGGCGTCACCCATGTGGAGCGGATGAAGAACTGACGGCGGCCAGTGCATCGGCAACTGGAGCATTATATCTGGAACGGAGGAAAGCCATGAAGGCGATAGTTGCAACCGATAAGGCGCCGAAAGCAATCGGACCCTATTCCCAGGCGGTTAAGGCCGGGGGATTTCTTTTCCTTTCAGGGCAGATTCCCCTCGATCCCGCCACCGGAGAACTTGTGCAGGGTGGGATCATTGAGCAGACCGAACGGGTCATGGATAATATTGCAGCCGTACTGGCCGAGGCGGGCGCAGGTTTTGACTCCATCGTCAAGACCACGATATTTCTGACCGACCTTGCCAATTTCGGTGTGGTTAACGATTTGTATGGCGGCCGTTTTACGGTGGCGCCGCCGGCACGTTCCACGGTGGAGGTGAAGGGGCTTCCACGCGGGGCGCTCGTGGAGATTGAGGTGACTGCTGTCTGCTGAGCCCCAAGTTTTCAGCATGGGGAGGGAGCGGAAAGGCGCGTTTCGTTGCCGGTTTGCCGGGAACCGCAGGAGGACGATAAAAAGCCGCGAACGCGGAGCGCTGCGGCTAAGTGGTTTTACGAAGCGGGAATAACCGAGGGGGGCGTTGCCCCCCGGTTCTTAAAGGGCCTTGGTGACGTGGCCGGAGCGGATGCAGCGGGTGCAGACCTTGATGGTCTGGATGCTGCCGTTTCTTACGGCTTTCACTTTCTGCAGGTTCGGATACCACGTGGTGCGGGTCTTGTTGTTGGCGTGGCTGACGTTGTTACCGAAACTGGGACCTTTGCCGCAGATTTCACATTTTCTCGACATGGCGCTACTCCCTCTCGATGGTTTCTGAAGCTCTCTCTTATATCAGGCCGAAGCTGGTTTTGCAAGCGAAATGTTTTTGATAAGGTGGTGCAATGGCGCTCTTTTTTCGAGGTCTCTTTTCAATTCTTGTAATATTCAGCGTTGTAGTGGTGGTTCTATTTGTGGATTTCGCCTACAAGACTTTTTCGGTCCGGCAGCGCGACATCGCTACGGATGCGATCGTGGTGCTTGCGGGAGGAAGGGGTAGGGTGGAAGAAGGGGTGCGTTTATTCCGGGACCGCCAGGGAAAGTATCTTTTTCTTATAGGGGTCGATCCTCTGGTGCGAAAGCGGGAACTTTTCCGGGACCGGCAGGGAGAAGACCTGTCAGAACGGGTATTCCTGGAAAAAGCTTCGCGCAATACCCTGGAAAACGCCCTTTACGGCAGGGAGATCATCGACCGGAAGGATATCCGCTCCATACGCCTGATAACGTCCCGTTATCACATGAAGCGGGCGACCCTCATTTTCAGAAACACGCTCCCCCGCGATATTGCCATTTACCCCCATCCGGTCGATTCGATAAATCTCAAACAGGCGTGGTGGCGCGATAAGGGGAGTTTCAGGCTTCTCTTCAGCGAGTTCTACAAGTATTGCCTTTTCAGGTTCTTCTTCCTGTTTGCTTCCGGGGAACTGCGACCTCCCGCAGGGGCGTAGGGGCGAATCTTGTATTAGCCCGTTCCATGAAAAAAGGGCGATCACAAGGATCGCCCCTACCGATCATATTTCGTTCTTCTCGTCAATTCTCGGGAAAAGCGCCTCTGCCTTGGCGATCTGCGTGCCGGGAGCCAGTCTTCCCCATGCCAGGTCATCGTCCGTGGGAGTGGCCGTGTATCCCAGATAGCCGAGGGCCTTGGCGGCAGTGCGCGGCATAAAGGCCGAGAGCAGCAAATGCACGATCCGCTGGGCTTCCAGGAGGGTGTACATGATGGTGCCGAGCCGTTCCTTCTGGGCCGGGTCCTTGGCTAATGTCCACGGGGCGCTTTCGTCGATGTACTTGTTCCCTGCGGAGATTACCTCCCAGATAGCCTGAAGCCCCTTGCTGAAAGACAGTTCGTCCATGCAGGCGTCGAGCTGGGTCACCATCGTCTCGGCGCGGGTGCGGAAGGCTGTGTCCATGTCAGTCATGGGACCGGGTTGCGGGAGAATGCCGTTGAAATACTTGTTTACCATGGCGGTGGAGCGGCTGAGAAGGTTTCCCAGGTCATTGGCCAGGTCCGAATTGATCCGATGGACAAGGGCTGTGTGGGAGAAGTCTCCGTCAAGGCCGAAGGGAACTTCGCGCAGGAGGAAGTAGCGGATTGCGTCGATGCCGTACTTGTCCACGAGCATGTTGGGTTCCACAACGTTCTGGAGGCTCTTGCTCATTTTCTGCCCCTCGACGGTCCACCAGCCGTGGGCAAAGACCTTTTGGGGTACCGGAAGTCCGGCGGCCATGAGGAAGGTGGGCCAGTAGACCGAATGGAAGCGGAGAATATCCTTGCCGATGAGATGGGCGTCAACCGGCCAGAATTTCTCGAAATTCCCCCCCTGATCGGGATAGCCCAGAGCGGTGATATAGTTGGTGAGCGCATCGAACCAGACGTATATCACGTGCCGCTCGTTTCCCGGCACCGGTATGCCCCAGTTGAAGGATGTGCGTGATATGGAGAGGTCGCGGAGCCCTTCCTTGACGAAGGAGATGATTTCGTTGCGCCTGCTCTTGGGCTGGATGAAATCGGGGTTTGCCTCGATATGGGCAAGGAGTTGCTCCTGGTACTTGCTCATCCGGAAGAAGTACGACTCTTCCTTGAGCTTTTCCACGGGACGGTTGCAGTCCGGGCACTTGCCGTCAATGAGCTGGGTTTCGGTCCAGAAGGTCTCGCAAGGGGTGCAGTACCAGTCTTCGTACTCGCCGAGATAGATGTCCCCCTTTGCCATGACCTCCTGGAAAAGATGGGTTACCCCCTTCTTGTGGCGCTCCTGGGTGGTGCGGATGAAATCTGTGTAGCTGATATCCAGTTTTTCCCAGAGGGCCTGGAAGCGCTTCACCACGCGGTCGGCAAGCTCCAGCGGAGTCTCGCCGGCGGCATTGGCTGCCTTCTCGACCTTTTGTCCGTGCTCGTCGGTGCCGGTCAGGAAGAAGACCTCATACCCCTTGAGGCGCTTGTAGCGGGCGAGGACATCGGCGGCAAGGGTCGTGTACGCATGGCCGATGTGCGGTACGTCGTTTACGTAGTAGATGGGGGTTGTGACATAGAACGTTCGGCTCATTTCGGCTCCTTTTTATCCTTGTCCCTGCCTTTGCCGCTGCGGCGATCACGACTGCCGCGCTCGCCGCGCTGCTGGTTCTGAGTTTTTGCGGCATCGCGCTCCCGGCGCTGCTCGCCGTCGTTTCCCGGCTTCTGGTCACGGTCCCGCGGTTTTTCCCTTCGCTCGGTGTCGGCGGAGCTTCGTGATTCCTTTTCCTGCTCTTTGCCGACCCCTTCCCGCCGGGGAGGTTTCTGGCGTTCCGAGATGTCTTCCGGCTTGATGCTGTCTCCCTTGAGTTCCACCAGGCGGTCATCGTCGGTCTTTATGAGCACTGTTCCGCTGATGATGTTCTGCTTGACGACCTCGCCTTCCGCATTGCCGCATTTTACCAGTTTACCGCATTTGGGAAGACATCTCTTGAGGGAGCAGTAGGTTTCATACTCGTAACCGAGGCAGCAGAGAAGGCGGCCGCATTGCCCGGAAATCTTCGTGGGGTTCAGGGCAAGATTCTGCTCCTTGGCCATTTTGACCGATACGGGTTCGAATTCGCGCAGAAATGACGAGCAGCAGAGTTCGCGGCCGCAGATACCGATGCCGCCGATCATCTTCGATTCGTCGCGGACCCCGATCTGGCGCATCTCGATGCGGGTGTGGAACTGGTGGGCCAGATCCTTGACCAGTTCACGGAAATCAACGCGGCCGTCGGCGGTGAAGTAAAAAATTGCCTTGCTCCCGTCAAAAAGATATTCCACCTTGACGAGTTTCATCTCCATGCCCCGCTCTTTGATTTTGCGGATGCAGAAGGCATGGGCTTCCTGCTCCCGGGCGTTATTGCGGGCGGCAGAGGCGAGATCAGACTGCTCGGCAATCCGCACGGCGTGCTTGAGCCCTTCGGGAACGTGAGAGTCCTCGAACTCTCGCGGCGGGGTTACGACAGTGGCTATGCTCCGTCCCCGCTCGGTTTCGACGATAATCCTGTCGCCCGGTTTGAGGTCAAGTCCGCCTGTTCCGAAGTCGTAGAGCTTTCCGGCGGTTTGAAACTGGGCTTTCACAATCTTTACCAAGCTATCCTCCAAAAAAGTACAACGGCATTCATTCCGCAAGACGCATCAGGAGCACGTCAAGGGTGAGCCGCGGGTTGGCGTTGCGCATGAGGGCCTGGCGGGCCTCCATGGTGTTTGTGATCCGTTCGATGTTTCTTTCCCGTGACAGGCGCGCCGCTTCATTCTCCAGGAGCGGGAAAATGTCGCGGTTGATCACGTCCTCGCTTCCGCCTTGTATAAGGAGGATGTCGCGCAGAAGCGATGTGAGTACGTCCAGTTGCTTCAGGGCCTGTTCCCGGTTGGCGGCCATCTCTTCAGCGGCGGCGAAGAGTGGCGCCGTGTCGCTGAGGGAAAAGGCGCCAAGGCGTTTCAGCAGGGCCGCCCGGTCGATGGTGTCCGCTTCTTCGTCCCCGAGGGCTTTGCCGAGGCTCCCGCCGGCAAGGGATGCGGCAAGGCGGGCGGCCACCCGATCGCGTCCCGCCGCCACCAGTTGCTCCTCGATGAGCTCTTCGGACAGTGGCGCAAACCGCAGCAGTTGGCAACGGGAGCGAACCGTGGGGAGGACGCCGTCGAGGTTTGTGGTGAGCAGGATCATCAGGGCGTTGCCCGGCGGCTCCTCCAAAGTTTTGAGCAGGGCGTTGCCGGCTGACGGGTTGAGCCGGTCGGCATCCCTTATGATGCATGCCTTGAGTGGAGCTTCAAGCGGACGGAGCACCAGTTCCCGCTGGAGCTCCCGAATCTGGTCGATTTTTATGAACGCCCCGTCGGGTTCCACCATGTGGAGGTCGGGGTGCTGGAGTTTCCCCATCTTGCGGCAGGACGGGCAGGCGCCGCATACGTCATCCCGGCCGCAGAAGGTTGCCTCAATGAAGGCCAGGGCCGTTGTCCCCTTGCCGCACCCCTCGATTCCTTCGAACAGGTAGGCGTGGGCACTTTTGCCGGAACGGAGCGCGCGCCGCAAAACGTCGACGGGGGTTGCCTGTCCGATGACCCGGGAGAACGGCACCGCTTACCTCCTCCCAGTGGCGGCAGGAAGGCGCATCAGGATCGATTCGGTCACCATGGTTTCAATTTCCCCGATGCTGCGGCTGCCGTCAAGGACCACAAAGCGCGAAGGTTCAGCAGCAGCAAGGGAGAGGAATCCGTCCCGGATCCGTTCGTGGAAAAGGAGGGATTCCTGCTCGAACCGCTCTTCGCGAGCCGCACTGTTTGCGTTGATCCGTGCCATGGCCCGGGCAAGTCCCGTTTCCACGGGGCAGTCAAAGAGGAGGGTCATGTCCGGCTTTATGCTTCCTGCGGCGAGGGTGTTCAGTTGGGCGATCAGTTCCCGGTCCAGCTTGCGGCCGAAACCCTGGTAAGTCAGGGTGGAGTCGGTGAAGCGGTCGCAGAGGACGATTTTCCCCGAGGCCAGGGCCGGCTCGACCACCTCTGCAATGTGCTGGGCCCGGGCAGCGGCATAGAGAAGGAGTTCGGTCATGGGAACCATGGCGCTGTTCCGGGCGTCCAGGAGGATTGCCCTGATGGCGTCGGCGATGGGGCAACCGCCCGGTTCACGGGTTACCACCACCTCATGCCCTGTCCGGCTGAGCCGCTCGGCGGCCAGTCGCACCTGGGTCGACTTGCCGCATCCTTCGATGCCTTCGAATGTGATAAAAAAACCCATGGGGTTTGAGGTGCCCTTCCGTTTTGTAAAAGCTGAATTATAGGGAAGTGACAGTTGTAAATCAAGGCAAAAATCCTCGGCAAGTCGCATAATTATTGATAAATACGGCGGATTCGGGGTATAGTATTTCACTTATGGGAGAAGAGGCCGTAGACAATAAAAAAGTGCTGACGGAACGGCTGGAAGAGCTGGAGGCAGAAATCGGCCATCGCTTTGCCAATCGGCAGTTGCTGGAAGAGGCACTTACTCACCGGTCATGGGTGAACGAGCGCCGTGGCGGGGAGGGTAAACCGGACAACGAGCGGCTGGAATTCCTGGGCGACGCGGTCCTTGGCCTTCTGGTCGGGAGAATGCTGTTTGCCCGCTTTCCCCTGAGCCGCGAGGGGGTTCTGGCCCGGATGAAGGCGTCGCTCGTGGGTGAGGAAACCCTGGCTGCGCTCGCCTCGGCGAGGGGGCTTGGGCGGCACCTGCGACTGGGGAAGGGGGAGGAGCGCAGCGGCGGACGGGAGCGGCGGTCCCTTTTGGCGAACACCTACGAGGCGCTCCTGGCGGCGGTGTACCTGGATGGCGGCATTGACCCCGCCGGACTTATCGTCGAGAAAGACTTCGGCCCGCTGCTGGCTGCTACGGCTTCTGGCGCCACGGGGCGTGATTTCAAGACCGAATTCCAGGAGATGATACAGACCCGTTTCGGTACGGCCCCAACCTATGAGCTGATTGCTACGGACGGCCCTCCCCATGACCGGCGTTTTACGGTGGCTGCCTTTGCCGGTGGTGAGAGGGTCGGAGAGGGGAGCGGTCGGAGCAAGAAGGAGGCGGAGCAGGCGGCTGCCAGACTATGCCTCGAGCGATTTGCTTCCGTTGATGGGAAATGAAGCCTCTCATCGTACCGTTTTTCATATCCCACCAGGGATGCCCTCATAAATGCGTCTTTTGCGATCAGGAGAGGATCTCGGGGCAGGGAGCGGGACTTCCCGCGACGGCTGAGATTCTTGAAACGATTGGGTGCTTTGCCGCTTCGGGACGAGGGCGGCCACTGGAAGTGGCTTTTTATGGCGGCACGTTCACGAGTCTTCCCCCGGGTGACCAGGATCGGCTCCTGGCGCCGCTCCAGCCACTTATTGCCGAAGGACGTGTGGCCAGTGTGCGGCTCTCTACCAGACCCGATGCCGTTGACGACGGAACGGCCCGTTTCCTCGCCGACCGTGGGGTGACCACCGTTGAGCTGGGGGTCCAGTCCATGGACGACGAGGTTCTCGAGTCTGCCGGCCGGGGTTGTGGGGCGGCCCATGTGGCGCGGGCATTCGCATCACTTCGCGGTGCCGGGCTTGCAGTCGGTGCCCAGCTCATGCCGGGGCTTCCCGGTGACACCCCGGGGACGTCCCTGGAATCCCTTGACCGGGTGCTCGCCCTGGGTCCGGCATGTGTTCGCATCTATCCGACGGTTGTTCTGGAGGGGACACGGCTGGCGGACCTGTGGCGCTCCGGGTCCTACTCTCCCCTTGGCCTTGACGATGCCGTTTCCCTGTGCGGGGCCATGCTCCGCCGGTGTCTCGCAGCCAGTGTGCCGGTGATCCGGATAGGGCTTCAGCCCACGGAGGAATTGGAGCGGCCGGGAACGGTCCTGGCCGGCCCGTGGCACCCGGCATTCCGGCAGCTGGTGGAAAGCGAGCTTTTTCGCGACCTCCTGGAACGGCTGGCCATGGATGTCCCCTCTGGTTCCGCTATTGAGGTTGCCTGCTCGCCCCGGAGGATATCCGACGTGGCAGGGCAGCATCGCTGCAATCTTTCCCGGCTCCGGGAGAAGTTCGGCATTGTGGTGAGGCGCATCATCGGGGATAACCGGCTGCCCCCCTATGATCTGGAAATTTTTTACTCCGGCAAGATCATTGCCGGCAGCGCACTGGACTGACCCTCCATGTTTCTCGAAAGGAGCTGAAACTTGTCAGATAAACCGTTCCGGTCAGGATTCGTTTCAATTATCGGGCGCCCCAACGTGGGGAAATCGACCCTTCTGAACCGGATTCTCGGGGAGAAGATCGTAATTACCTCGGATAAGCCCCAGACGACCCGCAACCGCATCCAGGGGATCCACAACGTCCCCGATGCCCAGATTGTTTTCATCGACACGCCGGGAATCCACCAGGCACGTTCGCGCCTCAACAAATACATGGTGGAAGTGGCTGTTTCCGCAATCCGCGAGGTGGATCTCATACTGTTCCTCGTGGAGGCAAACCAGAAGCCGGGAGAGCAGGAGCAGGAGATTATCGATGTTCTTGCGGGAGCGACGGCGCCGGTTTTCCTCGTTATCAACAAGGTGGACCTGACGGAAAAGGGTGCCGTGCTGGAGCGGATCGCCGCCTACAAAGACCTCTTCCCGTTCCGGGAGATCGTGCCGGTTTCGGCCGGTACCGGCGATGGGGTTGAATATCTTGTGGAACTGGTTCGCAAGGCCCTTCCAGAGGGGCCGGTCTACTTCCCCGACGACATCCTGACCGATGTGCCGGAGCGGTTCATTGCCGCCGAGATTATCCGGGAAAAGGTCTTTCGTCTCACCCGCGACGAGATCCCTTACGCCACCGCCGTGGAGGTGGACAGCTTCAAGGAGCGGGAGGACGGGGGGCTCGTATCCATTGCCGCCACCATAACCGTGGAGCGGGATTCCCAGAAGGGGATCGTCATCGGGAAAAAGGGCGCAATGCTCAAGAAGATAGGTTCGGCGTCCCGGGTCGAGATCGAAAAATTACTTAACACAAAGGTTTTCCTGGAACTCTTCGTCCGGGTCCGCAAGGATTGGAGCGAAGACGAACGGATGCTGAAGGAGCTCGGATACACATGATGCCGCTTGTTGCCATAGTAGGGCGCCCCAACGTGGGGAAATCGACCCTTTTCAACCGTCTCGTGGGGCGCCGCAAGGCGATAGTCGATGATATGCCCGGCGTCACCCGCGACCGGAATTACGAAACCGTTACCCGCTTCGATGCGCCGTTCATCCTCATCGATACCGGCGGCTTCGAGCCGGTGAGCGAGGACCGCCTCCTGCAGCAGATGCGGGAGCAGTCCCGGCTCGCCATGGAGGAGGCGGACGTCATAATCTTCCTCATGGACGGCCGGGCCGGTCTCACCCCTTCCGACGTGGAGGTGGTGGAGATGCTACGCCGGGTGAAAAAGCCTGTTTTCTACGTGGTCAACAAAGTGGACGGAGAAAAGCTGGAGAACGAAGCGGCCGATTTCTACACTTTGGGGGTCGATGCGCTCCACACCATCTCCGCCGAGCATAACCGCGGCGTGGGCGATCTCATGGACGAGGTGGTCGCGGCCCTGCCCAAAATCTCTAACCGCGCCGATGACGAGGATATCACCAAAATTGCGGTGGTGGGGCGCCCCAACGTGGGGAAGTCATCCCTGGTGAACCGCCTCCTCGGCTTCGAGCGCGTGGTGGCAAACCCGACCCCCGGTACCACGCGGGATTCCGTGGATACCATGTTCAGCTGCAACAAAAAGCGCTATCTCCTCATCGATACCGCCGGTATCCGGCGCAAGGGGAAAACGACCCAGAAACTGGAGAAGTACAGTGTCGTGGACAGCTTGCGGAGCATCGAGCGGGCCGACGTGGCGCTCATCGTCATCAACGCCGAAGAGGGGGTGACGGAGCAGGACGAGCGGATCGCCGGTTATGCCTACGAGGCGGGGAAAGGCTGCATCTTCGTGGTTAACAAGTGGGATGCGGTGGAGAAGGACAACCGCACCCTGGGCAAGTTTGTGGAGCAGATAAAGACTGAATTCAAGTATCTGGCATTTGCGCCGATAGTATTTGTGTCAGCTAAAAGTGGCTTGCGGATCAACCGGGTCATGGAAGAGGTGGAGCGGGTCATGGCCCAGTGCACCAAGCGGGTCAGTACCGCGGACCTGAACCGCGTGTTTTCCGAGGCGGTGGATACGCATCATGCCCCCCTTTCCCACGGGCGGCGGGTGAAGTTCTACTATTCCACCCAGGTGGGGACGAAGCCGCCGACGTTCATTGTGTTCACCAATCAGCCCGAGGGGGTGCATTTTTCCTACGAACGTTACTTGATCAATACATTTCGCGAAGCGTTCGATTTTACCGGCACCCCCCTGAGAATCATCTTCCGGGGACGGGATCGCCGGGAGTAAACGCACTTTACTTGAACAGGGCGAGTAGTTTATGATGAGCGCCGTTTCAACCGCTGTTCTCCGGGCTTTGGACCCGATCCGGCCATGAGTCTTGTGGGTAACCTGGAAGATTTGGGACTTGGCGAGATCCTCCAGATCATAAGCCTGTCCTGCAAGTCGGGGACTCTCCGTCTCTCCAGCCGCGGCCGGGAGGGAGCAATCGTCTTCCGTGCCGGGCAGGTGATTCAGGCTACTTCCAGTACTCTCCAGGAGAATTTCGGCGAGATTCTGATCCGCAAGGGAACCCTTGATCTGGAAACCTTGCGGGCCGCCCTGGCCCAGCAGAAACATGAGGGATGCCGGGAAAGGCTCGGCTCAATTCTGGTTCGAAGTTTCGGTTTCCAGGCTTCTCTCATGGAGGAGCTGGCGAAGGAGCAGGTGGAGCGGGTGCTCTACACGCTTTTCGCCTGGGCCGAAGGAACCTTCGAGTTTGAACTCCAGGATAGCGTGGCCCTGACCGGCACCACGATTATGGATCCGCTCCAGTTCATGCTCGAAAAGGGGCTGAACCCCCGGATGCTCATGCGTGAGGGGGGAGCGGAACAGCGGGAAGAGGACTTTCCCCTTGAGCGGGAGCTCCAACAGGATACCAATGTTTCGGGAGGCCCCGGAGAGAGCCGGGCGGAGCCGACGGGGCACATAAACCTGGGTGCGGAGCTTCTTCTCGAGATGGGAGAAGAGTTCACGGATCCCGGCAAGGCGGGGAGCGACCCCCATGCCCGGATGACCCTCCTGCGCGGTATGCTCGAAGAGTTGCACAACCCTGACCTGGGGTGCGGGATAACGTTGCTGGTATTGCGGTTTGCCTCCGAATTCGTGGGGCGGGCCGTCATCTTCATGGTTATGGGGAATGAGATAGTGGGGCTCGGCCAGTTCGGCCTCGACGACCGCGAAGGTTCCGCTGACGAACGTGTCCGGTCGCTCCGCATTCCACGCGGGGAACCGTCGCTGTTCAGCGGGGTCATTGAGGCGAAGCATCCGGCGGTGGTTCGTCCCGAGGCCAATGAGTGGAACCAGTACCTATTCGGCCGTCTTGGCGCTGGAACGCCCCATGAGGTTTTTCTCGGTCCGATTGTAAGCGGAGGAGAGGTGGTTGCCGTCCTTTATGGCGACAATCAGACCGAGCGCAGGCCTATCACGGGGACGGAAGCGCTGGAAATCTTTCTTTCCCAGGCCGGGGTGGCCATGGAAAAAGCGCTTCTAGAACGTAGACTTATGAACAGTAGTCGGGGTGTGATGTGAAGAAAATTCTTATTGCGGAAGACTCGTCAACCATGAGATCGCTCCTCATGGCGACCATCGAATCCCTCGGAGGATATCAGGTCGTGGAAGCTTCCAGCGGGTTCGAGGCCCTTAGACTGCTGCCGAGGGAGCCGGTTGACCTGATCATCACCGATATCAATATGCCCGACATCAACGGGCTGGAGCTTGTGGGTTTTGTCCGCGGAAGCGAGATCTACCGGCACCTTCCGCTATTTATCATTTCCACCGAGGGAAGCGAGCGCGACCGGGAAAAAGGGCTCGCTCTCGGCGCGAATGAGTACCTGGTGAAACCGTTCGATCCAGCGCATTTGCAGGAGTTGATCTTACAGTACACGTCCTGAGGGTGATCCATGACAGATTCACACGATGCGTCCGGCAGGGCAGTTGAAGATTTCCTGGCCGAAGCCGAAGAGATTGTAGAACGACTCAGTACCGATCTGGGGACCCTCAGCGACTGCACCGATAGTGGCGAGTGCGATCCCGACCTGTTGAACGCCATCTTCCGCGGCGCCCACTCCCTGAAGGGGCTTGCCGGGATGTTCGGATTCAGCGACATCCAGCAACTCTCCCATAATCTGGAAAACCTCCTTGATTCGCTGCGCCTCGGGAAAATCCCCTTTACGACCTCCACCATGAATGTCCTTTTCGATGCCATGGAGCTCCTCGGCTCCGTGGTTCGGGGACTCGGAACCGGGGAGAACTTCTCTTCAGCCATTGCCGATACGATTCAGCGGCTGAACGATTGCGCCACCAACCCGCAGGGTAGCGCTGAATCGCCCCTCCAGAAGCTCGGCCTCTCCGAGAAGGTTCTCAATTCCCTTACCGAATACGAGGAGCATCGCCTTGAGGAGAACGTCAAGAAGGGGCGGTTCATATACTCCATCCATGCTTCTTTCAGTCTCATGTCCTTCGATCAGGACCTGGGTGAAATCACTGATAACCTGAAAAAATCGGGGGAAGTGGTCAGTACTCTTCCCAGTGCCAGTGCCACTCCCGAGTCGATGATAGACTTCGAGATTCTTTACGGAAGCGATCTTCCCCATGAAGAGGTTTCAGGGCTTATTGACAGGGAAAACGTCGAAATAACCCGGATCGGTTCTGCCTCGCCCCCCCCCTCGGTCGCGGCTCAAGTACCTGCCGCGGTAGAACCCTCGGCTACTAAGGCACTGGCGCCGGTCGAGGCTGCATCATCACCTCCCGCCATTGCCGGCCAAGCCGACGATATGACCGCCAAGAGCATGAGCCGTACCGTGCGTGTCGATATCGGCAAGCTGGATGACCTGATGAACATCGTCGGCGAACTGGTCCTCTCCCACTCCATTATTTCGACCCTGGCGACCCGCATGCGTCTCGAGGGGTTTTCGTCCCTGGCCATCGAGCTGGGCAAGGCGGCCAAGGGGCTTGACCGCAAGCTCACCGAGCTGCAGAAGGGGGTAATGGAAATCCGGATGATCCCGGTGGGGCAGCTTTTCGAGAAGATGGCCCGCATCGTCCGGAAGGTTTCCCGCGAGCAGGGGAAAAAGGTTGATCTTAAGACCTTCGGCGCCGATACGGAACTGGACAAGCTCATTATCGAAGATATTGCCGACCCCATGGTGCATATCATCCGCAACGCCATCGACCACGGGCTGGAGCCCACTGAAGAGCGGGTGGCGGCCGGCAAGCCCGAGCGTGGCACCATCCGGCTTTCCTCCTACCAGAAGGGGAATCACGTCGTTATTGAGGTGTCCGATGACGGTCGGGGCTTCAATATTGAAAAGGTCAAGAAGAAGGCCTTGGAGAAGGGGCTCATCAAGACCCTGGAAGGGGTGTCGGACCGCGATGCCCTCGATTTCATCTTCCTCCCCGGCTTTTCCACTGCCGACAAGGTGAGCGAACTGTCCGGCCGCGGCGTCGGAATGGATGTGGTGAAAAACAACATTGCCGCTGTCTCGGGAATGGTGGACATCGAAAGCACGTTCGGCCAGGGTAGCAAAATCATCATTACTTTGCCCATCACCCTGGCAATCATAAAGGCGCTGCTGGTCTCCACCGCCGGACGCACCTATGCCCTTCCTATCACGTCGGTGCTTGAGACGATTATTGTTACCGAGAGCGACATCGACACCGTCGAGCGCAAGGAGGTTTACCAGTTACGGGAGACGACCCTGCCGCTGGTGCGGCTTGAGCGCTTCTTCGGCGTTCAGCGGACCAGGCCGGATACCGCCGAGCTGTATGTGGTGGTAGTGGGTGTTGCGGAAAAGCGGCTCGGGGTCATAGTTGACGATCTCATGGGGCAACAGGACATAGTCATAAAATCCCTGGGGGAGATGTTCAAGGGCTATCGCGGCATAACCGGAGCGGCAGACCTGGGAGACCAGCGCACGATTCTCGTGCTCGACGTGGGCGGCATCATCGGCGAGGCGTTCAGGAGCGGAGGGTAGATGTACAGGGAGTTCTACGGGCTGAACGAAAAGCCGTTCTCAAAGACTCCGGATCCGCGTTACCTCTTTCTGTCCCAGGGACACCGGGAGGCCCTGGCGCGGCTCCAGTATGCGGTGGAGGAACGGGAGCTGGCGCTGCTGACCGGAGACATCGGCTGCGGCAAGACCACCATTTCACGGGCGCTTATGGACGCCGTGGGTAACGACGGATGTTTTTGCTTCATCGTCAACCCGCGTCTTTCAGCGGTCGAATTCCTTCGCACCGTTGCCCGCAGCCTCGGTATTGTCGAGCCTGCCGGGGCCAAGGATGAACTGCTCCGGCAACTCACCGAGGCAGTCTACCGCCTCGATGGGGACAAGCGCTGCCCGGTCATCATTATCGATGAAGCCCAGTTGATACCTGACCAGGAGGTGTTTGACGAGATCAGGCTCCTGACCAACTTCCAACTGGACGACCGTAACCTCATGAGCGTCATCCTCATGGGACAGCCGGAATTGAGACAGATACTGACCCAGCCTGCCCATGAGGCGTTGCGCCAGCGGATTGCCATGCACTATCACCTCCAGCCGCTGACTCTTGAGGAGACCCTGGAGTATATTGACTTCCGCGTCGAAGTGGCCGGCGGCCCCCAGGGACTCTTTTCCCCCGATGCTATCCGGCGGATTTACGACTTGTCGGGCGGGGTGCCCCGTAAAATTAATATCCTGGCCACAAATGCGCTGCTGGTGGGATTCGGTAAGGACGCCTCCTGGATCGACGCCTCGCTGGTGGAAGAACTGCGGGAAGAGGCAAGCCTCTACTGAAGGTAAAGGACCGACAACCATGATGGATATAGCCGAGATCAGGAAAAAGGCCCAGAGAGAACGGGAAGTGCGCCGCGAGGAACCTCGTAGTACCTTCCCTCCGGCCGTTACCAATGCTGCCCCGCCCGAGGAGAACAGCGAAGGGGTCTTTGACGAGTTCTTCCCGGAAGAAGAGATAATGCCGGCTCCTTCGGTTGCCGTGCCGGTGGTGCTTCGTGATCCCCTGTCAGTCATACTGGAGGGGCGAAGGGCAGCGTTGGCCGACGAAGTGCTCTCCGTGGAAACCGAAGAAGATGTTATCCTTGAGACTTCGACCACCCTTGAAGTGCTCTGCTTCCGGGTAGCGAACGAAATCTACGGCATCAACATCATGGACCTCAAGGAGATTATCAAGCCGCGCGAGACCACGGAAGTTCCCCATGCCCCGTCTTTCATCGCGGGGGTCATTTCGCTGCGCGGCATAGTAATCCCCATCTTCGTCCTTCGTGACCGGCTTGGGCTGCCTGCGGGCGAGGGCGGGGGAAAAGAGCGGGTCATCGTGGTGAAGAAAGAAGATGGACTCTGTGGTATCCTTGTGGACGAGGTAACCCATGTAGTCCGGATTTCTGCTGATAATATGGAGCATCCTCCTGCTGTCCTTGATGGCATAGATCGTGAATTTGTTGCGGGGATAGGGCGCCACGAGGGAAAGATCATCATTATGCTTGCGATGGAAAAGGTTCTTGACGTCTCGCTGTACTGAAGATCGTGCCAGGTTGCAAATTCGCGCGAAAGGTCCATAGCCAGCCATGGTTAAGAAAAAAATTCTGATCGTCGAGGATGAGGAAAGCCTGCTCAAGCTGGAGAGCATTCTCCTTACGTCCAAAGGGTATAGCGTAACAGGCGTTGCCGATGGTGTCTCTGCCCTGGAACAGGTTGTTTTGATTAAACCCGACCTGATTGTCCTCGACATCATGTTGCCCGGTATGGACGGCTTCGAAGTATGCCGCATCATCAAGCAAAATCCTGAAACGGCACATATTCCCGTCATGATGCTGACCGCCAAGAAGAGCAGCCAGGACTGTGAGCGGGGGATGGCTGCCGGCGCGTCTGCCTATGTTACCAAACCGTTCAAGTCGGCGAAAATAATAGAAATAATACAGGAACTTCTCTCTCAGTGATGAGGGGGGAACCAACGCGGGAGAAACGCTGCGCGTTGTCCTGGGGGGAATAATGAAGGAAACCGACATCCAGGAAATCCAGCTTGCCTGTTTTCGTCTGGGCGACGCGAACTTTGCGGCGGATATAATGAGAATCAAAGAGATTCTCAAGCCACAGCGGTTGACCAAGCTTCCCCGAACACCGGCCTTCGTTGAGGGGGTGATCAATCTCCGTGGTGCGGTCATTCCGGTAATTGACCTGCGTAAGCGGTTCGAACTTCCCGACCGCGCTCCGTTGGAGGAATCGAGGCTTTTGGTGGTGGCGGTCGCCCGGCAGTTGGTCGGACTTGTGGTTGACGACGTTACCGAAGTCATTACGGTCCAGGCGCAGGATATCAAGCCCCCTCCCCATGTGGCGGAGGGTATCAATACGGAGTATCTGATAGGCGTCTGCCTTGTCCGCGACAGTCTGGTCATGCTTCTCAACCTCGATACGATTTTATCCAGCTTTGAAACATCGGTGCTTGCCGGTTTATCCCGAGCGGCGGGCGCTGCTCCACCCCGGTAGGACCGCATAGGTGCATCAACCGTCCGGAGCTGTCTGAAGGTTTAATGTAATTACGGCAAGGAGACCGTCTGTGGACGATCTTGAAAACATACGCAAACAAATGAACGAACCCGATGAGGAGATGCGCCGTCAAGCTGTTATCTCCCTGTCAAGGTACCCCCTTGGCAACTCACGGGAACTTTTTTTCATGGCCATGGGTGATGTGAGCTGGCGAGTGCGCAAGGAAGCGGTAAACGCGCTTCTTACCGTCTCCCTTGACGATGCAACGCTCGACGGGCTCATCGGCCTGCTCGCCTCATCGGATAACGCCGGCCTTCGAAACTCGGCTGTCGAGGCCCTTGAGCGCTTGGAATCCCGGGGCGTGCCCATGCTCCTCGAGCACCTCAAGAACCCCGACCATGACGTGCGCAAGTTTGTCGCCGATATCCTCGGCAACATCGGCGACCGCTCATCCATTCCGGCCCTGGTTGAGTCGCTGCGGGACCCCGATGCCAACGTTTCTGCCGCTGCCGCCGAGAACCTCGGCAAGATCGGCGACTCGAGGGCCGTTGCGCCCCTCATTGAGGCATTGGGGAAGGATGATGTCTGGTTCCGCTATTCGGTCCTCGGCGCCTTGGCCAAAATCGGTGATCCGGTTCCTTTTGCGGTATTCACTCCCCTGATTGATGATGCCCTGCTGAAGCGTCCCGTTTTCGAATGCCTCGGCGCCCTTGGCGACCGCGAGGCGGTGCCGGTGCTTCTGGACGGGATCCAGGACCCTGTCCGGTCAGTCCGCGAGGCGGCTGTCTGTGCCCTGTTGCGGCTCAGGGCGAGACTTCCGGCCGTCTATACCCGTGAGGTTGACGATCTGCTCCCCGGCTTCAAGGGGAAGCCATGCGTAGAACAACTTATCGATTCCCTAAATACTGCCGAGACCCAGGTTAAAGAGGCTATCGTCGGCCTTTTGGCCCTGATTGGAGACGAGCGTGCCGCTTTGCCGCTTCTGGAGTGGTGCCGCGACGAACAGCTCCGTCGTATGTGCCTCAATGGCTTCCGGTCCATGGGCGAACGGGGGATGAAGGCGCTTCTTTCCGTCTTCTCCGGCGCCGATCATGAAGAAAAGGCCTTCATTATCCATGTTTGGGGAGAAATGAGTTTTGGCGGCGCGGAGTCTTATCTCGGCGAGGCCATGCTGAGCTGCAACTTCGCGGTGCGTCGTGCCGCCGTGCTTGCTGCAGGCAAGATCGGCCTTGTGGGGCTTCTCGACCAGATAGCACAGCTGCTCGACGACTCCGATCCGGATGTGCGTGAGGGTGCAGTGGGAGCCCTTGTACGTCTTGCGTCCACCGGGCGTGAAAAGGTTTCGGCCATCGCACGAAAGCTTGCAGCCTCTCCGTCGCCGGACGCCAGGCGGGATGCCGCCCGGCTCTTGGCCGCCTTGGGGGAACCGGAACCTCTGGCTTTGCTGGTGAAGGATGAGAGCGCTGTGGTGAGACGTAGTGCCGTGACGGCCCTGGCTGGGCTCGGGGTTCCCGAATGTGCCGGTAATCTGGTCATGGCCCTGGTGGACGAAGATCCTGACGTTCGTATCGCAGCGGCTGCCGGCCTTGGTGATGTGCCGGGGGTGAAAGATCTGCAGCCGTTGATTTTTTCCCTTGATGACGAGGATCCGTGGGTTCGTTGCGCGGCCCTGAAAAGCCTGGGCAAGATAGGTGGCGAAGGGGTGCTGGATGCCATTGAGACATTGCTCGAAAAGGCAGATGGGGTTGTTTTGATTACTGCTCTTGAAACGCTTGCGGGGCTGGGTGGCAACCGGGCGCTGGCGATGGTGCGAAAAGGCCTTGTGAGTGGTGATGAAGAGGTGGTCAAGTCTGCCATAGACATACTTTCCCGCAGCGACTCAGGCTGGATAGGGGAATACGGTGACAGGCTCCTCCGGCACCCCCACTGGGACGTGCGCTGCGCCATGGCCCGCGCCATGGCGCACCTGCTTGGCGAGGGTGCTGCCGGGCCGCTGCGAAAGGCTCTGGAAACCGAGCAGGACGAACTTGTCCGGGGTGAAATCCGTGATCTTCTCGGAAGGTGGTCGTAATGTTCAGCCTCGAGCCGGAAATACCACTATCCGATGAGGAATTCCGTCTGATACGGGATCTCATCTACAGCCATTGTGGCCTCTTTTTCGATACCGACGCCACCTATCTGCTTGAAAAGCGCCTCGCCAAACGCTTGCAGTTCCACCAGCTTTCCAGCTTCAGGGACTATTATCACTTCCTCAAGTATGACCGGAAACGGGATCAGGAACTTTCGGATATCATGGATATCCTGACCACCAACGAGACTTATTTCTTCCGGGAATCATTCCAGCTCAGGGCTTTCACTGAAGAGATCATACCTGCCCTCCGGGAGCTCAAGCTGAAGAACGGGGATCGGACGCTCCGTATCTGGAGTGCCGGTTGCTCCAGCGGAGAAGAGCCCTACACTATCGCCATGCTTTTGCTGGACAGGGGGGGCTTCGCCGACTGGAATGTGGAAATTATCGGCACCGATATCAGCCACCGGGTAATACAGCAGGCCCGCAAAGGGCTTTACGGCAAATCGTCATTCAGGGTTACCGACGATAGTTATGTTCGCCGCTATTTTACCGAGCAGGACGGTATGTTCAGGGTGAACGATAAAGTGCGGGAACTGGTGACCATCAGCCATCTGAACCTGCTGGACGCTAACCGCATTTCGTTCCTGGGCCATATGGACGTGATTTTCTGCCGTAATGTCATCATTTATTTCGATCTCGCTGCCCGGCGGAAAGTGATCGACTCTTTCTACCGCTCACTTCGTAATGGCGGCTACCTCCTCCTGGGCCATTCCGAATCGCTCATGAATATCACGACGGCATTTACCCTCAATCACCTCAAGAGCGATATGGTGTATCAGAAACCCTTTGCCGGTGTCGCAGGGGGTGGCCTGTGAAAAGCCAGAAAAAAATCAGGGTCGTCGTCATCGACGACTCGGCCTTCAACCGGCGGGCCATCAGCAAAATGCTCGAAAGCATGCCCGAGGTGGTTGTGGTGGGTTATGCCACCGATGGCGAGGAAGGTATCAGGAAGGTTATCGACCTGAAACCGGACCTGGTAACCCTGGACCTTGAGATGCCCAGAATGGATGGGTTCACTCTCCTGCGGATAATCATGGGGTACTGCCCGACTCCGGTCATAGTCATCAGCTCCAAGAGTGACGATGAGAAGGTTTTCAAAGCGTTGGAACTGGGTGCGGTCGATTTTGTCGCCAAGCCGACTCAGGGGATATCCGAGGAACTTCTTTCCATCAGCGGTGATATCCAGCAAAAGGTGCGCAGCGTACTCTCCCTGAACATGAAGGAGATCATCCGGCGGGAGAAGGGGGGGGCTTCGGTTCCCCATTCTTCCGTAACGGCGAAAAAGGATGTTGAGGCGCCACGCGTTATGCCGTGCCGTCTCGATGTGGTGGCCATAGGGGCTTCCACCGGCGGGCCCCCCGCGCTTCAGCGGATACTCGCTTCGTTCCGCGAGCCTCTGCCTCTGGCGATAGTTATCTCCCAGCACATGCCGGCAGGATTTACCCGGACCTTTGCCGAACGTCTCAACCGTCTCTGTACCTTCGACGTCAGGGAAGCATCCGATGGCGACCAGGTACGTCCGGGGAGTGTCCTGATTGCTCCCGGTGGCCATAATATGGTTTTCGAAAAGTCTGGCGGTTCTGTAATTGCCCGGATAGTCAACCCCTCCGCCAAGGATCGCTACTCCCCTTCGGTGGATGCCATGCTCACTTCCTGTGCCGAGGTCTTTGGGGCTCGAACCCTTGGCGTTGTTCTCACCGGCATGGGAAACGATGGAAGCCACGGGGTACGGGCCGTTAAAAATGCCGGGGGCCAGGTAATTGCCGAGGCGGAAAGCTCTGCCGTAGTGTTCGGCATGCCGAAGGAAGCTATCGCAACGGGAGTTGTGGACAAGGTGGTTTCCATTGACCTTATGGCGCTTGAAATCCGCATGCGTAGCGGAGTTGCTGCCGATATGGATTAACAGGGGGTACGGTCTGCTGTATTACGGACGCGTCGCATTACGGAGAGCGGCGACGGAGGTCAGTCGTGTCGATTGATGATAAGGTCGAGGAAGCAGGAGTTCACGTGCGAGCCGATGAATTTCTCCAGATGTTCAAGAAAGGGGCGGAATTCACACAGGACCTCCTTAAGGAGAATGAACGGCTCCGTTACCGGATTCTGCAACTGGAAGAAGGGTTGCGCACGGGTGGCGGTTCGACGTCCCTTGCCGACGAAAACCGGCAGCTGGCAGCCCGCATCGAGGAGTTGGAGCGGGAGAAAGAGGAGATTCTTGGGCGCATCCGGCAGATTGAGGATGAGAACAATGATTTCGCTACCCGGTACGTTGAGATCGAAGAGGAAAACAACAACCTGGCGAATCTTTACATAGCCAGTTATCAGCTCCATTCGATCCTCGACTTCGACGATGTTCTCAAGGTCATTACCGAAATCATCATTAACCTGATCGGCGCCGAAGAATTTGCCGTCATGGTAATCGACGAGAGGACCGGCTTGCTCAGCGCCGTCGCTTCAGAGGGGGTAGCCCTTGACGAGATGCCGAAAGTGCGTCCCGGTGAGGGGCAAATCGGCACCATAGCCAGCACGGGCGAAAACTATTTTGCCGGTGATCCGGCTGGCTACGTGCGTGACCTCCTGAACCCCATGGTCTGTATCCCGCTCAAAATCAAAGAGCAGGTTATCGGGGTGATAGTCATCTACAAGCTCCTGATCCAGAAAAAAACTTTTGCCCCGGTTGATTACGAACTTTTTACGCTCCTTGCCGGACATGCGGCAACGGCCATATTCAGTTCAAAACTCTATTCGGACTCGGAGCGTAAGCGCTCAACCATGCAGGGGTTCATCAACCTTCTGACTAAGTAGGCCTGGCCACCGGAGAACCATTATCATGGCTTTAAAGAAGATACTGATAGTCGAAGATTCGCCCACCATGCGGCAACTCATTGCTTACACACTGCGGCGCCTGCCCGATGTGTCACTGGTGGAAGCGACCGACGGAGTTGACGCCTTGAAGAAGCTCGGCAGCGATAAGTTCAACCTGATATTCACCGATATCAATATGCCGATAATGGACGGCCTTAAGCTTGTGAGCCATGTCCGCAACGACTCGGAGCTGAAGCACATCCCGATCGTCATCATAACTACCGAGGGTGCCGACGAGGACAGGAAGCGGGGAGTTGCGCTCGGCGCAAATAACTACCTTACAAAACCGATTCAGGCCGGCAAAATACTTGCAGTGGCAAAGGAATTGCTAGAGATCGGTTAAAATCCCGGGGAGCCGGGGTCAGGATGCAGAGAATTTTCTTCCGCAAACCGGCCGCCGGTTCCCGAATCCTTTCGGAGTTCTCGTGAAACGCCTGCTCATTCCTGCCATACTGTCCATCCTCTGTCTCCCTTTTCTTCTTCTCGCCCAGGATTACCAGGTGGTCACTTTCAAAACTGAAACTGCCGGTAAGGTAGATTTCAATCATCCGGTACACCTGAAGGCCCTGGGCAGCAATTGTACGCTCTGCCACAATACGATCTTCAAAATCGGCACCAGGGCGGCTCCGGTCACCATGAAGGAAATGGAGACTGGCAAGTCGTGCGGGGCTTGTCACAACGCAAAAAGGGCCTTTGCCCTCGCCGAATGCACCCGATGCCACGTGACTAAGGAAGTCCCGGTGGATATTCCCCACTTCGGTGCGGTAATCTTCAGCCATAAATTCCACCTGGGACTTGGCGCCTACGGCTGTGCCGACTGCCATAACGCCCTTTTCGGCGCCCGTACCGACAATCCCCACGTCACCATGAAGGAAATGGAGCAGGGCGTTTCCTGCGGTGCCTGCCATGACGGCAGTACCGCCTTCTCCGTAAAGGGGGACTGCACCAAGTGTCACGCGGTCCGGAATATTCCCTTCTCTGCCGATGCCACTTTCAGCCATGATGCCCACCTGGGATTCGGCCATGTCTGTGGAGACTGCCATAACAAGCTGTTTGTGGCCGGTCCCGACAGCAAACGCTACACAATGCGGGAGATGGAGACGCAACAGTCGTGCGGCGGCTGTCACAACGGCAGCACCGCCTTCTCGGTCAAGGGTGACTGCGGCCGCTGCCACACTGCCGTCAAGGATGTGACGTTCAGTAAAAGCGATGCCTTCTTCAGCCACGCTATCCATACCGCTCTTCTGGAGTGCAGCAGTTGCCACAGCGGCATCTTTGTTGGGGGGGTAAACAGCCGGCGCTACACCATGGCCGATATGGAAAAGGGGCTTTCCTGCGGCGTATGCCACGAAGATAAGACGGTATTCGGAGTGCGCGGCAACTGTGACCGCTGCCACGTGAAAACTAAAGAGGTCAGCTTCAAGACGGGGGCTGCCGGCACCGTGACTTTCAGGCATGATGCCCACCGTCAGATGTATGGCTGCGGTGACTGCCACAATGGCATCTTTACCGCCGGAAAAGGGCGCAAAAGCTATACGATGGCTGAAATGGGCAAAGGGAAGTCGTGCGGTGCGTGCCACGACGGCAAGACAGCTTTCGCCGCGACCGCCGCCGCCAATTGCGGCACCTGCCACCCCCTGCGGGATGTTATCCTCCCCCACGATGCCAAATTCCCCCATGTGAAGCACCTGGAATTCCAGACCTGCAGTGACTGCCATAACGGGCTGTTCCTCTCCGGCCCGGGGAATCGCCGCTGGACCATGACCCAGATGGAGGAAGGCAACTCCTGCGGAGCCTGCCACGATGGTTCGGGCGCGTTTACCGTCAAGGGATCGTGCGACCGTTGCCATACCTCAACGGTGGATGTGAAATTCCCCGTGCGCCAGACGGGGGCCACCCCCTTCAGCCACGCGTTCCACACCCAGCTCCATGGCTGCGGCGATTGCCATAACGGGATCTTCGGAGCCGGTGCATCCGCTAAACGCTACACCATGGCCGATATGGAGAAAGGCGCTTCGTGCGGGGCGTGCCACGACGGCAAAAGCGCTTTCGCCGTGAAGGATAACTGTACAAAGTGCCATCCGGTCAAGGAGATTGATTTCAGTAAATCAGGCGCGCGTTTCAGCCATGCATTCCACCTCAACGCCTATGGCTGCACGGATTGCCATGACACCCTGTTCAAGCCTGACACCGGCAACCGGAGCTGGACCATGGCCGAAATGGAGCAGGGTAATTCCTGCGGTGCCTGCCATGACGGCAAGAGCGCCTTCAACGTAACCGGCGACTGCGCAAAATGCCATCCGGTTACCAAAGGGGTGAAGTATGAGCTTCCCGGCGATGTGGGGAGCGTCCTTTTCAGTCATAAATCCCATTCCGCCAAAGGATACGGGTGTGTAGACTGCCACAGCAAGATTATCGTTGCCGGCTCCGGAAGGAAATCCCATTCCATGAAGGATATGGAACAGGGGCAGTCGTGCGGTGCCTGCCACGGTTTCAGCATGGCCTTCAACGTGAAAGATCCCGTGAACTGCGAAAAGTGTCATAAGAGGCTCTATTGATGTTCTTGTAATCCCTCTCTTACCATCTTTTGAAAGCCCCGCCGGCCCTGTGAACATATTTGCATGGCCGGCGTTTTTGTGCTAAGTACAGACCCTTGGTTTTGATTTTTTACTTACCCGTCAGCCGGAGGTAGCACGCCGTGGAAGAGAAATACATCCCCCGAAACGTCGAAGAGAAGTGGCAGAAATTCTGGGAGGAGAACAAGACCTGCAAGGTGACCGAAGACCCTGCCAAGCCCAAGTATTACCTCCTCGAAATGTTTCCCTATCCATCGGGCCGTATCCACATGGGGCACGTGCGCAACTATTCCATCGGCGACGTTATCGGGCGTTTCAAGCGCCTGCGGGGATTCAACGTTCTTCATCCCATGGGGTGGGACGCCTTCGGCATGCCGGCCGAGAACGCGGCCATTCAGCATAAGAGCCATCCGGCCAAGTGGACCTACGAAAACATTGCCTATATGCGGAGCCAGCTCAAGAAAATGGGGTTCTCCTACGATTGGGACCGCGAGCTGGCCACCTGCGACCTGGACTACTACAAGTGGGAACAGAAGATGTTCCTGGAGATGTACGGAAAGGGGCTTGCCTACAAGAAGACCTCTTACGTCAACTGGTGCCCCAAGTGCGAGACGGTTCTGGCCAATGAGCAGGTGGAGGACGGAGCCTGCTGGCGCTGCGACAGCGAGGTAACCCAGAAGGAGCTGGAACAGTGGTTCTTCAAGATTACCGATTACGCTGAGGAGCTTCTGGAGAACACCGGCAAACTTCCCGGCTGGCCCGAGCGCGTCCTTACCATGCAGCGCAACTGGATCGGCAAGAGCTATGGCTGCGAGATTGATTTCCCCGTGGAAGGGGGCCTCAGCAAGATTCGGGTGTTCACCACCCGCCAGGACACCCTCTTCGGCGCCACTTTCATGTCCCTCGCCCCTGAGCATCCCATGGCCCTGGAGCTTACGACGCCGGACCGTCGGGCCGAGGTGGAAGCCTTCATCGACAAGGTGAAGAAGACCGACAAGATCAGGCGGACCGCCGAGGATTTCGAGAAGGAGGGGGTCTTTACCGGATCTTACTGCATCAACCCGGTCACCAATCGCAAGATGCCGGTTTACCTCGCCAACTTCGTCCTCCTCGACTACGGCACCGGCGCGGTTATGGCCGTACCGACCCATGACCAGCGCGATTTCGAGTTTGCCAAGAAGTACGATCTGCCGCTCCAGGTGGTAATCCAGCCCGAAGGCGAAACCCTCGATCCTGCCGCCATGACTGCCGCCTACACGGAGGTGGGGATCATGGCCAACTCGGGCCCCTTCGACGGGCTGCGGAGCGACGAGGCCAAGGAGAAGATCGCCGACTACCTGGCTAAGGAGGGGATCGGCACCAAGACCGTGAACTATCGGTTGCGGGATTGGGGCATCTCCCGCCAGCGCTACTGGGGAAACCCGATTCCGGTCATCTATTGCGACATCTGCGGCGTGGTGCCCGTGCCGGAAAAAGATCTGCCGGTGGTGCTCCCCATGGATGTGGAGTTCACGGGCGAGGGGGGGAGCCCCCTCAAGAAGCTCGACTCCTTCGTGAATGTTCCCTGCCCCCATTGCGGTCAGATGGCCCGCCGGGAGACCGACACCATGGACACCTTCGTCCAGTCTTCCTGGTACTTCCTCCGCTACTGCTGCCCCGATTTTGCCGCCGGCCCCATCGACAAGGCCCGGGCCGAGTACTGGATGTCCGTCGACCAGTACATCGGCGGCATCGAGCATGCGGTGCTTCACCTCCTCTATGCGCGCTTCTTCACCAAGGCCTTGCGGGATCTTGGGTATGTGAGCGTGGACGAGCCGTTTACGAACCTCCTCACCCAGGGGATGGTCATCAAGGACGGCGCCAAGATGAGCAAGTCCAAGGGGAACGTGGTGGATCCCGACGCGCTGATCAACCGTTACGGTGCCGATACCGCCCGGCTCTTCTCCCTGTTTGCCGCGCCGCCGGAGAAGGATCTGGACTGGAGCGACCAGGGGGTGGATGGAAGTTTCCGCTTCCTCAGCCGGGTCTGGCGTCTGGTCTGCGACCTCCTTCCTTTCGTTGGCAAGGGCGCGACGGTGGATCCGGCAACCCTTTCCGATGAGGCCCTTGCCCTTCGTCGCTCCGTTCACAAGACGATTCGCAAGGTTACCGACGACATCGATGAACGTTTCCATTTCAATACCGCCATTGCGGCCATTATGGAGCTTGTTAACTCCATCTATGCCTTCGAGCCCAAGAACGCGCCCGAAAACGGACCGGTTCTGACGGAGGCCATTGAGAGTGTCGTTATAATGCTTTCCCCCTTCGTTCCCCATGTGGCTGAAGAGCTCTGGGAGTCCCTCGGCCACCGGGGTGGGGTAGAGTCGGCCGGCTGGCCCTCCTTCGATCCTGCGGCCGCAGTTGATGCGGAGTTCCTCATCGTGGTCCAGGTGAATGGCAAGCTCAGGGGCAAACTGACGGTATCCGTCGATGCCACTGAGGAGCAGGTCAAGGCAGCCGCCTTTGCCGACGAGAAGGTAAAACCCTGGCTGGAGGGTAAACAGCTTCGTAAGGCTATTTACGTGCCGGGCAAGCTGCTGAACATCGTGGTAGGGTAACGGGCCGATGCCGACAATAAAGGTACACATAGCAAGGCTGATGGCAGTTTTCCTGGCGGCCCTTGTCATCTCGGGGTGCGGATATCATGTCATGAAGCCTGCCAGGGGGGGGGCTGGGCTGGAAGGCAAGACCCTGGAGGTTACCATATTCGATAACCGCAGTTTCCGGCCGAACATCGAAGCGATCCTTTCCGACATAATCGTGGATGAACTGGTCAAAAGAGAAGGCGCCCAGCTTGTGGAGCGGGGAGGGGACGTTGTGCTCTCCGGGGCCATCCTTGATTATTCAACTTCCCATGTCTCTTATACCGCAGAGGATGAGGTCAAGGAATACCGGGCCAAGGTAACGGCAGAAGTTGCCCTGAGAAACAAAGAGACCGGTAAAGTGATCTGGAAAGGAACCCTTACCTCCTCCCAGGATTTTCCCGCCCTTGACGACCTGGTATTCCAGCAGAACAGCGAAGATGCCGCCATCCGGGAGATCTGCCGCAAGCTTGCTCGGGAAGTCTATATCCATTTGACTGAAGATTTCTGATCCCCGCGCAGCCTTGCGCGGGAAACCCTTTATCCCATGAAAATCGACGAATTCCATAAAGCAGTGTCACGGGGAGATGTTTCTCCCCTTTACTATTTCCATGGTGACGAACCGTACCTCATGGAGCGGGCCGTAAAGCGGCTTACAGACCTCGTTGTCCCCCCTGATTTCCGTGATTTCAACCTGGATGTTTTCTACGGTAACGAGTGCAAGGGCGATGAAATCGCGTCGGTTACCCAGACCCTTCCGATGTTTGCCGATCGCAGGATGGTAATCGTGAAACGCGCCGGCGATCTTTCCGCCGCCGCCCTGGAAATACTCACAGCCTGCGTTGCGGACCCGCCGCCCACCACATGCCTTGTTTTTGTCGGAGAAAAAATTGACCAGCGGAAGAAATTTTTCCAGGAGCTGAAAAAGAAGGGTGAGCTAGTGGAGTGCAAGCGCCCCTACGAGAACCAGCTGGGCGCTTTCATCCGCGAGGAGGCAAAAGTTCTGGGCAAGCGTATCGAGCCGGCTGCGGCCGAAATGCTCGTCTATCTGGTGGGAAGCAACCTGGGTGAGTTGAACACGCAGTTGGAAAAAGTGGCACTGTACGTTGGCCAGCGCGAAGCAATAACTGTCGATGATGTACGAGGCATCGTTTCGGACACGAAGGTGGAGAGTGTGTTTGATCTTGCCAATGCCATGGGCGAACGTGATCCGTCAAAGGCGCTGCGGAGCCTTGCCACCATCCTGCGGGACGGCGAGGCGCCGCTTATGCTCCTTGCCATGATTGCCAGGCACTTCCGGCAACTTTGGCGGGTAAGGGATTTGATGGCGCAGAAGGTCGCGCAGCAGGATATCTCCCGCCTTTCCGGCATTAACCCGTACTTTCTTAAAGGGGTTATGGGGCAGGCGCGTAATTTCGGAACCGATGAGTTGAAGCGGGTATTTGAAAGCTTATATGCGGCAGACCTTGAGCTAAAGGGGGGAGGGTCGCGGCGGCCGGTACTCATAATGGAGCGGCTAGTAATGGATGTCTGTGGAATTTCCCGGTAATAAAAAAGGGCGCCCCAATCGGGCGCCCCTTTTTAATTGTTGAAGGCAGGAAATCTCTAGCCGAGCGTGTTCACCAGTTTGGTGAGACGGGAAACGTTGCGGGAAGCAATATTGGCGTGGATGATTCCCTTGGTGGCTGCCTTGTCGATGACCGGAATAGCGGCCTGAAGGGCTTCTTTTGCCTTGGCTGCATCCTTGGCTTCGACCGCCTCACGTACATTCTTTATGAAAGTCCGCAGACCGGAGCGGATGGACTTGTTTCTGAGTTGCTTCTTCTTGTTCTGCTTGATCCTTTTCAGGGCCGACTTGTGATGAGCCAAACTGCACCTCCGTATGTGTATCGAATAGATTCTAGTGGTTACGAACGTTTATAATTATCACTGAACTTGATTCGTAGTCAAGTTAAAAATGCCTTGGTTGCGTGGTTCACCGAGCGCAAAAAAAGGGCGGACTGCAATAGTCCGCCCCATCGCATACGCAAAGAAAGCAGTTGCCGCTCTTTGCGCTAGAAACGGTACCCGAGCCCCAGGGAGCCGGAGTAGCTGATTCCGTCCTGGTCGCCGTAGACGTAGGGAGCATCGTCCACGAATTGTGTGAACCCGGCCTGGGCAGTCAGATAGAGGTTCTGGGTGAAGTTGTAGGTGCCGCCGAGACTGCATTCAATCTGCTCATAGCTCAGATCCGAGTAGGTGCTGAACCGTGCAAGGTTATCGGTGGAGTACAACTGGTTAATGATGTAGTCGGTTGTGTCGATGGGCGAGAGGTAAAGCCCGCTCATTTCGGCTGTAGCATCATTATACAGGGCGTTTGCGTGCAGTTTCAGCTTTTCGGTTGCCTGGTACGTCGTGTTCAGCGAAAGCGTGTGAACTTCGGTGTCGTACTCGAAATTGTCACATGTCGACCCAAACTGGGTCGATGGGATTACCCCCGCTCAGCCATCGTACCATCCTTGGCAGAAGTCTGTCTTGGATGTCTGTTTCATGAAGTTATAGGCGAGGGTGATGCTCACTTTGTCGACGGGTGCATACCAGAAGGAAATGCCCGGTGAATGGGTCTGCTGCTTCCAACTGGACGTGTTGAGGTCGTTCTGCTCCAGCTTTAAGCGATAATAGGCGGTGGCCGATAAACGGGCCGAGGGTGACCATGTGGCGGTGACAGCCCCTTCGTGAACGCTGTCCGGCTGGTTGGAGAGATCTGCGATCCGCTCGTCGTAGAACGAAACCCCGTAGGTCGGGCCGCCGGTGACCGTTGTTGTGAATGGCGCCATTACCGAGGAAGTTGGTACCAGTGCGGCATCGGGATTCTGGAACGGATTCTCGATGTCTTTGTAAGTGTAGCTGGCCCTCAACGAGAGCGTATTGGTTGGCCTGCTGTTGATTGATGCCTTGATTTTATGGGTCTCGGTCTTGCCGAAGAGTTCGTCGTCGCGGTCTTCGTTCTTGTACTCATAGCCCAGGCGGAGCGTGGTCCGTTTTGCCAGCCGGTAAACGGTATCCATGCCCAGGGTTGCCACATCCCTGGAGATGACCGAGTGCCGCGTCGGCGATAGCGATTCTGCCGTGGGCGTGAACTGGTTCGGCGCCGTGCCCCAGGTGGCGACATCAACAACCGGGAGGGTGTTGAACGAGAGTGTTACATCGTCGTTTTCGATTTTTTCTGCTTTGCCGCGCAGGGTTACCGTCAGGTTTTTCCATGGGGTCGCGGTGATCCTGCCTCCGTAAGCATCATAGGATGTCTTCAGCTTGTCCTGGTCAAGGGAAAATATATTCGGGTCTCCTGTCTTTGTGCTGTCGACGGTCGTGTTCACATAACTTGCCACCATGGTGGTGTTGCGCGGCAGGTCGAGCTTGGCCTTGATGACGTGGCTGTCCTTGTTGGAATCGGGGGTGACGTCATACCTGAGCCCCCCATTGCGGTAGTCGTAGAGGAGCCGGTTGTCGAACCCTTGCGCCGCAGTCAGGTAATTGGCGGGGAAATTCACACCCGGAGAAAGTGCCGGGTCATAGGTCATCGTCGGGTCGGCGCCGTGCTCCCTGAACTGTCTGTTCATGTAGGAATAGTTCAAGGTCAGGAGCCCGAACTTACCCGTGACACCGGCGGTGATGTCCCGGGTGTTTTCGTCGATCTTCTTCCCTTTGCCGGTCACGTGGCAAGAGGTGCATTTGCTCATGCCGATGGACTGCTCCATCCCGTTCCGGTCTTCGTTGCGGTAGGTGAAGTGGAAGGTCAGGTTCGGAAGCTGGGGCAGGGTGAGGTCCGAATTGCTTTTCCACTCCCGACGGACAACTGAAAAGTCGGCATTGGGGGTCAGATCCTCGCCGAAGACCGATGCCCGCCCTATCTGCTGGTTAGTGTATCCGGCCGCAGTCGTCGGGGAGTTGGCGACATAGCGGGTTCCGGTGGCCGTCTCGGTTATCAGGAAGCCCGGTACGAAGTTGGGGGTAATGGTGTTGTTGCTTTCAAGGTACGCTGTGGTCGAGCCGATTGTCGTGGGTGCTCCCGAGAAGGCGGATGGAGTTTTGGGGATTGCCGCATCGAGATAGTTTATCTGGTCATGGTCGAGCCAATGCTGAAACACGTCATAACTGAAGCTGGATTTCAGGATTCGCTTGACGTCAAGTTTCGCATTGTGGGTCTGGTCTCTTGAGTCCATGAACCTGACGTCGCCATCCAGAGTGATGCCGTCCCCTTTGACACGGAGATCGACTTTCCCGTATGGGTTTACGCCGGGTTTGGTCCGAATTGACGAATATTCATTCACACGACTGATGTCATCCGATATCGCCAGCCCTGCTGCTCCCGTTTCAATAGTCGCCGACAGGGTTTTTGATTCCTGCCCGGCGAAAAGTGAAAGGGGAGCGCACAGGACCAGTACCGGCAAAGCCATCAGCCATTTTCCGGATTTTTTCATATCTGCTCCTTTACTCATATTCAGTGCAGTTCATGTTAACGAGTAAGCCCCGAGGCTCCATCGGGCCAGCCCCTTGAGCCATCACTGTTGATGGTCGGTGCTGTCTGCGAGGGGAGATCGCTGCCATGGACCTGGGAATGGCAGACGGTACACTTGGTGCCGAAAGCCTTGGCCCATCCGTCGGTGCCGTGGCTGTTGTCAAACTGAACCGAATTCGTCGCTGAGAGCGGGTCAGTCGTATTGGCGATTGTGTTTGCATCGTAAGCCACGTTGCCGGAGTCAATGGTCGCGCCGGTCCTGATGGTGTGGAAGTGGCTCTCGTGGCACTGGAGGCAGAGGAACGGCTCATTTTGTTTAAGGAGGTTGTTTGCCACGCTGCCGTGGGCGTCATGGCAGATGGTGCAGTCTTCCTGTACCGGCGCATGCTCGAATACGAAGGGGCCTTGGTAGCGGCTGTGGCAGGTGAAACAGAGGTCATTCACCCGCTCTTCGGTTTTGAGGCTCTTCTCGGCGGTGCCATGGGGTTGATGGCAGCTTGTGCAGGTCATCTTCCCTTCGCGGAGCGGATGGTGAGAGGGGAAGTTGGCTTTGGCGCGGTATTCCTGGTGGCACGAATAGCAAAGTTCCATTTCACTCATCTTCAGGCTGTGCTTTGCCGCTGTTTTGCCTTGATGAATCTTGTGGCAATCGGTGCAGGCCACCTCGTTGAGCGCGTGCTCGCTTCCAGCCCATTCCATGTGGGTGCCTGCCGAATGGCACTTGAGGCAGATTGCCGAGGCCTGATCCGACGAAAGGCTTGCAAAGGAGAGAATCTTGCTCGAATCGCCTTCGGCAGTATGGATGCTCCCGGCACCGTGGCAGGACTCGCACCCCTTCGTTCCCCCCATAACCTCGAAATCGGCCAGCTTGCCGTGGATGGTATCGGCAAACGGTTCAACGATTTTGTCGTGGCACTGGGCGCAGTCCTTGTCGCCGACGTATGCTGCGCCTTCAATGGTCGGCAGGGTCAGGACCCGTTCCCTGACAGAGCCCGTCGCGCATGCTCCAACAACTAGCGAAATCGCGGACAATGCGGCCAGGGACAACCATCTGGCATTGGGTAACTTTTTTTGCATGGCTGCTCCTTTTTGTGGTGTGCTTCGATTCAATCAGTACTTCGGCGGAATTACCGTGGGCACAGTGCCCGCAGACCCATAAAACCACCTCCTTTTGATGGTAAATTTGCACGAACTTTGCAGTGTATTCATGCGCTTTAACTGGTGATTAAACGTTTTTGGCATTTATGTATTTATCGTCGAGAAATACCGAAAACCAAAACGAATCATTTTAATGAATGCATAAGTGCTGCTAATGGGGTCTGCTGCACGGAAAGATTGCTGGAGGGAAGGTAAAGCTATGGAAACGCTGTATCTGAAAACGCTGATCGTTGCTGCGGAAAAGGGGAGTTTTTCAAAGGCTTCCACGGAACTCTGCATAACCCAGTCGGCCGTTTCCCAGAGGATAAAATTTCTGGAAGAGCGTTATGGTTGCGAGCTCCTCGACAGGAGCGGACCGGTGGTGATGCTGACGCCGGCGGGCGAGATGGTGGTCAAAAAAGCCCAGGCGATGCTTGATATCGAAAAATCTCTTCAGGACGAACTGCAAAAGTTCACCGGCAGGCAAAGCCTCTCGATCTGTTGCACGCCATCTTTCGGTACGGCTTTCCTTCCGGGGGTACTCAACTGCTTCATGCAGAGAAATGCCGACACTGTCGATCTCAAGTTCATGTTCTCCACACCGGAACAGGCGGTCAAGGGGCTGGCCGAGAGGGATTTCGACATCGGAATCATTGAACACTGTGATGGGCTCGACCTTTCGGAGTTTCACAAGGTCGAACTTCCCAAGGATGAACTGGTCTTTATCAGCTCTCCGTCCCTGGGAATTCCCTCGCCAGCTGCCGATATCGAACAACTCAAGGCCCAGCGGCTTATCACCCGGAAAGACGGGTGCAGCTCCAAGAAGCTTCTTCGGCACAACTTGTCGGCCATGGGGTGTGAGATTGAAGATTTCAGGAGTACGGTTATTTATGACGACTTGCGTCTGACAGTGGAGACAGTGCTTGCCGGAGGCGGGATTTCATTCGTTTCAACAAGTTTGGTGCGAAAGCAGCTGGATGAACAAAAACTCAGAGAGCACAGGGTGGAGGGGTTTTGTCACAACAGGTATCGTACCGTTGCCGTGAGCAGACGCAAGTCCAATGATCCGTTCGTGAAGGATTTCCTGATGTGTGTCAAGACTGAGTTTGCTGAGTTGTGCATGAACTGAAAAAAAGGGGGGGTGGGATGACCACCCCCCATTGCATTGAAGGAGGCTGAAAAAGGGAGAATTACCAATCTTCTTTTTGCTTCTCTGCCATGTACTTGAAGTAAAGCTCCGGAGTGGTCAGTTTCTTTACCTCGGCTTCACTGTAGCCAAGGTCCTTGAAGTTAAGGACACCGTTGGGGGCGTGGCAGTTGTTGCAGGTCAGGGCCTTGGACTTGGTCACAAGGTGGTTGCTGCCGAAGTAAATGGTCTGCCATCCGGGAACGGGCTCGTAATCCTTGATACCCGTAATCTTGGCGGCTGATGCTACCCCGGCAAGGGTGTCGCCGCTGGACATGGGGGGCGCGAAGTCCATGGACATGAGCTTGCCGTCTTTCTTGTTGAAATAGGCCTTGCCCTGGAAAATCTTGAAGGGGTAGATCTTGCTCTTGCCGTCCTTGCGGTCGCCCTTGGGTCCGATGAAGTCGGGACGGTTCGCGACGGTTTTGTTGTACCAGGCGTAGACCGGAACGGTCTCATTGGCTTCCTTGCGGAGAGTGGTCGGCTCATAATATCCGTCGGAGAGCTTTTCCCACACGGTGAAGTCCTTGGCAAACGTGCCGCCGGTCCTGGTTATGTGGCAGGTCTGGCAAGCAATGTGGGCAGTGTGATTATTGTATGCCTCGTTAGCGTGGGGCTTTTCGGTGTGGCACCCTTCGCAGGAGAGGCGCAGACCGTCGTGTGCCCAGTTGTTCGGGTCGAAGCCGGTCGGTATCCGGTGATTTTCGGTCTTATGGCAGTCGACGCAGACCATTCCCATGGCGGCATGGACATCGTTCTCTGCCGTGAAGGTGAAGCCACGCTTCACATAAACGCCGCCCCCCGCCGCTTCGTGGCAGGTCATGCAGTTCTTGACCGTCGGCTTTGAGATGGTGAGGGCAGCTTCGGTGCTGCGGTCCTGGCCGAGCACGACATTGCCTTTATCATCCTTGTGCGGTGCGCGCTTGCTGAAGTCATAGGAGTTCGAGTGACAGACGAGACAGTCGACGGCAGCTTCCGCCTCAGCGCCAGTGCTTCCCACGTCGGAGAGGTGGTTGCCGGGGTGGCAGGTGTTGCAGCCGGAAAACTTGGTCTTCTTTGCGTCGGCAGCTTTAGGGATTTCTTTCAGGTTGTTGACGATATCGTTGCCGTTGCACATGGTGTAAATACGGTTTTTCATCCCGTATTCCTGTTTGGGGTCGAGATTTTCCACATTATCGACCTTGGATGCGTGCTTCCAGTGAACCGTCGCCAGGAATTGCTTTGCGGTACCGGCGTGGCAGACTTCGCAGGTTTCCGGCCCCTTGTAGCCATTCTTCTGAATGTATTCCTTACCGGCATGTTCCTTGGCCTCTACTGCCGCAGTTGCCAGCAGACCTGCCATCAGCGTGCCGACGAGAACTTTTGTGTTCATAGGGTCCTCTCTTTTTGAGATTAATTAATACACATTATGCGAAAATATGTATAGATAATATATTTAGATAATTGGATGTCTGGTCCAAGAAAATTGCAGCCACATTGATAAGGGCTGCAATTGGCATCATCTATTCAGTTAAATGCGCTTTAGCAGCCGGCGGTTTTCCGGAAGAGCTTGCTGGCGTTCTTGCCGCCTGCGTTATCGTACTTGCAGCGAATTTCGTCATCGAGCTTGATTCTTTTGTCCTTGAACTTGTCGAGTGTGAGATCGTCAGTGACGACGATTTCCACATTCTTGCCGGTTTTGTTGTCCTTGAGGGTTACAACCGCTTCTTTGGCGCCCTTCATTTCGATTTTCTGGATAACGCCAATCATCTTTACTTCTTCGGCGCTGGCTACACCGCTGAACGATACGATGCTGAGGGCCATGAATGCTGCCATCATGATGACTGAAACCGCTTTTTTCATTTTAGTTCTCCTTGTGTGTTGTGTGTCGGCTGAATGCCTTCACGGTGTTCGTAAATACTTTCTGCGTGCTTCCTGAGCAGGGGGGGCTTGAGCCCCCCCTTGGATACATCTTTTAGAAATGTACTTCGAAGGTTGCGTAGAGATCCTGGGCAGTTTTCATGGGAGTAGTCATCTGCGCCAGCATGGGGTTGTCAAGCTCGTTGAACTTGTGAGCCGCGCCGAGCCAGCTGTTGCTGCCGGTGTAGTCGAATTTGTAATACTGGTAGCCGACCTTGAAGAACACCTTGCTGAGATAGGAAGAAATCGGGGCGAACTTCAGCTCCTGGATAACATAGGCTTCGTAGACATCACCGCGGGTACCCACCTTGCTGGTCCACATGTCATCGGCAGCCGGGGCGAAGGTGATCCAGTTCTTGGAACCGTGGTTGTACTCAAGTCCGATCTTGGTACCGGTGGATTCAAAGTCGTAACGGCCACCGGCGTAGATTGCCCAGCCCGAGTTTGACCTGGTGTTGTTGGCATCAGACAGAAGAGCATAGCCGATTGCGGCATCTCCATTGGGATGGGTCTTGCTGACGGCGCCATTGGCAAACCAGTGGAGTTTGCCGGGACCGACGTTCTTCACCTGGCCCAGGAAGGAGAGGCCGTACCAGTCGATGTCGCCGATGTTTTGGGAAGGTTGGAGTCCTACGTACGGACCGGTGAGCATTACCGGGGCGTTGAAGATATCCATGCCGCGGTTGTACTGGAACTCGGCGTGGAATGCGTCGGTGTCGTAGGGGACAATGTTGATGCCGATCATGTCGGTATCTTTGAGGCTGTTGTTGCTGCTGTCCTGGATGCCGCTTTCGAAACCGCGGCCATAGCAGATTTTGGCGTATGCGCCCGGAAGAGCTTCGATGTCCGGTGCCCATCCCAGGGTACCGCCGTCAAAGGCATAATCAACCAGCAGTTGCGGAACACCGGCGTTGCCGGGGCGCTCCTGGTTCTGCTTCAGATGCGAGGGGATGCCGCCGGTGGATGGGCGCCGGCCCACTGAGAACCAGATGGGCTGGTCCATGATGTTGCTCCAGGTGGCGTACACGCGGTCGACTGCAAGCTTGCTGTCGCCGGGAACATGGCCGACGGTGCCGTCGAAAGCACCGGCCCGGTCGAACGAATATGCGGTATTACCTTGCAGAGCGGCATCATCCTGGGCGCCGGTCACCTTGTACATGAGAAGGCGGGCAGTGACGCTCACGTTCTGGGTTGCCTTGGCCTTGAGGTTCAAGCCGAAGCGGTTCGTGAAGAGAGAGCTGTCCTTGACGGATTTGCTGTCATTGCGTGTTGCGATTGGATTCCCCAGTTGGTCGTAACCAGCCTGCCAATATTTAGCGGTGCGACCCTGCAGATAGTCATACCGGAAACGGTAATCGCCGCCGATGGTCAGCCACCGGCCAAGGGATTTTTCCTCAACCTTGTCGACTTTCTTGTCAGTGTCCTTCATTTGCCCTTTGAGAGTCTCCAATTCTTTCTCGAGGGCCTCCATCTTCTTCTCCAGGTCAGCCTGGTCTGCGGCAAAGGCAGTAATCGGCTGGCAGAGCCCGACGAGCAGGGCGCCTGCAAGGACCTTCCGGGTAGTACGTTTCATGCGTTCTCCTTTCCTTGGTGTGATTAGTCAGCGCTTGATACCGTTTACCACTGGGAAACTATTAGTGCGTGCTCATGTGCGATAAGCCGAAAGCATTTTACAATACAATCTTCGAAAAGCAATACGGATGCCAGAATATAATTATTCAATATTTTGGATAGTTGCATATTGTGGCCATTGGATGGTGTCGGTCCTATGACACAATTTTGTGATCTCGTTGACACTTTTGGGCACTCGCAATTGTATGCGTGCCAGTAGAGCTTTTGCTAAATAGGCTGTTGACGTGACATGACGCAATCTCGTAATATCTAAAGATTATCCTGAGGAAAGAGAATCCGTGTCCGACGAAAAACTTCTATATATCGAAACCTTTGGCTGCCAGATGAATGTTAATGATTCCGATAAGGTTGCGGCGCTCCTGAAGGGAGAAGGGTACACGCCGACTCCCGATGCATCGGCGGCAGACCTGATAATTGTCAATACCTGTAGTGTGCGGGAAAAGGCCGAGCACAAGGTTTACAGTTATCTGGGCCGCTTCAAGGGACTTAAGCGCGAAAGGCGCTTCCTGCTTGGGGTTGGCGGCTGCGTTGCCCAGCAGGAGGGGGCGCGGCTCCTGAAGAGAGTCCCCTGGCTCGATCTCGTCTTCGGCACCCACAACCTTCATCTCTTGCCCGAAATGGTCCGCTCGGCGGAGCAGGGCAAACGCAGGGCCGCCGTGGATTTCATCGACAATGAGACCCGCCTCGATCTTTTTCCGCGGGTTGACGATGGTGGTGGCGTAACCCGATTCGTGACCGTCATGCAGGGGTGTGATAATTTTTGCTCCTACTGTATCGTCCCCTATGTGCGGGGGCGGGAGATCAGCCGCCGCTCCGCCGAGATCCTCGATGAGGTGCGCGGTGCCGTGGCCGGCGGCGTGCGGGAAGTTACGCTCCTCGGCCAGAACGTTAATTCCTATGGTTTGAAAATGCCGGGAGAGCTGTCCTTTGCGGGGCTCCTCCGGGAAATATCCGCCATCGATGGCCTTGAACGGATCCGGTTCACCACGTCCCACCCAAAGGATATCTCGCCAGAGCTCATCGCCTGTTTTGCCGAGTTGACGAAGCTGTGCGGCCATATCCACCTCCCTGCCCAGGCGGGGAGCGATGCGATTCTGGCGCGCATGAACCGTGGCTACACCCGGCAGGAGTATTTGCAAAAGGTTGCAGCGCTCAAGGCGGCCCGCCCGGACATTCTCATTACCGGCGACGTCATCGTCGGTTTCCCCGGCGAGACCGAGGACGATTTTCTCCAGACCCTTTCCCTGATGGAAGAAGTTCGTTACACCGATATCTTCTCATTCGCCTATTCCCCCCGGCCGGAAACCGCTGCGGCTGCCCTTGCCGGAAGGGTCTCCCGCAAAGAGGCCACGGAGCGGCTCGAACGGGTGCAGGCCCTCCAGCGGGAGATGACTATCGAGCGCCATGCCGGCTTTGTGGATACCTGTCAGCCGGTTCTTGTGGAGGGGATGAGTAAAAGGGGCGACCAACTCTATGGCCGGACCGGCGGCAATCTTATTGTGAACTTCGCCGCAAACCCGTCTCTTGTCGGCTCGCTGGTTGATGTGCGCATAACCCGCGGCTTTCCGAACTCGCTCCTGGGCGAACTCGCAACCGTGCAGTGAGAAAATGGAGCATATATGTATTTGAAGATGAATATTCACGGCTTCGCCCTCGACTCCATAGCCCAAAGGCCTGTTGTCCTGCTCAAGGATGCCGACGAGGCGAACACCATTCCCATCTGGATGAACAGCACCGATGCCCTGTATATCGTGGCGGAGCTCATCCGCCATGACGCCGGGGCCAAGAGCGACCGCAAGGATCTCCTCTCCGCGCTGCTCCATCACTTTGATGCCGAAGTGAAAGAGGTTGTTGTCGAGGATATGAAAGACGGGCTCTTTGATGCTGCGGTCGGGGTTTGGGTGGATGATGCCATGGTGATGCTTCCGGTGCGCATATCCGAGGCCCTTTCATTGGCCCTGAAACATAATCTTCCGGTAATGGTGGCGGACCATCTTCTCGATAAGATTTCCTATGTCGGCGATGAGGATGACGAGCGTTTTACGGATGCTGACACCCGCCGTTTTGTGGATTTTCTCGAAAACCTCGATCCTGCGGATCTGGGCAAATATCCGATGTGAAGCCGGCTACAAATTCTCCCGCAACCCACAACCTTTGACCATTAGTTCAATGAGGAGCTCCCATGCGTCAGGAATCGCTGGATTTTTTTCAGAAGCTTGTTGAAGCGCCGAGCCCGTCCGGCTACGAGCAGCCCGCCCAGCGGGTATTCCGCGACTATGTCGCTCCCTTTGCCGAAGTGAGCACCGATGTCATGGGAAACGTCATCGGCCTCATCCGCGGTGAGGGGGATGACCTGCCGCGCGTGATGATCGTGGGGCATTCGGATGAGATCGGGTTTCAGGTCAAGTACATCGATGACAACGGTTTTCTCTTCTTCGCGCCCATCGGCGGGGTGGATGCACACCTGACGCCGGGGAAACGGGTCCGTGTCCACACGGCCAAAGGGGCGGTTGCCGGGGTAATCGGAAAGAAGCCGATTCACCTCATGGATGAGGAGGATCGGAAAAAGATCGTGCGGCTTGATGCCCAGTATATCGATATCGGCGCGGCCGACAAAAAAGAGGCCCAGGAGTATGTGCGTGTCGGTGATCCGGTAACGTTTGCCGTCGGCTTCGAACCGCTTCTCGGGGACCGGGTGGCGTCCCGCGCGTTTGACGATAAGGCCGGGAGTTTTGTGGTGGCCGAAGTGCTGCGAACCGTGGCTGAATCCGGGGTTAAGCTTCCCGTCGACCTCTACGGGGTTTCTTCCGTGCAGGAAGAGATCGGGCTTCGCGGCGGCACCACCAGCGCCTACAGCGTGAACCCCCATGTGGGGATCTGCGTGGAGGTGGATTTCGCCACCGACCAGCCCGATGTGGAAAAAAAGCACAACGGTGAGGTGAAGGTCGGCAAAGGGCCCATTCTCTCCCGTGGCGCCAACATCAATCCTCCGCTTTTTGACCTGCTCGCGGCCACGGCGGAGCGGGAGGCAATTGCGGTCCAGTACACCGGCATCGCCCGGGCCTCTGGAACCGACGCCAACGTGATGCAGATATCCCGGGGCGGAGTGGCCACGGCACTGGTGAAGCTGCCGCTGCGCTATATGCACACGCCGGTGGAGGTCCTCTCCCTCTCCGATCTGGAGAACGCTGTTCGACTTATCGTTTCAGCGCTGCCGGCAATGGGTGAAAAAGACACTTTCATCCCACGTTGATGGGCGGGAGCGCTGCGAGAAGGTGTTTCTTTTTTTGCAGCTCAAAAAAACTCTTTGATTTTAGCCACTTTTAGCTTGACTCACATTTTTCACTTGACTATCTTTTACGGTTAATAGTTTGAGACCCACCACAAAGGAGTCCGCGATGTTAGATGAAACGATTCAGGAAGGTCTAACCTTCGACGATGTTCTTCTCGTTCCTGCCCATTCCCATGTCCTTCCCCGCGATGTCTCCCTCAATACCCGTCTGACCCGAAACATCACCCTGAACATACCGCTGGTTTCAGCCGCCATGGATACGGTCACCGAGGCGCGGACCGCCATCTGCATGGCCCGCGAGGGGGGGCTCGGCATAATCCACAAGAACCTGACCATTGAAGAGCAGGCAATGGAGGTGGACAAGGTCAAGAAGAGCGAGTCGGGCATGATCGTGGACCCCATAACCATGCGCCCCACCCAGAAGATCCACGAGGCCCTGGCCATCATGGAGAAATACCGGATTTCCGGTGTGCCCGTCACCAACTCCAAGGGGAAGCTGGTCGGCATCCTCACCAACCGCGACCTCCGTTTCGAGACGGACCTGAACCTTCCCATCTCGGCCCGCATGACGAAGCACCGCCTTGTGACCGTTCCGGTGGGGACTACCCTGGAAGAGGCGAAAGAACACCTGAAGCATACGCGGGTGGAGAAACTCCTGGTTGTTGACAACGATAAGAACCTGAAGGGGCTCATTACCATAAAGGATATCGAGAAGGTCAGGAAATACCCCAATGCCTGCAAGGACGCCCTCGGGCGCTTGCGGGTGGGCGCCGCCGTCGGCCCCACCCCCGACATGGAAGCCCGGGTCGATGCGCTCGTCAAAGCCGGAGTTGATGTCATCGCCATTGATACGGCCCATGGCCACTCCCAGGGGGTGCTTGACTCGATACGCGCCATTAAAGACAAATTCCCGGAGGTTGAACTCATCGCCGGTAATATCGCCACGGCGGAGGCTGCCGAGGCCCTCGTGAAGGCCGGGGTTGACGCCATCAAGGTTGGTATCGGACCTGGTTCCATCTGCACCACCCGCGTGGTAGCCGGGGTCGGCGTGCCGCAGATCAGCGCCATTGCCGAGTGCGCGAAGGTTGCCCGCAAAAACGATATTCCCCTCATCGCTGATGGCGGCGTAAAGTATTCGGGCGACGTAACAAAGGCGATCGCAGCCGGTGCGGACGTTATCATGATCGGTTCCCTCTTTGCCGGAACCGAGGAATCTCCTGGCGACACCATCCTCTACCAGGGCCGCGCCTACAAGAGCTACCGCGGCATGGGCTCCATCGGGGCCATGAAAGAGGGGAGCAAGGACCGATACTTCCAGAGCGATGTGGAGAGCGACGTCAAGCTGGTCCCCGAAGGGATAGAGGGCATGGTGCCGCTTCGCGGACCGCTTGGGGCAAACGTGCATCAGCTTATGGGTGGGCTCCGGGCCGGCATGGGATACACCGGAAGCCACACCATTCAGGATCTTCAGCAGAAGGGACGTTTTGTCCGGATTACCGGTGCGGGCCTCAAAGAGTCCCACGTCCACGACGTCATGATTACCAAGGAAGCGCCCAACTACCGGGTTGAGAACGTTCGATGAGCAGTGACATTCATCAAGAGAAGATACTGATACTGGATTTCGGCTCGCAGTACACCCAGCTCATTGCCCGAAGGGTGCGGGAGGCTCACGTCTACTGCGAATTGCATCCGTTCGATATGGATCTGGAGTCGATTCGCGCCTTTTCCCCGCGCGGCATCATCCTCTCGGGCGGTCCCAAGTCGGTCTACGAAGAAGGGGCGCCCGCGGTTGAGGAAGCGCTGTTCGATCTGGGGGTGCCGGTCCTTGGCATCTGCTACGGCATGCAGCTCATGAGCCGCCACTTCGGCGGCGAGGTGGTCCCCGCCGGAAAGCGTGAATTCGGCCATGCCGATCTCCTCTCCGCCGGAGTTCCCGGCCACCTTTTCGATGGTTTTTTTGTCGATGGGAAGAGCCCGGTATGGATGAGCCATGGCGACCATGTCTCACGGGTGCCGGCCGGTTTCGATGTGGTGGCCAAGACGGATAATGCCCCGGTCTGTGCCATTCAGGATGTGGAGCGCAACCTTTACGGGGTACAGTTTCATCCTGAGGTGAACCATACCCCCCGGGGCGAAGTCCTCGTCGATACCTTTGTGCGCAAGATCTGCGGCTGCAGCGGGCAATGGACCCCCGGGCATATTATCGAGGATGCCGTAAGCCGCATCCGGACACAAGTGGGAAGCGACCGGGTGATACTCGGCCTTTCCGGCGGGGTCGACTCGTCGGTGGCGGCGGCCCTTATCCATCGGGCCATCGGCGACCAGCTTACCTGTGTCTTCGTGGACAACGGGCTGCTGCGTCTGGGCGAGGGTGACCAGGTGATGGCAACCTTTGCCGAGAACCTCGGGGTAAAGGTCATCCGGGTGGATGCTGAAGAACGGTTTCTCTCGGCGTTGGCAGGAGAGAGCGACCCGGAGAAAAAGCGCAAGATCATCGGCAAGCTCTTTGTCGATATCTTCGAGGAAGAATCGGGGAAAATTATGGATGCCCGCTGGCTTGCCCAGGGAACCATCTATCCCGATGTCATCGAGAGCGCCGGGGCCAAGACCGGAAAGGCCCACAACATCAAGAGTCATCACAACGTGGGGGGGCTTCCGGACTACATGAAGCTGAAGCTCCTGGAACCCCTGCGCGAGCTCTTCAAGGACGAAGTGCGCTCCATTGGCGAGGAGCTGGGTCTGCCTCGTCAGATGGTCTGGCGCCACCCGTTCCCTGGTCCGGGGCTGGGGGTAAGGATTCTCGGTGCGGTGAAGAAAGAGTATGCCGACATCCTCCGCCGGGCCGACGCCATCTACATCGAGGAGCTTTACGCCGCCGGCCACTACGACAAGATCAGCCAGGCCTTCGCCGTCTTCCTCCCCGTGAAGAGCGTCGGGGTTATGGGCGACGGCCGTACCTACGAGTATGTGGTAGCGCTTCGGGCCGTGGAGACCAAGGACTTCATGACCGCAGGGTGGTACCCGCTTCCCTACGAGGACATGGCACGCATATCGAGCCGGATCATCAACGAGGTGAAGGGGGTCAACCGGGTGGTCTACGACATCTCCAGCAAGCCTCCCGCCACCATCGAGTGGGAATAGATACACTACTGAGGGCGCCGTTCGGCGCCCTTTTTTTGTATCACTTTCATTTTCCTGCCCCGCTTGCACATGAAAATCTTCTGTGGTTTGGTATCATTTCAGCAGAGAGACCAAATCAACCAAGGGGAAGGGGGCTTGTGCATGAACATCATCGACTGTGCGCTCAAGATGGAGGAAGAGGCCGCCAGCCACTACACTCAGCTGGCTGCGGCGTCGTCGGTTGAGGAATTACGGAACATCTTCGGGCTGCTGGCCGCTGCGGAGAAAGAACACCACGATACCCTCGTGTCCATGCTGGAAGGCGTTGATACGGCAAAAGCGGATTTTAAGGCTCTCGACGACGCGGTTTGCACTTTCAAGCCTCTGCTCGGCAAGCGGGATCTGGTGGCGGAACTGCTTCGGGACCCGGATGGATATCAGCATGTGGTGAAAGAGGAGGAAGAAAGCATCAAATTCTATGAAGAGCTGGCAGCCAAGGCGGACAAGGAGGATGCCCGTGCGCTGCTGCTGAAGCTGGCCGAAGAGGAGCGCCGGCATCTGAGCATAGTGGAAAATATCTACTCCTTCGTGGAAGCCCCGAAAACGTACCTGGCGTGGGGCGAGTTCAGCAACCTGAAGGAATACTAAACGGACCGTTCCCCGGCAGCAGAGCTAAAGCCCGTCCAGTGACGGGCTTTTTTATTGCGGTGGGGCCGGCAAACACTTTATAGTTGTCAATGTAAGTACCAGCCAGGAGCCGATCAGTGCCGCACCCAATCAAACTTATTATTTTCGATCTGGATGGAACCCTCATCGATTCTCTCCCCGATCTTGCCGACGCCACGAATCATATGCTGACATCCCTCGGCAGGCCGCGCATCGATCAGCAAGCCGTGCGCAGGCTGGTGGGGCAGGGGGCGCGCCGTCTCGTCGAGCGCGCTCTTTCCGGTGCCTCTCCTGCCGAGATCGAACAGGGGCTCGGTTGTTTTCTCGATTATAATCAACGCCATATTGCAGACCGTACCGTCCTATACCCTGGCGTTACAGAAACCCTAGCCGCGCTGAAGCGGCGCGGGATGCGCATGGCAGTCATCTCCAACAAGAACGTGGCGCTCTGTCGAGAAGTTCTGTCGGCGCTCGGTGCAGACCGCCACTTTGAGGAGATTCTCGGCGCCGATTCCCTGCAGTTCCGCAAGCCGTCGCCAGAGCCGGTCCTGAAACTGCTGGCCGATTTCGGCGTTGACCCATGCCATGCAGCCATGGTTGGCGACAGCATAAACGACATGGCGGCAGGCAAGGGGGCGGGGGTTGCGACCGTGGGTTGCACCTGGGGGTATGGTGAGCCGGAGGAGTTGGCTGAGGCTGATTATCGTGTGGACCGGTTTGTGGAACTTGCCGAAATACCATTGTTTAGTCACGAAAAGGTAAGTATGTAATGATTGGTGAATCTGTGTATGGGTGGACGGGGCGCCTGCTGCGCGTTGACCTTGCGACCAGGAAGAGCTGGTACGAGAATCTCCCGGCGGAAGTTCTTCATTCCTATCTGGGGGGGCGCGGGCTTGGGGTAAGGCTTATGCGGGAATGGTACCGCCATGATCCCTTCGATCCGGACATCCCACTCATCTTTGCCGTCGGCCCCCTTTGTGGTACGCCGGCACCTACTGCGGCACGGCTTACGGTCGTGTCACGCTCGCCCCTTACCGGCACCATCTACGACTGCTCCGCCGGCGGGCGTTTTGCCTGGCGCCTGAAGGCCGCCGGTGTGGATGCCCTGATGGTCACCGGCGCGAGTGCAGCCCCGGTTGCTATTGCCGTTACTCTCTCCGGAGCGGAGATTGTCGACGTGCCCCAGTTGCGGGGGAAAACGGTTCGCGAGACCGTCTCCGCCCTTTCCGGGCGGGGGAGCGTGGCTGCCATCGGCCCCGCCGGGGAGCATGGCGTCCTCTTTGCCAATATCATGATGGGGGAGGGGAACTCGGTTGGGCGCGGCGGCCTTGGTGCGGTCATGGGGGCCAAGGGGCTCAAGGCGGTGACCGTTGACGGCGACCGGCCCGTGTCCATTGCCGACCCGGCGCGGTTCGAAACGGCCCGGCAGGACGTGATGCGGCTCTTCCGCGCCTCGCCCGTCATCTTTGGCGAGTTGGGGATTGCCGAATATGGCACCCCGGCACTGGTGGACCTCATGCGCCAGCGCCGCATGGCCCCCACCGACAACTTCAGGCGCACCGTTTTCGAGGAGTCCGGTAACTATTCCGGGCCGGCAATTCGCCGGGATTTCCACGCCAAAAAGGATGGCTGCTACGGGTGTCCCATCCAGTGCAAGAAGAGCACCCCTGATGGTGAGCATCTTCCGGAGTACGAAACGGTCTCCCATTTCGGGGGGTTGAACGGGAACGCCGGCCTTGCCGCCATCGTCAAATCCAATACCTTGTGCAACGAGTTGGGCATGGATACCATCTCCGCCGCTGCGACCCTGTCGGCATGGGGCGAGGCCCGCGGCCGTTTTCCCGATGGCGCAGAGGTGCAGGTGCTATTGGCCGACATGGCCTTTCGAAGGGGGGAGGGCGAACTTCTCTCCCTCGGCTCCCGGCGGGTTGCCGAGGCCCTGGGGCGTCCCGGCCTTTCCATGAGCGTCAAGGGGCTGGAGCTTCCCGCCTACGATCCCCGCGGTGCCTATGGCATGGCGCTGGCCTACTGTACCAGCAGTCGCGGCGGCTGCCACTTGCGGGCTTATCCCGTCTCCCATGAGATTTTGCGCAAGCCCATTGCCACCGACCGCTTCTCCTTCTCGGGTAAGGCGCGGATCATTGCCATCGCCGAGGATACCAACGCCGCAGTCGATTCGCTGGTTGCCTGCAAATTTTCGTTCTTTGGCGCCACGCTGGAAGAGTATGCCGAGCTCCTTGCGGCCACTACCGGCATCGACTACTCGCCACAACAACTCAAAGAAATCGGCCGTCGCATCTGCCTCACCGAACGCTTCTATAACTGCGACAATGGTTTCGGCGTGAAAGACGACATTCTGCCGGAGCGATTCTTTCGTGAGTCCGGTTCAAGCGGTGAGGGCATTGAAGTTCCTCCCGTCGATCGGGCGCGGTTTGAGGAGGAGCTGCAGAAATACTACCGGATTAGGGGGCTGACCCCGGAGGGGACGTTCGCGGATCAGGATTTTCTGCTGAAACAGCCATGAAATGTGCAAAGCTGATGCTTTAAGAAATGCACAAAACACGTTGTTTTTGAGACATATTTTTATTTCGTGGTCGTCCAAACGTAAATCGATAAACAGGTAAGTATATGATTGGCCAAATTGCACGGTACACGAATAAACTCATAACCGACCGCTCGGCTCTGGCGGGAGAGATTGCCATCGCCGCCCAGGATGATGTGCTCATTGTGGATGGCAAGCCGGCTTTAGCGCACCTTGCCGGTGATATTCTCGCCCGGCTCAGTTGCCTCGGCCTGGTGGTGGCTGCCCCCTCGCTTCCGTTTGCGGATTTTCTCGTGGCTCGGGCGTCTCGGGAGGAGTCGTGCATCATTCCCCGTGACACTGAGACCCGCACCTTCCTCCACGATATTCCTTTTCTGAGGCGGGAAGATCTGGGGGCAGACGCCGCTCTGAGCATTGCCCGGCTCCTGGGGAGCCGAAAAGGGGTGGTGGTGGAGGGGGTGGGGATCGTGGCGAGCGGTGCCCTAACCATAGAACAGGCCTATATCAACTACTCGTCAATCTTCCACTCCACGTTCGTGAAGTATCTCCAGGATCTGCTCCATGACGGGTTTGTCCTGCCGGGAGAAGCAGAGGCTTTTGCCGCGTTCCGCCGTGACTGGCTGCGCCCGCTATCGGCCGATGGTCTCGCCTTCCGCCGCGGCCCCTTCGCCGATCCTGCCGTCATCCTCGATGAGATAGCCACCGTGGGGCGCTACACGGTGGAGCGGGGCCTCGTTGACTCATTTTTCGGCAACATCTCCTGCCGGACCGGTGATGTCATCTACATCTCCCAGACCGCCGCTAGCCTTGATGCCCTGGCCGGTTGCATCGACCCCGTCCCCATGGACAATTCCTCCACCTTCGGCATCACCGCCTCCAGTGAGCTGTTGGCACACCGCCGCATTTACGAAGTATCGGGTGCCGCCGTCATCCTCCATGGCCATCCCAAATTCGCGGTGGTCATGAGTATGGAATGCGATGAAGCGGGGTGCGCCGTGAAAGATTGCTGGAAGGATTGTGACCGGGTGCGGATGCTGGGTGACGCACCGGTTGTGGCGGGGGAGATCGGCGCCGGCGGGCTGGCGAAGCGGGTCCCGCCGGTCATTGCCGGACCTCGCAGGGCGGTGGTCTACGGACACGGGGTCTTTACGGTGGGGGAGAGGGATTTTGCCGAGGCTTTCCATGCCATGGTCGAGGTGGAAAACTGGTGCCGCGGGGAGTATTTCCGGAGGGTGGCTGAGCGACTGACGGCCTGCTGAGGATAACGTTCTAGCTGAAGTGTCGGGGAATGGAGAGGGTGAAGGTGGTCCCGTCGGGCTCCCGGCTGGTGAAGGCGACCTTTCCCTTCAGGTACCGCTCTCCGAAGAGTTTTACGCTGTAGGTGCCGATACCTCTGCCGGTGGCGGCTTTGGTGCTGAAGGACCGCTGGAATATCTGGAGCTGGACCTCTGCCGTCATCACACCGGGATTTGTTACGCTGAAGGTGACCCGGTCGTCGTCGCCGGAACAGGAGAGAGTGACGGTCCCTCCCCTTGGGGTAGCTTCCAGGGCGTTTTTGACCAGGTTCCCCAGGATGCGGTACAGAATCTGCCGGTCGCTCTCGATGGATACGTCAACGATATCCCCCATGGCCAGGGTGCGCCCTTCCCCAATGTCGTGGGAAACGTAAAGGGCATGCACTTCCCGCATCAGTTCCGGTATATGCACCATCCCGAGATTCGGTTTGAATTCCCCCTTTTCGGCGGCAAGCAGATTGCGCTGATGGTTGATCTCATCAATGAGCCGGCCCGATAGCAGGACCAGCCACTGCTTGTATTCGGCCTCCTTCCCGGTGGGGAGATCGGGGTTTTCGGCAAGCATCGAAGCCATGCCGTGAATGCCGCCTGCCGTGTTAATGACGTCATGGAAAAAGACCCGCTCAAGGATGTTCCGCCGCTTCTGGTCGCTGATGTCGCGCATGATGCATACGGTAACCGGGATGCCGTTGACCGTGGCCGGATTCGAGCAGACCTCCAGGTCCAGGGATGTTCCGCCTTTGCGGTCAAGGGTTATGTGGCATTCGTGGCAGCTCTGGACGAGGTTCTGCTGGCTTTCCAGAATCGACATTACCGCCCCGCATACGGAGCAGTGATTGCCGGTACCGCATCCGGACGGTCCCTCCGAAGAAAATATGCAACCGAAGGCCTCGCCGGGACGCTTGCCGATGATGGAATTGGGGTTCCCCAGCCTGAAGGCGTCCAGCAGCCGCTTGTTTACGGCAATAACCTGGCGTTCGTGGTTGAGGATGAGGGCATAGTCGGGAATTGCATCCAGCAGTGACGAGAGGGTTCGGTCAAGGAGCACGCGATAGCGGGTTTCATCAACTTCCATGCGGGATGCCCGCTCGGCGGGGGCGAAATAAGTCGCGGCTTTATTTTCCTGGGCAGCCTTGGTCATCAGCTCTGTCTCCGATTCTTTCAACGTTCCAATAATCTATCGGCATTCGTCGCGGCAGTCAATCCCGTTCATCCTGCCGTCATCGGGCAGCGTCATTGAGCCTGACTCTCTCTGTGGTACCCTAAAGAAGGCGCGCCCGGCGTGCCCGCAATTCATCCGGCGGTGATCAATTATGAATCCCATTATCCGCCTCACCGACATTCACAAATGCCACCGCGAGGGCGACCGGGAGCGGATTATTTTCCGTGGTGCCGACCTTGCCGTCGACCCGGGCCAGTGGGTTGCCCTCCTGGGACGAAGCGGTTCAGGCAAATCGACCCTCCTCAACCTCATCAGCGGTATCGACCTTCCCGACCAGGGCGAGGTTACCGTTGGCGAAGCAACCATCAACCGTCTCACGGAGCGGGAGCGGACCCTCTTTCGCCGCCGTCGCATCGGCTTTGTCTTCCAGTTCTACAACCTGATTCCTACCCTGACGGTTATGGAGAATCTTCTCCTCCCCCTGGAGCTTGCACGGGAGCTCACCCCCGAAGGTCGTGCCCTGGCCCGGGAGCTGCTGGAGCGGGTGGGGCTTGCCGACAGGGCCGCCAGTTATCCAGACCGGCTTTCCGGCGGCGAGCAGCAGCGGGTGGCCGTGGCCCGGGCGCTCATCCACCGGCCATCCCTTGTGCTCGCCGACGAGCCCACCGGCAATCTGGACAGCGAGACGGGTCGGCAGGTGCTGGAGCTCTTCGATACCCTTGTCCGTGGAACCGGTGCGACCATGATCCTCGTGACTCATGGCGCTGAGGTGGCGCAGCGGGCCGACCGCGTCCTCACCGTACGGGATGGTCTGCTTGTGGAACTCACCGGCAGCGGGCACGGGCCATGATTCTCTTACGGGCAAGCTTGCGGCACCTTCTTCGCCACCCGTGGCTCACCGCCCTCTCCATCATCGGTGTTGCCCTCGGCGTGGCGGTTGTCACGGGGGTTGATCTGGCCAACGAAAGCGCTGTCAGGGCGTTTCGCGTGGCGGCGGAGACGGTTGCAGGGCGAGCGACTCATCAGATCGTCGGCGGGCCGGCGGGGCTCCCCGAAGAGTTGTACCGGAGTCTGCGTGTCGACAGGGGAATACGGCCATCCGCACCGGTAGTTGAGGGATATCTTGCCGTGCCGGGGAGGCCGGGGACGACCCTGCGCATTATCGGCATCGATCCCTTTGCCGACGGTCCATTCAGGGCCTTCGGCGCGCGATTCATAAAGGGTGCCGATTTGGAAGGACTTGTGGCAAGGCCCGCGACGGTGCTTCTTCTTCCGGAGACCGCCAGGCGCCTGGGGGTGAAGCAGGGAGAGACCCTGACCGTGGAAACGGGGGGGAGCGACCGCCGGATCACCATCGCCGGTTTTCTGGAGGCGGGGGAAGGGGTGAACCGGCAGGGCCTGGACGGGGTGCTCGTGGCCGACATTGCTACGGCACAGGAACTCCTCGGAATGGTGGGGCGGCTCTCCCGCATCGACCTGATCCTGCCCGGGGATGAGAAGGGTGGGGCCCGGCTCACTGCCTTGCGGAAGCTGCTTCCGGCCGGCGCGGAGGTAATTGCGGCCGGCACCCGGGCTGGAGGCCTTGACCAGATGACCCGGGCCTTCCGCCTCAACCTGACGGCCCTGAGCCTTCTGGCCCTCGTGGTCGGCATGTTCCTCATCTACAACACGACCACCTTTGCCGTGGTGCGCCGCCGTCGCCTCATCGGCATGCTGCGGGCAATGGGGGTGACGCGGCGTGAAATCTTTGCGCTGGTATGCGGCGAGGCATTTGTCACCGGCCTCATGGGAATGGTGCTTGGGCTTGCCGGGGGGATGTTGCTTGGGCGAGTGCTGACGGGGCTTGTCACCCGCACCATCAACGATCTCTACTTCGTTCTCCAGGTTGGCGAGATGACCCTTTCACCAGTCATCCTTGCCAAGGGGGCGTTTCTCGGCGTAGGTGCAACCCTTGCCGCTGCTCTTCCCCCGGCATACGAGGCGACGACTGCTCCGCCACGGGCTGTGCTGGTTCGTTCGGTCATTGAGTCCAGGGCCCGTCGCCTCGTGCCCCTGGCCGCGCTCATCGGCTTCTTGTCCATGGGGGGAGGGTGTCTCCTCTTCATCGGAGACTCGGGGGGGATCGTTGCCGGTTTCGTAGGGCTGTTCGCCCTCATTATCGGTTACGCGCTGCTGGTGCCAGGCGCAACGGTTCTGGGTGCGGCCCTTTTCCGTCCCGTTGCCGGTGTGATCGCAGGCTCCCTCGGCAGGATGGCCGCACGGGGTGTGGCGGCATCCCTCTCCCGTACCGGCGTGGCCACGGCGGCCTTGGTTGTGGCCGTCTCCGCGACCATCGGAGTCGGCATCATGGTCGGGAGCTTTCGCGCGACGGTGGAGCGTTGGCTTGAGAGCAGGCTGCGGGCCGATGTTTATGTGACAACTGTCGGAACCGGAACCGGAAGGGAGAAGCCTCCCTTAAACCCGGCGCTCGTTGAGCGGTTGGCGTCGGTGCCCGGCGCCGCGGCCAGGAGCCTCACGCGCCGCGTGACCGTCGAAAAGGCGGAGGGGGCGACCGATCTTCTCGTCATGGATGTCCCCCGGCAATCGTCCTTCGGGTTTCGTTTGAAGGAGGGGGATCCCGACCAGGTGTGGCGGTCCTTCAGCAGAGGGGAAGCGGTCATCGTCTCCGAGCCCTATGCCTTTCGGCACCGGGTGGGGCCCGGAGACCGGATTCTCCTGCGCACTGACGGGGGAATGAGGGCGTTCCCCGTGGCCGGCGTCTACTACGAATACGGTTCCGATGCCGGGGTCGTCACCATGGCCCGCAGCGCCTATCTCCGTCACTGGAACGACCCGAGTGTGGACGGCCTAGGTTTCTACGGCGCCAAAGGGGTCTCCACCGACCGGCTTGCCGCAGAGATACGGGCGCTGGCCGGTACGAACCGGATAACCGTTGTCTCTAACCGTGAACTGCGCGAAGCTTCCGTGGCGGTCTTCGACCGGACCTTCGCCATCACCGGGGTTCTGCGGCTCCTGACGGTGGTGGTGGCTTTCGTGGGGGTTCTTTCGGCCCTCATGGCCATCCAGGTGGAGCGTGCGCGGGAGCTTGCAGTGCTGCGGGCCGTGGGATTAACCCCCGGCGAGGTGTGGGGACTTATCTGCGGTGAAACGGGGCTGATCGGCCTGATTGCCGGATTCCTCTCGCTGCCCCTTGGCATATTCGAGGCCCTTGTCCTCATCCATGTCATCAATCGCCGCTCCTTCGGCTGGACCATGGAACTCTCCCTCGATCCGGCTATTCTCTTCCATGCGCTTCTGCTTGCCTGTTCGGCAGCACTGATTGCCGGCATCTGGCCCGCCTTCACCATCGCCCGCACCTCGCCGGCCCTTGCACTGCGGGAGGAAGAGTAGCATGCGGCGCGGCATCGTCCTGCCCATGGTTGTGGCGCTTCTCTGCGCAGGTGCTCTTTTCTGGTTGTTGGCGCGCGATGACAGCACTCCCCGGCGCGAGCGGGGGATCAGTGTGGCCGATGCTCTTGGCGGGGCTCCGCCCGCCGGATTTCTTCGGGCATCTGCTCTCCGGCGCTTCGAGTTCCCCGCCGATCATGGCCCCCATGACGGTTACCGCACCGAGTGGTGGTATTTCACCGGCAATCTGGCAACGGCCGGGGGACGCCATTTCGGCTACCAGCTCACGTTTTTCCGTGTGGCTCTGGATCCCTCACCCATTGACCGTCCCTCCCGGTGGGGCGCCAATCACATCATCATGGCCCACTTCGCCCTCACCGATGTGGAGGGACGACGCTTCCGCAATGCCGAGCGCTTCAGCCGGTCCGCCATGGGGCTTGCCGGTGCGTCCGGGCAGCCTCTCCGGGTATGGCTCGAAGACTGGTCCGCTGCTGAAACGGGGGATCATCCCATGCGTCTGCGGCTTAAGGCCCGCGAGGGGGATGTGGCGGTTGATATTACGGTTACGCCCCGCAAACCCGTGGTTCTGAATGGCGAGGCCGGGTTAAGCCGAAAGAGCGGCCAACCGGGGAATGCTTCCTATTACTATTCCATCCCTCGCATGGAAACAGCCGGCACCATCGCCGCAGAAGGAAAGAACTTCGTCGTGACCGGCCTTTCCTGGCTCGACCGGGAGTGGGGGACCAGTGCCCTAGGGCCGGATCAGGCGGGGTGGGACTGGTTTGCGCTGCATCTTGACGACGGCCGCGACATCATGTTCTACCGGCTGCGCCGTTTTGACGGCGGCACTGAACCCTGGAGTGCCGGCACCCTCGTTGCGGCTGATGGCTCGTATCGTCACCTCGATCACGATGATGTGAAGACCAGGGTCCTCCAGTGGTGGCGCAGCCCGGCAAGCGGTTTTCGCTACCCATTGCAGTGGCGATTGAATATACCATCCGAGCGCCTTGACCTTGAAATAACCCCCCGAATTCCCAATCAGGAGCTTTTTACTTCCGTTCGGTACTGGGAAGGGGCCGTTCAGGTGAAAAGCCTTGTCCCTGGAGGGCCGGGCGGCTCAGGCTATCTGGAGATGACTGGGTATGGCGGCAAGGACGAGTCAGTAAATTGACGTTTTTTGCGTTTTTTTGTAAATTTTTTTGGGCGGGGTGTCATTTTTTTCTAAAGATTTTTCCGCTTCGTGACGATATAGTAATCAATAAGAGAAACGGAGGGTACGGAGGCTTTGAGTGCCATGAAAATAGACGATAATCCCATATTGCCGGCAACGGTGGTGACAAGAAATGATGCAGCTGCTCTTGCCGCCGGTGAGACCCATAAAAACGGCGCTGCTGCCGCGGGGCAGGGGGGGGATACGGTAAATCTCTCCGGCAATGCCGAGCGGGTTGCCCGAATGAGCGAGGTTCTCCAGAGCATTCCCGACATCCGGATGGAGCGGGTTGAAGAGATCAAAAAACAAGTGGCGGCCGGAGAGTACAACGTAAGTTCCCGCGCAGTGGCTGAAAAGATGCTCATGTCCATGAAGAAAGGGGTCGCCGTCTGACCGCTTCTAAAAGATATGCTTTGAAAAGCCCGCCCCGTGCGGGCTTTTTTCTTGCCTCGTTTCCCTCGGGTGGTAATCTCATGCCATGGAAACTTCCTTCTCGGCATTCATGGCAACTCCACATCTGGCGACACTTCGGAGGATTGCTGCGGCCCTTGGCCGGCAGAGTTACGTTGTGGGCGGAAGCCTGCGGGACATCCTGCTGGGGCGTGCCGTCAATGATGTGGATGTTGCCGTTGACGGCGGGGCCGAAACGCTTTCCCGCTGTTTCGCCAGGGAGTGCGGCGGCACCTTGTTCCCCCTCGACACGGTGCGAGGACATTTCCGCGTCATCATCAGGGAAGAACCCGGAACCGTAACCTTCGACTTCGCTCCCTTCAAGGGTGCCGGCATACTCGCAGACCTTGCGCTGCGCGACTTCACCATCAACGCCCTTGCCATCCCGCTCCAAGGGGACGTTGAGCTGATGGATCCCCTCAACGGTAGTGACGACATCCGCGCAAAACAGGTGAGGTGCTGTTCCGAAGCGGCCTTTCGAGACGACCCGCTGAGGCTCGTGCGCGCATTCCGTTTTGCCGCCACCCTTGGTTTCCGTATCGAGCCCGGAACCCTTGCTGCGATACCCGCACACGCGCCACTGATCGCACATTGCGCCGGTGAGCGGATTAGGGACGAACTTTTCCGAATACTCGATATGCCGGATGCCGCCTCCTCTTTCCGCACGATGGGCGAATCGGGGCTTCTCTCTGCCGTTTTCGGACTCTTGCCGGCACGGGTTTCACCTGCGGTCGAGGCGATGAACAGGGTTCAGGAGGTTGCTCTATCCAATTTACCGCTTGGGGCCGAATCGGCAGCAAAAGTTGAGTCGCGGCTTCGCCAGGAAGTCCAGGACGGGATAACGGTCCTCTCAATAATGAAGCTGGCAGCCTTTTTCGCTGTGGCCCAGATTGTTCCCCATGGGGCGGTCGAGCGGCTAAAGCTGGGGAAAGTTGGCGGGCAGCTTGTGGTGAAGTTGTGCCGTGCCAGGACGTTACCAATGTCAGACCATTATGATGCCGTCTCGGCATACCGACTTTTCACCGGCTGCGACCCCGCCGGGGTTGAACTCCCCTTGATGCTTCTGGCCTTGGGGCGCATCTCCCAATTATGCTGTGGCGAGTTGGTCGATTACTATCAGCACCGCCACATTCCCCGTGGAGGCACCCTTCTCCTGTCAGGGGCTGAAATCATGGCCCTGCTTTCCGCCCCTCCGGGCAGAATAGTGGGAGAAGCGCAGGGGATTCTCCGGGAGGCCCAGAGCACCGGTAAAGTGCTGACTGTCGCTGAAGCACGCGACTTTCTCAGGAAAAAACTGTTGACAACCAACGGCCCCATGGGCTAAAAAGTTCATCTCAATCAAGCGGGAATAACTCAGTGGTAGAGTGTCAGCTTCCCAAGCTGAAGGTCGCGGGTTCGAATCCCGTTTCCCGCTCCAAATAAAAACAAAGGGTTAGGCTAATTTGCCTAGCCCTTTTTGTTTGTCCGTGGTACCTCTCGTGGTACCTTGTGAGGTTGCGTCGGTAGGTCTTTCGCTTTTGGGTGTCTCCCGACATATACAACCAGCGCAACAATAATTCCCCTCCCGCTCTGTTTGCTGTGTTGCCGCTCAAGTCTACAGATTTTGCGTCAATGTACCCTGAATAAGCTGGGGACGCTCAACGCTCTATTCTCCGTGGTCATCTTCATTGTGTACTTAAGCGGCTCGTTTGGTGTTTCGTCACGCCTAACCATTACGTCGCCACAATACGCCAAATGACCGATTCCAGGGTTTGAGGGTTGTTGTCCATATTTTTGACCATAAATTTCTATTTAATCATTGATTGTTGTGTAATCAGTTAATTTAAAGGTAATTTGCTGTAAAACCACCATTGAGCAACCTTTGTTTTGACTTGAGATTGCTGTTAATTTACGTCAAATAACTGTATTGTCCTTGACAAAAGCAAACTAAGGGATTATTAAAAATTGAATTATGACTTCTAATTCATGTTTGAGAGATATGTCTTATGGAAAAAATTGCTAAACTGATTAAATTGTTGACTTTATTAACTTTTTCTCTCAACCTTTCGGGTTGTTTTACCTTTGCTGCAATGACTGCCACCAAGGCGGTAGCTGACGCATTTCCCCCCTCAGAAGAAGAAAAACTGCGCATTCAAAAGAAGTTTTTCGGTAAACACAAACCCAGTGAAACAAATTCCGCAATAATTAGAAAGCTCTTGGCAGGGAAGACGGTATCTGTTGGTGATTTCGATACACCTGAAACTAGGATCAGCCAACTTTCTTGCAGGCTAATTTTTCATGTTGGTCCTCCCATGGGATATACTTTTGGCAGTTATATACGTAGTTCTCTGATTTCTGAGCTAGATCTTGCAGGTGCATACAATGATGTCTCAAATGTCAAATTGACCGGGAAGTTGAAAGACGCTTCCTTTTCGCTTGGAAGTTGGAACTTTGAACTTGAAGTAGCTTCCAGTAACGGCAAAGTAATAAACGTTTCAACAGAGTATCCGATTGATACACCTATTTTCGGTTTTGCAGGGGGGAAAGGATGTGAACGCACTCAAGATGCTTTCAGCCCAGCAATCGAAGATTTGATGACCAAATTAATCAACTCGCCACACTTTGAAGAACTTTTGAAATAATGTGTTGCGCAATCAGAGGAGGACTTTTTGCTTCTGGCTAGCTCGGCCAGGGGCTTTCCCCTAGCGTTATCACAATGCCATCATTAAGCAGAATTATTAAAGAAAGGACTGGTTTATGGTAAAGATTGTCTCATTCCTTGTATTTGGTTTTTTTATTGTAGGGTTGGCAGATTCTTCATTTGCCTCTAGTTTCCCAGAATGGGACGGTGTCTATTTAAAGGATGTTGATGGTAATTATGAAGAGTTAAAAGAGGTTGCATCGGTTAGGGTTAATTCGTCTCCTTCTGGAACCATTTATTATAGTACAAAAGATTATACAATCATCTCTCCAAAAAAATTTAAAGGCCTAATAATAAAAGGCAAAGATTTAATAACAGATGTCAAATTCAGACCTTTAGAGAGGAATACAGAGATATCTTTGTCGGCCTTATTTAATCGTTCAAAAGCAAAATTCCAAGATCTATTTAGTCTTGAATCCAGGAAAGGTTACTTTGAACTTAGGAGCCGTCATGAAGGTGATGACGCTCGTTACTATGAACCCCCAAAAGAGGCAATGCAGTTTTTTGGTTCAGCAGAAAAAGGCTATTTTGTGTTGCTTAATGTTGCTAACGGTAAGTATTACATATTCGGAATCGACTCAGTAGCTAATGAAAATACCCAAGCAATGAGATAGTCATTGTTTCAAAACGTATTTATCCCCGGTCTTGGCCGGGGATTTTTTTAATAATATTTTTAATTTGGTGAAATTCAAATTACAGTGACAGCGAGTTCGGATGGTCAAGCAGAGTATGCTGTTGTGATTGCTGATTGGCGGAATTATTGACTGCAGAATTGTTTTCTATCTCATTTCTTCGCTGCAGTTCGTTTGAACGTTGCTGTTGCGGGTCGAGTCTGTCTTCCAGATCACGATATGCCTCAACGGAGTTTTCTCTCTCTGAAACGGCCTTGAGCTTTTCCGTCAGGCTTTGAAGTAGCTCCTTTTGTTCCTCGAGCGAACTGGGCTTAATTTCGTTTTTCAGCGATTCGATTAGCTTCTCTTTATCGTCCACAAACGCCACTAGATCATGGGTTTGTCTGGTTGTCAGGACATACAGCATGTTCTGGGTTGCCAGTCGGTCATTTGCGGAAATTGACAACAGCCCTGTATGCTCTGTTGCTCCTTGGGCCTTGTGACCGGTTATCGCTTGGGCGTTGGTAATGTAGGCACCATCGCCGATCATCTGGACTGTATGCCCTAACTCGGTCTTGATGGTCAGTTGATTACCATCAATCTTCTCTATTGTCCCGGAAAGTCCGTTTTTGATCCTGTTGTGTTTTCCCTGGGCCGTATTGTCGGTTTTGAGCCAGGTGATCTTTTCCCCTTCCGACAAAAGAGTCTGCCGCTCTTCGTAGATCATCAGCCCCTTGGCCTGCTTCCTTACGTCTATCACCTCATTTTTCCCGTTGGTTCCGGTGAGTGTGATCGTATTCTTGATTGTGTCAACGGTGGTAATCCGTGTTTCTTGGCCCGGTTGGAAGTCGCCGATCTGCTGCGACAATATGGCAATCATGCCTGATTTGTTGTAGGATGCCGCCAGCTTGCGAGTCACGGCATCAACGGCTACCGGCGCCCGGGTTGTGAAGGAGTGGTCTTCTTGTGCGATGGCTCCATTGGCTTTCTGAAGCGAACGAATTTCGGTGATCACTGCCACTCGCTCTGCATTAGTCAGGGTCATTGCCAGAGCTCCCTTCCTGCCGTTGGAGGCTTCCCTGGCAGCCTGTTCCGCTTCGACAAATGCCGAGGCCATTGCCTTGGCCCTTGCTTCCCGATCCCCAACCACGCGAAGCTTGCCGGCCTTTTCCATCACCTCGAGGGCTTTTCTTGCGTCCCCTTTTTTCATCGCTGCATCAATCGCCTGGGCGTACTCGGTTTTTTGCCTGAGCGATTTATCCATGTGTACCGTCTTTACGAGTCCCTGTTCGTCCAGATCCTGACCGAGACGGCCAGCCGCGATAGCGGCTAGTTGCTTCTTGTCGCCCAAAAGGATGACTTGGGCGTTTTCTTGCTGGGCACGGTCCACAAGCGCTGCCAGCCTGCGGCTATCCACCATGGAATATTCGTCCACAATCCAGAGTTCTCGGCTCTTGTTGTCCCAGGTAGATTTGCTATTGAGGAAGGAATCAATCGTCCCGGCAGCAATACCGCTGTCGCCTTCCAGTAGCACAGACGTTTTACCTTGCAGCGCGAACCCGCGAACCTTCACACCTTGCTCGGCACCGATGACCTTAATTGCGTCGGCAACGGCCTCCATTGATGACGACTTGCCTGAACCGGCGTCGCCTTGGATCACACCGATACGGCCACTGTGCTGAAGGGCATAGCCAACTGCTTCGGCTTGCCCCCGGGTAAGCGAGAACCCTTTCTTCTCCTGAAAACGGTTGATTACCCCTTTGATCTGGTTGTCTGACAACAGGGGAGCAAAAGTATCCCTCTGTTCGACTGCAACTTTTGCCACCTGTCCCTCAAGGCGATGAATCTCGGGAGTAGTGAATCTATTCCCGTCATAACTGACTAAATTTCGTAGTGTTGTTGCTTCGCTAATACCGTTTTCAATGGCTGAGGGGCTTAACTGACCAATAGTCTGTTTAAGCGTAGCCTGGAGTAGTTCTCCCCGGGAAAATACCGACTGGTGCTCAGAAAGATCATCAGCGGCTTGTTGCACGTAATCCGCTGCCGTCAGCTTTTGCACCGATTGCTCCTGGATCTCCTTCAAGTCCAGTGAGTTGTCCCGCAACTGCTCCAGAGTCGGCAGACCTGCGGCGGATAACTGCTCACGGTGTGACCGGAGGATATCTGCTTCGCTAAAATCTTTGTTTTTTGCCGCCCGTGTGCCTTGCTGTACCAACATTTCGAGAGCGTCTTTGCTCAGATGTGGCATCTTTGCCAACAATCGTTCCCTGAGAGCATCAGCGTTATTAATTTCCTGTTGCCGTTTGGAAAAGAGTTCTTTAACAGCGTCGTTGAATCCGGCCGCCTCTGGAACGACGGTACCGCCTCGATCGACGCTCAGCTCTATTCCGTATTTCTTGACAGCCTCCTGAGCTGCGAAGTTCGACAGAAACATCTGCCTGATTTCTTTGCTGTGTTGTAAGAGAGAGTAATTTTCAACGGTGCTCCAGGATCCGTCGGGCCGTTGTGTCATGTTGAAAAAGACGCTGTGGACGTGGAAGTGTGAATCATTTTCCCTACTGGTGGAGTGGGGAAATACTGCGGCAAGCATCTTACCCTTTACGGTTTCGGTGTGCCCGTCTTGAGTTTGCCTGCCTTCAATCCATCCGTTTGCTTCGACGGCTGCAACTGTGGTTTTTGCCGCCATGAGTGCCGCCGTTCGCAATTCCGGATCTACCAGTGCAAGTATGGAGAAACTTTTGGGAAGGGTAAGAGGAATGTCCCACTGCTGTCCCATAGTTGATACATAAAAGAGAAGGCTCTGAGAGCTACTTG
>CAZBEB010000005.1:0-190860 GCA_964490805.1 uncultured Geobacter sp.
AAAGCTCAACTTCAAGTCGCTATTCCCTCAACCCACTTGAAACGTCGAAGAGCCGGATTATCTTCTTTTTTGTGAAGTGCTGCAGATACTTTACCTCGTGAAAACTCCGGGAAGTGTACAGGATCACATCCTTCAATGGAAATCTTGAAATCAGCAATTCCTTCGCACAACAGAGAATTTAAGAAGTCATAATTTACAGTTACTGACCTGTTTTCTGTTTGAGGTTTACCTTTCCGAGTTGTTTTCTCAATTTCTACAGAAAAGTTTGCAGTAGATATAGGTTGTTCAACTTTTGCAAACCAATGCTTGATCCGATCTTCCGAAAGAAAGTGATCTGCAACTTGCTCTAAGCCGAGCGCAGTGTCACACTCAGAAACAAAAAGTTCTCGGAGTAGTTCAGCGACTTCACCTGGCGGATCAGTAATTAAACGGTTTGCAACGTAGGCGGCGTCAAGGTCTGATGAAAACCGGGTGATGATGTGATGAACATTGCGACGAACTGCTGCAACAGCGGCGAACGCAAATGCTGGCAATATGCCATCTGACAGTTCGGTGAAAGCCTCTAGAATTCTCAAAGGAAGATCTGCACCATGAACATCCTGCTTATTCAAAACAAGCAGGCAATGATGGTTGCCATAAGCACACCCTGCGGCTTCATCGACCTTGTCAGATTTCAGCCCTCCTGACAACAGAGCCGCGACTGAATCCGTTGTTACCACTTCTGTATCCGTCTGACCTGTATAGACACAGATAAGACGAAGACGTCCCTTTTCGGTAGCATCCTTTTTGGCCATTGCCGCCAGCACTCTTTTCGTGAGTTCCGGTTTTTTGTCCCTCAGATACCAATCAATTACGACGATATCTGCTGGTATGGAGGCAGCCATGATGCGGCAAAAAATTTTCTCCTCGTCCTTATCATCATCAAATGGCAGAACAAACGCACAGGCAATTTCTTGTTCTGCAAATGCATCGGATATTTCACGAACATTGAGGTTGTGTACCCTCGCATTCTCTATTTCAGGCCCCTCTTCCTCCTCTACTGCAGCAACTCCGGCATTTGCTTCAGCCTCACATTCAACATCGACTACTGTTCCTTCTTTTTCTTCAATAACCTCTACGAGTTGTTCTTCAGGAGTACCCCCCATGCCTTCGTCGGCAAGAGCTGCAGTTTTTGCAACTCTTTGGCCAATAATTTCAGCTTGATCTAAAACGGGTTGGTTATCGATAACCACAGCATTCATAACAAACTTGCGGACGGCGTTACGACAGTGGTCTCGCCACAAGGACCTTTCGTCAACTGCCTGAGCTTCACCTGCCACTGTCAGCCCCCTCTTCATCTGCAAGACAAGTCTTGATACGAAACACCGGATCAACATCAGACCCGGCCCGGATCAGCTCAAGGTCAAAACCTTCCCTTCTAAGTGTTTCTTTAGACACAGCCAGCCCCATTCCTCTGCCACCCGGCTTTGTTGTCTCACCGAAATCAAAAATTCTCTCGCGTAGACGTTCTTCAATACCGGGTCCTGTATTAGATACGAGGAAGCCCTTTTCATCTGCATCAAGACGAATAATTTTCTCACCACGAGCGCCATTGGCAACCCAGTAAATTGCATTGTCCACAACATTCACGAAGGCTCCGAGAACGCCTGCTGAATGACACTTTACGGTTTTTGACAAGAACGAGTTCGAAGGTTCAAGTTCGATCTCGTGGTCTTCAAGTTTTCGACGGAATATTCTCCGGAGATGAATACGTATTTCATCGCCAGACAGTTCTACTTTCCTTCTATTTAGCCGCCGGCCAAGCGGGTCAAGCATTTTTAGGTAATCATCCAGATGGTCAAATGAATTTCGTAAACGTTGATACACTTTCTTCAAATCAGGTGTGCCATCTGCCCATGGCTTCAAATCCCTAATCGCTAAACTCATATTACGCGCAGTATTTTCGAATTCATGCTGCAGTATGCCCACTCCCATACCCATTTGTGCAAAATCGGAGTAGAATTCCAGCTGTTCTTCAAGTCTCTGCGCTCGCTGTTCTAAAGCACCAGTCCGATCATCAATAGTCTCTCTTTCTTTAAGACTATCTGACAAATCTTTCATCTGCCTGCGTATGGCATCGAGCAAAGACGTCTCACGTTCGCGAATTAAGGAAAGTTCTCGTTCGATAGCGGATTTAGCTTCTTCCAATTCAGTGGGATTACGTGCCGTATCACGAGTAAAATTAATTATCAGCTTTTCCACTGACTCGCGAAAACTCGCAAACTCCTCACGTACCACGTCCTTTAAGACCTTCTGTGTTTCATCTGCCGCAGAATATGCTTCACTCCGCAATACAGTAATATCTTTGACGAGACGATTCTTCTGTAAATCTACTAACTGCAGTGCCGTGGCCCGGCGCTGGGCATCATCAATGCGATTTGCAGTTGCATTTCGAATGTTATTTTCTATTTCATGACGAAGTGGAGCGATAGTCTCTGATCTGAGTTGTCCGGAAATGCGTTGATAAGCCGCCCAATCTTTTTCTAAGCGAGTTGTTAAAGACAAGCCACGGGGCTTGATTATGGTTATCTCTGATTCGAGACAGGAAATTCGCTGCCATACCTCAGTTTCCAATTCCCGTACACCAATGGCAAGGTCACCATCATCATCAAGAGAAAGCAAACGTTGAAGCTTATCGTTAGCATAATATGCAATTTCCTCTGCACGCCGGTCATAGTCACCATCTTCATAGCATGCAAAGAATTTCTTTAATTGTTTCCCAAAGTCTGCACGACGTTCATCCGCTTTCACTTTTTGTTTCGCAAGTAATTTAGCCTCTGCAGCAAGTGCATTTTTTTGCTCCCAAAATGTATCGCCCTGTGGTGCTGTAGTTCTAAAAAACTCAAAGGCTAGCCTCTGGAATAAATTAACAAGAACTGCCCTAAAGTCACGATACGCCTGATTTTGCCTAAAACCTTCCCGACCGGCCTTTTCACTCAATGCAGCATTATTTTCATGATCGATTGCAACATATCCGAAAACTCGTCTGTAAGAGAAAAACCAATCTTGGGCGCTCTTGGTACGACGTCTTTCTATATCCAGAAAATCGATATCTGAATTCCCATATGGAAGAATTCTGATATCGTCTCGATAAATATAAAGGCCACCGATACGATCTAGCTTGTCGGACAGTTGTTTGAAATCATCAGGGGCAAGTTTACTTTCTTTTCGATCACCCTGGATATAAGCAAAATCTAAACTAAACGGCCCACATTTTGTGTGGCGACCGCGCCCTTCAGTCCAATTGCAAACAAATGGTTTATTCTCCCCGTAAATTCTGACAGTTCCGGAAAACTGCCCATATTCATCAAATTTACCGGTAAAGTGGTGATCCGCCTTTTCGTACTCCTCGGGCAGAAAAAAGTTGCGAGGGCCTATCAATTCTTCAGGTTCTTCATCCAGATGGTGATCCCTGAATCGCGTGAGGATTACCGGCTGTTCACCGGTCATCGTATTTGAAAAACCGAGAAGATTGCGCTCTAGGGCAGAGGCCTCTTTGTCAGCGCCACCATCGATATCGTCGTCCAATTCTGGAGCGGTGGGGAAAAGAATAAAATGAGTGCCATATCCATTACCGGAGAGGGAAAGGGATTCTTCACCAATTGAAACAAATTGACTCAGCGTTATGTCTAGTTTGTCCGGAGCTATTCTTCTGGTTTGATTCAATTCGTTATTTAGGCGTTCAAATGCCTCTTCCGTTAGTTCATCGGCCAATTCTTTGATGTTTTCACGTACCTGCTGAATAAGGTTGACAATGTCTTCCCTGGTGGGAAGTGTGCCACCGTTGAATTCGATGATGGGAACATCAATAGAGCTAATGTCCAGGCCCGGCTGTTCGAAAAGACCCCAATGAACCAGTGCCACAACAAGCTTATGAAGCCCATCCGGCCTTGCTGCGCGGGTAAGAAGGAGTGTTATTGGTGCGATGACCGCAATAGCAAGGCGACCTATACCTTTTTCGCCCATGATTGTTCGCCGGGGCAGATTCTTCGGGCCGGTCCATGTATCCAGAGTGTCGGAACTATTAGCACCTAGACGACTCTCTGTCCCCAAGGTTAACCAACGCTTTTCAACATCATCTTTGGTCATGCCATAGCCGTCATCGCGCAGAACTAGAACTTTCGTTCGTCTGAAATAATCCACCTCTACCCGTTCGGCATAGGCATCATGGGCATTCTTGAAAAGCTCATGGATGGCTGTAGGGATGCCATTTATTTGCTGACGCCCCAACATATCTACTGCTCGGGCTCTAACTCGAAGCTTAGCCATGTTTACTCCTGGCATTGTTGTTCAACTCATTTGCGTCTATCACGCGCTCAACAATCATCTCCGCCCCATCGTGTTCCCAAAACCTAAAAACGGTCCACCCAGCCTCCCGAAGCTTTTCATCGGTATCCCGATCCCGCGACTGATTCACATCTATCTTATTCTGCCACCAATCGCGATTATGCGCCGGAATATTCCTATGTTCAGTGCAGCCGTGCCAAAAACAACCATCGATAAAGACGGCAATCTTTCTACCTGGAAATGCAATGTCAATGGAACGCCTTGGTACTCCCGGAACGGGGTAGTGCACACGATAGCGTAGGCCATATGCAAAAAGAAGTCGTCGAACCGCCATTTCCGGCCCGGTCCCCTTTTCCGGCATGCTACGCATGGCCCTCGAAACGGCTTCCGATATTGCCGACGGGCGCTTCTTCATGTGCGGTTCAGCAAGCCAGTTCCGTGTTGCAGTCCAACTGCAAACTACACCTGAGCGACGGAACCAATGTCCTGATCATGTTCACCGGCACGGCATTACCTATCTGACGGGCAATTTGACCGGAGTTCCCGGCAAATTGATAATCGGGGGGGAAGGATTGGAGCAGGGCCGCTTCCCTGAGCGTAATGGCCCGGTCTTCAAGGGGATGTGCGAAGCGGCCCTTTGTTACATCGGTGCAACCGGTAGTCAGAGTGGGCGCAACATCATCCCATTTCATGCGACCGTACACATCCGGGAAATCATTTTTACGCCCCTTGTGGCATTCGAGTTCCAACTCCGGCGGCAATGCCAGGCGACTCCCACCATCTTTCGGTATGTGCTGCAAGCGCTGGAGAACAATCGGCTTGTGACAACGTGCAAAATGCAGTGGGTCATTGGGATCGCGTTCACCTGATCGAATCCGGCGCAACCCTTCTATGGTCTGACGAACCGTGACAGTTGGCTGGACACTGATTGTTTCATAAAACGATGCGATTCGTTTAGCATCCCGTGAAGCGACCATTATGCAACGTTCCCGGCGTTGAGGCACACCATATTCCGCGGCATTAAGCGTCCTCGGCTCACCCAGGACATATCCAATTTCGGCAAGTCTATCGCGGAGTGTTACCAAAGGGCCGGAAATAGCTATACCGGGGACATTTTCAAAGAAAACAAGTGCCGGCGAAAATTCTTTGATGAACTTGAGACTTTCCAGCACAAGATCGGCGCGGTCATCATCGGCTGAACGCTTTCGATTTTGACTGCTGAAAGGCTGACAGGGCGCGCATACGATCAATAGATCAATATGGCCATCAAGGCCAATCGTCACACGCAGGTTCCGAGGATTAATTATCCTAATATCTGACTCGAAAAGATGAACTTCGGGGTGATTGAGGCGATAGGTATTACAAGCAATGGGATCATTGTCCACTGCCGCAACAACTCTGATCCCACCTGCCTTCAGGCCAGTGGTTACGGCTCCCGAACCGCTGTAAATGTCAATTGCATTGAATTCATTTCTGTTAGCCATACTCTTTTCCGTCTTAGCTGATGTAGAGCAAGTTGTTCCAGACTAAAGTGGCTACTAACTCTGTTTATACAGGCGTAACGCATCGAGCGCAATGGGCAAATCAGCTAAAAAAGGTTGCAAAACCGAGCCAAATCTATCTCGTCACGTATTCCACCGGGTCCGCCACCCCCGCCTCCGCAAACCCCTTGAGCCGCAGGCGGCAGGAGTCGCAGAGGCCACAGGCGAGTCCCTCCGGGGTCGGGTCGTAGCAGGAGTGGGTCCGTCCGTAATCGACGCCAAGGGAGAGCCCCTTCCGGACTATCTCGGCCTTGGTGAGGCTGATGAGGGGGGTATGGATCGTGAACCGACCGACACCCTCTACCCCGGCCTTTGTGGCCAGGTTTGCCATGGCCTCGAAGGCGGCGATGTATTCGGGGCGGCAATCGGGATAGCCGGAATAGTCCAGGGCGTTGACGCCGATGAAAATATCGAAGGCGCCCAGCGCTTCGGCCCACCCCAGGGCAAAGGAGAGAAAAACCGTATTGCGGGCCGGAACGTAGGTGACCGGGATATCGCTCCCCACCCCTTCTTTCGGGACGGCGATGTCGCTGGTGAGGGCGCTCCCCCCCACCTGACGGTAGTCGAACTCCACCACCAGGTGGTCAACGGCCCCCATGGGGCGGGCGTTTGCCTTGGCCCGCTCCAGCTCCACGCTGTGGCGCTGACCGTAGGAAAAACTCATGGCGTAGGGCTCATACCCTTCAGCCCTGGCTATGGCGAGACAAGTGGTGGAATCGAGTCCTCCGCTGTAAAGGACGACAGCTTTTTTACCCATGGATTTCTCCCAAAAAGAATGCGCCTCCGGGCGCCTTAAATAGCATGGGCTCATCCTACCCCATGACGCAGAAGCAAACAACTAGAGAAACCAGCTCACCGAATCGCAGAGCCGCTCCATGATGCGGACAAACCACCCCCGCTTTTCGTGCTCCTCCAGAACGATGCGGCGGGAGCCCTTGAGATCGTCAGCGAACATGGCCGCCACCTGACGGCCGAACTCGTGGCTGCCAACGATGGTGTTGACTTCGTAGTTGCGGTGAAAGCTGCGCTGGTCCAGGTTTGCCGAGCCGATGACCCCCCAGGAGTCGTCAATGAGCATGACCTTGGCATGGAGCACCTCCCCCTGCCGTTCGTATATCTCGATGCCTGCCCGGAGCAGGGGGGTGTAATAGCCGCGGCTCACCAGGCGGACGATGGGGACATCGGTTTTGGCGGGGAGGATGAGCTGGACCCTCACCCCCCGACGCGCGGCCCGCAGCAGCGAGCGGACAATCCGGGGGCCGGGCACGAAATAGGGGTTCATGATGCGGATCGAGTCCCCCGCACCGGCCATGGCGATACGAAAGGCGTTACGGATGAAAGAGCGGGCATGGTAGGGACCGTCACTCACGATCATCACCCCGGCATCCCCCATGCCCGGCACGGGGGAATGCTCCAGAAACCAGGCCGGAGAAGGGCTCCCCTTTTCTTCAAGCCAGAAATCCCGGAACAGCCGGACCATGTCGGAAACCGCCGGGCCATCGATGCGGATCCCCACATCCCGCCACCGCTCGGTGCCGCGGCCGAACCCCGAATACTCGTCGCCGATGTTGATCCCGCCGGTGAAGGCGGTTTCCTCGTCGATAATGGCCATCTTGCGGTGATCCCGCTTGTCGAACCAGGCGAGCCCCCGCCTGAAGGGAGGGGGGTTGAAGGCGAGGCAGCGCACTCCGCCCTGCTCCAGCCGCCGGAAGTAGGAGGAAGGGGTATCGAAGCAGCCGATGTAGTCGTAGATGAGGCAGACATCGACGCCCCGGGCCGCGGCGGCCAGGAGAGCAGCGGCAAAGGCCCTGCCGGTGGCATCGTCGCGAATGATGTAGAACTCCGCGCAGATGTGGCGCCTGGCTTCGGCGAAGGCATCCAGCATGGCCGGGAAGAACTCACTTCCCGAATCGTAGAGCTTTACCCTGTTGCCGCGGGAATGGGAGGCCTCGGCATTTCTCCGGAAAATGCGCAGGAAGCGGGGGGCGCGGGGGGTGCCTAATATCTGTCTGCGGCGCACAATGGACATGGGCTTGGCTCCTGCCCAAAAGGGTAACGCAGGCGGGAGGTCAGGGCAAGGGTACGGGGGGGGGAACATACGCAAAGGAGCGCGGAGATATCCCCGCGCTCCTCCACTTTCATCATGGGTGGTCGGCATCAGACTCTGATTGTACCGTGCCCCTACTGGACGGAAACCACTTCCTTCACGCCGGGCACCTTCTCTTTCAAGGTCCGCTCGATTCCCATCTTGAGGGTCATGGTGGACATGGGGCAGTGGCCGCAGGCGCCCACAAGCTTCACCTTCACCACGCCGTCCTCGGTAACCTCAACCAGTTCCACGTCGCCGCCGTCAGCCTGGAGCGCGGGGCGCACCGTATCGAGAACCTTCTTCACTTCTTCAAGCATCGTTGTTTCCTCCTTGGCGTTGTATGCTCTGATTGCTCAGTTGTGCTTCTCTCCCGGCACGCCGGGTGTTGTAAGGGGGTACGGGTCAAGGATTCCGGCGAGCTTTTCCGCCGGCAGTATCTGCCGCTCAGCCACGATCTCCCGGATGCTTCGCCCCGTGGCCGTCGATTCCTTCGCGATTTCGGCCGCCGCCCCATAGCCGATGTAGGGGGCCAGCACCGTGGCAAGCCCCACCGACTGCTCAAAATACCGGCGGCAACGCTCCCGGTCGGCAGTTATGCCCGCAATGCACGCCCGGGCCAGTTTCGGCGCCGTGTTTTTCAGAAGCTCCAGGCTGAAGAGGAGATTGAAGGCGATGAGCGGCATCATCACGTTCAGCTCAAGCTGTCCCGCCTGGGCGGCAAGGGTGATGACCGTATCGGCCCCCATCACCTGGAAGGCGACCATGTCGGTCACCTCCGCCATGGCAGGGTTCACCTTCCCCGGCATGATGGATGAGCCGGGCTGAAGCGCCGGAAGAGCAATCTCGGCAAACCCGGTCCGGGGGCCGGAAGAGAGCAGCCGCAGATCGTTGGCGATACGGGCCAGGTTCACGGCAAGGCCCTTGAGGGCCGACGAGAGGGCCACGAAGGGGTCCATGTTCTGCATCCGCTCCACCAGATTTGCCCCGCGCACAAGGGGAAACCCGGTTTCCCGGACGAGCTCCGACACCATCAGGCCGATATAGGCCTCCTCGGCGTTCATGCCGGTGCCGACGGCGGTGCCGCCGATCCCCAACTCCCGGAGCCCCGGCAGCGCGCCGTCAATCCCGGCCAGGTTCCTCTCCAGCGCCACCGCCCATGCCTCGAACTCCTGGCCGAGCCGGATCGGCACCGCATCCTGGAGGTGGGTCCGGCCGCTCTTGAGGATGTCGTCGAACTCCTGCCCCTTCCCCCGCAGGGCCGCCACCAGCCCCTCAAGGCCGGGCCGGAGCCCTTCCACCAGGGAGAGGGCCGCCAGCCGCATGGACGTGGGGAAGACGTCGTTGGTGGACTGGGCCATGTTCACATGGTCATTGGGATGGATCTGATCATAAACTCCGCGCCGGCTGCCGAGAAGTTCGCTCGCCCTGTTGGCAAGCACCTCGTTGACGTTCATGTTGTGGGAGGTGCCGGCACCGGCCTGGAACGGATCCACGACGAAATGGGCATCGAACGCACCGGCGATGGCCTCGTCGGCGGCCTTGACGATGGCGCCGCCGAGCCGGGAGTCGAGCCTCCCGGTGGCCATGTTGGCGAGGGCCGCGCATTTCTTGACGGTAACCGTCGCCCGGACCAAGGCCGGATGGGGGCGAAGCCCGGAAATGGGGAAATTAGCCACGGCCCGGGCCGTCTGCGCCCCGTAGTAGGCGTCTTCCGGAACCTGCACCTCTCCGAGAGTATCCTTCTCAATCCGAAACGTCACTGTTTCCGCCTTTCCCGGCCCCTGGCACCCGGTGCCAGGTTACCGCCCGATGGCGTTGTACTTCTCGGTCACCACCCGCAGGTGTTCAGCCTCTTCGTCGCGCAGCGCCCGGAGCATATCCCTACCGTCCTGGTCGCTGGTCTTCTCCAGCAGGGCGTCAAAATAGGCGATTCCCTTTTTCTCTATCTCCATGGCGATTTCCAGTGCCTGGAGGTCATCGGTATCGAAGCCCACCTGCCTCTCGCCGGCGCCGGCAGGTTCCAGGGCGATGGTGGAACCGCCGTAGAATACCCAGCGACCATCCTCGTGCAGGGACTGGTAAAGCTCATTCAGCTTGAGGTAGTGCTGTTCCTCGGTCTTTGCGAGCCAGCGGAAAATCCGCTTTCCCTCGGGGTTGAAGGTCTTCTTTTCGGCCCTGGTGTAGAAATCGAAGGTCTCCTTTTCGATCTCCATGGCCCCCATGATGGCGTCAAGGGTTTCTTTAGCCTGCTGGTTCATTGGCGCTCCTTACTCCAGAATGGTTTCTATTGTCAGCAGTTCTTCAACGGTGCGGGTGTGAAAACCGCGGCAGCCGAGTTCCATGGGGAGCCGCAGGTCAATGTCGTAGCGATCCCCCACGAAAAGGCACTGGGCAGGCTCGCACCCTATTTCCCGGAAAATGTCTGCAAGAACCGCGCGGTCGGGCTTGGGGCGCCAGGAATCCTCGATGGTGAAGATGCGCCGGAAGAAGCCGGCAATGCCCAGGGCGTCCATAATCCGCGAGGCAAGGGGGAGATCGTTGTTCGTGTAGATATGCAGATCGAACCGCTCACCGAGCCTCCGCAGCAGCGCCACCACCCGCTCGTCCCGGACAAGAAACGGCTCCGGCACGATATCGGAAACAAAATAGCGATGGAGCTCTCTCAGGTCTATCCCCAGTTCCAGACAGGCATGGCTCAGGGAGGCGGTGCGGCCGGTGCGGGCGGCAATCGCCTTACGGGTCTCCCTGACCAGAAGGGTCGCCTCTTCGCAGGATATCCCCCGGACCGAGGCGATGTGCCCCATGGCCGATGCCTCGATTTCGTGGCCGAGGCCGTCGCTCACGTAGAGGGTGCCGTCGAGATCGAAGACCAGCGCGCGAATCCCGCTCACAGGGCAGACCTCCCCATAGGAATTGAGTATGCCATGGGGTGGCGCCGCATCAAATGAGCTTCCCCCAGTCGCGCATGCAGAGCAATTGAGGGTGGTCAACCCCCTTTGCCTGAACCAGAACCTTGAAAGTATCCCCCATCCCCCCCTCGGGGAGAATGAGCTTTTTCAGGGAAATGCGGATGGCAATCTGCTCTTTTTCGGTTTTGGCCGCGGCCTCCAGGGCCATCAGCTCCTGCATCATGCCGGCGGCCATCAGGAAGCGATACTGTTCTCCATACCAGACCTTGCTGAGTCCCAGCTCTTCGCCGCGCAGGGCCAGGGTGGTAAAATCCACGTGGGTGGTAATATCCTGGAGGCCAACCCGGATGTAGGGATTTTCTTCGGTTGTGTGGCGATAGTAGCAGAGAAGGGTGCCGTTCAGGCGCATGGGCCCGTAGAGTTCGGGAGCCAGGTAGCCGTAATCAATGGTGAGGATGAACCCGCGCTCCAGGGAGGCAGCCGCCGATTCGAGCCAGCGGACAGCATTCAGGTTGATCTCGGTCCGCTGCCCGGGATTAAGGGTTATGCCGAGGCGGGACAGGTAGGCTTCCAGCTCGGGAGTCGAGGGGCTGTCGAGGACTTCGGAGAACTGGTCCCCCTCTGCCGCGACAAAAACCTCCCGCAGCCCCTCGGGGGTCATCTCGACCAGGTGGGTTGGGAAGGAATCAATCAGTTCATTGGAATAGAGGCAGCCGGAAAACCTGAGTTTCCCCTCGGCCAAGTCGGCCGGGGTGCTCCAGGAAACCTTCGCCAGGTGGCGCTCCAGAAGCTTGCCCTGGACTTCGGCAAGGCTCGGCTCGGCTTCTACGAGGGTGAGCCGCACCCCCTCATACAGCCGGTTGTTCAGCTCGCAGACGGCATCCAGGACATCGGTAGCCAGTTGGCCATGGCCGGCTCCCGCCTCGACGATATCGAAACTTGCCGGGCATCCCATCTCCTCCCACATGCGGCAGATCTCCCGGGCGATGAGGCGCCCGAATACCCGGTGAACGTTGATGCTGGTATAGAAGTCACCCTCGGCGCCCACCTTGCGGCCGGGCGATGTGTAGTAGCCGAGGCCCGGTTCATAGAGGCATGCCGCCATGAAATCGGCAAAGGGGATCCGCCCCCGTTGCCCGATACGGTCGAGTATGATTCCCCGCAGCTTGCCGTCATCCACCTGATCCACGCAAAACCTCCCGAAAAAAGCTTAGTTATAGAGGATGGGGAGGGTTTTGTCAATGCAGCGGTAGGAAATGCGGGTAGACGAAGAAGGGTGGGGAATGGAGGTTACACCACCCGGATCCGCTCCCGCGCATCTCCACGAGTCAAGGAGATGTCGAGGGTCTTCCCTTCCGCCAGGAAACGGCCCAGCTCTTCGGCGGTAACCGGACGGCTGAAGTAGTACCCCTGCATCTCTTCGCACTGGTGGAGGTTGAGGAAGTCAATCTGCTCCGCCAGTTCCACCCCTTCGGCGATGGTCTTCATGCCGAGGCCGTGGGCCATGGTGATGATTGTCCTGACCAGGGTGGCATCGTCGGGATCGCGGGTCATGTCGCGGATGAAGGACTGGTCGATCTTCAGGTTTGCGATGGGGAAGCGCTTGAGGTAGCTGAGGGAGGAATAGCCGGTACCGAAGTCGTCGATGGCAACCTCTATCCCCCGGTTTGTGAGTTCGTGGAGGATGGCGGCCGACTTTTCCGCCTCCTGCATGACGAGGCTCTCGGTCAACTCCAGCTCCAGCCATTGGGGGTCGAGCCCCGTTTCCTGCAGAATCTCATCCACCATCTCAAGGAGGTTCTCCTGACGGAACTGGCGGGCCGAGAGGTTGACGGCCATGCGCAGTGGCGGGTACCCGGCTTCCTGCCACGCCCGGTTCTGGACGCAGGCGGTCCGGAGCACCCACTCGCCCATGGGGACGATGAGGCCCGTCTCTTCCGCCAGGGGGATGAACCGGGCCGGGGAAACAAGCCCCATTTCCGGGTGGTTCCAGCGCACCAGCGCCTCGACCCCGCAGATCCGGCCGGTACGCAGGTCAACCCGCGGCTGGTAATGGAGGAGGAATTCCCGCTGCTTGACGGCCCGGTGGAGACTCGTCTCCAGGGAGAGCCGCTCGAAGACCCTGGTGTTCATCTCCGACGAGTAGAACTGGTAGTTGTTCTTCCCCTGATCCTTGGCGTGGTACATGGCGGCATCGGCGTTTTTCAGGAGGGCATCCACGGTATCACCGTCATTGGGAAAGAGAGCGATACCGATACTGGATGTCACGTATATCTCGTTGCCCATGAGCAGAAACGGAGCAACGAAGATGTTAATCATCTTCTTGGCCACGGTCACCACATCATGCGTTTCCCGCACGTTGGGGAGAACGATGATGTACTCGTCCCCCCCAAGCCTGGCCACCGTATCACCACCGCGGACACAGTTCTTGAGCCGGTTTGCCACCGCCTTCAGCAACATGTCGCCAACGGTGTGCCCCAGGGTGTCGTTCACCTTCTTGAAATTGTCGAGATCGAGGAACATCACGCAGATGGGATTGCGCCGCCGGAAGGCTTCCAGGGCCAGGGACTGGCCGAGGCGGTCCTGGAGGAGATTGCGGTTGGGGAGCCCCGTGAGAGTATCGTGGGTCGCCTGATAGACAAGCTGCTCCTCGTAGCGACGGTGTTCGGTAATGTCGTTCATGATGCCGACATAACTGACCACGACACCGTCGCGGTCGCGGACCGGGGCGATGGAGAGCTCGTTCCAGAAAGGCACGCCGTCCTTGCGGTAGTTGCGGAGCACAAAGCACCCCTCCCGCTCCGCCCGGTAGGCTATGGTGAGCTTCTTGAGCTCCGACTGATCCCTGTCGGCGCCCTGGAGGAAGCGGGGGTTCTTGCCGATAACCCCCTCGGCATCGTAGCCGGTTATCCGCTCGAAGGCCGGATTCACGTAGATAATGGGATTGTCGGGATGGGTTGAGTCGGTAATGACGATACCGTTGATGCTCGACTCGATGGCCCGTTTCAGGAGGGTCAGCCTCTCGTTGGTTTCGATGAGCCGTTCCTCGGCCTCCCGGCTCTCGGTGACATCGCGGATGATGCCGATGAAGTTCCAGACCCCCTCGAACCGGAGCCGGCTCAGGGTAAGCGCCGCGGGGAAACGGCTTCCGTCGCTCCTGATCCCCTCGGCATCACACGTGATGCGATCGCAGCCACACTTGCATGATGCGAGGGAAGCCATGAAAGATTCCGCGTTCCCACCCGACCGGATTGACAGGATATCGCTGACGGGACGGCCCACCGCTTCGGCGCTGCCATAGCCGAACAGCTGCTCGGCGGCCGGGTTGAGGGACCGGAGGCATTCCGTCTCGTCAAAACTGATGATACCATCGGCAATGTGATCAAGGAGGAGGTCGGCGTGGAGCGAGGCGGTGAACGCCACGCTGCGCAGCGGCCGGACAATGCACCACCAGATAATCGGAGCAGAAACGAGCACGAGCATGAAAGCATCGAGCAGGGGAAAAGTGAAAGGGTTCCTGTTGTCCGCAAACTGCGGCAACAGAAGCATCAGGAACGTCTCGATGACAAAGATTATGGCCAGGAGTACCAGCAACTGCTTTATCGGCGACGGCAGATACCGCAAAATTTTATCAGACTTATCGGCCAACCCCATGCAGGCACCCCGGCGCGGTCCCAGGCTGGACAAAAAGCCGCGCGATACGGATTACTTTAGCTCTATTTATCCATATCGGCCGGCGGTGAAAGAACTTTAGCCCTGTCGTCGGGTCAGCGGCATTTTTATTCTCCGGGCTGCTCTCCGTATCTCACGGCCATCCGCCGCGCAATTGCGCCCACCTCATGGCGCAGGGCGGCAGGCGCCAGCACCTCGGCATGCTCGCCGTAGGAGAGAACCCAGGAGATGATCTCCATCTTCCCGCCGGCGGAGAAGGATAGTACGAGGCTTCCGTCCTCCCCGTTTTTCACGGTCTGGCTCGGGTGCCAGACCCTCCCTCGAACCGCATGGGCAATTTCCGGGGAGAAGCGGATCACCACCGGCAACGGCTCCTCTTCAACGATGCCGAAAGCCCCCTTGAGCCGTTCCTCCGGCCGGTACCCGTCAGGGATCTCGAAACGCTCCTTCCGCACCTCGACCCCGTCAATCCGCTCTACGGCAAAGGTCCGCAGGTCATGGCGGTTATGGGCGTAACCCACAAGGTAGAGCCCCCCTTTGTAGAAAACCAGGGTGTAGGGGTCAACCTCGTAGGCGGCTGCCCGCCCCTTCCCCGCCCCCCGGTAGGAGAGCCTCACCCGGTACTGGTAGATGAGAGCATCCCGCAGGCTCTCCAGGCACCCGGCAACCGGGGAGTAGTCGCGCCTCCCCTGCAACAGCGGCAGCGACACATCGGCAATCCTCTCCATGTGGGCCGCGTAGCGGGGGGGAAGCACCGAACCGATCTTGCGGAAAACCGCATCCAGATCCTGCCGGAAGGGGGTGCCGTCGAGAAATGAGAGCTGGGAACGGAAAAACGACAGGGACATCAGCTCCTGAAGGGTGAACGTTATGGGGGGCACATCCTTGAACCGGGTGAGAAAGCGGTAGATTTTCCGGCCATTGAGCCATTCGGAAACCAGGGGGTAGCCCGCCTCGTGGATGACATTCAGATCCCGGTGGACGGTGCGGCGGTCCACCCCGGTCTCCTCGGCCATCTCGTCCAGGGTAACCCCGTGGCGGGCTTCTATCAGCCGGATGAGGTCGTGAACCCTCCCCGCCTGGGAATATTTCTTGGCCGGTTTTCCCTTCTGCACGGTGTCACCTCCAGGGGCATTATGGGTTTGAGGCCGATGATACCCCAGGGGCGGCGGAGCTGGAAGCACAATCTGCCCGCCCGTCTTCTTGCAGAGCAAGGAAGAGGGGTTATACTTGACACAATGTACCAATTACTCAGGAGGAGGAATACGCATGGAGAAAAAGGCCATCGCATGTGCGGCAGTGCTTGCCCTTGCAGCAGGTGCAGCATGGGGCAAGGACGACATCATGGGCCGGGCTAAGGGGATTTTCAAGCCAATCCCCGCCAAAGCCAAGGCCCTGAAGGGAAATCCGGCAACGCCGGCAAAGGTTGAATTGGGGAAAATGCTCTACTTCGACCCGCGCCTCTCGTCGTCGCACCTCATCAGCTGCAACACCTGCCACAACGTGGGACTCGGCGGCACCGACATCCTGGAGACCTCCATCGGCCACGGCTGGCAGAAGGGGCCCCGCAACTCTCCCACGGTGCTGAACGCCGTCTACAACATAGCCCAGTTCTGGGACGGCCGGGCCGAGGACCTGGCGGCCCAGGCCAAGGGACCGGTCCAGGCATCGGTTGAGATGAACAACAAGCCCGAAAACCTGGTGGCGACACTCAAGAGCATCCCCGGCTACCAGCCCCTGTTCAAGAAGGCCTTCCCCGGCGAGGCCGACCCCGTCACTTTCGACAACGTAGCCAAGGCCATCGAAGTATTCGAAGCGACCCTCGTCACCCCCGACGCCCCCTTCGACAGATACCTGAATGGGAACAAAAAGGCACTCTCCGCCACCGAAGAGCAGGGGCTCGCCCTGTTCCTCGACAAGGGGTGCGTCGCCTGCCACAGCGGCATCAACGTGGGGGGGACCGGCTACTTCCCCTTCGGCGTGAGAGAAGATCCCGGGCCAGAGGTCCGGCCCGTGGACGACACCGGACGCTTCAAGGTGACCAACACGGCGGCCGACAAGTATGTCTTCCGGTCGCCAAGCCTGCGCAACGTGGCCATCACCATGCCCTATTTCCACTCGGGCAAGGTATGGGACCTTAAAGACGCCGTCAAGATCATGGGTAGCGCCCAGCTCGGCATTTCCCTCACCGACGACGACACCGGCAAGATCACCGCGTTCATGAAGACCCTCACCGGCAAGCAACCGCTGGTGGTGCACCCGGTACTCCCCCCCAATTCCGACACCACCCCCCGCCCCATCTCGAACTGAGCCAAAGAAAAAGGCCGGAGGATAATTCCTCCGGCCTTTTTCTTCCATTCACATATACCACCGATGCCACCATCGCGTTCGTATGTGCGCCAGATTTGGCTGCGGCGATTGAGCGCAACCGCAGGCGTAGCCAAAGCTACGTCGAGGATTGCGTAATTGAGGAGCGGCCGAAGATGGCGTGCAGACGGACGCGAGCCACCAGAATTGACTTTCCGCCGAAGTCGTGCAATATGAATCTCATGTCCCACCGGAAAGAACAGAACATCCTTGATATCATCCAGTCGTGCGTCAGACGCAAGAGTATTTTCTGGACCTATCACGTCAACATGCGCATGGCCGAACGTTTTGTCCCTCGGCAAATTATCTTTGCATCCACCAATACTTATGAAATAATTGAACAGTATCCCCATGACAAATACCTGCCCAGTTACCTGGTCCGGGCTGAACAGGAAGGGATGGTCTTCCATATTCTCTTCGCTCTGGATCGAGACAACGATGCAGTCAGGATCATAACCACATACATGCCGTCGGATGATAAATGGGAATCTGACGGCAGGAGACGGAGGAAATCATGAAGTGTCACCATTGCGGGGGATCTTTCGAGCAGATCACCACAGACCTTCCCTTCAAGACCGGCCCCCACTCCATCATCATAATCAAGGACCTGCCGGTCTTGCAGTGCGGCAACTGCAGCGAATTTCTGCTTGAAGACCCGGTCATGGAAAAGGTGGAGGCAATCATCGCCGGAACCGGAAAGACCGTTGAAGTGGAAATTCTCCGTTACGCCGCATAGCAGCACAAAACATCACCAGCAACGACAAGAAAGCCGGAGGGCACCCCCTCCGGCCTTCTTCATTCCAGCCTCCATCCCAACAACCACCACTATTTCATCGCATTCGTATGTGCGCCAGATTTGGCTGCGGCGATTGAGCGCAACCGCAGGCGTAGCCAAAGCTACGTCGAGGATTGCGTAATTGAGGAGCGGCCGAAGATGGCGTGCAGACGGACGCGATCACACCTTACCTTTGAGGCTGTAGACGTAGGCTAAAACCTCCGCCACCGCCGCATAGAGCGCCTCGGGAATTTCCTCCCCCTCCTTCACCTGGGCGTATAGCTCCCGGGCCAGGAAGCGGTTCTCCACGAGCATTATGTTGTGCTCCCGGGCCATGGCCTTGATGGTCTGGGCCATGTGATCGGCACCCTTGGCGAGGACCGTCGGGGCGGCCATGGTGAGGCGGTCGTACTTGAGGGCCACGGCAAAGTGGGTCGGGTTGGTGATGACCACGTCGGCCGTGGGGATGACGGTGCGCAGCCGGCGCTGGGCCTGCTGGAACTGCATCTGGCGGATCTTCCCCTTGACCTTCGGGTCGCCCTCCGACTCCTTGTGCTCTTCCTTGACCTCCTGCTTGGTCATCTTCTGCCGCTCGATGAAACGCCACTTTACGAAGACGAGGTCGATGACCCCCAGGATCAGGAGCACGCCGCAGGTATGGAGCACCAGCTTGAATGCCAGATGCTTGAAAAGTTCGAGGATACCCGCGAAGTCGGTGTCAGTCAGGTAGATGATCCCGTCCAGCTCGTCGCGCAGAATCTTGTACGACATGTAGCCGACAATCACGATTTTGAGGATGGCCTTGACCATCTCCATCATGGAGTCTTTGTTGAAGAGCTTGCCGAAATTCGCAACGGGATTAAGCTTGTCGAGCTTGAAGGTGATGCGCTCGGCGTTTATGGAGAAGCCGACCTGGGCCATGGTGGTGCAAAGCCCAACGAGGACCACCACAATCATGAACGGCCCGACAACACTCAGCATAACGAGAGAGAGCTTGACCAGCAGCATCTCGATGCTTGCCTCGGTAACCTCGAACGTCCCCATATCGGCAAATATCTCGCCGGTTGTGCTCTTGAGGGTGGAAAACATGAAGCCGCCGGTGGTGTAGAGGGCGATCATGGAGGCGATGAGGGTGACGGTGGAGGTGAGGTCGCGGCTGTGGGGGATACCCTTCTTCTTCGCCTCGTCCAGCCGCTTGGGTGTCGGCTGTTCTGTTTTTGAATGCCTGTCCTCGTCAGCCATTATCCGTTACCCATGAGCTTCATGATGGTCATGATCTGCTCGTCCAGCACCCCGAACGATCCCCGCAGGGTGTTGAGAAAGACATGGAGCGAGAGTCCGAGGATGATGAAGCCGATACCGATGTTGAGCGGCATGCTCACGAAAAAGACGTTCATCTGGGGAAATGCGCGGGCCATGATGCCGAGCATGACGCTCGTGAGGAGCAGCGTCACCATCACCGGCGCCGCAAGCTTGATGGCCAGGACAAAAACCTGGCCGATGGTGACGACAAGGAAATTCAGAAGCCCCTCGCTCATGGTCCAGGCCCCAACAGGCAGCACGTTATAGCTCTCCACCAGCGCCCCGATGAAAACGTGGTGGACTCCGAGGGACAGGAACAGCAGGGTTGCCAGCATTTCCTGAAAGATGGAGAGGACTGACTGCTGCCCCCCCTGGGTGGGGTCAATCTCGCTGACGATGGAAAACCCGATCTGGATGCCGCAGATCTGGCCGCAGAATTCCACGGCGGCGAAGACAATGAGGGAAAGAAGCCCGAGGCAGGTGCCGATCAGGGTCTCGCGGATCATGAGAATCCCCAGGGATAGCACGTCTTCGGGAATCTGGGGAAACTTCACCTTTACAAGGGGAAAACAGACCAGGGAGAGGGAAAAGATAATCAGGGCCTTGATGTTCATCGGCACCCGCGTGCCGCCGAAGAGGGGGATGGATGCAAAGATGCCCGCCATTCGCCCCATCACAAGAGTGAAGAAGGCGATTTCGTTGACCGATGGAAATGGCGTGGTTAAAGGGAACATGGGTTCTCGACGAGGATTCAGGGGCAATTCATGAATTGCCCCTACGTTCGCCTCAATTCCTCATGGAGGGGATCAGAGCGTAGAGCTCCCGGGTAAAGTCGCTCATGTAGCTCATCATCCACGGGAAGAAGATGACCATGGTGACCATGACGATAATAATCTTCGGCGCGAAGGCGAGCGTCGCCTCCTGTATGGAGGTGACCGCCTGGAAGATGCTTATGAGCAGACCCACCACAAGGCCGGAAATCAGGAGCGGCGCGGCAAGGAGCAGCGTCACTTCGAAGCTGCGGCGGGCTATCTGGACGACGAGATCGGGACTCATTGTGTACCTCCGTTACCGGACTTTATCCAAAACTCTTGATAAGCGAACCGATGACCAGCCCCCACCCGTCCACCAGGACGAACAGGAGTATCTTGAAGGGGAGCGAGATCATGACCGGCGGCAGCATCATCATACCCATGGACATGAGGACCGACGCCACCACCATGTCAACCACCAGGAACGGGATGAAAATGAGGAAGCCGATCTGGAACGCCGTCCGCAACTCCGAAACCATGAAGGCCGGAATGAGGGTCATGGTCGGGATATCGTTGGCATTGCGGGGGCGCGGCAGCTTGGAGAGGTTGAGAAAAAGGGCCAGATCCTTCTCCCGGGTCTGGGAGAGCATGAACTTGCGCATGGGAACCTGGGCCCGCTTCAATGCTTCTTCCTGGGTAATCTGGGCGGCCCGGTAGGGCTGGATCGCCTGGGTATTCACCTGCTGCCAGACCGGGCTCATGACGAAAAAGGTGAGGAAGAGCGACAGGGCCACGATGATCTGGTTGGGAGGAGACTGCTGGGTGCCGAGGGCGGTGCGCAGAAATGAGAGGACGATGACGATCCGGGTGAAGGAGGTGGTCATCATCATCAGACCCGGCGCCAGGGATAGCACCGTCATGAGGAAGAATATCTGCATCAGCGAGGAGACGTCGCCCGGCTTGCCGGCCTTCCCGACTCCGATTGAGATGGCAGGAACCACCGGTTCGGCGGAAGCCGCAGCAGCAACCCCCATAACCATGGCTATTATGGATAATGTTATAAGGAGATTTTTTTTCATGACAACACCGTCCCTGGTGTCAGAGTTTCGCGGCATGGTGGCCGGTGGAATCGGCCCGGCCATGTTTCATGGCGGCGATCTTTGCGGCCACGGCATCGAGCTTGCCCTGGAAGAGGGCGGACATGGGGCGCTTCTCGGCATCGTCGACGACCTCGATCTCTTCGAGGATGTCGATCTGCTTGATGAAGGTGAGGTTGTCGTTGCTGGAGCCCATAAGAAGGTACTCCCCCCCCACCTCCACCAGGATCAGCGACTTTTTGGGAGCCAGGTAGCGGGTCTCCACCAGCCGGATGTGGCGCTCTTCGCCACGGGTCGGCGCCCCCAACCTGAACCAGCGGTTGCTGATGTAGTAAAAGAGGTAGATTAGGCCCAGCACCACTGCCAGGGATGCCAGCATCTGGAGGGTCAGGATGACAAGGCTGGGACCTCCCGGCTTATCGGAAGCAAAGGCGACGGCCGGTGCCATGACGGCAGCCACGCCCCCCCACGTCACGGAGAGCCGTCTCACAGCACCTTCTCCACCCGCTCGTTGGGACTGACGATATCCACGAGCCGGACGCCGAACTTCTCGTTTACCACCACCGCCTCGCCCCGGGCCACCAGCTTCGAGTTGACGAAAACGTCCAGGGGTTCCCCGGCCAGCTTCGTCAACTCCACGACCGCCCCCTGGTTCAACTGGAGCACGTCCTTCACGAGGATCTTGGTCCGGCCCAGCTCCACCGTGAGCTGCAGCGGTATATCGAGGATGAAGTTCAGATTCTTGGTATCCAGTTCGCCATCCTTCAGGTTGTCATTATCGAGGTCGCTCACTGCTCTCTCCCTTTGCCGAGTATGGTGGTAATCTGCGCCGCCTTGTTTCCGTGCCTGAGTCCCGGAGCCGACATGAATTTCGGCACGCCCCCCACCTTGACCACCAGGTCGCTGGTACAGGGGGTTTCCAGCATGATGGTGTCACCGGGAGCGAGGCTGAGAAGGTCGTCCAGGCTTATGGTTGCCCCTCCCACCTCCACCGAGAGGTCAAGGGGGGCCTCAAGCAGCCCCGATGACAGCCGGAATGACCACTGGGGATCAACGGCCATCATGTCGACCTGGGCGCCGGACTTCAACTTGTCCCTCACCGGATCGATCGTCGTCAGGGGGACGGCGAAAACCATCTTGCCGATGATTTCTTCGATCTGAATCTGCAACTCCATCGTCACTACCTGGTATTCGGGTGGGACGATATTGACCAGCCGCGGGTTCATCTCCATCCGCATGAGCGACATTTTGGTGGCGTAGATGGGTGCCCATGCCTTTTCCAGGTCGGCAAGAATGTCCTGCACTATCTTCTGGACCAGCCGCAGCTCTATGGAGGTGAACATCCTGTTGCCGGTCATGGGCACGGCCGAAGAGCCGGTACCACCCAGGATACAGTCAACGATGGTGAACACAAGGGCACTGTCGAAGGCAACCAGCGCCGCGCCCTTGAGGGGGTCGGCCTTGTAGATGGCCATTGCCACCGGCGACGGCAGGGTATGGAGGAAATCATCGAATTTGTAGGCCGCCGCCCCCATCTTCTTGATCTCTACGATGCGGCCCAGGCGGTTCGACAGGGTGCCGCGCTGATAGCGGATGAAGCTGTCGTAGATAATGTCGAGGCTGGGGATGTTCCCCTTGGTCTCATTGTTGAAGAGGTCATAGGCATGGACCATTCCCTCTGCTTTGGCCAGTTCCTTGTCGGGTTCGATTTTCCCCTCGAAAACGGCGGCCAGCAGCGCCTCTATTTCCTGCTTGGTGAGGATCTTCTCCATGGTCGGTCCCTATTCGGCGATGCCGGTATGCATAGGAAGGCGGATTCTCACCCTACTGCACCACAAAGTCCGTGAAATAGACCCTGCTCACCTTGCCCGGAGGGAGGATCTTGTTGATGGCCACCATAATCTCGTCACGGAGCTGGTTTTTACCCTGGAGATCCTGGACATCCTGGAGCGTTTTGGTGGTCAGGAGCACCAGAATGGCGTCGCGAAGCGGTGCCTGACGGAGTTCGATCTCGCTCTTGGCGTCGGCAGTGGCGGTCTCTAATTCCACCTTGACCCGCAGGTAGCGGAGTTCCTGGCCATCGTAGATATTGACGATAAATGGCTCCATGGGGAAGATATTGGCAGCGGCGCCGGCGGCGGCTCCTTCCTTCCCTCCGGATGCGCCGGGGCTTCCTCCCTCGGCTTTCTCCTCCACCTTCGCCTCGGAGGCGCCCTCGCTCTTCTCTTTTTTGCCCCCACCCATGAACACGACGGCAAGGGCAATCACCACCACGGCAACCGCGCCGATAATGATGAAAAGCATTTTCTTGTTTTTCGGCGCACCTTCCGCCGGGGCGTTTTCTTCTGCAGCCATTGAGGTTCTCCTCCTTGTTACTATGCGGTTGATATCAGTGGGCTTGACGCACCGATGCAGATACTGCAACCGAAGTGCCAGAATGAAAAAAAGACCTTAAAAGAACCGGGAGACCCGTCATGGTCCGGAAATTTACGAAAAACTGCTGATCTCTGATGTTCGTCGGGGATATTCGGGAAAGGGCAGGAATACGCGGGGACCGCGAAATCGATGGCTAGCCGTCGATGTTTTGACACTTCATGACAGGATGTGGCGGCACACTTCACATCAGGCTGGTTACAAAGCGCCTTTGGATGGCAAAGCACGGCGAATGAGTCAATTTTTCGGCACGCCGTCATGGCCAATCAGTATTGCTTTGGGCAAAAAAGGGGGGGAGCCGCATGGCTCCCCCCTTTGAGGACATCGGATTACCGCTTGAGATTGAGAATTTCCTGAAGCATCTCATCAGCCGTGGTAATGGTCTTGGAGTTGGCGGAATAGCCCCGCTGGGTGGTGATCATCTTGACGAACTGGGCAGCCAGGTCCACGTTGGACTGCTCCAGGGAGTTGGCAAGCACTTTGCCCACGCCGGGGGTGCTGGCGTTGGAGAAGATGGGCTGCCCCGATGCAAGGGTTTCTTCAAAGAGGGTCCCCCCCGACTTGGAGAGGCCGGCGGTGGAGGAAAATTTGGCCAGGGCAACCTGGGCCAGCTTCTTGAGTTGGCCGTTGGAGTAAACCCCGTTCACATAACCCTTGTCATCGATGGTGACCTTGGTCAGGGTACCCTGGTAGTAGCCGTCCTGGGTCTGAGAAGAGACGATGGAGGCACTGGCGTACTGGGTGGTGGCCCCGACGCCCAGGTCGAAGAATATCGACTGGGGAGCGGTGACGCCCCCTGCGAAGGTAAGGCTCTGGGCAGTGGCGGCATCAGGGAGCTGGCCTGTGAGGGCGCCGGTGGAGTCAAAGGTGAGGGTCCCGTCGACAGGGCTCCCAGCCGTTGCGTCGGGGAGAATCGCGTGCCAGTCCCAGGCATTGTCGGCGGTCTTGCGGAAGTAGACCGTAGCGGTATGGGCATTGCCCTGGGAATCATAGACCGACATGCTTGTGGAGAAATTGGAAGTCGCCACCGGGTTGGCCGGATCCCAGGGGAGGGTCGGTACCGCCTGGGTGGAATCCAGGTTCAGCACCATCTCAACCTTTGAGGTGAGTTTCGGCGGAGTGGTGGCGTAATCCGTCAGGTCGATGGGCTTCATGACGCCGTCGGAAAGGCCTGAATCCGGAACGATTCCGTACCCCTGAACCTGGTAGCCGTCAGGGTTCACCAGAACATCATCCTTGTCGAAGTGAAAAGCTCCGGCGCGGGTATAATAGCGGCCGCTGTCGTTCTGGACCACGAAGAAGGAATCGCCCTGGATGGCCAGGTCGGTGCCGTTTTCGGTGCTCTCGAAAGAACCCTGGGTAAACTGGTTTTCCACGGTCTGGATCTGGACGCCGCGGCCGAGCTGGGAGCCGCCGCTGATGGTGCTGGAGAGAACGTCGGAGAAGAGCATGCGCCCTTGCTTGAAACCGATGGTATTCACGTTGGAGATGTTGTTGCCGATAACGGACATGGCCTCGCCATTGGCATTAAGGCCGCTGATGCCGGTGTACATTGCAGATGTAACGCTCATTTGTGTTGCCTCCGAGGGGTCGGCAGTAGTCGACTGCCGCCTGGTTCAAATGGAACGCCTCAATCGGTCGGCGTCCCCGGGCCCCCGTGAAGGTCCGGCCCGTTGTGGATCATTTTCTTCCCTGTTGCTTCAGGTCCCCTATCCCTGGTCCCCTTGCCCTATAAAACCACTGCCGAATCGATGTTCGTGAACACATTCCCTTGCATGCTGCCCCGGTCCATGGCGGTGATGACTGTCCGATTTTTGACACTCACCACAAGTGCTGCGTCGCCGAGCATGATGAGCGATTCGCGCCCACCCTTCTGTGCCACGCTGTCCACCGCTCCCTCCAGCCTCTTCATGTCTGCTTCATTGAGGCTGATCCCCCGCGACCTCAGGCGTTCCTGGGCATGTTGGGAGAATTTGACCCCCTCGGCCGGCATCTTGCCGTCGAGGATCGTAGCGAATCCGGACTTTGCTCCGCCCTGTTTCGCCGGTTGCGGTTGCGCCGGTTTTTGTACCGGGTTAATGGGGAGTGGTTCGGGAAAATAGATCTTGTCGATCATCCCTGGCTCACGCTCCTTTCACCGAGAGTACATTGCTGAGCGGCACGTTTACACCGCCGATGGTTACGTAGGGTTCTTCCCCTTCCAGCGTTACGCCCTGAACCGTGCCGACGAGATGCGGATAACCCTGGAACTTCTCTCCGTCCCCATTGTATCCGGTCACGCTGAAGGCGTATTCACCTGCCGGCAAGGTGACTCCTCTGCCGTCTTTTCCGTCCCAGACAATCGTGCCGTCTCCGGCCGGGGTGTTTCCGAGGGTCAGGGTGCGGACAACGGTTCCGGTGTTGTCGGTTATGTCGATGGTGACTTTACCGGCATTGGCGTCCAGTCGGTAGCCGATGGTCGGTTGAGCGCCGGCGGTAAGCTGGATCTGGTCACCGTTTGCCGTGACCGTCTTGCCGATGTAAGCCACGGAAGAAAAACTCGTGGCCCCATTGAGCTGGTCGATAATGGAAGCAAGGTTGGTGTTGGTGTTGTAGGCCTGCTCCACCTGGGTCAGTTGCGCCATCTGGCCAATGAACTCCGAGCTGTCCTGGGGGTTCAGCGGGTCCTGATTCTGCAGCTGGGTGATGAACAGCTGAAGAAAGTCATCCTTGCTCAGCCCGGTGGACTGCTTCATGGCCGCTGTCGCTGCTGCTGTATCAGTGGTGACTCCGGTTATCATGAATGTGATTACCTCCTTTCCTAAAGTCGGACGTCGAGGATCGAATCGCGCCGGTCGGTGTAGTAATAGCCGGTTTCCTGAACCACCATCGTTTCCTCCTCTACCGCTCCCCGCCCGTAGGCGGTCCTGAAGCCTCCCTGTTGCCCGGCTTCCCTTCCTTCGCGGAAGAGTTGCTCCTGACCCTGGCCCGTGCCGGTGGATACGTCGAAACCGGTCATGGTCAGATTCTGCCGCGAGAAGTTCTCCTTGAGGGAATCCTGGTTACTGAGAAGAATCTCCCTCACCTGGCTGTTGGCCGCCACTACTTCTACCCTCACCTGCTGATCCACAACCCTTACGTTTATCCGGAGCTCCCCCAGTTCGGCCGGGGCGAGGCGGATTGCGATCTCGCCGTTGCGGGCGGGCTCGCGGGTTGCGATTCCCTCTTTCACCTGGGCCATGATGCTGTCGCGCAAGCCGTTGGCCGGCTGGTGCTCGGACTTCGTGGTACCAGTGAGAGCGGGCTCGAAGGATTTCGCCGTGTCGGTGTGGACGGGTGCGGCATGGCCCTTCATATCAGCGGTGTGGCTGCCGCCTGATCCCTGTTCGCCGGATGATTGCTGCTCTCCGGCTTCCCCCTTGACGATCACCTCAACCTCCTGGGCTTTGGCGCCCGCAACGGGTGAGGCTTCCGTCTGCCGTGCCGTTTCCGTCACCGGTGCCCGTTCAGCCGTTACCGGGGAATGTTCCCCCTTCGGGATGACCGGTATCCGATCGGGATAGGCTGCCGTCAATCCCGTGGCACGGGGTGACGGTTTTTCCGCCGCCGCAACCTCCAGTGCCGTTTCGGGCAATGGTTCGGATGCGGGCAACCCGGCAGTTTTAGCCGGTTCGAGGGTGACCGCGAGTACCTCAACCGCATTCTTTACCGGTGCAGACTGGGCTGCGGCCTGGGGTGCCGAAGCGGGTGAAGCTGCTTCCATCGGCGGTTTCGCCTGGGTCGTCTCCCGGAGAAGTTCAGGCTGGGGGGTAACGACTGAAGGCTGGAGAGGTTTGGACGGAAGCACGGCCGGTTCCGCAGAAGGTGCGGTTGCAAGCACCATCGCTGGTGCCGGCTCAGTGGCGGTGGCAGTGACCTGCGGCGCCGGGATGGCGGCGTTCGCTTCTACGGATGCAACGGCAGGGTCGGGAATTCCGGTAACCGAAACGTCCTGCGGAACAATCGTCGGAGGTGCCACAAGAGAAGCGAGCGACATCATGGCTAATTCGGCGGTATCGATGTCGTCGGACTCCGGGGCGGTGGTGTTTTGATCGTTCGGCCTCAGGGTTTCCGCATCAAGGTTTGGAAGGTCTTCAGCGGAAACCGTCGTGGCTGGGGGCTGCATAAGAAGCCCGGCCATGAGCGAAGCGAAGAGGTCAGGGGTGGCGGCAGATCCGGCAGGGACTTCAGGTGCGGTTCCAGTGGCAGGGACTGCTTGAGGAATCACCTGGAGCATCTGCATGATCTCCATACTCATACTGTTTCACCTCCTTTCTTGGTGAGATGAAACGCGGCTTTTCCGCAATCTCGGCGTTGATCTTGCGAAAAATCCACGTTTCTGAAACCTATGTGGTTGTCAAAGAGCAAAAAAACTTTTTTTGTTTTTCTCTGTGCCCTCTAGTGAGCAGAGCGAGCGGGTGGTAAAAAAGCTTTTCCCTAACGCACGGCCAGGTTTTGCCGGGTCCACTTCAGCGCCCTCTCCTTCTTGATAAGGGGAAGAAGCTTGGCGGCCCGCTTCTGGTCCATCTCGCTCAGGAGTTCCAGGGCCTCCCGTTCGGGGAGCCCGTCCAGGAGCGTCACCGCCTGCTGGGGCTTCAGCGCCTTGTAAACCTTGAGGAGCTTCTGGTAGTTGGCGCTCTGCACCTTTTTCCGGGCATCCAGGGAATGGTCAAGGGACGTCTTGGCCGTTTCCAGTTCCTTCACCCGCGCATCAAGGGTGGCTGCCAGCGACTTCAGCTCCTGTTCCTTTATGGCCAGGGCCGCTTCCCTGGCGGCGAGCTGCTGTTTTTTTATCTCCAGCGCCGCCGCCTCTCCGACGCCGTTCCGGGAAGAGGCCGTGGGATAAACCGGCCCCTGAGCGGTGGACCGTGCCCCGCTCCCGCCGGAAGACTGAGCCTCGACGGCGGAGGGAGTACAAAGCGGCGGCGCGAGGAGGAGGAGCCCCATCGCCGCCATAAGCGGCATGATTGTTCTTGTGCGCATGATTTATCTGCAGGACCTCTGTATGGCCAGCTCTTCGAGAAAGGCCCGTTCCTTCTCGGCCCGCTCCCGCCGCAGTATTGCCATTTGTTTCTCCTTGAGGAGCTCCAGGGCCTTCTTGTCCTTGGCTGCGTCCATCAATTCCTCGCGCCGCTCGGTCATCTCCTGGCCCCGGTTAACAACTTCCAGCCTCTGGGATTGGATGTCGCCGGTCTTGCGGCGGAAAAAGTCCTCATACATCTGGAGTTCAGCGGCATTGACCACGGCCGCCTGCTTGTTGTTGTACTCTACCCGCGCCCGGTCAGCCTCTGCTTTGTGATGCTCCAGCAGTTCGGAGGCACTCTCGAACTCGCGCTTGGCAGCGGCAAACTCCACCTTGCGCACCTTTTCCACCTCTTTGCGGTAGTTTAGGACCTGCTGTAACTGAAATCCGTTGTTATGCATCATGGCATGCTCCGGAATCTCTCGAAATCAGAAGAACTTTTCTCACATCCGATAATGTGCAATCAGAGTGCCATTCCTTCGTCGAAAATATCGCCCAATCCGCTGACCGCCTGCTCCATGGTTACCCCGTCATGGACGCCCTGGCGGATGTACCCCATCATCCCCTCCATCTTGGAGATGGCGTAGTCAATGGTCGGGTTGGACCCAGGCTTGTAGGCCCCGATATTTATCAGGTCCTCCGCCTGCTTGTGGGAAGCCAGAAGCTCCTTGAAGCGGGAGGCGAACTGCTGCTGGCCTTTGTCGGTAACGTCCATCATTACCCGCGAGGCGCTGGCCAGGACGTCGATGGGGGGATAGATGGCCCGGGCCGCCAGATCGCGGTTCAGGACGATGTGGCCGTCGAGGATACTCCGCATGGCGTCGGAAACCGGCTCGTTGAAGTCGTCCCCCTCCACGAGCACCGTATAGAGCCCCGTGATGCTCCCGTCCATGAAGTTGCCGGTCCGCTCAAGAAGCTTGGGAAGCGCAGCAAAGACCGACGGGGTATACCCCTTGGTGGTGGGCGGCTCGCCGATGGCCAGCCCCACCTCCCGCATGGCCATGGCGAAGCGGGTGGCCGAGTCCATCATGAGGAGCACCTTCTTCCCCTGGGCCTGGAAATACTCGGCAATGGTGGTGGCAATGTAAGCGCCGCGCATCCGCACCAGGGGCGGCTGATCGCTGGTGGCAACAACCACCACCGATTTTTTCAGCCCCTCCTCCTGGAGATCCTTCTCGATGAATTCACGAAGTTCCCGCCCCCGCTCGCCGATGAGGGCGATGACGTTCACGTCCGCCTCGGTGTAACGGGCAATCATTCCAAGCAGTGTCGATTTTCCGACACCGGAGCCGGCCATGATTCCGACACGCTGTCCCTCGCCGCAGGTGAGGAGCCCATTTATGGCACGGATGCCCAGATCCAGAGGCTTTCTGATGGGACGCCGCTTCATGGGGTTCACGGGGTTGGCGTAGATGGGGTACTCTTCGCGGGTCGAGAGGGGACCTTTATCGTCAATGGGCTCGCCGAGGCCGTCGATAACCCTACCCAGGAGGCCGGGGCCGACACCGAGGGACGACTTCTTCCTCTTGACGGAGATGAGACTTCCGAGCCCGACGCCGCGCAGTTCCCCCAAAGGCATGAGGAGCGTCTTGTTGTCGCGGAAGCCCACCACTTCGGCCGGGATGGGGTCGCCTTCGAGGGGATGGACCTGGCAGAGGGTACCCACCGCTGCGTCGGGGCAGAACCCTTCGATGACGAGCCCCACAACTTGGGTCACCTTCCCGTGGAAACGAATCGGCTTCACGCCCTCCACGGCCGCGAGATAACGGGAGAAATCGACTCTATTCAGTGCCAATGTTTTTTTCCTCGTCAACGGCCTTCACCCAGGCTCCCGGTCCCGCGTAGGGGGCAACCACATCATCGGTGCCTGGGAGGGGAAGCTCGCTGCGGGTCTCCGGCTCGGGAGGCGCTGCAACCGGAACCTCCGCCTGCACGCTCCGCTCTTCGAGAAGTATCCGGTAAATTTCGTCGATCTGGGATTCGATCCGGGCATCCACGGTCCCGGTGGAGGTTTCCACAAGACAGCCGCCCGGCCCCACATCCTCATTGGGAGAAAGGGTAATGGGAATGTCATCGCCTCCCCCCGGCAGGAACGTCTGCCGGTTTGCCGACACCAGTCCGTAATCGTCGGGATTAAGGTGCACAACCACCCGGTCCCGCTCGGTGCACCCCCCCACCGCAGAAGCAATGATGGACGCAAGAATTCCGGGGTCCTGGGCAATCTCCCGCTGGACTATCTTGCGGGCAATCATCACAGACAGCGTAAGGAGATCTTCCTCGCTCTCCTTGAGAAGCCGGCTCCGCAATCCCGTCAAGGCGGTGACACCATCCCGCAACGATTTAAAAACATTTGCCAGCCCCCGTTCAGCCTGGCGACGCCCCTCGTCCATGCCGTTGTGGTAAATCTCATCCACCTTGGCCTGGAACTCCTCCTCGGACAGGACGATCATCCCCTCAAGGCTCGGCATTGCCGGTTCCGGCATCTCCGCCACCGAAGCAGCTGGATCGGGCAGCCCGTACCCGGCATCTCCGATGCCGAGGGACATGGGGACAAATCCCGACACTGCCGGCTGGGAGTCCTGGTCTTGAATGTCGTCCAGAATGCGGCCGAAGGAGAAGCTCTGGGACGAATAACGTGACGGCTCACCCGCCTTGATGATCCGCGAGAGCCTGCTAGACGAGGACATCGTCGCCTCCACGACCCGCCAGCACCACTTTTCCCTCTTCCTCCATGCGGCGGACGATCTTGATGATCTCGCCCTGGGCCTTTTCCACGTCGGAGAGGCGGACCGGACCCATGACCTCCAGGTCCTCCTTGATCATCTCGGCGGCACGGCTGGAGATGTTGCGGAAGATCTTCTCCTTGATCTCGTCGGGAGCGGTCTTCATGGCAAGGGTCAGGGTATCGTTGGAAAGCTCGCGCATGATTCCCTGGATGGAGCGATCGTCCAGCTTGAAGATGTCGTCGAAGGTGAACAGATGCTTGCGGATAACCTCAGCCAGGGGCGGATTGAGCACATCGAGCTTGTCGAGAATCTGCTTCTCCTTGCTCCGGTCCAGGTAGTTGAACATATCGACCACCTTTTCCACGCCGCCGACCTTGTAGCGCTGGATGCCTCCCATGGCGGTCAGCTCCCGCTTGATGACCTCGTCGATATCCTCCAGAATTTCCGGCGACACCTGATCGACGTCGGCGATCCGCATCACCACCTCGGCCTGGAGTTCCTGGGGAAGCATGGCAATTATCTCGCCGGTCTGCTTCGCCCGCAGCTTGGCCAGGATGACGGCGATGGTCTGGGGATGCTCCTGGGAAAGGAAGTTGGCTATGGTCTTGCCATCCAGATTGGCCAGAATGTCAACCATGTCCCCGAAACTGGCGGAGCTGATCTCCTTCAGGAGCATTTCGGCCTTCTGGACGCCCAGGGTCTGCTCCAGGATCTTGCGGACGAATTCCTCCCCCTGGGAGAAGATACCGGTCTCAGGGTTAGTCATGTTGGTGAATTCGTTGACCACTTCCTGGATGGTCGAATGGGGGACATGGCCCAATCGCGCCATGCTCTTGGATATCTGCTTTATCTCGGAATCGTCCATATGCTCGAAAACCTTGGAGGTCGCTTCGGGACCCAGGTAAAGAAGCAGTATGGCAGCCTTGTCGGTACCGTCCATGGTCAGTGCCTCGGAAAACGTGGGATGGAATGTCGGTTCATGCTAAATGGGTTCACTGTTCCTTGGCGCGCAGCCAGTTCTGGAGGATCTGTGCCGCCTGATAGGGCTCATCCTTCACCTTGTTCATGAGCTCCATCTGCCGGATGGTCTGGTTCTGGATCTGGGCCCGATGGACCTCGGCAATCTGGTTCAGGGTTTCTTCAGCAGCGGTAATCGGTTCGAAGGAAGTCTTCTTTTCAGGCTTAAGCATCTTCATGAGAGGACGGACCACGAAGAAGAGGAGCGCCAGAAAACCCAGGCCGATAAGGCCGTTTTTGAGGAGCGCCAGGAAGATAGGCGCATTCCACCACTTGCTCCCCTCGTCGGTGCCCATCTCGCCGGTATCCTGGAACGGGATATTCACCACCGTGACCTGGTCGCCCCGCTCGACGTTGAAGCCTACGGCGCTCTTCACCAGGGCGTCAATCTGCTGAAGCTCGGCGGGGGAACGGGGTGCATACTTGGGCTTTGCGTTCTGGCCGCCTTTCCCGGCAGCGGCAGCATCGTACTTGCCGTCAACAAGGATAGCAACCGACACCTTGGACAGGGTTCCGACCGGCTCGACGGTCCGGGCCGTGGAACGGCTCACTTCGTAATTGAGGGTTTCATCGTTCTTGCTTCCGGTAGGGCCGGTGGAGCCGCCCGTGCCGGCCGGGTTCCGGCCCAGGTTCGTCTGGACGCCGGGAACGCCGGCCGTGGCGGCGGCGCCCCCCATGCTCTCCTCGCTGCGCTGCTCGCTGCGGACCACGGTTTCAGGGTCGTACTTCTCCTCATACCGCTCCACCTGGCGGAAATCGAAAACCGCCGACACGCGGGCCACCGATTTGCCTGAGCCAACCGCCTTGTCCAGCAGCGACTGGAGCCGCTCTTCGGTGCTCCGCTCGTAAGCCCGCTGCACTTCCTGCATGGAAGCGGTCATCTTGCCGGCGGCGTCGTCAGGGGAGTTTTTCGAAAGGAGTTTTCCCCTCTGGTCGAGAACGGTTACATGTTCAGGGTTCATCCCCTCGATGGAGGAAGCCACGAGATGAACGACCCCCTGCACGTCACTCTCCCGGAGCTGGCGGTTCCCTTTCACCTTGAGCACCACCGAGGCAGTGGCGGGCTTCTCGTCCTCCTTGAAGAGGGCTTTCTCGGGAATCGCCAGATGGACCCGGGCCTGCTCGACGCCGGAGATCTGCGCGATGGTCCGGGAGAGTTCCCCCTGGAGGGCCCGCTGGTAGTTGAGCTTCTGGACGAATTCGGTCATGCCGAAGTTCTTCCGGTCGAATATCTCAAAGCCGACGCCTCCACCTTGGGGAAGCCCCTCGGAGGCCATGGTGAGCCGCAGGTCATACACCTTGTCCGAAGGGACGAGGATAGCCTTGCCGTCGGTGGCAATCCTGTAGGGCACCTTCTGTTCCTTCAGCTTCGTGACGATTTCGCCGGCATCCTCAGTGGTGAGATTGGTGAAGAGGGGCCGGTAGTCAGTCCGGTTGGCGACCATTATCAGGAGGGCGAAGGCGATGATGGAGACACCCGCGACACCACCCACGATCCACCGCTTGGCGGGAGGAAGGGCGAGAAACGGTTCCAACAGTTTTTTCAGACCTTCTGGCATTTATGACTCCGGGTGTTGTGACGAATCTTTCTGTGTAGGGGCAAACCTTGTGTTTGCCCTGATTTGGGCGATCACAAGGATCGCCCCTACAATAATTCTTACACCTGCATCCGCATGACTTCGTTGTAGGCATCTATGGCCTTGTTCCGGACCTGGCCCAGGAACTGGAATGCGATGGACGATTTCTCCATGGCGATCATCACCTCGTGGAGCCCCTGGGATTCTCCGGTGGCCAGAGACTGAATGGCCGAATCCGACTGGGCCTGCAGTTCGTTCACCTTGGAAACCAGTTCGCCGAAAAACTTGCCGGTATCGTTTACCAGGCTGGACGGCTTCGCACCCTTCGTTCCAACATCCGGGAACGCCTTGCCGATGCCGATGCCGCTTTCGATTCCCTCAATCATGACTGCCTCCTGAAAAAACTCTAAAGTTTCTGAACCGTCTACCGATAAGTTTCCATAAGGGGACCCATGTGGCGCCCTTTTTTTGTGTCAAAAAAATGCCCCTCCCTACCGCGAGGCAAGGTCAAGGGTTTTAAGGGCCATGCTTTTGGCGGCCTGAACCGCCGTGACGTTGGCCTCGTAAGCCCGGGTGGCGGCGATCATGTCGGCCATCTCCTCCACCACGTTCACGTTGGGAAGCGCCACGTAACCCTGGGCGTTGGCATCGGGATGGGTTGGATCGTACTGGAGCCGGGGCGGATTCTGGTCTTCGATGATCTGGGTCACCTGAACCCCGGAGGGACTTGCGCCCTGACGCATCCGGTCCATGGCGGCCTGGAATTTTTCCGCTGCGGGGGTGGCGGAGAAGACCGCATCCTTGCGCTTGTAGGGCCCACCTTCCGCGGTGCGGGTGGAGTTTGCGTTGGCGATATTGGAGGAAATAAGATTCATCCGCGTCCGCTCGGCAGAAAGGGCGGATGAGCTGATCTGCATGGCGCTGAAGAAATCCATTATTTATTCTCCCTTATGGCTGATTTTATTCCTTCAAATTTCTTGGCGAGAATCTGGATCGAGGCGTTGTACATGATCTGGTTTTCCGCCATGCGGGACATTTCCCCCTCCAGCTCAACGCCGTTGCCGTCTTTGCCGGGAGAAAGCGAGGAAGTATCGATCACTACCCCCTGAACCTGCTGCAGGGTTTCCCCCTGCCCCTTGAGAGGAATATGTTTCGGATGGGTGATGGCCGGAGTCCCCGCCTTCTTCCCCTTGAGGGCACCCTTGAGCTCATCCTCGAAGGAGAGGTTCGTCGGGGTGTAATTGGGGGTCTCAACGTTGGCCAGATTGGCGGAAATCATGGTGTGGCTTCTGGACCGAAGGTCGATGCTCTTTGCCAGAAGGTCCACGGTGGTTCCGAAAATATTGTCGATCGGCATTGCCGCCCTCCTTATTCCTACGCACCCTCTTCAGCAAAAGGCGTACCAGAGTTATTAATCTCCGCAAAACCCCACACCAGTAAGGGCAAAGCAAACGGTTGCTCTGCTTCGCCCTGTAATTCCGGGGACAAGAAGGGCGAAGCAGATAGATCTTGCTTCGCCCCTGCCCGACCATCCAGTCACTATTTTGACAGACCGGCCTGTCCCGCCAGTTTCTTCTTGAGCTCCATGTCTGCCAGCACCTGGCTTGCCATGCTCTGCCAGACCGGGTCCTTGCCGCCGTCGACAACTGCCTTGAAATGAGCGGCGGCCTCCTGGTAGCGCCCTTCCATCCGGGCAATTTCGCCCATTTTATAGAGGAACGGGGCCCGCTGGTCCTCGGGGGCGGAGGCGCTTCCGGCACGGAGCAGCTCCATGGCACCCTTGCGGTCACGTCTCTCAAGGCGGGCTGTTGCCGCAACATAATGGGCATCCGGCACCAACTCCGAGGTCCCACCCCGCTGTCGGAGTTCTGACAGGAAGAGGAGCATGGCGCGCTCGGCATCTTTCTTGTTGCCGGCATCCTCCAGGGACTTGCCCAGGATATAGTAGCTTTCCACGTCGTCGGGATGCTGCCTGGCGGACAGAAGGGGCATGAGCCGCGCCACAACCTTGGCCTTATCTCCCCGGCTGTAGTCGAGGGCGGCAATCTGCTCCCGGTAGCGGAGGGCCAACGGATGATCGGGAAAGCGACCGAGGAATTTGTCGGCCGAATTTTCCAGCAGGGGAATATCGCCGGTACGTTCCGCAGCTTCGATTATCCTCCGGTAGAGTTCCGGTGCCTGGGGAGCGCTCCAGTCCTTGGCGGCAATGGCCGAGAAGAGTTCCGCTTCTTCCGAAAAGCGCCCCTGGTCGGCAAAGGCGATGACGAGATTCCGGACGAAGTCCGGGTCGGAGATACACTTGGCCAGATAGTCCTGATTATCCTGGGCAAGCTTGATGAGGGCGGGGAAATCCTTGGTCTCAGCCAGCGTCCGCACCATGGGCACAATGAGTTCCTCACGCATCCCCCTGGCGACGTTGGCGTAGGTGCCCTTGGGAAACTTTTTCTCATACTCGGCCACAAGGGCAAAGCCTTCCGGCGCCTCCCCGAAGAGGGCCGTGAGCAGCGCCGCCTTGAACAGCGACTCCTCGCGCAGGGCGAAATCGCCGTTTTGATTGATTTTCAGGTACTCGTCCACGAGCCCGGCAAAGACGACCGGCTCGACCGTCATCATGCGCCGGTCGGCCAGTTTCATCCGGGCCTGCCAGACCGCCTTGTTGCCGGCAAAATTCTCTGAAACATTCCGGTAGATGGCCTCCGCCTCAATATCCTTTCCCTGACGGGCAAGGATATTGGCAAGCCTCACCAGAAGCACCGGGGCGTACCTTTTGTCCGCAAGGCTCGCAATGAGCCGCCCCATCATCTTTCGCCCCAGTTCCAGGTCGCCGCTGCGGACTACGGCATCGGCATAGGCGAACGCAGTACCCGGCGACTGGGCAAGATATTCCGGCTGCAGCTTCTCTGCCTCATGGAAGGCCTTGAGGGCCTCGCCGTATTTCTGGAGCATGGCGCGGGCCTCGCCGAGCCGGTAAAAGGCCAGGGCCCTCACCGGTGACTGGACCGTGACAATGGGGGCAAACACCCCTTCGGCCTCGCTCCCCTGTCCCCTGTAGAGGGCCGCTTCGCCGGAAAGGACAAGGTCCACCTCCTCAGGCGTCAGCATTTTCTGAAGAATGCGGCGATCGGTGGGAATAAAGGGGATGTCGCTTTTGGCGGGGGGATCGAAATGGGTCACAAGCTGCTCTACCCCCTCCCTGATCCCTTCGCGCCCCTGGACGAACGGAGACATGCGGGAAGGGGCCAGCCGACTCCCCACATCAAGCGTGAGCACGGTCGCGTCCGGCGCAGCGAAAGCCCTGACGCCGCGAGGATCGCCCTTGACGCCGATGGTGACGAAGAGATCCCCCCGGCGGCTGGAAACTTTGCAGCCGGATACATTGGCATCCTGATAGGAGCGGAGCCTTTTCCACCGGGCGCCGCCGGTATCGCGCAACGCCACCCGTACCCGGTTGCCCGGAAGGAATGTCAGTTCGTAGTCCGGCCGGCGGTCCAGCGCCAGTGTGAGCCGCGTAAAGCCGGCATGGGGCTTGACGCCGATTCGGTAAAGACGATTCTGTCCATCGGCCCGGCTGCTGCCCGCGGAGGCGAGAGTCAGGAGCAATGCCGCAATGCAGCCCAATGCAATGTTCGAAATTCTATTCACGGTTTTGACACCTTGGATGGAGTCGGGGCGAGCCCCCCACAGTAGACGGCAAAAGTCGTGCCGTGATGAACAGACATAAAAAGGAAGGATTTGGAACGATATAGCGGGGAACAGGACCGGTGAGACGTCAAAAGAGGGATTTTTGTGTCACATTTTTGACCGGCAAGGGACAGGGGGGCGGAAGCGTCACGCAGCGTTCATGAATCTATCCACCTTGGCCAGCACATCATCCCCCTGGTAGGGCTTGAGAATGATATCGCGGGCACCATACCGGACCGCCTTGAGAACGGCAGTGCGGGTCCATTCCTTGGCGCACATGATAATGGGAAGGTTTTTACCCTGGGTAATCGCTTTTATCTTGATGCAAAGAGACATGTCCCGGTCGTCATTGTTGTGAATACCGAGGACCACGAGCTGAACTCCCCCCTGGGAAAAAATCTCCTGGATATCAGCGTCGAGCCTCGCTTCCACCAAATCGAAACCGCGGTCCGCAAGGAGCTCGCCAACCATCCGGCGGTCGGTTTCGTCATCCTCAAGGATGAGGACCCGGCGGGCAGCATCCTCGTTTGACCCGGCATCGGCCGCGGCATCGGCATCACCGGCAGCCGCAGCCGCCACCGGCGTTTCATCACCGTCGAGACTTGCCTCAGCGGCCGGCTCATCGTCACCCCCCTCCTCCGCTTCAGCCGCGGCCTCCTCTGGCACGGGCTCAGGCTCCGGCTCTTCCTGGGGGGGGTCAAAGAGCTCGGCAAGGTCCCTCGGCATGAGAATGTCGAGATTTCCCATCTCCAGCCCGGACATCTCCATGCGGGCCCGGAACATTATGTACTCGCCGTCGGGCACCGGCTCGGTATCGGTCAGTTCCGTCGTTTCGGGAATGAACTTCTTGGGGGGGACCACCTTCAGGTGAACTTTGTTCTCAAAGGCCGGCTGGAAAACCGAGTTGAAGGAGCCAACCGTCTGGTTGACGATCTCGGAGAAGGCATCCACATCGTCGTCCTCCATGATGGCAAGACGACGCTTCTCGTTAATGCGGGCGGGGGGGATGCCCAGGAGGAAACCGCTCATGCAGATGGCGTCCCGCAACCCGAAAATGGTGTGGAACGTACCGGAATATTCGCCGCTTGCCGTCACCTCCGCAACAAAACAGACGTCGTCCATGTCGCAGAAATAGGTCGCACGGTTAGTGGCGATGATATCGGCTTCGCCGATGGTGAGTTCCTGCCCCAGGAGCATGCCGCTGTCTTCCGCGGCCTGCCTGAAGGCATCATTGACTATAGTGGTAAGATTGACGAACCCATCCATGGATCTAGTGGCTCCTGCTGGAATCTATGCTTCCTTCTGCAGCTTCAACCCCACGAGAAACCGCTGGGAGTCATTGACGAAGGGGATGATGACACAGTCGTTGTCGGCCATGGCATTCAAGGTATATTCCTCGCCGGAAATAACCGTCGGCACCGAGAGGTGCAGGTCCATCCCCCCCTTGGAGAGGACCATTTTAACGTAGCCGCCCAGCATGTTGGCAATCTCGCCCAAGGCGTCGTTCACGTCTTCTCCCACCTCATCAACTTCCATGCCGAGCATGTTGGAGGTGATCCGCAGGGCAAACTCAAGGGGGCAGTGTATGGAAAGTATCCCCGAATAGGTGCCCGCGAGCCCCACCATTCCGGTAACGCTGCAACGGAACTTCGTGACCGGCTCCCGGAGGGGATACTGGTCTTCAAGCTCCATCATCACCATGGTGCCGAAAACCTCTTTGGTGGCATCGATGATGAAGCCTGCAACCTGCTTTTCTGTGAGCTTGGTCGCTTCGGCCACACCGCTCGAGAGGGTCATAGGAGACCTCCGAGCTTCTCATTGAGCTGGTCCGGAGTAAAGGGCTTTTTGATGCTGTCGCTGGCGCCGTTCTCCAGGGCCTGCTTGAGAATGTCCTCGCCCCCTTCGGTGGTGATCATGACGATGGGCGCCTTGCAACCATTGGCCCGGGCCTGTTTGATGAATTCAAGGCCGTCCATGTTCGGCATGTTGATATCTGAGAGGATAAGATCGACGCTCTTGCCGGCAAGGACATTGAGTCCTTCGATTCCGTCCCCCCCCTCGAATATCTCGTCAACGGGAAGTCCCGCCTGCCGGAGCGAACGGGAAATTATCTTCCTCATGGTAGAAGAGTCGTCCACAATGAGTACGTTGGCCATATCTGTCTCCCTCTGTTTTTTTGTAAGAATTATACCGCACAACTGCGGTGAGTCAGAAATTTGAACCGCCTGCTAACAAAGTCCGGCAGCACCCGCAAGACGGGCGATCTCGCCGGTGGCGCGCACTGCGCGTTCCGCGGCCTGCACGAGGCAATCGGAACAGACAGGCTCATGCACAGCATTTTCGAGACTGTCGAGGGCCACATCCAGGGCCATGAGATTGGCCGCATCAATGAGCTCTTCGGCAGTGTGCAGCAGTTCCAGCTGATCCGTCCCCGATATTTCCGCCACGTTCACGAATCCCCTCTCCGTCCGCACATCCGGCCCGGACACCCGTAGCCGATGCATGGTCCGTTCCATCAGCGCTGCCATGGCAATAAAAGCCTACTTGATCCCCTTGCCGTTGAGAAATTCGCCATACTTCTTGTCGTCACCCTGAATGTGCTTGGAGAGCCAGTCCCGCAGGAAAGTCATGACGTTCTGGGTCAGGACCGCCTTCCCGTCCTGGAACTGCTTCTGAAGATCCAGCACCTGCATGACAAGGGCGTTGTGCTCCTTCTGGTGCGCGCTCAACTCGGGATAGGCATGCTGCTTCAAAAGCCGCTCCTCGGCGGCGAAATGGGTCTGGGTATAGGCCGTGAGCTGCTTGAGGATGTCTCCCATGACCTGATTCCCTTTTCCGGTCTTCATGGCATCGAAAAGCTGGTTAACCAAATCCACGAGCTTTTTGTGCTGATCATCAAACTGCTTTACCTTAACGCTAAGACTGTCGCTCCATGTAATAAGTGCCATTGGCGGCCTCCCTCTCCGATTGGTAATGTGGTCTTCCGTGCCACATATATTCCAATCGGCCAACTACTGGAAAACTTTAGACCGAAAAAGAATCTGTCGCCGGCAATGCCGCCGGCCCCTATTCAGCCAGCCGGAACCTGCCGACAAGGGACTTCAGCTGCTCGGCCAGGCGAGCCAGGCCATCCGCCGCCGCCGCCGAATCAGAGGCCCCCTTGGCGGTGGTTTCGATGATTTCGGAGATGGTGAGGATGTTCGAGCTGATTTCGCTGGTGGTGCGCGTCTGATCGTCGGCTGTCGTCGCAATCTCGGCCACCTGAGAATCAAGACTACGGAAAAGTTCAAGGATATCCCGAATGGCATCTCCGGAACGGGATGCCTCAGCAGTCCCCTTCTCCACCTCGCGCACCCCTTCCTCCATGGCGGAAACGGCTTCCCGCGTTCCGTCCTGGACACCCTTGATCATCTGGGAGATCTCGCGGGTCGCCCGGGATGTGCGCTCCGCTAGCGCCCGCACTTCGTCGGCAACAACAGCAAAGCCGCGCCCCTGCTCACCGGCGCGGGCCGCTTCGATGGCCGCGTTCAGCGCCAGGAGATTCGTCTGGTCAGCGATGTCTTCAATGGTGGATATGATTTCGCCGATCTGCTGCCCCCGCTCGCCAAGACTCTCCACTGTCCGTGCAGAATCCCTTACCCGATCGGAAATTCGCTCCATTATGGCAACTGTGTTCTGGATAACCGTTGCACCGGTCATGGCCGTATCGTTGGCGTTGCGGGTACTTTCCGCCACGGTCCCGCAATTGGAAGCTATTTCAAAAGTGGACGCGGCCAACTCCTCGCTGGCCGAAGCAACGGCTCCGGACTGGGAAGCGGCCTCCTCGGCGCCATGGGCCATCTGTTCGGCGGTGGACTGAAGTTGATACGACGCCGAAGCCACCTGAAGAGTGTTCTGGGATACCTCGGAAATAATGCCGTGGAGCTTTTCCACAAAATTGTTGAAACATGCGGCAAGTTCACCGAACTCGTCCTGGCGGGCGAACTCGATCCGCTTCGTCAGATCCCCCTCACCCTCGGAAATGTCACGAAGCCTTTCCACGAAAAGCTTGAGCGCAGATCCGACCCGCATGGCCGTGGACACCAGCATTGCAAGCAGCAGCACGGCAACAGCAAAAATCGTGGCCAGAATCTGTATGCGGGTAACAGAGAGAATATGGTCCATCTCCGCATTGGCTGCCTGGTAGACAACGCCCACCTGCTTTGGAATATAGTTGTCCAGCAGCGGTTCAAATTCATTAATAACGTCGCGCAACTCCTCCCGATCCTCGGCAAGCTCCTCGCTCTGGAAGTTGTTTGCCAGGGCTTTCTGGGCAATCGTTGCGAACAGTTCGTCATATTGAGCCGCAAGCTTCTTGCCGCTGGCAACCCATTCCCTGATCTTCGGGTCTTCGGTGTCGGCGGCAATGGCATCCAGGTTAGTATTTACCTTCGCCACTGCCTCCTTGACCCGCGGAACCCACTTATCCTGCTTCCGTTCAAAGAATTCCGCCTCGAACTCACGGGCCTTGAGCATGGCGATATTGCCCCGCAGCGCCGTATTGTTCACCTGTGTGAGTTTCTCCATGAATTCCTGCTGGTGACGAACCTTGGCGAAACCGAAGAGCATGAACCCGATGATGACACCCATGCCGACAAGGGTCAGAACAAGAGTGATGCCCATCCTTTTCTTAATGGTGAGACGCATGGTACCTTTTTTCTCCTCTCGCAATTGCCGCTTACAAAATACGGAAATACAGTCAGTGTTTTGACTTTTTTCTTACACTGCAATCGGTGACAAATGTGCCTGCGCCACGAGCAAGAAGCTCTAACCCCTTAATCACAGAACCTCGTCACGACGCAAGGCGGAACCGTCCAACCAGCTTTTGCAATTCTTCCGCCAATTCCGCAAGCTGCCCGGCAGCGCCCGCTGATTGCTGTGCACCGCTGGCAGTGTCGTGGGCCACATCCGTAATCTGCTGGATATTTTGGCTGATCTCGGTGGTAGTGGCAGTCTGCTGCTCGGCTGCGGTGGCTATCTGGTTGATTTGCATGGTGACGTTGTTGATCTGGTCAAGGATATCCCGCAGGGCATCCCCAGAGCGTGCCGCCTCGCCGGTCCCCAACTCCACCTCGTTGACCCCCTCCTCCATGGAGGCGACGGCCCCTTTGGTCTCCTGCTGAATCGCCTTGATCATCTGGGATATCTCTTTGGTGGCGCGGGTGGTGCGCTCGGCAAGGGCGCGCACCTCATCGGCAACCACCGCAAAACCGCGGCCGTACTCCCCGGCCCTGGCAGCCTCAATGGCGGCGTTCAGCGCCAGGAGGTTGGTCTGGTCGGCAATATCCTCAATGGTCCGGATGATTTCTCCGATCTGGTCGCTCCTGGTGCCGAGGCTATCCACGGTGCGGGCCGCATCCTTCACCCGTTCGGCAATCCGGTTCATGACCGACACGGTTTCCTGCACCACGGCAGCCCCAGTGCGGGCGGTGGCGCTTGCCTGGTTGGCCCCCTCGGCAAGGCTCACGCAGTTGCCGGCAATCTCGACGCTCGTGGCGGCCATTTCCTCGCTTGCCGTGGCCACGGTGCCGGCCTGGTCGGCCACGTGGTCGGCGCCATTGGCCATCTGCCGCGAGGCGGATTCCACCTGGCTGGCCGACGCCGCCACCATGGCAGCATTCTGGGCCACTTGGCCGATAATCCCCTGGAGCTTTTCCACAAAGGTGTTGAATGAGCGGGCGAGGTCCCCCGACTCATCCTCCCGCGTCACGGCAATCCGCTTCGTCAGATCCCCCTCCCCGTCGGCAATGTCGTGGAGGCTCGCCACCACATTACGCAGGGGGCGCACAATGCCGAGCCCCACGGACCAGGCAACCATCAGGGTAATAATGGAAAAGAGAAGCGTGCCGCCGATCACTCCCCAGTGGAGCTTTGCCATATCGTTGCGCACGTCCTCCACATAGATGCCGCTCCCGATAATCCACCCCCAGGGCTCGTACAGCTTCACGTAGGAAATTTTCGGCACCGGTTCGCTCTGGCCGGGCATGGGCCACATGTAATCCACGAAACCAGCCCCCTTCTCCCGGCAGACATTCACGAACTCGACGAAAAGATGCTTCCCTTTCGGGTCCTTGTTTCCGGAAAGGTCGGTGCCGTCAAGTTCCGGCTTCACGGGATGCATGATCATCCGGGGAGAAAGGTCATTGATCCAGAAGTACTCCTTCCCCTTGTAGCGGAGCTCCTTGATATCCGCCATGGCAAGCCGCTGGGCCTCCTCCACGGGAAGCTCGCCCCGCTTCGCCTTCTCGCCGTAACGGTTAAGGGTGGCGAAGGCCACCTCGACCACGTTCCTGGTTGACTCCTTCTTGCCATCCATCATCTTCCCCTCGATATAGGGGAGGAAAAAGAGGAGGACCATGCCGGCGAAGAGGGCCACGGTAAGGGCCGAGATGGTCATGACTTTGGGGAGTATCCCCCAATTTCTGTACCGCTTGATTGTCATAGGCTGTCTCCTTTACGGGATGAAAGTTAAAGTCGCGCAAAACACGGTAACATACTGCTGAGACAGTATATTGACGTACTAATCCCTATCGGATGGAGCGTAAAACTCTTTAGATTAAAACGTGATTATAAATTGCAAAGAAAAGAAAAAAGCGACGACGGCCGGGAATGGTACGTCGTCGCTTTGTTGGGGAGGGGAATCTTCTAGACCTCGATGGTATAACCCACGGAAGCCGGGTGGAAACAGCCGGGAAACTCCTGATGGAGCCGGGCGGCAGCGGCAAAACCGGTACAATGGCTGCCAAGTATCTTCCGCACGCCATACCCGCGCAACGCTGCCACGGTTTCGTCCAGCTGGTTTTGGCCGCAGAAACCGAGGTGAGTCCCGCCGATGACGGCATGGATCTCGGCAATCCCGGTGGTCTCCCGGGCCCACTCAATGGTATTCACGAGCCCGGCGTGGCAGCAGCCGAGCAGGAGTACGAGCCCCCGGCCGGTACTGATGACGAGGGACTGGTCATCACGGATGGAATCCGCGACGCATCCTGTATCGTCACAGAAAAGCCCCGCGTCGCCCACCTCGAAGGTTGCCGTCCGGGGCACCTCGCCGGTAAGGAAGAGACCGGGGCCCACCTCGCGGAACTGGTCCGAAAAGGAGAAACGGGCGCCCTGCCCCCGGAGGAACTCTTCGGCGTAAGGGATACCGATGGAGAGGGCCGCGCCACCATCCTTCACCCGGTAGCGCCGGGCAAAGATTCCCGGATGCGCCAGCACTTCTTTCCCGCCACAGGCGGAAAGAAGCCCCCAGAGCCCACCGGTATGGTCGTGATGGCCGTGGGAAATGGCCACGGCACCCACCCTGCGGAGATCCCGGTTCATGCGCTGGGCATTGGGGAGAAGTCCCTTGCCGCTGCCGGTATCGAACAGGAGCGAACCGCCGTCCCACTCCACCAGGGCAGAAAAGCCGTGCTCGCCGATGGTGCCGGCAATGGGGCCCACGGAGTTATCGCACAGGATAGTTATCCGGCAGCTCATTTACGGCAACACTCATTGGGGAACTTCGGCACCCCCAGTTTATCCAGAATGGTAATCATGGGGCACCAGTTGGTGAATCCAGACTGGAAGAGGTTTAGCCCCACGAAGGCGGTGAACCAGAGCCAGTTGGGACTGTGATAGTGGGCCAGCAGCAGCGAGATGAGAATGAAGCTGCCGGCGATGATTCTGAGCAGGCGGTCGATGTACATTATCTATTCTCCTTGCGTTTGTTACAGGGCGGCCAGCACCCGCTCCATTTTCTGCCGCACCGCTGCGGCCACATCGGTCAGTTCGGCGTTGCCGACGATGCCGAGAGCAGCAACCGGGTCCATGGCCATCACGACGGTTTTCCCGTGGTCGCCGGCGTAAACGCAAACATTGCAGGGAAGCAGGGTCCCGATGTTCAGCTCCATTTGGAACGCCTCCCAGGCCATGGCCGGGTTGCAGGCTCCAAGGATTATGTAGTCGCGGAAGTCACGACCCAGTTTCTCCCGGAACTTCTCCGTCACGTCGATCTCGGTGAGAACGCCGAACCCCTCCTTCGCCAGCTCCTCCCGGACTCTGGCCACGGTCTCCGCATAGCCCATCTCCACGGTCTTGCCGAATGCATACGATCTCGTAAGTTCCATGACAAACCTCCTTGTTTCGTCGGGGCAATCCTCATGATCGCCCCAGTACCGGGCGAATACAAGATTCGCCCCTACGACTGCAGAAGCTCTGCCACCTTCTTCGCCACCTCGCCGGTCAGGACCGCGCACCCACCCTTGTCCTTGGCATTTTTCGTGGCAATGCGGCAGCAGGCAGCGCCGTACTCGTGCTTGAACCACTCGTGCAGCTCCTTGGTGACCCGCTTGAGGGTGCGCTTGTCGTCCTTCAGGACCAAACCGAAAGCCATGGTGCCGCCGGAAACGGCACCGCAGATGCACCCCACCCCGGAACCGCCGCCGAAGCCGGATGCAGCCCGCACGACTTCCTCGGGCATGGAGGGGAAAAACTGGTTGCGGGCCGCCATGAGCACCGCCTCGGCACAGTGCATCTTCCCCGAGCGGTAAAAACCTTCCGCCTCTATGCCCACCTTATCCGCCACGGACTCCGCAACGGGAACGTTTTGTTTATTCTGCCAGAACATTGAACCTCCGATTATCCATTCGTGTAGGGGCAAATCTTGTATTCGCCCTCGTTTTTACCCGAATCAAGGGCGATCACAAGGATCGCCCCTACGCCGCATCAGCCTTCCGGTGCCGCTCCTTCCAGTCCTCCACCAGATAGTACAGTATCGGTATGGTCACGCGGGAAAGGGTGGTGGAAGCGATCTCCCCGAACATCATGGCCAGAGCCAGCCCCTGGAAGATGGGGTCGAAGACGATGACGAAACTCCCCACCACCACCGCCGCCGCGGTCAGGAGCATGGGCCGGAACCGCACCGCCCCAGCCTCGATGATGGCCTCGTCCAGAGCGAGCCCCTCCCGCCGCTTCAACTCGGCAAAATCGATAAGGATGATGGAGTTGCGCACGATAATCCCCGCCAAGGCGATGAAACCGATCATGCTCGTGGCGGTGAAGAAGGCGCCGAAGAGGGCGTGCCCCGGCAGGATACCGATGAGGGTGAGGGGAATCGGCACCATGATGACGAGGGGCGTGGTGAAATCCTTGAACCAGGCCACAACCAGGACATAGATGAGGATCATCACCGCTCCGAAGGCAAGCCCCAGGTCCCGGAACACCTCATAGGTAATGTGCCACTCGCCGTCCCACTTGATGCCGGGGCGCTCCTCGCTCCAGGGCTGGGTGGCGGCCCGCTGCTCGATATGGTAGCCGCCGGGGAGCGCTATCTTGTCAATCTCCTTCTGCATCTTAAGGATAGCGTAAACCGGCGCCTCGATCTTCCCGGCCACATCTCCGGTGACATAGACAACGCTCTTCAGGTTCTTCCGGTAGAGGCTCCGGTCCTCGGTACCGGTGGTGACCCGGACCAGCTGCGACAGGGGAACGTTCCCCCCGGGCCCCGGCACGTAGATGGAGGAAAGGGCGGCCACGGAGCTCCGCTGCTCCACCGGAAGCCGAAGCGTTATGGGAACCGGCTCTTTTTCCTCCGGCAGATGCATGATGCCGGCGTCCATCCCCGCAAGGGCAATCCGGAGCGTTTTCGCCACATCCTCCACGGCGATGCCGGTGAGGGCCGCCTTCTCCCGGTCCACGGCAAAGGTGACCTTCTGCTGGTTGTCCTCCACATACCAGTCGGTGTCCACCACCCCGTCAATCTTCTCGTAGATAGCCTTGATCTTTGCCGCTATATCAAGGCGCGTCGCCTGGTCCGGCCCATAGACTTCGGTAACGAGCGTGGAGATGACCGGTGGTCCCGGCGGCACCTCGGCAACCTTGATGCGGGCGCCGTGGCGGTCGGCCACGGCCTTGAGAAGGGGCCTGATGCGGGTGGCCAGGGCGTGGGACTGGTCCTTGCGCTCTCCCTTGGGGAGGAAGTTCACCTGGATGTCAGCCACGTTGGCGCCGCTCCGCAGATAGTAGTGGCGCACGAGACCGTTGAAATTGAAGGGGGCGCTGGTCCCCACGTAGGTCTGGAAGTCGGTCACCTCCGGCACGGTGCGCAGGGCCTCGGCCATCTCCGCGGTCATCCGCGCCGTTTCCTCCAGGGGAGTCCCTTCGGGGGCGTCGATAATCACCTGAAGCTCGTTCTTGTTGTCGAAGGGGAGCATCTTCACGGTAACGAGCTTGAAGTAGATGAGGGAGCACGACACGAGCAGCAGCACCGTCACGCCGGCCAGAAAGCCGTAGCGGAGGGGCTTGCGGTGGATGAGACGCCCCATCCACTTCCGGTAGAAAAGCGTGAGTTTCGACTCCTCCGCCTCGGCATCGCTCCCGAAATGGGACTCCCCCTTCATGAGCCGGTAAGCGAAGTAGGGGGTGACCATGAAGGCAATGAACATGGAGAGGAGCATCGCCATGCTGGCCCCCACGGGAATGGGCCGCATGTACGGCCCCATGAGCCCCCCCACGAACCCCATGGGAAGGATGGAGGCGATGACCGCAAAGGTGGCCAGCACCGTGGGGTTGCCGATCTCGTCCACGGCCCGGATGGCCGCCTCCAGGGGCTTGAACCGGGTCGTGGTGAAGTAGCGGTGGATGTTCTCCACCACCACGATGGCGTCATCCACCAGGATGCCGATGGAGAAGATGAGGGCGAAAAGGGTAATCCGGTTCAGGGTGTAGCCGATCAGGTTGAAGACCAGCATGGTGAGGGCCAGGGTCACCGGAATGGCGATGGCCGCCACCGCCCCGGCCCGCCACCCCATGAACACGGCAATGAGAAGCGTAACCGAGATGGCCGCCAGGAACATGTGGAACAGAAGCTCGTTGTTCTTCTCCTTGGCGGTCTCGCCGTAGTTGCGGGTGACCGTAACCTGCACATCGGAGGGGATCAGCTTCCCCTTCAGGAACTCCACCCGCTTCAGAAGGTCCTCGGCCACCCAGGTGGCGTTGGCCCCCTTGCGCTTTGCCACGGAGAGGGTGACCGCCGGGTAGCTCTCGGCCCGATTTCCGGAAATCCCCTTGCGGTCCGCCGCCGGCCCCAGGCCGAAAAAGACATAGTCCTTTGGTTCCTCGGGGCCGTCCACCACCGTGGCCACGTCGGAGAGGTAGACGGGGCGGCCGTCGCGGGCGCTCACCACTAGCCGCCGGGCTTCATCGGCACCGGCAATGAAGCTGCCGGTCTCCACCAGAAACTCCCGGTTCCCGGAGGCGAAAGCGCCGGAAGGCAGGCGTGCGTTCCCCCCCTTGATCGCCCCCATCACCTGGAGGGGCGAGAGCCCGTAGGCGGCCAGCCGTGCCGAATCGAGACGCACCGTAAGCTGGCGGCCGAGACCGCCCACAATTCTGGTCTCGGCAACGTTGGATCCCTTCTTCAGTTCTTCGCAGAGCTCGCGCCCCAATTTCCGGAGCGTCTGGCCGTCGTAGCGGTCAGACCAGAGGGTCAGGGCCAGAATCGGCACGTCATCGATGGACTTGGGCATCACCAGCGGCTCACCGGCCCCCGGGGGGAGGATGGTCCGCTTTTCCATCACCTTGTTGTGGAGCTTGACGAGGGACTTCTCCATATCCTCGCCCACGAGGAAACGGACCGTCACCAGCCCCATCCCCGGCTTGCTCATGGAGTAGACGTACTCCACCCCTGGAAGCTCCCACATGGTCTTCTCAAAGGGGACCACCACCCGCTCCTCCACCTCCTTGGGGGTAGAGCCGGGAAGAGGGAGGTAGATGTCGATCATCGGCACGACAATCTGGGGCTCCTCCTCCCGCGGGGTCACCAGCACCGCATAGACCCCGAGCAGAAGCGCCGCCAGGACCAGAAGCGGAGTCAGCTTCGAATTTATGAAAGATTTAGCTATTTTTCCGGCAATGCCGAGTTTTTCCATCGAATGCACCCTATTCCATATCAGGAAACGACCATCCGTGACGCACCACCAGAACTATACCGGCAAGCAGCAGCCAGACCGCAAGGAAGCAGAGGAACCAGACGAGGTACCTCCCGCTGCGGATATCGTCATCGTCGAGACGCATGCAGAGCGCCCCCCCAATGGCCGAAAGGCCGTATTATCGAACTTCAGCCCCTTCGATTACCTTCTCCACGCCGCCGGTCACCACCCGCTCCCCCGGGGAGAGCCCCGAGAGGATTTCCACGCGGTCACCATGGAGCGACCCGGTCTTAACTAGCCGCATCCGGGCGATGTTGCGCCCGTCAACTACCCATACGGAAGTGAGAGCACCACGCTCCACGACTGCCCCCCGGGGGACGGCAACGCCTTTCCGTTCGCCGGTCGCGAGGAATACGCGGCCGAACATCCCGGATTTCAACCCCTTGCCCGCGATATCGACTTTGGCGGTAAAGGTGCGGCTCGCCGGATCCGCGGCAGGAACCACCTCGGCAATCCGTCCGGAGGAGGTTACGCCGGCCCCATCCACCGCCACCTGCACCGTGTCGCCCACCCTTACCTGTGCCACAAGGGATTCCGGAACCGCCACTTCCAGGCGATAGTTCCCCTCTTCCTCAACGGTCAGAAGCGGCGTGCCCGGAAAGACCGTCATCCCCCGCTCCACCTGCTTCGCCGTGACCACGCCGGCCAAAGGGGCCACGATACGGGTGTAACCGGCAACGGCGCCGGCCGCGCGGGCGGCTTGCCGCGCCGCCGTCACCCTCGCCTCGGACCGGGCCACAGCCTGGGCGGACACGTCCCGGTCGGCACGCCGGTTATCCAACTCCTGCCGTGTGACCGCCTCCTCCCTGAAGAGGTTGTGATAACGCTCAAAGGTGGCATCGGCAAGGCGACTGCGCGCCCGCGCCTCCTCCAGCCCCCTCTCCGCCTCTTCCACCGAAGCATATGCGGCAGCAGCCTGGGCCGTGCTCTCGGCAGCCTCCAGGGTCACCATAATCTTCCCCTGCCCGACCCGTTGTCCCTCTGCCACAAAGACGCCGGTAACCGTGCCCGGAATCCGGGAAGCAATGATTGCGGAGTTGCGCGCCTTAACCGTACCCACCGCCTCCATCCCTTCGGGAAGCGCCACTGATGCAACCTTCTCCATCGGCACTCCGGTCACGACAACGGGCTTCTCTTTTTCTCCGGATCCCGCCCTGTCGCCGCCACAGCCGGAAAAGGCAAGAACGGTTAAAGCAAAAAGGGGAATTATTGCAGTGCGGCTCCTCATTGGGTCATCTCCTTCAGGAATATGCCGGCAGCATGGTAAATCCGCGCCGTAGCCAGCAGGTGGTCGGTCTCCCGCTCCACAAGCCCGGTACGGGCACGGTTCAGGGATGACTGGGCGTCCAGGAGCTCCACCATGGTGGCAAGACCGTTTGCAAACCGCTTGTTCACCAGCCGCGTCCCCTCTTCGGCCGCCAGAAGCGCGTGACGCGCCACCTCCAGCCGCTTCCCGGCCTCGGCACGACGCAGGATGCTCTCGCGCACCTGGAGTTCGATTTCCTTGCGAAGCTGCTCCCGGTACTGGTTTGCCGCATCCCGTTCAGCACGGGCCCTGGCCGAGTTGTGGCTCCGCCCCAGTCCGTCGAAGATTTCCCACCGCAGGTTCACCCCCGCGCTCCATCCGTCGTTATCGTGACCAAAGGGAACATCCCGGTCATTCATCTGCACGGACGCCCCGCCATAAACCGTGGGAAACCAGGCACTGCGTGCAAGCCCCACCGCGGCCTCGGCCCGCTCCACCCCTTTTTCGGCGCCCTTCAGGTCCCGACGGTTGGCAACGGCCGTCCCCACGATCTCAGCCTCCTCCAGACGGAACGCCTCTGCCGTCACATCCCCCCGGATGTCGAGGGAGTCGCCGGCATCGCCCCCCACGGCCAGGGCCAACCGCATTTTGGCAAGCTTCAGGTCGTTGAGGGCAGTAATGTTACGCTCCTCCATCTCCGAGAGAAAAGTCCGTGCCCGCAGCTCATCCGACTTGAGACCGGCCCCCTGCTCGTTGCGGACCCTTGCCACCCGCAGGTGCTCCCGGGCTTCGGCAACGTCCTTCTCGGCCGCCGCCAGCACCGCTTTTGCCCTCTGCACACCGAGATACGCGGCGTAGACCGCAAACCCCGCATCCTCGCGCCGCCCCTCGAACCGTTCGCCCATCCGCTCGGCCTCCCGCTGGGCCATCTCCCGCCCGTAGCCTATCCCCAGATCGAACAGGGGCTGTTCCAGGGAGAGTGATGTGCGGAAATCAGTGGTGGAAGAAGGGGTATTCAGATTGCCGATGGCAAAATCGTTCGCGGTGAAGCGCCCCTGATCCAGCTTCATCATGAAAACCCTGGTGGGGAGGTCGGAAGCGCTGAACGCCTCGTCGAAGGCAATGCGCGGCAAGTACCGGCTGCGACTCGCCGCAGCCCCCTCCTCGGCAGCCTGCTTTTCGTAGGCTGCGCCGCTCACCAGGTGGTTCCGTTCCAGGGCAAGGATAAGCGCCTCATCGAGGGCGACGGAGCGCTCGGCCCCCAGCAGCACATTGGGGACCAGCAACAGTATCATTAAGCCGGCAGCAAAAAACTTCACGGGCAACCCCTTCTCGTTGATGTCCTTCATAACTCCATGGCACATCAAACATATATATTTTTATATATATCACATTCCTCGTTGTCAACCGTTAATAAGTATAGCGGAAGTATATAATTTGTCAGGGATGAAGATGGGGGCAAAAACCTTGGGGACACGGATTGGGGGGGAAATGGATTGACAATGCGGGGGACGGGACCTTAGACTCGGACCCCTGCGTTACCTGCGGAGGATTTCGTGATCAACAAAGAGAAGTGGAAGCGCAACATACGAGCGATTCTTTCCCTGGACAGCCATCCGGGCCATATCGCAGCGGGGCTGGCCGTCGGCGTATTTATCGGCTTCACCCCCTTTTTCTCACTGCACACCGTCCTTGCCATAGCAGCAGCCTTCATCCTTCGACTCAACAAGCTCACCTGCGTCACGGGCGCCTGGGTCAACACACCCCTCACCGTAGTGCCGGTCCTGGCCGCCAGCTACAAAATCGGCCTCGTAGTCAGAGGACTCCCCCCCCAGGAATTCCACTTCAAGAGTCTCCAGTGGGTCCACCTCAAGAGCCATGCCGCAACCCTCATCATCGGCTCATCCATCCTGGGTTTTGCCGCAGCCCTTTTCTCCTACGCCATCTGCTACTGGCTCATTGTCCGCTTCCGGAAAAAAGACGAAACCCTCGCCACTCTCACCGACGAGATGGAGGAACTGGGCGAGGACCTGGAATAGAAAAAGCGGGGAAATCCCCGCTTTTTTGTTTTCTCTGAATTGTCACCCGCCACCGTTCATCGTCTACATGCACGGGGTGCCCCCCGCAATCACTCCCCGAGCAGTGGAGTAAGAACCTGGTAGCAGACGTAGGCCATGATCGCCGACGCCGGAATGGTCAGAACCCAGGCGATCACTATCCGGCCCGCCACGTTCCAGTTGACCGCGGTGAGGCGCTTCGAGAGGCCGACGCCCAGGATGGATGAAGTGATGACGTGGGTGGTGCTGACCGGCATCCCGATGGATGAGGCCCCCAGGATGACCCCGGCCGAGGCCGTTTCGACACAAAAACCGTGCACAGGCTGGAGCTTCACGAAGTCTTTCCCGACGGTTTTGATGATCCGCCAGCCGCCGGCGGCGGTGCCGCAGCCCATGGCGACGGCGCACGCGATCTTTACCCATGTGGGGACATCGAAGGTACTCAAGGAGCCGTAACTCACCAGGGCCATGGTGATGACCCCCATGGATTTCTGGGCGTCGGCGGTGCCGTGGGAGAAGGCCATGAAAGCAGCCGACAGGACCTGAAGCCGCCGGAAATTATTATTAACGGAATGGGGCGACTTGCTCTTGAAGCACCAAAGCATGATGATCATGGCAATGAAACCGAGTACGACGCCAACGATGGGGGAAAGAACCAGCGACAGGACTATCTTCTCGAGCCCCTTCCAGTGGAGGGCAGCCGTGCCGGCATGGGCTATGACCGCCCCCATCAGTCCACCGATGATGGCATGGGAAGAAGATGCGGGAAGCCCGTAATACCAGGTAACGAGGTCCCAGACGATGGCGCCCAGGATCCCGGCAAGCACCACCATCTGCGTTACGTTGTTGGCATCCACTATCCCCTTGCCGATTGTGGCGGCTACTTTCGTGGAGATCATTGCGCCGGCGAAGTTGAGCACCGCCGCCATGGTGATTGCAGCCCTTATGGAAAGGGCGCGGGTAGATACGCAGGTGGCGATGGCGTTTGCCGTATCGTGGAAGCCGTTGATGTAGTCGAAAGCCAGTGCCGCCCCGATAACCAGGACAAGCATGAGCAATGTCGCATCAGGCATTTTTCACCACCACGCTCTCAAGGATGTTGGCTGCGTCCTCGCATTTGTCGGTTGCCCGCTCGAGGGTTTCGTAAATTTCTTTCCACTTGATAAGCTGAATCGGATCCTTCTCTTCGTCGAAGAGCTTGCTTATGGCCTCGCGGCAAACACGGTCAGCCTCGTTTTCCAGGGCGTTGACCTCAACACAGTGCCCGGCCATATGCTCGAACTTGCCCCCCAGGTGCCCCACCGCCTTGGCAACGGCCTCGCACGACTTGAGGATGATGAAGGCAAGCTCCTTCGCTTCCTGGGTCGGTTTCTCCACGTTATACATGATGAAGCGCTGCGATGATGCGTCAATGAGGTCGATCATGTCATCAAGGGCCGCCGACAGGGAGTAGATATCTTCCCGGTCAAGGGGGGTCACGAAGCTCTTGTTGAGTTTCTGGATGATGTCGTGGGTTATCTGATCACCCTTGTGTTCGATGTCCTTGATTTTTTTCTGACTCCCCTGGGGGTCGTCGTAATTATCCATCATATCCTTGAGGAGCTTGGCCCCCTCGATGATATTGGCGGTCATGTCGTTGAACAGGGCAAAAAACTTCTCTTCCTTCGGAATAAGGCCGAACATTGCTTCCTCCGATTCTGGTGGGGCGGCAAGTCGCCGCGCTGTTTAAGGTCTAAAACAGAAGAGAAATAACACAAAATCGCTCCCTTGCCTATGAAAATTATTGCAACGATGTTACAACTCTGTGCCACATCAGCATCAACCTTTGACTTGTGGGCACATATTTATTAGGTTGTATAACTTATGCCCGCACACCAAGGAGACCGGATATGAATCCCCTTCACGCAACAGTGCTCGGAGCCGTTCAAGGCCTGACCGAAGTGCTTCCCATAAGCAGTTCTGCGCATCTGATACTTGTTCCATGGCTGCTGGGCTGGCCCGAATCGGGGCTCACCTTCGACGTGGCGCTCCATCTGGGAACCTTTATCGCTTTGGCCTTCTACTTCCGCCGAGACATCTCCGAAATGGCCGTAAATGCCATAACTGGCATCAGGGAGGGAGCAGGCTCCCCCGCCACCCGCCTTCCCTATTACATAATTGCCGCTTGCATTCCGGCCGCCATCGTCGGCAAGACTCTCGAAGAGCCCATTGAAGAAATCTTCCGCTCAAATCCGGCCATAATCGCCACGCTCCTCATCGGCTTCGGTCTCCTGCTGGCCCTGGCCGACACCATGGGCGCCAAACGCCTGCAAATGGACCGCATCAACTTCAAAAACGCCATGCTGATCGGCCTGGCCCAGTGCCTGGCACTCATTCCGGGGGCTTCCCGTTCCGGCATAACCATCACCGCTGCCCTGTTCCTTGGCTTCAGCCGCGAGACGGCCGCCCGGTTCTCGTTCCTCCTCTCGCTCCCCATCGTTGCCGGGGCCGCCCTGCTGAAAGTGGGCCAACTGGCGCGCCAGGGAATCCCGCAGGGGGAATTGCAACCACTTCTGATAGGCATCGCCGTTTCGGCTGTCTTCGGCTACATAAGCGTCGCCCTCCTTCTTAAGCTCGTGCAACGCTATTCCCTCTATCCCTTTGTCTGGTATCGCCTTTTTGCCGGTGGAGCAGTTCTCCTCTATATCTTCAACCAATAAGCGGTGCTTAGCCCCTTTTAATTATTCCACCCCCATGTTACAGTTCCCGCTCCCGAACCGGGAATAATCAACAGGGGGGAATACATATCATGGCAGGCGGCATTAAGTCGTGGCCCGAGGACGAGCGCCCCCGGGAAAAACTGATGAAGCGGGGAAGCCCCGCCCTTTCCGATGCAGAACTCCTTGCTCTCATAATACGGACCGGTGATACGGTCACAAAACGCAGCGCCATCGACCTCGGCAGAGACTTGCTCCAGGAATTCGGGGATCTCAGAACCCTGGCCGGCGCCACGGTGGGAGAACTTTGTGCCGTCAAGGGAACCGGCCCGGCCAAGGCGGCATCCATCAAGGCGGCCCTGGAGATCGCCGCCCGCATCAATTCGGATCGGCTCATGATCTGTAGCGAGCGCTTCACCTCTCCCGAGCAGGTTTACAACCACTATCATTATGCCTTCCGCGACCGGCGCAAAGAATATTTCATGGTGCTTCTGCTGGACGGGAAAAACCGGATCATGCGGGAAGTGCAGATTTCGGAAGGAAGCCTCAACCAGAGCATCGTCCATCCCAGGGAAGTTTTCAACCCGGCCGTGCGGGAGTCGGCAGCAGCGGTGATTCTCGTCCACAACCACCCCACCGGGGACCCGGCTCCGAGCCGCGAAGATATGGAAATCACCCGTCGCCTCCGGGAGGCGGGGGATCTCATGGGGATAAAGGTCCTGGATCACATCATCATCGGAGACGGCCGCTTCACAAGTTTCATTTCCGCCGGTTTCATGTAACGAGTCAGCGGCTCAGGTATTTGGAAATTCCCGCCTCGAACCGTTCGGGCTCGATATCGAATACCCGTGGCCAGGGGCTCGTGCAGATATTTTCCTCCACCAGCATGGTGATCTGGTCCATGGTTACGGGAAAGGAAGAAAAACCCTGCATGACCGGCACAACCAGCTTCATGATGCCCAGGGGGTTGGGGATTTTCGTCACATGACCCTTGCCGATCACCCTGCCGATGATGTCGAGCAGATCGTTGTAGATGATGCAATCCGGGCCGCAAAGCTCATAGGCCTGCCCCACCGTTTCCGGCTTCTCCAGGGCCATGGTGAAGCAGCGGGCCACGTCGTCGGCCGACACCGGCTGAAGCCGGTACCTCCCGTCGCCGATGACCGGCACGGCCGGGTATGATTTGATGTAGCCGGCCAGCTTGTTGATGAAATCATCCTTAGGGCCGAAGATAATCGACGGGCGGAAGATAGTCCAATCGAGCCCCGAATTGCGCACCTGCTCCTCGGCCCGCCACTTCGTCTGGTGGTACCGGGAAGTGGCATTGGGCCGGGAGCCCAGGGCCGACATCTGCAGGTGGCGCCGGACTCCTCCCCGCCGTGCCGCCTCCAGGACGTTTTTCGTCGCCTCCACATGGAGCCGCTCAAAGGTGACCCCCCGGGAGGGAAACTCCCTGATTATCCCCACCAGATTGATGGTGGCGTCACACCCCTCCACGGCCCCTGCAAAGGTTTCCACCCTCGTCACATCCCCTTCGACCGGCTCCACCCCCTGCTCCGCACTCTCTTGCCGCCCATGGACAAGGAGCCGTACGGTATGCCCGGCATCCAGGAGCGCTCGTCTCAGGTGGCCGCCGACAAAACCGGTTCCGCCGGAAAGGAAAATTTTCATGGCAGCTCCTCCGTGCAACGTATCATTATCGGTTAGTTGAACAAAGTGTAACGCACACCAGCTCTTTTGCCAGTCCGCAGCGTATACAAGACCCTTGTGCTTGAAGGGCGGGTGTGTTAATAAAGAATCATTTAACGAAACACGGGGAGGGAAGAGGACCATGAGCGAACAAGGTGCGGTCTGCTACACGTTCGAAGCCGCCGTGGAAATGGCTATCCAGATGGAGGAAGAAGGATTCCGGCACTATCTGACCGCCATAAAAAAGGTAAAAAACAAAGGGGCGCGCGAGATTCTCAAGGAAGCCGCCATGGACGAACTGGAACACAAGCAGAGCCTGGAGCAGGCCCTCCTTGAAGGGGAGATGGAAGGGGCCGAGGCCCTCGGCAAGCAAATTTCAACCATGAACCTCGGCTACGTTCTGGCAAAGAAAGAGCTGAGCCCCAACTCGGATACCCGTGAAGCGCTGGCCTATGCGATCCATCTCGAAAAGGGATCCATGGATTTTTACAAGCGCATGGCCGAAGGGTGCGCCGGCGCCCCCATGGCGGGCATCTTCCAGAAAATGCTGGCCGACGAGGCGAAGCACCTCACGCAGCTTGAGGATTTGTACGAACAGCACTTCATGACCGAAAACTGAAACGTCCTCGGGGTTGCGGCCCCCATAAGCAGCAGAAAAAAAGGGAAGAGGCCCCGGGCCCCTTCCCTTTTTCACATTTTCCGGAACTCCTGGCAATCAGGCAATTTCCACAAGCTTTATCTCGAAGATCAGGTCTCGGCCGGCCAAAGGATGATTGGCGTCGAGGGTCACCGTAGTGTCGGTCATCTCCGTGACCATCACGTTAAAGACCTGTCCGTCATCCTGGGTCACCTCGTACTGCTGCCCCAGCTTGGGCTCGGCATCCTGGGGGAGATATTCCCGCTCCACCTCGGCCACAAGGCCTTCAATCCTTGGCCCGTAAGCCTTGTCCTCGGGAATCGTCACCGTCTTTGCCTCGCCGGAACTCATGCCGATAACTGCTTCCTCGAAACCGGGAATCACGTCACCCTCGCCGATGGTGAACTCGAGGGGAGTGTTCCCGTTTGCTTCGGAAGAATCAAAGACCTCGCCGGACGAAAGCTTGCCCGTATAGTGAACCTTGACGGTGTCACCCTTTTTTGCCTGTGCCATGTTTACTTTTCCTTTCAATTATTAAATGAACTGCCTGGTCCAGCACATGCCTACTCTTTAATCTCGAATGCCACCTTCAATACCACCTGATACTCGGTGACGGTACCGTCATCGCCCACATGGCCGCGGATATCCTGGACTTCGAACCAGGAGAGTTTCTGCAGCGTTTTGTGGGCCTTGGTAACCGCCGCCTGAATGGCCGCATCAAGCCCGCGCTTCGATACCCCGATAATCTCCACTTTTTTGTAGACTCTGTCGTCACCGTAGCTCATGGCATCCTCCGCAACCTGGATTTTCCACAAGCATACCACCGGGTGAATACGTGTAAAGCGCCGGAACAGTTAGGCAACATCCCGTCACTTTGATGTAAGGACGTTCAAGCGCTTATTGGCTTCGGATGCAAGCGTCACAACCCTTAGGAGATGCCCCTGGCGGGAGACGACCTGAACGGCAAGGTCTGCCACCGAGGAGCATCCCTCAAAAGGGGGCAACGAATGATCCCGGCTTCCCTCCTGATTCGACCTGCGTCGCAGATACCTGCGCCAGCAAAGGGAACAGCACACCGAAATCAAAATCCAGACAAGTGCCTGCATCAGCAGAGAGTCCCCTCCCCAAAGAAGCGATCCCCCGCCGACCATAAGGGCGCCAAATCCGAACCAGACCATGGTGAACGAGGGGAAGAGAAGCTCGATTCCAATTAAAGCAACCCCAAGGACTATCCAACACCACCATGCGCAGACCACGTAACTACCCCCATTAGTCAAATACCCCCATCTTTCCCCTGACAAAAGGGACCAAAGGGCTCTGCCGGAGATCCAGCACATTTCGTGCCGAGGATTATGGCGCCCCGTCATAACGGGCGGCATGGTAGGAACTCCGCACATAGGGGCCGCTCTCCACGTGGGCAAACCCCATGGCCAGTGCCGTAATCCGGTACTTTTCGAAGAGCTCGGGCCGGATGAATTCCCGGACCGGATAGTGCTGTCTGCTGGGGGCAAGATACTGGCCAATTCCGAGATAGGAACAACCGGCGGCTCGCAGGTCGGCAAAAACCGTCAGCACTTCGTCCTCCGTCTCGCCCAGGCCGAGCATAATTCCCGACTTGCTGCGCACGGCCGGCGCCAACTCCCCAAGCATGCGAAGCACCCGGAGGGAGCGGCCATATTCGCCCCCCGCGCGGATATCATAAAGGCGCGGCACCGTTTCCACATTGTGACCGATTATGGCCGGCGCCGAGGCTACGACCCGGGCAAGGCTCTCGCGGCTGCCGAGGAAATCGGGGATAAGGAGTTCCACCTTCGTGGCGGGTGCAGCACTCCGGATGGCGGCAACGGTTTCGGCATAATGGCCGGCGCCGCCGTCGGGGAGATCATCCCGGGTGGGACTCGTTATTACCACGTGGGAGAGACCGAGGCGGCAAACCGCCTCCGCCACCCGGGCCGGCTCAGTGGAGTCGGGGGGGAGCGGCGTCCGCTTGGTAACGTTGCAGAAAGAGCAGAGACGGGTGCAGTCGGCCCCCAGGATGAGAAAGGTTGCCTGCCGCTCCCGGAAACATTCGGTGATATTGGGGCAGCGGGCCTCCTGACAGACGGTGTGGAGGTGCAACTCCCCCAGGAGCCCCTCCATGGCTGCGTGGGCCGCCGGGTTTATCCTCTTTTGCAGCCACTCGGGCTTGCGCACAATGTTCATGGCGTTTCTCCGCGCAGATTCCAGGCATCCCCGCCGTAGCGCCCGGCGCCGAGACCGGCGGCAGTATCCTCTTCTTCCGCCGTGAGGGCCGAGGGGATGAGTTCGACGCCGAGGGCCTCCCTAAAGGCGCCGGCCAGTTCCCCCCGCAGCCATGCCGGGTCAGCCGTAACTCCCAGTTGGGCGAGACTCGTGGTCCCGTCGATAAGCCCGGCGGGGGGCTCGCGAAAAAAGTGCAGCGCCTCGGAGAGCGCACAGCGCAGCGGGATGGAACCATGCTGAAAGATCGCGTCCTTCAGCCGCCGTTGGGCATTGCCGCCAATCTTTCTCCCCCCGATAACGATGTCGTACTCCTCTTTGCCGGCAAAGCAGATGGGCGTTCGCGCACCGCCCCCCCCCGCCGCCGACGGAGAATCCATGGCCCAGGAAGCCGTTATGCCGAGGTTGCCGTAAAAACGGAGCAGGAAGGCGGTTAGCGCCCGGAACGTTTCCTTGACTCCCCGTACGGCGGAAATGTGGCGCGGGGCGCAGACCACGGCATAGGTGAGCTCCGCAGCGTGGTAGATGACCCCACCGCCGCTTATCCGCCGGACAACGGGGATGCCCGCGGCCGCGCACCGGTCGAGCTGCAACGCCTCCTCCGGCCGCTGGAATCGCCCCACGGAAAAAGCCGGCGGCTCCCACCCGTAGAGACGGAGCACCGGCAGGGATACAGCGGGGTCGAAGTGCCGGAGGAGCGCCTCGTCCACCGCCATGTTGGCGGGGCCGTCCAGGGGACCGGTGTCCACGAGGCGCCAGCGGGTCAGGTTTTCGGAATAATCAGCAGCCAAAGTAGCAGACGTTCTGCTCCCGGGCCGCCTTGGTCTCGTCGAGACGGGTTACCGGCATGGTCCCGGGCATCCCGGCAAAGAGGGACGGATCGGACTCGGCCAGCTCCGCCGCCTCCCGCATGACGGCGATGAAGGCGTCGAGGGTCTCCTTGCTCTCGGTCTCGGTGGGCTCGATCATGATCGCCTCCTTGACGATGAGCGGGAAGTAGACCGTGGGGGGGTGGTAGCCCCGGTCGATGAGGAACTTGGCGATGTCGATGGCGTGGACTCCGTTTTTCACCTGCCGGGCCGCCGAGAAGACGCATTCGTGCATGCAGGTCTGGTCGTAGGGAAGGTCGTAGACATCCTTCAGCCGGTTCATCACGTAGTTGGCGTTCAGGACCGCCTGCTCGCTCACCCGGACGAGCCCCTCGCGGCCGAGCATGGTGATGTAGGCGAAGGCCCTGGCCATCACTCCGAAATTGCCGAAGAAGCCGGCGAGGCGGCCGATGGTCCCATGGGCCGGAGCGTCGATTCCGTAGCAGCCGTCGTCGTACTTGATTATGCGCGGGGAGGGAAGGAACGGCACCAGTTGCTTCTTCACCCCCACGGGGCCGCTACCGGGGCCGCCCCCGCCGTGGGGGGTGCCGAAGGTCTTGTGGAGGTTCACATGGATGACGTCGAACCCCACGTCGCCGGGGCGCACCTTGCCGAGGATGGCGTTCAGGTTGGCGCCGTCGTAGTACATGAGGGCGTCGTGGTCATGGGCGATGTCGCAGATTTCCTGGATGTGGGGATTGAAGAGCCCCAGGGTGTTGGGGCAGGTCATCATGACCGCCGCCACCTCGTCGGTCATCACCTCGCGGAATTTATCCAGATCCATGTCGCCGTAGGGGGCCGTCGGAACGGTGATGATCTCGTACCCCACCATGGCGGCGGAAGCGGGGTTGGTGCCGTGGGAGGAATCGGGGACCACCACGTACTTCTTCTTGTTCCCCTTGGCCTCGTGGTAGGCGGCGATGAGCATGATGCCGGTCATCTCGCCGTGGGCGCCGGCCAGGGGCTGGGTGGTCACCTCGTCCATGCCGGTGATTTCGGCCAGAGCCGCCCCCAGCTCGCAGGCAAGCCCCAGGCACCCCTGGCTGAAGGAAGCACCATGGGGAAGGAGCGGCACCATGGGGTGGTAGGGAGCAAAGAGCTTGGCCGCCTCCTCCAGGGCCTTGGCGTTGTACTTCATGGTGCAGGAGCCCAGGGGATAGAAGTTGGTATCCACCGAGAAGTTGCGGCGCGAAAGGTTCGTGAAATGGCGCACCACGTCCAGTTCGCTCGCCTCGGGGAGCGCTGCCGGCTCCTGCCGGCGGAGCGCAGCCGGAAGCTCCGGGGCCGCGGGAACGTCGCCGGCCGGGAGCCGCACTCCGCGGCGGCCGGGAACCGATTTTTCAAAAATCAGCTGCATAGGATACCCTCCAGGTGCCGGGCAAAGGTGTCGATCTCGTCCCGGGTCCGCTTCTCGGTCACCGTTACCACCAGGCACCGCTCCATCTCCGGATAATAGGGGCTCAGGGGAACGCCGGCGGCTATCCCCTTCCGGAGGAGGGCGGTCACCACCTCCTCGGCGATTTTCGGCAGGCAGACGGTGAACTCGTTGAAGGTGGCGCCGCCGTTCATCACCTCGACCCCGGCCAGGTTGCCGAGCACCTTCTTCGCGTACTCCGCCTTGTCGTAATTGAGGCGCGCCAGCTCCGCAAAGCCCTCTTTCCCGAGGGACGAAAGGAAGATGAGGCCCCGCAGGGCGCAGAGGCTCTGGTTGCTGCAGATGTTGGAGGTGGCCTTGTGGCGCTTGATGTGCTGCTCCCGGGCCTGGAGGGTGAGGACGAAGCCCCGCTGGCCGTTCCTGTCCACGGTCTCGCCGATGATGCGCCCCGGCAGGTTGCGGATGTATTCCTTGCGGCTGGCGATGTAGCCGAAAGAGGGCCCCCCGAAGGAGAGGGGGTTGCCGAGGCTCTGGCCATCGCCCACCACGATGTCGGCCCCCATGGCGCCGGGGCTCTCCACGATCCCCAGGGCCACCGGATATGCGGAAACCACCAGAAGCGCCCCGGCGGCATGGGCGTCGGCGGCCAGCTTGCGGAAGTCGCTGACGCTCCCGAAGAAATTGGGGTTCTGGACGAGGACCGCGGCGGTGGTGTCATCGATGGCGGCCCGGATGCGCAGGTCGTCCTCCATGCCGAGCTTCGGCCCAATCTCCACCAGCTCCACATCCAGGTTGGCCAGGTAGGTGCGGACGATCTCCCGGTGGAAGGGGTTCACGGCCCCGTCGATAATGAGGCGGTTTCTCCCCGTAATCCGCAGGGCCATCATGGCCGCCTCGGCCAGGGCCGTGCCGCCATCATAGAGGGAAGCATTGGCGACATCCATCCCCGTAATGCGGCAGATGGCGGTCTGGTACTCGAAGAGGGCCTGGAGGGTCCCCTGGGAACATTCGGGCTGGTAGGGGGTGTAGGCGGTGTAGAACTCGGCCCGCCCCGACAGATGGTCCACCACCGCCGGAATCAGGTGGTCGTAGTACCCCCCGCCCACGAAATGGGAAAGATGCTGGGCGTTATTCCCGGCCAGGTGCTCGAACCGATGCAGCATCTCGAACTCGGACATCCCCGCCGGAAGCTCGAAGGACCGGGCCCGCAGCCCGGCCGGGATCGGCCGGAACAGATCATCGATGCTCGACGCCCCCATGGCCGCCAGCATCTCCCGCACCTCCTCCGGCGTATTGGGACAGTAGCCGGCAGTGCTCATGCGAGGCTCCCCAGGTAATCATCATACTGGTCGCGGGTCATGAGCTTCTCAAGTTCGGCCGGGGCGGCCATTTCGAGTATGGCCATCCAACCGGCATCCTCGGCCGCCTCGTTGACGATCTCGGGGCGCTCCTCCAGGGCCTCGTTCACCTGGGTCACCTTCCCGGAGACCGGGGCGTAGATGTCGCTGGCCGCCTTCACCGACTCGATGGCCGCCAGGACCTCGAACTGCTTCACGACCTTACCAACTTTAGGAAGCTCCACGAAAGTCACATCCCCCAACTGGTGGGCCGCATGCTCGGTGATCCCCACCGACGCAACCCCGTCCTTGACCTTGACCCACTCGTGCTCCTTGGTGAAATAGATTTCCATATATCCCTCCTTGATTTTGATAACCGATTCCGTGTCCGGCGAAAACTGCTTATGAACGCAGCGAACCACCCCGGTAGAACGGCAGATCCACCACCGTCGCCTCCATGCTCACCTTCTCGTGAGTTATGGTGAGTGGAGCGCCGAGGGTGGCCACTGAGGGATTCACGTACCCCATGCCGATGCCGCAGCCGAGCATGGGGGAAAAGACGCCGCTGGTGACGGTGCCGACCCGCTCCCCCTCGAAGTGGATTTCATAGTCATGGCGCGGCGAGCGGCGGGAGGTGACGTCGAAGGCCACCTTGAGCCGCGTCACCCCTTCGGCCCGCTGCTTCAGGAGTGCTTCCTTGCCGACAAACGCCTTGTCGAAGTTGACGAAGGCCTCAAGCCCCGCCTCAAGGGGGGTAGTGGCCTCGTCGATGTCGCTCCCGTAGAGGCTGTACCCCATCTCCAGCCGGAGCACATCCCGGGCGCCGAGGCCGGCGGGTTTCACCCGCTCGTCGGAGAGGAGCCGGGTCCAGAGCTCCGCACTCTTTTCCGCCGGGAGGAAGATCTCGTACCCCAGCTCGCCGGTGTAGCCGGTGCGGCTCACGATGGCGTCAACGCCGAGGACCTGCGTCCTGATAAATTTGAAGTAGGGGATGGCGGCAATCTCCGGCCCGATGACGCCGGAGAGCACGTCCCGGGAGAGGGGTCCCTGGAGGTCCAGCTTGCCGGTTGCGGCGGAGATGTCGCGGAACTCCCCGCCGGAGAGGCGGGCGGAGATGGCGGCGAAATCTTTCTCGATGGTGGCGGCGTTCACCACTACCATGGCCTCGTCATCGGCCAGGCGGAAGACGATGAGGTCGTCAATGACACCGCCGTTTTCATTCAGGAGGAAACCGTAGCGGGAGCGACCCACCAGGATCGATTTAACGGAGAAGGTAAAGACATCTTCAAGCCCCGAGGCGACGATGTCCCCCTTGAAGAGAAACTCCCCCATGTGGCAGATATCGAAGAGAGCAGCCTTCTCCCGGCACCACCGGTGCTCGGCGATGATCCCCTCGTACTGGATCGGCATGTTCCAGCCGCCGAAGGGGGCCATTAGGGCGTTCAGCTTCTCGTGTTCGGTGCAAAGGGGGGTATTTTTGAGGGTTTCCATGGCAGTTCCTCATAAAGGAGAGTGATGTATGGGGGGTAAACTGTAAGATACCTGGGGGGAATTGTAAACGGTTTTGAGGAGTATTCAAGGACTGTTCAGACGCCGGCAAAAAACCGGTAAGCCGTTATCATGCTGATTGTTTTGCCTCCTTCGAAGGCCTCTTCCTTATCTGACACAGGATGTTCCGGACGTACATGCTCAAACGTACTTACCCCGAACAGTTAATTTATTGGGTTCATATTTCAGCGCGAACATCTCAAATTGCAAGCAGATTATTTGATGGCTTCCCGCAGAGGCGATAAGCCTAAAACCCGCTCTCCAGTATATCCCCATGCTGTTTCAGCCATTCTTTTGCCTTCGTATAGCCAGGCACCTGAACCTGGACGATGTTCCAGAAGCGGGCCGTGTGGTTCTGCTCCAGCAGATGCGCCAGCTCATGAACAATGACGTAGTCAATGACGAAAATCGGCGCCTTGATGAGTTTCCAGTTGAAGTTAAGGCTGTCGCTCGGCGTGCATGAGCCCCAGCGGTATTTCAGTTCCGACACCATAACCTTGTTGACCGTCACACCCAGGTTGGTGGCGTGCTGTTTCACCCTGGGGATGATCTTTTTCCTGGCCTTGGCGATGTACCATTCCCTGAATAGCGTTGCCGCCCGGTCCGGTGAGATGCCGGTGACGATGAACTTACCGTGAAAACGGATGCTCTCTTCTGTTCCCTTTTGAATCTCCAGTCGGTAATTGCGCCCCAGGTACAGAACGGTTTCACCGGAAACAAATTCCTTCCTAGGTGCCGGATCGTACTTTTGCGGATGCTGAAGTTTCTCGTATATCCATATTTTTCGGGACTCGACAACTTCACGGATCTTTTCCGGTGATGTCCCGAGCGGCGCCATAACCACCACGGAGCGGTCGCGCTCCACCGTGATGGTCAGTCTTTTTCGCTGTGAATAGGTAACGGTGTACTGAAGATCCATATCAGGCCGCGTAGAGAATCCGGTCGTTGTTCTTCTCCGCCAGTTCCATCACCCGGGAGATGATCTGGGCCCGGTTGGCGAACACCCCTGGCACCTTGATGAAATCAGGAGAGGTGAGGATCTGCTGGATATCCGCCTTCAGCTTGTTCCGAGCCGGGATACTCTCCCAGAATCCGGTCAGGCGCAATTCACGATCCACCACCAGATACACCTGCTGGGTCAGATTGACCAGCAGGCTGACCCGCTCTTCTTCCTGTCCCCCCCAGACCGGACCGGGTTCGGCCGCCAGGTTGAGCTCCCGCTGGAACATCCGGAAAAACGGCATCTGCTTCTTCTTGTGCAGGCCATAGGTCGGCTCGTTTTCCGCATCCCTGATCCGCTGGCGGAGTTTTTCCAGCTCTTCATAGATTTTCTGCCAGTTGCTCCGGAACTCCTCCAGGATGTTCAAAAGCGCCGCGGCAAACGATGCTTGCAGTTCCGGGTCGTCGTCCAGTTCCACATCCAGGTGGTGACGGATGGCGTGTTCCACCTCAGCCGCCTTGGTCTTGGTGCGGTTGCGCTTGGCAACGTTGCGTTCGAAATCCTCGTCGAGGATGGAGATCGGCTTGATCTTCTGGTCGATCCCCTTCGACTCAAGGTAGGCGTCGGTGAGCGCGCGCAGCTTCGGCGGTATCCCCTTCATGCTCAGCCGCTGATCATCCAGATGCCGTCCTGCCAGCACATTGATCTCTGTCAGTGCGTTATAGACAGGGAGATATTCCAGCGCTTCCTTGGCCGGGAAAACCAGATCGAGGCTTCGGGTCAGCTTCTTGAAGGCGATCATGAAGTCGAAGCGGATATCCTCGTCGTATAAGAGATCGAAAAAGGCGTCGTGATCGTTCAGGTCGGTCAGACCATGCTTGTTCAGCAGTTCCATGACCGCCTTGAAATCGGCCTGCAGCTCCCGAAGTTCATCTTCCGGAAAACTGAGGGTATCCAGCACTTCCTGCTGTTCCTTCTCGTCATAGATGTCGATCGCTTTTTTCAGGTTATGGCCGATGCCGACGTAATCGACGATATACCCCTTCTCCTTGGCGGCGCCGCTGACCCGGTTCACCCGGGCGATGGCCTGCAGCAGGTTGTGCTCGACGACGACCTTGTCCAGATACATCACCTGTTCGATAGGGGCATCAAAGCCGGTCAGGAGCATGTTGTTGACGATGACTATGCCGACATCACCAGTCACACCTTCATCCTCTTTATCAAAGGGGAGCTTGAAGCTCTTGATGGTGCGTTCGTGACGGGAGCTGTCGGAATATTCCTTGAGATGGGGCAGGTCGTTGTGGCTGCCGGAGATGACTACATCCGTGGTCAGTTTCTGCAACCGTTCCAGGTCGAGATGCAACGGGTTGTCGGCATGCAACCGGTCGATGGCTTCGTTCAGGGCGGTATCGATGGCAGTTTTGTAGCGCACTGCCGCCTCGCGGGAGGTCGCCACCACCTGGGCCTTGTAGCCATTGGGAAAGACGTGCTCCAGATAGTGGGCCACCATATCCTTTGCCTTGGCCGCAATGGTCGGCACCGCCTCCAGGTAGGCGTCCCGCGAACCGTAGCCGAGAATCTCCAGCCGCTGCTGCAGGTTGTAGTCGCTGAAAACATCGGCAAAGGCCGTGTCCATGCCGGTCTTGTCGGCCACCTCGGCATTGTGGGTGCGCCCCTCGTAGATGATCTCCAGAGTCACGCCGTCCTCGATGGCCTGGCGCATGGTGTACTTGTCGATATAGTCACCGAAAACACGTTCGGTCTTGTCGATGGGGGTGCCTGTGTAGCCGATCCGGGCCGCGTTGGGGATCGCCTTGTCCAGATTAGCCCCCAACAGGGCATACTGGGAGCGGTGGGCCTCGTCGGTCATCACCAGGATGTTGGTGCCGGCGTTCAGCTCCGGGAAGGCTTCCGCCAGATCGGTTTCGCGGAACTTGTGGATCATGGCCATCACCAGATCCGATGAATCGCTCCGCAAAAGCTCCTTCAGTTTCCTGATACTGTCGGCCTCCTTGACCGTGAAGCCGATACTCTGGCCGGTTTCGGAGAGCTGCTGCTCCAGTTGGGTCCGATCGGTGACAAAGACCACCTTCCAGGTGCAGAGCTGGGGATGGCGATACATCTCCCGCACCATGAACATCATGGTCAACGACTTCCCCGAACCCTGGGTATGCCAGATGATGCCGCTCCGCTCCCGGCGGGTGGTGCCGGTCAACAGGCGCTGCACTGCCAGTTTCACCGCCCGGAACTGCTGATAGCGACCGACGATCTTAATCAGTTCACCTTTGTCGGAAGTGGAAAAGAGGGTGAAGGTGCGGATGATGTCCAGCAGGTTCTGCCGGTCGAGCATCCCGGCCACCAGCCGCTGCTGGTCATTGGGGCTGCTGCCACCGTGGGTCAGTTCGTCCACGGTGCGGGGATACGGGTCGGACCAGCGGTAGAAATGTCGCTCGTGATGGGTGGTGATGGTGCCGAACTTGGCTTCGTTGCGGCAGGTGGCGATGACAAACTGGTTGTAGTAGAAAAGCGGCGGGCTTCCCTCTCCCTTGGCGCCCCGCTGCTCGCCATAGCGGAGCATCTGGTCGATGGCCTCGGGGATCGGCTCCTTCGCCTTGGGCGATTTGCATTCGATCACCACCACCGGCAGACCGTTCAGGAAGAGAACGATATCCGGGATGATGTGGTGTTCAGTTCCCAGGATACGGATCTTGTACTGGCAGACGGCGATGAAGCGATTGTTCTTCAGGTGGGTGAAATCTATGAAGCGGACCGTCGGGCTTTTATCTCCCGTTGTGCGGTTTTCCGAGACGCTGGTGTTCTCCAGCAACAGGGTGAAGACATGGCGGTTGTTCTCCAGCAGACTGGTGCCGGGGAACGCGGCGGTGAGCTGCTTGATGACCTCCTCGACCTGATCATCCCCCAGCCAGGGGTTGATGACCTTGAGCTGTTCCCGCAGCACCGGCAGCATGACCACATCGGTGAAGCTGTCGCGGAAGGTATCTTGCGGGGTCTGGGTCTTGTCCAGATCCAGAATGTCCCACTGTAAGCCGGCTAACTGCTCCAGCAGCGGCTTTTCCACATGATTACGTTCATCGATGCGGATATGGTCCGGCGTTTTGCCTCTATCCATGTATCACCCTGGTGAACGAGAATTTACAAAGGTCGGTTAAACTCCTCTTCAAACTGCCGGATCACCGCCAGCAGATCATCAAAGGCGGGCGGTTCCTCGAAAAACATCTCATCGCGCATGGCAGCATAGTCCCGCCGCCATTCATCCAATTGCTCCGGTAACGGCACCAGTCTAATCTGGCCACGGCAGAGGGTGTTGTAATCGACCCAGCTTTGCTTGAAAAATATCTGCCGGTGCCGGGCGCAATGGTCGAACAGGTCATGATCCGCCATAGCTTGGGCAGCGATACCCTTGGTGATCAGGCACCACAGGTCGTAGTAGTGCCGGGAGAGCCTGGGTTTGCGCGGCTTATCAGCAGGCCGGAAGGTTTCTTCATGCAGGAGCATCGCCTTTTCCCAGAAGGTTCGGCGAGCTGCCACCGTTCTGATGGGGAAGGCGCTGTCCCGCAACAGGTCTGGAAAAGCCTCTGTCAGATAGGGGCGGATAACAGGCGATTCCACCGGCTCGGTGTCCGACCGGGCGCCCATCTCGATCTTGACCACTGGCCGCAGGTAGGCCAGGCTATCCCGGAACAGCGAGGGATAGCGGAATAGCAACGTCTGCTGATACGGATCTTCCGCAGCATCAGCAGGCGACAATTCCCATCCCAGCGTTTCGGGAATCGCCTCGCGCAACCGTTGTGCCAGCGCCGGTTGCAGTTCTCCCAAGATCCGCCGGCTGCATTCGTTCCGCAGCTTGCCCTGGCGGTTGCTGCTCAGGGTCTCGCCACCAAACCCCAGAAACTCGCGATCAATGACCACATCAATATCTTCCGAAAACCGGGAGATCAACTGCCACCCCTTGGACAGGGAGGTTCCCCCTTTGAAGGTCAGCTGCTCCCCCCATACCGGCAGGTTGAACAACTCCCGCAGTGTCCAGCAGACCCAAAAGTCTTTCTCTATCGTGGCTGGCACAAAACCCAGCCGCGCTTGAGCCTGCTCGCACAGCAGCCGTTGACGGTCGATGGGGAATGTCAGAAAAGCATCCATGATGTTAAATCTCCTCCAGTTGGGCCACCCGCCGCATGATGGCCGCAATCCAGGCCGGAGCGTAACGAATGTCTTTCAGCAACTGTTTCTTGTCATTCTCGGACAGCCGGTTGCGCAGCCTGGCAACCATAGTGTCATCCACGTACTTCTGGCCGATATGCCGTAGCGCCTGGATAAACAGCCCGCTGATCTTGCCGGCGGTGGCCATGGCTTTTGGGGTCGTGTGCTTGAGGATGATGACCTGTTTCCCCAACTGGACCCGGCGAGCCGGGCCATCTGTGAGGAGTACGATCTTCATCGGCACCTGCTCCGACAGCCCCAGCAGGTTGGCCGCATAGGCGCCGGAGGGTTGAAGGAGGATGTTGTCACGTCCCTTGAGCGCCTTGACAATGGCGTCCGTCGTGGGCGAGAGGAGTCCGAGATCGGGGTCGGTGCGGGGGTAATCGTACAGGCCACGGGCCAGGCTGCGCAGGGTCCCTTTTTTCACCAGACGATGCAGTGCCACCCCGACCGCCTGCCGGCTCCCCAAATCGAGAAAATCACCTGGGGTAAACACGCAACCCCTGCCATGACCATAAATGCGATTTAGTATTTTATCGTCAATACTTTGCATGTCGTAAGGCTACCATATTTTGTAATAAAAAATAGTATTTTTTTGTTACAAAAATATTTGCGGTAATGGCCAGCCATGCCAGTAACCCCCTTATACGTAGTATAAGAGGGTTACTGGGACATCAATTCGATTGCGGTCTATTCGCCCAACTAATGTTAGTTGACCCGCACCGTGCCGGTGAGCAGGTCGTGCATGAGGCCGGCTTTCATTTTTCTATATTTTACGGTTTGCTCAGTTTCAGACCGGAAATGTAAGCTCTGTGCAGCCAGCATCTGTCCTATCTTCTCCTGTTCTTGTGGCAATGGTTTCAAAATAAGGGCTTTTCTGATATCACCCACATTGATATGAGGCGAGGTTGTTGCACCAAGACCAGTGACAATCCGGTTATAGAATGCAGGGGAGTTCATCGCCCATAGCAAGTAATCGGGATCAGTTTCACATCCAGGACGTAGAAGCATCACTCTCTGTCCAAGGCAAACTCTTTCATTCCCTACAGGAGACGCAATCCCTAGCCGTTCTCCTTCTCGGGAATAGATAATGTCACCTTTCTTTGGTATGAGACGAGCAACACGCTCTCGATAATCCTTTTCAGTTATGCAATATGCCTGGTCGAGCAAGAGTTGCCCTGGAATCATATCAGCAGTACGAATGCAAGGGACACCTGAAGGTACGTATGCTGGTGTTGTATGTGGACAATCAACTATATCGCTACACAAGTTTTCTACAGTAACCACATCCCACTCCACCGGAATCTGCCCCAGCGGTGAATCCTTGAACTGGTGGGTGGCCTCGGAGCGGATGACGCCGTGCTCGTCGATCCCCTTGGTCAGCAGGTCCTGCATCAGCCCGGCCTTGATTCGCTGCTGCTTGGCAATGATCGCCTCGGTCTGCTCGATGACCCGGTCGAGGGTGAACAGGATGGCGGAGATTTGGGTTTGTTCGTCCTTTGACTCAGGCAGAGAAAGCTCAATGCTCGCCATAATACCGTTCATGAGCTTTGGATTGCCTACGTACGAAACGTGATTCTTGGCGATGGTCGCAAGCTTGTATGCAAGGAACTGTAAATTTAGCTCCGGATCTTTTGCCAAAAGAGTTCCGCACACATTCGTGCAATTGAACTTACCAGACCGATAAAATACTGTGCCTGCGTAAGCTCCGTCAGTTGTCCATGTTACATATTCGCCATCAAAATCGAACGTGTCGATTGCTCCCATTTCCCCATTATTTTTAGACTGTGACGAGTACACGGGATAAATTCCTGGATGTTCCTCAACTTCCTGACCGCTAATCACTCGCCCACGGCCTAATTCGCAGAGGTCTCGAACGGTGGTTGTTCGCCAACCTTTTATCTCTCTCATCCCAAATACCCCAATCCCGCCAGAAACCCGTTCAGCGCCGCCAGGGTTTTCTCCCGATCCGCCTCCAGCACCCGACTGGAAACGGCATACTTGTCCCACAAATTCTCGACAATCCCCACCAGCGCCCGCTTTTCGGCATTCAGGTAGCGCAGAAGCTCCCTGTTGGCCAAGTCGTAAAGCTTCTTCAGGATCAGCCGCTTGGCCTCCTCCTCGCTCATCTGGCCGCCGATGGCCGCCAGCACCCCGTCGATCCGGGACAGGCGCATCTCCAGCGCGGCTTTGTCCTTGGTAAGGGCGGTAATCTTCTTCTTATCTTCCTTCACCTGCGGATTCAGTCCGACCAGCAGCGCCTTGACCTGTTCGATCAGCTCATTGGTCTCGGCCTTGGCCTCATCGCCGCCGATCCGTTTGAGAGTCAGCTTCAGCTCCAACTCAATCTGCTTCTCCCGGAGTTCATCCTTGCTCGACTTGATCCGCTTCTCGATGGCGGCAATGCCGTCAAACAGCTCCTTGTACTGCTGCCGCTCCTTGACCGCCGATGCGCCAGCGGCATCGGCCAGGTCGTCGATCAGCTCCTTCAGGTATTTCTTGATGCCGGTAGCGGTGAGCTTCTCTTCCCCCTCCTCGGCATCGTCCGGCTCATAACTGGCTGCCTCGGCAGCGGCCTCCACCGCTTCGGCCAGTTCAGACTGGGCCTCGCTGATCTGCGCCTCCAGCGCCTCGATCTCGTCGGCCTCGGCCTGGAAATACTCGGCAATCAGGTAATCATCCGGGATCAGGGTATGGTGCCAGCCGGTGGAGATGACCGTCTTCAGGTCATAGCGGATAGTCTGCCACCAGTTGACGAACACCCCGGCGCTCTTGAACTCGTCCAGCACCGCCAGCGGCACCAGTTTATTCTTGAGGGTGGTCAGCAGTTCATGGCGCACCTCGGGGAGCTTCTTTCCTTCTCGCAACAGCGCGAAGTCATCCCGGGCCACCTGCCACCAGGCTTCCAGGGCATCATGATGACCGGTCAAGGTCTGCTGAAGCTGTGGGTCGGCCTCCAACCGGGCCTTGATGGCTGACTTGCCGTCGATGTCCGACTGGAAGGCAAGGTAGGCGGTTCGCTCTGGGGTAAAGAAGGCGTTAGTTACCACGCCGAAACGGGCAAAGTCGCTCTGCCGGGCAGTGACCTCCTTTTCCGGGATGCCGCCGATCAGGTGGGCCTGCACATCCTCCGGTTCAGGATCAGGGGTATTGTCCACGTAGCGACGGATGTTCAGGTTGTAGTCGTGCCTGTCCACGATCTCCGCCTTGTCCACCAGGCGGCTGTACTTGTCGATGGAGAGCTTGTGGGTGAAAACATGGTCGATCTTCTCGATGTCCTCGGGTCGCAGCTTGTTCTGATTCTTCCCCTCGGCAAACTCACGGTCGGCGTTGATGAAAAGGATTTTGTCCCGCAGGGTATCGGGCTTGCTCTTGTTGACCACCAGCACGCAGGCCGGGATGCCGGTGCCGTAGAAAAGCCCCGGCGGCAGGCTGATGATCGCCTCGATCAGGTCGTCATTGATGAACAGTTCGCGGATCAGTTTTTCTTTGCCGCCCCGGAACAGGACGCCGTGGGGCATAATGGTCGCCATGTGGCCGTCGGGCTTGAGGCTGGCGATCATGTGCTGTACGAACATAAGGTCGGCCTTCTTGCCGGTCTCGGGGCAGTATTCCCGGAACCGGCTGGTGAACTTCATGGTGGCCCGGCTGTAGTTCTGGGAAAAGGGCGGATTGGCCAGCACCCGGTCGAACTTTCGCACCTGATTCCCCTCCAGGATCAGCGGGTCTTCCAGGGTGTCGCCGTTCTCGATGGTGAAGCGGGTGATGTTGTGGAGGATCATGTTCATGTTGCAGATTGACCAGACCGTGCCGTTGGAATCCTGACCGTACAGGGCCAGGTCGTTGGGGTCTTGGCCCTGATCCTCCAGATACTGGCGGGCCTGGATGAGGAAGCCCCCCGAACCGGCCGTGGGGTCATACACCGTGTTGCCCGCTTCCGGTTTGGTGAGCTGTACCAGAAGGCGTACCACCTCGGCGGGGGTGTAGAATTCGCCCCCCTTCTTGCCGGCACTGTCGGCGAAAAACTTGATCAGGTATTCGTAGGCCGCCCCAAGCAGATCGGGAAACTCGAAGTTATCGTTCACCAGCACGAACTGCGGCTGGTTGAAGTGATCGAGGAGATCCTTCCATTTCTGGTCCGGGATCTTGGTCTTCCCTTTGACGGCATTGAAGTCGATGTTGTTCTTCAACACCCCGGCCAGGGCGTCGTTCTCTTCCTCGATTGCCGCAATGGCCTTGTTGAGCATACTGCCGATATCGGCCTTGAGGTGCTTGAGGGGCGGCACCTGGTTCCCCTCGTCATCGATCCACCCTTCATGCCAGCGGGCCCGGGGCGGCACGAAGAAGGTATCGCCGTAGGAGGTCTTGTCGTTCAGCAGCTCCGCCAGCAGCTCCGGTTGATCCTTCAGATGGGCGTAAGTGGTCTTGCACAGTTGTTCGCGCTTCAGGTCGAACTCATCCGACAGCCGCTTAATGAACAGCATACCGAAGATGAATTCCTTGAACTCCGAGGCATCCATCTTGCCGCGCAGGACATCGGCAGCCTTGAAGAGGAAGTTTTCCAGTTGGGACAGGGTGATCTTTTCTTGTTTCATTCAGAATCGACTCCGACAATTAATATTCTAGTCAGTTATGCGGGTACATGCCGCTGCGGGGATAAATTCTATTTCATCCATAATGCCCCTCCCTACTCCACCTCCAGCTCCTTCACCCGCAGCTCTTCCCCCGACACGACCCTTATGCCGTAGGCGCCGCAGGCGGGGCAGGGGTCGAAGTAGCCGCGAACCGGAAACCCCTTCCCGCAAGAGGTGCATTCCCCCCGGCCGGGCACCTGCTCGATGACGAGCCGGGCACCCTCCAGGAGCGTCTCCCGCGTGCAGGCTTCGAAGCAGAACTCCACGGCCTCGGCCACCACGCCGGAGAGGTCGCCGATTTCCAGCGTCACAGACAGAACCCGCCGCCCCTCCGCACTCTTCTCGCATATTTCCACCACGCTTTGGGTTATGGACATCTCATGCATCTGGCGTCTCCTTCTCCGGGCACTCAGGCAAGCCTTCCGGAATTCAAAGCGCCATGATAGCAGAATCAGTACGCCGGGGGAATGCGCTGGATATACTTATCTTGTCTCCACCGCTGCTGCTGGGGTATACTTCCGCGATATTTCACGCAGTTCAACCAGGAGCCATCCATGACGCTCAATACCCGGCTGGTAATGATCATGCTGTCTCTTCTGGTTATCGCCATCCTCACCCTCTTTCTCCTGAACCAGTACAGCCAGAACGAAATGGTGGAGGAGATCCAGGACAGCTCCACCATGGTGACCAAGGCTCTCCAGATGAGCATCGAGGACCTCACCTCCGAGTACGAGCCGGACCGGGCGCGCCTCAAGGAATACATGAAGGAGGCGAAGGTCAAGGGAGTCAAGGAGATAACCATCCTCAGCAACGAAGGAGAGGTCATCGACTCCTCTGATCCGGCCAGGATCGGGAAAAAGCGCGAGATCAGGCAGCTTGAAACGGGAATCCGGACCGCCGGCGGCGCAAAGGGTAAAAGCGGCGCGCCAATCCGGGACTATGACCTGCTCGTTCCGGTCATTGTCGGCGACGAGCAGTTGGGGTATGTGCAGATCGACCTCATCCTCGACAACGTCCGCACCATCCAGCACGAGAATTTCATCAACCGGATGGTGGCCACCTCCCTGGTCTTTCTCCTGGGCATCTCCCTCACCATCTTCCTGGCCAAGCGCTACACCGCCCCCATCAATCACCTGGCGGACGGTGTCCGGCGGGTGGCCGACGGCGATCTCTCGGTCACCTTCCCCGCTGCAAAGGGGGATGAAATCGGCGAACTGGCCAGGAACTTCAACGAGATGGTGGAAAAGCTCCGGGAGAGGGAGATCCTGGAAAAACGCCTCTACGAGGCGGAGCATCTCTCCCGGGTTGGTCAGCTCGCCTCGGGAATCGCCCACGAAATCAGAAATCCCCTCAACTACATAAGCCTCGCCATCGACCACCTGAAAAGCGAATTTACGGTGGCCTGCCCCGAAAAAGCTCAAAAGTTCATCCCTCTGGCCGATAAGATCAAGGAAGAGGTGCGGCGGGCAAACTACATGGTGGTCAACTTCATGAATTTCGGCCGCCCCCTGAAACTGCGGATAACGGAACTCTCCTACCCGGAACTCATCGAAAAAACCCTGCCGCTTCACCGGGAGAAGCTGACGGAGCAGCGGGTCACGGTGCACTCCGAACTTCCGGATGACCTACCCCCCATGCGGGCCGACGGCGAGATGCTCCGCAACTGCATCTCCAATTTTATTTCCAATGCCGCCCAGGCCATGCCCGACGGGGGCGCCATAACCCTCGGGGCCTCCTACGACCGGGAGCAGAAATGCTTTCTCCTGACCTTCAGCGATGAGGGATGCGGCATCGGTGAGGAAGACCTCCCGAAAATCTTCCAGCCCTGGTATACCTCAAAGGAGGCCGGCATCGGCCTGGGGCTCGCCATTACCGAACGCATCATCCGGGAGCACGGTGGTAAAATTCGCGTTACGAGCACCGCCGGCAAGGGAACGACATTCACCGTTGAACTGCCGGATGCATAAACACCAAGGAAAACTTCAATGACCGGTACCATTCTCATAGTCGACGACGAACGGGCGCAGCGGGAAATCCTCCAGACAATCCTGGAAGGTGAAGGATTGCGCGTAACAGCGGCCCCCGGCGGGCGAGAGGCCCTCAAGGAACTCGAAAAAAGCGAATTCGACCTGATCCTCACAGACCTGAAGATGCAGGGGATGTCGGGGATGGAGCTCCTGGAAAAGGTCCTGGAAACAGATCCCCTCCAGTGCGCCATCATGATGACCGCCCACGGCACCGTCGATTCGGCGGTGGAGGCCATGAAGAAGGGGGCCTTCGATTACCTGGAAAAGCCCCTTGAGCGGGACAACCTGTTCCTTACCCTGCGCCGGGCCTTCGAGCGGGTGAACCTCCTGCGCGAGAACCGGGTCCTCCAGAAACGAATCAAAGAGACCAGCGGCATCCCGAACATCATCGGGGAACATCCGAAAATGCGCGAGGTCTTCCGTATCGTCAGCAAAATTGCCCCCACCGCCTCCACGGTCCTCATCTACGGCGAGTCCGGAACCGGCAAGGAACTGGTGGCCAAGGCAATCCACGACGGGAGTCCCCGGAAGGAGAAGCCCTTTTTCGCCATCAACTGCGCCGCCATCCCCGAGAACCTCATGGAAAGCGAGCTCTTCGGCCACGAGAAGGGGGCCTTTACCGGCGCTGATTCCCGTGAACTGGGAATTTTCGAGGCGGCCAACGGCGGCACGGTCTTCCTGGACGAGATCGGGGAGATGAGCGTGGCGATGCAGGCAAAGCTCCTGCGGGCCATCCAGACTAAGGAAATCCGGAGAGTGGGGGGAAAGGTGAACATCCCCGTGGATGTGCGGATCGTCTCCGCCACCAACCGGGACCTGGAGGCGGAGATCAAGCGGGGAGGCTTCCGGGAGGACCTCTACTATCGCCTGAACGTGATCCGTATCACCCTTCCGCCGCTGAGGGAACGGGGGAGCGACATCGCGGCCCTGGCCGATTTCTTCGTGAAGAAGTACGGCCGCCAGGGGGGGAGCACCGTCAGGGGGATCGCCAAACCGGCCCTGAAGCTAATCATGGATTACAGATGGCCCGGCAACGTGCGGCAGCTGGAATCGGTCATCGAAAGGGGGGCGCTCATGGCGGAGAGCGACCTGATCCAGCCCGAGGATCTGCCCGCAGAGATTTCCGAGGGAATCTCCCGGGCGGGCGGGCTCCCCTTCGAGCTCCCCCCGGAGGGGATTCAGTTCGACGAACTGGAGCGGAACCTCATCATCAAGGCCATGGAACGGGCCGGTTGGGTAATCGCCAAGGCTGCGCCGCTCCTGGGCATGAGCTACAAAACACTCCAGTACCGTCTGGAAAAGTTCGGAATTTTGAAACCTGACTGAAGGCAGCTCTAGGAGATTTCCATGGATTTCACCAAAAAAATGCACCGTTTCACCGTCGTGCCGTCCCTTACCGGCGAGATGGCCACACTCCAGACTATCGCCTACAACCTCTGGTGGACCTGGGAACCCGAGGCGGTGGAGCTTTTCAAGCGGCTCGACATCGACCTATGGCAGCAGACGCGGCACAATCCGGTGGAGATGCTCGGCATCCTCCAGCAGACCACCCTCGACAAGCTCACCGCCGATGAGGGGTTCATGTCCCAGATGAAGCAGGTGGAAGAAAAGTTCCGGGAGTACCTTTCGGCACGGACCTGGTTCGACCGGACCGGCAACGGCGGGAAACCCATGACCGTCGCCTACTTCTCCATGGAGTTCGGTATCCACGAGTCGCTACCCACCTATTCGGGCGGTCTCGGAATTCTGGCCGGCGATCACCTGAAATCGGCCAGCGACCTGGGGATTCCGCTGGTGGGGGTCGGCCTCCTCTACCGGCAGGGATACTTCCGCCAGTACCTTAACATCGAGGGATGGCAGCAGGAGCTCTACCCCGAGAACGACTTTTACAACCTCCCCCTCCGACTGGAGCGCGACGCCGGCGGCACCCCCCTGGCGGTGGAGCTGGACATGGCGGGGCGCAAGGTGACGGCCCACATCTGGCGGGTCCAGGTGGGGCGGGTCCCCCTCTTCCTCCTGGACACCAACCTGGAGGAGAACGCCCCGGAGGACCGGGAGATCACGGCCCAGCTCTACGGCGGGGACCTGGAGATGAGGATCAGGCAGGAAATACTCCTGGGAGTCGGGGGCATCCGCGCCCTGCACCTGCTCGGCATCGACCCCAACATCTGCCACATGAACGAGGGACACGCGGCGTTCCTGGCCCTTGAGCGGACCCGCCTCCTCATGAAAGAGCACGGCATCCGGTTTGCCGAGGCGATGGAAGGGGTGCGGGCCGGCAATGTCTTCACCACCCATACGCCGGTGGACGCGGGCATCGACCACTTCCCCCCCGATCTGGTGGAAAAGTACCTGGAGCGCTACTACCGCTCCGTCGGGCTCTCCAGGGACGAATTCCTTGCGCTGGGACGAATCAACCCGAAGAACCCCCACGAAGCGTTCTGCATGGCAGTACTGGCCCTCAAGCTGGCCGATCACGCCAACGGCGTCTCCCAGCTCCACGGCGAGGTATCGCGGCGCATGTGGAAAAATCTCTGGCCCGAGCTTCCCCACGAGCACATCCCCATCACGTCGGTCACCAACGGGGTTCACACCAAAACCTGGCTCTCCAACGAAATGGCGGGGCTCCTCACCCGCTACCTGGGCAACCGCTGGCGCGAGGACGCCACCGACCCCCTGCTCTGGAAGCGGGTCGCCAACATCCCCGAATCGGAGCTCTGGCGGACCCACGAGCGGTGCCGCGAGCGGCTCGTCCTCTTTGCCCGCCGCCGTCTCAAGGAACACCTGCGGCAAGTGGGCGCAACCGCCAAAGAGATCGCCCAGGCGGATGAAGTCCTCGACCCCGAGGCCCTCACCATCGGGTTTGCCCGGCGCTTCGCCACCTACAAGCGGGGAACCCTCCTCTTCCGCGATCTGGCCCGGCTGGAGAAAATCCTCGCCAGCACCGACCGGCCGGTGCAGATTATTTTTGCCGGCAAGGCCCACCCCCACGACACCGAGGGGAAGGAGCTGATCCGGGAGATCTTCCAGCATTCCCTCGACAAGCGGTTCCGGGGGCGCATCGTCTTCATAGAGGATTACGACATGGCCGTGGCGCGGCACCTGGTGCAAGGGGTCGACGTCTGGCTCAACACCCCCCGGCGCCCCTTGGAAGCCAGCGGCACCAGCGGCATGAAAGTCGCCTTCAACGGCGGTCTCAACATGAGCATCCTCGACGGCTGGTGGCCCGAGGGGTACCTGGGGAATAACGGCTGGGCCATCGGCAAGGGAGAGGTCTACGACGACCTGGACTACCAGAACGAGGTGGAGGGGCGCGCCATCTACGACCTGCTGGAAAAGGAAGTGGTGCCCCTCTTCTACGACCGGGGCTCCGATGACATCCCGAGGGGATGGCTTGCCTGCATGAAGGCGAGCCTCCAGACCCTCTGCCCCATCTTCAGCACCGAGCGGATGGTTCAGGAATACGCAAGGACCATGTACCGCCCATCCTTCGACCACTGGGAGAAGCTCTCGGCCGACGGCCTGGCCCTGGCCGTGGACCTTGCCCGCTGGAAGGGGGACATCCGCCACAGCTGGCATCAGGTGCGGATAGCAGGCATCGAAGCCAAGACCACCGCCGAGATACCTCTCGGCACGGCGATCCCGGTCACGGCAAAGATCGTTCTCGGAGAGATCCCCCCCTCCCAGCTTGCCGCGGACCTCTACTGCGGAGTCCTCGACTCGCGGGGCAACATCGTCGGCGGCGAACTGGTCCCCCTCGTCTGGAAGGAAGCGGCCGAAGAAGGCGTCCACCTTTTCCAAGGCGAGATCGAAGGCCGGTTCTGCGGCCGGCACGGCTTCATGGTACGGGTCATGCCCCGGCACCCGGAACTGGGGCCGGTGTACGAACAGGGAGCCATTGTCTGGGGATGATTGAGGGTGCCGGGCCTTCAAGTTTCTGCCGATTCTGCCGATACGTATGACATGATCATCACCCAGGACATAACAAGGATTGTTCAGGCCCTGCTCAAGGATACCGCCGGTTCCCTGGTGGAAGCCACCTGGCAATCCCTTACCCCCCTCAACCTCACTCCGGGGCAGATGGTTCACGGCGAGGTGATGGCAAACCTCGCCAACAGCCGCTACCTGGTGCGAATTGCCAACGAACTCCTCCACATGGAGCTCCCCCTCAACCTGCAGCCGGGGCAGGCGGTGGAGCTCACCTATGTCACCGACGAGCCCCGCCTGCTCTTCACCCTGTCGAAATCTGGCAACTCCCCGATACCGGTACAGATCAGCGACACGGGACGCTGGCTCAACAACCTGGCCCAGGAGACCGGGGACACTCCGGCAGCGGCGCCCCTGCCGCGCCCGGCCCTGGTCATGAACGGCCCTCCGCGCGATTCGGCCCTCCTGGCCGAAGGGCTGAAGAATGTCCTCACCCGCAGCGGCGTTTTCTACGAATCGCACCTGTCCCAGTGGGTACAGGGAGAACACCCCCTCACCGGCCTCCTCCAGGAGCCCCAGGGAAAGCTCTCGCCCCTGGCTGCCCGGCTTCCGGCCGACGGCACACTCCCGTTGACGCCCCAGGGCGCCACGGCCGCCCAGACTCCTTCCGCGACGCCGCAAGCGCCGGTCACCACGGCAGATACGCTTCCCCCCGGGCAGGCTGGGTCCCCGGAAGCCTCCCGTACCGTTCAGGCGGAGGCAGCACCCCCCCAACAGAGAGGTACCGAATCCGCCGTAGCCGGCGCACCCCGGCAGGGGGGAACACCGGACGGCACCGGCACCGCTACCGCCACCCCCCAAGGGGGGCAGGCTCCGGCCACCGACCCCGGAGATGCGCTCTCCCATGCCCCCGCGCCGGCGACGCCGCAAAATCAGTCGGCAGCCCCTTCACGCCCCGGCGAGCAGCCGATACCGGCACAGCCCCAGCAGCCGGGCACATCCGTATCTCCCCAACCAGCCCCGGCAGGGGAAACGCCACCATCCCCCCAGTCGGCCACGGCTCCGGCCACAGATCCACAAGGCAAACTCCCGGGGGAAGCCACGACGGGAACGCCTCCGCCACAGATTCCCGGCAAGCCCCTGGAACCTCAGCCGCGGGACACCATGCTCCTTCGCCCGGCAGAGGGGGAGCGGAGCGCCGCCGCACCGGCTCCGGACCCCCGCGCGACAGCCGGGCCGGGTACTCTGCCTGAAAACACCCCGGCCCATGCCGCCGTAAAGGGCGCCGCAACGCCATCGCCATCACCAGCAATACAGGACACTGGCATGCGAACGGCGATACCCAGCGAAACGGTTTCGGCCGAGCGGGGGGCGGCGGGGCGCCCCATGACGCCACCCACGCCGTCAGGGGTCGAGCCCCAGACCATCTCCCTCATCAAGGAACAGCTCGCCACCCTCACCACCGGCGTTTTCCTGTGGCAGGGGCAGGTCTGGCCCGGACAGGACATGGAATGGAAGGTCGAAGAGAGGGAGGCCGAGGGCGGAAAGGGAGAGAGATCCTGGCAGACGGAAGTTTCCGTTGAACTGCCGAGCCTGGGAGCCATCAGGGCAACCCTTCGCTCGGGCAAGGAGGGCATAGCCGTGGTTCTGGCGGCGGAAGAAGGCCGGACTGCCGAGGTTCTCGCCTCCAGGCAGGAGGGCCTTGAGGAGCGATTCGGCGCCGCCGGCCTGCGGCTCGGCGGCTTTGTGGTGAGAGATGGAACACAGTGAGCGGGAAAAAAAGGCGATAGCCCTTTCTTACAAGGAAGGGCAATATGCGCCGCAGGTGGTGGCGAAGGGGCACGGGGTGACTGCCGAAGCGATAATCGCCTGCGCCCGGGAAGCGGGGGTCTTCGTCCACGAATCTCCGGCCCTCGTGAGCCAGCTCATGCAAGTGGACATCGACCACTACATACCACCCGAACTGTACCGGGCGGTGGCGGAACTGCTGGCCTGGCTCTACTGGATCGAGAACGAGGAGGGGCGCGACGGAAAACCGTAATAAGGCGGGGGAGCGGTCTTTTGTATTGCCCGAAAGGGGAAAAACCGTTATTCTTCGGGGTCGTTTCTCGCGATTTCCCACTGGAAAGACCGCCCAATGCACCGCATATCATTCATTATAATCATACTGGGAATGTCCCTTCTGACCGCATGCACCACCATGGTCCCCCGGGAAAGGCTCCCCTACCCCCTTACCGATGAAAGCTTCGGGGACCCGGTCAAAGTAGTGACCATCCCGCTGCCGGTCATCGCCACAAGCCCCAATGAAGGCGCCATCCTCGGCGGCCTCACCGCCTTTCTCCTCCACAACGACCGGGACGAGGTCAACACCCTCATAGCCCCCCAGGTAAACTTCAACGAAAACTTCGGCACCACCTTTTCCCTTTACGGCGCCTTCTTTCCGCTCCCCAGCCGCAACTGGGAATTCAACCTCTCCAAATCCACCAACGTCAATGAGGATTACGAGGTAAAATTCCGCGACAAAACCCTCCTGGACGGCAAACTGGAGACGACCGCCTTCATCTACAAGTTCTCCGACGGCTCGGCCCGTTTCTACGGGTTTCAGTCGGACAGCAAACAAGAAAACGAGACCAACTACGCCGACAAGGAGTACGGAATCACCGCCGGCGTCGGCTACGACATCGCCAGGAACTTCCAGATTTTATTCGGCGAGCGTTTCCGCAGGGTCTCCATAAAGGCTGGCGCCGTCGAACGGGTTCCCTCCATCCGCGACCTCTTCACCGAAAACCAGGTGCCGGGAATCAACGGCTTCACCACCCACGCCCAGAAACTCTCCCTCATCTACAACACCCTCGATTCCCGCGACATGCCCACCAGGGGCCTCTTCGCCAAGGCAACGTTCGAGACGAGCAGTGAACTGCTGGGGAGCGACGTGGACTACAATCACTACGAGTTGGAACTCAAGGGGTACTTGCCCCTGAACGAAGCGCGCTACATTTCCGTGGCGAGATTCGCCTACAACCAGACCCTCGGCAGCAAGGTGCCGTTTCTGGAGCGGAGCATCCTGGGCGGCGAAACTACCCTGCGGGGGTACGGCCGCAACCGCTTCATCGACTCCAGTTACCTCCTCTGCAACCTGGAGGAGAGGATCAGGCTCTTCCGTTGGAGCGTCTTCGACGTGACCACCGACTGGGAGGTGGCCCCCTTCATCGACCTGGGAGCCGTAATGGAATCCCTGGACCAGGCCAGGAAGAGCAGCTTCGAATTCAACCCCGGCATCGGCTTCCGGGCCGTGGTCCGCCCCAACATCGTGGGCAGGGTCGACATCGGCGTCGGCAGCGAAGGGCCGGCGGTCTTCGTGGGGCTGGGGTATCCGTTCTAAGCCGCACCAAATTTACCGCAACTCGCCGTCAGCGACCCTTGCCCCGTCCCCCGCCGCGCCAATTCCGCATCCACGGCAGCAAGCACTTCCCCTTTGCCCAGAGACCAGAGGGGCGCCACCAGGTGGTCAGCCGGGGCATCTCCCATGAGCCGGTGGATGACGATGCGGGGATCGAGTCGCTCCAGGAAATCACAGACCAACCCCACGTAGTCGTCCTTTTCCAGACACGGCACCCCACCCCGCCTATACATCTCCTCCAGAGCAGTCCCCTTCATGATGTGGAGCTGGTGAATCTTCACCCCCGCGACGCCGAGGTCGTTCAGGATACCGGCCGTGGACATCATCTCCTCCCGAGACTCACCCGGCAGCCCCAGGATGACGTGGGCGCAGATCCGGATTCCACGCTCCCGGCTCCGGGCCACGGCATCGGCAAAGGCGGCGAAGTCGTGGCCCCGATTGATGAGCGCCAAGGTACGGTCCAGGGGAGACTGAAGCCCCAACTCCAGCCAGAAGTAGGTACGGCGGGCGTACCCGGCCAGGAGATCGAGCACATCGCCGGGGAGGCAGTCAGGGCGGGTGCCGACGATTAGGCCGGCCACGCCGGGTACGGCCAGGGCCTCGTCATAGAGTTCCCGCAGTTGCCCCACGGGGGCGTAGGTGTTGGAGTAGGCCTGGAAATAGGCGAGAAATTTGGCGGCGCCGTAGCGGCGGGAGAGGAATTCCTTCCCGTGTTCGAGTTGCCGGGTTACGGAAAGTTCAGGTCTGATGCCGAAGGAGCCCGAACCCTTGCCGCCGCAAAAGATGCAGCCGCCGGTGCCGACGTAACCGTCCCGGTTGGGACAGGTGAAGCCGGCATCCACCGATATCCGCTGGACCCGGCATCCGAAGACGCGGCGCAGTTCTTCGCCGAAGGAGGCATAGCGCCGCTGGGTCACTTCACAACCTCAAATATTTTAAGGGAATTGTTCCATCGGTATCCGGCACTGCTCCAGATGGTTTCGATGGTCTTCCAGTCGAGGCCGAGCCCCTTCATCTCTTCGCACAGGTAGTAGGCGGGCATGATTTCGTTGTCGTCAATCCTGCCGTCGCCGTTGGTGTCGGCCCAGTGACGGCCGTTTACGGTGAGCCTTGCCGGACCGGCGATGGTCCCCCGACGGGTGGCGCTGCCGCGGCTCAGAACGATCTCACCGCTAAGGTCGGCCTGGCTTCCCAAGGGAAGCGACCGGGGGGCCATGAGGGTATAGGAAATGGTTACCGGCCCGCTGCCTCCGGAAGGAATGAGCCATTTCACTTCCCGCGCCCCCACCTCACCCGCCACGGGCGGATTGGAAGCGGCAAAACGCCAGCCGGCCGGAATCCGCTCCTTTACGATAAAACCGCCCTGCTCACCATCCCGCCGGTCCACTTTAACCTGAACCGGCACGAGCTGGCCCGGCGCGCCAAAGGGAGGAATCTCTCTGATTGCCGTCAGCTCGGCCGCTCCCCGGCGCGAGAGGACGACTCCGAAAACCAGCGCCGCCAGGAGGGTAGCGAACCCCACAGCAAGAACAAGGGGAGCAAAGCGCTGACGGCGGGGGGTGGGAAGGGGGGCGGTTTCCGGCTCCGGTTCGGGAGCTTCCGGCTCCTGCCTGAGAATCTCCCCGAGGGGAACCTCCAGGGCGGTCGCCACCTTCTCGGCGTTGTCGCGCTTGATGGTGGGGTAGCGGTTGTTCTCCCACCGTGAGATCGTATCGGTGGTGACCCCCACCACACTCGCCACATAGAGCTGCGTCAACTTCTTGGCTTCACGTATCTTCTTTATGGCCGTCCCGTCGATGGCAACAATGGGTGAGACACCCCGTTCGTTTTTCCCGGCTGGATTCTCCATGGAAAGGATTGTAACAGGTTTTCGAAATGACACGAAATCATTTTGCGGAATGACCGGTAACGCCCCCAGCAAGGCAGGAAACTTGCAAACGAAACTACCGACCGGGGTCATCGCCCCCATCAGAACCCACGTCCAAGGAGCGAATGCTATGCAGTGGAGAGACTGTGCGGCAGCAGCGGCAGCGTTACTGATCACCGGCGCCGGGGTGGCCGGTGCCATCGAGACCATCACCTATCCGAACCGGATCGGCCAGGTGAACTTCCCCCACAAGTTGCACCAGGATGCCCTGGGCCAGTGCCGGGGATGCCATGAAAAAGGACCCGGGAAGATCGACGGATTCGATAAGGTGCTGGCCCACGGCAAGGGGTGCAAGGGTTGTCACGAAACAATGAAGAGGGGACCTACCCTCTGCAAGGGATGTCATAAGGGGGGCTAAACTGCCGGATTTGCGCCTATGACGACCCGACATCGGGTCACATACCGATCGATATAGATATCCTCAGGATGGCGCACCCCGTATAATGGACCCATGCGGTTACACCATAGACACGACGAAAGGAGATGTACCATGAAAAGACTGATTGCAGCAGCGGCCCTCACCATCTTTGCCGCCGGGGCGGCCATGGCAGCCGACACCATGAGCTTCGAGGCCAAGAACGGCAACGTCAGCTTCGACCACAAGAAGCACCAGCAGGTGGCTGGAAGCTGTAAGGCGTGCCACGAGAAGGGACCCGGCAAGATCGAAGGGTTCGGCAAGGACTGGGCCCACAAAACCTGCAAGGGTTGCCACGAAGAGAAGAAAGCCGGCCCCACCAAGTGCGGCGAGTGCCACAAGAAGTAAATCCCTTGGCCAGACGGGCCTGAACGGGGGCGGAGCGATCCGCCCCTTTTTTCGTTGCCCCCCCCAGCTAAACCCGATATTCTCGACCGGATGAAGCGATACTTTTCAGACCAGGCAATCCTTGACATGCGGGCCGCCATCACCGAGACGGGGGGAAACGAGGTCTTCTTCCTGGGGCGAACCGACGAAAACCGGATCGTCGTAGAAGTCGAACCCCTGGCCCGGGGGAACCGGGACGCGGTGGCAGCCATCATGATCGCCACCAGCTTCGGCGACGTGGTGATCCACAACCACCCCACGGGAAACCTCACACCCTCCCAGGCCGACATCGAAATCGCCTCCCTCCTGGGGAACCAGGGGGTCGGCTTCTCCATCGTTGACAACACCGTGGAGAACTGCTACCAGGCCGTGGCCCCCTTTGCCCGGCGGGAGACGGAGCGGCTCTCATTCCCGGAAATCGAGCGAATTTTCGCGCCGGCCGGAGTTCTGGCGGAGAACCTGCCCGGTTACGAGCACCGGGAGGAGCAGCTCCGCATGGCCTTTGCCGTCACCGAGGCGTTCAACGACGACCGGGTAGCGGTCATCGAGGCCGGTACCGGCACCGGGAAGTCCCTCGCCTATCTGGTGCCGGCGGTGCTCTGGGCCATCCGCAACAAGGAGCGGATCGTCGTCTCCACCAACACCATAAACCTCCAGGAACAGCTCATAAAAAAAGACATCCCCTTCCTCCAGCGCCACGCCGGGGTCCAGTTCCGGGCGGTCCTCGTGAAGGGGCGCTCCAACTACCTCTGCCTGAGAAAGCTGGCCGCCGTGAAGGGCGAGCCCTCCCTCTTCGCCGATGACCCCGCGGCCGGTGAACTGGAGGCGGTCATCGCCTGGAGCGAAAAGACCGTGGAGGGATGCCGCAGCGACCTCTCCTTCATCCCCAAGCCCGAGACCTGGGAGGAGGTGGCCTGCGAGGCGGACCAGTGCGGCCGGATCAAGTGTCCCTCCTACTCCCGCTGCTTCTTCTACGGCGCCCGGCGCCAGGCGGCCAGCGCCGACGTCCTCGTGGTGAACCACGCGCTCCTCATGGCCGACGTGGCCCTGCGCCAGGAGACCGGCTACCGCTCCACCGCCATACTCCCCCCCTTCGAGCGCCTCATCGTGGACGAGGGGCACCACCTGGAGGACGTGGCCACGGGGCACCTCTCCGCCCAGGTATCCCGCCAGGGGATTCTGAAGCTTCTGGGGCGGCTCCAGAATCCGCGCAAGGCCCAGCGGGGGCTCCTTCCCCAGCTATCGGCCAAGCTCTTGCGGGAAGTGCCGGTGGAACTGGACGACCTCTACCGGGAGCTGGCAGAGCGGCTGGAGGAGAAGCTCATTTCCCGCTCCCAGGAGTTGGCGGCAAGCGCAGTGCGGGCCATGGACGCCATCGGCCTCGCCCTCCTGGCCCACCTGAAAGGGAAAGGTCCGGATAACGGGGAAAAGAAGCTCCGGGTCACTCCTTCCCTCTTCTCGTCGAAGCTCTGGCAGGAGACCGACGACGAGGCACGGGAACTGGCGGCTGACCTGAACGCGTTTGTGCGGGAGCTGAAGGAGTTCCTCTCGGGGTGCGGACGGCTTCCCGACACGGTCCAGGAGAAGCTTTCGGGACTCATCGTGGACCTTCGGGGGGTGACGGGGCGACTGGAAGCCGTGGCTGGCGACCTCCTCTTCTTCATCGGCCGGGAGGGGGAAGTCTGCCGCTGGTTCGAGGTGAAAAAGGGGAACAAGGGGATGGCGGTGCGGCTCTGCGCCTCTCCCCTGGAAGTGGCTGCCTCCCTGAAGCGGAGCGTCTTCGACGCCTTCCGGACCGTGGTGGTCACTTCGGCCACCCTGGCGGTGGGGGAGACCTTCGACTACCTGAAGGGGCGGACCGGTATCTCTCTTCTGGACCGGGGACGGGTGTCGGAGCTATTGCTCGCCTCCCCCTTCGACTATGAGCACCAGGCCTTCGTCGGCATCCCCGCCGACCTCCCCGAGCCCACGACGAGGGGGTTCGAGGAAGCATTGGAAGTGGCTCTCCACCGTGGGCTCGCCATCTCCAACGGTCATGCCTTCGTCCTCTTCACCTCCTACGACCTTCTCTCACGGATCCACGGCCGGATGGCAGAGGCACTCCGGCGCCGGGGGCTATCCCCCATGCGCCAGGGGGAAATCAACCGGCACCACCTCCTGGCCCGGTTCCGCAAAGAGCCCAACGCGGTCCTCTTCGGCACCGACTCCTTCTGGGAAGGGGTTGACGTGCAGGGGAAGGCCCTGGAGCTGGTGGTCATCACGCGGCTCCCCTTCCGGGTGCCTACGGAGCCGATCCTGGAGGCAAGGGCCGACCACATCTCTCTCCGGGGGGGCGACCCGTTCATGGAATACACGGTTCCCCAGGCGGTCATAAAGTTCAAGCAGGGATTCGGGAGGCTGATCCGGAGCCGGGAGGACCGGGGGGCGGTCCTCATCCTCGACAGCCGGGTGCTTTCGAAAAACTACGGCAGGTTCTTCCTCCGGTCGCTGCCGCCGGTGCGGCTTGCCAACGGCGGCAGCATGGAGGTATTCGGGGAGATGGAGCGGTTTTTCAGTCCTGCGGCACCATGAGCTTCTTGGCCACATAGTTGAAACACTGGAAGTAGGAAAGGTAAGACAACAGGAATACCGCCAGGATCATGAACTGGATCTGGGGCTTCGCCGGGGAAAGGTATGCGAAAGTGAAAAAGAAGATGATCAGCGCCCCCTTCAGGATGTCGCTGAAGACCCGCTTGCGCCGCAGGGCCTGCAGCTCGTCGGCCGTGAGCCCCGTGGCGGCTGAAGCCACCTCCCGCTGGGCATCGCCCGTGGCCAACTTGTAGACGGGATAAAAGAGAATCAGCTCGATTACCACCACCCGGATGATGCTGTTCATGAATACGTCGGATGGAACCTTGTTGAGGAGCACAAAGGACATACCGGCAAGGAGCACCAGCAGAAAGAACTGGACAAATCCGTGAATGACCGTGAGCTTGCGCAACCGGGTAAAATCAAACGTCTGTGCCATGGGAACTCCCCGTCGTAAGATAGATGACGCCATCAACTGATGGCATACACTCTATCAAATAAAATATCGTTTTACAATAGCGGCATATGTTTTATTGCATGCATTCCGCAAGAAAGGCTCCCGGTAAGGGAGCCTTTTTTCATGCCGGCAGCATTGCCGCAAAGGGGAAAAACCTACATCACCGCCGCCACTTCCGCCGACACATAAGGGCGATACTGCTCGAAGTTCTTGCGGAAGCGCCCCGCAAGCATGGCCGCGGTTTCGTCATATTTAGCCTTGTCTCCCCAGGTATTCCTGGGGTCGAGCACCTCTGCGGGGACGCCGGGACAGGCCGCTGGAATCTCGAGCCCGAAGAACGGCTCCTGCGCAAAGGTTCCGGCATTAAGGGTTCCGTCGATGGCAGCGTTGACCAAAGCGCGGGAGTAGGCAATTTTCATCCGTGATCCGGTGCCATAGGCGCCGCCGCTCCAACCGGTGTTCACCAGCCAGCAGTTGACTCCGTGGCGGGCTATTTTCTCCCCCAGCAGTTTTGCGTACACCGACGGATGGAGCGCCATGAACGGGGCGCCGAAGCAGGTGAAGAAGGTTGCCTGGGGTTCGGTGATACCTGCCTCGGTGCCTGCCACCTTGGCGGTGTAGCCGGAAAGGAAGTGGTACATGGCCTGGTCGGGGGTGAGCCTGGCAATGGGGGGGAGCACCCCGAAGGCATCGCAGGTGAGCATGATGATATTGGTCGGGTGCCCCCCCATCCCCGACTTGACGATATTCGGAATGTGGGTGATCGGGTAGGAGGCCCGGGTGTTCTCGGTGAAAGAATCATCGTTCAGGTCGATGCGGCGGCTCAAGGTGTCGATGGCGACGTTCTCGAGGATGGTGCCGAAGCGCCGCGTAGTCTGGTAAATCTCCGGCTCGGCCTCGGGGGAGAGGTTGATGATCTTGGCGTAGCACCCCCCTTCGAAGTTGAAGACGCCGCTGTCGTCCCAGCCATGTTCGTCGTCGCCGATGAGACGGCGCCGGGGGTCTGCCGAAAGGGTGGTCTTGCCGGTGCCGGAGAGGCCGAAAAAGACGGCCACGTCTTCTTTTTCCCCCATGTTGGCGGAGCAGTGCATGGAAAGTATGTTCTTGTTGTGGGGCAGAAGGTAGTTGAGGATGGTGAAGATGGACTTCTTGATCTCGCCGGCATAGCTGGTGCCGCCGATGATAACGAGCTTTTTCTCGAAGTTTACGATGATGAAAGTCTCGGTGTTGGTGCCGTCCACGGAGGGAATAGCGTGAAAACTGGGAAGATCTATCACTGTGAAGCCGGGGGTAAATCCGGCCAGCTCATCCGGGGTTGCCCTGACGAACATGTTGCGGGCGAAGAGCGAGTGCCAGGCCCGCTCGGTAATGACCCGGACGGGAAGGCGATGGACCGGACTGCAGCCGGCAAAGCACTCCTGCACGAAAATATCCTTGCCATGGAGATAGGCTTTCATCCGCTCGAACAGGGCATCGAACCTGGCGGAGTCAAAGGGGCGGTTGACCTTTCCCCAGGCGATGTGTTCGCGACTTGTGGACTCCTCAACGATGAACTTCTCGTTGGCGGCACGGCCGGTGTAATGGCCGGTTTTCACCGCCACGGCACCGAGATGGGTCACGAGCCCCTCGCCCAGCTTGACAATCTGCTCGTACAGCACTGCCGTCGGGGGGGTCCAGTAGATCAGGTTTGCGTTGGTGATCCCTTCCCCTTCAAGGCCGATGCCCCTCGTTATGTCATTGAGTCTCACGATAGCTCCCTCCCTTTTGTTCAACCTACATGAAGTCGAATCTTCTTTTTTACTATAGCAAAAAAATCATGTAACACCGCGACAGCTGAAACTAAATGGAAAATAAACAGGCAGAATGGGCTGCCAAGCGGTTTGACAGCAGGGTGACCGTTGCTAGAATTGAAAAAAGATTGTTTTAAAGGAGGGGGAAATGGCACGAAGACCGTGGGTTGATCAGGAATCATGCATAAGCTGCGGGCTCTGCTCGTCGGTCTGCCCCGAGGTGTTCCGATTCGCGGAGAATGGCAAATCGGAAGTCTACGACCCTACGGGCGCTCCGGAGAAAAAAATCCAGGAAGCCATCGACGGCTGCCCGGTGCAATGCATTAGCTGGAAGGAATAGCCACAACCTCGAACAACTGATTCCGAAAGGAGAAACTGCACAATGGAATGGATTTGCACTATCTGCCAGTACCACTATGATCCGACAGCCGGAGACCCTGAGAACGGGATTGAACCGGGAACGCAATTCGAAGATCTTCCCGACGACTGGGTCTGCCCCATATGCGGAGCTGGCAAAGACATGTTCGAACCCGCTTGACGCCCGGGCTGTGGAATTGCCTGACCTGGTCCGGAAAGCCTTCCTTCACGGCAAGGCTTTCCGGATTTTGCCATTTATTTTCCTGGTTTGATTATGTCGATCTCAGGTTTTCCACTCACCAGCCTGACGCGCCAGACAAGGCCGCACTCCCCACACTCCTTGACGGGGGACTCCTCCGCTGAAAAACCTTCGGAATGGATATCGATCTCAACCGAGGTCCTGTTACCGCAATTTGGACACTTCATCGCCTTTTCTCCTTTCTCCGGGGCCGGGGCCGTGTCTCCGGGAAGACCGGCGGCACCCCCTCACTGCACAATTATAACAGGGACGAGACAAAAGTCAGGTGATGCCCAAGCTCTTAACCAAGTTCCGCGAGACAAGAGTCGATCACGCCGAGAAATTCATCGAGGCCGGCCCGCTGCATATCACCCATGTGAGCGATCCGGAAGGTTTTCCCCTTGATTTTGCCGTAGCCGTCATCAAAGGCGTAGCCACGCTCGCCGAGCATTTTCTTGAGAGCAGCAAGATCGGTGCCACGGGAGTTGACGGCACAGGTGAGGGTCACGGAGCGGTAGGGTTCGTCGGCAAAGAACCCGTACCCCCGGTCCGTCACCCAGCCGCGCACCAGCTCCGCCATCTCCCGGTGCCGGTTCCAGCGCTGCTCAAGCCCTTCGGCAAACATTCTCTCCAGCTGCTTGTCCATGGCGTAGATCTGGGAGATGCAGGGAGTGGAGGGGGTGTTGTTCTTGGCATCGCTCGCCTCGAACTCCAGGAAATCGAAGTAGTAGCCACGCCCTTCCACGGTGCGGGCCCGTGCCAGCGCCTTCTCGCTCGCCGTAAAAACGGCAAGGCCGGGAGGAAGCGCAAAGGCCTTCTGGACACCGAAGATGCAGCAGTCGATGCCTAGCTCGCCGAGGGAAATCGGCATGGCGCTCATGGAAGAAACGGTATCGATAATGGAAACCACATCCGGATACTTCCGGAGCACGGCGGCAATTTCCGGCAACGGAGACATGACGCCGGTGGAGGTTTCATTGTGGATGAGGGTAAGACTGTCGTATTTGCCGGTGGCAAGGGCTTCATCCACAAGCTCAGGAGTAATGGGCTGCCCCCACTCCACCTTCACCGCATCGGCCTCCTTGCCGCAGCGAAGCGTCACGTCGTGCCACTTGGAAGAGAAGGCGCCATTGCAGAAGTTGACGCAACGCTTTGCCACCAGATTGCGCACCGCCCCCTCCATGACGCCGAAGGCGCTCGACGTGGCAAGAAAAACCCGGTCTTCCGTGGATAGGAGCTTTTTCAGCCCCGTGGTCACCCTGCCGTGAAGAGCGGCATACTCCGGCATCCGGTGACCGATCATCGGGGTTGCCATTGCCTGAAGGATATCTGGATGGACCTCAACCGGTCCGGGGATGAATAATTTTTTTGCCATGGTCGGCCTCCTGGGGACGTGGATATACTCGGATGCTGTCGTGGGTACAGGCAGAACGCAAAGTTTCCAAAAAATAGCACAAATACGCCTGAATTGTCAAGGGAGCCCCCGGATGTCAAACCGTTATTTTAAGAATTATTTTATGCAACAATTCTCAAATCATGTTCCACAACACCCCTCGTTCTCTATGACTTTTTGCCGGACCGCTTTTTGCGTTTGACAATTTGCCGGATATAATTGTAGAGTTGTTCGCTTACGGCTAAGGCCTACTTCTCGCCTTAATGAGTCTAGCAACAGAACAGCGTTATTTTTTGGGAGGAAATTGTATGGCTCTCCGCAAAACAGCAGGTTATCTCTGGAACCCAATCAGCCTCATCGGTCTGCTTCTAGCGTTTCTGGGGACAGGCCTCATCATTGCATTCGTCGCAATGGAGATTATCACCGGCTTCGATCACCCCTACATCGGTCTCCTCACCTACTTCGCATTCCCCGGAATGCTCATCTTCGGACTTCTTCTGGTGCCGGTGGGTGCATGGCGGGTCAGAAACAAGCGGCGAACCGAAGACGAAGAAATCCCCCCCTACCCGCGGATGGATTTCAACGATCCCCACAAGCGCAAGCTTTTCCTGTTCTTCGTGACGGCAAGCATCATCTTCGTCCTGATAGTTTCAGTGGCTTCGATCCTCGGCTACGAGTTCACCGAGTCCACCACCTTCTGCGGCGAACTCTGCCATACGGTCATGGAGCCCGAGCACACAGCCTGGAAAAACTCCCCCCACGCCCGGGTCAAATGCGTGGAATGCCATGTGGGCCCCGGCGCCGAATGGTACGTGAAGGCAAAAATCTCCGGGCTCCGGCAGGTGTGGGCCGTGGCGACCAACTCCTACCCGGCGCCCATCGCAACCCCCATCGAGCACCTGCGCCCGGCACGGGATACCTGTGAGCATTGCCACTGGCCCGAGAAGTTTTATGCCGGCCGCCAGAAAGTCTTCTACCACTACGCGCCGAACAAGGAGAACACCCCCCGCGAGATCAACATGCTGATCAACATCGGCGGTGCGCCCAAGTCTCCCCACGCCAAAGGCATCCACTGGCACATCGGCACCGAGGTCTATTACATCGCCAACGACAAGAAGCGGCTTGACATCCCTTATATCGCCGTCAAGCAGAAGGATGGCTCGTTCGTGGAGTACATGAGCACCGACAAGCCCCTGACCAGGGAGGAAATCGCCAAGGCCAAGAAGCGCCTCATGGACTGCACCGACTGCCACAACCGGCCGACCCACATCTACAAATCGCCGAGCCAGGAGATGGATGAGCACATCGTCTCCGGACTCATCGACCCGTCGTTGCCGTTCATAAAGAAAGTGGCGGTGGAACTCCTGGAGAAGCCGTACAAAACCAAGGAAGAGGCCCATGCCGCCATCGCGGCCAAACTGCCCGAGTACTACGCGGCCAACTATCCGGACATCGCACGGACAAAAGCGGCGGCCATCACCCAGGCGGTGGAGAAGGTGAAGGGTATATACGCCCGGAACTTCTTCCCGCGCATGAATGTGTCGTGGAGCACGTACCCGAACCACATCGGCCACTTCTACACCCCCGGCTGCTTCCGTTGCCACGATGACAAGCACAAGACGGCCGACGGCAAGAAGACCATCACCAAGGACTGCAACATGTGCCACACCATGATCGGCCAGATCCAGGAGAACATCCCGGCCGGCAAGCAGGTTAAGGATTTCGTGCACCCGGTGGACATCGGAGATGAAATCCGCAAGACCAACTGCAGCGACTGCCACATGGCCGGCGGAGAGGATGTAACCGGAGCCGGCAAGCACTAGAAGCGCGCTATCCGGATCACCACAGAAAAATCCCCCGGGGGCTGACCTCGGGGGATTTTTTCTTCGTACTGTCCGATATAGCTATAATTCCTCGAAGACTTCTTCCTCTTTCACCTCTTCCTCATCCTCGGGTTCAAAATCTTCATCCATGACCCGGTCGAGAAATTTCCGGTTGTTTTCTATGACCTTCCGGATCTCCTTGCTAAGCTCATCCAGTTCGATCCGCTCATCACCCATGTCGTTACCCCCGCTTCTTCTCAAAGCATGCGCCGTATAGCTCCTCGTACTTGCGCGCCGCATTGCGCCACGAAACGTCGCGCAGCATACCACGCCGCATGATCTTTCTCCACCCTTCACGATCCCGATAAAAAGCCAGTGCCCGCTGAACTGCTTCCCAGCAGGACTCCGCGCTGTAGTCACTGAAGGAGAAACCGTTCCCGTCCCTTGGTGCATCGGCAACATCCACCACCGTGTCGGCAAGCCCTCCCGTCCGCCGCACGATGGGCACCGCGCCATAGCTGAGGGCAATGAGCTGGCTCAACCCGCACGGTTCATAGCGCGAGGGCATCAGAAACATGTCGCATCCGGCGTAAATCCTCGGCGCCAATGGGTCCTTGAAACCAAGGTTGATGGATACGTTTTTTGCTCTGCCGCTGTTCCTGAACTCGTAGAGCTGGTGCATAAGCTGAAGATCGCCGGTGCCGAGTATCACCAGCTGCACGTTCTCTTCAGCGAACCGGGGGAGAAGCTCGATGACGATATCGATCCCCTTCTGCTCCACTATACGCCCCACCATGCCAATGAGGGGGACCGAGGGATCCACCTTCAACCCCAGTTCACGCTGGAGGTCCAGCTTATCTGCCCCCTTGCCCGCCAGCGACTTCGTCGAATAGTTCCTGAAGATGCGCCGATCCGACGACGGACTCCATTCTTCCGTATCGAGGCCGTTGAGGATGCCGGTCAGGTCGGCCCGGCGCGCGCCGAGAACCCCTTCGAGGCCACACCCCTGACCGGGGGTCAGAATCTCGCGGCAGTAGGTTTCCGAGACGGTCGTTATGGCGTCGGAGGCGATGATCGCCCCCTTCATGAGATTAAACCGGCCGTAGTACTCGAGAAGGTCCATGGTGAAGAGCGAGTCATCGAGCCCCGTCTGCGACAGGCAATCGGCGGGGAAAAGCCCCTGATAGGCCAGATTATGGATGGTAAAGACAAGGGCCGTGCGGTTGAAGAACGGATCATCCCCCAATTCGTACTTCAGGATGATGGGAATGAGGGCCGCCTGCCAGTCGTGGCAGTGGATTACGTCGGGCCTGAAATCCATGCGCTTCAGGAGCTGGAGCACGCTGCGGCAGAAAAATGCGAAGCGCAAGGGGTTATCGGGGTAGTCCCCCTCTGGGGGGCCATAGAGATAATCCCGTCCGAAAAAATCCCGGTTTTCCACCAGATAGACCGGCACATCCCCCAGAGCGGTCTGGCGCAAGTATCCCTTGTGGAGTTCGCCCCCCAGTTGCACCTCAGCGCTCTTGCGGGCCTTGCGCACGGGATGCCCCCCCGATTCGGCCCCCTTGTAAAATGGGATTGCAACGCGGACATCGTGCCCCATCCGCCTGAGCTCCTTGGGAAGGGCGGCGGTGACATCCGCCAGTCCGCCGGTCTTGGCGAGGGGGGTAACCTCTGATGCAACCTGCAGGATTTTCATCGTCGGGCCTCGTAGCGGTTCATATTCGCCGGATATGACGGCCAACTCCGGCTTTCGTACTGAGCATTCTCATGCGCTCCGGAGAAACTCGGCAGCATCCTCCGGCGACGTTGGGTTTATGAAGAAGCCGGTGCCCCACTCGAAACCGGCAATGGCGGTGAGCCTCGGCACCAGTTCTATGTGCCAGTGATAATCGTACTCGATGGAACTCCAGAAATCTGGCTTGCCCAAGCGGGGCTGCGGCGGAGGCGCGGTATGAAGGATGAAGTTGTAGGGGGGATCCCTGAGGACTCTCTTGAGCCGGCCGAGCATGTCCTTGAGCGCCACGGCAAGCTCACCCAGATCGGCATCGGTGGAGAGCGCGAAGTCATGGGAATGGCGCTTGGGATAGAGCCGCAACTCGAAGGGGAAGCTGGAGGCGTAGGGGGTCATGATGACATAGTTGGGAAACTCCCGCACGACCCTGTCGCCGCTCTGGAGCTCGAAGTCCAGCAGATCGCAGAAGAGACAGCGCTCCTTGACGGCGTAGTGCTCACGGCATATCCGCAGTTCGGTGGCCGCCACCGGCGGAATCAGAGGCACTGCTATGAGCTGGCTGTGGGAATGGGAGAGGGTCGCGCCTGCCCGCTGGCCGTGGTTCTTGAAAAGCACCATGTACCGGAACCGCGTGTCGCGGCGCAGGTCCAGGAAGCGCGACCGGTACGCCTTGAGAACTTCGGTAATCTCTGCGGGGGAAAGTTCGGCCAGCCCCCGGTTGTGGTCCGGAGTCTCGATGATGACCTCATGGGCGCCGATGCCGTTCATGACGTCATAGATGCCGTAGGCACGGCTGTTGAGCTCACCCTCGATCCGGAGGACGGGAAACCGGTTCGGGATGACCCGCACCTTCCAGCCGGTTGAGTTCGCCGCTCCAGAGGACCGGAGCGCGAACACCTCGCCGGGTGTTTTGTCTTCGTTGCCGTAACAGAAAGGGCAACTGGTTATCTCGGAGGGTTCCGGCTCCACGAGAAAATCCCGCGGACGCCTCCCCCTGTCGGTGGCGATAATCACCCAGTGCTGCTTGAGGGGATCCCATCTCAGTTCTGACATTGTTCCTCCAGTGTCATATCAACCAGTTTTCGACATCCAGCTCCGCCCCCGCGTAGATCAGGGTCAGGGGCGAATCGGCAGGCCAGCGGCCGAACTCCTCACCCCCGCGCGTAAGGGTAACCGTGACGAAGAGCTTTCCCTTCGGTGCAAGCTTCAGGGGAGCCAGGGGAACCGATACCTCGCACACCCGATCCATTGCCCAGCAACAACGGACTTTACCGCTCTTCCACCCTTTGGCCCCCTTAACCATCAGCTCGCCGTCGGTGGCGGAAGGTATCATATCAAGCCGGTATTCCTTCTCGGTGACGAGATGGAGATGCAGCGAGTCCCCATCCAGGAGGGTCGCGGCAACCGGCGAGGGGCTGTCGAGGCGCAAGTAAAGATTCTCCCGGTCGAAGCCGTAAAAGAGCGACTGGAGAACGCTCTCGGCGGCGTGCATGGCCGATGCCTGTTTGGTGAGGTCCACAAGGCCGGCCGCAAGCCACTCGAAATAGTCGTCCACCAGGCCGTTGACGACCGGGGTGATGAGAGCGGCGGGCTCCCGCACGAGCCCCGCCGGAGTAAGCTTCTTGATGGGCTCGTACAGCTCCCGGGGGACATCAAGGCCGAGCAGTCGGTAGCAATTCATGAGATGCTTGCGGAACAACCGGTCGAAGCGGTCGCTATGGGATGAAAAGTGATCGTCCCCATACCACCAGAACCAGTCGCTCCCCTCGGCGGCATAGAGGGACGTGCAAACGAGACGGGCCGTCCGCTCTTCAGCGGTGCCCTCCCCTTCCCACGCCCCCCCCACGGCCATGAGATCGGCCACCAGCGGGCTTGCGGTAATTGCAGCCTCCCGCGCCCGCTCCAGATAATCCCACCCCTGGTTCTCTTCAGGGTGACCGACCCAAATGCCATAATCGGCATTGATCCAGGAGCCGGGATGGATATGCTCGATGACCCGCCGCTCCGGCTCACGGGCGAGAAACTCCGAGCAGGTTACGCATGAAACCCCCGGCGCGGCGGCGGTGGCCCCGTAAAGCCCCCGGAGAAAATCGTAACCGTTGTCCGGGTAGTACTCCCAGGCATTCTCGCCGTCCAGAATCACCGGCACCACCCTGGCTCCGGGAGTTCGCTCCCGGATTTCCCCGAGCCTTCCCACAAAGTCCTCCACGGCCCGCTGAGGCTCCCATGATGAGTAGGTGAAACCGATCAGGTCCGAGAGGAGGTGATCCCGGAAAAAAGCCTTCAGCTCCCGGGCGCCATGCCGGAACGTGTAGGAGTGGTAGAGTGCCTCCCGGCCGGAACCGAGCCCGCCGGGAAGGGTCCTGGCGAGAATCTCCTCGTCGGTGGCAATCCACTTGATGCCGCAGCCGGCGATGATGGCGAGGGCCTCGTCACTCACCGAACCCTCCGACGGCCACATGCCGGAAGGAGTGAAACCGAACACTTCCTGGAACCGGGCAATCCCCCGGCTCACCTGGCTGCGGGCGTCCTCCGGATGGCGGAAGCGGGTTGCCGGCAGGTTCACCCGCGGCATGGCGGTTCCGGCGGCCTTCATGTCACAAAGGAGGGGAAGTATCGGGTGATAGTAGGGGGAGACGGCCAGCTCCGCCTTTCCCTCGTCATGGAGTTTTTTGTAGAGGGGGATGATCCCGTTCAGGATGTCGGCATGCCGGGCGAAAAGGAGCGCCTTGTCCTCTTCGGTGAAGTGGCGCCCCTTTTTCACCAGCTCTTTCAGTTCGGGATAGCGGCGGCGGGCCGCCTCCCCGGTCCAGGCCAGGAAAAACCAGACCTGAAGGTCCCGGAGATCCTGATCGCTGAAGTGGCGGTGCCGTTCCCGGCTCTTTATCCTGGTTCCGTCACCGGCCAGGTGGAGAAGCTCCAGGTAGCGGCGGTTCGGCTCGATGAGCCGCTGGCGGTTGGCCGAGAAGAAATTTTCCAGCAGGAAGATCCGGTCTTCCTCGGCCATGTCTGCCGGGGCCATCCGCCCCCTGATAAGCCACGGGTCCACAGCCGTGCCGGCGGCATAGTCGAGGATCTGGTCCAGAAGCGACGGCACCAGATTGAAAACCGCCCGGGCTCCGGGGGTATCGTCCACGATGGCCGCCATGTCGTAGTAGTCCTTCACCGCATGGAGGTAGGTCCAGGGAAGGGCGTACTCACCCTTCACCGGATCCTTGTAGTACGGCTGGTGCATGTGCCACACGAATATGACCGAAAGGGGTGCGCTCACTGCAGTTCCCGTTTCCACCCCTCGACCTTTTTCCTGTACTCATCGAGGAGCTTCTGGGCCGTCTTGGCATCCCGGGCCTCGGCCACGATGTGGGCGTAGGGGAGGTACTGGTCGGGGAGAACCAGGGCCCAGTCCTCGCCGAAGTGGACCTTGATCCCGTCGATGAAGCTCGCCTCCTTGTCGAGGCTGTCCTCGCTCATCTTCCGCATGATTCCACCCTTCATGTCCCAGACGCAGGGAACCCTGGTCTGAAGGAAGGCCCGCTGGGGGATCTCGGCCGCCACCTTTGAAATGGACAGCCCCCCCTTGACCACCATTTCGATGGTCTTGGCGATGGCGAACATGCCGTCGAAGGCGGACTGGAATTTAGGGAAGGCGAAGCGGCCGTCCATGGTGCCGGCAAGGACCACCTCGGAAGAAATGGTGGCTTCGATCATGGCCCGGTCGGCGCTCTTGGTGCGGATCACAGTCCCTCCCCGCTCCTGAACCATCCGCTCGATGGCCGAAGGAGCCGAAACCGGCACCACGAACAGCCCCTTTTCGCCGGAGCGAAGGGCCAGTCCGGTCATGAGCGGCAGCAGCTCAGCCCCTTCATAGACCTTTCCGGTCTCATCCACCACGATAACCCCTTCAGTGGTGGGATCGAGCCAAAACCCGGCATGGGCCTCCAGGGTGGCAACGATCTTGGAGAGCTGTCCGAGGCCCTCCTGACGCTCAGCCACCGCCTGGATCCCCCGCTCCTCGTCCACGTAGGCATTGAGGCTTATGACCTCGCACCCCATCTGGGTAAGTATGCCCGGAAGGATCTGACTGGCCGAGGAATGGTTGAAATCGATTACCACCTTGAACTGCTTCTTCTGCAGCGGCGACTTGCCGATGGCATGGAGGAACCCTTCACGGTAGAAATCCATCACCTGCAGAGGAATCTCGGACAGGGCGCCCGGCTCCGTGTGGTGGGCCCGGCGGAAGTTCTCCTTGAAGAAAATCCTCTCCACGTTTTTTCCCATGGAACTGGAGAAGTCGAGGCCTTCGCCGTCCAGGAATACGATCTCCGTGGATGCGGGATCGTCAATGGCCTGGCGGAAGTAGACCCCCCCCACCTCGCCGAAGGAGCGGAGCTTGTAGCGCAGGACCGGCATCGGCACCATGGTCAGGTCCCGCACGTTGACCCCGGCGGAAAGGAGGCCGCCGATGAAGCTTCGCTTGAGCATCCGGCAGGAGCGGTAGGCATCGCGGGCCGATATGATATGACTCCCCTTGGGGAGCGTGGTGCCATAGGCGCACCCCAGCTTGGCCACGAACTCCGGGGTGAGTTCCATGTTGGTAAGGCCCTTGACCATGGCTCCCTCGAAGAGAGACTTCTTCCACTTCTCGCCCCAGATGAGGTTGCCGGTAACGGTAGCCCCCGCCTCGATCACCTTGCGGGGCCAGATCTTCACATCCCGCTTGATGTAGGCCTCTTCGCCGATGGAAGTGTCATCGGCCACGATGACTCCCTCCTCCATGACGACCCCGTGCCCCACCCGCACGTTGCTGCAGAGGACGCTGTCATGGAGTTTGGCCCCCTTCTTCACGTAGACATTGTCCCAGATGACGCAGCGATTCAGGCGAACGCCCGGATCAATGGTGCAGTTGCGGCCGATGACCGAATCCTTGATGTGGGCGCTCTCGAAGACCTGGGAGTTGTCCCCCACGATCACCGTCCCCTCCAGGGTGATATGCTCGTCCAGGTTCACGTCGCTTCCCAGCCGCAGATCCTTCCCCACCAGATCCTGCTTGGCCTCGTCGATCTTCACGTTCACCTTCCCCTTGAAGATGTCGTGGTGGGCCTCACGATAGGAGTCGGTGTTGCCGATGTCGCGCCAGTACCCCTTGGCGGTGTAGCCGAAGAGGGGCTTCTGCTGCTCCAGGAGCTTCGGGAAGAGGTCCTGGGAGAAGTCGTAGTTCTCCTCACCGGGGATATGGTCGAAAATTTCCGGCTCGAAGACATAGATGCCGGTGTTGATGGTGTCCGAGATCACCTCTCCCCACCCCGGCTTCTCCAGAAACTGGGTGATCCGCTTTTCCTTGTCGGTGATAACGACCCCGAACTGGAGCGGATCCTTCACCGAGGTGAGGGTAATGGTGGCCAGGGCATTGTTGCTCTCGTGGGAGTCGATGATCTTCTGGAGATTGAAGTCGGTGAGGAGGTCGCCGCTGATGACGAGGAACCGCTCGTCCAGAAACTTCTCGGCGCACTTGACCGCGCCGGCGGTACCCATGTCCTGGAGGGGGGTCACGTAGGTGATCTTGACGCCGAAGTCGGTGCCGTCACGGAAGAAATTCTTGATGACCGCCGGCTGGTGGTAGAGGAGCATTACCAGGTCGGTTATCTCATATTTTTTCAACAGTTCCACGATGTGAAGCATGATGGGGCGGTTCAGCAGCGGGATCATCGGTTTCGGGATGCTGCTCGTAAGTGGCTGGATGCGGGTCCCGAACCCGCCGGCCATAATGACTGCTTTCATAATCGGATGCTCCTCTTTATGTAGATTCGAGCGAGATAACAAGGTAGCGGGATAGTTAACAGTTTTCCCACCTCGCTACCGCGCCATCTCGCCACCTCACTTGCCTTTCTTCGCCAGTACCCGCTTGACCTCTTCCTTCAGCTCCGTGAGGTCGCTGGACTTCACCACATAGCCGTCGGCGAGCCAGGCGGAGAAGTCGTCCTTGAAGCAGGAGAAGGCGGTGCAAAGGATGACCGGCAGGTTGTGCCGCTCCTTTACCACCTTCTGGAGAAGCTCCAGGCCGCTCTCGTTCTTGAGCTTTATGTCGAGGACGATCAGGTCGAATTCGTTTTCCTTTATCTGATCCACCGCCTCCGAGATATTGGCGGCAGTCGTAACATCATGCCCTTCGTCAGCCAGTTCCTGTGAATAGAGCAGTCTGATGCTGCTTTCGTCGTCAACCACCAGCAGTCGAGCCATGTTATGCATCCTCCTTGTTTTCAGGCAGTTTTATAAGGTAGCGGGTTTCATTCCCGTCCGGAGTATCAATTTCCAGAATATTGCCGTGTCTTTCCATAACCGTCTTGCAAATCGCCACGCCAAGCCCTGATCCAAGTTCCTCGGTGGAGGAAAAGGGGGTCGTCATGGCTTCGATATCTTCCACAGGGAGACTTGCCCCGCTCCCTCTTACCTCCACGACAATCCAGCCGTTTTCGCGACGGGTTTCGACTCTGACATCGCCCCCCTCCGCCATTCCTTCCACAACCGTGGAAATAATCGTCCTTACGCAGTTTGCCACTTGCTTGTAGTCGATGCGCGCCGGCGGCAGATGGGCATCAAGCCGAAGCCGACAAGCCACGCGCCGCTCCTGGAGCTGTCCATCGAGCTCGCGGCATACAGAGCTCAAAAGCTGGTTCACGTCCCAGATATCCAGGGTCGGGTACAGGGAATCGGAATAGTTGAGGATATCCTCCAGAACCTCCTCCAACTGGCGCGCCTGCTGTCCGATGGACTCCAGATACTCTCGCTTGGGGTCATCCTCGGCGGCCCCCTTAAGGAGCGAGCGGGAAAAACCTCCGATTATCATGAGAGGATTGCGGATGGAATGGGCGATGCTGGAGGTAATCTTTCCCACAAGCGCCATCCGCTCCATTTTGACGATCAGCTCCTGCTGCTCCTTCAGCTTCACATTGGCGGCCGTCACCTTGAGGAGTTCCTCCTGGAGCCGCTCATAGAGTGAAGCCCGTTCGATGGCGAAAGCCACCGAAAAGGCAAAGGTCTCCAGGGACTGCACGTCCTGGGGGGTAATCCTTTTGTGGGTGATGCAGTTATCGGAGATAATGACCCCGATCCGCCGATTGCGGGAGATGAGGGGGGTAATCAGGAACGTGTCCACCCCCAGGGCCTGCACCAGCGAGGGGTCACAGTCCGGGCTGTGGAAGGCGTCCTCCACCAGGATCGGCCTCTTCTCCCGCAGCGCCCGGACAAGGATATTATTCTGGTCCGCCAGCGGGATGGTCATCCGCTCAAGGATGTCATGGAACTTCTGTTTTTCCGACGTGAGTTTGGTCTTGTAGAAGTCCCGCGCCATCTCCTTGAGGGTGAAGTCGTCCCGTTGGATATCCTCCCAGATCCCCCACGCCTCGCCGAAATTCTGCGGTCCCACCCCCAGGTATCCCCGCAGAAGCCTGCGCTCCTTGTCGGCCAGCAGCAGGAAGGCCCGGTTCATACCGAACCCCTTGCCGGCCGTGATGGCGGTCATAACCACCGAAAGGACTTCATCCAGGTCGACGGAGGTCTGAAGGACGAGACTGATCTCGTGAAGGAACTTGATCTCCCGCTCCCGGCTATCGAGGAACCCGACCATCGATTGCAGCTTTCCCCGCTGCTCCATGATCTCGCCCACGAGAAACGGGACCACTTTCCCCAGCGGAGATCCCTCCTCCCCCAACTTCTGGAGATCGGCGCGGAAATTGGGGCAGTCAATGCATTTTTCAATGACCCGCCGCTGGTAGGAGGTATAAAGAACCTCCTCCCCCTCACCGATGTTGGGACAACCGCCCGGTTCAACCACCTCCCTGTGCCAGCAACAGACCCAATCCACTAAAGAGCTCCCGAAGGGGTTGATTTACATGCAACAGACGGCACAATTATACCAGCCGGCCAAATGCTTTCAAGCCCGAAGCCGCCATGAGCCGCGACAGTTGTTAATTAATATTTTACCCTTCATGGCAACTTTTGCTTTCATACTGTTACCAATCGGATCATTGACAAAATTCATGAATATTTTTTTCATAAAGGATATGCCAAATCCATGACCATGCCAACCCCATTACCCGTTACGATTGGAATCAGCGCCTGCCTTATGGGCGAAAAAGTACGCTACGACGGCCGCCACAAGCACGACCGCTACGTTACCGACACCCTGGGCCGGCTCTTCCGGCTCGCTCCGGTCTGCCCCGAGGTGGGATGCGGCCTGCCGGTCCCCCGGGAGGCCATGCGGCTGGAACTCGACGGCGGCTCCCTCAGGCTGGTCACCATCACAACACGCATCGACCACACCGACCGCATGCTCGCATGGTGTGAGCACGAAGTCGCTGCACTGGAACTGGAAAATATCAGCGGTTTCGTATTCAAAAAGAACTCGCCAAGCTCGGGGCTTAACGACGTGCCGGTATACCTCATGGGCATGCCGGACATGGTGGGGCGGGGACTCTTTTCCAACGCGGTGACGGAACGTTTCCCGAACCTTCCGGTGGCAGAAGCGGAACAACTCCACGACCGGGCGCTAATGGAGAATTTCATTGAGCGGGTATTCGCCTACCGGCGGTGAGAATGGCTTTATGGGGCGCATCGCAACGAATGAAACGGGGCAATAACCGGCAAAGCCGGCAGTCTTCAGGAGGCAGCGGGCTTGCGTCTTCTACTCCGGCGCCGGCGGCGTTTCGGGGCTTTTCCTTCGCTTTCGCCGACTCCCGGCTCCACCGGCGGCATGGTGTTGTCGCGGCTGTAGCGCTCCCACCAGGCGAGGGTCTTCTCCCCCTCCCCCGTCACCGCGCACCGGCAGCGGAGATAAGCCAGGGCCTCGGCAAAGCATGAGCGGGCAAGGACCCCCTGGGGGCGCTTCCCCGGTATCTTTGCCAGGCGGTGCTGGAGCAGCAGAATTTCCCGCACGGCGAGGGCAATCCGATGGGGGATGGCGATAATCGGTGCCTGCTCGCCGAGAAAACCGGCCATGGCGCCGCTGACCGCATCCGGAACCGGCATCCCGGCCGAAATCAGTTCCCCGGCCTTCTCCTCCACATACTCGCCGAACATCAAGGCCAGAAGAAGCGGCGGCGAAACCGGCTCGCCGCTCCCCATCTGGCCGTCCACCCACTCCAGAGCCTTGCTTATGCGCAAATGGGGAAAACCGTCGCTCTCCCGGTCAAGCCAGCCGTTGAACCGGGGAAAAAGATGGGCAAAGAGCCCGGCCTGGCGCAGGATTTGGTAGACCCGCTCCCCGGCCCCCGAGAGGAACAGCTTCAGCATCTCTTCGTAGAGGCGTGGGGCGGTGGCGCGGGTAATTGTGGGCGCCAGCTCCAGAACCGCCCGCCGGGTAGCCTCCTCCACGGCAAAGCCCAGAATGGCGGCAAAGCGCACCGCCCGGATCATCCGGACCGGGTCTTCCGTGAAACGGACAACCGGGTCGCCGATGGTTCGAATCACCCCCCGGCGCAGGTCCTCCATGCCGTTAGCGTAGTCGATAATGGAAAAATCGGCGATATTGTACGCCAGGGCATTCACCGTAAAATCCCGCCGCAGAGCATCCTCCTCCGGCGTTCCGAAGACGTTGTCACGCAGCACCATGCCGTCGTCGCTTACCGCATGCCGCACGAGGCGAGAATGTTCCCTTCCCCCCACCTCCGCCTCCGGAACCGACGGAGCAGTTTCGGCCTCCACCGGCACTTCCGGTGCCTGCGCGCGGAACGTGGCCACCTCGATAATCTCGTCCTGATAATGGATGTGGGCAAGCCGGAAACGGCGCCCCACCAGGCGGCAGTTGCGAAAAAGCCGTTTCACCTGGTTGGGGGTGGCATCGGTGGCCACGTCGAAATCCTTGGGTTCGCGCCCCAGGAGGAGATCCCGGACGCATCCCCCCACGAGGTAGGCGATGTAGCCGTTGTCCTTGAGGCGGTAGAGGACCCGGAGGGCGTTGGGGCTGACTTGGGAGCGTGAGATGGGATGATCTTGCCGGGGGATGATGACTGGTTCGCTTTTCATTGGGATTTCATAGCACAGAACATGCTGAAACGCAAAGACACTCCCCTGGAATGCTCCCGGTGAAAACGGGTTTTTTTGACATGGGTCATGACAAACTCCGCGACACTGTCCTATTATGCCCCCATGGAAACGCTCACAAAAAAACAGCAACATGACCTGCGGATTCTCACCGACTTTGTCCGGGTGTACTGCCACGCCCGTCACGACCGGGCAGTGCGGGCTCCCTTCGATCCGCCGCCGGAACTGCGGCACCGCTACCCCAACGGCGTGGATCTCTGCCCCGATTGCGCCGGGCTCCTGGCCCACGGCATCCAGAAGCGCCGCAAATGCCCCCTGGACCCGAAGCCATCATGCAAACACTGCCGCGTCCACTGCTACAGCAAGGAGTACCGGGCGAAAATCCGGGAGGTCATGGCCTTCTCGGGGCGGAGAATGATCCTGCGGGGACGGCTCGATTATCTTTGGCACTATTTTGCTAAATAAACGCAACTAATCAATAAAAAAGGAGAACTCAACCATGATTCGAAAAATCGTCAGCATCGATGAAGAGAAGTGCAACGGCTGCGGCCTCTGCGTCCCCGCCTGCGCCGAGGGGGCCATAAAAATCGTGAACGGCAAGGCGGTTCTGTCCGCCGACAACCTCTGCGATGGTCTCGGAGCCTGCCTCGGCGACTGTCCCCAGGATGCAATCAGGATTATCGAGCGGGAGGCGGACGATTTCGACGAGGCGGCCGTGGAGGTACACCTGAAGAACACCGGCCGCGAACCGACCCACCACGAGCCTCCGGCTCCCCGGCACCATGGGCACCATGCCGGCGGCGGCTGCCCCGGCTCCAGGGCCATGACCTTCGCTCCGGCCCAACCGGCCGAAGAGCAGCCCGCGGGGGGGAAAATTGCCAGCAGGCTCCGCCAGTGGCCCGTCCAGCTCCACCTGGTGCCGACCACGGCCCCCTACTTCCAGGACGCCGACCTTCTCATCGCCGCCGATTGCGTCGCCTTCGCCCACGGCGACTTCCACCGGGAGTTCCTGGAGGGGAAGGCACTGGTCATCGGCTGCCCCAAGCTGGACGACAACAACGCCTATCTCCAGAAGCTCACCGAGATCTTCCGCTCCTCCTCCATCAAGAGCATCACCGTTCTGAGGATGGAAGTCCCCTGTTGCGGCGGTATCGTCATGGCGGCCCGCCAGGCCCTGGCCGCCAGCGGAAAGGAAATCCCCTTCCGGGAGGTCGTCATTGGTATCCAAGGGGAGATAAAGGGGTAAAATTCACCCTTCGAGATAAATAGGATTCTTTTTATCTTTTTTCCATTGACAAGGGTCACGTTGGCTGGTATCTCTTTCACTGTCAATGCAATCACATCCGCCGCACGAAAGGAGAACCCATACCATGTGCATGTGTACCCTCGTAACCAAGGAAGCCCCTGAATTCACCGCCGACGCGGTTCTGCCCGACAACACCTTTGCAACCGTCAAATTGTCGAGCTTTCGCGGAAAATACGTGATCCTGTTCTTCTACCCCCTGGATTTCACCTTCGTCTGCCCTTCGGAAATTCTGGCCTTCAACAAGAAGCTGGATCAGTTCAAGGCAAAAAACTGCGAGGTGATCGGCGTTTCCGTCGACTCCAAGTTCACCCACCTGGCTTGGAAGAACACCAAGTTGGAGGACGGCGGCATCGGCGATATCCAGTACCCGCTGGTTTCAGACCTCAAGAAGGAGATCGCCACCCAGTACGGCGTCCTTTTTGAGAACGGGGGCGTAGCCCTCAGGGGTCTGTTCCTCATCGATACCAAGGGTGTCGTTCGCCATGCCGTCATCAACGACCTCCCCCTGGGGCGCAGCGTAGATGAGGCCCTGCGGATGCTGGACGCCCTGCAGTTCGTGGAAACCCACGGCGATCAGGTCTGCCCCGCCAACTGGAAAGAGGGTGACGAGGCCATGAAGCCGACAGCCTCAGGCGTTGCCGATTACCTGGCCAAGCATGCCGCCGGGTAACCGCTGCCCGCCGGCGTAACTGAAAGGCACGGTCCCGGGACTGTGCCTTTTTCGTCTTCCCGAGGCCACCATGGTCGATCTCAGCATCACCGACACCCCCCTTCTCTCAGGAGCCGACCCCACGGAAGGGATAGTTGCCGCCGAACTGGCGGGGCGCTTCGTGCGCCTGTTCATCCGCACCGATGATGGCGTTATCTTCCGGGACGTCCCCTTCCGTCCCTTCATCCTCCTGGAAGACCCCGCGTTTCTGGACGGCTTCCGGCACGCCGTCTCCATCACCCCCCTTTCGGGCCCCGGCACATTCCGCCACCTGGCCCTCTTCGCCGATTGGTCAGAGTGCATAGCCGCCAGGGATTTCCTGGCGAAAGAGACCGGGCACACCCCTTCCGCCCCGGCAGCACCGTACCTTTTCCTCTCCGATCCGGTACACCAGCACTTGCTCCTTTCCGGCACAACGTTCTTCAAGGGAATCGGGTTCGACACGCTCCGCCGCCTCGCCCTGGACATCGAAACCGCCTGTGCTGAGGGATTCGAGTTCTCCAACCCGGCGCGGGAGGAGGATCGCATTCTCTCCATCGCCGTCATGGAAGAGGGGGGGTACGAGGAATACCTGTCGGCCCACGAAATGTCCGAGAAGGAGATGCTGGAACGGCTCACCGCCATCATCCGGGAGCGGGACCCGGACGTCATCGAGGGACATAACATCTTTCGTTTCGACCTCGAATACATCCATGCCCGGGCGGACCGCCACGGGGTGAGGCTCCGCTGGGGGCGCGACGGAAGCGAGCCCAGGGTCCACCCGTCACGGTTCACCGTGGCGGAGCGAATCATCGATTATCCCCGCTGGGACATCTACGGCCGTTCCGTCATCGACACATACTTTCTGCTGCAAATCTACGACGTTTCCAGCCGCGAGCTTGAGAGCTACGGCCTCAAACCGGCGGCCATCCATTTCGGCCTCGCCGCCCCCGGCCGGGTCTACCTGGACCGCAAGGCAATGGACGAAGCCTTTCGCACCGAGCCGCAGGCCCTCCGGCGCTACAATCTGGACGACGTGCGGGAGACCCTGGCCCTGTCGCGGCTTCTTTCATACCCCTGGTTTCTCCAGGCGCGCATTTTCCCGTACTCCTACCAGATCTGCATCATCCGGGGAAACGCGACCCGGATCAACGCCCTCTTCCTGCGGGAATACCTGCGGCGGGGTGCCGCAATCCCCGGTCCTGCCGAGGCCGGCGGAACCTTCGAGGGAGGATATGCCGACGTCTTCGAAACCGGGGTCCTCGGCCCCGTTGTCCACTGCGACGTGGCTTCTCTATACCCCTCCATCATGCTCGTTTATGGCCTTGCACCCCGCCGGGAGCACCAGGGACTGTTCCTTCCGCTTCTGGCGCAACTGCGGGAGTTCCGCCTCGCCGCAAAGGAACGCGCGCGAGCAGCCGCAGATCCCCACCAGAGGGATTATTTCAACGCTCTCCAGCAGACCTTCAAGGTGCTGATCAACTCCTTCTACGGCTATCTGGGCACCACCATCCACACCTTTTCCGACGTGGAAACAGCCGCTGAGGTGGCCCGCAAAGGACGGGAACTGATCCAGGCCACCATCGACCGGCTCCGCCGTACGGGGGCCCGGCCCGTGGAGGTTGATACCGACGGCATCTATTTCATACCGCCTCCGGGAACGGAAACCCGCGAACAGCAGGAGGCCGTGGTGCAAGAGCTGTCCTCCTTCCTTCCCGATGGGATAGCCCTGGAGATGGATGGAAGGTACCGCGCCATATTCTCCTACAAGATGAAGAACTACGCCCTCCTGGACTACGAGGGGAGGATTACCGTCAGGGGAAGCGCCCTCCGCTCACGGGGAATAGAGCGCTACCTGCGGAACTTCACAAGTGAAGCGATTCGGCTCCTGCTGACCGGTGAAGGAGAAAAAATCCAGCTCCTGCGCGGTGACTGCACCAGGCTTCTGCAGGAGCATCGCATCCCCATCGAAGACCTCGCCCGGACGGAAACTCTCCGGGAAGCCCCGGCCACCTATCTGCTCAAGGTCCGCCAGGGGAAACGCAACCCCTCGGCCGCCTTCGAGATTGCCCTGCGCTCCGGACGCACCTTCCGGGCCGGCGACCAGATAAGCTACTATGTCAGCGGCCACGGAAAGGGAGTGACCGTTTACGAAAACTGCAAGCCGGTATCCATGTACGACCCTGACCATCCCGATGAAAATACGGAATTCTACCTGGATAAACTCGACCAACTGGTGAAAAGGCTCGCTCCCTTTCTCCCCCGGGAGCGCACACTCTTTGATTAGAGGCGGCTTGCCACCCGTCGGCAAGTATGTTACAAGGGTTAAAAGGCTTAAAATTCGCCGGCAAAAGGAGAATATATGCGTTCTTTCGCATGGTTTCTTGCCCTCGCGGTTGCTCTTTCCTGCTCCACCCCCGTCTTTGCCCAGGACGAACCGAATCCCGAATTCGTAGTGGAAAAGATGGCCTTCAAACTGGGCCGCGGTGTAACAAACATTGCCACTGCCATTGTTGAACTTCCCAAGCAGTCTTACATCACCGTCCGCGACCGTGGCGCGGTCGGTTATGCCATCGGCCCCCTCAAGGGAATCGGCATGACGCTCTACCGTGCGTTCATCGGCGCAACTGAGACAGCTTTCTTCCTGGTTCCTCAACCGGGATACTACGACCCCATGATCGAGCCTGACTTCGTATGGAAGGGATGGGAGCCCCCCCAGCGCGCGAACGGAGTGAACACTGGAGAAGCAGCGGCTACCGGCCAGAGAGCGGACCAATGAAAAAAGCTGTTCGACTCTGCGCCGTAACGACCTGCGCCGTTCTCCTCTTCTGCGGTTTGCACCGGCAGGCCAACGCCTCGACAACAGCCTCCATTGACGACTCATCGGCCCAGGAAGTGGTAGACGGCATGGCCAACAAGTTCGCCCGGGGAGTTGCCAATACGGCGACCGGATGGCTCGAACTGCCCAAGCAGGTTTACGTGACGTGGCAGGAGGACGGGCCGGCAAAAGGGGTGCTTATCGGCCCCCTTAAGGGAGTGGGAATGACCATAGTAAGGACGCTGGCCGGGGTGGGAGAGGCCGCCACCTTTTTCGTGGCATGGCCCGGCTTCTTTGACCCTTACGTTGACCCGCCCTACGTCTGGGAGAAAGAATAGCTGCGGCTCATATCTGCCGGGCAGTCGAGACACAAAAAAAGCCGCATCCGATAGATGCGGCTTTTTGTTTCGTCAAATGAATAATTACTTGGCAGCAGGAGTAGCAGGGGTAGCCGGAGTAGCGGGAACAGCTTCCTTCTTCACGGCTTTTTGGGCTTTTTGGGCCTTCTTGTTCTTTTTGACTTTCTTGACGGTTTTCTTTTCTTCTTTCTTCACTTCAGATGCCGGTGTAGCCGGGGCAGCAGCAACAGCCGGGGCAGCCGGGGCAACAGCTTCTTTCTTCGGTGCGGCGAAAACGGTGGCGGCGAAAGCAACGGCGACGAGAGAAGCAACGATCGAGGAAACTACTTTTTTCATTTCAATACCTCCAAAGGATAGTTTGTAAGCTCTTTAGAGCAGGGATCGTGCCACGGCGATGCTTTTTTGTAAATTACTGTAACATTTGATATTTTATCCATCACCCTATCAAGAGACGCTGGCAAAAGCTTTCAGTTGCAGCCCCATATCATCCCCACGATACCCCATATAAGGCATTCCCGCTTAGGGTTAAATGGTTGCTGCTACTTCGTAACAGGTCTTTTACCTTGCCAAAAACCGACTTTTTCATTAAATTTAAACATTTAACTTCCTATACAACCAGTCTGCCAGACTTTCTATGGAGAAACACCGGTGTCACACAACAGCCTTCTTGCCGTTGAAAAACCCGTTCGATACACAGGGGATGAAATCGGCTCCAGCCCGAAAAAAGAGGCCGAATTGCGCTTTGTTCTCGCCTTCCCCGATGTCTATGAAGTGGGCATGAGCCACCTGGGGCTCCAGATCCTCTACGACATCCTGAACCGGGAAGAAGGCATCGCCGCGGAACGGGTCTACACCCCCTGGCCCGACCGGGAAGCCCAGCTGCGAAGCCTCGGCGAACCCCTCGCCACCCTGGAGAGCCAGACTCCCCTGACCAAAGCCGACATCATCGGCTTCACCCTCCAGTACGAGCTTTCCTACACCAATATCCTCACCATGCTCGACCTGGCCGGCATCCCATTCCGGGCTGCGGAGCGGGGGGAGGAATTCCCCCTCGTGATCGCCGGGGGCCCCTGCGCCTGCAACCCCGAACCCCTGGCCGACTTTCTCGACGCCGTACTCCTGGGGGACGGCGAAGAGGCGATCATGGAAATCGCCGCGGCCTGCCGGGAGCGGAAGGAGCGCGGCGAATCGAAACAGTGGCTCCTGGAGCGCCTTGCCGGCATCACCGGGGTCTACGTCCCTTCATTCTTCGCAACCCGCTACCACGAAGACGGCACCATCGACGCCATCATCCCCCTGCGCCCCGGATACGACCGGATACGGCGGCGCTTTCTTGCCAATCTCGACACGGCCCCCTACCCCACGGCGCCGGTGGTCCCCTTTCTCAAGACGATCCACGACCGGGTGAGCATCGAAATCGGCCGGGGCTGCACCCGGGGGTGCCGTTTCTGCCAGGCGGGATACCTCTACCGACCGGTGCGGGAGCGTTCGCCGGAGACGATCCTGCGCCTCGTGGAGGAGACCCTGCGGAACACCGGCTACGACGAGGTATCGCTCCTCTCCCTTTCCACCGGCGACTACGGCTGCCTCACGCCGCTTCTGCGGGAACTGATGCTCCGCTACGCCCAGGAGAGGATCGCCGTGGCGCTACCGTCGCTGCGGGTCGGAAGCCTCAGCCAGGAACTGGTGGAAGAAATCCGCAAGGTCCGCAAGACCGGCTTTACCCTGGCCCCCGAGGCGGGGAGCGAGCGACTGCGGCAGATCATCAACAAGGGGATCTCGGAGGAAGACCTCCTGCGAAACGCCTTTGAGGCTTACTCCAACGGCTGGCGGGTCATCAAGCTCTACTTCATGATCGGCCTCCCAGGCGAAACCGAAGAGGACCTCCTCGGCATCGCCGACCTGGCACGCAAGGTGAAGCTGGAGGCGAGGCGGGCCGGCGGCGGCGAGGTGAACGTTTCGGTCTCCACCTTCGTCCCCAAGCCCCACACACCATTCCAGTGGGAACCGCAGATCACCACGGAAGAGACAATTGCCAAGCAGCGGTTTCTCCGTGACGAACTCAAGAAGCGCAAGATGGGCCTAAAGTGGCACGACGCTCCCCTCTCCTTCATGGAAGGGGTCTTCGCCCGGGGAGACCGGCGCCTGGGAGCAGTACTGGCAAAGGCGTGGGAATCGGGATGCCGCTTCGACGGCTGGGGCGACCGGCTGAACAGCGCCGCATGGCACGGGGCTTTCGCCGCCTGCGGCATCGACCCCGCATTCTATCACCGCCGCCGGGAGCGCGACGAGACCCTTCCCTGGGAACACCTGGACCTGGGCGTGACCAAGGCCTTCCTGCGCAGTGAACTGGAAAAGGCCTGGACCGGAGAGCCTACCGGCGACTGCCGCTCCGGCATCTGCACCGGCTGCGGCATCTGCGACTTCGACCGGATCGCCATGCGGACCACCGATCCGGCATGGCGGAGAGACAGCACGGCCGCCGCCACGGCGCATCCAGCCGAAACCGGAGAGAAAGTGGCCATGCGGCTCCGCTACACCAAAACCGGGGCCATGCGGTACCTGAGCCACCTGGAAATGATCGGCCTGTTCACCAGGGCCGTTGGAAGGGCCCGCCTCCCCATCCGTTTCTCCCAGGGGTTCCATCCCCACCCTAAATTCTCGTTTGCCACGGCCCTTTCGGTCGGTGTAGAATCGTGGGCTGAATATCTCGACCTGGAGCTGATCCCCGGCCTCTCGCCGGAAGAGGTGCAAACCCGCCTCAACGCAGCCCTTCCCGAAGGGATGCGTATCATCGAGTCCGTAATCATTGCGCCGGGAACCCCATCCCTCTCGGTGCTCATGGACAAGGTCCGCTACCGGGTCGTCCTGCCCGAGGGGATGGCCCCTGGGCTCACCGAAAAGGCCGGGGAATTCCTGGGACGGGACAGCGTCCCGCTCCGCCGGGAAAAGAAGGGGCGGGTCCAGGAATACGACCTGCGCCGGGAACTGGCAGAACTCACCGTCTCCGGCTCGACGCTGGAGCTGACCATCGGCAGGGGGAAACCCCTCGAATACGCTGCCGCCATTACGGGGCTCGCCCCCGAAGAGCTGGCCGAGGCCCGCATCGAGAAGCTCGCCGTTATCTTCAAAGATTCTTTGATTTCATCCATACAGGGTACATGCAATGGCCAATGAACTGGTAATCAACACCTCCTCCCACGAAACCCGCATCGCTCTCATCGAAAACGGCACCATCGCCGAACTCTACATTGAGCGAAGCCGCGAAAAGGGCATCGTCGGCAACATCTACAAGGGAAAAGTCGTCAGGGTCCTCCCCGGCATGCAGGCCGCCTTCGTGGACATCGGTCTGGAAAAGGCAGCATTCCTCTACGTGGCGGACGTCTTCGACGCTATGGAGGAGTTCGACTCCTTCATGGAACGGAACGGCGCCGATGTGGACGGCGATGAGCAGGTGCTCCAGCCCCTCCACCCCATCGAAGAACTTCTTCAGGAAGGCCAGGAAATCCTGGTCCAGGTGTCCAAGGAACCCATCGGCACCAAGGGGGCGCGGATCACCTCCCACATCTCCCTGCCGGGGCGGCATCTGGTCTACATGCCCACCGTGGACCACGTGGGGATATCCCGCCGCATCGAGGAAGAGCCCGAGCGGGAGCGGCTCAAGGAGATCGTCGAGCGGATGAAACCCCAGAATGGGGGCTTCATCGTCCGGACCGCAGCCGAGGGTAAGAGCGAAGAAGACCTCATCGCCGACATGAATTACCTGACCAAGCTCTGGGACGAAGTGGTGAAGCGCAACGAGAAGGGGCATGCCCCCTCCCTCATCCACGCCGATCTGGACGTTACCCAGAAGGTAATCCGGGATATACTCACCGAGGATGTATCGCGCATCGTGGTGGATTCCAAGATCGAGCACGACAAGATCATCCAGTTCATCTCCACCTTCATGCCGAAGATGAAGTACTCCATGGAACCCTACGATGACGAAGAGCCCATATTCGACCACTTCGGGCTGGAGGTGGAGATCAGCCGCGCCCTGGGGCGCAAGGTCTGGCTCAAGTCCGGGGGTTACATCATCATCGAACAGACCGAGGCCCTGACCGCCATCGATGTCAACACCGGCCGTTTCGTGGGCAAGCACAACCTGGAGGACACGATCCTCAAGACCAACCTGGAAGCGGTAAAAGAGATCGCCTACCAGCTAAGGCTGCGCAACATCGGCGGAATCATCATCATCGACTTCATCGACATGGAGAAGGAGGTGAACCGGGAGAAGGTCTTCACCGCCCTGGAAGAAGCCATGAAGGCCGACAAGTCCAAGACCAACATCCTGAAGATCTCGGAACTGGGTCTCGTGGAGATGACCCGCAAGCGGGTGCGCGAAAGCATCGGCCGGATGATGTGCGAGCCGTGCCCCTACTGCGAGGGGCGCGGGTATGTAAAGTCCAAGACCACCGTCTGCCACGAGATATTCCGGGAGCTGCGCCGGGAGATGCTGGACATCCGCGGCACCAAGGCGACCCTCACCGTCCACCCCCAGGTGGCCGACCTCCTTTACGACGAGGAGCGCCGGGGGCTGGAGGAACTGGAAAAGAAATTCAAGAAGCGGGTCACCGTACGGGCCAAGCCGGGCTTCCACCAGGAGCAGTTCGAGATCGCCATCAGCTGATATCATCTTTCTCAAGGAGGAACACATGGTATTCGCCGCAAAAGTTTCCGAAATCCCCGACTGGGACAAAAAGGTCGTCACCGTCAACGGGCAGGAGATCCTCCTCGTCAAGACCAAGGGGAACATCTACGCCTGCGAGACCGAGTGCCCCCACCAGGGAGCCCCACTCTCCGGAGCGCTGCTCAAGGAGGAGGGGCACTTATCCTGCCAGCGCCACGGCTACCGTTTCAACCTGAAGACCGGCGCCTGCAAGGAGTTCCCGGAGTACACCCTCAAGACATACCCGGTGGAGGTGGTCGGAGATGACGTAATGGTCGGGCTGGAATAAAAAATCCTTGACTTGTTGCGCTCTTCCGGATAACCTTCCATGCTCTTCAAAAAAATAGGTAAAGGTGGTGAAGTACATGTACGCGGTAGTGAGAACCGGAGGGAAGCAGTACAAAGTTTCCGAGGGCGACTTTCTGAAAGTCGAAAAGCTTGAGGGGGCGGTAGGCGATACCGTCGAACTCAATGACATCCTGATGGTTGGCGGCGAAACGGTCAAAATCGGAACACCGTTAGTGCCCAGCGCTTCTGTAGTCGGCAAGATCGTCGAGCAGGGCAAGGACAAGAAAGTACTCGTTTTCAAGTCCAAGCGGCGCAAAAACAGCAGGAAACTGCGCGGGCACCGTCAACCGAGAACCGTACTCAAGATCGAAAAGATCAACGGGTAATCAGAACCACAGCATTTTGCAGCGACGGCCCGGCAGTCCTGACTACCGATACGGCATGCCGTCAGGAGGTTTAGCACCATGGCACACAAGAAAGGCGTCGGCTCCACACGGAACGGGCGCGATTCCGAATCAAAACGACTCGGCTGCAAGAAGTACGGCGGCGAGAACGTTAAGGCAGGAAACATCATCTACCGCCAGCGCGGCACCCAGATCCACCCCGGCACCAACGTCGGCTGTGGCAAGGACTACACCCTTTTCGCCCTCATCGACGGCGTGGTGAAGTTCGAGCGGTTGGGCCGCGACCGGAAGAAAGTTTCCGTCTACCCCGCAAACTAACTGTTGGCGGGTCGCAAGAACCCAAGAGCCTGGGACTTTCGAGTTCCGGGCTCTTGTTGTTTTCTGAAACAGGATTGAAAGATACCTATGCAGTTCATCGATGAAGTAAAAATCCACGTCCAGTCGGGACACGGCGGCGCAGGGTGCGTCTCGTTCCGCCGGGAAAAATTCATCCCATTCGGCGGCCCCGACGGCGGCGACGGCGGCAAGGGGGGCGACGTGATCTTCACGGTCGATTCGAACCTTTCCACCCTCATGGACCTCCGCTACCGTCCCCACCTGAAAGCCGGGAAAGGGAAGAACGGCATGGGGAAGGACCGCCACGGCGCCAACGGCGAAGACCTCACCATCCCCGTCCCCCCCGGGACCATCATCAAAGACGCGGAGACGGGAGAAATCCTCATCGACCTCACCGAGCCGGGGCAGACCGCCATCCTCCTCAAGGGGGGGCGCGGGGGGCAAGGAAACGCCCGCTTCACCACCTCCACCAACCGGGCGCCCAAATTCGCCCAACCGGGAGAGGACGAAGAGGAGCGCTGGCTGCGGCTGGAACTGAAACTCATGGCCGACGTGGGGCTGCTCGGGTTCCCCAACGTGGGGAAATCATCGTTCATCACCAAGGTTTCCGCGGCCCGGCCCAAGATCGCCGACTATCCCTTCACGACCATCAAGCCCAACCTGGGCGTGGTTCCCTACAAGAACTACCGCTCCTTCGTGGTGGCGGATATCCCCGGCATCATCGAAGGGGCATCGGAGGGACTGGGACTGGGGCACCGCTTCCTGAAGCACGTGGAGAGGACCAACATCCTCCTGCACCTCATTGACCTCTCCTGGATTCCCGACCGGGATCCCATAAGGGAATACGAGACCCTCAACCGGGAGCTGGCCCTCTTCAGCCCGGAACTGGCCGGCAAGGAGCAGATTGCCGTCATCAACAAGATAGATCTGCCGGTGGTCCGTGAAAACCTACCACCGGTACTCGCCTGGTTCCAGAAGCGGGATATCAAGGTATTTCCCATTTCGGCCGCCACCGGCGAGGGGATTCCGCCCCTTCTCGACGAGATTGCCCGGCATCTGTGGGGAACGGCCGAGACAGAATGGTAAATTGGTACCGATGCGCACTTCCATCCTCAAAAAAGTCAAACGGATCGTCATCAAGATCGGCAGCCGGGTCCTCACCGGCGACGAGAATGGACTCGACCACGCCCTGATCTCCCGCCTCGCCGCCGAAACGGCAACCCTGAGGCAACAGGGGCGCGAGGTCATCATCGTGTCGTCCGGGGCCGTCGCCGCCGGCCGGAAGGAGCTGGGCATCGAGGGGCGCCCCAAGAGCATCCCCCAGAAACAGGCGGCTGCTGCCATCGGGCAATCGCACCTCATGCGGGCCTACGAAGAAGATTTCGGCCGGTTCGGCCACAAGGTGGCCCAGATTCTCCTCACCAGGGACGATCTGTCCAACCGCCGGCGGTTCCTGAACGCCAGGGCAACCATCGACACCCTCCTCGGCTTCGGCGTCATCCCGATAATCAACGAAAACGACACCGTCGTGGTGGATGAAATCAAGTTCGGCGACAACGATAACCTCTCGGCCCTGGTCACCAACCTTGCCGAAGCCCACCTCCTCGTCATCCTCACGGATATTGACGGATTCTACGATTCCGACCCCCGGGCCAATCCCGGGGCGAAGCTGATCCCCCTGGTGAGGAGTATCACCCGCGAAGTGGAGCGGGCCGCGGGGGGAAGCGGCTCCGCCGTAGGCACCGGCGGCATGGCCACCAAGCTTGCTGCGGCCAAGAAAGCCGGGCAGTTCGGGGTCCCGACCCTCATGCTCAACGGCATGGTACCGGGAATCCTGACCGAGGCCTTCACCGGCCGGGAAGTGGGAACTCTCTTCCTCCCCGCTCGCGAGAGCCTCAACCGCCGCAAGCACTGGATCGCCCACACCCTGCGCCCCAACGGGCGGGTCATTGTGGACGACGGAGCCCGCACGGTCCTGTCCCGGAAGGGAAAGAGCCTTCTCCCTTCGGGCGTGGTCAGGGTGGAGGGGGAATTTGACCGTGGCGCCTGCATCCGGGTCTGCGGAACCGACGGGGCCGAAATCGCCAGGGGAATCGCGGACTACTCCCACGCCGAAATCGAGAAGATTCTCGGCCATCGCAGCAGCGAGATTGAAGCGATCCTCGGCTACAGGTACGGGGACGAGATCATCCACCGGGACAACCTGGTTCTTTTGTAATGCCGACTACGCGCAAGGAGGTACCTTCCGTGACCATTGCTGCCCAGATCCGCACCATCGCCGCCGACGCCCGTCAGGCCGCCATCGCCATGGCGAAGCTTCCCACCACGGCCAAGAACGACCTCCTCATGGCCATGGCCATGGCCCTCATCAACAACACCCCCCACCTGATCGAGGAGAACCGGAAGGACCTGGAAGCGGGGGAGAAGAAGGGGCTCTCAAGCGCCATGCTCGACCGTCTGATGCTGGATGAAGCGCGCATCAAGGCCATGGCCGACGGCCTGCGGGAAGTGGCGAACCTCCCCGACCCGGTGGGTGAGGTAACCCGGATGTGGAAGCGCCCCAACAACCTCATGGTGGGGAAGATGCGGATTCCGCTGGGGGTCATCGGCATCATCTACGAGGCGCGCCCCAACGTGACGGCCGATGCCGCCGCCCTCTGCCTCAAGGCGGGCAACAGCGTAATTCTGCGTGGCGGCTCCGAGGCGATCCACTCGAACCTCGCCATCGCCCGCATTCTGGGACGTGAGATGGAGCGGGCCGGCATACCGCAAGCAGCTCTGTCGGTCATCCCCTTCCCGGAGCGCGAAGGGGTCCTGGAGATGCTCAAGCAGGAGGAGTTCATCGATCTCATCATCCCCAGGGGTGGCGAAAGCCTGATCCGCTTCGTGGTGGAGCATTCGAAGATCCCGGTGATAAAGCACTACAAAGGGGTTTGCCACATCTTCGTGGATTCCTCGGCAGATTTCGACATGGCCGAACGGATCGTGGTGAACGCCAAGGTCCAGCGCCCCGGCGTCTGCAACGCTCTTGAGACGCTCCTTATTCACAAGGACGTGGCCGAGACCTTCATCCCCCGCATTGCCCAAACCCTGACCGACCTCAAGGTGGAACTACGGGGCGACGACTGCGTGCGCGAGTTCGCCCCCCAGGCAAAACCGGCAACAGAGGAGGACTGGCAGGCGGAGTACCTGGAGCTGATCCTGGCCGTCCGGGTGGTTGACGGACTGGATGAGGCCATAAACCACATAAACGCCTACAGCTCACTCCACACGGAAGCCATCGTTACGGGAGACTACCGCAATTCCCAGCGCTTCATCCGGGAAGTGAATTCCAGCACGGTGCTCGTGAACGCATCCACCCGCTTCGCCGATGGCAACCAGCTGGGCCTCGGCGCGGAGATCGGCATCTCCACCACCAAGCTCCACTCGTTCGGCCCCATGGGGCTGGAGGACCTGACCACCACCAAGTTCATCGTCTACGGCGACGGTCAGATACGCCAGTGACCGTGGACCGGGAACCGGGGACCTGGAAAAAGATGAAAACGGGAATTCTTGGCGGCACCTTCAACCCGATCCACTATGCCCATCTCCGCATCGCGGAGGAGGTGCGGGATAAGTTCGCCCTGGACCAGGTCATCTTCATCCCCGCTGCCTCCCCCCCCCACAAGCCGATGGCAGGAGAGCTTCCCTTCGCCGTCCGCTGCGAGATGGTCCGCCTCGCCACCCGGGACAACCCCTCGTTTGCCGTCTCGGACATCGAAGGGCGGCGGCCGGGAAAATCCTACTCCATCGACACCCTGCGCGAACTGCGGCGCGAGCGTCCCGGCGACGAGTTTTTCTTCATCATCGGCAGCGATTCGTTCATGGACTTCGGATCATGGCATGAATACGAAGCCATTTTTTCCACATGCAACATCGTGGCAGTCGACAGGCCAGGGGCTCTCATTCGCGATCCGGCAGCGGCACTCCCCGTTGCGGTAGCCCCCCAGTTCTGCTATCATGCCGCCGAAAAACGCCTTTCCCACCGCTCGGGATACTCGGTCTACCACCTGGCAGGCACCCCCCTGGACATCTCATCGAGCGCGATACGGGACCTCGCCCGACAGGGCCGCTCCGTGAGATATCTGGTGCCTGACCCCGTAGCACACTATATTACTGAACAAAGGATTTACACCCATGACCGATAAACCTACCCTAACTCCCCGCGAACGGGCCCTTGAATGCGCCCGTCTAGCCCTGGACAAGAAGGCCCTCGACGTGAAGATCATGGAGATAGGCCGACTGTCATCCATCGCCGACTACCTCGTGCTCGCTTCGGGCCGCTCCGACAAGCAGGCACAGGCCATTGCCGACTCGGTAAAGAAGGGACTCAAGAAATACGGCAAGGCACTCGACGTGGAAGGGCTGAAGGAAGGAAACTGGATCGTCATCGATTACGGCGATGTTCTGGTCCACGTCTTCCAGGAGGAGATCCGCCGCTACTACGACCTGGACGGGCTCTGGGCTTCGGCCGACCGGGTTGAAATACCCGCCGCCTACCTCTGGGAAGGAAAGGAAGGAACTCCTGAATGAAGCTGAAGGTCCTCTGGGTCGGCAAAACCCAGGAGGAGTGGCTCCGGCGGGGCATCGACGAGTACGCCGGCCGGATCAGGCGCTACGCTCCCCTGGAGATCGCCGAGGCAAGGGAGGAGAAGGGAGCCGCCGCCGAAGCCATGCGGGCCAGGGAATGCGAGCGATTGGAAAAGCTGGTGCCCAAGAATGCCCGTCTCGTTCTGCTGGATGAACGGGGCGACCAGATGACATCCCCCCAACTGGCCGCGTTCATCGAAAAAAGCCGTGACAGCGCCGTTCCCGAGATGGTTTTCGCCATCGGCGGCGCCTACGGCTTTGCCGACAGCTTCCGGGCCCGGGCAGACAAGGTACTGGCTCTCTCGCAGCTTACCTTCACCCACCAGATGGTGCGGGTATTCCTTCTCGAGCAGTTATACCGCGCCCACACCATCATCAATGGCGAGCCCTATCACCACTAGCCGACAATATTCCCATCACATTTCCGGAGGAACCATGACCCGACCGCTCATGCTCATGATCCTCGACGGCTGGGGGATCAACCCCAACGCCGAGAACAACGCCGTAAGCCAGGCCAGGACCCCGAACCTGGACACTCTCCTCGCCACCTTCCCCAACGCCGAAATGCTGACATCCGGCATGGCAGTCGGACTTCCCGACGGTCAGATGGGGAACTCTGAGGTGGGGCACCTGAACATCGGAGCCGGCCGGGTCGTCTACCAGGATCTCACCCGCATAACCAAGGCGATTCAGGACGGCGACTTTTTCACCAACCCGGTCCTTCTGGATTGCCTGGCAAAGACCAGAGCCGCCGGGGGCCACCTCCATCTGTCGGGGCTCCTCTCCGACGGGGGGGTCCACTCCCACAACACCCACCTCTACGCACTGCTGGAACTGGCAAAGCGCGAGGGAATCAGAGACGTCTTCGTTCATGCCATCCTCGACGGCCGGGACACTCCCCCGAAAAGCGGCATCGACTACCTGGCGCAGCTTGAAGCGGAAATCTCCCGCATCGGCGTTGGTTCCGTTGCCACGGTCATGGGACGGTACTGGGCCATGGACCGGGACAACCGCTGGGAGCGGGTGGAGCGTGCCTACAACGCCATTGTTCGCGGCGAAGGAACCGGAAGAAGCAGCTCGGCCGACGCCATCGAGGCGAGTTACGCGGCCGACGTGACCGACGAATTCGTGGAACCGGCCGTAATCATGCAGGACGGAGCACCGCGTGGACAGCTTGGGGACGGCGACGGTTTTATCTTCTTCAACTTCCGCTCCGACCGGGCAAGGGAGATTACCCGGGCGCTGGCCCTCGCCGACTGCCCCGGCTTCGGACGCGAGAACCGGCCCAGCCTCGCCTCATACGTCTGCATGACCGAGTATGACGCCACCTTCGGCCTCCCCATCGCCTTCGGTCCCGAAGAGCTGAAGAACATCCTCGGCGACGTCCTGGGCCGCGCGGGACTCCGGCAGCTGCGGATTGCCGAGACCGAGAAATACGCCCATGTCACCTTCTTTTTCAACGGCGGCATCGAGGAGCCTTTCCCCCTCGAAGAGCGCTGCCTCATCCCCTCCCCCAAGGAGGTGGCCACCTACGACCTGAAGCCGGAGATGAGCGCCTATCTCGTTACCGACGAACTACTGAATCGGCTGGAGAGCGACGCCTACGACGTCGTCATCGTCAATTTCGCCAACGCCGACATGGTGGGGCACACCGGCATCCTGGAAGCAGCCAAGAAGGCCATGGAGGCGGTGGATACCTGCGTGGGGAAAATCGTCGCGAAGGTGCGGGAGAAGGGGGGCGCCGTCATCATAACCGCCGACCACGGCAACGCCGAGATGATGACTGACGAGACCGGTGGACCGCACACGGCCCACACGAACGGTCCTGTTCCCCTGATACTGGTGGACGACAACCGGAAAGGGGCAAAGCTCAGGGCCGGCACCCTGGCCGACATCGCCCCGACGATGCTGGAGATTCTTGGCATTCCGCAACCGGCGGAGATGACCGGAAAGAGCCTCTTTGCCAAATCCTGACATTTTTTTGACACCACTGTAATTTCTGACAAAAAAAGGCGCCGCAACTTAATGCGACGCCTTTTTCAATTTACTGCCCGCTTCAACGGTCTCGCTTACCCTTCTTCTTCTTCTCCGAAGGTGATTTCCCGGTACTCCCGCTCCTCTTCCACACGGCGGGTCTGAGCCTGAAGCTTCTCCATGTCCGATTGGCACCGGACACAGAAGCGCGCAAAGGGCATAACCTTGAGGCGCCCGAGGGGGATTTCCTCCTCGCACTCCTCGCAGATTCCGTACTCGCCCTCCTCTATCCGCAGCAGCGCCTCATCGATCTGACGCAGCTTGTCCCGCTCGCGGTCATTGAGAAGCAGCCCGAGTTCGCGGTCGCGCTCGCTGGATGCCTGGTCGTAGATGTCACCGGTGGGCTCGCTGGTGGCCGACTCGGACCCCGACTTCAGCACTTTGTTTATCCCTGCAAGGATCTCACTCTTCGACTTCAGGAGAAGAGCCTTCATTTCGTCTTGTTTTTCAACCATTTACATCACTCCATCACTATAAGGTGGGCCAAAAGGTCCCGAAATGTTACTCAAAAAACAACGATTGTCAAGCAATTTTCAGGCCCATCAATCCTCAACAATTTCTCCGATGAGGTCATAATCGGATGAATCGGTGATCCGCAGCCGCACAATATCCCCCACGTTGGCATTGCCGGCGGTAATGTAGACCTGTCCGTCGATGTCGGGAGCCTGCCGGGACGAACGCCCCTTGAGGAGCAGATCGGTTTCGTCGCTGTACCCCTCCACGATGACCTCTTCCTCAGTATCGATGAGGCGGCGGTTGCGTTTGAAGGAGAGGCGGGCCTGGACTTTCATGAGCTTTTTGTAGCGGTCCCGCTTGACCCGCTCGGACACCTGGTCTTCCATCCCGGCGGCAGGGGTCCCTTCCTCCCGGGAATAGCAGAATACGCCGAGGCGGTCGAACTGGGTCTCCTCCACATAGTGGAGCAGGGTGCGGAAATCTTCGTCGGTTTCACCGGGAAAGCCGACGATTATCGAAGTGCGGAGAGCTATTTCGGGGATTTCACTCCTCAGCCGCGAAATGAGCTCCCGGATCTGGGGCTCAGTGCTCCGGCGGTTCATCCGTTTCAGGATCGGATCGCTGATATGCTGGATCGGGATATCAAGGTACTTGCAGACCTTCGGCTCGTTCTTGATGATCTCGATGAGGCCGTCGGTAATCCCGTCGGGGTAGGCGTAGAGGAGCCTGATCCACCGAAGCCCCGCAATCTTCGCCAGCTCGCGGATGAGCTCCTCCAGATTCGGGCTTCCCGGCAGATCGCGCCCCCAGGCGGTGATATCCTGGGCAATGAGGTTGATCTCCCTGGCGCCATTGGATACGAGGGTCCGGGCCTCCATGAGGAGGTTGTCCATCGGGCGGGAGCGCAAAGCCCCCCGCAGCGACGGGATGACGCAGTAGGAGCAGCAGTTGGAGCAACCCTCGGCAATCTTCAGATAGGCGGTGTAGGCCGGCGACGATTTTAGCCGCGGCAGGCTCTCGTCGAAAATGTAATTGGGGTCGCTGATGTAGCGGAGCTGTTCCGCCACGCCGCGCTTTTCGGCGATTATCCCGGCAATGCGCGGGTAGTCGGCGGTCCCGATAAAGATGTCCACTTCGGGAAGTTCCGCCGCCAGTTCCTCCTGATAGCGCTGGGGAAGGCAGCCCGTGACGATGAGGAGTTTGCACCGGCCGTCTTGCTTGCGGTCGGCCAGATCGAGAATCGTGTCGATACTCTCTTTCTTTGCATCACCGATGAAGGAGCAGGTATTGACGATGATGATGTCGGCCTCGTGCTCGTCGGTGGTAATCTCGTACTGGTCCTTCGCCAGGCAGCCGAGCATCACCTCGGCGTCCACCAGGTTCTTGGGGCAGCCGAGGCTGACCATGCTTACTTTTTCCTTCATTAAATCCGCTCCCTCCCTGTACTGCTATAATGTCTAATCCCTGAAATTCACGAACTGCAACTCGATCCCCAGATCCTTCCCCTTGAGGGTCCGGATCGCCTCCTGGAGGTCGTCCCGGTTCTTGCCGGTGACCCGCACCTGGTCGTCCTGGATCTGCCCCTGAACCTTGAGCTTGGTATCCTTGATGACGGCCACGACCTCCTTACCCTTCTCCTTGGAGATCCCCTGCTGGATGCTGATTATCTGCCGCACCATGCCGCCGGAGGCCGACTCGGCCTTTCCGTACTGAAGGGCCTTGGGGGAGATTCCCCTCTTGACGAACTTGGACTGGAGAATGTCGACGATGGCCTTGAGGCGGAAGTCGTCATCGGCGAGGACCTTGATCGAGTCTTTTTCGAGAGTTACCTCGCTTTTCGACCCCTTGAAGTCGTAGCGCTGGCCGATCTCCTTGACGGCCTGATTGACCGCGTTGTCCACTTCCTGCATATCCACTTTGGAAACGATGTCGAAAGAAGGCATCAGTCCCTCCTTATAAAATTTGTTATCTTCCCCCCATGGGGTTCCGTATTACCTCGACGCCCTTGGGGACAGTGAAGGTGAAAAGCGAGGCTTTCACCCCCCGGTTTACCTTTATCTTGCTGAACACTATGGTCGTCTTGTTGCCGAGCTGGTCGAAGACAACCGAAGAGACGATGGGAAAGGGCACCGTTGCCCGCCCTTTTGCCAGATACTCCTCAACGGCGCGGCCCGAAACAGTGAGGTGGAGCTTCTGGAATGCCTGCCCTCCTTTTTTCGGCACGAGCTCAAGGACGTAGTTACCCTGGCCATCCTGCCCGTTCCCCACGAACCGCGCCGTGAAGTCGCGGGAGACCTCCCCCATACCCGTCAGGTACGAAAGGGCCACGCCTCCGCCACCCTCAAAAAGCGACGCCGCGTCCATGGTCATCACCTGGCGGTTCTCGGGAAGGTAATACCAGACGGTCTTGCCGTTGGATACGATCTCCTGGCGGGGTTTGGTGTAATTGAAGCGGAACATGGCCGCCCCCTTCCCTTTGCGGATAAAGACCTCGCCGGCGCCGCTCTGCGCTCTTTTCACCGAAGCCATTTCAGACCGCTGGGAAAAAGAAGCCTGCATATCCCGCAGCGAGTCATATCCCTTCTCCAACGCCATCACCACCTCGCCGACGGAAGCAGCACCGGCAAAGGCGGGCGTCATGGCCATAATCACCGCGACAAGGCACGGCAGAAGAAAACGGAGCATTTGGTTCCTCCTCAACGGATTGTTACCTGCGCAAACAGCAAGGGCGGCATGATACATACCGCCCCTGCCAACACGCAGCTGCGAATTACCGAACTTCAGCGGCCACGGGGAGGTTTCGTCACCTGCACTCCCGGCGGGACGGCAAAAGTGAACAGGCTGTCGCTCAACATGATGTTAGTCCGCACGTTGCTGAATTCCATAAGGGTCGTGCTCCCCTGGTGGTCGATCATGGTGGTGGAAAGGATAGGGAATGCCCACTCCTGTTGCGCCATTGCGGCAAAGGTATTCGCGATATTCCTTCCGCTCTGGACATAGTTGATGACCGCATCCCGATGGACGACAATGAACAGCTTCGAAATGCCGGCTGTTGACCGGCGGGGAGTCAGTTCCAGCACGTAGTTGCCCGCGACATCTTCCCTCTGGGATGAAAAGACAATCTGAAAATCCTTGGATATCCGCGACAAACCCTGGAGGAAATTCGACGCACGGTCCCGGTCGGGATCAAAGGTGAACGGATTGAAAACCTGCGTCACATCACTGACGATAACCTGGCGATTTTCGGGGAGGTACGTCCAGAGAGTCCGGCCGTTGGAAACAATCTCCTGCTTCAGGGGCCGGAAGTAGTCGAAACGGAACATGAGCGGGTCACGGCTGGTGGCCGTCTTGAGGAACATCTGGCCTTCGCCCCTCATTTCCTTCTCTTTCCCCGCGATCGTGGAACGCTGGAAGAAGTCGGCGGTAACCGTGGAAAGGGGCGGAAAGCCGGTATTCCTGTCCGCCTTGAACGACTTCTCCACCGTATCTATCACATCCTGGAGGCCGACGTTCACCCGCCCAACCGGAGCGGCCACAGCGGGAAGAGCCATCGAAAACAGCGCAATAATTGCGGCAAAGAGCCTGAAACCCTTCATGTCCCCTCCACGCAAGCGCTAAAGCTGCCTGATGGGCTGCTGCAGCGCCCTGACCATAATTATCCCCGTCGCCGTATTGAACTCCAGGCTCCGCCCGTAGTCCTCTCCAATATCTTCGGCCACCAGCGGAATGCCGCATCGCTCCAGCGCCGCCCGGGCCGTGGTTACATTACGCTCACCGATGCCGCCATGGGCCGAGCGATACTTGGGCTCAAACATTGTGGCGCCACCGGCCAATTTTGCCACAAGTCGTTCAGGGGCGCAACCGCATTTGACGAGCTCATCAACCATGAGATCAACAGCCCAGCAGGTGAACTTAGCTGTCTTTTCGACCCCTTCCACGTTGCGCACGGGGGCCGGCAGAAGGGTATGGGCGAGCCCGCCGGCCCGTACATGGGGATCATAGAGGGCAATGCCGACACAGGAGCCCAGCCCGTAGGTCACAAGAACGGCGGGAGCAAGCGCGACCTTATGCTCCGATATGCCGACGCTTATGATAAGACTCAAAGCTTAACCCCGATGGCGTTCAGGATTATCTTTAGAGACTCGGGGTCGGGAAGGAGGAAAAACTGGCCATTAATTTTTTCCTCTTCGCCGAAGAAATCGGTTTCAACCACGAGGGCCAGGTCACCCACCTTGCCCAGTTCGATGAGGGCATAATCTATGACCGCCCCGGCCATGTCAAATGAGAGAACCGGCACGGACGGAATCAGCGTTTTCCCCATGAGAGTCCCCAGGGCGTTCAGATATGCGGAAGCGAGAATATTCCCCACCTCTTTTAGGGCGGACATCTCCAGTTCGGTGAGGAGCGCCCCTTCGCTCTTGTCCCTGGGCAACAGTTTTGAAAGAAGCTTCAAGGCACTGTCCCTTGGGAGGACGATCAGGATATTCCCCCGGGCATCGCCAAGCATCTGGAGATAAATTCCGACGACTATCTTCTCGGCACCGCCGAAAAACTCAGGCACTCTGGAAATATCGGTCAAGAGGACCTTGGGAACGGTTAGCGATATCCCTCTGCCGATAAGTTGCGAAAGAGCGGTAGCAGCATGGGCCACACCGATATTGCTTACCTCCCGCAGGGCATCCAGATGCTCCTCTGTCAATGCATCGAATCTCATGCAGCTTTTCCCCCTATTCCATTTCTTCACAAGCCCCGGTGCCGGCCATCTACCGGAAAGAAGAACTGTCAGTAGACTTACTCCGCACTCACTCGCCCGATGACTTCCTTCACCCTCTCGGGATTAAAAGGCTTCAGGATGAAATCTCTGGCTCCCACACTCTGAGCTTTCTGGACCAGGGACTCCTGCCCCACGGCGCTGCAGATGACAACCCTGGCATTGGGGTCGATGGCCATAATCTCGCGGAGCGCCTCGATGCCGTTCTTGACGGGCATGATGATGTCAAGCGTCACAATGTCGGGCCGGACATCGCGGTAGGTCAGCACCGCTTCACCCCCGTCCGCCGCCTCGGCCACAATCTCGTAACCGTCTTGCTCAAGGATATTCCTCAGCATATTCCGCATAAACAGGGCATCATCTACTATCATCACTCTTTTTTTAGCCATGTATCCTCCATATTCGGGCTTTCAGAGTCATTCCCGGAAAATTCGCAGCCATTTCCATATCAATAGGCCGTCAGACGGCTCTTCTGATAAATCCGTTCCATGGGACAAAGGGTGGTGAACCGTTGCCTGACTTCCCCGACCACGGTCTCCGCTTTGCCGAGCACCAGCACTCCACCGGTGTGCAGAGAAGATGCAAACTCGTGGAGAATCCTCACTTGCTCTCCCCGCTCAAAGTAAATGAGGACGTTTCTACACAGAATCAGGTCACTCTCAATGAAAGACCGGCAATCAAGCAGGTCGCTGCGGCGAAATTCCACCATCTCCTTTACGGCCGGGTCAAGTCTGCTCCGGTCGCCCGCAGGCGAAAAATAGCGCTCCCTGACCCCATCGACAACTTCGGCGAGACGCTCGGGGCCATATATACCCGTTCGCGCAGCATCAAGGATCCTCTCATCTATATCGGTCGCCACGAGAGAAACCTTGAATTCTTTCAGTTCCTCCCGGAATGAATCCCTCAGGATAATCGCCAGGGAGTACGGCTCCTCCCCGCCGGCGCAACCGGCACTCCAGAAAGTGGTGCGGTTCCGGCCCTCGCGCCGCAGCCTCGCGAAGAGCGCCGGGAGAATATCCCCCCTCAGCTTTTCAAAGGTGGTGCCATTGCGGAAGAACTGGCTGACGTTGATGGTGAGTCCATCCAGAAGAATATCCAGTTCCCGTTCATTCCGGGCCAGGAGGTCGCAATAAACATCCGCCGTTTCCGAATGGGTGGCCCGCACCCGGATGGCGATCCGCCGCTTCAGGTACTTTTCCTTATAACTACCGATATCGAAATTCCGGCGGGCTTTAAGTATCTCCCTGACCTGCCCCAGGGCATAATCCGGGAAGTCAACGGGAGCTTCATCTTGAACAGACGGAGTTTGCGAGTGAAAAATCATTGCCGTGAGCCTTGTATTGTACCCCTGATATCAAACACTACAGACAAAAAACCGTTACCGCCACAGCAGGAAATACCCGGCAAACATTATAGCCCATCGCAAAAATGATTGTATCCCCCCTGGGAAACAACGGCCTCCTGGCCGTCAGCCCCCACAACCACAAGTTTATCGCCCGCGGTTATCGCCCCGATCTCCACCGCGGCCACGCCACTTTCCGCAAGGATATGGGCAACCTCCCCGCTTCTCCCGGCCGGCACGGTAAAGAGCAACTCGTAATCCTCGCCGCCGGTCAGCGCCAGCAACGCAGGATCCGGAGCAACATCATGGGCATGTTCGCGAAACCAGGGTGACCGTGGAATGAGACCGGAATCAAGCCGTGCGCCGACTCCGGAGAGTTCCAGAATATGCCCCAGATCAGCGGCAAGTCCGTCGCTCACATCAATCATGGCAGAGGGAATCCCGGCACGGCCGAGGAGGATGCCGGCACGGACCCTGGGAGTCGGGTCCAGGTGTCGGTCAACGGCCCACCCCTGGCGCTCTCCCCGCCGCAGTAACTCGAGCCCCAGAGCCGAATCGCCGATGGTGCCGGTTACGAAGACGCGGTCACCGGGACGGGCTCCGCTGCGGCGGACCACGAACCCCGGTTCCTGCTCCCCGTGAAGGGTAACGGAAATGACCAGCCCGCTGCGCGACCGGCAGGTATCGCCGCCAACCAGGGTAACGCCATGCTCACCGGCAAGGGAGAGCATCCCCTCGGTAAACCGGTCGATAAACTCAACCGTTATCCCCGGCGGCACGGCAAGGGAGAGAAGAAAGTGGCGAGGTTCCCCCCCCATGGCTGCCACGTCGGAGAGGTTCACCGCCAGGGACTTTCTCCCGAGACGATAGGGATCGGTGTAGGCAAGGTCGAAGTGGACCCCCTCCAGGAGCATGTCGGAGGTGACCAGGAGCCACCGGCCGGGGGTCGGTTCCACAGCGGCGGCATCATCACCGATCCCGATCCGCACCCCCGCACCGTCGACAACTCGGGAAGAAATCCGCCCGATGAGCCCGAACTCTCCAATCTCCCGAAGCCTCAACTCTTCGCTCCGGCAAGAGCTCCTTTCCGGGGGGCGGCTAGACCCCGCCGGGGCGGAGTTTTGGCCGTTGCGGCCGTTTTCCCTTCGCCTGCGGGGCGGGGGGGCGGGAAGGTCTCCAGGGCCACCGAAAGAACGTCGTCTATCACCTTTGCGGGAACGACCGTAACCTTCCTGAGAATGTGCTTGGGAACCTCCTCAAGGTCCTTCATGTTCTGCTCGGGGATGACGATGGTTTTGATGCCCATTCTGATTGCGGCAAGCATCTTCTCCTTGAGGCCGCCTATGGGAAGGACCTTCCCCCGCAGGGTAATCTCGCCCGTCATGGCAACGTCCTTGCGGACCGGCACCCGCGTCAGGGCCGAAACAAGGGCCGTGGTCATGGTGACGCCCGCCGAGGGGCCGTCCTTGGGGATGGCGCCGGCCGGCACGTGAACGTGGATATCCAGGGAGGAGAGAAAGTCCTCGGCAAGGTGGAACTCCTTGGCCTTGGAACGGATGTAGGAGAGGGCGGCCTGGACCGACTCCTTCATGACGTCGCCCAGATATCCGGTGAGGGTGAGCCCACCCTTGCCCTTCATGATGGTCGCCTCCACAAAGAGGACTTCTCCCCCCACCGGCGTCCACGCAAGGCCGGTAACGGTGCCCACCTCGTTCTTCTCCATTTCCACTTCCCGCAGGAACCGGGCCGGTCCCAGGTACTTTGCCACCGTTGCCGGCGTGATCCGGAAGCGCCGGGTCTCTCCCTCGGCGACTTTGCGGGCGACCTTGCGGCAGACGCTGCCGATCTCCCGCTCCAGGTTCCGCAGCCCCGCTTCCCGGGTGTACTTGGAGACAATTACCCGTAACGCATCATCACTGAAGACGATTTCCTTTTCGGAAATGCCATTATCCTTCATCTGCCGGGGAACCAGGTAGCGCTTGGCGATCTCCAGCTTCTCTTCCTCGGTGTATCCCGAAAGCTGGATCACCTCCATCCGGTCGCGAAGGGGGCCCGGTACCGTATCAATCTGGTTTGCCGTGGCGATGAACATCACGTTGGACAGATTGAAGGGAAGGTTGATGTAGTGGTCCGAGAACATGTGGTTCTGCTCCGGGTCCAGCACCTCCAGAAGAGCCGAGGAGGGATCGCCCCGGAAATCGGCCCCCAGCTTGTCCAGCTCGTCCAGCATGAAGACGGGGTTATTGGAGCCGGCCTGTTTGAGCCCCTGGATAATCCGGCCGGGGAGAGCCCCCACGTAGGTGCGCCGGTGTCCCCGGATTTCCGCCTCGTCCCGCACCCCGCCGAGGGAAATGCGGACGAACTTCCGTCCCATGGCCCGGGCAATGGACTTGCCGAGGGAGGTCTTGCCGACCCCCGGAGGTCCCACGAAGCAGAGGATCGGCCCCTTCATCTTCTTGCGGAGCTTGCGCACGGCCAGAAACTCCAGGATCCGCTCCTTGATCTTCTCCAGATAGAAGTGATCCTCATCGAGAATCTGGTGGGCCCGCTTGATGTCGAGAACGTCCTTGGTCGCCTTGCCCCAGGGGAGTTCCACCATCCAGTCAAGGAACGTGCGGAGCATTCCCGCCTCCGCGGCATCGGGGTGCATCTGCTCAAGACGCCCCAGTTGCTTGAAGGCCTCTTTCTCCACGGCGGGGGGCATCTTGGCCTGCTCGATCGCTTTGCGGAGCTCGCTGATCTCCTCTGTGCGGGGATCGGTTTCCCCCAGCTCCTGCTGGATGGCCCGGAGTTGCTCCCTGAGATAGTACTCCCGCTGGCTCTTACCCATTTCCTCCTTGGCGGCCGACTGGATTTTCACCTGCATGTCGAGGAGTTCGTGCTCCTTGTTGAGATGCTCGTTAACCTTCTGCAGGCGTTGAATCGGGTCGATAATCTCCAGAAGCGCCTGGGCATCGTCCACCTTGAGGCCGATGTTGCTGGCAATCAGATCGGCCAGGCTTCCCGGTTCCTGCATATTCTCCACAATCACCAGAACTTCCGGCGACACAGCCTTGCCAAGGGAGACGATCTGAGTCAGCTGCTCCTTGACGGCCCTCATGAGGGCTTCTGTCTCCAGGGTCTCATCGGGGGCGGGAGGCTCCACAATCCGCTCGATCCTGACCGAATAGGCAGGTTTCGACTCGACATACTCAAGGATTCGCCCCTTGGCGAGCCCCTGGACGAGCACCTTAACCCGCCCATCGGGCAGCTTCAGCATCCGCATGATCATCGCGACGGTGCCGACGCTGTAAATCCCCTCGGGGGTGGGCTCTTCGTCGCCCATCTCCTTCTGGGTCGAGAGGAAGATAAGGCGGTCCTGGGCAAGGGCCTGGTCCACTGCGTTGATGGAAATCTCCCGCCCAACGAAGAGCGGGAGGATCATATACGGGTAGACCACCACGTCCCGCACCGGCAACAGCGGCAGGACATCCGGTATTTTCAGTTCATCGTTTTCCTGCCGGGGCTCTGTATTTTCAGTATCTGCCATGTTACGTATCTCCTTGTTCTATCGGTATCTCGCGGATAATCTTGCCCCGATCCGAGAGCCGGGGGAAAGTTACAACCAGGACCCCCCTCCGGAAAGTGGCCTTTACTGCACTGAGATCCACCGTCGGCGGAATCTCGACGGTTCGGCAGAAACGCCCAAACCTGCGCTCCAGACAGATGTAGCTTACACCGTCATGGGTGTCTTCATGCTTGAATCCTTCCAGAATCAACATGTTACAGCACAGTTTAAGGGACAAATCTCCCTGTTCGATGCCGGGAAGCTCGAATTCCACGGCGAATTCTTCCGGAGTCTCGAAAATGTCGATCGAGGGGAAATATTCGCACTCGCTCCATCGCTCCCCTTCTCCGCTGCTGGCAATGTAGTCGAAGACCTCTTCCATCTGTCGTTGCAGAAGAGAAAGCCAGTCGCGCGGTTCTTTGGGTATTACGGCCATAGCACCCCCGTGGTTCGGAAAGGCCCGTTAACCAGAACCTCTACCCCCCGAATGGACAGGGTCGGCTCTGGAGTCTTAGTTTAATCATCTAATCATCTTTGTGCCCGAAGTCAAGGCAATCCGGCGCGGGTATCACACTACCGGAAAACCGTCGGGAATCCCGCGCCCTTACTGCCATGGCGCTTCAAAAGAGGTTAATCGATTGAATTTTGCCACCCCACTGTGTATAATCCCCCGAATTGCGTATCCGGCCTAACACTGTCCAGTATCGATTCCGCTCCCTTCATCCGGGCACTGCGCCGCATTGGCGGCCCTCTGCTTCGCCCAGCCGGTCCACCAGCGCCACCGCCACTCCAGAACGCCGCAACGTTCGGGACCGACAGCGGGAAAACTGCCGCCGAGCACCTTCCCGCACAACCAAAACCTGCCACAAAAAACGCAGCGGCAGGTATCGCAACACCATTTCACTTTAGATTTCAGGAGGACACTGCGTGATATATTGCAGAACGATCTTGATCCCGACCCTCCTCTTCCAGCTTGCCATCGCAACCCCCATGACCGCTGGGGCCGAGAACCGCTGTGACGATGCAAAACGCATAGCAGCCACCATTGCAGTAAATACCCATAACGAAAAGTCAAAAGAGGCCGAGAAGCAAATTCTCGACTATTGCCCCGACGGGGCCGCCGGTTATTTCGTCCAGGGGCTAAGGGCGGAGCGGGAAGCACGACATGACGACGCCATCAGGAATTACAACGAAGCCCTCCGCCTTGACCCGGCTTTTCCCCGTGCCCAGGGGAATCTCGGCCTGGCCCTTCTCGAGAAGGGAAGCTACGATGACGCGGTAGTAGAACTGACCCGGGCCATATCATCGGACCCGGATCCCCGTTACCACCAGGGCCTTGCCGGGATATTCGGCAAGCGCAAACTGTACTCCCTGGCCCTCTACCATTACGCCGAAGCGGCCAAGGGACTTCCTTCCGACCCGGCCATCCCCACGGAACTTGCCGGCCTGTACCAGGATATGGGCAAAGGAAACGACGCGGAAAAACAGTACCGTAAAGCTCTCAGGATCTCTCCCTCCCACGAAGGCGCCCGCCTGGGCCTTGCCTCCCTCTATATGGCGGGAGGAGAGATCAATCGGGCAATAGCGGAACTGAAGCAGGCCCAGATCGCCAACCCCGGCAACAAAGAGATCAACCTTTTGCTCGCCGAGGCCTACGAGAAAGCCGGTGACCACCAAGCGGCCGACTATGAATCGCTTCTGGCGGGAAAACAGCGCGGCGTTCTCTCCGACGAACGCCTCAGGCGAGGCGACGAACTGATGCAGGCCAAGGAATACGCAAAGGCCGCCGAGGAATTCAAGGCCGCCCTCCGGGAAAAACCCGACTGGCCCGCCGCCCTCATAAAGCTCACCGACGCCCAGACCGCAGCAGGCCTTGACGATGAAGCCATTGCCTCCTACAAGGAACTCATCCGGCTCAGAATCGGCGGCGGCGACACCCATTACAACCTCGGCGTTGTTTATGAGCGCAAGGGACTCATCGACGAGGCGGTGGTCGAATACAAGCAAGCCATCCACGATTCTCCCGGCAATGGCGATGCCCGCAGGCGCCTGGCAGACATATACGCGCTCAGGGGGAACCATCCCCAGGCCATCGAACAGTACAAGGAACTTCTCAAGAAGGGGGACGGCAATCCCCTGCTCCATCTGAAACTTGCCCGGGCACACCTGAGCGCCAAAAATCCGCAGGAAGCCGTCAACTCCTATCAGGAGGCCATCCGTACCGCACCGGACAACCTGGAGGCACGGCGGGAACTGGCGGCCCTGTACCGCAAAAGCAACATGACCAATGAGGCGGAACAACAGTACCGGGAAATACTACGGATCAACAAGAACGACGCCGAAGCCCGCAATGTCCTCACCGCCATTTACGTAAAGACAAAGAAATACGACGACCTTATCTCACTGCTGCAGGAAGGCGTGGAACTCGCTCCCAATGACCCGGCAAGCCATTACAAGCTCGGGCTCATCTACGAGTTCAAAAAAGACTACAATGCTGCCGAGGAACGGTACAAAAAAGCCATCGATCTGAAGGGAGATCACGCCAAGAGCCTCAATGCCCTGGGACGCATCTACCTTAAGACCGGCAAGATCAATGAAGCCAAGGAAGTTTTGGAAGCAGCCAAGAAAGCCGATCCCGGCATGGAAGAAACCGCCGTTCTCCTGAGCAACATCAAGGATGAACTTTCTCCGGATACCCCCCGCTTCAGCAAGAAGCACCGGAAAGCAAAAGCGACAAAAGGGGTCAAGAAGAAATCCAAAAAGAAATTCGCCAAGAAGAGATCCAAAAAGAGTTCAAAAAAGAAAGCAACGACCAAAAGCAAGGCCACAAAAAAAGCCAAGACGACCAAAAAAACCAAGAAAAAATAGCCCCGCGCGAAACAGCCTGAGGCTTTCTTCTTCCTTCATCTCCCACAAAAAAGGGCCGGCTTATGCCGGCCCTTAAATACATCTGCCATCCGCTTGCCTACTTGGAAGATTCATCCTTCTTCTTCCCCGGCTTGATCTCGATTTCCTCTTTTTCGTCCGATGCACGCTTAAAATTCCGGATACTTTTGCCAAGAGCGGCACCGATCTCAGGCAACCGGCCTGCACCGAACACCACCAGCACTATGACCAGGATAACTATAAGCTCAGGCATTCCAAATCCGAACATACCGGGCGCACCTCCTTTTCCTGATAACTTGCAACAAGTATTTCATCTGGCTGTCAAAAAATCAAGCATCGCATCTCGCACGCCACCCAGTCGACCCTTGCAGCTTACATCAAATTTTCCTGTATTTTCTATCATTCTATCGATATAATCCATTCGAGTTTCTGGTGAATTTGAGCTTTTTTTAGTTGCCGGTCACCTATTAGTTAATGCGATAAGCTTCACTCTCTCCGATTGGTATGATAAACTCGCCACATTCAACAACCCCATGTGCAAGGGCTGCCCATGACCAACAGACACATTCTCCTTGTTGAAGACAATCCCGATGACGAGGTTTTGACGCTTCGCGCTCTTCGCAAGCACAACACCGCCTCCGAGATCAGCGTGGCCCATGATGGGGTCGAAGCCCTTGATTTCCTTTTCGGCTCAGGTGCCCAAGAAAAGCGCGACACGAGCACCATGCCCAGCCTGGTGCTGCTTGACCTGAAACTTCCGAAAGTAGACGGGCTCGAGGTCCTGCGGCGGATCAGAAGTGACGAGCGGACAAGACTTCTTCCCGTGGTGATTTTCACCTCATCCAACGAAGAGCAGGATATTCTGGAATGCCACTCCCTCGGCGCCAATAGCTACATCCGCAAGCCGGTCGATTTCAATCAACTGAGCGAAACACTTCGCGTCATCGGCACCTACTGGCTCACCCTGAACCTGACCCCAAAACTATCAAACGCGACCAAATAGGCTCCTGCGGGGCATAGGCCAACCCTTGCCCCAGTTTAACCTTAAGGCCGCCACCCCTTTTTCCCCGATGCAAACCCTCCCCAGGCGTGGTACTATCCATCCATGGACCGCTACACCCTGGTAAGTGACCATACTCCCCGCGGAGACCAGCCGAGAGCCATTGAAGAACTGTGCGAGGGAATCCTCCGGGGCGACCGCCACCAGGTTCTTCTGGGCGTCACCGGTTCGGGGAAAACGTTCACCATGGCGAACGTCATCGCCGCCACCAACCGTCCCGCGCTGGTCCTGGCCCCCAACAAGACCCTGGCTGCCCAGCTCTATGGCGAGTTCAAGGAGCTTTTCCCCCACAACGCCGTGGAGTACTTCGTCTCCTACTACGACTACTACCAGCCAGAGGCGTACATCCCCACCACCGACACCTTCATCGAGAAGGACTCATCCATAAACGACGAAATAGACAAGCTGCGCCATGCCGCAACCCGCAGCCTTCTGACGCGCCGTGACGTCATCATCGTCGCATCGGTATCGTGCATCTACGGCATCGGTTCGCCCGCCGAATACCAGGCAATGCACATCTTCTTCCACGAGGGGGAGGAATATGGCCGGGACACGCTACTTCGCAAGCTTGTGGATATCCAGTACGAGCGAAACGACGTGGACTTCCACCGGGGAACGTTCCGGGTGCGGGGGGACATCGTGGAGGTATTCCCGGCCCACGAGGACGAGAAGGCGCTGCGGATCGAGTTCTTCGGCGACACGGTGGATGCCATCACGGAGATTGATCCCTTGCGGGGCGTGGCGCACCAGCGGCTCGCCAAATGCGCCATCTATCCCGCCTCCCACTACGTTGCCACCCGTGAGACCCTGGAACGGGCCATCGAAGAGATCAGGCTTGCCCTGCGGGAGAGGATCCAGTGGTTCCGGGAGCAAAACATGCTCGTGGAGGCCCAGCGGATCGAGCAGCGAACCATGTTCGACCTGGAGATGATGGAGGAGATGGGATTCTGTCAGGGAATCGAAAACTACTCCCGCCACTTCGACGGCCGGAACCCGGGCGAACCTCCTTACACACTGCTCGACTATTTTCCGAAGGACTTCCTTCTGTTCATCGACGAATCTCACATCACCGTTTCCCAGGTGGGTGGAATGTACCGGGGGGACCGGAGCCGCAAGGAAACCCTGGTGAACTACGGGTTCCGGCTCCCCTCTGCCCTGGACAACCGTCCCCTTACGTTCCGGGAGTTCAACGCGCGCCTCAACCAGACGGTCTACGTCTCCGCAACCCCCGCCGACTACGAACTGCAGCAGGCCGGCGGCGTGGTGGTGGAGCAGGTGATCCGCCCCACCGGCCTCCTGGATCCGGTCATCGAGGTGCGGCCCGCGTCAGGACAGGTGGACGACCTCCTCCACGAGGTCCGCGAAACCGTGGCCAGGGGCGAGCGGGTACTGGTCACCACCCTCACCAAGCGGATGGCCGAAGAACTAACCAACTACTACCGCGACCTCGGGGTGCGGGTGCGCTACCTCCACTCGGATATCGACACCATCCAGCGGATGCAGATCATCCGGGACCTGCGCCTCGGCGAGTTCGACGTACTGGTGGGAATCAACCTCCTGCGGGAAGGGCTCGACATCCCCGAAGTCTCGCTGGTGGCGATCCTCGATGCCGACAAGGAGGGTTTCCTCCGCTCGGCCCGCTCCCTCATCCAGACCTGCGGCCGGGCAGCCCGCAACGTAATGGGGCGGGTTATCATGTACGCCGATGTCGTGACCGGCTCAATGCAGGCTTGCATTGACGAGACTTTCCGGCGCCGTGCGATCCAGGAAACCTTCAACTCCGAGCACGGGATTATCCCTAAAACAGTAAAGAAGGGTCTCCGCAGCATCCTCGAATCCATAGAGGAGCGGGATTACTACACGATTCCGCTTGCCGCCGAAGCTCCTGAAGAGTACACCTCTGCCGATGAAATTCCGAAGATGGTCAAAAAACTGCGCAAGGAGATGCTTGCCTTCGCCAAGAACCTGGAGTTCGAAAAGGCGGCAGAGCTCCGCGACCGCATAAAGACGCTGGAAGAGCGGCAACTTCAACTCCACCCCTGAGATGCCGGAGATTGCATGAAAACACCCGTGATACTGCTTGTCGAGAATGAACTTTTTTTCCTTTCCCTTCTGAAGGATTTCCTTAAGGATTCACCGGTCACGGTGCTCACCGCAACGGACGGTAAAGAAGCCCTGAAAGTGGCGCGCGCGCAGAAGCCAAATCTGATTTATATGAATCTCCGGTTGCCGGACATGGACGGTATGGCCTGTTGCGAACAGATCAAGGGGAACAGCGATCTGCGAGCCATCCCGGTGATCATGATGGTCAAGGAGGGCAAGGAACAGGAGCCGAAGCGAAGACTTGACGGATGTGACGGAATAATTACAAAGCCCGTGGACCGGCGCGAGTTTCTCGAAGCGGGCCGCCGCTTCATCCCCCAGGTGGAAAGGCGCCATCCGCGGGTCAGATGCGCGGCCCTGGCCGTGTTCAATGCCGGGGGATCGAGTTTCCACGGGTCAATCGAAGACATCAGTTTCCGTGGCGTCTATGTGGTTTCTCGATGCAACATTGAGATCGAAGACCGTATACGGCTGGGCTTCTTCATCCCAGGCAGCGATCTCATTGAGACCGACGCCAGGGTAGCGTGGGTCAACCAGGGACACCGTCGAGTCAAACCGGTTCTTCCGGAAGGTTTCGGAGTAGAGTTTCTGAGCATTGCCCCCAACGCCTTCGACCAGGTGAAGCGCTTCATTGCCTCCACCTCTCCGCACCAATAACCGGGGGCCGCCACATGCAAGAAGACTCGACGACAGTTCTCCCGAAGACATCTCCCTACTCGCGCTATGCTCTGGCGTTGCTCCTGGGGGTCAACCTTCTCAACTACATAGACCGGCAGGTCCTCTACGCGGTTTTCCCCCTCATCCAGCAAGACTTCGCCCTCTCCGACACGGCCCTCGGTCTTCTCGGCAGTGCGTTCATGATAACCTACATGGTTTCGGCCCCTTTTTTCGGGTGGCTCGGAGATCGCTGGAGCAGAACACGACTTGCCGCGGCGGGTCTTGCGATCTGGAGCGTGGCCACGGCAGCCGCGGGCCTCGCCCCTACCTACCGGCTCCTGTTTGCCGCCCGCACCACGGTCGGCATCGGCGAAGCCAGTTTCGGCACGGTTTCCCCCGGCCTGCTGGCCGATTTTTTCGACCGGGAGCGCCGGGGCCGCATCCTATCCCTCTTTTACCTGGCAATCCCGGTGGGGAGCGCCCTGGGCTACCTCCTGGGAGGGGTGGTGGGCCAGCACTGGGGATGGCATGCCGCGTTCCTGATCGTCGGTTTGCCGGGACTGCTGCTGGTTCTGCCGGTCTGGCTCATGCGGGAGCCGCTCCGGAATCCGGGCCCCGTACCGGAGCAGAACGCGGCCACCGGCTGCGGCAGCTACCGCTCTCTGCTCAGGAACCGCTCCTTCATAGCCAACACCCTGGCCATGGCGGCCATGACTTTCGCTCTGGGTGGCCTCGCCCAGTGGATACCGACATTCCTGTACCGGGAGCACGGCCTCGGCGTCGCCGCCGGCAACACCCTATTCGGCGGCCTCACAGTGGTGACCGGCATCTGCGGCACCCTTGCCGGCGGCTGGCTCGGCGACCGGCTCCAGCGCCGCACGCCGAAGGGATATCTTCTGGTCTCCGGATGGGGATTCCTCCTGGGCGCCCCGGCCGCCGCCTACGCCATCCTGACCCCCTCCCTTTACCATTGCGTTGGGGCCATGTTTCTGGCCGAATTTTTCCTATTCCTCAACACCGGCCCCCTCAACACCGTCATCATCAACGTCACCCCCCCGGCAATCCGCGCCATGGCTTTCGCCGTAAACATCTTCTTCATCCACGCCCTGGGCGATGCCATCTCTCCCACCATCCTCGGCCGCCTTTCGGATCTCTGGGGACTGCGCGCCGCCCTCCTCTCCACACCGCTCGCCATCCTCGCGGCTGCCCTGTTCGCCATCCTCTGCGGCCGCACCATCGAAGAAGACATGACCAGGGCGGGGCAGTAACCGTCCCGTCCCCCTTCCGTTCCGCCCGGAACTGTGCTAAGAAAACTTCATAATCCATTTCGGGAGGAAGTGATGAAAAAAGATATCCTGGAAAAGGGGGCGATTCTCCAGCGGGATCGGGAAACCTACGCCGTTGCCCCCCATATCCCCGGCGGCATAACCGACACTGCCACCCTCCGCAAGATCTGCGACGTGGCCGACCGTTACGGAGTAAAGGAGCTGAAGATAACATCGGCCCAGCGCATCGCCCTAATGGGAGTGAAAGAAGAAGACCTGGATACCATCTGGGCCGACCTGGGAGAACGGCCTGGAGCGGCCATCGGCCTCTGCGTCCGGAGCGTGAAGATTTGCCCCGGCACCACCTGGTGCAAGCGGGGGGTACAGGATTCCGTGGCGCTCGGGCTCAAAATCGACGCCATTTACCATGCCATGGAGCTCCCCAACAAGATGAAGATGGGGGTTTCGGGTTGCATGATCAATTGCGCCGAGACAATGCTCAAGGATATCGGGATATCGGGAACCCCGAAGGGATGGCGTGTTTACGTGGGAGGCAACGCCGGTGCCCGCCCCCGCATCGGGGACGTCCTGACCGACACCGGTCCCGGCGATGATGAGGTTCTGGAAATCGTTGCGCGCGTCGTCGACTACTACAAGAGCTGCGGCAGCGAGCAACGATTGGGAAGAATCGTGGAACAGATGGGAATCGAAGCTTTCAGGAAAGCGGTGCTGGGAGAATAATCCCCCGGCCAGGGCGGCGGTAACGAGCAAGTTCCCGCCGCTTCTCACCGCCCGCCTCCCCGGCGTCCTCCCCCACAGAGCAGGTCGCCGGCACCGGAAAGCTGCGTCACTTCCCCTTCCCCGAATACCCGGACCATCCCGTACTCCCCGTCGTACCCCCCCTGCCGAAAAACTCTTCCAGCACGGATACGCGCCACCGCCTCAGCAAGCAGGGGCGATATCTCCCGGATATCCTCCGGCGCCGTCCTTAGCAAAATCCCGAATTCAGAGCCAAACAGAGCCACCAGCCGCGCATACAGCCCCATAACCCCCTTTGTGCCGGGACCGGCTCCCAGTATCTCCCCCAGCACCTCCGGCAGCGGCACCAGGTTGAAAAAACCTGGGGCATCGGGTGCGTACAGCGGGCCATGCCGGTCGGCCAGCTCCAGCACCCGATGGAGAACCCCGACGGTGAGGGGACGGCCGCAGTCAGGGCACCGGCCGCCAAGGCGCCTGGTCTCTTCCGGCGCAAGACGGACCGAACAGGCCCGGTGGCCATCCAGATGGTATTTCCCCTCTTCGGGGAAAAACTCAACGGTCCCCCGGAAAGTTTCGCGACGGTTTCCCTTCAGGGCATCACGCAGCGAAAAGAAATCGAAGCCGGCGGCAAAGAGGTTCGCTTCCCTCCCGAGCCGGGATGGGGAGTGGCAGTCGGAGTTGGAGATGAGAGCGAACCGGTCCAGAGCCGAAACCATCCGGTTCATGGCCGGATCGGAGGAGAGACCGGTCTCCAGGGCGAAGACGTGGGGCGCAAGATCGCCGAAGCACTCTTCCACCGTGTCGAATCCCGAGCGGGACCCGAAAAGGGAAAACCATGGGGTCCAGATGTGGGCCGGGACGAGGAATCCCCCGGGGGCCTCTTCCAGAACCATCTCCAGGAGGTCCCTGGAGTCGAGGCGGAGAATCGGGCGGCCGTCCGAATCGATGTTGCCGATAGCGGCAAGCCTGGCGGCAAGGCGCTCCGCCGATGCCATATCCGGGACGTAGACGAGGTTGTGAACCCTTCGGACAGCACCATGACGCTTGTATATGCAACTGATCTCCGTTGACAGGACGAAGCGGACCGATGCCGGAACGGGGGGAAGCCCCGGCAGGGGAGAAGGTATCGTTTCTTCCCGGAGCCGGAAGAAGCCGGCCTCGGCCGCAACCAGCGCATCCCTGAGAATACTGAGCCAGCCGGGATGGGTAAAGTCACCCGTCCCAACCACATCAATCCCCTTCACCCCGGCCCAGCCTGCCAGCCCCGCCAGGTTGCACTCGCGGCTCGTCGCCCGCGAAAAAGCTGAATGGACATGGAGATCAGCACAATATTCCCTCAAGGAACCCTCCGAACGGCAACCCTTTTGCATATCCAGCATCTATTCACCCTTGATTATCAACAAGCCCTCACATAGAATACAACTACTTTTGCGCACACGGGGTACCTGTGGTAACAATCCTTCTCATCGCCGACCAGGATCGGCTCGAAAAGCTCTTCGACTTCGTAGGGGATTCACCCCAGATACGATTCAGGGTTTCGCGCTCCCTCCGCCAGGGCATTCAGGACATCTCGGAAGAGCCGCCGGCCATCCTCTTTGTCCAGAACCACCTTTCAGGGCTATCCGGAGAAATCATCGCCCGGCACCTCATCGAACAGGCGGAAGGAACGAAACCGAAAGTGGTCCTCTTCGGCGACACAGGGAGTTCTCCCGCTTGCCAGGGGCCCATAGACGTCTGCCTCGATATATCCCGCTCCAACGAAGACCTGACAGCGGACATTATCGGGATCATATCTGAAACTTCGCAGCAGCAGGCAGAACCGGAACCCCCGACGGCAATGCAAACGGACGAAACTGTGGACCCCAGCGGAGAGGAAAAGCCCGTACAGGCGACCACAGAGCCACCCAGCCCCGCAACTGATGCCATCCAGGACATCTACGACCGGGAACCATCCTCCGCCCAATCCCGGACCGAAGCCACCTTTGACCAGAAGCTCAAGACGGTCATCCAGCAGTCACCGGAACCGGTCCCCCTGGCAGAAATGGAAGATACGGTTTCATTTTCGCAGACCTCAACCGGACGCGCTCCTGCCGGGGGACGACGGCAATTTGGAAGGACGCCGGCAAAAGACATCAAGCCGCGCCTCTGGATCGGGCTTGCCGCTGTCGCCGTTGTCGCCATCGGAACCACAGTCATGCTGCTCTCGCGCAATGGCGCTCCTCCCGCGTCCTCGCCGAAACCGCCCGTTCCAAAAGCAATTCAGGCATCCGTGAAAGATGCCGGCACGCCCCCATCACCCGCTCCGGTTGCGGCACCAGCACCCACTGCAGCACAAGAGCAGCCTGCCCAGAATTCAAAACCCGGCCCGGCGCCTCCTGAAGCACAAAGAGGCCTTGACCGGCTCCCCGGCTTCATCCCAAGGGAAGGGCGCGACCGCAGCTACGGAAAGAATCACCCGGGATGGGAGCGCTACAAGGGGGCCCGCACCGAATTCAAAGTCTACAGCGACGGCACCGCCATCCGTGCCGTGCAGGCCATCGATCGCAGCGGAGTCGGTATCCCGGAATCCTTCTTGAGCGGCGCCTTGAACCAGATGACCAACTCGCGGGACTTCACCATCGAAGCAACGGAAACCCAAGGGAAATTCCGCGTCGAAAAGGGAACAGCATCCGACGGTGCCCGGCTTGTCGTCTACCGGACAGTGCCCAAGGGCTCCATAAGAGCCTTCGTCGTCCATTTCAACTGATTGTCGCCTGACGAGGATACGGACTTTACCATGACATCAAGCAACAACTCGAAATTCTGTGCCGCCATCACGATTTGCGCCCTCATCCTCCCACTGCAGGGAGGACTTGCCCAAGCGGCCCCGTCTCCTTTCGAACTCGAGCTTAAGGACCTGGAAACAACCAGGCCCTCGCCGAAACCACGACACCGGCAAACCCGCCAGCCCCGGAAGGCCATTGATTCCGACCCCGCCCCCACCGCAACCGTCCCATCCGCCGGACTTACCCGCTATACCGTAAAACCGGGAGATTTTCTCTTCAAAATACTAATCCGGAATTTCGGCCTGAGCAACGCCCAGGCCGAAGCGCTCATCCCGGAGATCCAGCGACTCAACAAGCTGCCGAGCGCCACACGCCTCGAAGTGGGGCAGACCATCCTTATTCCGCGCGCGCACCGCGCACCGGCAGCGGCGATCGCCGACAAACCGGCTCCAGCGCAGCAAGAGGAGGAACACCACCCCCTTGTGATCCCCCCTGTATCCTCTTCTGCCGTCGCCCCGCAACCGGCCGCGCCCGTTGCCCCCGAACCGCCGGCACCCCATTGGATCGAGCCGCCGGAGCAAATCGCACCGATGCCTCAACCTCCACAGCCACAGGAGCCGGCCAAGGTCCCCGAGCCGGCCCCGCAGGCCACGGAGCAAACGCCCCATTCTTTCGCAGCAGCACTCATCCGACTATGGGAGGAGATTGTCCCCGGCCAGGAGATGATAGAGCCCCTGACGGTGGACGGAAAGGTTCTCAACCCCCATGACTATCCGCTCCTTTTGTCCGCCGACGGAGGCAGGATGCTTGTGGATGTCAGGAACTCACTCCCGGCCGGGCTTCGCAGCCAGATCGTCAAAAAGTACCCGGACATTCGAATTGTCACCAGGGGGAAAGACAGCCTCAGGCTGTTCTTCTCCACGCTCATGAAAACTGCCGAATTCGCCCGGATCGAAGAGAACGTCACTGTGAACCTGGGAGCGGACCCCGTACTGTCGGTCCGCGCAGACTTTCGCATCGTGCGGCTGCCAACTGGTCGGGGCGGCCCCGAGACCGTTCTCGTCTTTCTGGACGAACAAGGCCCATGTCTGCCGGCATCTCTCACCGACTACCTCGAAAGGAAGGGGTACCAGGTGGCTCAGCTCAGCAACCGGGCAGACAATGCCATTGCCGACCCTGGGTATGATCTGAAGTCCATCCCCCCCGCCACCCCCTGCGACATGGCAATGTCGCTTCTGGAGGCGCTTTCCATCAAGCTCGATCGCAACAAGATCGTTTCCGGAACCATGGGGGAGAATGCGGACAACCGCTTCAGCATCAGGGTAGAAAGCTACTTTGAAGCGAACGGAAAACGTTTTGTACTCGACTGCACCGGCAACGACCCGTACAACTATACCCTCTTCAGGCTTCTCAAAGTCCAGGGCTATGGCGTAATCCAGCCCCAGGGGAATGACGATTTCAATGCCGTGGCAGAGCATCTGTTGACGGAGCTAAACTATCCCCACGCCTTCGGGCGCTATGAACTGGACTATGGCCGGTACCAGATCACGATCACGGGATTCAAGATTACACGCCGGGACAATTCGACAGGGCGGCTGATCCTTTCTTCACGGCCAGCCGATCCGGTTTTTGCGGATCTGATGCGTTGGGAACCAGGGGGGAAAAGATAATTACGGGTCGCTGAGGCGGGGTCTGAATCCCCATCACAAGTTGGTGGGGATTCGGGTTTTATTGGCCAGCCATCTTCATCAGGGCATCAGCCCGATAGAGGGTTGCATCAGGGAGCAGGGGAGATTCCGGATAACGGGCCAGGAACCGGTCAAACGCATCGAGCGACTGCTGGTACTGGCCCGATTTGTATGCGCCCACCCCCTTCTCAAACAAGGTCTGCTCGTTTTCATCGAAGGTACGGACAACGGGAGGAGATGAAACCGCCCTGGGGGCCAGCGACTGGGAGGCCCTGGACGGCGTAACGGGCACAGTGGAAGCCGCCGGCACCTTAGCCAGCGGCTTTTTCTCTTTGGACTCCCGGGATACTGCAGTACTCACCGCCGGATGTTTATCGCCACTTTTTCCCTGTGCGGCGGTACCGGTACGCCGCGACGGCGGCATCGCGCCCTCACCCTGACCGGGATTGAGGGGAACCAGGAGCCTGTTTCCCGCATAGATAAGATTGGGATTCGCTATCTCGTTGAAGAGGAGAATCTGGGAGAAGTAGGTACCCTTGCCGTTAAACCGCCGCGACAGGGAGTAAAGGGTATCCCCCTTTTCGATGGTGATGCGCTTTACGAGAACCCCCTCAGCCGGCCCGGACATGGGCTTGCCGTCAGATGGCTGGGGGGCGTAGCGAAGGTACTCGGCGCCGCCGGCAGGTGCCAGCGATGCGAGGGAGAGGACAAGAGACGACGCGACAAGCCTGAGGGTGCCGTTCATATCAATACCTGTTCCCGAGTTGGTCCTGATAGTTCAGGACGTTTTTCACCTGGATGCTTCTGCCGACTGCAGTTCCCGCCTTGACCCGGAAGGTCACCTTGATGACCCGTTTCTCGCCAGCGCCAAGTTCGTCAAATTTCCACAAATAATCGCCATTGCCGGCACGACCGAAGGAAGGATCCGAAGCAACCAGCTCCAGGTCTTGCGGCAGAACGCTCTGGAGTTCCACCGCCTTCGCCATGCTTGAACCGCGGTTGGTGAAATTGAGCTCGAAGGAAGACACCTCTCCCGGCTTGAGTCTCCCCCCCTTGCCGGTCATGGCAAGCTCGACAACCGGACGGGAGTAAAGCAGCCGCAGATTGGCGACAGCGCTCCGAACCTTGTCACCTTCGGGCTCAAAGGCCATGACAACCGTGGCACCGGCCCCATCGGCCTCGGTGGCCGGCGTTGCAAGGTCGAGGATCACATAGGATTCCTCCTTCGGAGCCAGCGGTCCGACGTGGTTAATCATGGGCTCATTTGCCTGGCGGATTCCGTCCCTATTCATGTCCTGATAGAACGTGTACGTAACGTTGGGAGGAAGCTGGGGCTTGATGAGGAAATCCTCCCGCACGTTTCCGGTGTTGGTGACAATAAGGGGAACGGCTATCGACTGGCCGGGAATAACTACCAGCTTGTCGCTGTTGGTCCTCACGGCGACACCGCTCACCGGTTTGACAAAAGAAGCTGCCGAAATGAACGAGTCGCGCGTCTGGAGCTCGGTGTTCACCACATCGGCCCTCAGGAAGAGCTCCTGTTGGGCAATGGCCTCTTCTTTCAGCTGGAACGCCACCTCAAACTCCCTGCTCTCGCCCGACGCAAGACGGATGCCGTCAAAGACCAGCGCAGCTTTCATCTCCTGTTTGAAGCCGGTTTCCACGACACCTGCCGGTTCGTACTGGGGCGGATAGTTGAGACGCAGGCTGACACTCTGAGCGGTTGCGGTACCGATGTTAAGAAGCGCAACCCGGTAAGCGACCTTCTCGCCCGGAAGCACCTCTCCCTTGTCGGTCTTGACCACAGCGCGGAGGAGCGGCGCCGAAGCGGCAAGCATTATGTCCCGTGCCTGAGTGGCATCGTTGTCGAGTCTCGAAGCAATTTTAACGGGATAGATTATCTTCTGACCGTCGATGAATTCTCGCGGCACGGTTATGGAGATCACGCCGCTGAACCGCTCGCCGGGAGCGAGGGACGGCGTCAGGTTGATGGGCATTTCCTTCCTGGCGGCATCGGCGAACTGGGCCGCAAACTCGGCGGGGAAGCCAGATTCGAGATAAAAGCTGTCGGAGCCGTTGCCCCTGTTGAGAACTTCGAAGGCTATGTCGTGCCGCTTGCCGACCTCCAGGCTCTGACCCACGGGAACGATTGTCAGGTCAGCATCGGCAAACTGCCCCACCTCCAAGGAGAGAACTTGGGCATTCTTCTCGGGCAGTGCCGGTCTTGCCGCCACTGCGACAGCCCCCGGAACCGGATAGACAATACCGAGTTCCTTCAGTTTGCCAACCGCCGAAGCAGCCGCCCGCGTACCGGGGAAACGATCGATGAGCGACTTGTACTCGGTGATGGCCTTTTCCCTGAGAATCGCACGTTTGCCCTCTTCCGCCTTTTCAGCGGCGAGGCGATCAGATGCGGCCTTGTCGCTGGCGGCCTTTTCCGCTGCCAGACGCTCGGCTTCGGCCTTCTCGGCAGCCACTTTCTCTGCCGCGACAAGTTCGGCGGCACGTTTCTCAGCTTCAGCCTTCTGCTTTGCCGCCTGTTCGGCAACCAGACGCTCGGCTTCGGCTTTCTCCCGCGCCAGCTTCTCCGCTGCCAGGCGTTCCGCGGCAGCTCGCTCCGCAGCAGCTTTTTCGGCGGCGACACGCTCGGCGGCGGCTTTTTCGTCAGCGGCTTTCAGCGCGGCAATGCGCTCAGCCTCAGCCTTTTCCCGGGCAGCCTTTTCGACAGCCAGGCGCTCGGTTTCGGCTTTCTCCCGTGCCAGCTTCTCCGCTGCCAGACGTTCGGCAGCAGCCTGCTCCGCAGCGGTTTTTTCGGCGGCGACACGCTCCGCCGCGGCTTTTTCGTCAGCAGCTTTCAGCGCGGCAATGCGCTCCGCTTCAGCCTTTTCCCGGGTTGCCTTTTCGACAGCCAGGCGCTCGGCTTCGGCTTTCTCCCGTGCCAGCTTCTCCGCTGCCAGGCGTTCGGCGGCAGCCCGTTCCGCGGCGGCTTTTTCGGTGGCGACACGCTCGGCGGCGGCTTTTTCGTCAGCGGCCTTCAACGCGGCAAGGCGCTCAGCCTCAGCTTTTTCCCGGCCAGCTTTTTCGGCGGCAAGACGTTCGGCTTCAGCTTTCTCCCGCGCCAGCTTCTCCGCAGCCAGGCGTTCTGCGGCGGCCCTCTCCGCTGCGGCTTTCTCGGCGGCGGCACGCTCGGCGACGACTTTTTCCGCAGCCGCCTTTTCTGCCGCGCGGCGCTCGGCCTCGGTCACACTTCGTGCAGCCTGCTCCGCAGCCTGTTTCGCCGCCGCCGTCTTATCCGCCAGTGCTTTCCGCTCCGCCGCCGACGCGGCGGCCACTGTCGCAGGAGCAGAACGTTTGGCTACAGCGGGAACCTGCTCCCCTTTGTCGAAGCGCGCCACAAGATCAAGGAGCTCATCTTCAACGGTTCCCTTGAGGGGGCTGTCGGGATACTCTTTGATGAACTGGGACATATAGCGGGCCGCGTCCCGGTCGAAACCGGCCTTGAAGTTGGCCCGGGCAAGCCAGAAGATGGCCATGTCGCGCAGCGGAGTATCAGGATACTTTTCAAGTACCGTCTTCATCTGCTCGATGGCCGTCTGGTAGTCCTTTTTCTGGTATGCGTTGAAACCGGCTATAAAGATTTGGGAATCTTCGGAATTAACGGCATAGACGGGTGAGGAAAGGAGCAACGAAATTATGAGACATCCGGTCAGGCACCGGAAAGCGGCAGTGCGGAAATATTTCATAAAATCCACAGGCTTGACCTTTCCCATCGTAAGGGCGAAGAAATTAGAGCAATCAGATTCAGTTACATAGCACCATAACTGCATCTTGTCAACGAAGAATACCTGCGCCAGGCCCTGTAACTACGCGGAAAATGGCCCTACGGAACAAGTGTTGCTTGCAGGCTTCGGGCATGCCCCACCACTCTTTCCATTGGCGCCGGCAACGGGTATACTGGGCAGCATGTTTGATAAGTCCCGCCTGAACACTCTCCCCGGCTCTCCCGGCGTCTACCTCATGAAGGGATCGGACGGCACGGTCCTGTATGTGGGAAAGGCCAAAAACCTCAAAAAAAGGGTCCGCTCCTACTTCAGCACGGCCGGAGAATCCCGCTGGCACATCCGGTTCCTGGTGGCCAGGGTGGCGAACGTGGAAGTCATCGTCACCGATACGGAGAAAGAAGCCCTTATCCTTGAGAACACCCTAATCAAAAAACACCGTCCCCGATACAACCTGGACCTCAGGGACGACAAGACCTATTTCTCGCTCCGGATAGACATGGCCGAGGAATTCCCCCGCATCACCATAATTCGCAAGGTGCTCCGGGACGGCGCCAGCTATTTCGGCCCCTATTCATCAGCCTCCTCGGCGCGCGAAGCCCTCCAGCAGCTTTACAAGCTCTTTCCTCTGCGCCACTACCCTCTTGAAACTTGCCGCAAGCGCAGACGCCCCTGCCTCTTTTACCAGCTGAAGCAATGCTCCGCACCTTGCCACGGCTGCATAACCACCGAAGAATATCAGGAACTGGTTCAGGGAGCAGTCCTGTTTCTCGAGGGGAGGAACCGGGCACTGATGAAAATCTACCGGCAGCGAATGGCGGAGGCGGCAGAGAACGAGCGCTATGAAGAAGCTGCCCGCTTCCGGGATCTCATCCGCGCCATAGAAGTAACGGTAGAGAAGCAGAAGATGGTTACTGCGGAAGGAGATGCCGATGTTCTCGGAATGCACCGGGAAGGAAATACTCTCTCCCTTGCCCTCCTATACATCCGGGGAGGACGTCTTATCGGCAGCCGCAGCTACATACTTGCATGGGAGCTTGAGGATGAGGAAGCTATTTCATCATTCCTCAATGATTACTACAGCCGGGAAGTCTTCATCCCCGACCAGGTGCTCCTGCCGCTCCCCATCGCCGACGGGGCCGCACTGGAGGAGCTTCTCTCCGAGCGCCGGGGAAAACGGTTGGCGATTACGCACCCCCTGCGCGGAACAAAGGCGGACCTGGTGAAGCTGGCGGGCAAGAACGCCGAGACGGCCCTTCGCGAGAAGCAACAACGGGATGAAGGAGCGGAGACGATACTGGCCGAACTGATGGAGCGGCTTCACCTGGGAAAGCTCCCCCGGCGCATAGAGTGCTACGACATATCCAACATCCAGGGGAGTTACCCGGTGGGGAGCAGGGTTTCATTCCTCGACGGCAAAGCGGACAAGAAAAGCTATCGCCACTATCGCATAAAAACCGTCTCCGGCGCTGACGATTTCGCCATGATGCACGAGGTTCTCTCCCGCAGATTCAGGGACGGCCCGACACAGGACGCCTATCCCGACCTGATTATAGTGGATGGCGGCCCCGGCCAGCTGAACATCCTGACCGCGGTCCTTCGTGAACTGCAGGTTGAGGGCATCGATGCGGCGTCACTGGCCAAAAGCCGCGTAGAGCAGGACATGACGGCAGAGGAACTGAGCCGTAGCGCCGAACGGATATTTCTCCCGGGCCGCAAGAATCCAGTGGTGCTCCGCCAGAACAGCGCGCCGCTGCTCCTTCTGGCCCAAATCCGCGATGAGGCGCACCGTTTCGCCATCACCTACCACAAGAAACTGCGGGGCAAGGACACCATCCAATCGGCCCTTGACGCAATTCCAGGCATCGGGCCGAAGCGGCGCAGAGAACTCCTTCGCCACTTCGGGAGCATGCGCGGGATAAAAGCGGCAAGCTTGGAGGAACTGGCTGCCATGCCTTCGATACCGCCGGCCCTGGCGGAAGCCATCTGGGCGGCGTTGCATGAAAAAGACAAAGGCGGCACCCCCTGAATCGGGATGCCGCCTTTGGGCAACTGATTGCCGAATCTGACTATTTCTCTGCCAGCAGTTTCTTGATGAGATTTTCCATATTTTTGAGCGTTGCGTCGGACCCGCCCATAAACCTGTCAGCCACGTTCCCTCTCTTGTCGATGATGTACACCGTCGGCAGCGAACGGAGACCATAGTCGGTCTGAATGTCGTGACCGGCCAGGGCCACCGGATAAACAAGCCGTTTGCTGGCAACAAAATCCTTGAGCACATCTTCATCGCCATCATCAAGGGAAAGGCCAAGAATCTGGAGCCCCTGCTTCCCGTACTTGCGGCTTAAACCGTTCAGATGGGGAACAGCATCCCGGCAGGGGGGGCACCATGTGGCAAAGAAGTCGATGACGAGAACATATCCCCTGTAGTTGGCAAGGCTTATCTGTTGCCCCGAAGTGCTCACAACCTTAAGAGGCGGAGCGGGCGACCCCTTCTGGGGAATTGCAAAGGAAGGCGCGGCAAACGCCACCGTAAGGGCGGCTGCCACGACAAACGCGGTCAATGCTCGTACAATTCGCATAAATTTATGCCTCGGCCCTTATCTACGCCTTAGATAGCCTTCTTTATCAGGGCCTCGAGCTGGGCTTTGGGAACCGCGCCCACAACCTGATCAACGACTTTGCCATCCTTGAAGAGTATGACCGTAGGGATTCCGCGCACGCCATACTTGCCGGGGGTACCGGGGTTGTCGTCCACATTCACCTTGCCCACTTTCACCTTGCCCTCATACTCTTCGGCAATGGCGTCAATGACCGGAGCGATAGCCTTGCAGGGGGCGCACCATGTTGCCCAGAAATCGACGAGAACCGGAACAGAAGCCTTAAGCACATCGGCGTCGAAGTTATCATCATTGAACATCTGCACTTTTTCACTGGCCATGAAAGCCTCCTTGTCAGACATATTGTACTTTTAGAATATAGACGAGCTTCCCCAAAACTTCAAGGATGAAAAGTCAAAACTCCGACCCCTTGGCAATTTGCTTAAAATCTGGTACAGACAAAACCTCCCATCTTACGGGACAGGCGAGGCCCATGATCCAGTTCCCCGTCAACCTGAATATCCGCAACCGCCAGGCAGTAATTGTCGGCGGCGGTGCCATTGCCACGCGCAAGTGCCTCCTTCTCCTGGATGCAGGAGCACGGGTCACCGTAATTGCACCGTCAATTGCCCCCAGCCTGGAGGAACTTGCCGGGGATGCGAGAATCACCTGCCGCCGTCGGCCTTATGCAGCGGGAGACCTGAAAGGGGCCTTTCTCGTCTATGCCGCCACGGACGACCCGGCCGTGAATCTGGCGGTGGCCAGGGAGGCATCGGACCTCGGCATACTTGCGGACATTGTGGATGCCCCGGAACGGGGAAGTTTCACAACCCCCGCCACCATGCACCGGGGCGACCTCGCCATTGCAGTTTCAACGGGGGGGAAAAGTCCGGCCCTGGCCCGGCGGCTCCGCAACGACCTGGCGCGGCAATTCGGCCCTGAATACGCAGAAACACTGGCGATACTCGGTGCGGTACGTGAAAAGCTGTTGACTGCCCGTGGCAACACCCCCTACAATAAGTCGATTTTACGCGCCCTTGCCGACGCAAACCTCCCCGAGCTGATCCGGCAGGGGGAGTACGATGCGATCGACCGACTCCTCGTGACCCACGCCGGCCCCGGATTCACCCTGGCCGACCTGGAGACGAGACCCGAGGACCTCCCATGAACACCCTGCTTTTCAACCTGACCCTGGCCGTATATTTCGCCGCTACCGTTGCTTACCTGGCCTATCTCGTCAAACCGCAGGAACTGCTCGGGAAAGCTTCCCGCTGGATTCTCACGGCAGGCTTCGCAGTCCATTTAGCCTATACGGTTGACCGCTATCTGGAGGCGGGACACACCCCCATAACCAACCTCCACGAGTCCCTTTCCTTCTTCAGTCTCGCCATTGTGGGCGTATACATACTTTTCGAGCGCAAGTACCGGATTTTAATCCTCGGCTCCTTCGTAACCCCGCTGGCCCTGCTGATAATGGCGGTCTCAACCGGTTTTCCGTCGGCCATCATGCCCCTGAACCCGGCCCTCAGGAGCAAGTGGCTGGCACTGCACACGATCATGGCATTCCTGAGCTACGCCGCCTTTGCCGTTGCCTTCGGCGCTGCCATCATGTACCTGATCCAACAGCATTTCCTGAAGAACAAGAAGCTGGGCCCCATGTACCAGAAGCTCCCATCTCTGGACGTGCTTGACGAAATCAACTACCGCTGCCTCACCATCGGGTTCCCGCTGCTTACCTTCGCCATCATCTCGGGTGCCATTTGGGCGGAATCGGCATGGGGAACCTACTGGAGCTGGGATCCGAAGGAGACCTGGTCGCTCATCACCTGGTTTGTCTACGCGGCACTTCTCCACGGCAGGCTCACCACCGGCTGGCGGGGCAAGAAAGCCGCAGTTCTCGCCATTGTCGGCTTCTTTGTCCTCCTGTTCACCTTCCTCGGCGTGAACCTGTTCCTGCCGGGGCTGCACAGCTACAAATAAGACGTAAGAGGCTCGCATGAACATTGTGGTTGTGGGGCTGTCACACAAGACCGCCTCCGTCGATATACGGGAAAAAGTCGCCTTCGCTCCGACCCAGATGGAGAAACCGCTGCGGACGCTCATGGCTCTGGATGACATTGCCGAAGCGGTCATCGTCTCCACCTGCAACAGGGTTGAAATTTACATCTCCACCCGCGACATTGCCGGAGGCATGGCGCGGGTGAAACGCTTCCTGGCCGACTACCACGGCATCACCCCCGAAACCCTTGAACCGCACCTTTATGCGCACCATGGCGAAGCCGCCATCCGCCACGTTTTCCGGGTCGCCTCCAGCCTCGACTCCATGGTGGTGGGAGAACCCCAGATCCTGGGGCAGATCAAGACCGCCTACGGCTACGCCGCCGAGTTCAAGACCAGCGGCATCATCCTCAACCGCTTCCTCCACAAGGCTTTCTCCGTGGCCAAGCGGGTGCGTACCGAGACGAAAATCGCCTCGTCGGCCGTCTCCGTCTCCTTCGCCGCCGTGGAACTGGCCCGCAAGATCTTCGGCGATCTCTCCGACAAGACGGTCATGCTCATCGGCGCCGGCGAGATGTGCGAACTTGCGGCCAAGCACTTCATCAACAACGGCGTGCGCGGGGTCATGGTCACCAACCGCACCTACGAGCGTGCCGTGAAACTGGCCGAGGAGTTCGAGGGCAAGCCGGTACAGTTCGAAGACCTGTTCGACCAGCTCCACAAGGCCGACATCGTCCTCTCCTCCACCGGGGCCACCCAGTTCATCATCAAGCCCAGGGATGTGGAAGAAGTAATCCGCCGCCGCAAGCTCAAGCCGATGTTCTTCATCGACATCGCCGTCCCCCGGGACATCGACCCCAAGGTGAACAACGTGGAGAACGTCTATCTCTACGACATGGACGACCTTCAGGGGGTTGTGGCCAGCAATCTGCAGCAGCGGGCAGAAGAGGCGAAAAAGGCCGAAGCCATCATCGACGAGGAGATCGGCCAGTTCCACAAATGGCTTTCGAATCTTGAGGTGACGCCGACCATCGTGGCCCTGCGATCCAAGTTCGAGGAAACCAGGAAAGCCGAACTGGAGAAAACCCTCGCCTCATGGAAAGACATCCCCCCCGATGGCGCGAAGCGGCTCGAAGCCCTGACATCCGCCATCATCAACAAGCTCCTCCACCCTCCCACCGCAACCCTCAAGCGGGCAGGCCAGGGGGGGAGGACCGACCTCTACGTGGATGCGCTGCGCACCCTTTTCGAGCTCCAGACCGGAGGGGCGGACGATGAGGACCTCGGGGAACTGGAAGAATAAATCAGGAAGAAGAAATACAAAAGGAGACTGCAATGGCACCCAAGCATTTTAGAATAGGAACCCGGGCGAGCCAGCTCGCCCTCTGGCAGGCAAACTGGGTAAAGGGAGAGCTGGAGAAGCGCTATCCCGAAATGACGGTGGAACTCGTCAAGATCAAGACCATCGGGGACAAGATTCTCGATGTCCCCCTGGCTCAGGTTGGGGGTAAAGGTCTCTTCGTGAAGGAGATCGAAGAGGCGATGCTCCGGGGCGAGATCGACATTGCGGTGCACAGCATGAAGGACGTTCCCACCGAATTCCCCGAAGGGCTCGGCCTTTACTGCATCACCGAGCGGGAAGATCCGCGCGACGCCGTCATCTCCAACGGCGTCAAGTTCGCCGACCTTCCCCTGGGGGCAAAGATCGGCACCTCGGCCCTGCGGCGCCAGGCCCAGCTCCTCAAGGTGCGCCCCGACCTCCAGATGGTGATTATCCGGGGCAACGTCGAGACCCGCATGCGGAAGCTCACCGACGAAAACCTGGACGCGGTGATTCTGGCCGCGGCCGGGCTCAAGCGCCTGGGCTTTGCCGATCAGGTTACCGAGTACCTGCCGGTTGAACTGTCGCTGCCGGCCATCGGCCAGGGAGCCCTCGGCATTGAGTGCCGTCTTGACGACGAAACGATCAAGGAAACCATTGCCTTCTTCAACCACCCGGATACCGCCCACGCGGTCAGGGCCGAGCGGGCGCTCCTGTGGCGCTGCGAGGGGGGCTGCCAGGTTCCCATTGCCGCCCACGGCCAGGTTGCCGGCGATACCCTCACCCTCACCGGCTTCGTCGCCTCGGTGGATGGCTCACGTTCCGTCAAGGATTCCATCACCGGCTCGGTAGCCGACTGTGAAAAGCTCGGCATCGCCCTGGCGGAAAAGCTCCTGGCCGACGGCGCCCACGAGATCCTCGCCGAGGTCTACCAGCGGGAAGTTTCCCGGGAGAAGGAAATCCCGGTTTAGTCTGCCCGATGCCCGAAAAATCTCCTAAAAAACCGCTCGTATACCTCATCGGCGCCGGCCCCGGCGACCCGGGCCTCATCACGGTCAGGGGACGCGAGTGCCTGGAGCTCGCCGACGTGGTCATCTATGACTATCTCGCCAACGACGACCTCCTCCGCTTCGCCCGTCCCGGAGCCGAGCTCATCTATGCCGGGAAGGTCGGTGGCCACCACAACCGCGAGCAATGGCAAATCAACGAATTGCTGGTGGAAAAGGCCCAGGCGGGTAACGTTGTGGCCCGGCTCAAGGGGGGCGACCCCTTTGTATTCGGCCGGGGCGGCGAGGAGTGCGAGGCCCTCGTGGCAGCGGCGATCCCCTTCGAGATCGTCCCCGGCGTCACGGCGGGCATCGGCGCCACCGCCTACGCCGGCATCCCCCTCACCCACCGGGGCATTACCACCTCCGTTGCGTTCGTGACCGGCCACGAGGGGCATGACAAGGAAGTATCCCAGATCGACTGGGAGGGGCTGTCCCTTGGGAGCGGCACCGTGGTCTTCTACATGGGAATCAAGAACCTCCCCCAGATCACGGAAAATCTCATGGCCCACGGCCGATCTCCGGAGACACCGGTAGCCCTGGTCCGATGGGGAACCCGCCCGGAGCAGGAAGTCCTCACCGGAACCCTGGCCGACATTGCCGAACGGGCCCGCCAGACCGGCTTCAAGGCTCCGGCCATCACCATAGTCGGCGAAGTGGTACGTCTGCGGGAAAAATTTCGCTGGTTTGACAACCGTCCTCTCTTCGGCAAAAGCATTCTCGTCACGCGAGCCGCGGACCAAGCAGGTGAGTTCGGCGCGATGCTCAGCGCCCTGGGAGCGCGGGTCGTGGAGTGCCCCACCATAGCCCTTGTCCCGCCGGAGAGCTGGGACGGCCTCGACGGCGCCATCGCCCAGTTGAACCAGTTCCACTGGATTATCTTCACATCGGTCAACGCGGTCCGTTTCTTTTTCGAACGACTCGCCGCATCGGGCAAAGACGCCCGCTCCCTGGGAGGTTGCCGGGTCTGCGCCGTGGGGCCAAAGACCGCCGCGGCCCTGGCACCCTTCGGTATCCGTCCTGACCTGATCCCGGCCGACTACAAAGGGGAAGGGGTGGTGGAGGTGTTTCGTTCGGAGGCCATCGCTGGAAAACGGATCCTCTTCCCCAAGGGCGACCGGGCCAGGGACATCATCCCCCAGGGACTCGCCGCGCTGGGCGCCGAGGTGACTGCGCCGGTGGCCTACCGCAATGTCATGCCCGAGGCCCTTCCAGCCGGCGTAATCACCGAACTGGAAGAGCGACGTATCGACTGCGCCACCTTCACCTCGTCATCCACCGTGGATAACCTGGCTGCCATCGTGGGCGAAAACCGGCTTCTCCACCTCCTGGAAGGGATCACAATCGCCGCCATCGGCCCCATCACCACCGGAACCTGCCGGGAACTGGGGCTTGAAGTCCACGTGGAGCCCTCTAAATACACCCTTGCCGCCATGACGGACGCCCTTGTCGATTATTTTTCCCGGCAGGCGTAGCCGCCCCTCCACCTCCCCGTATCCGCCGCCGGATTGCGGAGCATCGCGATGCTGACCGACACCCACTGCCATCTGGACGACCCAACGCTTCGCCCACGAATCACCGGGGTTATGACCGCAGCACGACAGGCCGGGGTCGGCCGAATTATCGTCCCCGGCGTCGCCCCGTCGGGATGGGACGGAATCGTCTCCCTGGCACGGGAACAGGACGGGGTCTTTCCCGCCTTCGGCATCCACCCCCAGGCGGCTGAACAGGCCAATTACGACCCCCTGGCGCGGCTTGCCACCCTTGCCCGCACGGCAGTTGCTGTTGGCGAAATCGGGCTCGATCACCTGCTCCGCCATGTCCCCCGAGCCGTCCAGGAAAAAGCATTCCGGGAGCAGCTCAGGATCGCGGTGGCAGCGGGAGTGCCGGTCATGATCCATTGCCGGCGGGCCTTCGAGCCCCTGCTCCGGATTCTTCGGGAAGAAGGGGTTGCCCGCGTCGGCGGGGTCATGCACGCCTTTTCCGGAAGCGTGGAAACCGCCCGGGAATGCATCCGGCTCGGCCTCCTCATCTCCGTGGCAGGAACCGTCACCTACGCTAATGCCGTGAGACCCGTGGCCGTGGCCCGGGAGATCCCCCTGGAGCACCTCCTGCTCGAATCCGACGCCCCCGACATGACCCCGGAGCCCCTTCGTGGCACCCCCAACGAGCCGGCCTTCCTCGCCCTGACGGCCCGTCGCCTGGCAGAACTGAAGGGGGTGACTCCGGAGCAGGTGGCACGGATCACCAGCGCCAACGCCACGCGGCTCTTTCGCCTGTAATTCAACTTCACCGAGGTATACCCATGTCCGCACTCCACCGTTTTTCACGCACAGAGATCCTCATCGGCCCGGATAAGCTCCACCGGCTCCGGCAGTCCACCGTGGCCATATTCGGTCTCGGCGGGGTCGGAAGCTTCGCCGCCGAAGCCCTCTGCCGGGCAGGAGTAGGCCGCCTGGTCCTCGTGGACTTCGATGATATCTGCCTCACCAACGTGAACCGCCAGCTCCACGCCATGGACGGCACCATTGGGAGAGCCAAGGTGCAGGTCATGGCCGAGCGGCTCCGCCTGATCAACCCCGAGGCCGACATCGTCCCCCAGAAGGATTTTTATGAAGCAGGAAACAGCGAATTCCTCCTTTCGGGAGGATACGACTACGTGGTGGACGCCATAGACCACATCACGAGCAAGCTCCACCTGATTCGCAGCTGCCGGGAGCGGGACCTGCGGATCATCTCCAGCATGGGGGCCGCCAATAAACTGGACCCCACCAGCATCCGCGTGGCCGACATCTCAAAAACCAGCGTCTGCGGCCTGGCGAGGGTGATACGCAAACAGCTGCGCCGGCAGGGAATCAAGAGCGGCGTCACGGTGGTCTACTCCACCGAGGAGCCCCGGGAGCAGGCTATGCCCGACGCCGGCTGCCGCTCCAACTGCATCTGCCCCAACAAGGAGGAGCAGCGCTTCTCCTGTGAGCACCGCCGGAACATCCTGGGGAGCATCTCCTTCATTCCGAGCATCTTCGGACTCACCATGGCGGGGGTTGCGGTAAACGATCTGCTGGGGGATTGACTAAAAATAACGCCTGGTTGAACCGGAACAATTTACCGCTATACTTTGTTTACACACCAACATGGAATACGATGAAAGGGGGTAACGGTATGGGTAGAGAGTATTCGGTTCAAGAGGCCCTGAAGCTTGCAATAAAGGGCGAAAAGGACAGCATGGACTTTTACCGGAAGGCAGCCTCGGTGACCAGGAATGAACGGGCGCAGAAAGTCTTCGACCTCCTGGCCAATGAAGAAGTGGGGCACCTCAAGGCATTCTTCGACCATTACAAGGGAGGGGAATTCGGCGATGTGGCCACATACATGGCGCAGCCGCCGGACATGAAAAATCCCACGTACACGGCCCTCCTGAAGGCAGTTGGGGAGGATACTCCGGAGCAGGCGGCCCTCGAACTTGCCATCAAGGAGGAAAGTGCCTGCATCAACCAGTACACGGTCCTGGCGAAGGACATCATCGACCCCCTCGTCAGATCCATCTTTCAGGGGGTCATCAAAGAGACCGAGAAGCATCTGGCGATGATCGAGGAAGAGTACCGTCACGTCATGGCCATGGTGCACGAGTCGGATCAGGACATCTACGTCAGGGAATGAAGTGGCGCCCTGACCTGGCAACCCTGGCGTACGCACGAAAAAAGGGCGGTCCGGAATAACTCCGGCCGCCCTTCGTGCTTTACGGCATAGTTCGTTCGCTTAGCCCAGCTTGCCCAGGAGGGGCACGATGAGGAGCGACACGATGTTGATGATCTTGATCATCGGGTTGACGGCAGGGCCGGCGGTATCCTTGTAGGGATCGCCGACGGTATCGCCGGTGACGGCGGCCTTGTGGGCATCGCCCCCCTTGCCGCCATGATGGCCGTCTTCGATGTACTTCTTGGCGTTATCCCAAGCGCCGCCGCCGGTGGTCATGGATATGGCCACGAAGATACCGGTAACGATGGTGCCGACAATGACGCCACCCAGGGCCTTCGGGCCGAGGGTGAAGCCGATGATGATCGGAGCGGCGATGGGGATGATGCCGGGAATGACCATCTCCCGGAGGGCCGTTCTGGTCACGATATCGACGCAGGAGGCGTAGTCGGGCTTCCCGGTCCCTTCCATGATCCCCTTGATCTCGCGGAACTGGCGACGGACTTCCTCGACGACGGAACCGCCCGCCTTGCCGACCGCCTCCATGCAGAGGGCGGCGAAGTAGTAGGGGAGCATGCCGCCGAGGAACAGGCCGACGATGATGTAAGGGTCAGCCAGGTTGAAGTCGATGTTTTTGCCGACAAGCTTCAGCTCATCCACGTAGGAGGTAAAGAGGATAACCGCGGCGAGGCCGGCGGAGCCGATGGCATAACCCTTCGTTACCGCCTTGGTGGTGTTGCCGACGGCGTCAAGCGGATCGGTAACGGCGCGGACCGAGTCGTCCAGCTCCGCCATCTCGGCAATGCCCCCGGCGTTGTCGGTGATGGGGCCGTAAGCGTCCATGGCAACTACGATGCCGGTCAGGGACAGCATGGAGACGGCGGCAATGGCGATGCCGTACACCCCGGCGCACTGGAAAGCGACGATGATACCGGCGGCGATGACGATGACCGGCATGGCGGTGGACTTCATGGAGACGCCGAGGCCGGCGATGATGTTGGTGGCATGGCCGGTGGTGGAGGACTGAGCGATATGCTTAACCGGCCCGTACTCCGTTGCGGTGTAGTATTCGGTAATCCAGAAGATGGCGCCGGTAACCACAAGTCCCACAATGGCGGAAATAAAAATGCTGGCGGCCGTAAAGGTCTCGCCATAGGCGTTGGTAAGTCCCTGCGGGAACATCTGGACCGTAACGAAATAGAAGGCGATGCAGGCCAGAACCGCTGAAGCGATAAGCCCCTTGTAGAGGGCCGGCATAATCTTCTGGCTCCCCCCCAGCTTGACGAAGAAGGTGCCGATGATGGACGTAATGATGGAAATACCGCCCAGAATCAGCGGGTAGTTGACGGCGGCGGTGTTGCCGGTGAAGGCGATGGCCCCCAGGAGCATGGCAGCGATAAGGGTTACGGCGTAGGTCTCGAACAGATCGGCGGCCATGCCGGCGCAGTCACCAACGTTGTCGCCCACGTTGTCGGCGATAACCGCCGGGTTGCGGGGGTCGTCCTCGGGAATCCCTGCCTCCACCTTGCCGACCAGGTCGGCGCCGACGTCGGCACCCTTGGTGAAGATGCCGCCGCCAAGACGGGCGAAGATGGAAATGAGCGAACCGCCGAAACCAAGACCGACCAGTTGGCTGACCACATCCTTAATCGGAGCGCCGGGCATAATCTGCTGGAGGATAACATAGTAACCGGCAACGCCCAGGAGGCCGAGACCGACAACCAGCATGCCGGTGATGGCGCCCCCTTTGAAGGCCACGTTAAGAGCCTTGTGAATGCCGGACTTTGCTGCTTCGGTAGTACGGACGTTGGCGCGAACCGAAACGAACATGCCGATGAAGCCGGTCAGACCCGAGAAGAGAGCACCGATGGCGAAGCCAATGGCGGTTTTCATCCCCAGCGTGGCGAACAGGGCGATGAACATGACCACCCCGACGACGGCAATGATGGTGTACTGGCGCTTCATGTAGGCGCCGGCACCCTCCTGGATAGCCGCGGCAATCTGGCGCATCCGATCGTTGCCCTGGGGCAGTCCCAGAATCCACTGGGCCGAAAAGAGACCGTAGGCGACGGCCGCCACGGCACAGGCCAGGGCGAAGTAGACTGCATATTGTTCCATTTACCAACCTCCTCTAAAAATAGCCTGCGAAAGGCTTAATACCCCCATGAAGCAAGCGGTTCACCGTAAACAAAAAACGTAAAATTGTTATAGGATATGCGGAGTTTTGTCAATCTTTAAATAACCGCCCCCCGGATACCTTCCTCGCGAAATGGGGACGCGAAAACCTCGAACACCTATGAATCCGCTTGACTGCCTCAAAGGCTTGCAATAAAGTACCAATTACCATGAAATCCATCATAAGCTTCAAAGCGCAAAAACTTCGGGATCTGGAGGAACAGTGCCGCCGGAACGGGCTAGCCATGACCGTCCAGCGCCGGGTTGTTCTCGACGCCCTGGCAGAGCGCACGGATCACCCTTCCGCCGACCAGCTTTACGACGCAGTCCGCGGCAGGCTCCGGGGGATATCCCGCACCACCGTATACCGGGTTCTGGAAACCCTGGTGGGAATCGGCGTCGTCCAGAAGATCAGCAACCCCGAATCCAAGGCCCGCTACGATGCAAATGCGGAGCGCCATCACCACATCCACTGCATCCACTGCCAGAAAATCCAGGACCTGCACAACCCCGCCATCCATCTCACACAACTGCCGGACGAGATGGAAGCAGGGTTTACCGTAATTGACTATTCCGTCAACTTCAGCGGGATTTGTCCCGACTGCTTGTCTATGACACTATCAACGAAGGGAGGGGACGATGAAAAGATGGAGATGCGTTGTCTGTGACTACATCCATGAGGGGCCAGAACCTCCCGAGGTCTGCCCCGTTTGCGGAGTCGGCAGCGATCAGTTCGAGGAAGTCCAATAGACCATCAACAATAAAATTGTGATAACTATTAGCACCTTGGAGGAAAGGCCTGATGGAATTCAAGACCCTTGACGATATCATCAAATTCGCCGTTCAGCGGGAAGAAAACGCCTATCAGCTCTACAAGACCGCAGCACAGAAGGCAACCAGCATCTCTGCCCGCAAGATGTTCGAGGAAATGGCCGAGGAAGAGGCCGGCCACAAGGTTGCCTTCGAAAAGCTGGACATCGGGGGAGCCGAAAAGTACTCGATCGCCGACCGCCCCGACATGAAGATCGCCGAATACATGACGGAGCTTCCGTTCCGGGAGGACATGAGCTATCCGGAAATTCTCCGCTACGCCATGAAAACCGAGGAAAACGCTTACAAGCTCTATACGGCAGCCTCCGAGCTTACCGACGACCCCAAGTTCAAGCGGATGCTGCTGGTACTCGCCGACATCGAGAAGGGGCACAAGCTGAAAATAGAGGCTGTTTACGACGAGAGGGTCCTCACCGAGATGTAACCCCCCGGCAACTTGCCCGAGGCGGGGGCGCTGCGGCGCTCCCGCTTTCGTTTTAGGCATGCCGTCGCCTTCGGGGATTTTCCCGCAGGCGGATGCAACCGACACCATTAACAGGAGGATAGAGCCCGTGAAGGCAGTAGAAATAAAAAAGGATATTTACTGGGTCGGCGCCGTCGACTGGGCGGTGCGCGACTTCCACGGCTACGAGACGCCGCGGGGAACCACATACAATAACTACCTGATCATGGACGACGAAATCACCCTCATCGACACGGTCAAGTACGACTTCGCCGAATACACCATCAAGAACATCAGCGGCGTAGTGGACCCGGCACGCATCAAGAACGTCATCATAAACCACATTGAAAACGACCACGTCACGAGCCTTGACCGGATCATGGACCTGGCCCCCAACGCCACCATTTACATATCGGAAAAGGGGAGGAAAGGCCTTGACCGCTTCTTCGACCTGTCCCGCTGGAACGTGAAGACCGTCAAGACGGGGGACACCATCACCATCGGCAAGCGCACCCTGGAATTCCTGGAAACCCCCATGCTCCACTGGCCCGACTCCATGGTGACCTACGCCCGCGAGGACAAAGTCCTCTTCTCCCAGGACGCCTTCGGACAGCACATAGCTTCGGCCTCGCGTTTCGACGATGAATTCGAAATTTCCGAATCCGTTGCCAAGCTCGAAGATTCGGTCATCGACTACTACGCCAACATCCTCATGCCCTTCGGCCAGATGATCAAAAACAAGATCGCCGAAATCCAGACGAAGGGACTGGAGATCGACATGATTGCCCCGGACCACGGCCTCATCTGGCGCAAGGACCCGGGCAAAGTGCTCAACATGTACCTGGATATGGCAAACGGCAAGGCACGGGAGTCGGTGGCCATCATCTACGACACCATGTGGCAGAGCACCGAGAAGATGGCAGTCCCCATTGCAGAGGGGATCAGGGCCGAAGGGCTCGACTGCCGGGTCATCAAGCTGCGGGCCACCCCCACCAGCGTAGCCATCAAGGAATTCTGGAAATGCCGCGGCACCCTCATCGGCTCGCCGACCCTCAACAACATTCTCTACCCGAGTGTTGCCGAATTCCTCACCCACATCCGGGGGCTGCGCCCCAAAAACCGGATGATCGGGGCCTTCGGCAGTTTCGGCTGGGGCGGGGGCGCCGTGAAGGAAGCCTACGAAGTGTTCAAATCAATGGGACTCCAGACCGTGGAACCGGGAATTCAGATCGCTTATCGCCCGTCGCCGGCCGACGAGGAGGCCTGCTTCGAGTTCGGGCGGAACTTCGCCCGGCAGGTATCCGAATACCACAAGGGCTTCTAAGGGTTACCCAATTCATGGACCTCCACTACGGTGACAGCCTGCTCCCCCTGAACCTCCCCCCGGAACGACTCCTCGGAGTAATCCGTCCGGAGGTTGCCACTGCGCCGGAGAAACCGGAAACCATAATCGGCGCAGCCCTCGACCACTGCGCCGCGCTGATCAGCTCCTTCAAGGCCGGGGAGCGGGTTGTCATCGTAACGTCCGACATAACCCGCTACACCGGGAGCGAGATCTACCTCCCGCTCTTGGTTGAACGGCTTGTCGCTGCCGGCATCCGGGAGCGGGACATGGAAATCCTCGTGGCCCTCGGCATCCACCGGAAGCAGACGGAGCACGAGCACCAAAAGATCGCCGGCCCCCTCCACGGCCGCATCAGGGTAATCGACCACGACTGCGACAACCCGGGGGAACTGGCCTTCATCGGCCGCACCGCCAACGGTATCGACGTAACGGTGAATCGCCGGGTGGTGGAGGCGGACCGGGTCATCCTCACCGGCACCATCGGCTTCCACTACTTCGCCGGTTTCGGGGGGGGGCGCAAGAGCATCCTCCCCGGCGTGGCCGCCCGGGCCACCTGCATGGCCAGCCACTTCGCCGTCCTCAATCCCGGCGAGGGAACCGGCAAGAACCCCCGGGCCGTCACCGGCAATCTGGAAGAAAACCCGGTCCACAACGCCATGGAGGAGGCGTGCGCCATGGTGGAATCCGACTTCATCCTGAACACGGTCCTCTCCCCGGACAAGCGGATCATGGCCGCCTTTGCCGGCCACTGGCGGGAGGCCCACGACGAGGGATGCCGGTACTACGCCGAGCGGTTCGCCTGGCCGCTGCGGGAGAAGGCCGATCTCGTGGTGGTCTCCTGCGGCGGTTTTCCCAAGGACATCAACGTCATCCAGTCCCACAAGGCCATGGAGTACGGCAGCCAGGCCCTCAAGGATGACGGCGTCATGGTCCTTCTGGCCCAGTGCCGGGACGGCTACGGCAACGCCACCTTCTTCGACTGGTTCCGGTTCAGGGATCTGACCGCATTCGAGGCGCGCCTGCGGAGCCACTACGAAATCAACGGCCAGACCGCCTACTCCCTGCTCCAGAAGGCGCAGAAATTCCGCATCATCCTCGTCTCGGACCTCCCCCCGGAAGAAGTCCGCACCATGGGGCTGACCCCCGCCAGAACCCTTGATGAGGCCATGGCACAAGCGACAGAACTGCTCCCGGCCGACTACACCGCTTACGTCATCCCCGAAGGGGGGACGGTGCTGCCGGTTATGATGTAAGGGCAAACCTTGTGTTTGCCAGATTTCAAGGCGATCACAAGGATCGCCCCTACAAGGACATTGCAACAATGCTTGATTCCCGCATCATTCAAGAACTCAAACAAATCGTCGGCGCCGACAACGTGGCCACTGACCGCCAGGATTTGATCTGCTACGGCTACGACGCGACCCAGATGGAATTTCTCCCCGACGCAGTGGTCCACCCCGGCAGCACCGAAGAGGTTTCGGCGGTCCTGAAAGTGGCCAACCGCGAAAAGTTCCCGGTCTATCCCCGCGGCGCCGGCAGCGGCTTCACCGGCGGTGCGCTCCCCAAGGGGGGGGGCATCGTCCTGGTCGTCACGCGGCTGAACCGCATCCTCCGCATCGACACCGAGAACCTCATTGCCGAGGTGGAGCCCGGCGTGGTCACCGAGCAGTTCCAACTGGAGGTGGAAAAACTGGGACTCTTCTACCCCCCTGACCCCGCCTCCCTCAAGTTCTCCACCCTGGGGGGAAACGTGGCCGAAAACGCCGGCGGCCCCCGCTGCGTGAAGTACGGCGTCACCCGTGACTTCGTCATGGGGCTCGAAGTGGTGCTCCCCACCGGCGAGGTCATCCGCACCGGCGGCGAAACCTACAAGGGGGTGGTGGGGTACGACCTGACCCGCCTCGTCTGCGGCAGCGAAGGGACCCTCGGGGTCATAACCAAGATCATCTTCAAGCTTCTGCCGCTCCCAGAGGCGAAGAAGACCATGATGACCATCTTCGACTCCATCGACGGCGCCGCCAAGGCGGTCTCCACCATCATCGGCAACAAGATCATCCCCACCACCCTGGAGTTCATGGATCACGCCACGCTCCAGTGCGTGGAGAAGCGCTTCAACCTGGGGATTCCGGCCAGCGGCCGGGCCGTCCTCATCATAGAGGTGGACGGCGACCGGGAACTCATCGAGAAACAGGCAACACGCATCCAGGAACTGGTCAAGCCCCTGGGGCTCGTGGAATGCAAAGTTGCCCGGGACGCCGCCGAGTCCGAGGCCCTCTGGAAGGTACGGCGACTGGTTTCCCCATCGCTTCGGGACGTGAACCCGGACAAGTTCAACGAGGACATTGTCGTGCCCCGCTCGAAGGTGCCGGATGTCATTCGCGTTATTGAGAAAATCCAGCAGAAGTACGCAATCCCCATCGTCAACTTCGGCCATGCGGGCGACGGCAACATCCACGTCAATGTCATGATCGACAAGTCGGTACCGGGGCAGGAGGAGAAAGCCCACGAGGCCATTGCCGAGGTGTTCCAGGCGGCTCTCGACCTCAACGGCACCATGTCCGGCGAGCACGGAGTGGGGCTCGCCAAGCAACCCTTTATCCACCTGGAGCTGAAACCGGCCCAGGTGGCGGCCATGCAGGCCATCAAGAAGGCCCTGGATCCCAACAACATTCTCAACCCGGGGAAGATGTTCCCAACGTAAACAGAACAAACAAAACACAGAGACTCAGAGACACAGAGCAAGACAAATCTTAGATAATTTTTTTCATTTTTTTGGTTTTCTCTGTGCCTCTGTGTCTCTGTGTTGAAACTGAAAGGTTTTCTGAAGTGGATCCGTTGAAACGAGTCGAAAACGAACTGAAAAAATGCGTGAAATGCGGCGCTTGCCGGGCCCATTGCCCCGCTTTCGCCACCTTCGGCAAGGAACCGGCCGTGGCCCGGGGGAAAGTGGCCCTGGCCCAGCACCTCCTCAAGGGGGATATCGAGCTGGACGACGCCACCTACACCGCCATGTCCAAGTGCCTCCTCTGCGGCAGTTGCGTGGAGAAATGTCCCAACGACGTCCCCACGGATGAAATCGTCATGACGGCCAGGGAAGCCCTCTCCGGCCAGCGGGGCCTCACCACCTTCCATGCGGCAGTGGGGCGGGTGATTCGGAACCGCACCCTCATGAAATTCGGCGCGGCAGCGGCCCGCATCCTCGGCCCCCTCTTCTTCCGGAAGGTGCCGGAGACCTCGGGGCTGCGGCTCCGCTTTCCCCTCCCCTTCGTGGGGGGAAAGCGCCACATCCCCCCCCTGGCGAAAAAGCCGTTCATGGACCGCCACCCCGAAGTGATCCAGGGGGAGCCGGGCAAACCGCGCATCGTCTATTTCGTCGGCTGCATGACCAACTTCTGCTATCCCCAGGTGGGAGAGGCGGCCCTGGCCCTGTTCCGGCACCTGGGGTGCACGGTGATTATCCCCAAAAACCAGCAGTGCTGCGGCCTGCCGGGGATGTCCGGCGGCGACCTGGACACGGTGCGCGGCCTGGCAGAAAAGAACCTGGCCGAACTGGAGCGATACGAGGCCGACTACGTCATGACCGCCTGCGCCACCTGCGGCGGGGCGCTCCACAAGTTCTACCCCAACCTGGTGGGGAAACGGCACCCTGAGCTGGCGGCCCGCCTCAAGGCCATTGCCGACAAAACCGTGGATGCAGCCCAGCTCCTCCAGAAACTGGGGCTCAACCCGGAAGAGACCGGGGCCGGCGACAATATGCGAATCACCTACCACGACCCGTGCCACCTGAGAACCCGTGCCATCACCCGTCAACCAAGGGAACTCCTGCAAGGGGCACCAGGCGTGGAACTGGCCGAGATGGAGGGGGCCGACAAGTGCTGCGGCCTCGGCGGCACCTTCAACGTCTACCACTACGAAAGCTCCCTGGCCATCAACCAGATGAAGAGCGCCGCCATCATCAAAACCGGCGCCGAGGCCGTGGTCACCGGCTGCCCCGGCTGCATGATGCAGCTCTCCGACGGGCTCAAGCAGCGGGGCAACCGCACCAGGGTCTTGCACACCCTCGAAATTCTGGCTCGCGCCCTCCGCACTTGACGGATTACATGGGTGGGTTTTCTGGAAAAGTCGTTTTACGCTTATGCCGGGACCACCGTTTTACGGACCGACCAAGCCCAATCCCTTCTGTCCACGGTGCTGATATTAAGCCAAGATAAAAATTATTTTATTGACAGTACAAAGCTCTTTAGGGTATGTAAACACTGGATAAAAACAGGTTTTACTTCTTTCACCTACGGGGTAGCGGATGACGGAATACAACATCGGAGCCAAGATTAAAAAACTCCGTTTAGCCAAAAAGCTGACGCTCCAGGCAGTTGCCCGTGAAACCGGCTTCTCCCCTGCCCTCATATCCCAGATCGAGAACAATAACGTCTCTCCTCCCATCGCGACCTTGTCCAAGATCGCAAAATTTTTCGACGTAAAGATCAGCCTTTTCTTCTCCGAGGAAGAAGAGGAATACCGCTATGAAGTGGTCCGCCGGGGCGAGCGCAAGATTATGCCCCGCGTCATCTCCCGGGCGGGCACAAGCCAGGGATACTCCTACGAATCCCTCTCCTTCCGCAAACAGAACAAAAAAATGGAGCCGTTCCTCCTCTCGGTCACCGAAAAGGCCGCCGAGGAAAACACCTACAGCCACGATGGCGAAGAATTCCTCTTTATCATGAAAGGGGCAGCAGAACTCCTGCTCGAAAACGAACGCATCGCCCTGGATGAGGGTGACTGCGTCTACTTCGACTCATCCCTCCGGCACCGACTCCTGTCCAAGGATGGAACCGAGGTCCAGGTGCTGGCGGTGGTTACCCGCTAGACAGCACATCCCCCCAGATAGTCTGCTTTTATGCTAAGCACATACACACATTCACTGTTCATAAGCATGCAATACACTCAACAGAAGGGATTTGCCCAATGCGACTGTTGAATAACTCTACTCACCGGAAGGATGGCCGCGATGTCTAAGAATGCAATCAAACCGCAACTCAAAAACCCGTTTGACCCCCCCGAGAAAGTAGAATTCACCATTCCGGGCGAAATCTCCCGTGCAACCGGGCCCTATGAAGAAGCGATGAAAGAGGGGCATGACCTCATCCAGCGCCCCATCAAGTCTGTAAAGATCGACCAGATCGAAAAACAGCACTTCAAGAAGCGGATGACTGTCTGGGAGCGCCTCAAGGTCCTTTCCGACCAGGCCCCGAACGTCCTGTACCAGAACTGGGGCAAGAACCTGGACGGCGCCTCGCTGGTTACTGCCATCCTGAACATCGACGGACGTGACGTGGCAGTCTACGGCCACGACTTCACCGTTCGCGCCGGCTCCATCGACGCCACCAACGGAAGCAAGCTGGCCCGGCTCTTCAACCTGGCCGGAGAGAAGGGGATTCCCCTCATCGGCATGAACGATTCCGCCGGCGCCTTCGTACCCGCCGGGGTAGGGGGCCTCGACGGCTATGCCGAGGCGTTCACGGCGCTGCGCAAGATCAGCGGCGTAGTCCCCTCCATCATGTGCATGTTCGGCTTCAATGCCGGCGGCGGCTCCTACCTGCCGCGCCAGGGGAGCTTCGTCATCCAGCCCGCCGATACCTTCTTCGGCCTCACCGGCCCCGGCGTCGTCAAGTCGGTTCTGGGCGAAGACATCACGCCGGACGAGCTTGGCGGCCCCAAGGTCCACGGCAAGTCAGGCGTTGCCGACCTTACCGTCGAAGACGAGGTGGCGGCCCTGCGGACCGCAACGCGGCTTCTCTCCTACATTCCGGACAACAACAGCACAGGGGCGCCGTTCCAGGCAACCAGCGATCCCCTGGACCGCAAAACCTGGGAGATCAATACGCTCCTGAAAAAGGCCTTCAACTCGCCGACGGGCTTCAACACCCCCTTCGACGTTTCCATCATCATCCAGCAGATCTGCGACCATGGCGACTACTTCGAGCTGCAGCCGGAGCGGGCACGGGAAGCGGTTACCGCCTTCGGGCGCCTCGGCGGCCAGGTGGTGGGCTTCGTGGCCAACAACTCGGCCGTCTCCTCCGGCCAGATCGACTGCGACTCGGCGGTGAAAATCGCCCGTTTCGTCCGCTTCTGCAACATCTACAACATACCCATCATCTTCATGGAAGACACCACCGGCTTCCTGCCGGGTCGCGAGCAGGAGAGCCGCGGCATCGTCCAGGCGGGCCGCTCCATGCTCGACGCCATCGTCGACGTCCGCACGCCGCGCATCCTGCTGATTCTGCGCAACGCCTTCGGCGGCGCCTACGCCTCCTACAACAACTACCCCACCGGCGCCGACATGGTACTGGCGCTCCCCACCACCCGCCTGGCGGTCATGGGGCCGGCCGGCAAAGAGTTTGTCTACAAGGACGAACTGCGCAAGATCCGCGGCGCCGTGGCCGAAATGATCAAAAAGGGCGTTGAGGCCCGGGTCGCCGCAGGCATGGAGCCGGGCGCCGCGCGCCGTGATGCGGAACAGGAAGCGGCCGACTGGCTCAAGGGAGAGGAAGCGGCCCTGAACCAGCGGTACGAAAGAGAACTGATGAACCCGAAGGAAGGTCTGGCCCTGGGCTCCATCTCCTCCATAGTAATGCCGACCGACCTGCGCCAGGTGCTGGGCGAAAACATCGCCTTCCTGATGCGGCACTACAAGCCGTCGCCCATGTGCGCCCCGCAGCGTGAGTTCCACTAATCAATTTTATTCTTTTATTGAATTGGAGATAGAGACCAATGACCGACCTGTACATGAATAATCCGCTGACTCACCGGGACCGCCGCCTCGGCCTGTCCGATTCCGAATGGGTGCGCTCTTTTTCCTGTGAGGATCTGAAGCCGCTCATCGTCTGCCGGGGCCCTATCCGCAAGGAGGCCATGGATGTCTTTGAGGAGATGGGGATCACCCATTACGGCATCCTTCTGTCCGAGAAGGACTCCATCGTCTACCCCAACGCCCTGGCTCCCGAACTGCGCCAGCTGACCGACTCCACCCGCGTTCACCGGGTGCCCGACTACTCCGGCGCCAGCAAGGAAGAGCGGGTCGAGCGGATCGGGCAGATCATCCAGATCGCCAAGGATAACAACTATGACGCAATCTTCGCCGGCTACGGGTTCATGGCCGAAGATGAAGAATTCGTCGCCGCCATCGAAAACGCCGGGCTCACCTTCATGGGCCCCAACTCCCGTACCCAGGCCGATGCCGGCAAGAAGGACGAGGCCAAGCGGACCGCCCTCCAGGTGGGGGTCAGCGTCACCCCCGGCATCAACAACGTCACCGCCCGGACCCTGGTCAAGAAGCATGGCACAAGGGAAGCGCTCCTGGCACTGGCCAAGGCCGAGAACCTCGACGTGGACGCCAAGGTTCTGAAGGACTCGAAGCTTCCCCTCGAAGAGCTGGCCGATGCCATCCTCTACGCCTCCTACGCCAAGGGGATCGACCTCTACTCCATCGAGGAGCTCTGCGCCCAGGTGCAGGTGGAAGTGGCGGCCATGTTCAGCGAATATCCCGGCAGCCGCATCCGCCTCAAGGCCATCGGCGGCGGCGGCGGCAAGGGGCAGCGGATTCTCGGCGCGTCCCTCCTCAGCATCAAGAAGCCGACCGAGGCCCAGATCAAAGAGGCGGCAGCCGAGGCCCCGGGCCTGGTGCGCGAGGTCCTCAACGAGGTGAAGGCCAACGGCGTCGGCGACAACAAGAACGTCCTCGTCGAGCTCAACATCGAGCAGACCCGCCACAACGAGATCCAGCTCCTGGGCAACGGCGAGTGGTGCGTCTCCATGGGGGGCCGCGACTGCTCCCTCCAGATGCACGAGCAGAAGCTGCTGGAAATCTCCGTTACCCAGGAAGGGCTGACCCTGGCCATCGAAAAGGCAAAGGCCGCCGGGCGCAAGGCCGAGGTTAAGGCCCTGGAGAGCGACCTCAAGGTGCTTAAGCGGATGGAAGAGGATGCCGCCAAGTTCGGCGCCGCCGTGGGGCTCGACTCCGCCTCCACCTTCGAGTGCATCGTGGACCGCGACCGCTACTACTTCATGGAGGTGAACACCCGCATCCAGGTGGAGCACCGGGTCTCCGAGCTCTGCTACTCCCTCAAGTTCACCAACCCCAAAGACAAGAACGACTTCTTCATCGTCGAGTCCCTGGTTGAAGCCATGGCCCTGCTGGTTCGCCACAAGAAGCGGCTCCCGAAGCCGGAGCGGATTGCCCGGTTCGGCGCTGCCGCCGAAGCCCGCCTCAACGCCACCGACGCCTCCCTCTCGCCCCACGCCGGGGGCATGATTCGGTACTGGTCAGCCCCCATCGAGGGCGAGATTCGCGACGACCAGGGGATCTGCCTCCCCAACCCCGACACCGGCATGTTCATGCGCTACAAGGTTGCCGGGGCCTACGACTCCAACATCGCCCTCCTTCTCACCAACGGTGATGACCGCCTCGCCAGCTACCTGAAGCTCTCCGAGGTTCTGGGCAAAACGACCCTGCGGGGCACCGACCTGGCCACCAACCTGCAATTCCACTACGGCCTGGTCAACTGGTTCATCGGCCAGAACGTCATGGCCAAGCCGACCACCCGCTTCGTGGTCCCCTACCTGACCCTGGTGGGCCAGCTGAAGGAAGAGGCCAACAAGATCGACACGGTCTTCGCCTTCATCCAGATGAAAAAGGCCTATGCCAGGAAGATGGCCGAGCAGTTCCCCGATGACCCCAAGATCGCCAAAGAGATGTCCGCTATCCTCGACCGGAAGGGAACGCTGGTCACCCGCCCCATGGACCGGCTCCTGGCCGATCCCCATCTCCTCTCGGGGTGGCTCTCCATCAACCGGAAGAATTTCACCATGGAAAACGGCAAGGTGGTCTGGCACGACAACCCCTTCGTGATCCTGGGCGACACCTACGAATATCTCAACATGTCCTACGACCCGGCCGCACCGGCAGCCGAGGTCATCTGGAGCCACGACAACGACCTGCTCCAGAAGGGACTCCGCTTCTACACGACCCTGGCCGGCCACTTCAAGCTGGGGCTCCATGAGTTCGACGCCCTATCGGCAATCCTCGTGAAGGACAAGCCCCAGGGCGGGTTCCCCGAAGAGCAGTGGCTCCAGATCCAGTCGGCCCACATGGGGTTCGAGGCAGGCCTTGAACTCCTCGGCATGCTCTTTATCATTGCCGAAACCGTGAAGTTCTGGGATTTCAAGGTGGAAGACGATCTGGAAGTCACCATTCCCGACTACCTCAACGATACGGAACTGCAGAACCGGCTGAAAAAGGTGCTGGTCCCGCCGCCCGCCACCAAGGCCGACGAGATCGTAGCCATGTGCGGCGGCATGTACTATGGCCAGGAAGCTCCAGGAATGCCTGCGTTCGTAAGCGAAGGGATGCACTTCGAGAAGGGGCAGCCCCTCTACATCATCGAAGTCATGAAGATGTTCAACACGGTACGGGCCACCTTCTCGGGCACCATCGACAAAATCATCATGGATGGCGCGGACGGCAGCATAGTCCAGAAAGGGCAGCCCCTGTTCAAGGTCACCCCGGACGAAAAGTTCGTGGAGGTGAATCCGCAAGAACAGGAACAGATCAAACGGGAACGGACCTCGGCCTATCTCAAAGCCGTTCTCTAAACGCGGGGCGGATGGTTAGCGAAAGGGTTCCCCGCAATAACCGGGAACCCTCATCGTACCGGCTGACCCCGCCCGAAAAGGCGGGGTCGGTTTTTATGGGGATACGGCCCCCAAGGCTCCGGCAGCAGCCCGCCGGTATCCGCGCCGGTTCATTGGCCCTTGCACAAAACTACTTACAAACGCTCAGGAGGTTACCGTGAGAAAAGGTAAATTCATCGTTATTGAAGGAATCAGCGGCTCGGGACAGCAGGTGAAGTCGGGAATCGTGGCTCTCCACAAGGCCCTGGTCGAGCAGAAACACGACGTTATCGAATGCGCCAACCCGGACTCGGGGCGGGTCAAGGAATTGGGCATGTCCACCATGCTCAACTGGCCCTTCGGCAAAAATCCCAGGGCTGACTTCATCTTCGAAGGGGCGGTACGCACCGAAATCTTCAAAAACGTCGTCGAACCGGCTCTGCAGCAGGATAAAATCGTTCTCTGCAAGCAATCCAGCATCTCCTCCCTGGCCAACGCCTGGGTCAACGGCTACACGAAACATTTCGACGTACTGCGGCTCATCGACAAGATATCCCGCGGTTCCCTCTTCGAAGACGAAATATACCCCGACCTTACGATCTTCTTCGACGTGCCGGCGGAAGAGGCCTTCGAGCGGGTCGAGGATGTCCTGCAGATCCACCATGAGGGGGGAATCGAATACTACCAGAAGATGCGCGACTTCTATCTCAATGAAATTTCCCGCTGGCGCGGGGTGAGAATCGACGCCTCCGCCTCCCGGCATCCCGATGAGGTGAACGCCGAAGCGTGGGAACTGGTGAAGAACATCCTTTAACCCCCTCAGGGGCGCCTCCCGAACCGCCCTTGAGACAGAAAAGCATCATCCACAGCACCGTAAGGAGAGTTTCATGAGCATCAGCGACAAGAAACAGGCATGGCAGGATGCTGTCGTGGCCAAAAGCATCGCCAAATCCCCGGAGCGGAAGCCCGAGTTCCGCACCACCTCCAATATTGTGATGGACCGCTGCTTCACCCCCGGCTTCGACGACTATCCGGGCTACGAGGAAGAGCTGGGCTTCCCGGGCCAGTACCCCTTCACCCGCGGCGTCCAGCCCACCATGTACCGGGGCCGTTTCTGGACCATGCGCCAGTACGCCGGCTTCGGCACCGCCAAGGAGTCCAACGAGCGGTACAAGTATCTGCTCCAGGCGGGGCAGACCGGCCTCTCCGTCGCCTTCGACCTCCCCACCCAGATGGGGTACGACTCCGACGCCGCCATGGCCCAGGGAGAAGTGGGCAAAGTGGGGGTCGCCATCGACTCCCTGGCCGACATGGAGATCCTCTTCGACGGCATCCCCCTGGACAAAGTCTCCACTTCAATGACCATCAACTCCACCGCCGCCATCCTTCTCGCCATGTACATCGCCGTGGCCGAGAAGCAGGGGGTTTCGCCGGAGAAGATTTCCGGCACCATCCAGAACGACATCCTCAAGGAGTACATGGCCCGGGGCACCTACATCTACCCCCCCCAGGAGTCCATGCGGATCATCACCGACATCTTCGCCTACTGCAAAGATAACGTCCCCAAGTGGAACACCATCTCCATCTCCGGCTATCACATCCGCGAGGCCGGCTCCAGCGCCGTGCAGGAAGTGGCGTTCACCCTGGCCGACGGCATCGCCTACGTGGAAGCCGCCATAAAGGCCGGCCTCAACGTAGATGAATTCGCCCCCCGGCTTGCCTTCTTCTTCAACGCCCACAACAACCTGCTGGAAGAAGTGGCCAAGTTCCGGGCGGCCCGCCGCATGTGGGCCACCATCATGAAAGAGCGGTTCGGCGCCAAGGATCCCAAGTCCCTAATGCTCCGCTTCCACACCCAGACCGCCGGCTGCACCCTCACTGCCCAGCAGCCCGACAACAACATCATGAGGGTCACCATCCAGGCCCTGGCCGCGGTACTGGGCGGCACCCAGTCGCTCCACACCAACTCCCGTGACGAGGCCCTGGCGCTCCCCACCGAAGACTCGGTCCGGATTGCGCTTCGCACCCAGCAGGTCATCGCCCACGAATCGGGCGTAGCCGACTCCATAGACCCCCTGGCCGGTAGCTTCCTGGTGGAATCCCTCACCGACCAGATCGAAATGGCCGCCTTCGAGTACATCAACAAGATCGACTCCCTGGGCGGAGCCGTCGAGGCCATTTCCCGGGGCTTCCAGCAGAAGGAAATCCAGGACTCCGCCTACGCCTACCAGCGGGCCATCGAAACCGATGACCTGATCATCGTCGGCGTCAACAAGTTCACCGTAACCGGCGAACCTGCCCCGGAGCTCCTCAAGATCAAGGAAGAGGTGGAAATCGCCCAGAAGAAATCCCTGGCCGAAATGAAGGGCACGCGCGACGAGGCAAAAGTCAAGGAAACTCTCTCCGCCCTGGAGAAAGCCGCCAAGGGGACCGACAACCTCATGCCGCCGATCCTCAACGCCGTCAAGGCCTACGCAACCCTCGGCGAAATCGCCAACGTCCTGCGCGACATCTTCGGCATCCACCGGGAGACGGTGGTTCTGTAAAGGCGCACCCCCTCAGTCCCCCCTACCTCGTAGGGGGGAAGCGAGCGAAAGCGAAGCAGGGGGGTAAACTCTTCCGGATATAAAGAGGACAATAATGCTCACAAAAATCAACCACATAGGCATAGCCGTCCAATCCCTCGCCGACGCCATCCCCTTCTACCGGGACAATCTCGGCATGGCCTTCATGGGCACCGAAGAGGTGGCGGAGCAGAAGGTCACTGTCGCCTTTTTACAAATCGGCGAATCTAAAATCGAACTCCTTGAGCCCACGGCCGACGACAGTCCGGTAGCTAAATTCATCGAAAAGAACGGCGCCGGAATCCACCACATAGCCTACGAGGTGGAGGACATCAAAGCCGCCATTGCGAAGCTCACCGCCGACGGCGCCAGGATGATCGACAGCGTCCCCAGAAACGGCGCCCACGGCGCCCGCATCGCCTTCATCCACCCCAAAACGAGCCGCGGTGTCCTGACAGAGCTGTGCCAGATGGGACACTAGCGGCACAGAAACCCCTCAGGCCTTGATTTTCCGGGAATTTTTTCTTGACATTCCTTCTAAACCAACTATATTGTCCCTAAATTTTAAAACAGCATTTTGCAATTTCACCTATTCGGAACCGGTCCGTAACAATATCGTGACGTTGGCTTGGTACAATCCGGTGGTTTTTGTTGCTGGGACACGGAATTATATACTTTAGGATTGACAGCACCCAAATGATAAGTAGAATCTAACCTCTGAAATGAACACACAGGTACCGATGTCTACACACTATTCTCAAAGCTCATCATACTCTTACGCGGTCTTCGGCCTCTGGCCGGAGTTGCCCGTGCGGTGACGGAACAACCCCTTTCCCCCTTCATTAGACGGGAGAAAAGGGTTTTTGTTTATGGAGGGGGTACCCCGCCGGTTACGTCTGGACATTTTTCCCGGGAAAGGTGGTGATCGACGAAACGGCACATCAAACTACGGCTTTAAGCAACACCACTCTCATATGCGGTTTTTATCACCAATGAAGGAGGCAACTGATGAAAAAGAAGCTTTTGGCAGTAACCGCCGCCTGCGCCCTGAGCGCTGCGACGGCAGTTCCGGCTCTGGCGCTGGAAAACGAGTTCCATGGCATGTTCCGGGTGTTCGGTTATGCTTCGAACTTCACTGACGGAAAAGGCGGCTCCATTATCGATGGCGGTCTTCTGACCGAACATTCCAGGACTCGCTCCTACGTCGAGCAGCGTGCCCGCCTCATGTACATCGCCAAGGCCAACGACGACCTCAAGTTGGTAACCCACTTTGAGATCGACTCCCGCTGGGGCGATGCCTCCTACACGGATGGTCGCGGCAAGGGTGGTGCAATCGGCGCTGACACTACCAACCTCGAGACCAAGAACGTCTACCTGGACTTCAACATTCCTTCCACCGCCATCAACGCCAAAGTCGGTATCCAGCCCTGGACCGATTCCTACGGCGGGATCTTCGTGAACGCCGATATGGCCGGCGCCCTCGTCTCCGCCAAGTACGCCGGGTTCAACAACTCCCTCGGCTGGTTCCGCTTCAACGAAGAAGCTGGTTCCGTTCCCGGCAAGGCCACCCGCGACTTCCTCGTACTCGACTCCAAGTACGCCCTTTCCAAGGATGCAAAGGTCGGCGCTTCCTATTATATGCTGAACACCGACTACAAAGGCGATGACAACACCTACACCCATATGGTTGGCCTGAACGGCGAGTTCAATCTTGCTCCGGTCACCCTTGGCGCATTCGGTATGTACCAGTTCGGCCAGGCGCCGTTCTCCGACAACAGCGACCTCTCCGCCTTTGCCGCCGGCGCAACCGCCAAGGGCAAGCTCGGCATCGGTACCCTCAGGGTCGCCGCCCTCTACACCTCCGGCGATCGGAACACCGGTGACAACGAAGACAGCAACGCCTTCCAGGTTGTTGCCCCCGAGAGCAACTTCTACGCCGCTGAAATGCAGATCATGCTCCGCAACAAGTACAACATCAACACCGACCGGGCCCTTGTTCACAACCTCGGCGGTGCACAGAAAGACGAAGGCTTCATCGGCGGCTTCATCGGCTATGATGCCAACCTCACCTCCAAGGTCTACGGAAGCGTTAACGCCGGCTTCGGCGCCGCCGCCAACTCGGACCAGAAAGACAACTACCTGGGCACCGAAGTAAACGCCGAAATCGGCTACAAGCTCTTCGACAACATGACCGCCAGCGTACAGGGCGCCTACATGTTCCTGGGCGACTACTTCGATGAGGCAGGCGATCTTGACGATCCCTACCAAGCCCGCGTCATGCTGAACTATGCATTTTAAGTAATACCCCATGCCGGGAGGAACAGCCCTTCCTCCCGGCGTTTTGATTTTAGCCGTTTGACTTTACCATGCTGTCTGGTTAACTAAGAGAACAGAAAGTTCAACTATCCATCCGGAGGTCAACCATGAAAAAGATGGCAGTATTGCTGATGGCAGCATTTATGATGTCGGCTACCGTGCCGGTTCTTGCAGCCGAAATGACGAAGGAAGAGAAGGACATGTGCCTTCTGGCATCCAAGAACTGCGGCATGGAGGTCGATACACTCCAGAAGAAGATCAAGAAGCTCAACGCCGAAATCAAGAAGGGCAAGAAGGTTTACTCTGCCGATGAAATCAAGAAGCTCCAGCAGAAGCTGGACGAGGCTAACGACCTGCTTGACGCAATCCTCAAGGGTGGCGGTAACTAATCCTTCTCGCACCGGCAACACCCAGAGGGGAGAGGCGACTCTCCCCTCTTTTTATTTCGCCGCTGCGTCCGCGCAGACGGCGACTAAAGCTTTGACATGGTAGAGGCGGTTTGCAATAATCACAAATCTTTCCTTTTATGAATTCCTCTTTTCCGGATAACTCAAGCCAATCGGGAGTTAAGATGAGAAAGTTTGCCACTGCAGTCTATGCAATGCTGCTCGTCATGTACGGCGCAGCCGGCGCATCGGCTGCCCAGATCAGGGTCTACGTGTCAGAATTCGCAATAACCGGCGCCGCCAACAAGGATGAGCTGAAGACAACTCTGCAGACGCTGTTCTCCTCGCGCCTGAGCAATGATTCGGTGCTTTCCGTGGATTCACCCGTGGGAGCGGATGTGCTGGTTAAGGGGAGCTACATCGCCTTCGGCAAGATTTTCAGCCTCGACGCAGTGGCCAAGGATGCAAGCGGCCGGGTCATCGCCCGCTCGTTCCAGCAGGGTGAAAGCCAGGATGAGTTGATTCCCGCCGCGGGCAAGCTGGGACAGGCTATGGCAACAGAGATCGCCGAAAAGGTCAAGCCTGGGGTGGTCATGGTACCGCAGCCGGTTGCAGCGCCGGTGGCACCCCCCGCATCCGACGTGGTGCGCCCGTCGGTGCCGCAGACAGCCTCCGATGTGGTCAAGGCCTCCACCACGAGTGATATCGTGAAACCACAGAACCTGGCCCGCACCGCCTCCGGCGGCTGGATGAGCCAGCGGCTGACTGGCACCCTCATCGGCATTGCCGCCGGCAAAAAAGCGGATGACGGCGCCCGGGATTTCTACATCGCCGACGAACAGGCCCTGCGCCTCTATCGTAAAGATGACGCCCTTAAACTGGTGGCAGAAGTCTCATTCTCCCCCCGCGAGCGGGTGATCGGGGTGGATTCCGCCGACCTGGACGGAGACGGAACCCCGGAAGCCTACGTTACCATCATGGATGGCGAATCGCTCTCCTCCCAGGTATGGGTTGCGGAAAAGACCTCCCTGAAGCGGATTGCGGCCAAGCTCCCCTATTATTTCCGGGGAATCGCCCTGGAGGGCGCGGACTACAAGATCTACGCCCAGCAAATGAGCACTGATGCCGATTACTACGGCGACGTATACGAACTGGTCAGGAACGGCGACCGCTTCGAACTGAAAAACCCCTTCAAACTCCCACGATTCGGTTACCTTTACAACTTCAACCGGTTCCGCGACGCTTCGGGCAGCAGCTATACTGCAGTAATCAATGAAGACGGCTATCTCATCATCTATTCCGCCGCCGGTGAGGAACTGTGGCGCAGCGCCGACAAATTCGGCGGCTCCGAGACGTACTTCAAACGCGAAGACCTGTCCAAAGTCATAGTCACCGGCGATCCGTTCCGCTGGATTTTCATGGAACAACGGATCACTGTCTCACCGACTGGAGAGCTCATTGTGCCGAAAAATGAAGGAATGTTCGTTGTCGGCAACAACCGCGCCTACAAGAAGAGCAGCCTCTACGCCTTTTCCTGGAACGGTTCATCCCTGGACGAAGTCTGGCACACCAAGCAAAGCCAGAACTACCTCGCCGACTACGTGTATGAGCCCGGCGCCAAAGAAATCGTGGCCCTCGAAGTCGTGAAGAAAGAGGGGCTCCTCAACAAAGGAACCAGCATTGTAACGGTGAAGCGGCTGGAGTAGCGCGAAGCGCTTTTCCGCTGCCGGATTGCAAGGGGGTACTCGCGTGCCCCCTTTTCCGTCTGTCCCTGCGGATATAATTGATTGACATCGGACCGCTATACTGTTAGGATTTTTCGCGTTTTGCACGCTTTTTCACTATCTTCCACAATACCTTACAGAGATTACCGTTGACTGATCCCGTTTCCATAGAAGCCCCCCTTCCCAAGGGGGTAACCGACTTTCTCCCCGAGAAGGCCGACAAGATCGGCTACATTGAGGGGAAGATCCGCGGGGTTTTCGAACTCTGGGGCTTCCGGCGCATCATCACCCCGCTGCTGGAGTTCCAGGACGTTATGGCCATTGGCCTTGGCGAGGACCTCCGGGAAAAGACCTTCCGTTTTGATGACCGGCAGACCGGCAAGCTCCTGGCAATCCCTTCGGACATCACCCCCCAGGTGGCCCGTATCGTCGCAACCCGCATGCGGAACTGCCCCCTGCCCCTCCGCCTCTACTATCTCGGTCGGGTGCTTCGCCACGTGGAACTCCAGTCGGGCCGAAGCCGCGAGATGTTCCAGGCCGGAGTGGAACTGATCGGCCTCGACTCTCCCGAAGCCGACGCCGAGATGGTGGCAATGGCAGTGGAGATCCTCAAGGGCCTCGGTTTTGATGAATTCAAGGTCGATCTGGGCCACGTGGGCTTCATCCGCGGGGTCATGGCCGCTGCGGGACTTGGCGACGATTCGCGCCGGCGGCTCCAGGAGGCGATCGGCAAGAAGGACTCCTCGGCAGTCAAGGCCATCCTTGAAGCTGAGCCCATCGCAGACCGGGTAAAGGAAGAACTTGCCGCACTGCCCCGGCTGTTCGGCGGGCGCGAAATCCTGGCCGAGGCTCAAAAGGTCGCTACCAGCGATTCATCACGCAAAGCCCTGGACAACATCGCCCAGGTACTGGACATTCTCGACATTCACGGCGTTTCCGGCCACCTGACCCTTGACCTGGGTGAGGTTCGCGGACTCGATTACCACAGCGGGCTCACGTTCGAGGGGTTTGTTACCGGGATCGGCGAAGCGGTATGCAGCGGCGGCCGGTATGACAACCTGACCCGGCGCTATGGCTATCCGGCCCCGGCAACAGGCTTCGCGTTCAACATCCTCGCTCTCCTGAACGCCCTTGAGAAACGCCCGGACGTTGAAGCGAGCAAAACCCGCGACATCCTCATTTTCAACCTCAAGGACGACCGCCGGGAAGCTCTCGAAATTGCCCAGAATCTCAGGGCACGGGGTTACTCCACCGCCCGCGACATCATCCACAGAAATTTCGATGATTCACTGGACTACGCGCGGCGGATGAACATACGCAGAATGATGGTTATCGGCGGCGATTATTGCGCCTCCGATGAAGTCTACATAGTACGGGTTGCGGACAGGAAGGGAACGGCCGTCAAAATAACCGCCCTTGCCGCAAGCGATTTTTCACTAAATACCCTTCCCTGACAAGGAGAAGACAATGGCAAACGTAGTAGTGGTTGGCGCCCAATGGGGCGATGAAGGAAAAGGCAAGGTCGTCGATATCTACACCGAACATGCGGATGATGTCGTTCGCTACCAGGGTGGAAACAATGCCGGCCACACCCTCGTGGTAAACGGCGAAAAAACCGTACTCCACCTTATCCCGTCGGGGATTCTCCACAAGGGAAAACGCTGCATCATCGGCAACGGCGTGGTGCTCGACCCGGAAGTTTTCATCATGGAGATCAATCGGTTAAAGGAAAAGGGACGCCTCCAGGACGACAGCGCCCTGCTGGTCAGCGAGTCGGTTCACATCATCATGCCGTACCACAAGATGATCGACATCGCCCGTGAAGCCAAGAGCGGCGACAAGAAGATCGGCACCACCGGCCGCGGCATCGGCCCCACCTATGAAGACAAGATCGGCCGGAGAGGCATCCGCCTCATGGACCTGCTCGATCCCGTGGTTTTTGCCCGCAAGCTCCGGGAGAACCTCGAAGAAAAGAATTTCATCCTCGAGAAGATGCTCGGCGAAGCCCCCATGTCTTACGACGAGATTTATGCCGCCTACAGCGGCTACGCGGAAACCCTGCGCAAATATGTCGCCAACACCTCGCTAATCCTCAGCAAGGACATCAAGGCGGGGAAAAAGCTCCTTTTTGAAGGTGCCCAGGGGACTCTTCTCGACGTGGATCACGGGACCTATCCGTTCGTCACTTCGTCCTCCACCTGCTCCGGCGGCTCTTGCACCGGCTCCGGCGTGAGCCCCAGGGACATCCACGAGATCATCGGCATCTCCAAGGCCTATGTTACGCGGGTAGGCAGCGGCCCCTTCCCCACCGAACTCCTCGACGACGACGGCGAAAAGCTTCGCCAGACCGGCGGCGAATTCGGCGCCACCACCGGCCGGCCACGGCGCTGCGGATGGTTCGACGCTATGGTGGTCCGGTTTGCAGTGCAGGTAAACGGCCTTACCGGCATAGCGCTCACCAAACTGGATGTGCTGAACGACTTCGACACCATCAAGGTTTGCACCGGCTACACCTACGAGGGAAAACCCCTTGAGGATCTGCCGGCCAACCTTGCGATATTCGAGAAATGTCAGCCTGTCTACGAAGAGATTCCCGGATGGAAGAGCGACATCAGGGGAGCACGCCGCTTTGAGGATCTGCCGGAGAAAGCGCGGCAGTATGTAAAACGGCTTGAAGAGCTGGTAGGATGCCCCATCGTCCTCGTCTCAGTCGGTCCGGGCCGCGACGAAACGATAACCATCCGAAACCCGTTCGCATAAAAAAATTCAGTTTTTTGTTTTTTATCTTGACGCATAAAGCCAAGTCTGATAAAAATCATTTTCTCTTGCGAGCCGCTAGCTCAGCTGGTAGAGCACCTGACTTTTAATCAGGTGGTCGTTGGTTCGATCCCAACGCGGCTCACCATTTAAAAACAAGAAACCCGGTCAGTTTTCTGACCGGGTTTCTTTTCCCCTCGTCCCCTTCGTCTAGCCCGGCCCAGGACACCGCCCTTTCACGGCGGCGACGCCGGTTCAAATCCGGCAGGGGACGCCAAACAGAAAAGCCCTTCCGCAATGAGCGGAAGGGCTTTTTCTTATTCCTTGACCAAATGAAGCCGACGCCACGTCAGGCAAACTGATTGTAATACCCCTTTACCTTGACGAGATACTCGCGTGTTTCACGGGGGAGGAGATGGGGTTTCCTGTCGACATTGCCCGGCCCCCAGTTGTATGCGGCAAGTGCCTTGTCGATATTTCCGTCATAACGGCGCAGAAGATCCTTGAGAAATCGTGTCCCGGCCATGACGTTTTGTTCGGGGTCGAAGGAGTCGGTAACTCCAAGACCACGGGCAGTGGCCGGCATGAGCTGCATCAGCCCCCTGGCGCCGACTGGCGAGACGGCATTGGGATTGAAATTGCTCTCCGCCTTTATCACCGCTTTAATAAGTCCCACCTCGACACCATAACGGCGCGATGCGCGACTAACCACGTCATCTAGCCAGTTCTCGCTGTTCAACTCCGCAGGGGGCATAGAGGATGAGTCAGAAATTTCCTGAGTGGATGAACCGGACATCTCGGCTGGCATCGAAACGGGATCCTTGCCATTTTCGGCAAAGCTTTTAAGCATGAGCTCCATCGCCCGTCCCGTTGCCGGCGGGCTGTCAGCACCATCGGCGTCGCCGATGGTGAAAGCGCTCCGCATCATATCAAGACGCATCAACTCCGCTGCGGCGGCAACGGAAGCACGCACGCCCTTCGAGGTTTGCGGCTGCGAACCCCCGGCAGCGAGCAGCTCGTCAAAGACGATGCCGGTGCCGGATTCACGGGCAGAGCTCCGCTCAGCCGGGGCGTTGGCGGATTCAGGAACCGCCGGACGATTGATTAGGGTGTCGATCAACATGCCTACACATTATGCAAAAGGTGTGGCAATTGTATCGAGTCTCCGCTTTTTTAATTTTTCGATGAGGGTGGTTCGCTTTAGATTCAGGAGCAGTGCGGCCTCTTTCTTGTTGCCGCCGGTCTTCTTGAGCGCCTGAAGGATGAGGTTGTTTTCGAACTCTTCCACCACGGTGTTGAGGCAAATGCCTGAATCAGGGAGGGTAACGCTTTCCGCCGCAGGGGCTATGGTGATGCCGGAAAACTTTTCGGGCAGGTCATTGACGCCAATGGAACCGAATCCCTTGAGGATAACGAGACGCTCCACCAGGTTTTCCAGTTCGCGCACGTTGCCGGGCCAGTCGTAATGGGCAAGGAGTTCCATGGCGTCGGAATCTATCCCCTTGACCTTGCTCTTCTTGTTGCGGTTGAAGCGCTCAAGGAATGAGTTGACCAGAAGCGGGATATCGTCACGGCGCTCCCGGAGCGGCGGAATGAATATGGGGATTACGGAGAGGCGATAATAGAGATCTTCGCGGAACTGCTTGGTGGCAACGAGTTTTTCCAGGTTCTGGTTGGTGGCTGCAATAATCCGGACATCAATCTTCTTGGGACGGGTGGCGCCAACCGGCTCCAGTTCGCGATTCTGAAGCACGCGCAGAAGCTTCACCTGTAGGTTCAGCTTCATGTCGCCGATTTCATCGAGGAAGAGCGTGCCGCGATCTGCCATCTCGAAACGTCCGATCCGGTTCGCCACAGCACCGGTAAAAGAGCCCTTCACATGGCCGAACAGCTCGCTTTCGAGGAGTTCGTCCGGAATGGCGGCACAGTTGACCGGGACAAAGTTACGGGTCTTGCGGGTGCTCAGATCATGTACCGCACGAGCCACCAGCTCTTTACCCGTTCCCGACTCCCCCTGGATGAGGACCGTGGAATCGGATTCGGCAACTTTCTCGATCAACTCGAAAAGTGAAAGCATTTTCGAGCTTTCACCGATGATGTTGGGGATGAGGGAGCGGTTTTTGATGGCCGGCTTGGTCCGGTAGGTCTGGCTCTGAAGCGACTGGTGCTCAAGCCCCCGCTTCACGTGGGTTTCAAGTTCGTCCAGATTGAACGGCTTTTCCAGATAGAAGAAAACTCCTGCCTTCAGGAGGTTCGAGGCCATTTCGTAGTTGCCGAAAGCACTGTAGGCGATGATGACAGTGCCGGGACGCATGGCCTTCAGTTTTTTGACGAACTCGAGTCCGTTCACCCGGGGCATCATCAAGTCTGTTATGACGAGATGCACCTCCTCTGTTTCCAGCTTGTCGAGGGCATCCTGACCATCACAGGCCTGCACCACTTCGTACCCTTTGTACTTGAGGAAAGCCGCAACAAAATCGCGAGTTTTTTTATCGTCGTCGGCAATGAGCAAGCGTGGTGTATCCATGGGTTCCTCGACACGGGAATGGGGTATATGGGAGCTGCTTTTCTTGACGGCCCATCTTAGTCATAATCCTGACAAAAGTCAACAAAATGACGAGCGCCAAAAAAATATTTTGCAACAGAACCCTTTGAAACGGCTCTCACTTTTCGGCTCTTTCCACCCCCCAAGTGCACAAGCGCCTCACCGGCGCCGGCCTCCCCAAGTGTCAATTTTTTCAGCAAGCTGTAAACCATCGGGAATCCAGTAAAAAAATTCCTAAAATTTTCGGCTCTTAAGCCGATAGGTATAAATACGCAAGTCTTGCTATTTATTAGGATACTCAAAAAAGGCCCATAACCGGAGTAAGAGAACACTCTTTGCATATAGATACGGCATACTTGGCCGCAAGAAAAAAATCCCGCGACAATTCGGAATAAATCCGGAGGAAGAAAATTATGGAAACCGCTCTTCAGACCAAAGTTGAAGAATCGAGGAACGAACTGATCCAGCTCGTGAGCTTCAAGCTGGAGCAGGAGGAATACGGGGTGAACGTACTCAAGGTACGTGAAATTATCCGCATGCCGAGCATAACCCGCGTCCCCAACACCCCCCACTATATCGAGGGGGTCATCAACCTGCGGGGCAAGGTAATCCCCATCATCTCCATGCGCAAGCGCTTTAATCTCCCGGAAGGGGAGACCAGCAACCAGACCAGGATCATGGTTATCGATATGGAAGGTGAGCTGATGGGGTTCGTGGTCGATGCGGTCTCCGAGGTGATAAGGATATCCGAGAGCGAGATACAGCCCCCGCCGGCAGTGGTTAACAGCGCCGTTGAGCAGGAGTGCCTGGCCGGCGTAATCAACCAGACCGATCGGCTCCTCTTCTTCCTTAACCTGGAAAAACTCGTTTCACGTGAAGAGCGGCAGCTTTTCAGCGGTATAATGTGACAAGTACGGCAATGCCGAGAATTAAATTTGAAATGGTTCACATTTCATCTACGCTCGCGAGGAACAGCACATGGCTATAGAGTGCGAAGACCAAGAACTCCTAGAAGGTTTTTTGACCGAAACGTTTGAGTTGCTGGAAAAACTCGACGACGATCTGGTTGCCCTGGAGAAGGCTCCGGCGGACACGGAGCTCATGAACAGCATCTTCCGGTCGATTCATACGGTTAAGGGAGCATCCAGCTTCCTGGGCTTCGAGCTCCTCGTAAAGGTGACCCACAAGACGGAGGACGTCCTGAACCGCATGCGTCGCGGCGAGCTGGAGGTGACGCCTGAAATCATGGATGTGATTCTGGAGGCGGTTGATCTGGTGAAGCTCCTGGTGAGCGACATCAAGGGTGGCGATATCGTCGAGCGGGAGATCGACGAGACCATCGACAAGCTCCTCCCCTTCCTCTCGGAAAACGCCAAGGAGGCTACCGTACTGAAGCAATCGCCTCCCGCGGCTGCAACCGCTCCACCCGTGGTGAATGAAACCCCGGCGCCCCCCCAGGAGACCCAGGACGCGGCCGCTCAACCCCAGCCAGAGCCCGCCCCAACCCCTGACACGGCACCGGTC
>CAZBEB010000006.1:0-183006 GCA_964490805.1 uncultured Geobacter sp.
GTATGGGAATGAGGACGAATCATACCCTTACCCACTCAAAACGTCGAGGAGCCTAGTCTTACCGCTCGCCAGACAATAACGACTCATAAACTGTCGTGGTTTTCTTAGCAATCGCCTCCCACGAAAACTCTGTCAGCGCCAGCTGGTGAGCCCGCTCTCCCATACGGACTGCATCATTGCGATTTGCAAGCAGGTGATGAATCGCTTCAGCCAGCCCATCTACATCTTTGGGGGCAACTAGTATCCCATTTACACCAGGACGTACCATTTCCTGAATACTACCAACATCTGAAGCTATTACCGGCCTTGCATGGGAAAGCGCAAGCGCCGCTACCCCACTCTGAGTTGCATCCGTGTACGGCAGAACAACAACTTGTGCTCTCTGGAAAAGACTTGAAACCTCTTCAGCAGGAATATACTCCTCAAGCAAAACAAACGAGGAATTACCTGTAATTCTTTGACGCAAAGAAGCAAGCTCTGGCCCAGTACCGGCTATTAGGACCTTAACCCGTAGCCCCCGCTGTTGAAGAAGCTCTACCGCTTCCACTAGATACTGAAGGCCTTTGTATTTATTGATCCTGCCAAAAAAAAGTATCAGTCCTTCCTGCCAGTCAGCCTGAAAGGGTCGCGCCTTACTACCTAATATTCCATGGGGTACAGAATGTACTTTCCCCTTCAGCCACGGCATGAATGCTTCTGTTTCCTGCTTTATGACCTCTCCGTGAACGATAACATTATTTGCAACTCTTCTTAAAAAACCACGGTGAAAGCGAGATCGCAATTTTACTTGAGAATCAGTCCCCGAATGCGGCTTGTGATCATGAATGGTGAGAACAAAAGGTTTGGTTCTTAAATATGGCAATGCCAAGGTAAGGCAGTCTCTGAAACATTCTTGACAATGAATTAAATCCGGGCGGAATTTCCTAATTTCCCGAATCAGCGATACAAGGTCCAGCAACATTTTCGGTTTTTTATAAGTTAGTTTACTCAGATAACATATTTTCAAACGTTCCGTGTCTTTTGGGAGAACAGCAAGTTCGTTTTTAGCATTTTTTGCATAGAGGTAGAGAAGTACATGGTGCTCTTTTGCCAGTGCCTGTGCCAGAGACAGGGCATATTCTGCAAAGTGGAATGACAGCAGCGCTATTCTCATAATTATTCAGTAACTCAGCAGGATAAACTCAAGAACAATTTGCCATCGAACTTCCAACCAAAATTCCGCACTTCACATTCAGCCATTCCTCTGCAGACGCTGCATCACCGAACGTTTCGGCTTGTACGAAAAATCCACCTCATCCTGGACCATGCAGCTGGCGCACAGGGTTCCCTTCACATTTCCCGCCAGATAATTCCTGCGGAACTGGAGGTACTTTTCGTTATGCCACACGCCGTGCAAACCTCCAGCGGCCACATTCCCCAGAACCGTTGTGCGCTCCCAGTCCACGCAGCACAGGACGCAATCGCCGTTCCACAGGATATATGCCTGCTGCATGAGCCGGTCGCAATCGTCGGATAATGCCCGCATCGGCAATGCATTGAGGCCGCGCTCTTCAACGGCATTATGGGAGCGGTTTTCGAAAGCATGGATATTGACCGTTATACCCCGGGAGTTCCAGTATTCGCGAATCTCGTCCAGTTCACGGTCGATGGCCTTGGTATGGACCATCGTGATCTTGAGCTTGGGGGTTTTTGCCTTGCGCCGGGCTTTCAGCTCGATGAAGCGATTGACATTGGCGAGGTTCTCTTCCCAGCTCAGATTGCCCATGCTGGATTCGTAGGTTTCCCTGCGTATGCCGTGGAAGCTGACATGAAGGCGGTCCAGACCACTCTCAATCAGGCGCTCCCCCATCTCTTCGTTCAGGTACGAAGCGTTGGTATTGATCTTGGTCCGTGTCATCGCCTGCTTGCGGTCGGTTATGTAGCGGATCAGGTCGGGAAGCCGCGGATCAGCCAGCGGTTCGTTCATCAGATAGGGGCTGATGCGCTTTACGGGATACTTTACGGCTTCATCGATGATGCGGAAGAACATATCTTCATCCATCCGCCCCATGGAGAGCTTGCCGCTGGTGCTCTCATTGGGACAGAACCGGCAATGGGCATTGCATCCGGACTGGGTCTGGATCTGAATATTCTTCGGGAAAGCGGGCACCGGGCGCATGCCGTGCAGCCGACGGCGGATGAACCGCTCAACTCCGCTTTTGCAGTCTTGGGGGAGAAAGTATCGAATGGGCATTTCGGGAATCCTTTACCTGGCAGAGATGTTTGAAACAAAAGCAATTATGCCGGATCAGCGTAGCATGTTTTTGAGCCAGCGCGCAACCTCGGGCGCCTCCGCAGGGAGAGGGTTCTGGGGTTCAGTTGTGAGCGGATCTCCGAACGGCCGGGCACGACCGGACGCGAACAGGGCCCGGTGCAGCAGGGATATGTCGCGACGCGGCCGAATCAAGCCGCGACGCAGCATCCAGGCACATGCCGCACCCACGATGCCGGCCGATTTCTCCTCTTTAAGCTCCTGCGTGAAACAGGCTTGGGCGCGGCAGACGCACCATTCGCGCAGGCGGCTGCGGATGCGGGTTGACTTGATCTCCGTCACCGGGAAGATATAGAGAGGTGCCGTGGTAGCAGCCGCCTCGGCCAGCATCGATTCACTCTCGCCGGTGACAACCAGTACATCGGCTTGGGCCAGCAGCGCCCGGTACGGATTTGCCTGACGGTCCGGTTGCCAGGTGAAAACGCGATGCGGGGCGGTGAGAGCGGACTCCAGTGCCAGGGTGGCAGCGGGGCTGGTACGACGGCTGGTAACGGCAACAACGCTCCCCCCCACTTCTTCAGCCCGTTGACGCGCCATCAACGCCATTTTCCCCGCGTCATCGGCGCTCAGGCGGAAGCGGGCGGCATCTCCTCCCACCAGAAGCACTACGACGGGCCTGGGAACACCATCCAAAAGCCCGGGCCATTTTCCGCTTTCTTCGGAAAGGAGCTGCAACGAGATGGAATTCAGGGGAGCGACGGTATCGTAACGTCTGGGATCCGGCGGCAAGCGACAGTGCAGGGGGGTAACCACTGCATCATAGTTGCTTGCCACCGCTCCGCCGACCCGGCCCAGCTGCACCGTCAGCGTGCGCCCCTTGCTGACGCGGCCGACCCAACGGGTGACGGGGGCCGTGCTGCGACCGACGCCAATGACTAAATCCGGCCATGGAGGTTCAAGCGGGGAGGATTTATGCCGGTCCAGCCCTGCCGTAAGTGGTAGAAACGGCAGAGAATCCCGCCAGCGAGACCATCGCGTAAAATGCAATTCCTTGACTTCGTAGTGCCATCCCAATGCGTCAGCCAAGGCAATCGCCTGAATCCGATTGCCCGGATGGAGATTGGTCAGTACCCACACGCGGGCAGGGCAAGATGACTTGTGGGTGTGCTCTGGTTCCATGCCTGTGTTCAACTTTTCACTGAAGAGGCTGAAAGAAGTTCAAGATATATTTCTTCAGCGCGAGCTGCCCGCTTCTCCTCCGTACAGAGCTCAAGCACCAGCTCACGCCCCTTCGCGGCGCAGGTCCGCGCCAGTTCACCGTCCCGAAGCATCCTGTTGATTGCGTCGGCCAGGGCCGCCGGGTCTCCGGGCGGGACGAGCAGGCCGGTGCTGTTGTCGATGACCAGTTCCCGATTGCCTGCCACATCACTCGAAATTACCGGTCGAGCCATGGCGAGCGCCTCGCGCAACGCGCCGGTCAACCCCTCGCCCCGCAGTGATGCACATACGACAATATCCATGGCGGCCAGCGCCGCAGGAACATCTTCCGTAAATCCCGCAAAGACCACCCGGTCGGATACCCCGAGAGAGGAAGCCAGGGCTTGCAGCACAGCGGAATCTCCCTCGCCCACCAACACAAAACGCAGTTCAGGGTGCTTATCCTTGAGAAGGGCCGCTGCCTCCAGCAGTACCGACTGCCCCTTTTTGGGAGTATTCAGGGAGCCGATCAAGCCGACAACCGGGGCCCCTTCCGGGAGTTTCCAGGCGCGACGCATTGCGGTACCGGAAACTCCCGGGCGAAAACGATCAGGGTCGAAGCTGCCGTAGACTACTTCAACCTTTTCCCCGGCAATGCCATCGGCCACCAAAGCTTCCCGGACGGCAGCCGCTACGGCGAATATACGGGCGACATGGCGGCGGTGGATAAAATAAGCCAGACGGCTTTGCGACAACGGATAGACGGTACCGCGATTTGCCGCCCAGACAGGGCGGCGCATCCCCAGGGTTGCAAAGTATGCACAAAACAAAGCCCGGTTTTTGTGCGTATGGAGAACATCGGGGCGCTCTTCAGCCAGCAACCGCCGTAGTTGCAGCGTGCCGGCCGGGCTTTGCAGGCCAAGGCGCCGAATCCGGACCCCAGCCTCTTGCAGGCTCTGGAACCAGACCCCATGCATCGGCTGATCCGGTTCGCCGTCAAATATACAGGTAACTCTGTGTCCGCGCCGGGCAAGGGCTCGCGCAAGGGAGGCGCACTGCACGGCTCCGCCGCGCTCGACAGAACCGTGGGAGTCAACCATCACTATGTTAAGCCGTTTATTATCGCAGGGAATTTCAGCGGCACTGTTGCTGGTTTTTTCATGGATTGTCATGAAGACATCGCCTCTGTTTCGTCAAGCATCTGCGTCCACCGGGTTTCGAAAGCATCATAGAGAAAAGGGCTGGATGAAACCACTAAAAGTTCATGATTTGCATGGAGCGAGCTTTTCGAAAAATTCATGCTGCCGAAGATGACTTCCCGGCTACGATGGGTATCTATCAGAATGAACTTGTTATGCATGGGAAATCCTTGCGGGTGCCGGTAGCGGCGGAAAACCAGGTGTTCATCCAGCAGATTCTCGACCCACCGGGGAACCCGCCGCTCCGTATCATGGGCGAGGATTTCGATCTGAATGCCGCGCTTTTTGAGGGTAAGCAGGGTTTTTCCCATTTCGGCATCGTTCAGATGGGAAATCGCCATGCGCAGAATTGTCCCCCCGGGCAGGGCCAGGAGTTTCCGGCGGAGGACGTCGCGATGGAGCCGGGGGAAAAGGTAAACGTTCGAATCTCCCGCCGTCAGCACCTTGTTGTTGCGCGGCAGCAGACGTTCCCACGGACCGTGCGGGCTGTCATGCAGAAGACGGAGATGATCGCGCAGGGGGATGACTAGCCTGCTGTCGGTAATCTCCACCAGGTGATTGTGCCCTCGATCCTGGTCGCCGATTTCTTCCACGATGTGGGGATCTTCGGGCTGGTTGCCGGAAGGATTGAACGTGCCGGCAAGAACGTGGGGTTCAGGATGGCTGAAGTAATAGAGCTTTATGTGCAGCCGGGGTTTTTTCCACCGAAGGTTGTCAGGACAGGAGTGCTTGAGCGGCCTGCAATCGCCGGCAAGATTGCCGGGACGTTGCAGCATTTCCAGTACGGGGAGATTGACATGGTCACTGCGCGGATTCGCTTCCAGTGTCAGCCTGACCGCGACCCCCCGTTTCTTGGCCTGAACAAGCGCATCGGCCAGCGCTTCATCGCGGAAATAATAGGTTGCCCAGAAAATCTCGCCGCCGGACGGCACGGCGGAGACATGGGAATGGAGCAGATCACGCAAGGCTCGGGGGCGACAGTCAGGCCCACCGAAAAAGACGCGGAAATGCGGATTGCCTGGCAAAGATGTAGATATGGTCATAAAGAAATCTCAGTGGCCAGAATAGTTTATATGTCGGTGCTTTTTCAACCGGTTTTTTGCCCTGGAGGCCGTGTCCGCTTCCCTTGAGCTGTGTATCATGTTATAAAAAAAGTCTATATCATCGTACTCTTCCCGATGCTGCCCAAGGACGAATAAATGCGACTTATGCTTCACTTTTTCCGGGCTTACCCCCGGCATACCCTCACCATGCTTCTGGCCCAGCTTCTCGCCGGCGTAATGGAGGGAATCAGCCTGACCGCCCTTCTGCCGATGCTTAACATCGCCGTTGGCGGCACCAAGACTTCCGGGATCGGGAAAACCGTCACCTCCGCACTGCATGCTATGGGTATTACGCCGACAGTCCCCTCCTTGTTGATGGTTGTGGTTGCAGGCGTCCTTCTGAAAAGTGCCCTAGTGCTGCTGGCCGACCGCAAAGTCGGGTACACCGTTGCCCTGGTAGCGACGGACCTGCGCCTTACATTGCTGCGCGCCCTTCTTGGAACCCGCTGGGAATATTATCTGAGCCATCCCATGGGCAGCCTGGCGAATTCAGCGGCCAGCGAAGTCATGCGAGCCTCTACCGCTTACGTGCACGGGACTTTGGCCATCACCTACATGGTGCAGTGCTTTGTTTACGCAGTTATTGCCCTGATGATCTCCTGGAAAGCCACTATTGTGGCCTTTGCAGCCGGTTGCCTGCTGATGGTTTCATTCAATCGCTTGGTAAAGAAGGCAAAAAAAGCCGGAAGACAGGAAACATCTTTGATGCAATCGCTGCTTTCCCGCTTAACCGATTGCCTGCAATCGGTAAAACCGCTGAAAGCGATGGGCCGGGAGCAGTTGGCCGAAAAAATGCTCGAGGAGGACACTCTCAAGCTCAACAAGGCGCTGCGCAGACAGGTCTACAGCAAAGCCATCATGAAAAGCCTCCAGGAACCGTTCCTGATTCTAATGATAGTGGCAGGGCTCTATGCAACGCTGGTCCTTTGGAAGTATGAACTGCCAACAGTCATGGTACTGGTTTTTCTGCTGGCACGTTTGCTGGGTGAATTCGGCAAGATGCAGCGCAAGCTCCAGGAAATGGCCACCTGCGAAAGTGCATTCTGGTCGCTGCAACAAAAAATCAACGATGCCAACCTGCAAAAGGAGCCAAACCTCGGCCAGAAAAAGGTGGAACTGGAGAAGAATCTGCGTTTTGACGGGGTCAGCTTCAGTTATGGCAAAGTCCAGATTCTGCAATCGGTATCCCTTGAGATCCCTGCCGGAGCCTCCATTGCGGTAATCGGCCCCTCGGGGGCCGGCAAAACCACCTTGGTGGATCTTGTGACGGGCCTCTTGCGTCCACAGCAGGGGACGGTGCTGGTGGATGGCGTACCCATGGGTGAAATGGATGTGAGGCACTGGCGCAGCAGAATCGGGTACGTTCCCCAGGATACGGTCCTTCTTCACGATTCCATTCTGGCCAATATCACCCTGGGGGATTCCGGACTCGACGCGACCGGTGCCGAGGCAGCGCTTCGTGCCGCTGGAGCCTGGGATTTTGTCTCTGCAATGCCGGAAGGTATGCAGACGATCGTCGGGGAACGCGGCTCCAAGCTGTCGGGAGGCCAGCGCCAGCGTATCGCCATTGCTCGCGCACTTGCCCATCGGCCGGCTCTCCTGATTCTCGACGAAGCGACCAGCGCCCTCGATCCCGAAAGCGAAAAAGCAATTTGCGAAACCCTGGCGAGCCTCCGCGGTAAAGTCACGATGCTTGCCATATCCCATCAGCCCGCGCTGGTCAAAGTTGCAGACCGGGTTTACGGCATCAAGGATAAGGCTGTGGTCCTCGATCGCCCCGAACCAGCGAAGGTATCCACCGGAGGGTAGCACCAGTGAAATCGCGTCAAATGCTTCTTTTGTCTGCTGTCCTGTCCATACCCTTGAGCTCTCTCGCCGGCACCCCAGCCGCATGGGGAGTCATTCAGCCCGCTTCCTATCGGGTTACAACCGGCAAAGCTCAGGAAATACCCCTATGGCGCAAGGCGTACGACCAGTACGAACTGGGCCGGACAAGCAGCGACCCGCGCAACAAATCTGCTCATTTCCGCCGTGCTGAAGCATTTGCGCAACAGGCCATCAAAACGGACCCGCGCAACGACGAAGGATATAAATGGCTGGCGGTTGCCCTGGGAGCCCAGGCCGAAGATGTCAATGTAAGGGAACAGATCCGCCTCTCCCGCATGGTTAAGGAAAACATCGAGAAAGCTCTCGCCCTTGATCCCGACGATGATATTTCCCTGCTTGTGCTCAGCCGCTGGCATTACAAGGTTGCTTCACTGCAACCCTGGACCAGGGCTTTCGTCAGATTTGTCTATGGCGGACTCCCCCCCGCCTCGCTGGAAAAGGCAGAAAGCCTCCTGTTGCGGGCAATTGCAATAAAAGATCGCATATCCCATCGGTACAGCCTGGCAAAGGTCTACCATGCCATGGGACGGCGCGAAGCCGCTCTCGCCCAGTTGCGGCAGGCCCTCAAACTGCCGGTGACCTTCCCGGAAGAAACCGAAGATCTCGAAAAAGCACGAAAAAAACTGATCAACTGGGATTGACATATCTCCTTAAACGACTTTTCCCCCAGAATCTCAAAGGACTTTCGCGCCGATACCCATGGCGTTTCCCAAGAAGCCGCAACCGTTTACATTGTATTCGGAGCGACGTAGCCAGCCCCCAGTTTAGAACCTTAAAAATCGTTGTATATTGGCTGCTTATAAAATTTATTCGCTTGCAGATATACCGGCAAGAAGCTATATTGAATATAGATAGAAGTGCGAGGGTCCAACGACCCTCATTATGCCCTAGTCGACTTTCCCTCCTAGTCGCTAGGGTGTTTTTTTGGTTCTATCGTGCCAAAAACGGCACACAGCCCTGGTTAAGTGCCAAGCATTGCACACGGGATTACATTGATATAGGATGCGCCCTCAAGGCCTGGCCGGCCACGAGAGCTTGAAACGGGGAAACCATGGAGCCTATCGTCACAGTAAAAGAGAAGTGCCGGAAGTGTTACTGCTGTGTCCGGAGTTGTCCGGTCAAAGCGATCAAAGTGGACAAGAGCTATACCGAAATCATCTTCGACCGCTGCATAGGATGCGGAAACTGCCTCAACAACTGTCCCCAGCAAGCCAAGATGGTTACCGACAAGGTGGGAGTTACCGAGAAGCTCCTTTCCTCTGGAGAGGAAGTCGTCGCTGTCCTTGGTTCGTCTTTCCCCTCATTCTTCCATAATGTCACCCCCGGCCAACTGGTGTCGGGACTGAAGAAGATCGGCTTCGCCCAAGTTCACGAGGGAGCATACGGGGCCGAACTTGTTGCCGATGACTATGCCAGGGCAACCGCAAAGAAAGACCGGCCCCACATAACCTCCCACTGCCCCGCCATTGTCGATCTCATTGAACGCCATTACCCGAAGCTTATCGGAAGCCTTGTGCCGGTAGTTTCACCAATGGTGGCAATGGGTCGTTATCTCAAGGGAACCCTCGGCCACCACGTGCGGGTCGTTTACATCAGCTCCTGCATCGCCGCCAAATTCGAAACCCAGATGGAAGAAACCCGCGGATCCATCGATATCGTACTTACCTACAAAGAACTGGCAGGAATTTTCCGAAGCCGCCAGATTGCGTTGTCCAACCTCGAAGACGAACCCCTTGACGGCATGCGCCCCTCCGTCGGCAGGCTCTTTCCCCTTGCGGACGGTACGTTCCGCGCGTTCGGCATCGACTTCGACCCCCTGGACACGGAAGTTTTTACCGCCTGCGGCGAAGTAAACGTCATGGGATTCATCAACGATCTTGCTGCCGGCCGCATTTCTCCCCACATTGCCGACCTGCGGTTCTGCTACGACGGCTGCATCGGCGGCCCCGGCAGAAACCATGCCCTCACGGAGTTTTATCGTCGCAACCGCGTGATTTCCCATTATAAGCAGGAAGTACCATGCCGAACCGTTTCGGAATCGCCGCAGGCCCCCACCGGCATCCCCTTCAGCCGGAGCTTCACCAGCAAATATGCCAAGCTGGAAACCCCAAAATCGAACGAAGTTCGAAAAATTCTCAATGCAACCAATAAGTTCACCGTGAAGGACGAGCTGAACTGCCGCGCCTGCGGCTACCGCTCCTGCCGCGAATATGCTGTTGCGGTATTCCAGGGGCTCGCGGAAATCGAGATGTGCCTCCCCTTCACCCTCCAGCGACTGGAGGAGGACCGGGGGCGGCTCATCCAGAAATATGAACTGGCGCGCCGGGAACTGGAGCGGGAGTATGGCGACGAATTTATCGTCGGCAACGACCGCAAGACCCTGGAGGTGCTCGGTCTCATCAAACAGGTTGGCCCCACCCCCACCACGGTTCTCATCCGGGGAGAGTCGGGAACGGGCAAAGAGCTCACCGCCCGGGCGATCCACCGCTACAGCAAGCGCAACGACAAGCCGCTGGTCACCGTCAACTGCACCACCATTACCGACTCTCTCCTGGAAAGCGAGCTTTTCGGACACAAAAGAGGTTCATTCACCGGCGCTGTTACCGATAAAAAAGGGCTCTTCGAGGCGGCCGACGGGGGCACCATCTTTCTGGATGAAATCGGTGACATTACCCCCAAGCTTCAGGCGGAACTGTTGCGGGTGCTAGATATGGGGGAGGTGAGGCCAGTTGGGGGCACAACGGCCAAGAAGGTGGATGTGCGCCTCATTGCCGCCACCAATAAAAACCTGGAGCAGGGGGTGCGGGAAGGTTGGTTCCGGGAAGACCTCTATTACCGGCTCAATGTTTTCACCATAACCATGCCGCCGCTCAGAAGCCGTGTCGAATCAATTCCCATCCTTGTCCACCACTTCATGGACAAGGCAAGCACCAAGCTGAACAAGCGGATGGTCGGCATCGAGGAACGTGCCGTCAAGGCCCTCACGACATACCCGTGGCCAGGCAATATCAGGGAGATGCAGAACGTCATCGAACGAGCAGCCGTCCTTACCCACGACGGCGTAATCCGGGTCGAGAACTTTCCGCTGGCCCTTTCCGAAAAATTGGAAGAGAGCGCGACCATGAGCCTCGACGTCCGCACGTCATTTCGGGCCGAGCGCGAACAGCACGTCGTAAAGCTGGAGAAAAAGCTTATCCAGCGCTACCTTGAAGAGGCAAACGGCAATGTCACGCGGGCAGCTAAACTTGCCAACATACCCCGCCGCACCTTTTATCGCCTCATCGACAAGTATAGACTCCGTGAGCGGAACCCACTCCAAGACCCTGAGGGCATCGCGTAAACAAAGTGTGCACTTTTGGCCGACAGTGTGCCAACCGTGACACAATTGTGTATACGGAAAATTTGATTAAAATAAACCAATGTTATAATTTGCAATAATTTCGAAGTATTGCGGCTCTTTTATTTTTCCTCTCAATTTGGCATGTATATGGCAATAGTGTTGTGCAAGAACGATGAACGTTACCGAGCACACCATAAACGGAGGATAGAAAACCATGGGCAAAATGAGAGAGAATCCGCGTTACAATGTTATATCCATGAGAATCAGCGACGAAGAGCGTGATCAACTCCAGCAGATCATGGACGCTACCCACAAGAGCGTCTCTGATATCATGCGTGAGGCGATGGCGGTTCTGGCCCTTAACATGGAAGCAAAAGATCAGCCCGCCCAGAAGCAGGCAGCTTAAAAAAAGGGTCGCGTAATGCGACCCTTTTTTACATCCGAACAAGTGTGTCACGGTTGGCACAGCGGCTAACAGCCCTGTGCCAACCGTGGGTTACTTCACCTTCCAGGTAGTGCCTTGGGGGGAATCAAGCAGCACAATCCCCTGGGCGGCAAGGTTATCGCGTATTTCGTCGGCACGCCGGAAGTCGCGGGCCGCGCGGGCCGCAAGCCGTTCTGCGATAAGCCGCTCAATCTCCTCGGCAACAATGGGAAGCTCCGCCGCCTTGCGGTTTTTGAGCCGCTCCGCAAACTCATGGGGCTTGGACGTGAAGATGCCGAGCACCGCCCCCACCTCCCTGATCCTGCTGCCGGCCTCGGCCAGAAGCACGCGATTGCCCCCTTTGCCTTCCGCCAGCACCCGGTTTGCCGAACGCACCAGATCAAAAACGAATCCCAGGGCCTGAGCGGTATTGAAGTCATCATCCATGGCTTCACGGAACCGTTCGGCAATGGTGGCCGTTTTCCCGGCCAACTCCTCGTCAGCCTCCCCTTCCACCTTCTCCACAGCCTTTGCCGCGGCCTCGTCGATACCCGCAAGAGCGGCGTATATCCGCTCAAGACCCGCTTCGGCCTCCCGCAGGTTCTGGTCCGAGAAGTCGATGGGAGAGCGGTAATGGGCCGAGAGGAGGAAGAAGCGGAGCACCTCGGCATCGTACTTATCCAGCACTTCCTTGATGGTGAAGAAATTCCCCAGGGACTTGCTCATCTTCTCGGAGTTGATGTTCACAAAGCCGTTATGGACCCAGTAGTTGGCAAAGGGCTTGCCATTGGCCGCCTCGGACTGGGCAATCTCGTTCTCGTGGTGGGGGAAGACCAGATCCTTGCCGCCGCCATGGATGTCGAAGGTCTCCCCCAGGTATTTCATGCTCATGGCCGAGCACTCGATGTGCCATCCCGGCCGCCCCTGTCCCCAGGGGGATTCCCAGAAGGGCTCGCCAGGCTTCGACCCCTTCCACAGGGCGAAATCCATGGGGTGGCGCTTCTTTTCCCCCACCTCGATTCGGGCGCCGGCCTGCATTTCGTCCAGGTTCCGCTTGGAGAGCTTGAGGTAGGGATCGAACTTCTCTACACAGAAATAAACGTCGCCGTCAGCCGCATAGGCATAGCCTTTATCAACGAGACGGCTGATGACGTCGATCATCTCGGCGATATGTTCCGTCGCCTTGGGCTGGTGGGAGGGGAGGTCAAGCCCCAGGGCCGCCATGTCCCGGTCAAACTCGGCGATGAACCGTTCCGAGATGACGTTGTAGGGAACCCCCTCCTGATTGGCCCGGTTGATGATCTTGTCGTCCACGTCGGTATAGTTGCGGACGTAGGTGACGTCGTACCCGGCGTGGCGCAGGTAGCGGTAGATCATGTCGAAGACCACGTTGGCCCGGGCGTGACCGATATGGCAATGGTCGTAAACCGTTACCCCGCAAACGTACATGGAAACCTTCCCCGGCACGAGGGGTTTGAATTCTTGCTTGGTTCCGGAAAGTGTATTGTAAACGCGCAAAGTCATGCACTACCTCTTGAATTTATTTCTTGGTCCACGAATCCCGCAGAGTCACCGCCCGATTGAAGACCGGCTTCCCCTCGGTTGAATCCTTCAAATCAGCACAGAAATACCCCTGTCGCTCGAACTGGAACCGGTCCTCGGCCCGGGCCGCCGCAAGGGACGGCTCCAACCGGCAGTCGGCCAGAATCTCCATGGACGCGGGGTTAAGGAGTTCCTTCCAGTCGTCGCCGGAGGGGTTGGGGTCGGTGAAGAGCCGGTCATAGAGGCGCACCTCAGCAGTCACGGCATGGCGGGCCGATACCCAGTGGATGACCCCCTTAACCTTCCGGTCGGAGCCGGGAAGGCCGCTGCGGGTCTCCGGATCGTAGCTGCAGCGGACTGCGGTGACGGTGCCGTCGGCATCCTTCTCCACGCCGGTGCACTTCAAGATGTAGGCTCCCCGCAGCCGGACCTCCTCGCCGGGGGACAGGCGCTTGAACCCCTTGGGGGGAATCTCCGCAAAGTCGTCCCGCTCGATGAAGAGTTCCCCGCAGAAGGGGACGGAGCGGCTCCCCAGTTCCGGCTTCTGGGGATGGTACGGGATGGTAAGTTCCTCGGCCGCTCCGGCTGGGTAATTCTCGATGACGAGCCGCAGGGGCCTCAGCACCGCCATGACCCGGGGGGCCCGCTCGTTCAGGTCCTGGCGGACGCTCTCCTCCAGGATGCTCATGTCGATCCAACTGTCGCTGCGCCCCACGCCGATGGTTTCGCAGAAGTTCCGGACCGCCTCGGGGGTGTATCCCCGCCGGCGGATCCCCATTATGGTCGGCATGCGCGGGTCGTCCCATCCGGAGACATCGCCGTCCTTCACCAGTTGCAGGAGCTTGCGCTTGCTCATGACTGCATAGGTAAGGTTAAGCCGCGCGAATTCGTACTGCCGCGGCCGATGCGGCACCGGCAGGTTGTCCAGGAACCACTCGTAGAGGGGCCTGTGACCCTCAAACTCAAGGGTGCAGATGGAATGGGTGATTCCCTCGATGGCATCCGACTGGCCGTGGGCGTAATCATACATGGGATAGATGCGCCAGGCATCCCCCACGTGGGGGTGGGTGGCATGGAGAATCCGGTACATGACCGGATCACGGAAATTCATGTTGGGGGAGGCCATGTCGATCTTCGCCCGGAGCACCTTCGCCCCATCGGGGAATTCCCCGGCCCGCATCCGGCGGAAGAGGTCCAGGTTCTCCTCCACGGAGCGGTTCCGCCAGGGGCTCTCTTTTCCCGGCTCGGTCAGGGTGCCGCGATAGGCGCGAATTTCGTCGGCCGTCAGATCGTCCACATAGGCTTTCCCCTGCTGAATCAGGTACTCGGCCCACTGGTAGAGCTGCTCGAAATACTCCGAAGCATAGTAGAGGTGGGAACCCCAGGAAAAACCGAGCCAGCGGACACTTTCCTTGATGGACTCGATGTATTCCGTGTCCTCCTTAACCGGGTTCGTGTCGTCGAAGCGCAGATGGCACCGGCCGCCGAACTCCTTGGCCAGTCCGAAGTTGAGACAGATGGACTTGGCGTGCCCAATGTGGAGGTAGCCGTTGGGCTCCGGGGGAAAGCGGGTAACGATGGTCCCGTGTTTGCCGCTCTTCAGGTCCTCCTGAACGATGGTACTGAGGAAATTTGCCGCTTGTGTCGTTTCGGTAGACATGAACTTGATCCTTTTGGACGTTATTTCAAGGGGATGTTACTTGCGCTCCATGAGCACCACCGCATAGGCGGCAATCCCCTCACCCCGGCCGGCAAAACCCAGCTGCTCCGTTGTGGTGGCCTTGACGTTCACACGGTCCGGCTCCGCATCCAGATCCTTGGCGATGTTGGCCCGCATTTCCGCGATAAAGGGGGCCAGCTTGGGACGCTGGGCCACGATGGTGGCATCCACGTTGCCGAGGCGGTACCCTTTCTGGTCGGCCAGGGCAAGCACGTGACGCAAGAGTTTGCGGCTGTCGGCCCCCTTGTACTGGGGGTCCGTGTCGGGGAAATGCTTGCCGATATCCCCCAGGGCCAATGCGCCGAGGATGGCATCTGCAATGGCATGCAGAAGCACATCGGCGTCCGAATGCCCCAGGAGCCCCTTTTCATAGGGCACATCCACCCCGCCGAGGATCAGTTTTCTTCCCTCCACGAGGCAATGGACATCGTAACCGTGACCAATTCTCATTGCTGCTTCTCCTTTAAGAACGCTTCCGCGAGGACCATATCCTCCGGCGTCGTGATCTTTGCGTTGCGGTAATCCCCCACGACAATCTGAACCGGACGGCCCAACCGCTCCAGGAGCACTGAGTCATCGGTGCCGAGAAACCGCTCGGCATCGGCAATTTCGTGGGCGGCCCGGATTACGCCGTAACGGAAGGCCTGGGGAGTCTGGGCAAGCCAGAGGGTTTCCCGGGGCGGAGTTGCCGCTATCACGCCGTTCTCCACCACCTTGACCGTATCCTTGGCCGGAACCGCCACCAGCACCCCGTCGTTTTCCCGGGCCGCGGCGGTTGCCCGGCTTATTATATCTTCAGTGACAAAGGGTCGGACCCCGTCGTGGATCATAACGACGTCGTCATCCGCCGCCATCCCTTCCATGGCCCGCAGGCCGTTCAGGACCGACTGCTGCCGCTCGGCCCCGCCCGGCACGATGCTCCGCACCTTCGAAAGACCGTACCGCTCCACCACCTGCTCACGACAGAAGGGGATCTCGTCCTGGGGAATCACAACAAAGATGCCGTCCACAAGGGGAGAACGTTGGAAAACTTCCAGCGTGCGGGCCAGGATCGGCACCCCGTCAAGGAGCAGATACTGCTTGTTGATGGAGGCCCCCATCCGCTTGCCCATGCCGGCCGCCGGAATCAGGGCGAAAACTGCCATGTTTCAACCTCGCGACTAGCCGGCGCCCACGGGCAACCGGCCGGAATTAACCGATTATACAAAAGGATAGGCAAAAGGCCAGACAAAAGTCACCCCGATACGGCAAGGAAACTCAGTCGGTCAAGCTACGAAGGGCAGCGGTTATGAACGGGATATCGTCATCCTGGAGGGTACGCACGTCAAGGAGGAAACGCCCCTTGTGAATGCGGCCGGTAACCGGAACCGCCACTCCCCGGAGACGGACTTCCAACTCCTGGGGCGTAATCCCAGCAATTTCCACTGCGATGAGGGTGGTCGGCAGTTCGAGAAGAGGATAGGCTCCCCCCCCCACCTGGGAAATCCCGCTGGTGAGAGAGAGACGGACGGACGGGGAAGATGCACGGCTGATGCGCCGGGTAATGCTTCGCGCTCGGGACGACAGTTCATCGGCCGACGCGGTGAGCATCCGCAGGGTCGGTATTTCCGCCAGGGCCTGCCGCTCGTCCCGGTAAAGGTGAAGCGTTCCCTCCAGGGCGGCCAGAGTCAGCTTGTCAATCCGCAGTGCCCGCAGCAGTTGGTGTTTCTTCAGGGGGGCGATGAATTCCCTGCGGCCGACAATGACACCCGCCTGGGGGCCACCGAGGAGCTTGTCGCCGCTGAAAGTTATGACATCAACCCCGGCCCGGATGAATTCCTGAACCGTCGGCTCGCCGCAGATGCCAAAAGGAGAGAGATCCAGGAGGCAGCCGCTGCCGATGTCGGCCATAACCGGCACGGAATGCTCCTTGCCGATGGCCACGAGATCGGCGGCGGTTACCTCGGCGGTGAAGCCGACTACGGCAAAGTTACTGGAATGAACCTTGAGGAGAAGAGCGGTTTCCGGCGTGATTGCCTGGCGGTAGTCGCGGGGGTGGGTCCGGTTGGTGGTCCCCACCTCCCGGAGGATGGCGCCCCCCTGGCCCATAACATCGGGAATGCGGAAAGAACCGCCGATTTCCACCAGCTCTCCCCGGGAGACAACGACTTCCTTCCCGGCAGCCATGGCCGACAGGGCAAGGAGCACCGCAGCGGCGTTGTTGTTAACCACCAGGGCGGCCTCGGCGCCGGTCAACTCACAGAGAAGCCGCTCCACATGGCTGTACCGGCTCCCCCGTTCCCCCTTATCCAGGTCGAATTCCAGGTTTGAATACCCGTAGGCAATGTCGTCAAGGAGCGGTTGCACCCGTTTCGACAGCAGTGAGCGCCCTAAATTGGTATGAATCACGACACCGGTGCCGTTGACCACTCGCCTGAGACTGAAGGCGGTTGCACGGGCGACTTCCCTTGCAATTCCGGCAGTCACCGCAACTTCGTGGAGCTGCTCCTCCAGAAGCACTCCGGCCCGGGCGGAAGAACGAAGAGCATCAAGAACAGCCCTAACGGCATCCAGTACGATCGGGCGGGGATGAAGGCCCAGGAGGGCCTTGATTCCATCCCATTCGAGAATCCTGTCAACTTTGGGAATGCGTGCCAGAAGCGTCACGAAAGTGTCCTTTGCCTGGGAAAGTAGGCGGTTTGGAGCAAGAAAACTTCAGTAACAGATTGACGCAGGCCTGTCAAGGCCGCCAGGAGGGAGTGGAAGGTGAGATTTAGAGATCGAGGTGAAGGGCCGCCGCCCGCTCCGCCGGTTTAAGGAGTGGCAATCCTTCACCGTCCTGCATGAGAACCTTGCCGCCAAACTCGGCGTTTTTCCGGACCAGGGTCTCGGCCTTGTTGGCGTCACGTTTCAGGAATGCATCGATGATTCTGTCGTGCTCTTGCACCGATATTTTCATCCTGCCGGGAAAGCTGAGGGAAGCGTAGCGCATGCGCTGAAACCTGCGCACGAGATTTGAGACCAGCTCGTAGAGCTTTTCGTTGTCGGCTGCCTTGATGAAAATGTCGTGGAAATCGTTATGAATTCGGAAGAAGTTCTTTATATCGCCGGTTTCTGCCAGATGACGGAGCCGTTCATTGATGCTGCGAAGGCGTTCGATATCCTTGTCGCTCAGTTTCTCACAGGCCCGGCGGGCGGCATATCCTTCAAGGATACTCTTGATGGCGTAGAACTCTTCCACGTCCCTGGGGGAAAAAGACGTGACCACTGCTCCCTTGCGGGGAATGACGGTGAGGTATCCTTCCGATTCAAGCTGCCGGAATGCCTCGCGAATCGGTGTGCGGCTGATACCGAAACGCTCCGCCAGGTCGGGCTCGGCAACTTTTTCCCCAGCCTTGAGTGCGCCGGTCATTATGGCGTCGCGAATGGTTTCGAGTATCTTTTCCCTGAGAGTCAGGTGTTTTTCCAGCGATTTTCTCATTAAATATCTCCACCCAAAGGGACTAGCTTATTGTATACAGTATACATAGATTGTCAAGCGGGAGTTGGCTTGTCCTAAAAAAAAGAAACTTATGGTTCGGGGCTCAGTTACGCTCTTGCCAAAAGGACGGCTCGGATAGTATTTTGTGGAGAGAAAGAGAGGCCATGGACCCAGTTCGTCACCTGAAAATTTCTGTCGCCATTCTGCTGCTCCTTGTCTCCATCGGGACCGTCGGCTATATGTCCATCGAGGGATGGGTGTTTCTGGACGCCCTCTACATGACGGTCATAACCCTCGGCACGGTGGGGTTCAAAGAGATTCACGATCTGGGTGATGCCGGAAAAATCTTCACAATATGCCTGATTATTTTCGGGGTAAGCGTTCTGGGCTACATCGTGGGAAGCCTCGCCCAGATCATGTTCGAGGGGCAGATACAGCGGATCATCGGGAGGAAGAAGGTGGAGCGAAAGATTGAAGCCCTGCAGGGCCACTCACTATATCATCTGCGGTTTTGGCAGGATCGGCGCCCTCATATGCAGGGAGTTCGCGGCCAAGCCGATACCATTTCTGGTGATCGAGAAACATCCGGAAGTGCACGAGAAGCTGCACCAGGAAGAGTATCTGCACATCCGCGGCGATGCCGCCGAAGACGAAACGCTGCTGCGGGCAGGAATCAAGCGGGCGAAGGGATTGATCTCGGTGGTCACCTCAGACATGGAAAATGTCTACATAACACTCACGGCCAGGGGCCTCAATCCCGAGCTTTTCATTCTGGCCCGCTCCGGCGAGGAAGGGTCTGAACTGAAACTCAAGCGGGCCGGAGCCAACAAAGTAGTTTCTCCCTATATCATCGGCGGCAGCAGAATGGCCCAGGCGATACTGCGCCCCAACGTGGTGGACTTCATCGAGATTGCCACCGGCCGGGAGCACCTTGATCTGCAAATGGAAGAGATACTGGTCCCCGGAAAATCGGTTTTCATCGGCGAGAATCTGGTAACGGCCGGCTTCCGCAAAGAGACCGGGGTCATCATCGTGGGGATCAAGAAGGCCACGGGAAAGATGGTCTTCAACCCCAATCCCCACACTAAAATCGAGGCCCTCGACACCCTCATCGTCCTGGGCGAACCAGTGGCCATCACAAAACTTGAACAACTGGTAGCATGCAACTCCAGCACCGACACAATCATCAAAAATCACCGAAAAGAGCACCCCGATCATGAGTAATCACGTCTATGCCCACGTTCCATACCCGATGCTGGCGACCAACCTGCCGGTCATTGCCTCAAGGCGCATCAACCCGGAGATATTCTTCTCGGGCGAGACCCTCGACGCCCTCATCCCCGAAGAACTCGACGCCATTGCAGCACATCTGCGGCAGACGGAACTTCGCTGCACCTTCCATGCACCGTTCATCGACCTGAACCCGGGGTCGGCGGAGCGTCTCATCCGGGAAGCGACCATGCATCGTTTCGAACAGGTGCTGAATGCAGCGGAGATCCTCCGGCCGGACGTCATCGTGTTCCATCCTGGATACGACCGGTGGCGCTACGGCGAAAATCAGGATACGTGGCTTGCCCACAGCATCGTCGCCTGGCGCCGGGTGCTGGAGCGGACGGAGTCGCTCGGCACCACCATAGCGGTGGAAAACATCTTCGAGGAGGAGCCTTCGACGCTGAAGGCGCTCCTTGAAGAAATCAACCATCCCCGCCTGCGGCACTGCTTCGACGTGGGGCACTGGAACCTGTTCAAAACGGTGGGGATGGAGGAGTGGTTTGCCGAGTTGGGGCAGTTCATTGCCGAAACCCACATCCACGACAATTTCGGCAAGCGGGACGACCACCTGCCGCTGGGCGAGGCAGATATCGACTTTGAACTCTTCTTTTCACTAATGGACCGCTATGCCCCGGGCGCAGCCTGGACCATCGAGGCCCACTGCCGCGACGCCCTCGACCGGGCGCTGGTTGCCATCGAGAAATACCGCAAGTGATCACGGCCCGCGCAGGCGGCCTTTTCATGGGACTGCCGAGTCTCTACAGGTAGGGCGAGAAGAGCTTGGCCACCCCGTCCCTCAGCTTTTCCGGCAGGGGCCGGCTATCCATTTCCGCAAGGGTTACTTCACGGGACCGGCCCAGCACCCCTGCCACATGCTTCGCAAGGGTGCCCGAAAATTCCCGGTCGTAGACCTCCAGATTCAGCTCGAAGTTGAGGCGCAGACTGCGGGGATCAAGGTTGGCGGAACCGATGAGGCTCCAGAGGCCATCCACGATGAAGAGCTTGGTGTGGACGAAGGGGGGGGGCTGGTAAAAAACCCGTATCCCCTGCTGGAGAAGCTCCCAGAGGTAGGAACGGGAAGCCCAGTTCACAAAGGGAAGATTATTCTTGCCGGGGAGAATCAGGGTCACTTCCACGCCGCGCAGGGCCGTAGTGACAAGTGCTGCCACCAGCGCACGGTCGGGGATGAAATAGGGGGTCATGATCTGCACGCTGCGGGTTGCGCAGGAGAGAGCCCCCATGAGGATCAGGAACAGTTTGCGGAATTCCTTGTCCGGACCGTCGCCAATGGCCCGGACGATGGCGCGTCCCGCAGGAGCGACCACGGGAAAGTGGTGCTTGCTGTCAAGGAGTTCCCCGGACACGAAGTACCAGTCCTCGAGGAAAATCTGCTGAAGCTCGCCTACCACCGGCCCTTCCACCGAAAAGTGCAGATCTTTCACCACCGACGGAACCGGCCGCTCCACGAGATGCCGGTCGCCAATGTTCATTCCTCCAGCAAAAGCCCTTTCACCGTCGATGATCAGCATCTTCCGGTGATTGCGAAGATTCATGTAGACGCCCTGCCTCAACGGCAGGAAACGGGCGACCTGAATCCCCGTCCCCTCCATGAGGGTCCGTGCCCGCGGCAGGGAATACTTCTCGCCGAGGCCATCGATGATAACCCGCACATCAACTCCCCGCGCCACGGCATCGGCCAGTGCTCCCATGAATCGGCGCCCCGCATCGTCGGAATCGAAGATATAGGTGGAAAGATGAACCGACCGACGGGCGCCGGCGATGGCCTCGATCATTGCGGGATAGGCCTCTTCGCCGTTTTCCAGGGGGACAATACGGTTTCCCGTCACCAGCGGGATGCTCACGACCCGATCGGACAGCCGCCGGAGTTCGCTCAGGTACTCGGCGCCGGGAGGAAGGGCAGTGGCGGTGCTTTGGTCGATTTCGGAATTGAAGAGTTCGGGGTCCGACAGGCGTCGGCCGCTTTCCAGCCAGGTACGGGCCCGGCGGGAAATCCGGTTGACCCCCATGCTCCAGTAGAAGAGGGGGCCCATGAGGGGAATCGTGAGGCATATGACGATCCACCCCAGGGCGGAACGGGGATCGCGCTTGAACACCAGGGAGTGCCCTGCCGAAAGAAGCGAGAGCGCAACAAGGGCAGCTACCCCTATGACAACGGCAAAATCATCAATCACATCAGCTCCCGGATGCCCCCTGAATCACCTTAAGATGGTAGCCTATCCCCAGGCCAAGTCAAATAACCGTTCGATTTATTGAGTTTTACATCGAGAACCACTATACTTACCAACCATGCAGCAGTAAAAAGGAATTTTTGTGACCAGAGCCAATCCGCGCCAAACGGCGCTCGATATCCTCATGCGGGTCGAACGCGACCGGGCCTTCGCCGAACCCATTCTTGACCGGGAGCTTTCCCGGGGAACCCTTGCAGGGCCAGACCGGGGCCTCCTCACCGAGCTGGTCTACGGGGTGCTCCGCCGCCAGGGGACCCTCGACTTCCTGGTGGACGCCTTTGCCGCCAACCGGAGCACCAGGCTCGAACGGGCCGTTCTGGTAATTCTCCGCCTCGGTCTTTACCAGCTCTTCTTCCTGGATCGAATCCCCGTTTCGGCCGCAGTGAACGAATCGGTAAATCTCGCCAAGGCTGCGGCTCCCAGGGCTGCGGGATTCGTTAACGCCATCCTGCGGCGGGCCGACCGGGAGCGGCAATCTCTTCCCTGGCCCGACCGGGAGAACGATCCCGTCGCGTATATTGCAGCGCGTCACTCCCATCCCCGATGGCTCGTGGAGCGGTGGATCGAGCAGCTCGGCGTCCCGGAAGCGGAAGAGCTTGCCGCCTCCATGTCGGAACAGGCCCCCCTGACCATTAGAGTCAACACCCTGAAAACCAACCGCGAGACCCTCATGGCGGAGTTTGCCGCCGCCGGAATCGCTGCGGAGCCCACCTCCTGGGCGCCCCACGGAGTGCGCATCATCTCAAAGGCAGCCGTCACCGCTCTTCCCGGCTTTTCCGGGGGACTATTCGCCGTGCAGGACGAATCTTCGCAACTGGCGGCGCTTTTTCTCGATCCGAAGCCCGGCGAGAGTATTCTCGACGCCTGCGCCGCCCCCGGAGGCAAAGCCACCTACCTGGCCCAGCTCATGGAGAACCAGGGGGAAGTCCTGGCCTGCGACATCTCGGCGAAGAAGCTCCGCCTGGTGGCGGAGGCGGCAACACGGCTCGGCATCGGTACCATCCGCACCATTGCCGCAGATGCCGCCAAACCCGATGCGATTCCCGACGAATCCGCCTTCGACCGGATACTGCTCGATGCCCCCTGTTCAGGGCTTGGCGTCATCCGGCGAAACCCGGAAGGAAAGTGGTGGAAGACTCCGGAGGATGTGGCCAGGCTCGCCGCCACCCAGCGGAACATTCTCGACGCCCTTGCCCCGCGACTTCGGACCGGCGGGGTAATCCTCTACTCCACCTGCTCCACCATGGAGGCCGAAAACGAGGGCATAATCGATGATTTCCTTTCCAGAAACGGGGGTTTTGTGTTAGAAGACTTAAATGCCTTGTATCCCGGCGCAGCGGGACTTTTCACCAGCCGTGGAGTTTTCCGGAGTTGGCCCCACCGTCACGGCATGGATGGATTTTTCGCAGCCCGGCTGAGAAAATGCCTGTAATGGAGGATTTAATGAAGAAGATTGCCCCGTCCATCCTCTCCGCCGATTTTTCCCGGCTTGGCGACGAGGTCAGGGCTGTGGCTGCCGCCGGAGCCGACTATATCCATATTGACGTCATGGATGGACACTTTGTCCCCAACATCACTATCGGGCCGCTAATTGTGGATGCGGTCCGGAAAGTGACCACTCTCCCCCTCGACGTCCATCTCATGATTGAAAACGCCGACCGCTACATCCCCGATTTCGCCAAGGCCGGCGCCGACATAATCGTGGTCCACGCCGAAGCGTCGGTCCACCTGCACCGCACCATCCAGCTCATCAAGTCCCTGGGGAAAAAGGCGGGGGTATCCCTCAACCCGGCCACTCCGCTTTCGGCCCTGGAGTATGTCCTAGACGAACTGGATCTCGTCCTCCTCATGACCGTCAACCCCGGATTCGGCGGCCAGTCGTTCATCGAAGCCTGCCTGCCGAAAATCCATGCCCTGCGGGCCATGCTCGACCGGCGGGGATGCGATGCCGAACTGGAAGTGGACGGGGGAGTGAAGATCGACAACATCGACCGGATCGCCCACGCCGGAGCCGACGTCTTTGTTGCCGGAAGCGCCGTTTTCGGCAGCGATAATTACGAAGCCACCATAAAAGAATTAAAGCGCCGGGCAAAAGAGCCGATATTGTAAATACACTCTATGTACAACATTATTCGACTGACATGACAATGACAGCTCTGGTCATAGACGATTCCGACACCTTGAGAGCGGAAATTCTCCAGATATTGAAGGAGGCATCCCTCTTTAACTCCTACCTGGAGGCCTGCGACGGACTCGAAGGATTCAAGATCCTCCTGAACAACCGGGTGGACCTGGTTCTCTGCGACCTGGAGATGCCCAGGATGGACGGATTCCGTTTTCTCGCCATGATGCGGGCGCGGGAAGAATTCCAGGACGTGCCGGTCATCATCCTGACAGGCCGCGAAGACAGGGATACAAAGATCAGGGGCCTTGAGCAGGGGGCTTCCGACTACCTGACCAAACCCTTCGATGCGGGCGAGTTGGTGGCCCGGGTCCGGGTCCAGCTCAAGGTGAAATCGCTCCAGGATGAGCTGAAGCGCTCAAACGACATGCTGAGGACCCTCTCCATCACCGACCCCCTCACCCATCTCCATAACCGCCGCCACCTCATGGAGATGGTGGAAAAGGAGTTCCAGCGGGCTTCACGCAAAGGGGCGCATCTTTCCCTCATCATCCTCGACATCGACTATTTCAAGAAAGTCAACGATACCTACGGACACCAGGAAGGGGACCGCGTCCTCACCATTATTGCCGATATCGTCCGGCGAAGGCTCAGAAGCTATGATCTTGCGGCCCGCTACGGAGGGGAAGAGTTCGTGCTGCTGCTGCCGGAAACCCCCGTCAACGAAGCCCTGCCCATCGCTGAGCGACTGAGGCTCGAGGTCCAGGAACACATCTTCGACGGAAGCCTCCAGGGACAGGTCATAACCATTAGTCTCGGTGTGGCAACATACCCGTCGCCACGCATTGAGAGCATCGATTCGCTCTTCAGGCAAGCCGACGAGGCCCTCTATCGGGCTAAGCAGAACGGCCGCAACCGCGTGGAGCTCATGGCCGGGGTGAGCCCCGCAAAATCAGAGCATTCCGAAGTTTAGCCGCGCGTCTCGCCAGATCCATTCCCCCCCATAATCCGCTCGTAAATTTGCCGCACCGCTTCGGTGGTTTCCTCGTACTCCCGCATGAGAAAGTCGCCGGGATGCCGCAATTTTGGATCGTAGCCCAGTCGTCGCGCCAGCTTGTCCAGATATTCCCGAGGCCCTCCCAGATCGTTTATGGAGTAGTCGTGAATAAGGCGGAGCCGGTTTTCCAGGCGACGGAGAAACTTGTAGCCCGCCTGGAGCGCCGTGGAGTCATCTCCGGTAAGCACGCCACAGTGCCGCATCGCCTTAAGGGCCAGAAGCGTGTTGGTGCTCCGAATCTCGGGGAGGTTCACACCATGGCATAACTGGAGGTACTGGACCATGAACTCGATGTCCACAATCCCCCCCCGGCCGGTCTTGATGTTATAGCTTCCCTCCGTCTCCTTGGCCAGCTCAACCTCCATGCGAGTCCGCAGGCGGTGGATCTCCTGGCGCACCGGTTCTTCGGCCCCGGAGCCGTAGACCGTTTCCCTCATCACCTCTTCAATCTGCCGCCGCAGCCGCTCGTCGCCGAACACCACCCGCGCCTTGGTCAGGGCCTGGCGCTCCCAGATCTGGGCCTCCTCCCGGTGGTAGTTCCGGAACGATTCCAGGGACGTGACCAGGGGACCGGCGTTCCCAGAGGGGCGGAGCCGGGTGTCGATCTTGTACACGTACCCCTCCCTGGTGGGGGTGGTGAGTATGGAAATAATCTTTTGCCCCAGCTTGGCGAAGTACTCCCGGTTGGATATCTGCTTGTCCCCTCCATGGGTCTCTCCCTGCTCATCGTAGATATAGATGATATCCAGGTCCGAGTGGTAGTTCAGCTCGTTGCCCCCCATCTTTCCCATGGCTACCACGGCAAAGTGGGCCTGGCGGAGATCGCCGTCGCTGTCCAGGTACATGGGTTTGCCGAAGCGGGCCAGCTCCTTCTTGGCCATGCGGCAGGCGGCGGTGAGACAGACCTCGGCAAGTCCGGTCAACTGATAGGTCAGCTCCGACTGGCCAAGCTTCCCGTAGATGTCATTCAGTCCGATGCGGAGGAATTCTTCATTGCGGTAGCGGCGCAGGATGTCGAGGCGCTCCTCGTAATCTTCCGCGGCGGCAAGCATTCCCTCCAGCTCACCCTCCATGGTTTCCCGGTGCTTGAGGTATGAAGCGCCCGTCCTGGAGACAAGGCTGTCCAGCAGTTCCGGGTGACCTATGAAGATTTTCGTCAGCAGCTCCGAGGTGGCAAAGAGGGTCACCAGGAGCTTGAGAATCTCGCGGTTCTCCGCCAGAAGCGCATAGAAGGAAGAGCGGGAGCCCACGGCGCAGAGGAATCGTTCCAAATTATTGAGCGCCATGTCCGGGTCGGGGGAGGCGAAAATCTCCTGGAGGAGAAGGGGCGAGATCTGCTCCAGGAGCCGCCGTGACCGCTCGGTCAGGTGGGCGCGGGGGGGACCGTCGCGCAGGAGGAGCAGGTTCGCGTAGGCGGCATCCACGTTCTCGAAGCGCCGCTCGGCCAGCATATCCTTGATGAGGTCGGGGTCGGCGCTGTGATCGAAGAAGAAATAAGTCTCCGGCCGCACCTCCTCCTTGAGCTTCTCATCCCGGGACAGAAACAGGCCGCCGTAAATGGAGGAAACCCGCCCACGGTGATGCTCCAGTACTTCCCGGAATCTTTCCAGTCCGTCTTTGCGCAGATAACCGCAGCGCCGGGCCAGGGCCAGCATCTCGTCGTCCTTTTTGGGAAGAGAGTGGGTCTGGCGCTCCTGGACCACCTGAATCCGGTGCTCCACGGTGCGGAGGAACCGGTAGGCATCGGCCAGGGCCCCGGCGTCCTCTTCGGCAATGATGCGCCCGTCGCAAAGGGTTTCCAGGGCCTTCAGGGAGTTCCGCTCCCGCAGGGCAGGATTTTTGCCGGCATAAACCAGTTGCAGGGCCTGGATGAAGAATTCGATTTCGCGGATTCCCCCCCGCCCCAGCTTGATATTCAGCTCCCCCTCCTGCTGCCGGGCCAGGGATGCATCGATCTTTTTCTTCATGGACATCATGTCCTCGATCAGATTGTAATCGAGGTACTTGCGGTAGATAAACGGCTCGATGGCAGCAAGAATCCTGTTCCCCAAGTCGATGGAGCCGGCCACGGGACGGGCCTTGAGCATGGCGGCCCGCTCCCACGACTGGCCCCAGTATTCGTAGTAGGTGACCGCCGAGTGAAACGAACAGGCCATGTCCCCGCTCTTCCCCTCCGGCCGCAGACCCATATCCACCCGAAAAACGAAACCGTCGGCCGTCACCTGGGAAACCGCCTTGCTGATCATCTCCCCCAGCTTCACGAAGAAGGCATGGAGCGGGATTTTCCCCTGCATCCCCCCTCGGCCGTCGGGTATCCCTGCCGTTTCACCCTGATCCGACGAGTAAAAGTAGATGAGATCGATATCCGAAGAAAAATTCAGCTCCCGTCCGCCGAATTTCCCCATCCCAAGGATGGTGAATTCAGCCTCCCGGGGGCCGTTGGGTGTCTCCATGAGGGGAGCGCCGTGTTCGTCAACAAGCTTGCGCCGGGCCACGTCGTGGGCCACCTGGAGCGTTGCCGCAGCCAGGGCCGACAGCTCTGCGGTAACCTCCTCCAGGGTAGCGGCACCGGTCAGGTCACGGGCGGCAATCCGGAGGATCTCCATGAACTTGAACCGGCGCAGAAGCGGGAAGAGGATGGTGTAATCGGTCTCCTTCGGCACCAGGGAGCGGAGCTGGGTCAGCATCCCGGTCTCGCTGCGGCCGGTCTCAATCCCTTTTGCCGCGAATACTTGATGAAAGAAGGAGGGATCGCGGCTGAGGATGTTAACCAGGAAGGGGGAGGAACCGCAGATGGTGAGCAGTTGGAGCAGGGACTCCTTCCGCGTGCAGACGGCGAGAATTTCGTCTCTATCCGCAACGCCGCTCACCCGCTCCAGGCCGTTCAGGGCCATGTCCGGCTGCGGCGCGGCAAGGGAGGCGACGGCAACATCGATTACGAGGCTGTCGGGAAAGACGTGCTGGAGCAGGCGGAGATTCGTGGCGGAGCGGGCGGCATAGACGAACCCCTGCTCCTCCAGCAGCTCCACCAGGGCCTGATCGTTGTCGATATCGGGGGAGGTGCCGATGGCATCCTCCAGGCGGCAGGCAAAGGGGTCGGCGTGGGTCATGGCGTTACGAGTTCTTTGAGCTTCTTGGAGTAATTACCGGTAATCACCCCCTTCTCGGTGATGATGCCGGCAATGTAGCGGGCCGGCGTCACGTCAAAGGCGGGATTGCGGACGGCGATACCTTCCGGCGCCACGGGAAGCCCCTGGAGGTGGGTCACCTCCCGTGAGTGGCGCTCCTCGATGGGGATCTGATCGCCGTTTTCCAGGGACAGGTCGAGGGTGGAAATTGGGGCAGCCACATAGAAAGGTATGTTGTTTTCCCTGGCCAATACCGCCACGCTGTAAGTGCCGATCTTGTTGGCCGTATCGCCGTTGGCGGCGATCCGGTCGGCTCCCACCACGCAGCAGGTGATCTCGCCCCGATTCATGAAAAAGCCGGCCATGTTGTCGGAGATGAGGGTAACGGGAATGCCGTCCTTCATGAGCTCCCACGCCGTGAGCCGCGCCCCCTGGAGCCAGGGACGGGTCTCATCGGCAAAGACCTGGATGTTCTTTCCGGCCTCATGGGCCGCCCGGATTACCCCCAGGGCCGTGCCGTAGCCGGCCGTGGCGAGGCCGCCGGCGTTGCAGTGGGTAAGGACCGTGGCCCCTTCCGGTATCAGTGCCGCGCCGTGGCGGCCGATGGCCTTGCAGATCGCCAGGTCTTCCTGTTCAATCCGGATTGCCTCGACTTTCAGAATCTCGCGCAGCTCATCCAGGGATTTATCGCAACTACCAGCTGCCACCCGTTTCATCCGCTCGATGGCCCAGAAGAGGTTCACCGCCGTGGGGCGGGTGCGGGCCATGACATCGCAGACGTTGTCCAACTGCCGCAGAAACGACTCCTGGGTGTCGGCAATGATCTCCCGGGCACCCAGGGCAACTCCCATGGCCGCCGCCACCCCGATGGCCGGAGCCCCCCGGATGATCATCCCCCGGATCGCCTCGGCCACGCTCTTGTAATCGGCGTACTCGCAGTAGACCTCCTCGCCCGGAAGCCGGGTCTGGTCGATCATGATTACCTTATCATCGCGCCACTCGATTGTTCTGAAGGACATACGTTACCTCTGCATTTGCCTAATTAATTGATTTTAGAGGAATTGTTCAATAGCTTTTTTCCATCGGCTTTCACCCTACGCTCCAGTTTCTTGATGTCCTCTTCTGGCGGCAGCTCTTCAGGTTTGATATTGCTTTTGGCCAACAGGCCGCGGACGTCTTTGTTATTTTTGACGTGCTCGGCAGTTATCGACTCTTCGCCTTGCAAGTCGTCTCTCTTCACGTTGAAGTTCGTAATTTCCGTTGCAAGATCTTTTGCCTTGATGGTGATTGTCGGGAGAAAATCAGCCAAGGGCCTGCTTTCCGGAATGCCAAGTTTTTTCTTCATCTGCAGTGTTGTGTGTCCGCCGAACAAGGCATGGTCGCCTTTACTTCTGATCCGGCCGAATCCCTGGTTGTCCACACCCCGCTCGTAGATAATCTTGGAAAGTTCCGTCTCCGTGGCTACAAGCTTTTCCCGTGCCTGGAGTCGCTCAACAAGCTGAATTCGCTCTTCCAGCAATTCCTGTTTGCGGGTCTGAATCGCAAAATAACTCTGGGCGAAGGCGATTTGTTCCTTGCGCGGGTCCCCGTTCTGGGCGATCAGGTAGCAGGCGTAGCGGGTGAGCATCATGTCGTCCACCTGGCGCTCGCTGCCGGAACCAAGTTTGACCATTTTGTTGACGTCAACAAAATGGTCGACAACATCCTGGCCCGAATTCACGCAGGCGGTTTTCGCTTTTTCGATGACTTTCAGGAAGTTGCGCCACTCGTCATAATCGAGCAGCACCTGCAAATCCCTGGCGAGCCAGTATTCAAGCCCGTTCTCCTGGTAGGCCGATTCCTCGAAACTCTCATTCAACCGGATGATGGTTTCCCGTTTCATCGGCAAGATCCTTTCTCTATTCCATTAAACCGTAATCTTACGTTTTGTTGGCCTCACACAAAACGTTACGATCCTTTGAGCTCTTCCCCCATTGATGACTAGATTCTTGCTGTTAAGGGCCTTATGGGGAGGAATCACCTGGAGTTTCATCTATGGGCCCGGTTCACCCCTTGAGCTTCTTCAGCAGCAGCTCGTTCACCACCGCCGGGTTCGCCTTCCCCTTGGAGGCCCGCATCACCTGGCCCACGAAGAAACCGAAGACCTTCTCTTTGCCGCCACGGAACTCCTCCACCTGCCCCATGTTGGCGGCCAGGATCTCGTCGATGATCTTCTCGATGGCGCCGGTGTCGGAGACCTGGACAAGCCCCTTCTCCTCCACGATGGCCTCCGGGGTCTTATCGCTCTGCCACATCTCGTCAAAGACGGTCTTGGCGATCTTGCCGGAGATGGTCCCCTTTTCGATCAGGTGCAGCAGCGCCGTGAGCCGCTCCGGCGTCACGGGGCACTCCCCGATTCCCTTCCCCGCCTCGTTCAGTGCCCGGGTTACCTCTCCCATCACCCAGTTGGCAGCCCCCTTGGCCGGGGCGCTGAGGGCCACGCACGCCTCGAAGTACTCGGCCATCTCACGGGTGGCGGTCAGTACTTCGGCGTCGTAGTCGGAAAGCCCCAGCTCGGCGCGGTAGCGGTTTCTCCGCGCCTCGGGAAGCTCGGGAAGCGTGAGACGCGCATCTTCGACCCAGTCGTTGGAGATAACGAGGGGCACCAGATCCGGATCGGGGAAGTAGCGGTAGTCGTGGGCCTCCTCCTTGCCGCGCATGGAGCGGGTCTCGCCGCTGTCCGGGTTGAAGAGGCGGGTCTCCTGAACCACCTTCCCCCCCTCTTCGATCAGCTCGATCTGGCGCTCGATCTCGTACTCGATGGCCTGCTTCACGAAGCGGAAGGAATTGACGTTCTTGGTTTCGGTGCGGGTCCCGAAAGTCGTGGAGCCCACCGGCATGACCGACACGTTGGCGTCGCAGCGGAAGCTCCCCTCCTCCATGTTACCGTCGCAGATGCCGAGGTAGACCACGATCTGGTGGAGCTTCTTCAGGTAGGCCACCGCCTCGTCGGCGCTGCGGATGTCCGGCTCCGAGACGATCTCCAGGAGCGGCGTACAGGCCCGGTTCAGGTCAACGCCGGAACCGCTCCCCAGGCCGGGGATGTCGCTGTGGACCAGCTTTCCGGCATCCTCCTCCATGTGGATGCGGGTGATGCCTATCCGCTTCGTTTCCCCCTCCACCTCGATATCCAGGTGGCCGTTCTGGCAGATGGGGAGCTCGAACTGGCTGATCTGGTACCCCTTGGGGAGGTCCGGGTAGAAGTAGTTCTTCCGGGCGAAGACCGAGCGCGGTGCGATCCGGCAGTTGGTGGCGAGACCGGCCTTTATGGCGAACTCGACAACCTTCCTGTTGAGGACGGGAAGGGCGCCGGGCATCCCGAGACAGACCGGGCAGGTCTGGGAGTTGGGGCTGGCGCCGAATTGGGTGGAGCAGCCGCAGAAGATCTTGGTGTCGGTCTTCAGCTGGACGTGGACTTCAAGGCCGATGACGGCTTGGTAGTTCATGGATATCTCCGGATGATAACGTAGGGGCGATCCTTGTGATCGCCCGATCTGGAATGGGCGAATACAAGATTCGCCCCTACGGAATATCTAAATCTGTGCTTTTTGCATATGCCACGCCGTGGCCTGCTCGAAAGCGTGGGCGGCGCGGAGGATGGTCTCCTCCCCGAAGGGGCGGCCGATGAGCTGGAGGCCGATGGGGAGTCCGGCAGTGCTCATCCCGGCGGGGACGGAGATGCCGCAGGTGCCGGCCAGGTTCACCGGGATGGTGAAGATGTCGGAAAGGTACATCTGGAGCGGGTCGCTCGTTTTCTCGCCGATTTTGAAGGCCGGGGTCGGGGCCACCGGGGTGAGGATGGCGTCCACGGTCTCGAAGGCCTTCAAGAAGTCCTGCATGATGAGGGTGCGGACCTTCTGGGCCTTCAGGTAGTAGGCGTCGTAGTAGCCGGAGGAGAGGGCATAGGTGCCGATCATGATTCGCCGCTTCACCTCGGCCCCGAAACCTTCGGAGCGGGTCTTGCGGAACATGTCGATGAGGCTCGCGGCCCCTTCGGCCCGGTGACCGAAGCGGACCCCCTCGTAGCGGGCCAGGTTGGAGCTGGCCTCAGCGGTGGCGATGAGGTAGTAGGTGGCCACGGCGTAGTCGGTGTGGGGGAGGGAGATATCCACGAACTCGGCGCCGAGGCCCCGGTAGGTCTCGATGGCCTCGTCCATGGCCCGCTTCACGTCCGGGTCGAGCCCCTCGATGTAGTACTCCCTGGGAAGCCCCAGCTTCAGCCCCTTCACGTCTCCGGTGAGTCCCTTCGCGTAGTCGGGGACCGGCACCTCGACGCTGGTGGAGTCCATGGGGTCGTGGCCGGCCACGGCCTGGAGCATCAGTGCGCAGTCGGTCACGTCCCTGGTCACGGGGCCCACTTGGTCCAGGGATGAGGCGTAGGCGATGACCCCGTAGCGGGAAACCCTCCCGTAGGTGGGGCGAAGCCCCACGCAGCCGCAGTGGGAGGCGGGCTGACGGATGGAGCCGCCGGTGTCGGTCCCCAGGGTCGCCGTGGCGGTGCGGGCCGCGATGGCCGCCGCCGAACCGCTGGAGGAGCCGCCGGGGATGCATTCCAGGTTCCAGGGATTGCGGGTGGGGCCGAAGGCGCTGGACTCCCCGGAGGAGCCCATGGCGAACTCGTCCTGGTTCAGCTTCCCCACGATGACCGCGCCGGCCTCCTTCAGCCTGGCCACGGCCGTCCCGTCGTAGGGGGGAACGAAGTTGCCGAGGATCTTCGAGGCGCAGGTGGTGCGGATCCCCTTGGTGACGAAGATGTCCTTGAGGCCGATGGGGATGCCGGTGAGGGGGGTCATGTCGCCGGCGGCAATGCGCTGGTCGGCAGCTTCCGCCGCGGCCAGGGCCTCTTCGGGGGTGACCGTGATGTAGGCGTTCACCTGCGGGTCCACCGCCTCGATCCGGGCGAGCATCGCCTTCGTCGCCTCCACGGAGGAGATCTCCTTCCGCTTCAGCCGGTCGTGCAGTTCGTGTATGGTCAAATCAAAGAGTTCCATGGGGTCTCCGATGCGTGCAATGTAACGTATGCGTCTAGAAATTCGTCACCGTGGTGTTCATCTCGAAGGAGCCCTGGAGGCTCGACGAGAAGCAGCCGGACAGCAGAAGCGCCCCCGCAAGGAGGAGGAGTCCGGAGATGAGCCGGGGGGCCGGCATGCTTACTCGATCACCTTCGGCACCCGGAAGAATCCTTCAACCCGGTCCGGGGCATTGGCCAGGGCATTCTCCACGCCGATGGAGGGGCGCACCGCGTCGGCGCGGAAGGCGTTTTCCACCGGCACCGCGTGGGAGGTGGGAATGATGCCGTCAGTGTCCAGCTCGTTCAGCTTCTCCACATAGGCGAGGATGGCGTCCATCTGGCCGGTGAAGGTCTCCGTCTCCTCCGGGGTCAGTTCAAGGCGCGCCAGGAGGGCAACGGCGTCGACTTCGGCTTTGGTTATCTTCATGGGGGATCTCCGTGGGGTGCAACAGGTGAAATGAACGGTATTTTGTAGCACGAACGGGGGAAAATGACAAGGCAGAGGGGGATAGTGAGGCCGACCGTCACGACCGGCCCCGAAAGACTAGAGTATCGGCTCCAGCGGCAGGGCCTTCCAGAGCCGCAGCTTGTTCCGCTTGGTCGCCGAGGCGTACCGGTCCGGGTTGTCCCTGGCCGGATTCCAGCTATTCTCCGGAAGCATGTCCCGCTCGATCCGCTCCTCCACCCGGCGGGCCAGGGAGGGGTTGCGGACCAGCACCCCCACCTCGGTGTTAAGGTTGGCGGAGCGGGGGTCCAGGTTGAAGGTGCCGACGAACAGGGTCTCGCCGTCGATCACCAGGGTCTTGGCATGAATGGCGAAGGTGGGGGGCTTCTCCTTCAGTTTCGGGTAGCGGTCGATCAGTTCCTTTCGCACGGCCGGGTCGGGACGGAACTCCCGGATGATGATCCCCGCCTTCAGGAGACGGCTGCGCTGCTTCCGGTAGCCGCTGAAGGCCTGGAGGTTATCGGTAGCGGCCAGGGAGTTGGTGACGATCCGCACCTCTACCCCCCGCTTGACGAGTCCCCGGAACAGCTCCAGCCCCCCCTCCGGCATGACCAGGTAGGGGGACTGGATGGTGACCCGCCGCTTGGCCTTGCGCACCGCGGCCACCAGGGTCGCCGTGCTCCGGCCACCCCCATTCAAACCATTCCGGCCGCTGTTCTTCCCCGGCAGATCGGAGATGAAGCGGGCCTCGTCCCAGACCATCTCCCCCAGCAAACCGTCGACCCTGCTGGGGAGGTCCTGGAGCGCCTGGCGAACCTCCGGGGCGAAGTTCTCCGGTTTACCGGCATAGGCGTGGAGGCCGGCATAGACCTGGCCGGTCCGCTCCGGGGTCATGTTCTTCAGGGGCTTCTTCAGCAGCTTCTCCACCGGCACCGCCAGGGGGCTATCCCAGAACCGGGCGAAGCTGGCCTCCGCCTCGGCCACCGCCGGCCCCATCATCAGGATATCCCGGTCCCGGAAGGTGTACTCCTGGTCGTAGTCGTAGTACTCGTCGGCCATGTTGCGGCCGCCGGTGATGCCCACCATCCCGTCGAACAGGGCGGTCTTGTCGTGCATCCGCTGGTTGACGGCCCGGAAATCGGTCACAACATTGGCGAGCCGCTTAACCTTCGAGGTCCCCACCGTCATCTTCGGATTGTAGATCCGGATGTCGATGTTGGGGTGCCGGGCCAGGGCCAGGAGCGATTCCGGCGGCGCGTCGATGAGGAGGTCATCCACCAGCACCCGCACCCGTACCCCCCGTTCCGCCGCCCGCAGCAGGGCCTCCGAGGCCAGGATGCCGACGTTGTCGCTGCTCCAGATGAAATACTGCACGTCGATGGTTTTCGTGGCGTGGTCCGCCAGCCACGCCCGGGCAAGGAGCGACTCCTCGCCCTTTTCCAGAACATAAAGGCCGGTTTTGCCGGGGTGGGCGGCCAGGAGGGGCTGGATGCTCCGGGTCAGGGTGGGCGGGGCGGTTTCGGCGGCCGACAGGGGGCGCAGGCCGGGAACGGCGGCGAGGGTAAGGATAGTGGACAGCGTGATAAGCAGCAGATGTCGGATCATTGCAAAGTGCCTCGTTTCAATTGTCGGAAAGAGCGCGCAAAAAGGGCAGTCCAGCAGCAAATTCGGCAGTTTCGGCGGCTGTAGAATTACATAAACTGTCCCCCGAATAACCCCCCGGAATAACCCGGAGATGGATAGATGACAACAGAGAGGAGTTGATAAAGCAATGGCACGCACTACTCGGAAATCGCCTCGTTCAATTTCGTTTCATTTGCATACTCCTCACATTTATCGTAATATTTATTACCGTAACCATGGTTACGATAAAGTCTCTGTGAGGCAGTCATGAAATTCTACGACCGGGAAAACGAGCTGTCAGAGCTGCACAATCTTTATGAACAGGCTTCCGAAGCGGGCCGCATGACGGTCATAACCGGACGGCGCAGAGTGGGCAAAACCATGCTGGCACTTGAATTTACAGCAAAACAACGCTCACTCTACCTCTTCATCTCGAAAAAATCCGAGGCTCTGCTCTGCAAAGAATTTCTCGATGAGATCACAAGCCTCTTGCCAGTTCCGGTGATTGGGGAAATCCGCCACTTCCGCGACCTGTTCCGGCTTCTCATCGAACTGGCCAGAACCGAACGGCTCACTGTCATAATCGATGAGTTCCAGGAGTTTTACGCCATAAATCCGGCGGTCTACTCCGAGATACAATCCCTCTGGGACCAGCACAAGGCATCCTGCAAGCTCAACCTCATCTGCATAGGCTCGGTCTATTCCCTCATGCGCAAGATCTTTGAGGGGGCCAAGGAGCCTCTTTTCGGCAGAGCCGATCGGATCATGCACCTGAAACCGTTTCCCGTAGCCACGCTCCAGAAGATTCTCACCGATTACGGCAGCAACGGCATGACTGAATTGTTCGACTTTTATGCCCTGACCGGCGGACTCCCCAAATATCTCGACCTGCTGACCGCTAACGGAGCCGTGACGCTCGGCCCCATGCTCGATTTCATGCTAAAGGAGCACTCTCCTTTTCTTGCCGAAGGGAAGAACCTGTTGATCGAGGAATTCGGCAAAGAATACGGCACCTACTTCTCCATTCTCGCCCTGATTGCCGAAGGGAAGACCGCCCGGGCCGAGATCGAGTCGATCCTCGAGATAGAAGCTGGTGCCTATCTGGCGCGACTGGAGCAAGAGTACGGCCTCATCTCCCGTCACACTCCCTTCAACGCCCGCCCTAACGGCAGGACCATTAAATACGCCATTACCGACAACTTCCTCAGCTTCTGGTTCCGTTTCATTTTCCGCAATTGGTCGGCTGTGGAGACCGGCAACTTCGAATACATCCGCGGCATTGTCGATCGCGATTTCACTACCTGGGCCGGCAGGATCCTGGAGCGTTATTTCCACGAACTTGCCGCAGCAAGCAGACGGTTTAACCGGGTCGGCTCATACTGGGAGCGCGGCAACCAGAATGAAATCGATCTGGTTGCGGTCAACGAGCTGGAAAAACGCATCCTGGTTGCAGAGGTGAAGCTCAACAAGTCCCGGATCAGCCTTGAGGCGCTCAAGCGCAAAGGCGAACGCCTGTTGGCAGACTACCGCGGATACGAGATTGAATGGCGAGCCTTGGGGCCGGAAGATGCCACGGATTTTCTGGCGTCCGGCCCGTATTAATCCCGCACTCCCATCAACTCGGCCATGCGAACCGCAGGCTTGTCGCTGACCTGGCGACCGTCGTGGTAGAAGGTGACCAACTGCAGGTCGCCCCCACGGAATGCCCGGACAGCCACGTCGTCGGGGCTGAAGGTGGCCCGGCCGAGGGATTTCTTCGTGGGCCAGTCGATGCCGCTGTAGGAGAGGTAAACAAGCTTGGAGCAGTAGACCCGCTCCTTGGATTCCACGTCAAAGTTGAAGTCGTAGGGTTTCCCCACCTGGCGCAGGGCCTGGATGATGATCCGCCCCCGCTCGTCCCGGCCGGCGGCGGCCTTGCGGAGGATGCCGAGGCTGTCCACGTTGAGGAAGTGCTCCAGTGAGTTCATCTCCACGCCGGAGCGGAGCGCCTCCACCACGAGCCGTCCCTGGCGGATTTCGTCATGGTGGCGGGCCACCACCGGGTTGTCCCAGATCCCCAGCTCTTTCAGCTCCGTTTCGCTGCCGATCCAGACCGCCGCATGGCCCCAGTAGCCGGGGATGAGCTTGTCGGTGAGGCGGAAGGGGGTCTTTTCCAGGAGGATGTCGCCGGCCCTGATGGTTGCCGTAACATCCTTCGCCACGTCGCCCCGCCGGGCCAGCTTCCCCTTGCGGGTCTCCACTAGCCCCACTGCGTTGCCGAAGAGCATGCTGAAGAGATTGACCCCTTCCCGCTCCAGGCCGGTGAGGGTGTCGGTGGTGGCGGCTCCCAGAAAGCCCAGCTTGCGGCCGATCACGTAGAGGGGCGATACCTTCTTGACCATGGTGAACGAGGGGCTCTGGACGATGAGCGTGGCAAGGTAGGCGGTTTCGGAATCATCGCTCAGGAGAGCCGGGTGCTTCTTTGATTCGCTCTCGAAGAACGAGATGGCCCGCCGGACCCGCTGCCGGTTGGCGATAGAGTTATAGCTGAGGGTGACCTTGGAGAGTGCGGCGCTGGTGACGGCGTATCCGGGGTCTTTTTCGTTGAGGATGCGGCGCAGCTTGGGGTCCCCCTCGAAGAGGGAGACCGCCAGCAGATAGTTGTCGTAGAGGACCAGGGCCGAGGCGAGGGAGACCATCACCCCCTTGAAACGGGCCTCCTCGGTGATGCCGGCCTTGCCCAGCTCGGCGGTCGAGGCGTCGAGCCAGCACTCGTGGCTTTCGGCCACGGCCAGCATCTCCTCCCGCAGGGCCAGGTGCTCGGTGATCCCCTGGTTGAGGAGCGCGATATCGTCGCCGGTGAGGGGCTTTCCCCGGTCCGCCTTGGCGCGGGCCGCGTTTCCCACCTTGATGGTCTCGGCCCGGAGGGCCAGGGCCCGTTCCGCCAGGGTCCGGAAGGAGGTGATTTCCCGATCCAGGGATCGTTCAGCCCCTGCCCGGCCGCCGCTGTGGGCCGTGGCAAGGTGGTCGCGGCACTCCGCATGGCGCTGGGCCAGTACCGTGACGGGTGAGAGCGTGGCTGCCATGAGCAGCACTGCGGCGATAATGCGCTTCATTCGGTGGACTCCATGGAGAGAATGATTTTTTCACCCCCCTGCTCGCCTTGCTCGCTGCCCCCCTACAGAGTAGGGGGACTGAGGGAGGTCATAATTACCTCTTCGACTGCTGTACCCCATAACTTTTAATAAATTTTTTAAAATTAATCCAGACATCATTGAGATCGAAGGATTGCATTCCTGCATCGTAATTTCCCCTTATCCCACCGCCGCCAGCGCTATCTCCTTCACCCCCCTGAGATCCAGCTTTCCCGTCCCCAGCACCGGCAGGGCATCCACCGCCACGTAGCACTCCCGTCCCGGTTTCCAGAGGTTGGGGAGGTCGCTTTCGGCCAGGAGGCGGTGGAGGGTCTCGGCGTCTCCCGCCTCCCGGGCGAAGACCACCACGAGCCGCTCCCCCCGCTTTTCGTCGGGGATGCCGGTGACGGCCACGACGCCGGTCATGCCGAGGCGGGCATGGAGGGCGTCCTCCACGGCGCCGTGGGGGACCATCTCCCCGGCGATCTTGCTGAAGCGGGCAAGGCGGTCGGTGATGTGGAGGAAGCCGTAGGTGTCCAGCCGGCCGATGTCGCCGGTGACGTACCAGCCGTCCTTTACCACCTCGGCGGTCTTTTCCGGCTTATGGAGGTAGCCGAGCATGACGTTGGGCCCCTTCACGAGGATGAGCCCCGTCTCCCCCTCGGGAAGCGCGGCAAAGGTGTCGGGATTCACGATCTTCACCACCACGCCGGGGACCGGGAGCCCTACGCTCCCTTCACGAGAGGCGACCTGGCGGACCCCGTTGACCTCCACGTCGGGAAGCGACAGGGAGATGACCGGCGACAGCTCCGTGGCGCCGTACCCTTCCATGGGGCGAATGCCGAACTTCTCCTGGAAGGCGTCGGCCAGCTTCGGCTTCAGCTTCTCGGCGCCGGTGATGACGAGCCGAAGCGTAGAGAAGTCCTCCCTTTGGGCCCGCCGCAGGTAGGCCATGAGGAAGGTGGGGGTGGCGATGAGAAGGGTTGACTGCCGCTCCCTCACCGTTTTGGCGATGGTCTCGCCGTCCAGGGGGTTGGTGTGGTAGACCGCCGAGAACCCCGAGAGGAGCGGGAGCCAGAGGGTGCCGGTGAACCCCAGGGAGTGGAAAAAGGGGAGGGCCGAGCAGATGTTGTCCCGCCGGGTGGCGCGGAAAACCATCCGGAGCGCCTCCAGGTTGGAGAGGATGTTGTGGTGGGAGAGCATGACCCCCTTGGGCTCGCCGGTGCTCCCCGAGGAGAAGATTACCGTGGCGAGGCGGTCGGCGTCGAACCCGGCGGGGCGGGCAAAGGTGCGGAGCGGGAAGAAGCGGGCCGTGAGGAACGCCCGGCGCTTGTCGCCGTCGGTGAGCCCGGCCAGGAGGTCTTCCACATAGAGGGCTCCGGGCAGTTCCGGCAGGGTGCCGAGCTTCTCCAGGAAGACGCGGGAGGTGATGGTGGTGGTTATGGCGCACTGGGCCAGGGCCGAGCGGATTCCGTCGGCAGAGGCGGTGTAGTTCAGGTTCACCGGCACGGTGCCGTTCAGGGTGAGGGCGATGTTCACCAAAGCGCCCCCCACGGTGGGGGGGAGGCAGACTCCCACCATCTCCTGGCCGGCGGTAATGGGCTTCAGCTTCGCCGCCAGGGCCACGACGCCGGTGAGGGCCTTGCCGTAGGTGAGTTCCCGGCCGCCGGTGTCGGCCAGGGCGGGGCGGTGCCAGTTCTCCCGGGCCGCCTCGGCGAAGAGCTCTCCCAGGGGGCGGCGCCGGGGCTTGCGGGCCTCGAACCAGGCGGCGGAAAGCTCCATCACGGCACGGCGCACGTCGTGGGGGGTGCTCCCGGCCGCCACGGGCGCGCCGAAGAGGACCGTCACCCGGTAGGGGATGAGGGAGGGGAAGCGGGAGAGGAGCTTGCCGTGGGCGTAGGAGAGAGCGCTCCCCCAGGCGCCGCCGATGTAGACCGGGATGATGGGATGATCCGTCCCCCTGACGATGTGCTCAAAGCCCCCCTTGAATCGGTTCAGCATGCCGGTGCGGGTAATCTCCCCCTCGGCGAAGATGCAGACGAGATAGCCTTCGTCCAGGGCCTTGCGGGCGGTGGCGATGAACTCCAGAAGCCCCCTCTTCCCGTCCCGTGATGAAACCGGGATCACCCCCATGAGGGCGCAGAGTTGCTTGAGGCCGGGAGCGCTGTAGATCTCCCGTTCCATGACGAAGCGGATCCGCCGCTGCTGGGTGGCGAGGAGAATGAGGGCGTCGAGCCAGGAGACGTGGTTCGCCACCAGGAGCGCTCCCCCCTCCACCGGCACGTGGCGGTCGTCGATGGTGGTGACCCGGTAGCGTATCCGCATGACCGCCAGGGCGATGAAGCGGAGGAGGAAGTCGGGGAGGACCCGGAGGGTGACGGCGGTGAGGACGAGGGTGATCGCCCCGAGTATCGTGAAGCAGCCGCCGGGGGAGAACCCCAGGGGGCCCGAGAGGGTCCAGAGGAGCCCCGAGGCCAGAAGCACCCCGACCCAGCTCAGGAACGACGAGGCGGCCAGGACTTCCCCCCGCCGGTCCGCCGGAGCCCGGAGCTGGATGAAGGACTGGAGCGGCACGATGAAGAGGCCGGCGCTAACGCCGAAGAGGGCCACAATGACAAGCACCGTCACAAGGTTTGCCGGGGCGGAGGCCAGGGCAAAGGAGCAGAGGGTGAGCCCCGCGGCGCCGATGGGGACCACCCCGAACTCCACGGTGCGCCCCGAGAGGCGGCCGGCCCAGAGTGACCCGGCGCCGATGCCGATGGCCGCGGCCAGGAAGAGGTAGCCGCTCTGCTCCTCGGAGAGGGCCAGGAGCTTCATGCCATAGGGAAGAAGGTTCAGCTGGCAGAAGGCCCCCACGAAAAGGAAGTAGGCGGCGCCGATCACCGCCAGAAGGAGGTAGCCGTCGCCGGCGAGGCTCCGGAGGGTGCGCCAGTAGGCGGCAGGGAGGATGGCGGGCTTGCGGTCCGGCGCCACGGCCTCAGTCGGGGGGAGGGTGCGGGCAATGGCAAGGCCGGCCGCGGCAATGGCCACCCCGGCCAGGAGCGCCACGCCGTGGCGGCCACCGGCCAACTGCACGAGGAACGGCGCCAGGGCCGTCCCCCCGACGATGGCGAGAAAGGAGGCCATCTCCAGGAGGCTGTTGGCCTTTGAGAGCCCCTCCCGGGGGACCAGCTCAGGCACCACCCCGTACTTGGCCGGGGCGAAGAGGGCGCTGTGGGTCCCTAGGAGAAAGACCGCGCCGTAGAGAAGCGGAGCGCTGGCAAGGAAGAGACCGGTCACGGCCAGGAGGGCGATCCCCACCTCCAGAACCTTGACCCCCACAACGATTCGCCCCTTGGGGAGCCGGTCGGCCAGGGAGCCGGCCAGGGCCGAGAAGAGGAGGAACGGCGCCACGAAGGCAGCGCTCCCCAGGGCCGCGATGGTCCCGGCCTCTTCCCGGCCGTAACGACCGATGAGGTAGAATACGATAATCAGCTTTATGAGGTTATCGTTCAGCGCCCCCAGGGCCTGGACAAGATTCAGGCGCCGAAAGGAGGCGGGGAGGGTGGTCGGTTCGGTGGTATTCATGAAAAGCTCCGGATTACAGTCTAAAGGCATTGAACCACAGAGACACAGAGACACGGAGAACTGCAAAATCTAAGAACTCTTTTCTGGTTTAAAACCAAAAATCTTAAAAGGTTTTCTCTGTGTCTCTGTGTCTCTGTGGTAAACAGTTTTTTGTAGTTTGATCGATCCCGAGTACGCCCGCGGCCCGGAACAGAATTTCCTCCGGCATCCCCAGGGCCAGCTTCAGGGCCACATCCTGGTCCCAGGGGTTGCCGATGGCGGCCAGCCGCCGGGCCTCCATCGGCCCGAGCCGAAGGAGGTGAAACCATGGAGAGGTGAGCCCCGTGGCCGGCAGGGGCATGTCGGTGCCGTAGAGGAGGCGACTGTGAATCTCCCGGTGTGCCAGAACCCGCTCCAGATGCCCCAGCCGGTTCACCTGGGTAAGGGCCGATATGTCGGCATAAAGGTTCGGGAATTGGGCGAAGAGAGGGAGGAGCCGGGCCAGGTTCGCCTCCCCGTTGCTCCGGCCGCTGGTGGCGCAATGGGCGGCGATTACCGTCACCCCCTCCTCCAGGGGGAGCCGGAGCCGCGCCGGGTCGGCCAGTGCGTTGTCGGCCCGGGTGAACGACTCTTCAAGGCCGGTGTGGGTCAGAAGCGGCAATCGCAGTTCCGCCAGACGCCGGTAGAAGGGGATGAGGCACCGGTCTGCCGGGTCGGTCCCCTGGATGGAGGGGAGCCACTTCACCAGCACCGCTCCGGCGGCAGCAGCGGCATCGAGGCGTTCCAGGGCATCGGGGCGCAGGGGATTCACGCCGGCGCCGAATAGGAGGTTCGGGTAGCAGCGGCATTCCCGGGCCAGGAAGTCATTGGGGATGTACATCTCGGTCCGGTCCCGGTCCAACTGGCCGATGCCGTCCACCACACCGTCCATGGCCAGCACCACCGCCTGCCGTACCCGGGACGATGCGGCGAGCCGCTCCGAGAGGCGCCGGAGCACCAGGCCGTCACCCTCCCGCTCCAATTCCGTATTGGTCACGCCGAAGGATGTGAGGTAGAAACGGTACTTCCAGCTCCGGCGAAGCTTCGGGGAGATGAAGCAGCCGCTGTTGCCGGCGCCGATACCGGCGGCGTGGCAGTGGATGTCGATGACTGTCATTTCCGGCTCCGATGGCTCGTGCAGCAGTCGGTGATGGTCTTTACGGTCATGGCCGTGAAGACCGGGGCGGCGGCAACGGCGCTCAGCAACAATAGGGCAAGTGGGGTGAACATGGCAACCTCCTAAACAACGTTTTCTGTTCAGGAAATTGCCGATAGCATGCCAAGTCGGCAACCCACCAAAATATTCAAAGATAACAGCTTATTACAATGTTGAGAGATTTGCATTCGTTCGTTCAGAGCAAATCCTGATTGACATTTTATGTACAGCAACTATACATCAAATGCATGAATGCTATAGAGACTATACTGACATTGGAGCGGGATTTCTTTACCAAGGTGGCCAGGGCCGCCTTCCTCAACCCCTTTGGCGAAAGCCGCGGCGAAGTGGATCTGCTGCTGGCGGGCACCGACGCCGGCAACCGGGACGTGCTTGCCGCCATCATCGGCCGGGTGGCTGAGAGAACGGCCGTCCTGCAGCGGGAACTGCGGGGCAATCACCACCGCCTGCCGGCTGCCGACCGGGATACCGTTCGGACCGTGCTCCTCTTCGATCTGTTTCACCGGTTCCTCGACGCCTTCGATTGCCTGATACGGGAGCAGGCCGCGGCCGGCGACACCCCCTGTCCCGTCCCCTTTGCCGGCGGCTTCCTGGTCGCCTTCGCGGAGGCGGGATTCTCCGAGGCAGAGAGCCGCCGCTACCTGGGCCTCTTTTACCAGCTCCGGCGGGCCTTCTACTTCATCCGGGAAGGGCTCGCCGGCTCCAGCCCTTCGCTGCGCCGGGTGCGGGAGCACCTCTGGCAGACCCTCTTCACCCACAACATCCGGTGGTTCGACCAGTACCTCTGGAACCGGATGGAGGACTTCTCGGTGCTCCTTCTCGGTGAAACCGGCACCGGCAAGGGGGCCGCAGCCGCGGCCATCGGCCGGTCGGGCTTCATCCCCTTCGACCCGAAAACCGGCCGCTTCAGCGAGAGCTTCACCCGCAACTTCCTGGCGGTGAACCTCTCCCAGTACCCGGAGGGGGTGCTGGAATCGGAGCTTTTCGGCCACAGGAAGGGGGCCTTCACCGGCGCCATCGACCACCACGAGGGGGTTTTCAGCCGCTGTACCCCCCACGGCGCCATCTTCCTGGACGAGATCGGCGAAGTATCGCTCCCGGTGCAGGTGAAGCTCCTCCAGGTGCTCCAGGAGCGGAGTTTCTCGCCGGTGGGGAGCCACCAGCGGCTCCGGTTCAGCGGCCGGGTCATCGCCGCCACCAACCGGGACCTGAACCGCCTTCGGGAACGGGGGGAGTTCCGGGACGACTTCTACTACCGCCTCTGTTCCGACGTCATCACCATCCCGCCGCTGCGGCAGCGGCTCCAGGAGTGCCCCGACGAACTGGGCGAACTGGTGACGGGAATCCTCAGACGCTTGACCGGCACCGCGCCGGAGCGGGAGGTGCTGGTGCTGCGCAAGGCCATCGAACGGGAGACCGGGAAGAACTATCCCTGGCCGGGAAACGTGCGGGAGCTGGAGCAGGCGGTGCGGCGGGTACTGGTGACGGGGCACTACCGGGGAGAAGAAAAGGGGGCGCCAACCGGAGAGGCGGAGCGGTTCCTGGCGGATGTGGCGGCGGGGGGGCTCGATGCCCAGGGGCTTCTGGCCGGCTACTGCCGCATCCTCCATGAGCGCTGCGGCACCTACGAGGAGGTGGCCCGCCGGACCAACCTGGACCGGCGGACGGTGAAGAAGTATCTGATGCAGTAAGACACCCCCCAGTCCCCCCTACCCTGTAGGGGGGAAGCGAGCGTGAGCGAAGCAGGGGGGTGATACTCCAAAGGTCAATCAGACTCTTTCCAGCCCCGCAAACCGCACCAACAGCTTCTTCGGCCCCACGGAGTTGAACCAGACGATCACCTTTTGGTCGTCCCCCTTCCCCTCTATCTTGCGGATAACGCCGACGCCGAACTTGCCGTGGCGCACCTTCATGCCGAGCCAGATGCCGCCGTCCTCGGGCTCGTCGGGGATCACCTCGATGTCGTCGAAGTCGGGCTCGATCTCGGTCTCGAAGATGGCCGCCAGGTTGTGGCGCGCCGGCTCGGCGGCCGTTGTCTCCCGCTCTATGCTACGGGTAGTACCAAAGCCGAAGGAAGACTGATACTCGTCCTCCAAGTCCAGGAGGTCCCGGGGGACGTCGGCGATGAAGCGGGAAGGCATGTTCACCTGGTCCTGGCCGAAGAGGCGCCGGCGGCGGGCGTTGGTGAGGAAGAGCCGCTCCCGCGCCCGGGTCATCCCCACGTAGCAGAGGCGCCGTTCTTCCTCCATGGCTTCGGGGTCGTCCAGGGAGCGGACGTGGGGGAAAAGCTTCTCCTCCATGCCGATCATGAAGACCATGGGGAATTCGAGCCCCTTGGCCGCGTGGAGGGTCATGAGGGTGGCCGATTCCCGCTTGGCCTCTCCCCGCTCCAGGTCCGACACGAGGGCCACCTGCTCCAGGAAGGCGGCCAGGGTTTTCTCGTCGCTGGACCGCTCGAACTCCTCCATGGCGGAGCAGAGTTCCTGGAGGTTATCGAGGCGGTCCTGGGCTTCATCGGTGCGCTCTTCCTTCAGCTTGGCGGCGTAACCGGTCTCGTCGATGATGCGGGAGGCCAGCTCCGACAGAGGTACCGTCCCGGCCAGGCCGGCGAAGCGCTCCATTAGGGTCATGAAGCCGGCGATCTTCCCCCGGGGGCCGGTGGAGAGGAGCCCGCTGGTGGACGCCTCGCTGAAGGCGTCGTAGAGGATGACCCCCTTGCGGAGCGCCAGTTCCGCCACCTTGTCCACGGTGGCGTGGCCGATCCCCCGGGCCGGGACGTTGATGACCCGCTTCAGGGACACCTCGTCGGCCGGGTTCACGAGGACTTTCAGGTAGGCGAGGATGTCCTTCACCTCCATCCGCTCGTAGAACCGCATCCCCCCCACCATGTGGTACGGAATCCCGTCGGCCACCATGGCGTCCTCGATGACCCGGGACTGGGCGTTGGTCCGGTAGAAGACCGCCACGCCCCGCAGGTCGCCGCCGTGCCGCACATGCTTTTCGATCTCCCGGCAAACGAAGCGGGCCTCCTCCCGCTCGTCGGAGAGCCGCCGGTAGACGATGGCGTCGCCGGCCGGGTTCTCGCTCCAGAGGGTCTTGGCCTTGCGCCCCCGGTTTTTGGCCACCACGGCCCCGGCCGCGGCCAGGATGTTCCGGGTGGAGCGGTAGTTCTGCTCCAGCTTCACGGTGGTGACGCCGGGGAAATCCTTCTCGAAGTCGAGGATGTTCCGGATATCGGCCCCCCGCCAGCGGTAGATGGACTGGTCGTCGTCCCCAACCACGCAGAGGTTGCGCCGCTCGCCGGCCAGGAGCCGCACGAGCCGGTACTGGATCGGGTTCGTATCCTGATACTCATCCACGAGAATCCAGCGGAACTTGTCCCGGTAGCGGGCCAGCACCTCCGGGTGCTCCTCGAAGAGGCGGACCGTCAGCATGAGGAGATCGCCGAAGTCCAGGGCGTTGCACTTTTTCAGCCGCTCCTGGTAGGCGCCGTAGACCCGGGCCAGCATCTCGCCGGTGTAGTCGCCGGTGGGGATCTCCCCGGGGAGGATCCCGCGGTTCTTGCAGTCGTCGATGGCGGCGGCAAAGGAGCGGGCCGGGAAGCGTTTCTCGTCCAGGCCGAGGCCGGCAATCACTTCTTTCAAGAGCTTCTCCGCGTCCTTGTCGTCGTAGATGGCAAAGGCGGCATCGTACCCCAGGTGGTGGATATCGCGGCGCAGGAAGCGGGCGCAGGTTGAGTGGAAGGTGGCGATGAGGGGGGCCTCGCCGCTCCCCACGAGCCGCTCCACCCGCTCCCGCATCTCTCCGGCAGCCTTGTTGGTGAAGGTGACCGCCAGAATCTGCCACGGGGGGACGCCGAGATTGCGGATCAGGTGGGCGATACGGTGGACGATGACCCGGGTCTTCCCCGACCCGGCGCCGGCCAGGACCAGGAGCGGCCCCTCGCCGTGGAGAACCGCCTCCTTCTGGGGCGGGTTGAGGTTTTTCAGAAGGTCCATGGGAGTACCTTTTCACACAGTGGAGACTTGGATCAACGGTCCATATTTACGGTCCGGGGGAATTTAGTCAAGAGGATGTTGTGGTATAGTAGCCAGGTTCAGCATCCAAAACCGTTAAGGATTCGGGGAGGAGTTGCCATGAAACGGTACCGCACCATCAAGACGCCGCTAGGGGACATGGTTGCCCTGGCCCGGGGAGAATACCTGTGCGGACTCTGGTTCGTCGGCCAGAAGCATGGACCGGCTGGGGGAGGGGACTGGCTGCATGATCCGGAATACCCGCTTTTCGCGGAACTGCGCCGTCAGCTCGATGCCTATTTTGGCGGCAGTCTGCGGGAGTTCCACTTGCCGCTGGCGCCCGAGGGGACTCCGTTCCAGTTGGCGGTCTGGGAGCTTCTGCGCACCATTCCCCACGGTATAACCACCACCTACGGCGCCCTGGCCGACAGACTGGCCAAAGGTGGCAGCGGCCGTTCCACCTCGGCCAGGGCGGTGGGGAGCGCCGTGGGGCGGAACCCCATCGGCATCATCATCCCCTGCCATCGGGTAGTGGGGGCGGATGGTTCCCTTACGGGGTATGCGGGGGGACTTCAACGGAAGGCAGCCCTTCTGGCCCTGGAAAGGGGAGAGGTAGTGCCGGTTCCCGGTTAATTTGCTTTCTGTTTGGACGGGGCCGTGTCGGCGTGGGCCATATCTGGCGTAACAGCGGCCTTGTAGCTGTCGGGGATCTCGAACAGTGCCGGCGACAGGGGACCTACGACCACATCCACCCAGGTGGCGGTCTGGCCCCGCTCATCCTGCCACCGGAGCGGAACCGGCAGGGGAGGGATCGCCTCCCAGAGGAACCCCTTGAAGGTGGTGCCGTTCTGGGTAATTTCCGCAGCGTACTTCATTGCCTCCCGGCCATCCAGCGGCTCTTTCCCAAGCTCTGTACGGACGATTTGAATGGAGGGGTCGAAGAAGAGGGGGAACTCCTTGTGGAGAGCGCTCAGGGGGATCTCCCGGTAGATGCCCATTGTCGGCGCCAGGAGCCAGGCGACACCCTTGTCGTAGCGAAGGATTGAGACCGATGTCTTGCGCTGGCTCTGGAACTTCATCAGCACCCGGTCGCTTGCGGCGGAAACCTTGGCGGTGCCCGTCACCCCGTCTATGGTGGCGTTGTAGGTGGCGGTCCAGGAACGGTTAGAAGAGGCGCACCCCCCCAAGACGATGCAGAGGAGTGCAACAATAACGGCACGATACTGCATGATGCCTCCCGATGGAAGGGCACCCGCGGATTCCGCAGGTGCCCTTTTGCTGGTGGTGCCTACCGCTTGACTTCGGTCCTTGCGGTTTTTACGTTGTTGGTGCGGTTGATGTCATCGGCGTTCGTGACGGTTGCCGTCCAGGAAACCTTGGTGCCGTAGGAGGGGGCGGTCCAGACGAAGCTGTAAATTACGGATTTGTCATCGGCCGGGGTTGTGATGTTTTGCGAGAAGTTCCCCACCACCCGTCCATAGGAATCTTTCCCGACCAGGGTCAGGGTGCCGCCGGCAACGCCCGGCTGCAGGTTATCAACGGTGACTCTCAGGGTATTGACCGTGTTCTTGTAGACCTCTGAAGGAACGGACAGGTACGGGATGGCCAGGTCGATGGGGGCCACCACCACGCCGTCGGGATCCTCATAGGTGACCAGCAGTTGAGCGCTGCGGACCACGGTGGGCTTGCCCACTTCACCCTTCACATAGAGCATCAGGTCCAGGTCCTGGGTCATGGGGCAGTCTTCGGCGGAATAGCCGTCGATGGGGTCGTAGTTGCCGAAGATGTCGGTGGTCTCATCCAGGAAGGCGTTCCAGTTCTTGGAATCGGCCAGGGCGGGGAGGCCGGTGACCGGATCCTTGATGCTCAGTAGGTCGATGGTGGTTGTGGTGGGGGTGCCGACCACGTACTGCGGAATTTCGACCCCTGGAAGATCCTGGCCGAACTTGCTCGACTTGAAGCGGAACCGCGGGTTCACGCCGCCAAAGGGATCACGGTCCAGGGTGGTGTACCAGGCATTGGTGTACTCGAAGAGGCCGGTGGCCGGATTGAGGGCCTTGAGCACCGTGCCGGCAGGCAGTAGCTCCAGGTCGCCACCTTCCTGGGAGTCAACTGAGGAAACCCAGGTTCCCGCTGGCAGCCCTGAGCAGGCCGCCGGGTTAAGGGACGGAGCGGTGGGGCAGACGGTGTATTGGGGGAGGATGCCGGTGGCGTTCTCGTTCTCGAAATCCTCGGGGCGGATCTGGTCGTTGGGGCTGTTGGTGATGTCGTGGTCAAGGACCAGCTTGGCCGAGGTTACCTTGTAGTTTGCGCCGGCGACTTTCCATTTATCGGGGAGCGCCATTTTTGTATAGATGTAGACCGGGGTCGGCTCCTGGTTGTAGTTGCCCCAGAAATAGAGCATCTTGCCGTCATCCTTCATGCGCTGGTTGTAATCGACCCCCACCTGGAGGGGGTTCGGGTCGGCGGGGTCGCGCATGAGATGGTCCATGACCACGTACTTCTCGGTGGCGGCCTTCGATTTGAGGGCGCCGAGCCCCTTGGCCCACTCGCCGCCGATGGGGCCGGTCTTCCAGTTGCCGGTCTCGTTGTCCTGGACGCTGATGCCGGTGACGTTGCCGTTGCCGTCCAGGATATCGGCCACGCGGCCGTCGTCGAATACGCCGTCCCGGGGCTTGGGCTGAAGGGCCGACGGGTCAAAGTTCTTCACGAACCAGCCATAGGTCGAATCGATACCGTAGTAGGTGAGGCCGTCTTCCACCACGGGACTGCCGAGGCAGGTGGCGCCGATGATGCCGCGGCCGCACTGGATGTCCTCCTTCTTGAATACGTGGGTGGTGGTGTAGTCCACGGACACGGCGTGGGCCGCGCCCGCCGCCAGGGTAAGACCGGCTGCCGTCGCTGCAATCATTCTCATCCTCTTTGCCACAGTTCCTCTCATCACGTTTCTCCTTTTCCGGTGAATTTCCTTACCAACCCTATTTTTTGCCGACACAATCTATGTCTCTCTGAGCAAGGGAAGTGCCATGTAGTCTGCATTCAGGGAATGTGCTGATATGAGGGCGGTTTCGGCCATTTGACCGACATGCCGGGGTGGAGAAATGGGTGCAACCGGCGTTGCGCTTTCTTCGGGAAGAGCGGGTGGTAGCGGGTTCGCAGCCGGGAGAAGATTTAGTGGAAAATCAGGCGGGCAGCTTACTGCGGGGCCCCTTGTGATGCGGGGCAACCGGGGGAGCAACCAGGGTTGCAGGGAAACCCTGGTTGCGGGGGTTAATTGGCGATGGCGGATGCGCTGAGCTGCTTCAGGCGCTTGGCAAGGCCCTGGCGCGTGATGCCGAGCATGGACGCCGCCATGGTCTGATTGCCCCTGGCGCGCTGCATGGCCTCCATGACCAGCCTGTTCCCTCCTTCTTCAAGGGTGGGGAGCTGCTCCGGGTACTTGATTCCCTCTCCCTTGACCGGCGTCTGGTGGTCGCCGCAGTAGCCGATTTTCTCCTTGAAGGTGTCCAGGGAAAGGATGTGGGAGCGGTGACGGCTCACGGCGTCGTAGATCATCGCCCGCAGTTCGCGCACGTTTCCCGGGAAAGGGTGTATGGAAAGGAGGGTGGCCAGTTCCCGCGGGGGCGTCGGGCGCCTTTTCCCCAGGGCTGTTGCGGCTTCGGAAAGGAAATGGTCGATGAGCAGCGGCAGATCCTCGAACCTTTCCCGCAGCGGGGGAATCTGTACCTGGTGGGCGTTGAGGCGGTAGTAGAGATCCTTGCGGAACCCGTTGAGGCAGTTTTTTTCACTCAGGTTGCAGTTGGTGGCGAACACGAGCTTCGCCTTCAGCTTGCGGGGGGCGTCCGAACCGATGGGGAAGAACTCCCGCTCCTGCAGGAGCCGGAGGAGTTTCACCTGGGAAGCGGGGCTCAGGTCCCCGATTTCGTCCAGGAACAGGGTGCCGCCGGCGGCTTCCTCGATCATCCCCCGGCGTTCACGGTCTGCCCCGGTAAAAGCGCCCCGGGCATGTCCGAACAGGGTATCGGAGAAGATGGTGTCGTCGAGCCCGGCAACATTGACCGCCACCCAGGGGCCGTCGGGGCAGCGGAGACGATGGATGGCGCGGGCGATCAGCTCCTTCCCCACGCCGCTCTCACCGGTGACAAGAACCGGCTCGCTGCTCTGGGCCACGGCTTCGCAGTACTGGAACAACGCCCGCATCTTCTTGCTGGTGGTCATGATGCCGGCAAAGACTTCCGGGCGGGCCAGGTGGTCCTCCAGGAAGCGCTCCTTGAGGCTGTTGTTCTCGGAGCGCATCTCCTTCATGGAGAAGGCCCGCTGGATGCCGGTGATGAGGCGCTCGATCTCCACGGTCTTCACATAGTAGTCGAAGGCCCCCAGGTGCATGCAGCGCACCGCCGTTTCCACCTGGTTCAGGCCGCTCAGGACGATGACCGGGATGTCGGGGTACTCCTGCACGATCATCTGCAACAGATCCATGCCGGAAAAATAGGGCATGGTCAGGTCGAGCAGAATCAGGCTCACCTCGGTCTCCCGCAGGATGTCCATAACCTTCCGGCTGTCGGAGCATTTGATGATGTTGTCGATGCCGGTGGCCTCCCGGAGAGTTAGTGAAAGACTGCGAAGCCACGCGGTTTCATCATCCACCAGGAGAATCGGCTGATTGGGATATTTTTCAGGGCTCATGCGTTGACAACCTCCTTGTCGGCCGGCAGATACAAATTTGCCGTCGTTCCGGCGCCTAAATCCGAATGGAATTCAAGCGCCCCTCCGTAATTCTTGACGATGCGCATGCAGATGGATAGTCCGAGACCGGTCCCGCCGGAATCCCGTTTCGTGGTGAAAAACGGGTCGGAGATGCGGGGGAGCACGTCCGCCGGGATTCCCCGCCCCTCGTCCCGTATCTGCACCACACAGGCCTGACGGTAGTGGTCGTAGAAGGTCCCCACGGAGATTCCCTTTGATTTGTCCGTCAGGGACTGGCAGGAGTTCATGATGAGATTGATCACCACCTGTTCGATCCGCTGCAGGCTCCCTTCAAAGGGGGGCAACCCGTCTGTCAGGTTAATGGTGAAGTGATCCGTTGAATTCTTGATGGCGTTGGCAACCAGCCGCACGGATGCCCGGACCGCATCATTGAGGTCCACGGGTTCGCGGATGTCGGCATCGTCGGCCCGGGCAAAGTCCTTCAGGTCATCCACGATCCGCTTGATGCGGCCGGCACTCTCCTGCATTTCCACCAGCAGCATGGGGAGTTCCATGCACATCTCCGTCCAGGGGAGCCCTCCGATTGTCAGGTCGGGGTTCAGGCCGATGCGTTCCCGAAGCAGCGGCATGACCTCTCCGCACGCCTTCTTGACCAGATCGGAATTGAGAATCATAACGGCGTTGGGATTGTTGATCTCGTGGGCCACGCCGGCTGCCAGCTCCCCCAGGGAGGCGAGCCGGCTCGTCCGGACCGATTCCTCCTGAAGCCGGACCTTCTCCGAGATGTCGCTGGCCAGCATGATGACGTGGCTTACGCTTTCCGTCCCCTCCCTGACCGGAAACGCCTTCACCTCGAGGGTCCGGCCGTCGGGAGTCCTGATGGTGGATTCTTCGTTTTCGCCCGATTCGAAAGCCCTCACCGCCGGGCAGTTGTCGCAGAGCGTGGTCCGGTTATAGAGCATTTCGCAGCAGTATTCTCCGGGGACGGTCCGCAGCGCGGCCCCGAAGGGATCGCCGGCCCCCTTGTTGGACCAGATCACTTTCATGTCGGGAGAGATGAGGGTGAGACTGTCGGGGATGCCGTCAAGGATAATCCGGAATTGCCGGGAGAGATTCCGGTAGTTCTGCTCGCTCTGGCGAAGCCTTGCTTCGGCGCGGCGGCGGAGCAGGAAGCTCCAGGTAAGAAGCAGGGTAATGCTAATGGAGCCGAGCAGAATGGCAACCGACCAGAGGAACTGGGACTTGCTCAGGTTGTAAAAGGGTTTGGGCCCGTTGACCAGTACATGACCCCGCGGCAGTTTTTTTGAGGATATTCCCAGCCGCTGCAGTTCTTCGTAGTCAAAGGTTGGCGGCGTCGATACCGGGGCACGGAGGGCGATAGCAGCCACAGGTTTGCCATGCATCACCTCCAGCGCCATTCGCGCCGCAATGCGCCCCTGTTCCCGCACATCCACGAGCGGTCCCCCCACAATCCCTTCACCAAGATAGGTGTTCCACGCGCTGCAAAGGGGTAGGCGGGACTGCCGCAGCAGACCGGTCTGCTCGTAAAACGACAGAAGGCTCCCGGAGCGATCCCAGATGGATCCGTTGGCGAAAAGCAGAGTGGACGTCCCGGCTTTTTGCAGCCGTTCGATGATCTCCTCGGCGGGCAGGTCATTCCAGAAATCAAACTCCACCCGATGGGCGAAGGTCTGGGCCACGGCCATGAGTCGTTGGGTGTTAAGGCGGTCCGTAAGCTCCAGGGTGCCGCCGACGACTACTATTCTGCCGGTGTCGGGATGAAGCTCCAGCGCTTGGCGGATAATTCCCGCATAATCGGGATCGGAACGGACTCCGGTATATTCTGCCGGCACCGCCGTGGCCTTATCGGTACCGACGGTGGCACAGGTGATGATGGGGGTCCCGCGGAACAGGTCGCGACGATGGTCGAGGGCATACTGCAGCGCCTCGTTTCCCACAGCAATCACCAGGTCAAAGGATCTTTTCTGCAGTTTGTAGATCAGCACGGAATCAATCATGCGGGAAACCTTGAAAGCCCGCTGATGGCGCTTCATATCGAGATATTCCACATCCATGTGAATCCGGTCGGAAGAATTCGACATTACATCCTGGATTCCTTCCATGACCTGATCGGCACAGGGGAAGCCCGGATGGAAGGAGTGCAGCACCAGGATGTGATTGGCAGCCCGTGCCTCATAGTTGGCATATGCCGGGGGGGGACTCACAACAGCAAGCATTGCGGCTGAAAGGTAAACCCCCAACAGCAAGATGAAGCCCGGCTGAATTCTGAATCGGGACATGGCAAGCCCTTTGGATTAACACTATTCAATTAATACATATAATTAAGATAAAATAACTGTACTGCACATAATGTTCCACTTGCCTCTTCATCCCTAGCGCCCAACAGCCGCCACCCGAATATATCGATAAAATAAGCGGTTGCTGACCGAGACGCGGAAAGGATGCCGATAAGGCGGCTCCCGGCCAAATACCGTGAAATGACCGCCCCACCAACCCGGCAAAAGAATATTCATTCAACATTTCAATATGTTACCGGTTTTTTGCTATTTGACTTGCACGAAGGCCATTCCGCGACCCGGCCCAGGCCCGGCTTCTGGATGATTTTGGTTGGCCCCGGCAAGAATGGTGTGATATGTGATAACCCGTGGACACTATCCTACCTCTACGCAAACGCCTCAAGTGGCAACTGGGCACCTTCGCGGCCGCCGCCGCATCCCTGCCCGTGCTGCTGCTTCCCACACCGGCCGCAGTGGCTCTGGGGGGCGCAACTGGCTCCCTCGCCTACCGGTTACTGGGAAAAGTTCGCCGGAACACTGTCGCCAACATCAGGAACTCGCTCCCCGCCCTCCAGGCCACGGAAGGGTGGGACCCCGCCGCCGGCACGCCCGAAGAGATCGCGCGAAACACCTTCGCCAACTTAGGAAAGTCGGTCGTCGAGATGATAAAGCTCTATTTCGGTCAGGGGAAATGGCTGGTGGAGCGGACGGAACTGCGGGGACTGGAGCACTACCTGAAGGCAAAGGAACGGGGGAAGGGGGTAATCTTCATCACCGGGCACTGCGACAACTGGGAACTGGTGGCCCACGCCTTCGGCACCAATGCCGGAGGGATGGCGGTGGTGGCCCGCCGCCAGAAATTCGAACCTCTCACTCTGCTGCTGGAGCGCCTGCGCAACCGGCACGGCAACAGCATCATCTATGCAGATGGCGCGGCCCGCCAGATCTTTTTCCGGCTCCGGAAAAACGGCGCCATCGGCCTGCTCATGGATCAGGCGGTCCCTTCCCATGAGGGGGAGCTGGTGGAGTTTCTCGGGAGAAAGGCCTGGACCACCACCATGCCGGCGCTGCTGGCGGCCAAGACGGGGGCCGCCCTGGTGCCCGGTTTCGGCCACCGGGAAGGCGACCGCCACGTGGTCGAGTTCTTCCCCGAGATCGTTCCCGACCCTTCAGGGGATGCCGCTGCCACCACGAGACTTCTCAACCGGGCCATCGAGCAGTACATTGCCCGCCATCCCGATCAGTGGCTCTGGGTCTACAACCGCTGGAAGCGGGTGCCCAAGGGCTAGGCCGGCCGTCTGCCGGCGGCGCCCTTCAATTTCTCCATATCGTAGATTACCACCCGGCTCCCCTCCACCTCGATTAGCCCCTCCTCCTTCAGCTTCCGGAACGAGCGCGACAGGGTCTCGCTGACCGTGCCGAGGCGCGACGCCAGCTCTCCCTTTTTAACATCCAGATCAAGATAGGTGGTCCCCTGAAAGACCGTAGATTTGCGCTCGGCCAGTTCCACCAGGTGGGCGGCGAGCCGTGCCGGCACTTCGGCAAAGGTGAGTTCCTCGATCTGCCGGGCGAAGCGGCGGAGCATGAGGGAGAGGGAGATGATGAGGTTCAGGGAGAAGCGGGGGTTCCGCTCCAGGAGCCCCATGAAACCCTCCCGGGGAAAGAAGAGCGCCTCCCCCTTATCCGTCGCCCTGGCCTCGGCCGGGTACTTGCCGTCGCCGAAGAAAGCGGCCTCGGCGAAGGTCTCGCCGGGATGGACAAAGTGGAGCACCTTTTCCTTCCCGTCGGGAGAGACCTTGCAGAGCTTCATGCTCCCCTGGGCCAGGAGGTAGAAGCCGTTGGCCGGCTCCCCTTCGGAGAATAGGGTCTCACCCCGGCCGAAGGGACGCCGCGTGGCGATGGCAGCTACTTCGGCCAGGTGTTCGCCGTCCAGGCCGGAGAAGAGGAGGGATTTCTTGAGGATCTCTGTCAGTTCCAAGGGATTGTCCTTTCAATCGGAAGTTACGGTGCGTCCGCCGGCCTCGAGAGTCCTTTGCACCATGAGGCGGAAGAGCTCCTCCAGGCCCGTCTGGACTGCCGGTGATTCAATGATTCCCAGGGCCCGGGCGATGGCCTCGAAGGTGGCCAGCCCCTGGGGATGGTGCTCCCGGCGGACTCCCCATTGAGTGGGGAGCCCCTCGGGGAGCCGCACCATCTCGGCGTGGCCGAGGCCGGGGAGCCGTCGTCCCATGCGGGACGCCTGCCGCCAGGTGCCGTCGGGGACCACCAGGGTGACGGGGCGGGGATCCCGTTCCACGAGTTCCCGCGTAAGGACCGGCACGTCGTCGCCGGGGTAGAGGAGAAGAGTCCGCCGCTCCGGCACTGCCAGGTCGCTCAGGTCCAGGAGGGAGTCCCGCTCGCCATGGATGCGGAGCTCGCTGTTGGGGAGGGCCGCCAGGGCCAGGGGGCCGGTGGCCGTGGGTTTCGGGTATTCCCGGTGGTGCATGACGAGTACCACCCGGGTCGCCAGGTCATACCGGGGGATGGCGGGGCAGACGCACCGCTCAAGGTGCATGCGGCAGCGGTCGCACCGCTCGCTTCGCTTCGCTCGGATTCCCATAACTCCTCAGCGCCCCACGAGCTCTCGCACCCGTTGGGCCACCTGGGCCGGGGTGAAGCCGAACTCCTCCGCCAGAACCTTTTCCGGGGCCGAGGCACCGAACCCTTCCATGCCGATGAAGAGCCCTCCGGAGCCGAGAAGGCGCCACCAGAGACCGCCGTGACCAGCCTCCACCGCCACCCTGGGGACCCGCCCCGGCAGGAGCCGGCGCCGGTACGCCTCGGGCTGGGCCAGGAAGGTTTCGAGACAGGGGACCGACACCACACGCACTGTCACCCCTGCGCCCGCCAGGATATCCGCCGCCGCCAGTGCCAGCCCCACCTCGGAGCCACTCGCCATGAGGACCGCGTCCGGCGTTGTCCCGCCCGGTCGCACTATGTACCCCCCCTTGGCGAAGGTCTTCGCCTCCAGGGGTTCCTCCCGGGTGATGGCCGGCACCTTCTGGCGGGTGAGGATGAGGGCCGTGGGGCCGTCGGTGCGGCGCAGGGCCGCGCCCCAGGCCAGGGCCGTTTCGGGGCCGTCCGCGGGGCGGATCACCCGGAGGTTCGGGATGATTCGCAGTGATGAGAGTTGCTCCACCGGCTGGTGGGTGGGGCCATCCTCCCCCACGAAAAGGGAGTCGTGGGTGAAGACGTAGACCGCCTGCTGCTTCATGAGGGCCGCAAGGCGAATGGCCGGCCGGCAGTAGTCGGCAAAGACCAGGAAGGTGGCACCGTAGGGGATGAAGCAGCCGTAACGGGCCATGCCGTTCATGACGGCCCCCATGGCGTGTTCCCGGATGCCGAAGTGGAGATTCCGCCCCCCGAAGCTCCCGGGGAGGACCGACGGGGAATCGGCGATCCGGGTATTGGTGGAGGGCTCCAGGTCGGCCGACCCTCCGGCCAGGGCCGGCACCGCCGCGGCAGCGGCCTGAATTGCCTTGCCCGACAGGGCGCGGGTGGCGCCGCCGCTCTCCTCGACGGCTGCCAGGAGCCGGGCCTCCAGGTCTTTCGGCACCCCCTTCTGCCACATGCCGTCCCAGAGCCGGGATTTCTCCGGATTGCGGCGCCGCCAGCGGCGGAACTCGTCCTGCCAGGCGGCGTGGGCCGCCGTAAGCTCATTCCGGCGCTTTCCGCAGAGCTCCCGCACCCGCTCCGGCACGTGGAACAGTTCGTCGGGCCAGTTGAGATTCTTCCTAGTGGCGGCCGACTCCTCGGCGCCGAGGGGAGAGCCGTGGGCTCCGGCCGTGTCGTGCTTCCCCGGGGAACCCTGGGCGATGTGGGTCCGGGCGATGATGAGGGAAGGGCGGTCCCGCTCCACCTTGGCCCGCCAGAGGGCTTCCCCCACCTGGTTCGCGTCGTGACCGTCCACCTTCTGCACATGCCAGCCCAGGGCCGTGAAACGTCCTTCCGTATCCTCCGAGAAGGCCAGCTCCGTGGATCCCTCGATGGTGATCCGGTTGTCGTCGTAGATGTAGACCATGTTCCCGAGCTTCAGGTGACCGGCCAGGGAGGCCGCCTCCTGGCTGATCCCCTCCATGAGGTCCCCGTCGCTGACGATGGCGTAGATTTGGTGGCCGCACGGGTCGAAGCGTTCGTCGGCGAAGCGGGCCGAGGCCATCCGGGCCGCCAGGGCCATGCCGACCCCCATGGCGAACCCCTGCCCCAGGGGGCCGGTGGTCACTTCAACGCCGGGGGTGTGGCCATACTCCGGGTGGCCGGGGGTGTGGCTTCCCCACTGGCGGAACCGCTTCAGCTCCTCCAGGGGAAGGTCGAAGCCGAAGAGGTGGAGCAGACCATAGAGGAGCATGGAACCGTGCCCCGCCGAGAGGACGAAGCGGTCCCGGCCGGGCCACTCCGGGTCAGCAGGGGCGAAGCGCAGATGGGAATGCCAGAGTACGAAGGCGTAGTCGGCGGCCCCCATGGGGAGCCCCGGATGGCCCGAACTGGCCGCTTCCACAGCGTCCACCGCCAGCATCCTAAGGGTATCGGCGCCGAGACGGGCGTCGTCGTTGGTGAGTAGTGCTCCTGACATGGTGTCCTCCGTGACTCTGTTGTTCATAAATATTCCAATGCTTCTCAAACGGCCCTGCTCGGGTACACTTGTCTTCATTGAAGGAGGTTCGACAATGCCCGACACATACGACCTGGTCATCCTCGGTTCAGGCTCCACCGCCTTTGCAGCGGCCCTGCGCGCCCAATCCCACGGGGCGCGGGTCCTGATGGTGGAGAAGAGCCTCCCCGGCGGCACCTGCATCAACTGGGGGTGCGTGCCGAGCAAAACCCTGATCCACGCCGCGCTATTCTATCAGGAGGGGAGGCTGGGGGCAAGGCTCGGCCTCGGAGAAGGGGGCGGAGCGGTGGCTCCGGAGCGCCTCATGGCCCGGAAAGATCAGGTCGTCGAGTACCTGCGCACGACAAAATATCTGGATGTACTGCGTAGCGCGCCGGGGGTGGAACTGGTGACGGGGACCGGCCGCTTCCTGGATTCGGAGAGGCTTGAGGTCAAAGGGAAGGTCATACGGGGTGGGCGGTTCCTCGTGGCGGTTGGTGGCAACCCGAGAGTCCCGCGGATTCCCGGCCTCGAATCGACTCCTTTCCTCACGAGCCGGGGAGCCCTTCTCCTCAGGGAGATTCCCGCGTCCCTCATCATCATCGGCGGCGGCGTCATCGCGGTGGAACTGGGGCAGATGTTCCAGCGCCTCGGCAGCCGGGTTACGATCCTGGAGCACGGCCCCCGCATTCTGGGACCCGTGGAACCGGAACCGGCCCTGGCGGTGCATGCCGTACTGCGGGAGGAAGGGGTGGAAATCAGCTGCCGCACGACGATCTGCTCGGTGTCCGGAGACGGTACGGCCGTAAAGGTGGAGGCGGAGCGGGATGGGGAAAAAATCAGCTTTGCCGCCGAAAAGCTTCTCCTGGCAGCGGGGACGGCCCCGGCCACCGGGGAAATCGGCCTGGAACCGGCCGGAGTGGCAACAGACCGTCGGGGTTTCGTCAAGGTGGACGAACGCATGCGGACCTCAGCGCCGGGCATCTGGGCCGCCGGCGACTGCACCGGCGGGATGATGATCGCCACGGCCGGCGCCCGGGAGGGAATCGTGGCGGTGGACGACATGCTGAACCCCGGCTGCGGTTGCACCTTCAACCCCCTTGGCGTACCCATGGCCATTTTCTCCGATCCGGAGGTGGGGATTACGGGCTACACGGAAGAAGGTGCCAAGGCAGCGGGATTCGATGTAACCGTGAATGTCATGCCGGTTTCGGCCATCCCCAAGGCCCACGTTACCGGCCATAGGGCAGGCGTCGTGAAAATGGTGGCCGACCGGGCTACGGGGAAGCTCCTGGGGGTGCATCTGGCCTGCCACCGGGGGGCCGACATCATCAACGAGGCGGCCCTGGCCATCCGGTTTGGGGCCACCGTGACGGATTTGGCAGATGCGTTGCATGTTTACCCTTCAATGGGAGAGGGGCTGAGACTCTGCGCCCAGGGATTCAGCAAGGATATCGGCAAGTTGTCATGCTGTGCCGAATAGCAGTTCCATAGCGGCCACGACGAGGCGCACCATGGAAAGTAACGCAAAAATTGCACACCTTGACCCTGATTTGTCACGTCGGCTCCACCACGCCCTCACCTGCGACAAGGAGGAACTCTTCGAAGCGCTCCTGGATGCCTCAATGGACGTACTGAGGGCGGCGCTCCGGAATCCGGCCCTGGACGACAACCACCTCCTGGCTCTCCTGGGCCGCCGCGACCTGACGGAAGAGCTTCTCAAGACGATTGCCGGGCTCGACGCGGTTTCCGGCAACCACCGGCTCACGGTGGCCCTGGTCCACAATCCCGGCACGCCGGCCACCATCTCTCTCCCCCTGCTCCCCCATCTCTACCTCTTCGAACTCGTAACCATCACCGAATTTCCCGGCACCACACCCGACCAGCGCCTGGCCGCGGAACGGGCCATCATCCAACGGCTCCCCACGACCCCCCTCGGCACCAGAATCACCCTTGCCCGCCGTGCAACCGCACCGGTGCTCGATGCTCTCATGAAAGAAGGTGACGCGCGGGTTGTGGAGCCGTGCCTCGCCAACCCCCGCCTCAAGGAGGCATCGGTCTTTCAGCTCGTTTCCTCCTCCCGGACCTTGTCCGAATCCATTGCCGTCGTCGCCCGGCATCAGCGCTGGGCAAACCGTCCCAATGTGAAGAAGGCCCTCCTGCGGAACACCAACACCCCCTCAGCAGTCTTCGCATCCCTCATGAGCGGGGCCCAGCTCATGGATCTCCGGAACCTAGTCGCCTCGGGGCGCCTTACCGGCGACCGCAAAAACCTGATCCGGGAAGAACTCCGGCGCCGGGGCTTCTGACCGATTTTTTGCTGCCGGGGCATCACCTCATTTCGTCGCTTCGTGGTTGAACCTCTCCCCCACAATCCTGCCGTCCCGCACGTCGAAGATCCGGTCGAACCCCTCCACCATGCGGTGGTCGTGGGTAACTACCATAATGGCCGAGTTGTTCTCCACGGCCAGTTTCTTGAGGAGCACCATGACGTTTTTGCCGTTCTCGGTGTCCAGGGCCGCCGTGGGCTCGTCGGCCAGAATCACCCTGGGGCGGTTTGCCAGGGCCCGGGCGATGGCAACCCGCTGGGACTCGCCGCCGGAAAGGAACGCGGGATAGGTGGCCACCCGGTGGCCCAGGTTCAGGGCTTCGAGGAGTTCGACGGCCCGCTTTCCCGCCTCCCTCTTCGGGAAACCGTTTATCTCCAGGGCCACCATGACATTCTCCCGGGCGGTGAGAAACGGGATCAGGTTGTGGGCCTGGAAGATGAAGCCGATCTTCTCCCGGCGGACCCGCTTCAGGTCCAGCCCCGGCACCCACCCCCCGTCAGCCACGGTGGCGCCGTCGAGGATGACCCTTCCCCGGGTCGGCTCGTTGATGAGGCCGATGGCGGTGAGGAGGGTGGTCTTTCCCGACCCGGAGGGGCCGAGGATCGCGACCAGCTCCCCCGGCTTCACCTGGAGGGACGCGTCGGCAAGGGCCGTGACCGCCGTATTTCCGCTGCCATAGATCTTGGTCAGATTTTCCACTTCCACAGCATACATGCTTCTATCCTCCCAGGGCCGCGGCCGGCTCCACCCGGAGGGCCTTGCGGATCCCCACGAAGCTCGAAATGATGCAGATCGCCATGACGATGACGAAGAGCACTTGGAGATCGATGGCAACCAATTCCACCCGGCGCGGGAATTTGTCGTAGGTGAGCGAGATGATGCCGTAGCCGATGGCGTAGGCCATGACCCCCATGAGGAGCGACTGCTGGAGGATCATCCCGACGATGACCCGGTTCTGGGCGCCGATTAGCTTGAGCGTGGCAATGACCCGGATCTTGTCGATGGTGGAGGTGTATATAATGAGGGAGATGATGACCGCCGAGATGATGAGGAGGATGAGCCGGAAGAGCCCCAGTTGCATCCGGGCCTTCTCGATCATTCCCTTGGCGAGGATTTCGGTCTGCTCTTCGTTGGAGATGGCGCGGAAGTGGTTCCAGCGCCCGATCCGCCCCTGGACTTCCTCCAGGTTCGCCCCGGCCGCAAGGCGCGCCACCACCGTGTTCACCGTGTGGGTCGATTCCGTAAGGGCCGCCACATTTTCCCGGAGGGTCTTCGCCTGGGGGGGCGAGAGGGCGGGGATGACGGCCAGGCGGGCATTGATCCGCTCCCGCTGGTTGCGGACGGCGTCGTTGTCATACTTGAACTGGATCTCCTGGGCGTCGGCCAGGCTCACATAGGCGGCGGGGTCGCCGGAGGAGGAGACCATCTTCCCGGTGATGCCGACCACGGTGTAGTCGTGGAGCCCCAGGCGGATCGTTTCCCCCAGCTCCATCTTCATCCCCTGGGCCGCCACCATCTCGTAGTGCTTTTGGCGAATCCCCCGGCCGGCGATGATTTCGGAGGGGCCCCCCAGGCCGTTCAGGTCGTGGCCGACGAGGAAAAAGCGGAACGGCTTGCCGTGCCGGTCGATCTGGATGGTCTGAAAGGAGAGGGGAGAAGCCTCGGCCACGCCGGGGACTCCGGCGATCCGGTAGCGGATGTCCTCGGGAATGCGGGAGATGGCGGCAAAGGGGCCACTCGTATCCTGCTGCACCACCCAGATGTCGGCGCCGGTGGCGCGGCTGATGGAGAGGGCATCGGCGATGAGCCCCCGGTAGATTCCCCCCATGCTGATGACCACGCCAAGGAGCAGCCCCAGCCCGATGGTGGTGAGGACAAAGCGCCCCCGGTGGTAACGGATGTCCCGGATGGCCAGGTTCATGGCGCGATCCTCACCTTCGTACCGTCCGTGAATTTGGCCATTTTCGCCCGGGGAGCCAGGGCAATCCGCTCGCTCCCGTCGAGGCCGCTGCGTACCTGCACAAAGTTACGCCGGTCCTCGATCCCCACCGCGATCTCCCTGAACTTCAGCCTGCCGTCGGCCGCTACGAATACTCCCCGTTTCCCCCCCCGGAAGACGATGGCCTCTGCGGGGATGGAAAGGGTTCCCTTTTCTTCTTCCGTAACTATATACACCTCGGACTGCTCCCCGAGGCGGAAGTGTTTCAGCGGCAACGCAAAGGCCACGTCCACCTCCAGCTCTTCGGTCACCCGGTCGCTCTCCCGGCCGATGCGGGCAACCCGCCCGGCGAACTGTTCACCGGGAGCCGAACGGAGGGTGACAACGGCCTTTTTGCCGACGGCGACCCCCCTGAGCTGTGATTCGTCCACATTGGCCTTCACCCAGACCGTGGCTGGATCGGCAAGGGTGAAGACTGCGAGCCCGGGCGTCACCGTCGCACCTTTCTCAAGGTCACGGGAGATGATGATCCCGTCCTGGGGTGCATAGATGAGGGTGTCAGCAACCCTGCTGCGGGCAACGCCCAGCCCCGCGCGGCCGGCCTGGTGCTCCATCCGGGCCGCGGCCAGCGCCGCGGAGCTGCGGGCTTCCTCTTCCCGGGAGACCCGGTAGCTGTTCTCGTACTGCTCCGCCTCCAGCTGGGAAACAAGATTTTTATCTGCCAGGGCCCGGAAGCGCCGGGCGTTTTTCTCCGCCAGTTCTAGATTGGCCCTGGCCTTACGGAGAGCAGCCTCTTCTACCCCGATATTAGCGGTCGCCTTGGTAACCGCCGACTCCGACTGGCGCTGCTGCTGGAGGAAATCATCGTTTTCGAGCCGTGCCAGGAGTTGTCCCCGCTTCACCGCGTCCCCCTGGTCCGCATAGAGTTCGACAATCCGGCCGGTGATTTTGCTGGAAATCCCCACCACCACTTTGGCCTCAACGGTGCCGTTGCCGTAGACCTGGGCGACCAGGTCCCGTTTCTCGGCCTGCACCGTTGGGACCTTCGGCGGGGCAAGGATGGTCATCTTGAGCAGGATGGCGACGGCCACGGCGATGGCGGCCCAAACCAGGCTCTTTTTGATGCGTGCCGGCATTGTGCGCAGGTTCATGGTTCTCTCCTCGGAGATTGCTTTGGTTATTCTTTACCCACTGCCCGGTCGAGACGGGCCAGGGCGGCATGGTAGTCATATCCGGCCTGGATGCGGGCCGTTTCGGCATTCAGTGCCAGGGACTGGGCGTCGGTCACCTCGATGATGCTCCCCACCCCCTCCCGGTAGCGCCCCACGGCGAGATCCCGGCTCTCGGCGGCGGCTGCCACCTCCTTTTCCGTTGATTCGCTGCGGGCCGCTGCGTCCCCGGCGCTGAGCCAGGCGGACTCCACCTCATTGGCGATGCGCAGCTTCAGGTTGCTCTGCCTGGTCTCCGCGGCCCGCAGCAAAGCACGGGCCTCCTTCCCCTTCTCGACGGTGGAAAAACCGGAGAATATCGGTACGGTGAGGTTCACCCCCACGGTCCATACATCGCCGTCGGGGGGGAATGCGCTGTCGGCATAGCCGATGCTCGCCGTTCCCGAAAGGATGGGATAATGGCCGCTTCGGGCGGTTTTAACACCGGCCTCCGCCGCATTTCTCAGGGCGGCGTACTCCCTGAGCTCGGGCCGGGCGGCAAAAGCGGCACGCAGGCTCTCCTCCAGGCCGGGAAGAGGAGCGGGAGCAACAACGGGTTCCGCAAGCACCCGCCCCTCAAGGGAAGAAATGCCCATGGCGTTTGCCAGTTCGACCCGGCCGATTGCCCGGTTGCTTTCGGCGCGGATCAGGGCGGTGCGCGCCTCATAGAAGCTTGCCTCGGCCCTGGCCACGTCCACCTTGGCCCGGATCCCCTGCTTGAAAAATTCCCGGGCCTGCAGGAACACCGCCTCCCTGGCCGCGACGGTTTCCGCGGTGGCGGCCACCTGTTTCTCGGCGGCCAGCAGCAGGTAATAGGCAAGCCGTGCGCGGAAGGCCACGTCCTGGCGGGTTGCCGCCCGCGACTCGGCCGCTGCTGCGCGGTTTTCCCGTGCAGCCGCCACCGCCCCGGCGGTTCGCCCGAAATCGTAGATTGTTTGCTTGAGGTAGAGGGCATCGGTGTGCACCTCCGTGGCCTTGACGCTCTCGAGGGGGGTGAGATAGGAACGCCCTTTGCTCCAGTCGGCGGCGATGGCGATGGTGGGGTAGTAACTGGCAGCGGCCTGCCCCGACCGCGCTTCGGCGGCGGAGACGTATTCATTGGCCTCGATGGCGAGAGGATGGCTTTTCAGCGCGGTGGCTACGGCTTCATCCATGGTCAGAAGTTCTGCAGCATGGAGCTTTGCGGACAGGAGGAGGATCAGGCCAAGTGCCATGGTCATCTTCATGGGGGTTTCCTTTTTATGCCGTATTTCGAATATTAAGCGAGTAAATATTCACATCATGCGTAAAAAAAATCAGCGGATCATATGCACGAAGTTATCCCAGAGCTTCCCCGCTTCCTCCCGGATGTCGAAGGATGTGCCGGCAACGGTCCAGCGGAGGGCGGTGAACTGGATCATCCCCAGCATGGTCAGGGCCGTCTCCCGCGGCGCAAGGGAATCCTTGATTTCCCCTTCGGCGATGCCGGCCGTAATGATGCCGGAGAGGGTTTCCACATAGCCCGCCATGCGCTGGGCGATAACGCGGGAGAGGTCCCGGTCGCCGAGATGAACCTCGTCGGAGAAGATGAAGCGGGGGATCCCCGGAAGCTCGGCTATCAACGAAACATGGGAGAAGAAGATGGTCCGGAGCTTCTCCAGGGGAGGGCCGCTCCCCCCGGCGATGGCTGCCGCCTTCCCCATGACCTCGGTGCCGATGAAATCAGCCAGAGCCGAGAGGATCTCCTGCTTGCCGCCGAAATGCCGGTAGATGTTGGCTTCGCTCATCCCAGCCCGGCCGGCGATGGCGGCGATCGTCAGGGAGTTCACCCCCTGGGCTCCGATGACCTGAATGGCCGCCTGAACGATCTCCTCCTTGCGTATGCGGGTGCTTTTCTTGGGCAGCATGTCAATCCTTATGCGAATACTTATTCACATAATACTTGGGAGAGAAAACATCCGTCAACCGTTATGTCCCCTCACCGCTTCAAGAGCCGGGCGACCTCCCCCTCCATATCGGTCGCATCGATCCGCGCCTGCTGCAGGAGCGCCCCCCAGCTCTTCCCCCCGTCTTTGGCGTCGCGCAGGATCTGGGGCGCCGGTCGCTTCGTTTTCCGGGCAATGAGGGCAGTAATTATCATTTCCTGGTTAGAAGCCCCCCCTTTACGCATTCCCGTCAACTCCCCATTGTTCAGCAGGCGGTAACGAAGGAGCAGCTCATCTACCGCTGCCGCGGCAAGGCCCGATGCCGGGGACTTTGCGGCCAGCACTCCGGAGAAGCGGGGATCGAGGGACCGTGGGGAGATTCCCTGGGTGGCGACAACTTCCTGCCACGATTTGCCTGACTGCTTCGCATCCAGCAGTAATTCCGGGGCCTTCCCGGATTTGGAGGCAATCCAGTAGGCAACCCAGAGGTCATCGGCCGAGGTTCCCTTCTGCTTCTTCATCACGATCGATTTTTTCTCGACGCCGAAAACGGCAGCGAAAAATGAATTCTGGGTGGTGGCCAGGAAATATGGGTCCGCCACCGTCGGACTTGCGGGATCATAGGAGCGGTCGGTGAAACAGTGGCAGTTTATTGTCGGAATCGCCCGGGCCGTGATGGGCAGGAGCAGAATGGACATCAGAAAAAATGAAATGATCTTGTAGTTTGAGGTGCGCATTGAAGAGCCTTTCAGAGTGAAATAATCGCTCCCCGTTCAAAGTCCATAGCGGGGATTTGCCGCGACTCGGCGATGATATCTTAATCGATCAGGCAAACCGATGTCTTGACGTGGGTCAAGACAGTCAAAACAGACAATATTAAAAACCCTTGACATACAATTTTCAGAATGTTTTACTGTGCATATGCACAATATCAAACAGGAGGTTTTCCCATGAAAATCTGTTTTCCGGTGGCAAACGACGACGGTCTGGCCAGCAAGGTTTACAACCATTTCGGTTCAGCCCAGCGTTTCATCGTGGTGGACACCGAGACCGGCGCGACCCTTTCCATCAACAACAGCGACAAGCAGCATGTTCACGGGGCGTGCAGTCCCCTGAGGGCACTGGCCGGCAACCCCATCGACGCGGTTGTGGTGGGGGGCATCGGCGCCGGCGCCCTTACCATGCTCAACCGGGCGCAGATCCGGGTGTTCTGCTCCCAGGCGGCCACCGTGGGAGAAAATGTTGACCTGTTCAAGAACGGAGCGTTCCAGGAAATCGCACCGCAGACCTGCGACGGCCACAGCCACGGTCACGGCTGCGCCCATTAAGCACGGGACCTGACCCATGTCGCCGCGCAAAAAGAAACACCGCAACTGCATTTGTCCCCTGAGGGAGAAGCTGGGGCACGTCTTCAAGCCCGCCGGCACCCCACTCATGGATATGGAAGTCATCAGCCTGGAACATGACGAGCTGGAGGCTCTTTACCTCTGCGACGGCCGGGACCTGAACCAGGAACGGGCCGGCGAGATGATGGGGGTCTCCCGCGGAACGGTTCAGCGGCTCCTGGCCCAGGGGCGAAAAAAGGTTATCGACGCCCTGGTGGGGCAGAAAGCGCTGGCTGTTGCCGGTGATCTTCCCGGCCAGGATGATGGTAAAGAGGACGAAGGGGTCACCAAATCCCTCTAGCGAAAGGCAAACGACAATGGCTGAACTCTATACGGAAAAGGTCCGGGACCACGTGCGCAATCCCCGCAACGTGGGCTCTCTGGAAGATGCCAACGTGGTAGTGCAGGCCGGCGATCCTGACTGCGGCGATGCAGTCCTTTTCTTCCTGAAGATTGAGGGAGAGATTGTGCGCGACGTAAAGTTTCTCATCAAGGGGTGCGGCGCGGCTATCGCCACTTCGTCGGTGGCTACGGAACTGGTCATGGGGAAAAATCTCGACGAGGTGCTGGCCCTGGATGATTTCGCCATAGCTGCAGCACTGGACGGGCTACCCGAAGAAAAGATGCACTGCTCCAACATGGCCGCCTCGGCCCTCCATGCGGCCGTACAGCAGTACCGGGCCACCATGGCTAACGAAGCGCCACCGGTGGGGTGAATGGCGCTTAAGAACAGCCCATGACTGATGAAACTATTCCCCCATTAACTGGAGCCATTCTGGAAAGTATTTCGGACGGCGTCTTCACCGTGGACCAGGAATGGCGCGTCACCTCCTTCAACCGTGCGGCCGAGGAGATTACCGGCATTCCCCGTGAGGAGGCACTGGGACGCCTCTGTTCCGAGGTCTTCAAATCCAGCATGTGCGAGGCGGAATGTGCCCTGAGGCGGACCCTTAAAAATGGACAACCCGTCATCAATAAGTCGGGATACATCATCGATTCCGAGGGAAACCGCATCCCAGTCACTGTCTCGACCGCGGTGCTGCGGGACGGAGAGGGGAAGGTCATCGGGGGGGCCGAAACCTTCCGGGATCTGAGTGAACTTGAGGCTCTGCGCAACGAGCTGGATGGGCGCTTCAGGATCGGTGACCTAATAAGCCACAGCCCAGCCATGGGACCGGTATTCGACATGATCCCGGCCCTGTCTTCCAGTTCATCCACGGTGCTCATCCAGGGGGAAACTGGAACGGGGAAGGAGCTTCTGGCCCGCGCCATCCACAGTATGGGCACCTGCGCGAACAGGCCCTTCATCGCGGTCAACTGCGGGGCCCTCCCAGATACGCTACTGGAGTCCGAGCTCTTCGGCTACAAGAGGGGGGCATTTACCGGCGCCACCCAGGATAAGCCAGGACGCTTCGCCCTGGCTAACAACGGGACACTGTTTCTGGACGAAATCGGCGAGATCAGCCCAGCGCTCCAGGTCAGACTCCTGCGGGTGCTCCAGGAACATATCTACGAGCCGTTGGGGGCGACACGGTCCGAAAAGACCAGCGCCCGGGTCATTGTTGCCACAAACCGCGACCTGGCCGCCATGGTGAAAAAGGGCGAATTCCGCCAGGACCTCTATTACCGGATCAACATCATCTCCCTGGAACTCCCCCCCCTGCGGAAGCGCAAGGAAGACATCTCCCTCCTGGTGGAGCACTTCGTCGAGCGATTCAACCGGACCCAGCACAGGAACTTGACCGGATTCACGCCGGGGGCTTATTCGCTGCTGATGGCCCATGACTGGCCGGGCAATATCCGCGAACTGGAGAACGTCGTTGAGCGGGCTTTTGTGCTCTGTACGGGGAAATGGATTACTCCCGAACACCTGCCGGCAGAGCTCACCGGCATACAGTCCCGCCCAGGGGAACCGCTCGACATACGATCCGCAACGCGGGTTGTTGAAGAAATGGCCATCCTGGGCGCGCTGGAGCGCAACCTTTTCAACCGTGCGGCAACCGCACGCGAGCTGGGCATTCACAAGACCACCCTCTACCGTAAGCTGAAGGAGCTTGGCCTGTCTCTCCCCGAAGAAAACGGCCGTGTATCGCATCGCACATAGGATAGGTGCATGTTTGCTCCTATCCCTTCCATTAATAGTTGCAGACATGCAACTATTCACCGCACTTCACGTTCTGCCTCGCCTGTCATAACCCAACAATTGCAAATAGTTAAGAAACAGCTTGCCCTTGACTCCATTCTGGCGTGCCAGTTGCTATGTACATGATACGGATAAATGGAGCGACCCCATGAGAACAGTGCTCACCACATGGAATTCCCGGATTGCCCCCGTCTTTGACGTGGCCGGACAGGCCCTGCTGATTGTATCGGAAGACGGTTCAACGATTTCTGAACGCAATCTCCTTCTGCCCGTGGGATCGGCCATGGAAAAGGTTGCCTTTCTGGCCGAGGTGCGGGCGGATGTGCTGATCTGCGGAGCGATCTCTAGACCGGCCTGGTGTGCGGCCAACGGCTGCGGCATCGAGGTGTACGGCTTTATCGCAGGGGATGTCCGGGAGGTACTCAGGGCATTGCTCAAGGGAAGGCTCAGGGAAAGCGCCTTTGCCATGCCGGGCTGCGGTAGCAATCAAGGTTGCGGCAGGAGGCGGGGCCGTGGCGGCCGAGAAATTGAGCGGACTGGTGCCGGCCCCTTCAATGACGACGACGTCAGATAGGCGCAGAAAGGAGGTTTACCATGCCACGCGGAGACAGGACCGGCCCGGAAGGAATGGGGCCGAGGACGGGAAGAGGAGCAGGACCATGCGGGGGAAATCAGGGACCAGGGGCGGGTAATCCCCCACCAGGGAGGGGTCTCGGCCTGCGCGGCCGGGGGCGCGGGTGGCGGAACTGGTTCAGAATTACCGGCCTCCCCAGGTGGATGCGTTTCGGTTCCGGGGGAGATGAGCCAACACAGGGAAAACCCGGCAGATAAGGTTCTCCTGCAAGGATAGATTGGAGGTAGTGTATGAAGGTTGCCGTAACCACAACGGGCGACACCCTGTCGGCCCCCTTTGACAGCCGCTTCGGGAGAGCCCCCAAGTTTCTGATCTATGACACGGAAACGGAAACGTTCCTGACGATCGACAACGCCCAGAACTTGAACGCGGCCCAAGGGGCCGGCATTCAGGCAGCCCAGGCCGTTGCCAAAGCCGGAGTGAGCGGCGTCATTACGGGTCACTGCGGTCCCAAGGCATTTCGTGCCCTTAGGGCAGCGGGGATCACGATCTATCACACCGAGGCGCCAACGGTAGGGAAGGCATTGGAACGGATGAGACAGGGGGAACTCCGTCCGGCGGACGATGCCGATGTGGAGGGGCACTGGGTATGAGAATCGCCGTCGCATCGGGCAAAGGGGGCACGGGAAAGACCACCCTTTCCGTTGCCCTCGCCCTTGTGGCGCCGCACCCTGTCCGGCTGCTTGACTGTGACGTGGAGGAACCGAACGCGCACCTTTTCCTCCCGATGGAAACCATGGAAACAGCGCCTGTGACCGTACCGGTGCCGGTCATTGACGAAGGCAGATGCACGGCCTGCGGCGCCTGTGGGCGTCTCTGCCAGTTCAACGCCATCGTCTCCCTGGGGGCCAGGGCGCTGGTCTTCCCGGAACTTTGCCACAGTTGCGGAGGTTGTGCCCTGGTCTGCCCGAACGAAGCCATCTCAGAAGCACCGAAAACAATCGGCGCAGTGAACCGGGGAACGAACGGGCAGGTTACCCTTGTCCAAGGGCGCCTGGATGTGGGTAATGCCATGCCCACCCCCGTCATCCGGGCGGTAAAGCACCATGTCGCCCCGGAAGGAGTGACGATCATCGATTGTCCGCCGGGCACATCATGTCCGATGATCGCGGCAGTACGGGGGGCCGACTTCGCCATCCTGGTCACCGAGCCGACGCCGTTCGGGCTCCATGATCTCACCCTGGCGGTTGAGACGATCCGGAAACTGGCAATTCCCTTCGGAGTTGTCGTGAACCGGGCCGACGTCGGCGACCGTCGCCTGTTTGACTACTGCATGGACGAAGGCGTCCCCGTCCTCCTGGCGATCCCCGAAAGCCGGAGAGTCGCTGAAGCCTACTCACGGAGGGAATCGATCTTCTCTGCTCTGCCGGACCTGAGAGCCACCCTCCGGGAATTGCTGGACAGAATCACGGTGGAGTCGCGGAGAGGGGAAACATGACGGAGATCGTGATTATCAGCGGCAAAGGGGGAACCGGCAAGACCAGTCTCACGGCGTCCTTCGCAGCACTGGCCCATAATGCAGTGGTGGCTGACTGCGATGTGGATGCAGCGGATCTCCACCTGATCCTCGCCCCCCGCATCCTGCAACGGACCGACTTCATCAGCGGCCATGAAGCGGTGATTCGCGGGGACGCCTGCACCGGATGCGACACATGCCGGACCCTCTGCCGTTTCGAAGCGGTTTCCCGGAACGGGAGCAGCGGCAGGTATGAGATCGACCCGGCGGGATGCGAGGGATGCGGTGTCTGTGTCCATTTCTGCCCCGCCGGGGCCATTGACTTCCCGCAACGCCTGTGCGGCGAATGGTACGTTTCGGAAACCCGCTTCGGACCCATGGTCCATGCCCGCCTGGGCATCGCGGCGGAGAATTCGGGGAAACTGGTCAACCTGGTGCGCAAGGAGGCACAGCGCCTGGCGGTAGAGCGGGAAGCCGACTTGCTGCTGGTGGATGGTCCGCCAGGCATCGGCTGCCCGGTCATTGCTTCGATCACCGGGGTGGACCTGGTGCTTGTCGTCACCGAGCCAACCCCTTCAGGAGAGCACGACCTTGAAAGAGTCCTTCACCTGGCCCGCCATTTTCAGGTTCCTGCATGTGTATGTGTCAACAAATGGGATATCAACCCGGGACTGACCGAGCAGATTGAAAACGAGTCCCGGCTGTCGGGAGCAACCGTTCTTGGACGAATCCCCTATGATCGTGCCGTGACCGACGCTCAGATCGCCGGGCAAAGCACAACGGAATACGGTGATGGCCCTGCCTCGAAGGCAATCCAGGAGATATGGGAAAAACTCCGCCAAATAACATCACTAATAAACAAACGGAGGGAATCATGAAAATTGCCGTACCTGTAGCCAATGGGAAGCTGAATATGCATTTCGGTCATTGTGAAGCCTTTGCGCTCCTTCATGTAAACCAGGAGGGGAAATCAATCATCAAACGGGAAGACGTGGCGGCTCCTTCCCACGAACCGGGACTCCTTCCCCGCTGGCTGGCCGAGAGAAACGTCAACATGGTAATTGCCGGGGGCATGGGGCAGCGGGCACAAAGCCTGTTTGCAGAACATGACATCCAGGTTATTATTGGGGCGCCTGCGGAAACACCGGAAGCCCTGGTGACAAGCCTGCTCCATGGGACCCTCGTTTCCGGTACGAATGTATGTGACCATTGAAGACGGCCGGATGCACGCCGGGGGAATATAAACTTTAGCAATCCACGCCGCGAAGAAGGCGGCATGAATGCCGTCCCTCTGGCGGACGGCGGAAAGGAGATATCGTATGCCTGGTGGTGACAGAACGGGGCCCTTGGGCCTGGGACCGGGGACCGGGGGTCGGAGGGGCTGGTGCTCGGGTGCCGGCGGACCGGGGTATGGAGCAGGATATGGCAGGGGAGGTGGTTTCGGCCGCCTATGGGGAGGACTCTGCCACCCCTTCCGGGGGGTGCTGGGGGAGGAGGTTCCCGATGAGGCAACCCTCCTGAAACGGCGGATTGCCGACATGGAAGGTACCCTGGCTGCCATGAAGAGCCGTCTCGGCTCGCTCAAGAAGGATGAGGAGTAGCCAGGAGCAGTCAATAACTACAAAACAAACAGGAGGAACAAGGTGAGCGACGTACAGCTGGGAGAAAAAGTGACGCAGAAATCGTGCAGCAGGGAACAAACCGAGGAGCTCTACAAACTCAAGGAGCAGATCGACCTGCAGGAAGCCCTCTTCGGAATCCGGAACAAGATCGTGGTCCTGTCAGGCAAGGGGGGGGTCGGGAAGAGCTCCGTGGCCGCCAACCTGGCGGTGTCACTTTCGCTCCAGGGGAAAAAGACGGGACTTCTCGATGTGGATCTCCACGGGCCAAGCATCCCGACCATGCTCGGCATCGAAGGGAAGCTTCCCGCCTCCGGCGGTGGCCGGATCGAGCCGGTGGCCTACAGCGAGAATCTCAAGGTCATGTCGGTGGGATTGCTGCTCCGTGACCAGTCAGAGGCGGTGGTCTGGCGGGGGCCGGCCAAACACGGCGTCATCAAGCAGTTCCTGGCCGCCGTCGAGTGGGGAGACCTGGACTACCTCATCGTCGATTGCCCCCCGGGCACCGGCGACGAGCCCCTGTCGGTCATACAGCTGCTGAACGGGGCCGAAGGCGCCATCATCGTCACCACCCCCCAGGATGTGGCCCTCACCGACGTGCGCAAGTCCGTCACCTTCTGCCGGCAGATGAATCTGCCGGTAATCGGGGTTGTCGAGAACATGAGCGGCTTTGCCTGCCCCCACTGCGGCGAAACCGTCGATATCTTCAAAAGCGGCGGCGGCAAGAAGATGGCCGACGAAATGAATGTGCCGTTCCTGGGGAGGATACCGCTTGACCCGGCCATGGTCAGCGCCGGCGATGCAGGCGCCCCCTTCGTGGAGCATCAGGCAGACTCTCCCACGGCCAAGGCCTTCGGCGAAATCGTTGCCACCGTGACGAACGCTGGTAACGGACAATGAAGGTCAGAATCCAGTTTTGCCCCACCTGAAGCCAGTATCCCATCGCGTCCGGGCTGGCGCGCCTGATAGAACAAACGGGGTGGGGCCTGACGGTGGACCTCGACACAGAGGCACCACTGGGGGAATTCGCCGTCTATCTGGACGGTGAAATGATCTTTTCACGACTGGAAAAGGGGTGGCTGCCGGATCCGCAGGAGTTGATCCAGCAGCTTCGTCTGCGGATCTTTGGCACAGCTCCTGCCGAGTAAGGAGAAACTGTATGGACCCGTTCGAGGAACTCAGGACCGCCGCAATCCAGCAGAACCTGGTGGGGGATTTCCCGGCATGGCTTTTGTCGGATGTCCTGGTCATTGCGGATGATCCAGAGACGTATAAGGATGCAATCTCCCTCGTGGAGGACCTCACCGCCCAGATAAGGGACTACGATCCCTTTGCCGGTACGGGATGTTTCGATGCCTCCGTGGGTATCGAGCAGGTTCAGGCAACGATACGCCGACTGAAGCGAGGTTGAATGCCTTTGGACGGCAGGCCCAGCGGGGAGTCCGAAAGAAAACCCCTGAAGACTCCTCACACTTTTTCGCTGACGGCTTATAATTATCTCTCAATTACGCCGTCAAGGCACCATTCGCCATCCGGAAGGGAAACGCCTGAGAAAGGAGCCTTCCAATGCCCGTCTTCGGACCTGTTCCATCACGACGCTTGGGACGAAGCCTTGGGATCGACACTATTCCGGCAAAAGCCTGCTCCTACTCCTGCGTCTACTGCCAACTGGGGCGCACCTGCAACATCCAGAACGCCCGTCGCCGCTTCTGCCGCCCAGAAACACTCGCCGCCGAGGTAGAGCGAAAGGTGGATGAACTGAGGGCACGGGGCGAGATCATCGACTATCTAACCTTCGTTGCCGACGGGGAACCGACCCTCGACCACAACCTGGGACAGGAGATCGAACTCCTGAGACCCCTCGGTATCCGTATCGCCATCATCACCAATGCGTCACTAATCGGGCGGTCCGACGTGCGGACCGAATTGGCCCTGGCCGACTGGGTCTCACTGAAGATCGACACGGTCTGCGAAGGGGTGTGGCACGCCGTAAACCGACCACATCCCTCCATCCGCTTCGAGGATATCCTCGGGGGCATATGCAGCTTTTCCAAGGAATTCAGTGGCACCCTCGCCACGGAAACAATGCTGGTGGGGGGAATAAACGATGCCGACGTGGATCTGGAGCTGCTTGCCACGTTCCTTTCTCAACTTAAGCCGGCGGTATCCTATGTTGCCATACCGATCCGGCCACCGGCGGAGTCGTGGGTAGCAGCCCCCGATGCCGAGACCCTCAACCGCACTATGCAAATAATTGGTAAAAAGGTGGCGCGCGTTGAATATCTCACGGGCTATGAGGGAACTTCCTTTGCCGCTAGTGGGAATGCAGCCGCCGATATCGTGAGCATCACCGCCGTGCACCCTCTGCGGGAAGACGCCGTGCAGGAGCTGCTGGAACGGGCCCACGCCGACTGGTCTTGCGTGGAACGCCTCATCGACGAGGGGAAGCTTCTGGAAACTTCTTACGAAGGGCACCGGTTTTTCCTCCGCATGCGGCAGTGCGCGTTCCCTTCGAAGCCGACCGGATCAAGCAGGGAACAGATTCCCCCGGGACAAGGAGAAGAGTCATGAACAGACAGCGGATTGGAACACTCATGGTGCTACTGCTGCTAAGTGCAGGCGCCACTACCGTCTCAGCCGCCCCCTGGGAAGGGTGGCGAGGCAGCGGCGGCTGGGGTGCCCATGGGGCCTACCAGCGGCTCTTCAACCCTGCTACGGTAGAGACCGTGAGAGGCGAGGTGACGGCCGTGGAGCGGATCACCCCTCTGAGGGGTATGGGAGCGGGCATCCACCTCCAGCTCAAAACCGACAAGGAGACCATCCCGGTCCACCTGGGTCCTGCCTGGTATATCGAGCGGCTCGATACCCGAATCGATAAGGGAGATGCCATTGAGGTCGAAGGCTCGCGGGTTACGGTCGCGGGGAAACCGGCAATCATCGCGGCACAGGTGAAAAAGGAAGGCGCACAGCTCACACTGCGCGACGCACGGGGGATTCCCGTCTGGAGCGGATGGCGGCGATAGGAGGTCCGTAATGCCTGGCATTGATCTTCCAGGCGACAAGTTCTGGATTGCCCTTGCGGCCAGCCTGCTGGCTGCCTCGGTGACTTCGGCGGGCATTTACGCCATACGCCGTTTCGAGGCCTGGGGGAGGCGGAACACCATCTACTTCATCTGCTTCGCTGCAGGGGTGTTGATCTCCGCCTCTTTTCTCCATATCGTGCCACGGTCATTCGCCATGGCCCCCCAAGCCCCGATGTACCTCCTTGTGGGCTTTTTCGGCCTGCACCTGTTCAACCGATTCGTTACCGCCTTCATCTGCGAGAAAAGCCCCGACGGGCAGTATGGCCTCGGACTGGTCCCCATGCTGGGGATCGGCATCCATTCCTTCGTCGACGGGATCGTCTATTCCATCACCTTCACGGTCAGCGTCTTCACCGGCATCCTGGCCGCCGTTGGGATGGTGCTCCATGAATTCCCAGAGGGGATCATCACCTATCTACTCCTCGTTCGCAGCGGTTTCAGCGAGAGAAAGTCACTGTATCTCGCCTTCCTCGCCGCAGCCCTAACGACCCCCTTTGGAACCCTTGTCTCCCAACCCTTCATCAGTCACATTGGCAGTCAGTTTCTCGGAGCGCTTCTGGCCCTGTCAGCCGGAGCGCTGGTCTATGTGGGGGCGACGCATCTTCTCCCCCAGGCCGAGAAGGAGCAGAAACGTTACAGCCTCTTTGCCTTCATGGCCGGCGTGGCGGTTGCTGTTTTCATTGTACTTTCCGATGCGTAACGGAATGTAGGGCCGACGGCGTTTCAACGATGCTGTGGTGACCGACAGCCGTATATAGACCTATTCGCAATCCTGCAGCCATGGAGGAATTACACTGATGCCCGGAGACTCCTCCTTTGACGGCCATCACCGACGTTACGAAGAGTGGTACGTCACCCATGGCGCCGCTTACTGTTCCGAACTCCTGGCGGTGCGGGCGCTGTTGCCGCGGCAAGGGTATGGCCTGGAAATAGGCGTGGGAACCGGTCGATTCGCGGCTCCCCTTGGCGTCACGGTTGGTATTGATCCTTCTCCGGCCATGCTGGAATACGCCCGCGAAAGGGGGATTCACGCCATACAGGGCGTCGCCGAGCAGCTCCCCTTTGCCGACGAAAGTTTCGATTATGCCCTGAGCGTGACCACCATCTGCTTCGTGAATGACGTCCGCGCCATGCTGCGGGAGGCGCGGCGGGTCATCAGACCGGACGGCTGCCTGATCCTCGGGTTCGTCGACCGGGGGAGCGAGCTGGGGCGGCGGCATCTGGATACCCAGGGAGAGAGCGTTTTCTACCGCAACGCCACATTCCACTCCGCCGAAGAGATTGAACAACTGTTGCGGGAGACCGGTTTCCCATCCCAGGAATGGGTTCAGACTCTCTCCGCCCCATTGCCGGACATCGTGGAGATCGAACCCTTCCGTGGGGGGCATGGCAACGATGCCTTTGTCGTGGTCAAAGCAATGGGGGGGCCGCGAGAAACCGAAAAAAAGAGGACCAGGCGCAATGGCATGTTTCAGAGACTGACCGACTTCTCGGCAGACTGGACCTACTGGCGGACGCCGGAAGGGGAGATGCGGTACGTTTCTCCGGCGGGGAGCGAGATCACCGGGTACAGCATCGAGGAGTTGTCCGCCTTTCCTGAAACGTGCGTCAACATTATACACCCCGATGACCGTGAGTTATGGCGCAATCACGTCCACGAAGCGGACCGGCAGGGAAAACCTAAGCCCATTGAATTCCGTATTGTCACCAGGGACGGCGGCATCCGCTGGATCAGCCACCTTTGCCGGCCCGTCTACGATGATAACGGCGTGTTTCTGGGGATCAGCGGCAGCAATCGCGACATAACTGAGCGCAAACAGGCGGAGGAGCAGCTCCGCTTCCTGAGCACCCATGACGAGCTCACCGGTCTTTTCAATCGGGCGTACTTCGAGGCGGAGCTCGAGCGGCTTGCCGGCGGGCAGCAATTTCCCGTCAGCGTTGTGATGGCGGATGTGGATGGACTGAAAGCAGTAAACGATAACCATGGGCATGGAGCGGGTGACCGGCTCCTCCGACAGGCCGCGACGGTTCTGCTGGAAGCGTTCCGGGCCGAAGATGTGGTGGCGCGCATCGGCGGCGACGAGTTCGCCGTCCTCCTGCCCGGCGCTGACAGCCGTATTGTGAGGGAATTGCTGAAGCGGATCGCAATCTCCCAGGAGGCGGTCAATTGCTCGGAGGTCAATTGTCCCGTAAGCCTCTCCCTCGGTGCTGCAACCGTTCTGAGCGGCGATGATCTTCGGAATGCCCTGAAGCTGGCCGACAAGCGTATGTATGAGAATAAATTCAGTAAGAGACATTGATAGCAGGTGCGAGATTTTCGGGGGACGGTTTTCAGCATGACACCGGACAGGGAAACGGAACCCGGCGGGCAGCCCGCCACAGACAACGGCAAGAGACTTGCCGCCTGGTCCTTCGCGCTCAACTCCCTCCTCACCCTCGCCAAGTACCTTCTCCACCTCTTCACAGGCAGCGCTGCGCTCCTGGCCGAGACGTTCCACTCCCTTACCGATGTTGTGGGGAGCCTTCTGGTCCTCGGGGGGATACACCTCGCCGGGAAGAAGTCTGCCCACTTCCCCTGGGGGCTCTACAAGGCGGAGAACCTGGCGGCGCTTCTCTCGGCGGGACTTATCCTCATGTCCGGCTACGAGGTCGGACGGATGATCCTCCACCCCCCTCAGGGCGCTATGCAGCATCTCGACGCCACTCTTGTCCTGCTGCTCCTGATGGCTCTGCCGATCTTTCTCTTCTCCCGGTACGAGCGACGGGTGGCACGGGAGCTGAATTCGCCATCCCTTCTGGCCGACGCCGAGAACTGGCGCACAGACCTGGCCCCCTTGGCCATCGTGGCGGCAGGGATTGCCGGGGCACGGTTCTCCCATGAGTATCTCGACCGGATCGCCGCCCTCGCAGTTCTTGTCCTGGTCGTCAAGGCCGGCTACGAGATTGCCCGCGATGCGGTCAAAAGCCTCCTCGATGCCTCCGTGGACAAGGCGACCATCGAAACGATGACCCGCATTGTCAAGGGATTTCCGGAGGTTTCAGAGGTGGTCTCCCTGACGGCACGAAACTCCGGCAGGTATATCTTTACGAATATCGAGGTGCGGTTGTCGCTGAAGAGGCTGAAAGAAGCCCACAGGGTTGTCGACCGGATGGAGCGGGAGATCAGGGACCATGTTCCCTTTGTGGAAAAGGTGACGATTCAATACGAGCCGGAAGCAAAGGAGAGCCTGAGATATGCTGCGCTGCTCGCCACCCGGGACGGGAAACTCTCGGAGCATTTCGGCGCCGCACCCTTTGTGGCCCTGTGGGATGAACGACTGGAGGACGGGGCGGTCGTGACCCGGGACATTACGGCAAATCCCTTCCTGGCAGAGGAAAAGGGCAAGGGGATACGGCTTGCGGAGTTTCTCGCCGCCCGAAAGGTGGATATCCTCTACTGCCGGGAAGATTTTACCGGCAAGGGACCGGTCTATGTTTTTTCCGATGCTGAGATCGAGGTGCGGAACCCCGGTGCGGTGACGCTGTATGAACTCATTGCCCGCAAAAACAAGTCGTCATCCTGATGCAATGCCCTCCTCTTCCGCCTGGAAACACAACATGGATGCGATACACTTTCGTTACCGATAATAAACCAGGAGAAAGGAATGCATCCCATGGAGATGAAAGTCACTTTCCCGGGAGGGAAGAAGGTAAATGCGGAACTGAACGGCCGGATCATCCCAACTGACCAGCCGGTGGAGGGTGGAGGGGACGGTTCCGCACCTAGCCCCTATGACTACTTCATCGCCTCCCTCGGTACCTGCGCAGGGATTTACGTCCTCAGCTTCTGCCAGGAGCGGAATATCGCTACCGAGGGACTCTCCCTTACCCAGCAATTGGAGTTCGAGACCAACGCAGCAGGGAGGAAAAGTCTGACAAGGGTGACCGTGGATATCGTGCTGCCGCCGGGATTTCCCGAAAAATACCGCAATGCCATTGTCAAGGCGGCAGGGCTCTGCTCGGTGAAAAAGGCCCTCATGGCCCCCCCTGAGTTTGACATCACCGCCCGGATGCCCTGATCATTTCACCCTTCACTTAAGGTGCAAGAATCGGTCTGGTAGTGCAGAAACTGCATCTGATGCAACATCCCGCCCCCGGGCCCAAACCGCAAATTTCCAAAGATATCCCCAGGTTGTTGGCCGCTGAATCGCTGGCATGGTCTTTGAGATACATCTCTCCGAGTAACAACACAGCACTCTCAAGGAGGAAGATCATGAACAACAGGAAATTGGGGATTTACGCACTGGTAGCGGCATGCGCGCTGTCTTTCGGCGCAGAGGCATTCGCCAGGGGTGGCGGTGGACGACAGGGGGGAGGCCAGACTCAGCTAAGGGACGGCAGCGTCACCATGCAGCAAACCAGGACCAAGACCATGTCGCAGGAACGGAAGCAAATCCAGGACGGTAGCGGCGCCAAGCAGCAAACCAGAACGCAGACCAGGACCCATGATCAGGAACAGCTCCAGGACGGCAGCGGCACCATGCAGCATATCAGGACGCAAACCAGGACCCAGGAAAGTCAATAATTGCACAAACGTTAGCTGATCATGGATTCCCGCGGCAGCGGATGGTGGAGAAGGCTCGGCATCTTCCGGCGAACCTTACTGTACCGGCACCTGTCCGCGGGATTTTCTTTCCGGGGGAAGTGCAAAAATCAACCGGATCGTGCAGAATCTGCACTGTTTTCACTGTCTCAAGGCTGGGGCATAAAGCAAAAAAGCAAACAATATTAAATTATTACAACTAAACACCCTCTCTGGCACGATGCTTGAGATACTTCCTGGCAGCAACATCATTTCCGCGCAAGGAGGATACACCATGGACGGCAGAAAAATGGCTGTGTGGGGAATGACTTTGGCATGTGGGCTGGCCATTGGCGGCGAGGCTTTAGCCGTGGGCAAAGGTGATCTCGACCAGCTCCGCCTGAAAGACGGAAGCTGTCTCACCACGACAAGCGTGCCCCTGGCATCCCAGACGCTGACCACCACGACAACGCCGACCCAGGACAGGCTGAAGGACGGAAGCTGCCTGACTACCCCGGACCGGGACCGACTGCAACTTAAAGATGGCACCGGGTCGGTGAATGTGGACGGTTACGGAGCGGATGACGTACTCCCGGATTCCGGCGAAACCCTCTTCTGATCATCAGAATCCGGGCATCACCCTGGCAGCATAGACCTGAAACCGTGGCGGATGCGCATCCCGCTTCGCCGGTGCGCCAACCGTCACGGTTTCACCCCGCCTTCAACCATTCCCATTCATTATTTCAGGTATCGCAGCGCCTCGTCCCCCAGGACCCGCTCCACGGCCAGGGGGAGGAGTTCGGCGGAGTCCTTTCCGGTGGCGGCCATCATCTTCAGGGCGTAGCGGGCAATGTTTATGCCGTCGCGAACCGAGTAAAGCTCGTCGACCCCATGGGCCCGCTGGAGGAAATCGACCACGTACGTGAGTATCCGCGTCGGGGCGAAGGGGAGATTCTCCCTGAGAATCATCAGCTCCTCGTCGGCTTCGGGGAAGTCGATGAAAATCTGGGGCTGGAGCCGTGAATGGATGTACTCGGGGACCTCGAAGGTTGAGGCGTCCTCGTTCATGGTGACGACGATGCGAAAGTCCCGGTGGGCCGGGACCCGCAGCCCCGTGATGATGGACTCCACATAGCGCCGGTCGTCCAGAAGCGGCGCCAGGGAGGCCCACGCCTTCTCGCTCATGCGGTTCCCCTCGTCGAGGATGAGGACCCCCCCCTTGACCATGGCCGATACCAGCGACGAGGCGGCGTACTGGATCTTCCCGTCGGGGCCGATGACCGGGGTGATGATGAGGTCCTCGGGGCGGGTGTCCATGGTGGCCTGGAAGAGGTAGACGGGGCGTCCCAGGCGCTGTGCCGCCGCGTAGGCGAGGGTGGTCTTCCCCACGCCGGGCTTGCCGATGAGGCGGGGGTTGAAGGGGATGTCCCGGTCGTCGATGACCATCCAGGCAGCCAGGAGCTGCTGGAGGAGTTCATCCTGCCCGACCCATTTCAGGGAAAGCTGGACTGGACCGGCCAGGGTAAGGGAAATCCCGTCGATTGTCGTCTGTTCCATAGTCAATTCACCTGTCGATTACGTACATCATCGCGAGTTTCGCCCGATTGTCCAGGCATTGCGGGCATAGGGCGCCGGCGTCGTTCCAGAGCTCCGCCGCCAGCCATTCGCCCGCCTCCTCGTAAAGGGAGCGCTCTTCTCCGGGGATGAACTCCATCCCGCACACCGTGCAGATCTTTGCTTCATTGTCCATGGCTTTACCCGGTGCAAACCGTTTACAAAATTGCATCCTGCCGTATTTTTCCTATACTTGCCTTCATACCACCAACGAAGGAGCTCTTTCCATGCTTACCATGCAGGATATCAAGAACCACTACTTTTTCACCGAGGAGGACGCCGCGCTGCTCCGTTCGCTCCAGCCAGTGGCAGAGGCCAACATGGACCGGATGGCCGACGAATTCTACGACTACCTCCTGGGAATCCCCGAGACGGCGACCTACATAAAAGACGAGCGTTTCCTCCTGAAGCTGAAGAAGACCCACAGGGACTGGTTTTCGTCACTCTTCACGGGGACTTACGACAACCAGTACCTCAACACCCTCCAGAGAATCGGCACTGCCCACGTCCGGGTCGGGCTTAACGCCCACTTCGTGAACGTCGCCATGAACGTGGTGCGTCACTTCGTGGTGGAGATGCTCCAGGAGAATTTCACCGTTCACGAAGAGCGGCGGCGCCTGCGGGCCGCCTGCGAAAAGATCATCGACATCAACCTCGACATCATGAGCGCCTCGTACCAGCAGGAAGAGCTCAAGAAGTTCTTCCTCTCCCGCCGGCTGGAATCCCAGCTCATCAAGGCGACCGAACGCTTCACCCACGGCCTGAACCTGGTGCTGGTGCTGGCCCTGGCCGGGCTCTCCCTGTCGGTGGTGGGGCTGTTCGTCTGGGACATCGGCCACATCTTTCAGGGTAACGTGGAGAAGGGGATTCTCTCGGCCCTCGGTTCGCTGCTCATTCTCTGGATGATGATCGAACTCATGGAGAACGAGGTAAAAATTCTCAAGGGGGGCCGGTTCAATATCCTCTTTTTTATCGGCGTCATCATCGTGGCCATGATCCGGGAGATCCTCATCTCAACCCTGCGCCACGACCCCCTCACCACCCAGGCGTTCCTGGCCGGCACGCTCCTTATCCTCGGCGTCGTATATTTTCTGGTGTCCAAGAGCCAACAGCCCTACACCTCCCACTGAGGGACTCGCCGCCGGCTTCGGGCCATCTTCGGCCGACCCTTCCCCGGGCACTCCTCGACGTAGCGCTGCTACGCCTGCGGGTTTCCTCGGGCGGGAACGGCCGAATCTGACCCAAATCCGGCGGCGATGACACTTCATCCTTACATCGAATCCCTTTGTTCAGTTTCTCGCCCGCCGCACCAGGTCCGCCAGGCAGTCTATGAACGCCGGGGCGCAGTTCAGGGACGGAGAGCGGCGGAACCTGGCGTACCCCAGCTTGTGGGCCAGCATGGCGTACTCGATGTCGATCTCGTGGAGGGTCTCGATGTGGTCCGACACGAAGGAGAGGGGGACCATGAGGAGGTTCTTCACCTGGTGGGCCGCCAGGTGCTCCAGCATTTCATCGGTGGAGGGCTCCAGCCACTTCACCGGCCCGGCCCGGGACTGGAAGGCCAGGTGGTAGGTGACCCCCTCGAACCGCTCCATTACGAGCCGCACCGTCTCCTCGATGTGGGAGAGGTAGGGGTCCCCTTCGTCGATGAAGGATTGGGGGAGGGAGTGGGCCGAAAAGAGTATCTGCACCTCGGACAAGGGGTGGAAATCGTCGAGCCCCTCCTGAATCTTCCCGGCCAGGGCCTCGATATACAGGGGGTGGTCGAAAAAACGGTCCACGTAGGTGATGTCGAAGCCGGCGGACGACTGGGCCAGGACCCGCTTCAGTTCGTTCACACTGGAGCCGGTGGTGGCCCGTGAATAGTGGGGATAGAGGGAGAGGGCAATGATTCGGGTGATTCCCTCCCGCCGGATGGCTGCCAGGGCCTCCACCGTGGTGGGCTTCCAGTAGCGCATGGCCGTGAAGCAGCGGTAACCCTCACCAAGGGCCTCTTCCAGGGCTTGAGCCTGGGCCTCCGTCAGTTCCCGGATGGGGGACTTGCCGCCGATCTCCTCATATTTCCGTTCCACCGGGCGGGCACGCTTCCTGGCGATGAGCCGGGCAATGAATGGTTGCAGGAAGGAAGGCCCTATCCGGATAATGTCCCGGTCGGAGAAGAGATTGATAAGAAAGGGCTCCACGGCTTCCAGGGAATCGGGCCCCCCCATCTGAAGGAGAAGGACAGCGGTTTTTTCTGACATGGTCGCCTCGTTCATGCTATAAAGTCCGGCCTCGCGGCATTCTCTTCCAGATACCCCATTAGCCTGTAACGGTCAAGGAGGAATAGAATTATCGGCCGCGGGAACTTCGGCACGGATGGTGTATAGTTACTCGTGAGACACAAGATCCACGTGCCGGAAAGAGAGTGACCCATGGCTTTCAGGATGGCTCTGACCCGCAAGTTCCTCATAACCGTCGGTACCACCGTGCTTGTGACGATCGGCATCCTCTTTTTCTTCATGTACGAGCAGTCCAAAGAGGCCATTTACGACCTCGTGGATCGCCAAAGCACTGCTTTACTTCAGCAAGTGCTCATCACCAGGGCCTGGATCTCGGAACACGAGGGAGTCTACATACGCCAATCCCCCGGCGTGGAGAAGAACCCCTATCTGCCAGATTCCGGCATCACCGACAAGGAAGGGCGGGAGTACGTCTTCCACAACCCGGCCCTGGCCATCCGCAAGCTCTCCGAATACGCCGACCGCCAGGGGCTCTACCGTTTCCACCTCGCCAGCCTCAAGCCCCTGAATCCGGCCAATACGCCAACCCCCTTCGAGGCCGAAGCGCTCAGGCAGTTCGAACTGCTCGGCTACAACGCCAGCAAGCAGGGGATCGGCAGCATCGTCCGGGAAGGCAGCCACTCCGCCTACCAGCGGGTCATCCCCCTAGTGGTGGAGAAGTCGTGTCTCGTGTGCCACCTGCGGCAGGGGTACCGGCTTGGCGATATCCGCGGGGGGTTGAGCGTAACCATCCCCCTCAAGGAGGCGGAACGGAAGATCGGACGGACGCGCATCCTTTATGCCTCCGCGGCCTTCGGGATAATGGCCGTGGTAATGGGCACCCTTTACCTTCTACTGCGCCGGATGGTCCTCAAGCCGGTGTCCCACCTCCACGACGTGGCCACCAAGCTCAGCGCCGGCAACTACAATGCCCGCGCGGACCTCGCCACAAGGGACGAACTGGAGAACCTCGGTGCCGTCTTCAACTCCATGACCGACGAGATAATCAACGGTTACCAGTCAGGCCTCAAGACCCTGGCGGCAGCCGTGGAAGCCAGGGACTCCTACACCCGCGGCCACATAGACCGGGTGGCCCGCTATGCCCTCGGCATCGCCCGGGAAATGCACCTTGAGCCCGAGATCATCACCAAAGTTGAAATAGCGGCCATTCTCCACGATATCGGCAAGATCGGCATCCCGGACGCCATCCTCCGCAAGGAAGGCCCCCTCTCACCGGAAGAATTCAGGATAATGCAGGCCCACTCCCTCAAGGGAATGGAGATCATCTCCACCTCCAGTTTATTCTCCTCGGTCATGGACGCCATCCTTCACCACCATGAATTTTACGACGGTTCGGGCTACCCCGCCGGACTCAAAGGCGAAGAGATTCCTCTAGTGGCGCGGATCATCGCCGTGGCGGACAGCTTCGACGCCATGACCACCGACCGCCCCTACCGCAGGGGACTCGCCTGGGAAACGGCCCTTGAAGAGATTGAGGCGGTGAAGGGAAGCCAGTTCGATCCCCTGGTGGTGGATGCTTTTGCACGGGGAGTGGCAAAGGGAAACTTTTTCGTGCAAGGCGCGACAGAGGCCTCCCGGAGAAACGGCGAAGTTGAGCCCGCTGTTCAGTAGTGGGGGGGCGGCTCCTCGTCCTCAGGCTCTCTCACCAGGGAAGGAGCCGCGGCAAGAACCTGCTCGCGGAGCCCCTTCAGCTCCTCCTCCATCCGGCTGATGGTCTGCTGCTGGCGGTAGACCACATCATTCAATTCGTGCACGGTGCGCGACAGGTGGGTGACGTGGATTTCCAGGTCAGTGATGCGATCGTCCATGGGACCCTCTTTCAGTGGAAAACAGGAAAAGGCAGCCACCTGCGCTGCCTTTTCCTGTTCCAGTTTTGCTTTTCCCGGTTCCTCTACTTCTGGGAGAGCCGGTGCACGCACTCAACCATGTGGATGGCGTTCTCCGGCGGCACCGTGGGGAGAATGCCGTGCCCCAGGTTGAAGATGTGGCCGGGCCGGCCCGCGTTCTCGTCCAGAACCCGCTTCACCTCGGCCTCGATCACATCCTTCGGCGCAAAAAGGACCGTTGGATCCAGGTTCCCCTGGACCGCCATTTTAGGGCCGAGAACTTCACGGGCCTTGCCCAGGTTCACGTGCCAGTCGAGCCCCATGACGTCGCCGCCGGCCTTCTGCACGGTGTCCAGCATGGTGCCGGACCCCTTCACGAAGTGGATGACGGGGGTGTTCTGGCGGTCCAGGCCGTTGATGAGCTTCTGGGTGTAGGGGAGGACGAACCGCTCGTAGTCCACGGGGGAGAGGACGCCGCCCCATGTATCGAATATCTGGATCGCCTGGGCGCCGGCCTTGATCTGGGCGTTCAGGTATTCCATGTCCATCATGGTCACCTTCTCCATGAGGGCGGCGTAGACCTCGGGAGCGGCATACATCATCCGCTTGATGGTGGCCCAGTCCTTGGAGCCCTTACCCTCAACCATGTAGCAGGCCAGGGTGAACGGCGCCCCGCCGAAACCGATGAGGGGAACCTTGCCGGCCAGCTCGTTGCGGAGGATCTTGATGGCATCGATGACGTAGGGGACATCTTCTTCGGGCTTGGGAATCCGGAGCCGCTCCACGTCGGCCATGGTGCGGACCGGGTTTTCGAAGACCGGGCCGGGTACGAAATCAAGCTTGAGCCCCATGGGCTCCACCGGGGTAAGGATGTCGGAGAAGAGAATCGCCGCGTCCACCCCCAGGATGTCCACCGGCTGGATGGTCACCTCGGCGGCCAGTTCCGGGGTCTTGCAGAGCTCCAGGAAGGTGCACTTGGAGCGCACCGCCATGTATTCGGGAAGGTAGCGCCCGGCCTGGCGCATGAGCCACACGGGGGTACGGTCAACGGGTTTCCCCCAGCAGGCGTCGAGAAAACGATTGTTCATTGAAAATCCTCCTCAGAGAAATTGTTTTTGGAATTTTCATCAAAAGAACCCAGGAACGAGAGATTTGCGTCAGATTGGTGCACCCGCAGGAACCCCGGCGGAGGCGTAGCCCAGCTACGCCGCACAATGGGGTGACGAGGACGGCGCCAAGATGGCGTAAATATCGCGTTCCCTACGCCTTCTTCTGAAGGCGTATCGGCACGTAGTTGCAAAACGGTTCTTCAGCCATGTAATCCCCGTACACCGCATCGGCCCGTGCCCGGCAGCCGCCGCAGACGTTGATGAACTCGCACTCGCCGCACTTCCCCTTGTAGGCCTTGAAGTTGCGCAGATCCTTGAAGATCTCGGAGTTTTCCCAGATCTCCCGGAAAGGGGTCTCCTTCACGTTGCCGGCGGTGCGGTGGAAGTAGGAGCAGGGCTTCACGTTGCCGAAGCAGTCTATGAGGCAGATGGTCTGGGCCGCGATACACCCCTTGCCGCCACCGGTGGAGAAGGTGAGGGACCGGCGCTCGAACTTGATCCCCTCCTCCTTGGCCCGCATGGGAACCATCCGGTAGTAGTGGGGGGCGCAGGTGGGGCGCATGAGAATGTCATCCTCCAGCTTCTCCTGCTGGTAGTGCCACTCCAGGATCTCCTCGTAATCTTCCTTGGAGATGAGCTCGTTCATGATCTCCTCGCCGCGCCCCGTGGGGACGATCATGAACATGTACCAGGCAGTGGCGCCCAGACTCTTGGCCACCTTGAAAGTGTTGGCGATGTCGTGCTGGTTCCGCTTGGTGAAGGAAGAGTTGATGAGGAACTTCTGGCCGTTCTTGCGGAAGAGCTCCGCGGCCCGCACCACCCCTTCGAAGGCGCCGGGGCACTGGCGAAAGTCGTCGTGGACCGCGGCCGTTGAGCCATCCAGGGAGAGGGAGACCATCTTGATGTCGGCCTTCCGCATCTTCTGGCAGATATCGTCGGTGACCAGGGCGCCGTTGGTGGCCATGCACATGCGCAGCCCCAGGGAGGTGCCGTACTCGGCCAGCTCGAAGATGTCCTTGCGCATGAGGGGCTCGCCCCCGGAGAGGACAACGACCGGCTTGGAGAAGTCGGCAATCTCCTTCAGGAGCTTCTTTCCCTCCTCGGTGGTGAAATCACCCTCGGAGGAGGTCAGGTCGGAGGAACAGCGGCAGTGGACGCACTTGAGGTTGCACTTCTGGGTGGTTTCCCAGGCAACCCACTTGGGAATGAATTCTTCGGCCATGGGTTCTCCGTTTCGTGTGGCAATCCTGTAAATCCTACTATGAATAACGCAGGCAGCACAAGCAGTTTCCCTGCCGGCACCGTCCCGCGGCAGGTACCGGCCCTTGCGTGTCCATCAAAAAAGGGGCACCGACACCGATGCCCCTTTCAGACCTTGCCTCCCTGTCAGCAGGGGTGCACTGACGCACTACCCACCACACGGGGTGGCACATACCGTTTTTTCATGACAACACACCTCCTTATGTTTATGTTCCTGCGTGCACATCTGTTTTATGGCGTGTCTATACGGCGCTTCAGCTCCTTGACTATTTCAGCGATGGTATGCTGGTGGAGCTCCTTGATGCCGATAACCACCGAAGCCGATTTCTTTGTCCGCAGGTTGTAGAGATCGAGCCTGAGCTTCAGCTCCTGGATCATGCCGACGGTGGGGGCCACATTCTCGTCACGCTCCAGAATCTTGCCCGAAAGGATGGCCTCGGGGGCCCACTTGAGCTTCAACTGATCCTGTACTTCTTCGGGCGTTTTTGCCCGAAGGGCTGCCAGAGTCTGGGGTCCTTTGCCGTATTCCCGCTCCATGGTGAAGTCTGTCGTGTACAGCCCCTGCTTCTGGAGCTCCGAAGCCAGGTTCGCCTCATCCTCTCCGCGGCAGATGAAGTATGCCCCTTCAGCCTTCTCGAATGGGGCGAAAACGAGCACCTGCTTCACAGCGCGGAAATCTCCGGCACTCCCTTCCGAAAACTCGAAAGCCTTGACGCCATTGGTGGCGCGCATCGCCTGCCCGATAATCGGACCGCAGCCCGCAACGACCACCATGGCGACAACAACAAACACCACGGAGAATAATTTCTTCATTTCAGCACCCCCTGCAAATTATGTGGCACTTCGTGCAATCGTCATTGTTGGAATGATGGGGCACCGCTGCCACCTCATGGCACTCCAGGCAATTTTTCTGCTGCACTGCCTGCCGGTGTGCCGCCGAATCGGGTATCCGCGGCGAATAGCGCTCCACCCTGGACGGGCATCCGGCCAGTACAGCAACGGCAAATATACCGATCGTCAACCGGCAAAGCTTTCTGTACATACTTTCCCCCAATCCGGCCCATCCGAAGCAGTAAATGTTCCTATAGTATACTTTCCTGACTGTTAAAGTCCAGTATCAACAAGAACAATGTCAATCGGCTCGATTGTGCGTAATGCCGCCTCATTCCGCCATCTTCCAGTTGAAGATGGCCACCGTGGCGGCAAAGAAAACCAGGGCGGTTGCGGCGAGGATGGAGATAAGGCTCCCGTCGAAACCGCCGGTCAGAAGCGCCCGGCGCGACCCCTCGAAGAGGGCGGTGGTGGGGATCGCCATGACGGCGGTTCTCATGGAATCGGGATAGGAAGAGACTGGAAAGAAAACCCCGGACAGGAAGATGAGAGGCATGATAATCACCGCCTGGACCTTGCCGATGGTCTCGGGCTTGTCGAGAAGGGTCCCGCAGACGGTACCGGCGCAGGAAAACACCATGGAGCCGAGGACTATGAAACCCAGGTATCCGGCCAGATGGGCCGGGTCGAAGCGGATCCCGGTCAGAAGAAATATCACCGCAGCCACCGCTACCCCCTTGAGGGCTCCCTGGGTGAAGCCGGAGAAGATCTTGCCGATTACGATGTCGTAGACCGTGATGGGGGTAACCCGGTAGGCTTCGATGGTCTGCTGCACCTTGCGGTGGAACCACATGCTCCAGGCGCTCTCGTCGAAGGCGGCGGAAACGGCTGTCATGGTGATGAGGCCGGGCGCCATGAACACGGTGTAGGGAACCCCCTCCACGTCGGCGATGTAGCCGCGGAGACCGAAGCCGAAGGCCAGGTAGAAGGTGAGGGGAGAGGCCACCACCGCCACCAGCTCCGAGAAGAGGCTGCGGCGGAGCACCAGCATGTCCCGCTTCCAGATGGAAAAGGCGCCCTTTAACATTATTCCCGCACCTCCCGTCCCGTAAGCTCGATGAACACATCCTCCAGGGTCGGCTCCCGCAGGCAGATCTTGCGGATGTCTTCGGTGCCGATGGCATCCATCAGAGGCTTGAGGCTCTCCTCGCCGGCAAGGGAGAGCCGGAAGAGGTCGCCGGTTCGCTGTAGGGAGCGGACAAAGGGAAAACCGGCCAGAACCGATTCGTAATGGTCGGAGTTGGCCCGGAACTGCAGTTCGTAGCAGTGGGCGTGGGCCATCCGGTCCTTGAGCTGGGCGGCGCTTCCGTCCACCAGGGCCTTGCCGTGGTCCATGATGACTATCCGGTCGCAGAGGGCGTCTGCCTCGTCCATGTAGTGGGTGGTGAGGAAGATGGTCATGGAATCCTTCAGGGACTCGACATATTCCCATACTGCCCGGCGGGACTGGGGATCGAGGCCGGTTGTGGGTTCATCGAGAAAGAGGACCCTTGGGGTGTGTACCAGTGCCCGGGCCACCACCAGGCGCCGCTGCATGCCGCCGCTAAAGGTGTCGGGAAAGTCGTTGCGCCTGCCGGCAAGCCCCACCAGATCCAGAAGCTCGTCCACCCGCCGGCTGGTCTCGGCAGCCCCCATGCCATGGAGCCGGGCCTGCATCACGAGATTCTCCCGGGCGGTGAGGTAGCGGTCGAGGTTGTTGTCCTGGGGAACGACACCGATAAGGCGCCGCACCTCCTTACCCTGCCGCCGCACATCGAAACCCGCCACCAGGGCTGTGCCGGAGTCGGGACGAAGCAGGGTGGTAAGTATCCGGATGATGGTGGTTTTGCCGGCGCCGTTGGGGCCGAGAAGCGCGAAAATCGACCCCTGCTCCACTTCCAGCGAGAAGGAGTCCACGGCCGCAAGCTGGCCGAAGTGTTTGGTTATGGAGCGAAGAGAGAGGGCCGAGATCATTGGGCTATCGCCCCTCTTTGCGGTTGGGGATGATGCAGGTGTTGTCCATGGGGAAAAGGAGCGAGAAGGCGCTACCCCGGCCATTTTCTCCCGGCTTCACCCAGACCATGCCGCCATGGGCGTCCATGATCCCCTTGACGATGGAGAGACCGAGCCCTGACCCCTTTGACATGAAACCGGTTCTGCCGGAGGAGTGGTAGGCGATATCGCCGACGCCATAGAATTTTTCGAAGATCCGCACCCGCTCCTCGGGTGGGATGCCGATTCCGGTATCGGCGATTTCGAGCCGGTAAAAGGCGGGATGCCCCGAGATATTGGCCGGGAACTCCCGGTAGAAGGGGCGGAGGTAATCGGCCTGCGGGAGGAGGTCGTCCAGGGAAGCAAGCTCTCCGCTGATGGTAATCCGTCCCCCGTCGGCGGTGAACTTGATGGCGTTTTCCAGGAGATTGCGGGTCACGAGCCGGCAAAAACCCTCGTCTGCCGGCACGCTGCAGGTGTCCTCGGCAATGGCGACCTGGATATCGCGCTCCGACAGGGGAAGAAGAAGGGTTTGCCGCACCTCGCCGCAGAGTTTGAGAAGGTTCACCATCCGCTTGTTGACGGCAAATCCCTTGGTTTCGATCCGCGAAATGGAGAGGAGATCATCCACGATGCCCCGAAGCTGGGTAGCTCCCTCGTAGACGGACTCCATCATCTCCTTCTGCTCGGGGGTCATTGCCAGGCCGCTGTAGTTAAGAAGGAACTGCAAGCCCCCGATGATGGATGTCAGGGGGGTCTTCAGCTCATGGGAAGCCATGCCGATGAAGGTGTTCTTGGCGGCGTTCAGGCGCCCCAGCTCGATGTTGGCCCGCTTCATCTCCTCCAGGTTCTCCCGGAGGGTCTGGCGGCTCTGGATCAGCTCCTGGGTGGTGAGCTCCTTCTCTTCTTCCATCTTCTTGCGATTGGTTACATCTTCAACGACATAGACGAAACCATGTTCATGTTCGGTGGGGTGCATGGGGAAACAGCAGGCCTTGTACCACCCGGTTAACATGGGAAACTTCACATCGGAGCAATTGGTTCTGGGTTCGGTGCACTGGTCGAAGATGCTTTCCGGCGCCTGGTGCTTTCCGTAGAAAAGCTCGGTAATATCCCGGTTGAGAATGTCGCTGTAGGTGGCGTTGAAATATTCTATGACCCGCTTGTTGCAGCGGATGATCGTGTTGTAAGGGTCCGTGAGAAGGACCAGGTCCGAGATGGTATCGAAGGCCGCTTCCCATTCCATCTTACCCTGGCGGATCGACCGCTCGGCCCGGCGCCGGATACGGCGCTCCGCCGCCTCCCGCAACTCCCGCTCCACGGCCGGAATCAGGCGCGACAGATTCCCCTTCATGAAATAGTCATTGGCACCGGCCCGCATGGCATCCACCAGCATGTCCTCGGCTATTTTCCCCGAGACAATTATGAAGGGAAGATCTAGACCGCTTTCCTTGAGGGTATTGAGGGCCAACGGCGCGGAAAAGCGCGGCATCCGGTAGTCGGAGATGACAATGTCCCACTCCCGGCCGGCAAGGGCCTTTTTCATGGTGGGCCCAGTCTGTACCCGCTCACACTCAACCGCATACCCCCCCCGCTCCAGTTCCTTCAGGAGAAGGAAGGCATCATCCTCCGAATCCTCTATCAGCAGTACTTTCAGTTTTGTTTCCGCCATTGACTATCCCTTGTCATCGTTCGCAGGAGAGTGTAATTCTCCCAGGGTAAAATAAAATGTAGCTCCCTCTCCGGTGCGGCTTTCGGCCCAGACCCGTCCGCCGTGCCTCTCAACCACCCGGCGCACCGTTGCCAGGCCGATGCCGGTACCCTCGAATTCGTCCACACCATGGAGCCGCTGGAAGGGATGGAACAGCTTGCCCACATGGGCCATGTCGAAGCCTACCCCGTTGTCGCGCACGAAGAAAGCCGGTGCGTCATCCCTTTCAGCAACCCCGAACTCTATAACAGGATGAGCCTCCTTCCCCGTGTACTTCCAGGCATTCCCCAGCAGGTTCTGGAGGACGACCTGCAGAAGGGCGGGGTCTCCCACGGCCCGGACTCCCGGAGCAATGGCACAGGCCACTTCGCGCTCGGGAGCGGTCTGCTTAAGTTCGGTTACAATGGTGCGGGCAATGTTGCTGAGATTCACGGGACGGCGCTGCAACTCGTTGCGGCTTACGGAGGACAGCTGGAGAAGATCGTCGATGAGCTGTCCCATCCGATTGGCTCCCGCGCAGATCCTGTTGAGGTAACCCTTCCCCTGGGAATCGAGCTGGCCGGCGTAATCCTCCAGAAGCATCCGGCTGAAGCCGTCGATGTGGCGCAGCGGCGCCCTCAGGTCATGGGAAACCGAATAGCTGAAGGACTCCATCTCCCGGTTGGCCAGCTCTAGCTCGGCGGTCCGCTCCTCCACCCGCTTCTCCAGGTCGGCGTTGAGGCGCAGGATCTCCTCCTCGGCCCGCATCCTGTCGGTAATGTCGCTGGATAGAACCACTTCGGCGCGGCTTCCGGCAAAATTGATGGTGTGGGAAGTGATCTCCACATGGATGATGGAACCGTCTTTCTTCCGATGCCGCCAGACACCGGCACGGTCGATGCCCGAGGTGACCCGCGCCACATTCTCCGTAAGCTTGTCAACGTCCTCGCTGGGGCGGATATCCTTGATCGTCATGGACAGGAACTCATCGCGGCTGTAGCCGTAGTGTGCCACCGCGGCGTCGTTCACTTCAAGGATCGACAGGGTTTCCAGGTCGTAAATCCACATGGGGTGCGGATTGCTGGAAAAAAGGAGGCGGTAGTTTTCCTCGCTCTCCCGGAGTTCATGCTGGCTGCGCTCGGACTCGTCCAACTGCTGGCGGAGTTCCTCCTCCACCATTGCGAGCTCCTCGTTACGTGCCTGCAAAAGCTCTTCTCGGCGCGTTACCTCCCCGACAAAACGCCGGATCATCACATAGAGAAGAAGGGCGGTTACAGCAACGAACAGCCACCCCTTCACCGTCGCCGCCCTGATCATGAGATCATGGTCACGCACGAACAGGCCCAGGAACCAATCGGACAAGAGTATCCAAAGCCCGGCAAAAAGAGCGTAATAAGCTGCAATTCTATAAGGTGCGCCGTGGTATGGCTGCTTCATGGACAAAGTTCCTCAACGGAAGCGGTCAGTCTGCCTCCAGCGGGAAGAGCATGGAGAAGGTGCTGCCTTTTTCCTGTTCGCTCTCCGCCCAGATGAAGCCATGGTGGGCATCCATGACCTTGCGGCAGAATGCGAGGCCAAGGCCGGTGCCGCTCGACTTGCCCATCTTCCGGTTCCGGGCCTGGACGAAGCGGTCGAAGATGGTGACGAGGGAATCGGATGGTATCCCCGCACCCGTGTCGCTCACCGTAACCAGGATATGGCGCCCATGCCGGGGAATGCTCTCCGGCGGATAGGCCGCGGCGGGAATGCGATCGGCAACGGCACCGGCGTTCTCCAGGCGCTCCGCCCGCACCTGGATGCTCCCCTCATCGGTGAATTTCAGGGCGTTGGACAGGAGATTCCCCACGAGACGCCCGAACTGTTTCGAATCCACCGCGAAGGTGACGGGATGCTCCGGGAGGGTAAGGACAAGATCAAGTCCGTTATTGCGCGCCACCGGCTCGAACCGGCTGACGATGCGATGCAGGAGCGGCCCCACTTCCACCTCCACCCTGGTGGTCACCATCCGCCCCGCTTCGAAGCGGTGCACGTCCAGAAGGGTGTCGATCATATCCACCATTTCCGCGCAGCTCTCCACGGCGGCTTCCAGGTACGACTTCTGCTCCGTGCCCACCGCGCCGAGCAGCCCATCCTTCACCAGGTCGATGGAGCCGATAATGGCCGTGATGGGGGTCTTCAAATCGTGGGAAAGCATGCTGACGAAATCCTCCCGCTCCTGCTCCAGTGCCTTGAGGGCGGAAATGTCGCGGATGATTTCCACGCTGCCGATCATTTCACCGGCGGCGTTCACCAGGGGGGAAGCACTGGAAAGCACCGGCACGACGCTCCCCGGCAAGACCAGTTCGTAGGCCACGTCCAGGCAGGGCTCGCCGGTGGCGAGCACCTTGCGGCAGGGGAGCCCGCCGGAAGGGAGGGAGGTGGCAATGAGCTCTTCCACGGGGCGGGAGTTGACCGCTGCCGGATCGATCCCGAAAAGTGCTGCGGCAGTGCGATTGATGCTCATGACAAGCCCCTGCCGGTCCACGGCGATGAGGGCTTCGGCCATGCCGTGGAGAATCGCCTCCATTTTACGGCGCTCCTCCTCCACCTCCCGTTGCAGCCGCTCGTTTTCGAGCCGCGTCCGGTTGTACTGGATCGCCCGCTCCACCCGTTTCTTCATGTCGTCGGAGGAGAAAGGCTTGGAGATGTAGTCCACCGCCCCTTTCTTCATGGCCTCAACAGCAATATCCTCACTGCCATGGGCGGTCATCATCACCACCACCATCTCCGGCCAATCGATCCTGATGCGCTCCAGCACCTCTATGCCATCCAGTCGCGGCATCCGGATATCCAGGAGAACCAGATCGAAGCTTTCACGGCCCAGGACCTCCAGGGCCTCCAGGCCATCCCGGGCGCGGGTCGTGCGGTACCCGGCGTCCTCCAGCTGAAGCTTCAGGATGAGGGCGATATCAGCTTCGTCATCGACAATGAGAATCCTGGCGTCGTTCATGATTGTTCCTCGTAGACGGGGACCGTGAAGGTAAAGACGTTCCCGCCTTCGCTCCCCTCGCTATAAAAGATTCTACCATGGTGCCGCTCAACAATCTCCTTGCAAATGGCCAGTCCCAGCCCCGTCCCACCACGCAGACGGCTTTCGGGGTCGTTCATCTGCTGAAATTTCTTGAACAGTTTGTCCCGGTCCGACCACTGGATCTCCCGCCCCCGGTCTGCCACGGAAATCGCCACGTAATTTGCCGTCCGCTTCGCCGTTACCACCACCTGTTCGCCGGGGGGAGAAAAATTAATCCCATTGGAAATCAGGTTGACCAGTACCTGCACCAGGCGCTCCCGGTCGCCGTAAATGGGGGGAAGGCCGTCGTCGCAGCGGTTTTCGACAACAACCTCATTCTCCTGGGAAAATGCCGTCAGCTCCTTGATGGAATTGGCAACAAGAGCCGGCACATCCTGGGGCACCAGGGAAAATTCCAGTCCTCCCGATTCGATGCGGGCAATGTCCAGAATATCGTTCACCAAGCTGATCAGCCGATCGGTGTTGCGGAGGCAGACAGTGAGAAGCTCTCCCTCCACTTCGCCGACCCCGTTTCCCCGGTCATGGATGAACTGGAGCGATCCCTTGATGGACGTAAGGGGAGTTTTCAGCTCATGGGAAACGGCGGAAATGAATTCGGTCTTCATCCGGTCCACCTTTTCCTCGGCGGTCGCATCCCGCACCGACATGACGACACCGGCCAGGGTACCTCCCATGTCGACGATGGGGGAAAGGTTGATCAGCAGCTTTTTCCCCTTCACGGCCAGCGGCACATCCCGGCGGGCAGTCAGGTCGTTGTTTTCCCTCATGGTGCGGAAATATTCCACCAGGGGGCAGAATTCCCCCGTTGAGCAGAGCTGTTCGAGCCGCTGACCCAGCACGCGGTGGGGGACCATCTCGAATATCCGCTGGGCCGCGGGATTGAACAGGATAATCTTTCCATCCCTGTCGGTGACCGCGATACCTTCGACCATGCCGGTAATGATCGCCTCCAGACGCCCCATCTCCATCTGCAGGGCGGCGGTTCGCTCGCTCACCCGCTTCTCCAGAAGCTCGTTCATCTCCTGGAGCCTGCGATTGAGCGCCTCCTGCTCATGGGCCGTGGCGCGAATAGTCCGGTCCCGCTCCTCAAGACTAAGGGCCATGCGGTTGAAAGCATCCCCAAGCTCCCCGAGCTCGTCTGAAGCGCTCACATCCACCCGCTGTCTCAGATCTCCGCCTTCAATCATCCGCACGCCGTCCGCAAGGGCCTTGACGGGCATGGTCAATCTGCGGGCCACGAAGAAGGCAATGAAGAAAGTAAGGACTATGCCGATGGCAGCTGAAGCGAAGATGTTTCGCAAGCTGCTCTGGAGTATCCCCTTGAAATCGTCGCGGGAAAGGGCGACATAAAGGGAGCCCACAAAATCGCCGCGGCTGTTGGTGAGGGGATCGAAGGCGGTCTTGTAAATTTTGCCGCCGATGGAGGCTTCACCGCCGAACGACATGCCCCGCTCAAGTTTGGCAAGGATTTTAGGGGCGATGGCGGCAGGGTAGGGGAAGGAAGGATTGACGCTTGCCGGGGCAATCATGTTTCCCCGGCTTACGGCCACCATGACCTGTTTGCCGAAGATGTCCTGCACGTGGCCCGACAGCCTGACATCCCGCTCGATGACGTCGCCGGCAATGATGGCGCCCAGGGGCTCTCCGCCGGCGGCAAACACCGGGACGACAACCGTGATCATTACCATGCCGTCATCGCCGGGAGAAGCTTGATCGGAACAGAACTCCCGAATTCCGGCACTGCAGAGAAACCCGGTGCTCACCAGCTCGGTGGCGATGACCGGTTGTTTTTCCCGCAGGGACCGTTTCACGATGGAAGCAAGTTCACCGGTGTCCCGCGGCTCCGACTCGCTCCAGCTCGCCAAGACCTCGCGGCGAGAGTCAACGAAGAGTAAAAGTTCGGCAAGGGGAAGGTTCTTCTGCCATCTCCGGGCGGCATCCCGGAGCCAAGCCCTGTCCCTCCCGGCCATCCGGTCTTTAACCGGCTGCGCCGAAGCGGGGAGCATAAGGGCCGCCTTCATCTGTTCAGCACGGGCGGAATACTGGTCCTTGGCGTAGTGCAGAGTCGCCGAGAGCTCCCTGGCCAGGTGGTCTTCAAGGGAAGCGTTGATGCTGGTGACGGTTGTCTGGATGAGAATGGCGTAGGATACAAAGAGAATGAGCAAAATGGCCAGGAACAGCTTATTTCTGATGGCAAGGCGCAGTTTCATTGCACACCCTCCGGGGGGCGCTGGCTAAATCCAGCCCTACCCCTGCTCCGCCTTCGGGTCACGAGTCATGAGTTCCAGCACGGCCTGGCGGGCAGGCTTGTCCTCGTAGAGCACCTGGTAAACCTTCTCGGTGATGGGCATATCGACCCCCATCCGGCCGGCAAGGCGCCAGGCCGACTCTGCGGTTTTCACTCCCTCGGCAACCATCCGCATCTCACCGAGGATTTCGGCAAGACTCATCCCCTGGCCAAGCTTCATCCCGACGGTCCGATTGCGGGAAAGGTCGCCGGTGCAGGTGAGGACCAGATCTCCCATCCCCGCAAGCCCGGCGAAGCTGGTCGGGTCGGCTCCCATGGCGCGGCCCAGGCGGTTCATTTCGGCAAGCCCGCGGGTGATGAGGGCGGCCCGGGTGTTGTGGCCGAGCCCCAGGCCGTCGGAGATCCCCGCAGCCAGGGCGATAACGTTCTTGAGGGCTCCGCCGATCTCGACTCCCACCACATCGCTATTGGTGTAAACCCGGAAATAAGGGGTGGTAAAGAGCCGCTGCACCAGGGACGCCGCTTCCTGATCGGCGGAGGCCGCCACCACCGCAGTCGGCATCTCCTGGGCCACCTCACGGGCGAAGCTTGGACCAGAGAGAACGCAGAAGCGGGTGGCAATCTCCGGGGGAAGGACAGCAGCGCAAACCTGGTCCATGGTCATGAGCGTGTCGAGCTCAATCCCCTTGGAGGCGTTCACCAGGGTTACCCCCGGCCGGAGAAGTGGCACAAGCTGGGCAAGGACGCTGCGCATGACCTGGGAAGGGGAAACGAGGACCAGCGCATCCTTCCCCTCTGCCGCCTCCGGGAAGGAGTTGGTGAAGGCCAGGTTGGGGGAAAGCTCCACACCGGGGAGGAACAGGGTGTTGACCCGCGTGGCGCGCATCTCGGCAACCAGCTCCGGCTCGTAGGCCCAGAGGGTTACGTCCAGACCCTTTTTCGCCAGAAGATTCGCCAGGGTCGTTCCCCAGCTACCCGCACCGATGACACCGATTTTTTCACCCATGGACAGTCCCTCGCTCATCTGTTTTTCTCTCAATCCCACTCCCCCTCCTCGTCATCCCAGGGAGTGGGGGGAAACTGGTACCCTTCGGCCCTGGCATCCCGTACCATGCCGATCAGCTCCAGAAGCCAGCGGCGCAGGAACGGGTGCCGATGGGGAGGCACGGTTCCCCGGGAAAGGCTCACGGCAACGGCCAGGGTTTGTGCCACAAGCCGCTTATCCCTGCCGGAGCGAACCATGAGGTCGGCCGTGAGAAGTAGCCGCCGGACAATGCGCTCCAGGCGCGGCACCACGTCCTGGCGGCACCAGCGTTCAAGAAAGCGTTCAGCGGCCGGCTCGTCCTCCCTGGCAAAGGGGTCGTCCCCCAGTTGCTCCAGTTCCTCGGCCAGCAGCCTGGTCCGGCTGTCGAAAAAGAACCATCCGTCAAAATAACCGTCATCCAGAAGTGCGGCACTCCCGGCAACGAGTGACGGATCATCCGCCGTATCCAGATCAATCCCCTCGAAATGCGGGATGTAGGAACGGGGAGTCAGGTCAATGCCGGCAAATATCCGCTGCCGCACATAGAACTCGGGGGGGAGATAAAAGCCCGCTGCGTGACTCCGCTCAAGGCTATCCCCCACCAGTTCGGCAACGTATCCGGAATCCACCGCCACCAGAGTTTCTTCCACGGCGTTTTCCCGAAGAATATCACCGTATTCGTCCGGCGTCAGGCCGCTCCACCCCCAGGCATCCCGCAAGCCGTCGGTTTCGTGGAGCTCCATGAAAAGGATATCAAGCTTGTCCTCCTCCGACCAGCGCGCAACGAGGAGGCAGCTGAGGCCGGAAACATCGGGAGGGCTTGCCCAGGATGAATGGAACGGAAACTGCCGCTCCGGCCCATCGTCACCCGTATCGAGTCCCAGGAACCCCAAACGTCGCAAACTCCGCTCGGCCAGAAGCCGATTGTTGCCGGACGCTTCATACAGATAGTGCCGGAGCAGTCGCGCGGCGCCGGGAAACCTCACCCTGCCGAGGGTCTCCACGACCTCCCGGTGGGTATCGGGCTCATCGAACGCCAGGAGAACGCCGAAGAGATCCACCACGCGGGGATCATCCACAAAACTCAACTCACGGACGATGGTTTTCTGGGCCTCCAGGGAGTAGGCGGCAAATTCCTCCATGAAGACTATCAGCCCATCCTCACCCCGGTCAAGAAGGCGGGGGAGCGTTGTTCGCAGCGATCCGCCACTCCCCATGGCTCGAGTGAAGGGGGGGACCGAAACATCCACGCCATACCCGGCCAGGGCATGGATGAGGGCCAGCCGTCCCGGCTCTTCCAGATCCTTTCGGGTCAGGGCGAGCTGAATGAGCTGTTCCAGCCAGCCGTCATCCTCGAAAAAACTGAGGAGAAAGGTATACCTGGAGATGACCGCACCGTCTTTTTCCCGCCAGAGACGGCGGAAGAGGGGAGACAGGGCGCGCCGTCCCGCTGCGCGAAGGGTGGTGCCTATCTCGGTCAGCTCATCGGCGCTGACGTTCTCCTTCGTCAGCTGCTCCAGGAAGTTCAGGATGGTATGGCGCTCCCTGAGGCTCGTGTCGATACTTCGATTACTTTTCATAAGCGGGGACCGGGGACCGGGGACCGCGACCGGTTAAATCTCTCAACCGGTCACGGGCAGGATCCGCCGCGGCTACTCCTCGACAACCTCCACCTCGGGTTGTTCGTCATCACTACCTTCGTCCCCTTCATCCTTTTCGGCCAGTCTGGCCACGGCCACGATCCGCTCGTTCTGCTCGGCGGTCATGAGCCTCACCCCCTGGGTGTTGCGGCCGATGACCGAGAAGGGTGCCACCGGTATCCGGAGGATTTTCCCCTGGTCGGTGATGAGCATGAGGTCGTTTTCGTCGGTCACCTGCATGATGTCCACCACGCAACCGTTGCGCTCCGTGGTCTTGATGGTGATGATCCCCTTGCCGCCGCGGCTCTGGACCCGGTACTCGTCCAGTTCGGTCCGCTTGCCGAAGCCGTTCTCGGTGACGGTGAAGATGGTGGAGCCGGTGGCGCTGGGGTTGATGACCTCCATGCCGATCACTACATCGTCGTCCTCCAGGGTCATCCCCCGCACCCCGCGGGAGACCCGTCCCATGGGGCGGGCGCCCTCCTCGTGGAAGCGGATCGACTTGCCGTTCCTGGAGGCCAGGAGGACATCCTGGCGACCGTCGGTGAGGGCCACGGCGATGAGCTTGTCGCCATCGTCCAGATTTACGGCGATGATGCCGCCGCTGCGGATGTTGGCGTACTCCCTGAGGGGGCTCTTCTTCACGACGCCGAGCCGGGTCGCCATGAGGATGTTCCGCTCCTCGTCGAATTCCTTCACCGAGAGAATGGCCGTGATCTGTTCGCCGGCCTGGAGGTTCAGAAGGTTGACGATGGCCTTGCCCCGGGTCGCCCGGCCCCCTTCGGGGATCTCGTAGACCTTGAGCCAGTAGACCCGGCCAGAATCGGTGAAGAACATCATGAAGTCCTTGCTGGAGGCGACGAAGAGATGTTCGACGAAATCCTCTTCCTTGGTCTTCATGCCGGTCTTCCCCTTGCCCCCCCGGCGCTGGGAGCGGTATTGGGAGACGGCGGTCCGCTTGATGTAGCCGGTGTGGGAGACGGTGACCACCACGTCCTCTTCGACAATTGTGTCCTCCAGGGATATCTCGGCGCTCCGGTCCACGATCTCGGTGCGGCGCTCGTCGCCGAACCGCTCCTTGATCTCCCGCAACTCGCCCACGATGATGGCAAGGATCTCCGCCTCGGAGGCGAGAATCTCCTTCAGCCGGGCGATGTACTTGAGGATGTCGGCGTACTCGTTGAGAATTTTCTCCCGTTCGAGACCGGTCAGGCGCTGGAGGCGCATCTCGAGAATCGCCTGGGCCTGCTTGTCCGAGAGCTGGACGCTGGTGGTGAAGGATGCCCCTTCAATCCCGAGCTTCTGCAGGAAGTTGGGGTCGGAGAAGTTGCCGGCCATGAGGCCGTTTTTCGCCTCGTCGGGGTTTTTGGAGGCGCGGATAAGCTCGATGACCGCATCGAGCCAGTCAAGGGCGATCTTGAGACCTTCCAAAATGTGGGCCCTGGCCTCGGCCTTCTTGAGGTCGAAGATGGTGCGCCGGGTGACGATCTCCCGACGGTGGTCGATGAAGTGGACGATGGCGTCCCGCAGGGTCAGGACCTTCGGCCGTCCCGCCACGATGGCGAGCATGTTGATGCCGAAGGAGGTCTGCATCTGGGTCTGCTTGTAGAGGTGGTTCAGGATAACCTGGGGATTCTCGTCCCGCTTGAGATCAATGACGATCCGCATCCCGTCCCGGTCGGATTCGTCACGGATGTCGCTGATCCCCTCCAGCTTCTTCTCCCGCACCAGCTCAGCGATCTTGGTGATAAGGTTCGCCTTGTTCACCTGGTAGGGAATCTCGGTGACGACAATGGACTGGCGCTCAGTCTTCTTGTGGGTCTCGACGCTGGCCCGGGCCCGCATCTGGACGATGCCCCGGCCGGTCCGGTACCCCTGGAGGATTCCCTCCCGGCCGTAGATGAACCCGCCAGTGGGGAAGTCGGGGCCGGGGACCAGGGCCAGGAGTTCCTCGAAGCTGATGTTCGGGTTCTCGATGGTGGCGACAATCCCGTCTATCACCTCCGTAAGGTTGTGGGGCGGGATGTTGGTGGCCATACCGACGGCAATGCCGGAGGAGCCGTTCACCAGCAGGTTAGGGAACTTGGAGGGGAGCACCAGTGGCTCCGTGAGGGAGCCGTCGTAGTTGAACCCCAGATCCACGGTCTCCTTCTCCAGGTCGTTCAGGAGCTCGTGGGCCAGATGTTCCATCCGGATCTCGGTGTAACGCATGGCCGCCGGAGAGTCGCCGTCCACGGAGCCGAAGTTCCCCTGCCCATCCACCAGGGGGTAGCGGAGGGAGAAGTCCTGGGCCATCCGGACGATGGTGTCGTAGGCAGCCGTGTCGCCGTGGGGGTGGTACTTACCGATCACGTCCCCGACCACCCGGGCCGATTTCTTGTAGGGCTTGTTGTAATCGTTCCCCATGTCGTACATGGCGTAGAGGCAGCGCCGGTGCACCGGCTTCAGGCCATCCCGCACGTCGGGGAGGGCCCGGCCGATGATGACGCTCATGGCGTAGTCCATGTACGAGCGTTTCATCTCGTCTTCGATGTTAACGGCTGTCTTGTTCAGGGTATGTTCAAGCATTCTTGTTCCTCGGATTGATCAACGTAGTATCAGATATCAAATGTCAAGGTTCGACACGTTCAGGGCGTTCTTTTCGATGAAGTCCCGGCGGGGCTCCACCTGGTCGCCCATGAGTATGGTGAAGATGGTGTCGGCCTCGATGGCATCCTCGATCTTTACCTGGAGCAGTGTCCGGTTCTCCGGGTTCATGGTCGTCTCCCAGAGCTGATCCGGGTTCATCTCGCCGAGACCCTTGTAGCGCTGGATGGAGAGCCCCTTCTTGGCGCTGTCCATGAAGAAGGAGAGGAGATCGAGCCCGATGGTGGTGGTGAAGAGCTCTTTCCCCTCACTGGAGACCACGGCGCTGCCGTCGCCGAACAGTTCCCGCACCCTCCGGAAACTTTCCACCAAGAGACCGTACTCGTAGGAGCTGATGAGGTCGAGGGTGTGCTGGTCCAGTGCTATCCTGAGGTTGCCGAGGCGCACGATGACCCGCCCGTCGTCCAGGGGACTGAAGTCGCCGCCGTTATAGACCTTTGATATGTTTGCCAGGTATGGAACCAGCTGCTCCATGTCCTCGATGCCGGCCTTGACGCCAAGGCGCAGCAGCACCCGGATCAGTTCCTCGTTGATCCCCTTGCGCACCACCTTGTCCAGGATGGTGCGATATTCCACCAGCTGCTTGAGGATCGGGATGATCTGCTTACCGCTGTAAGTCTTCTCGCCATTCTCCAGAAAGAGGACCATGTCTTCGGTCCCCTCCTCCAGGAGGTAGGCCTGCATGGCCGCCTCGTTGCGCAGGTAGAGCTCCTTGCGCCCCCGCTTCACCTTGTAGAGCGGCGGCTGGGCGATGTAGAGATGCCCCCGCTCCACCACCTCCGGCATCTGCCGGAAGAAGAAGGTGAGGAGCAGCGTCAGGATGTGGGAGCCGTCCACGTCGGCGTCGGTCATGACGATGATCCGGTGGTAGCGGAGCTTGGCCACGTCGAAGTCTTCCTTGCCGATGCTGGTCCCCAGGGCAGTGATGAGGGTGCCGATCTCCTGGGAGGAGAGCATCTTATCGAAGCGGGCCTTCTCCACGTTGAGGATCTTACCCTTCAGGGGGAGGATCGCCTGGAACTTCCGGTCCCGTCCCTGCTTGGCGGAGCCGCCGGCGGAATCACCCTCGACGAGGTAGAGCTCACAGAGGGCCGGGTCCCGCTCCTGGCAGTCGGCCAGCTTGCCTGGGAGGCTGGAGATGTCCAGGGCCCCCTTGCGCCGGGTCAGTTCCCGGGCCTTGCGGGCCGCTTCCCGGGCCCGGGCCGCCTCGATGGATTTGCCGATGATGTCCTTGGCAATCTTGGGGTTCTCTTCCAGGAAAACCGCCAACTGCTCGTTCATGAGGGATTCCACGTACCCCTTCACCTCGGAGTTGCCCAGCTTGGTTTTGGTCTGCCCCTCGAACTGGGGCTGGGGGATCTTCACGGATATGACCGCCGTGAGCCCCTCACGCAGGTCCTCTCCGGAGATGGAAACCTTCTCCTTCTTCATGAGCTCGTTGGCCGCGGCGTAGGAGTTCATGGAGCGGGTGAGCGCCGCCCGGAACCCCACAAGGTGAGTACCCCCCTCGTGGGTGTTGATGTTGTTGGCAAAGGTGAAGACCTTCTCGTCGTAGGAGTCGTTGTACTGGAAGGCAATCTCCATGTCGATCCCCGCCTTCTCGCCCTTAAAAAATACCGGCTTCTGGTGGAGGGGAGTGCGGTTCTTGTTCAGGTACTCCACGAAGGAGACGATTCCACCCTCGTAGTGAAAGTCGTGGTGTTTACCCTCTTCCCGCTCGTCGGAGATGGTGATCCGCACCCCGGCGTTCAGGAAGGCCAGCTCCCGCAACCGCTGGGAAAGGACATCGAAGGAGAATTCCGTGGTCTCGAAGATGGTGTCATCGGGGAGGAAAGTGATCCTGGTCCCCCGCTTCTTGGTCTCTCCCACAATTTCCAGTGGTGTCAGCGGCGCTCCGAAGGCATAGGACTGCTGGAACACCTTCCCGTCCCGGCGAATTCCCAGTTCAAGCTTTTTCGACAGGGCGTTAACAACCGAAACGCCGACGCCGTGAAGACCGCCGGACACCTTGTAGGACGTGTTATCGAACTTGCCGCCGGCATGGAGAACCGTAAGGGCCACCTCTGCCGCCGGTTTCCCTTCAGTGGGATGCATCTCGGTGGGAATACCCCGGCCGTTATCCACCACCGTAATGGAGCCGTCCATGTGGATGGTGACGTTCACCTCGTTGCAATAGCCGGCCAGGGCCTCGTCGATGGAGTTGTCGACGATCTCGTAAACCAGGTGGTGGAGCCCCTGGCTCGAAGTCGAGCCGATGTACATGGCGGGGCGCTTGCGAACAGCTTCGAGCCCCTCAAGGACCTTGATCTTGTCCGCTCCGTAATCGTTGTTCAGTTCGTCAGCCATACTTCTCCCTCTATAAAGGCGTTACCGTTCCACGTGAAACGTGAAAGGACGCATGGGTTGCAATCCCCGCCAGGCGGAGGGTTGAAACATCGGTGGTGGTGATAAAGACCTGCATCCGCTTTTCCCGGAGGAAGGTCATGAGATTTTCGTTGCGCTGCGGATCCAGCTCCGACGATATGTCATCCAGCAGCAGCACCGGCGGGGCTCCGTTCAGCCGCTCCAGGTACTCTATCTCGGCCATCTTGAGGGCCAGGACAAAGCTGCGTTGCTGCCCCTGGGAGCCATGGGTGCGGAGCACCCGGCCATTCAGGACGAAGTCCACATCATCCCGATGGGGACCAACCACGGTGGTTCCCCGGCGGAGTTCCTCGGCTTCATGGGCTTCAAAGAGAGCCAGCAAGGCGCCGTTTCCCTCTCCGGCAACCCGTTCGGGGCTCGTAAGATGGGGACGAAAGGCCAGTCCAGCCTCTTCATCGCACCCGGCAATATCCCGGTAAAAACGCTGTACCAACGGTTCTACTTCGGCCAGGTACTCCATTCGTTTCATCATAAGCCGGGTACCGGCTTCGGCCAACTGGCCGGTCCATATGTCCAACCCATCCCGGCTGCCCCGTTTCAGCAGGGCATTGCGCTGCTTGAGAAGCCGGTGATACTCGTGGTGAAGGAGCAGATATCCCAGGTCGCCGCTGAAGATGGCCCGGTCAAGGTAGCGGCGGCGGAGATCAGGGCCGCTACGGGCCATGGCGATCTCCTCCGGAGAAAATACCACGGCATTGACATTGCCGAAAAAATCAGCCAGGCGGGTCACCGGTTTCTGATCGACCCTGGCTTTTCTCCCTTCCTTCCCCAGGTAAAGCGCAATTTCCCTGCCGACTCCATCCCGTTCGGCCCACCCCCGCAGCAGTGCATGGGAAGCGTTCCAGGTAACTAGATCGGGAGTCTTGGCCAGGCGGAACGATTTCATGGTTCCCAGCAGATAGATTGCTTCGAGAACCGACGTCTTTCCTTGACCGTTGGCGCCGTAAAATACATTCAGGCGCCTGTCGAAGACGATATCCGCCCTGGCTATGTTCCTGAAGGTACTGATTTGTATCTTCGTTACAAACATGGTGATTCTTTGGCCGAAAGAACGGCAAAAGGCCTCTCCCGGGGAGCGGCCTTTGCCTTCCATGGCATGCCGGTTACGGTTTCTACAGGCGCATCGGCATGATCACCGCAGTGAAGCCGTCCATTGCGGCAGGTTTAACGATTGCCGGAGAGAGTTCATCGCGCAGAACCAAAGCTACATCGCTTTCGTTGAGTACGGCAAGAACGTCAAGGAGGTACTTGGCATTGAAACGGATGGAGAGGGGAGGACCGCTGTAGGAGGCTTCCAGTTCCTCCGATGCTTCCCCAAGCTCCGGGTTGCTGGAGGAAATGATCATCTGCTCGCCGTTGATCTCCATCCGGATACCCTTGAACTTTTCGCTGGAAAGGATCGACATCCGGCGCAGGGAGTGAAGGAAAGGATCCCGCGCCACCGTGACGATCTTGTCGTTGGCCACCGGCACTACGCGGGTGTAGTCGGGAAACTCACCATCCACAAGCCGCATTACCACTACGGTATTCCCTTTCTTTATCACGGCGCTGTTGTCCATGAAACCGAGGGCCAGTTCGGTCGATTCCTCTTCGCTGATTTTTTTGAGCTCGAAGATACCTTTTTTAGGGAAAATTACTCCCTTAGCCATTTCAGGCCCGACTGCGCCATGGAACTCCTTTTCGGCAATGGAAAGCCGGTGCCCGTCAGTGGCTACCATCCTCAGGATCGGCTTATCGTCTTCGACGGTGGCCTTAACGAAAATGCCGTTAAGATTGTATTTAGTCTCGTCGAAACAGATGGCGTAGGAAGTCTTTTCAATCATGTCGGCCAGAAGTGCGCCTTCGATCCGGATGAGGCTTTCCTCGTTCACTTTAGGGAAGTAGGGAAACTCTTCAGGCGAGAGTCCGACGATGCTGAAATGAGCTTTTCCGCAGCGAATTTCCACCCAGTCGTTTTCCTTGGTGGAAAATGAAATTATTTCCTCCGGCAACTCCTTTACGATTTCATAGAGTTTTTTGGCCGCAACGGTTATCCGTCCTTCCCTGGTCACGGTGGTTCCGTAGGAGCTTTTCATTCCAACTTCCAGGTCCGTAGCCGTCAGTTCGATCCGGTCGGCATACGCCTCTATCAGGACGTTAGAGAGGATAGGCATGGTATTTCTTTTTTCGACGATACCCTGGATTTTCTGAAGAGCCCGTAGGAAGGTTTCCTTGTCGATTTTGAATTCCATCGCTCCTCCTTTTCAACAACGCAGTTTAGTATGATTATTCTTTTTTTTAGTTCAGTAAAAGTAATAGTGGCTGTGAATTGGTGGATAACACCACAACCACCCGAAGTTTAATGTTTTTTACATCTCGTTTAATGTTGATTCAAATCCGGTTTTCACCAGGCTGCATCATAACAGCGGCCTGGCTGTTTATAACATGCAAAACCATCCACAGGTTTATCAAGTTCAGCTCAACAGTCCCTTGCGCAGGGTTTCAATAGTATTTTTCAATTCAAAATCCTGAGTGAGAAGCTTGTCCACCTTTTTTACGGAATGAATGATGGTGGAATGGTCTTTTCCTCCGAATTTGTCGCCAATATCGGGATATGAGGCCTTTGTCATGTCCCGGCACAGATATATTGCTATCTGCCGCGGAACCACGAGAGCCTTTGTTCGCTTGTCCGACTTGAGATCAGCCACCTTGATATTGAAGTGGTCGGCAACGTATTTTTGAATCATCTCTACGGAAACTTCTTTAGTCTTATCGACGATGATGTCTTTCAGAACTTCACGGGCCATGTCGAGAGTAATGTTTTTTCCGGTGAGGCTTGATACCGCTCCCAGACGAATCAGCATTCCTTCCAGTTCCCGCACGTTGGTACTGGCGCTGGAGGCCAGGAAAAGAGCCACTTCGTCGGGCAGAAGAATACCGTCCGCTTCAGCTTTTTTCCTGAGGATGGCTATCTTTGTTTCAGTGTCCGGTGGCTGGATGTCGGCTATGAGGCCCCACTCGAAGCGGGAACGAAGCCGCTCCTCCAGTCCTGGAATGTCCTTGGGAAACTTGTCCGAAGTTACCACGATCTGCTTGTGCGACTCGTAAAGGGCATTGAAGGTGTGGAAAAACTCCTCCTGGGTCCGTTCCTTGCCGGCGATGAACTGAATGTCATCGATGAGGAGGAGATCCATCTTGCGGAATTTGTTCCTGAACTGGTCCATCTTCTGGTACCGGAGGCAGTTGATGAGTTCGTTCATAAACTTCTCTGAGGTATAGAAACAAACCCTTGCCTTGCGGTTCTTGGCCAGAACCTGGTTGCCGATGGCCGTCAGAAGGTGGGTCTTCCCGAGACCCACCCCGCCATATATGAATAGTGGATTATACTTGCCGGCCGGATTGTTGGCCACGGACTGGGCTGCCGCATGGGCGAACTGGTTGCTGCCGCCGCAGACGAAGGTCTCGAACGTGTATTTGGTGTTCAGGTTAGTGGAGAACTCGACCGGCGCGGGTTTTTCCGGATCTACCTCTTGGAGCTCGCTGCCGGAATTCGTCTTTCGAGAGCTTTTAGGGGTTTTTTCCTGGGTTTTTGCCGCAATCTGGAGTTCGACCTGAAAGTGCGAGTCGGTGAGGGAACGAACCGATTCCAGAATCATGGGAAGGTAGCTTTCCCTGACCCTTTCCCGGATAAACAGATTCGGTGCTTCCAGAAGAAGAGTATTATTCCGGCTTCCTGCAAACCGGATCGGCTCTATCCAAGTGGTATATGTCTGGTGTGTGAGTACCTTGGCCAGATTGGATTGTGCCTGGAGCCAAACGTCTTCCATAAATGAACGATCTCGGGGACCAGTTATTCACATGTTTGTCAACAGATGTTTATAACCGGATTTTTGTAGATGAATTGAAGAGTTACGAGCGGAAAAACAAATGATTCGCGAATGCTGGACATAGCCTCAGGATAGTGGAGACTAGCAGAGGAATGTGTCGTTTGCAAGGCCAAATGTACCGTATGCAGGTAAATTTATACTTGACAGAAAAAGGCCGCTGTGATTAAAGATACTTCTTTGCATAATAAGCTAAATGTCACTGATTCAGGGAGATAGCATATGAAAAGGACTTTTCAGCCGAGTAACACTTCCCGGAAGCGGACCCACGGTTTCCGTGTCCGGATGTCCACCAAGAACGGCAGACTCGTTATAAAGCGTCGTCGTGCCAGGGGACGTAAGCGCCTTGCGGTAACCATCGCCAGCAAGTAATCCTTCGTTTGACTTCCGGCATCGGGAAGCGAACTAATGGAGCGGGGGAGATTCCTCTGTTCACGTTTACCAAAGACGAACGCCTGCTGAAGCGGGCTGATTTTCTCAGACTTTCGGATGGGGCGCGTAAAATAAATACCCCCTGTTTTCTCGTTCTTTGGACAACAGGCCCGGGCTCTGTCTGCCGGATAGGAATAACCGTGAGCCGCAAGGTTGGCAATGCGGTGACCCGCAACCGGATAAAGCGCTTTGTAAGAGAGTATTACCGTCTCCACAAAGCGCTGTTTCCTCCCCTCGATATCAATATTATCGCCCGGAGGGGAGCTGAGAAGCTCGACTACCGCGGAATATGCCAGGAGCTGGACCGGGCGGTGGAGCGCCTCACGGGCGTTACACGATCATGCTGAAGATTCTCATAAAGATCATCGGCATCTACCAGCGTTACCTTTCGCCCCTTATGGGACCCACCTGCCGTTTCTATCCCTCCTGTTCAACCTATGCCAAGGAATCGCTCATGAAGCACGGTCTTTTCAAGGGACTGTGGTACAGTGTCGTGCGAATAGCAAAATGTCATCCGTACCACCCCGGTGGCTACGATCCCGTAAAGTAATCATCCATCAGGAGCTGACATGGAAAAAAGGGCTTTGATTGCGGTTGTACTCTCTATTCTCTTCTTTTACGGATATACGGCCCTCTTTCCGCCGCCGAAGAAGGAGACCCCGGCCACCACTTCTCAGCAGGCAGTGACCAGTGCCCAGACCACTGCGGCTCCGGCGACGGTTCCACCAGTTGCGGCTGCCGTCCCTGTGGCTGCTACGGCAGTCAGCGCCCCGCTGAAGGATATCACCGTCGATACCCCTGATTATACTGCGGTCTTTTCGACTCAAGGGGGGAGCCTTACCCGTCTTGTCCTGAAAAAATATCGGGAAACCGCCGATACCCAAGGGAAACACGTAACCCTTGTGGAAGAGCGCGACCCGTCCGCTTACACCCTCTCCACCCGGGCTGCCGGCATTGGCCTCGATCCCTCGGCCCTCTTCGTGCCGAGTGCCGACTCCCTGGCCGTCGGGGCAGGAGAGAAGAAGGAACTGAGCTTCACCTGGATCTCGCCTGCCGGCGTCACGGTCCGCAAGGTTTATACCTTCCTGGGTGGGAACTACGGTATCGATTTGGCCTATCAAACGGCCAATTCCGGCGCGGCCCGGGCTGGCGCGGCAATTCAGACCGTTATGACCTATCCGGCAGTGCCCAGGGCCAAGGAGACCCGCTTCGAGACCTTCGGACCGGCCACCTTTGCCCAGGACAAGCTCACGCAAGAGAAAATCAAGGACCTGGCAGGCCAGGGTAAGAGCTACAGCGCCCCCCAGTGGAGTGGCTTTGCCGACAAGTATTTCCTCTCGGCGGTGATGGCCCAGGGGGGGAGCATCGCTTCGGCCGCAGTCCGCAGTACCCCGCGGGGGATGCTTGAGAACACCATAACCGCGCCGGAAACATCCTTGAACCCTGGCGAAACTAAATCCGTCGCCTATCGCCTCTACTTCGGTCCTAAGGACCTGGACATCCTCAAGGGGCAGGGGAACAGCCTGGAGCGGGCCATTGATCTCGGCTGGTTCGCCATGCTGGCCAAGCCGCTCCTCCACAGCCTCAAGTTCTTCTACAAGTACGTCCATAACTACGGCATCGCCATCATCATCATCACGGTTATCATTAAGATTATTTTCTATCCCCTGACCCATTCCAGCTACAAGTCCATGAAGGAAATGCAGAAGCTTCAGCCGAAAATGGCAGAGCTGCGGGAAAAGTACAAAAACGACCGCGATGCCATGAACAAGGCTATCATGCAGCTCTACCAGACCCATAAGGTGAACCCGGTTGGTGGCTGCCTCCCCATGCTGGTTCAGATTCCGGTGTTTTTCGCCCTCTACAAGGCGCTCATGTTTTCCATCGAACTGCGGCATGCGCCGTTCATGCTCTGGATTCAGGACCTCGCCGGCAAGGATCCCTACTACGTGACTCCGATTATCATGGGTGTTACCATGGTGATCCAGCAGAAGATGACCCCATCACAGATGGATCCGATGCAGCAGAAGATGATGATGGCACTTCCCGTTGTCTTCACCTTCATGTTCCTGAACTTCCCTTCCGGGCTTGTCCTCTACTGGCTCGTGAACAACGTGCTGACCATTGTTCAGCAGTACTATATCAACAAGAGCATTGCAGCGGCCGAGGCAAAATAGGAACACCATGTATTTTGAAGATACCATAGCGGCCATAGGCACGCCGGTGGGCGAGGGGGGGATCGGGGTCATCCGCGTGAGCGGTCCCGATGCCCCTGCCCTGGCCCGACGGCTGGTGCGGCGGGGCAACAAGAACGGTGACTTCGAGAGTCACCGTTTTTATTATGGTGCCGTGCAGGACCCCGACACGGGGGAGACCGTTGATGAGGTGATGGCGGTCCTTATGGTGGCGCCCCGTTCCTACACCATGGAGGATGTCCTGGAGATCCAGTGTCATGGCGGCTACCTGGTTACCAGGCGGGTGCTGGATGCGGTGCTTCGGTGTGGTGCGCGTTTAGCCGAGCCGGGAGAGTTTACGCGGCGTGCGTTTCTTAATGGCAGGATCGATCTGGTTCAGGCTGAGTCCATCATCGATGTTATCCGCTCCAAGACAGAAGCGGCACTCTCTTTGGCCCAACACCAGCGTGAGGGGAGGCTTTCGGAGCGGCTCAACGAAGTGCGGAGTCTCCTTCGGCACGGCCTGGCCCTTGTTGAGGCGTACATTGATTTTCCCGAGGAGGAAATCGATCCGGCTGCCCAGGTCGAGATCGAGGTAAAGGTACGGAAGGCTCTCGACATGATCGAAGAGCTTCTGGACGGGTTCGATGAGGGGAGGGTGCTCCGGGATGGAGTGTCGGTACTCATAGCCGGAAAGCCCAATGTGGGGAAGTCCAGTCTTCTCAATACGCTTCTTCAGGAGAAACGGGCCATTGTAACGTCGGTTCCCGGAACCACCCGTGACATTATCGAAGAAGTGGTAAATGTGCGGGGTCTTCCGCTCCGGATGCTCGATACAGCAGGGATACGTGAAACCGAAGACATTGTGGAGAAAGAAGGCGTTCGGCTCACCCTGGAGAAGATACCCCAGGCCGACCTCATCCTTTTCGTCCTTGACGGCTCACGCCCATTTGATGATGATGACCGGATGATTCTGGATGCGTTGTCGGGCCGTCGCTCGATAGTGGTGGTGAACAAGAGAGATCTCCCAGGATTGCTTCATCTTCCCGGCGAACTTGAAGGGATGCGTACCGTTGACATTTCCACCTCCACCGGTGACGGCATTGAAGAGCTGCGGGGGGCAATTTTCGAGACATTCATTCACGGCCGGGCCATTGACAGCCGGGAGTACGTGGCCCTTTCCCAGGCCCGGCACAGGGACGCTCTGGAAAAAGCGCGGGGAAAAGTTGCCGTTTTCCGCGACAATCTTTCCCTGAGCCTGGACCTGGAAATTCTGGCCGTCGATCTGAGGGAAGCCCTTGATGCAGTGGGTGAGGTTACCGGAGAAACAACGCCGGACGATATCCTTGATATGATATTTGCGCGGTTCTGTATCGGCAAGTAGTTGTGCGTCCGGTGCGGAACAGGTGGCATGAACAGGGAATGTTTCACGTGGAACAAATCGTATAACTATGCGTTTGCGCTGTTTAATTCGCTGGGATGCTGTATCCATTGAAACCACCTGTGAAACAGAATGGAGATTGCACGCCAAAGATGGAATTCATCGACTACGATAAAAAATACGATGTCATTGTGGTGGGGGCCGGACACGCCGGTTGCGAGGCGGCCCTGGCGGCGGCCCGCATGGGGTGTGCTACCCTGCTCCTTACCATCAACCTGGATGCCATAGCGCTGATGTCGTGCAACCCGGCCATCGGCGGGCTGGCCAAAGGGCACCTCGTCAAGGAGATCGACGCCCTTGGCGGCGAAATGGGAAAGAATATCGACGCCACCGGCATCCAGTTCCGTATCCTCAATACCCGCAAGGGGCCGGCGGTTCGTGCGTCCCGGGCCCAGGCCGACAAGCAGCTTTACCGCCTCCGGATGAAGCACGTCATGGAGCAGCAGGAGCGGCTCCACCTCAAGCAGGCCGAGGTGACCGGCATCGTGGTGGAAGAGGGTGAAGTGCGGGGCGTTGACACCAAGGTGGGGGTCCGCTACCGGGGAGCCACCGTTATCCTCACCACCGGCACGTTCATGCGGGGGCTCATCCATGTGGGGCTTACCCACTATCCGGGCGGAAGGGCAGGGGATCTTCCTTCCGTTGGGCTGTCGGACCAGCTCCGGGACTTGGGGTTTGCCGTGGGCCGTCTCAAGACCGGGACGCCGGCCCGGCTCGACGGCCGCACCATCGATTTTTCCCGTTTGGAACCACAGTTCGGAGACAATCCTCCGGTGCCCTTCTCTTTTTCCACGGAGCGGATCGACCAGTCCCAGGTGCCCTGTTACATTGCCTACACCAATCCCCGCTCCCACGACATCATCCGCTCCGGCCTCGACCGTTCTCCCCTTTACGCCGGGGTGATCGAGGGGATCGGTCCCCGCTACTGCCCCTCCATTGAGGACAAGGTGGTCCGGTTCCCCGAAAAGGACCGCCACCAGACATTCCTGGAGCCCGAGGGGCGCGATACGGTGGAGTACTACCCTTCCGGGCTTTCCACATCCCTTCCGATCGACATCCAGTGGGCCTTCTACCGGAGCATCGAGGGGCTGGAGAACGTGGAAATCATGCGGCCCGCCTATGCCATCGAGTACGACTACGTGGACCCGATCCAGCTCCACTCGACACTGGAAACGAAGCTGGTCCGCAACCTTTACCATGCCGGCCAGATTAACGGTACTTCCGGTTATGAGGAGGCCGCGGGACAGGGACTCATGGCCGGGATCAATGCGGCGCTTCGGGTGAGGGGTGAGGAGCCGGTGGTGCTGGACCGGAGCGAGGCCTACATCGGGGTAATGATTGATGACCTCGTCACTCTCGGCACCCGTGAACCCTACCGGATGTTCACCTCGCGGGCTGAGTACCGTTTGCTGCTGCGGGAGGATAATGCTGACCTGAGGCTGCGGGAAGTGGGCCACAGGGTTGGCCTGGTGGCGGAGGGGGAGTACCGGCAGTTTCTGGAAAAACGGGAGCAGATCGGGGCTGAGCTATCGCGGCTCAGGGGCGCGAAGCTCCTTCCGTCCGAGGCCGATCCGGCGTTTCTGGCGGAATTCGGGATGGCCAACCTGCAGAATGCGCTTACCCATGAGCAGCTCTTGCGGCGTCCTGATTTAACCTATGGGGAGCTTTGCCGCATTGATCCCGTGGCTGCGCAGGTGCCCCCAGCAGTTCGGGAGCAGGTGGAGATCCAGATTAAGTACCAGGGATACATTGAACGGCAACTGGACCAGGTCGAGCGGGCTCGTAAAGTGGAGGGGACGGCAATACCCGCCGATTTCGACTACATCGCAATCCCAGGCCTGTCTGCGGAGGTACGCGAAAAACTGGTGAAGTTTCGTCCCGACACCCTCGGGCAGGCTTCCCGAATCCAGGGCGTGACCCCGGCGGCCGTGGGCATTCTGGCCCTGGCCCTCAAGGCTAGGGGATAGCATGAACCAGGACGCGAAGGATCTGCTGCTTCGTGGTGCAGCCCAGATTGGCGTGGAACTGACTGCCGATCAGATCGGAAAGTTTGCTCTCTATGCCGATGAACTAAGAAAGTGGAACCGGAAGATCAACCTGACCGCCATCACCACCGAGAGGGAGATTGCCCTCAAACATTTTGTCGATTCTCTCTCCATCTGTCGCGTAATCGGAAATGAAGGGCGCCTTCTGGATCTCGGTTCAGGCGGAGGTTTTCCAGTCATCCCCTTTGCAATCGTCAATTCCCGGATCGATGCGGTGTCAGTGGATGCGGTGGAGAAGAAGGTGATTTTTCAGCGCCATGTGGGGAGAACCCTCGGACTGCGGCACTTTGAGGCGATCCATGCCCGGGGTGAGGAACTGGCGGCAAAATATGCCTCCAGCTTCGACTGGATTGTTTCCCGGGCTTTCTCCGATATCCCGGCTTTTGTGCGCATGGCGCTGCCACTACTTGCTCCCAACGGGACCATTGTTGCCATGAAGGGTCAGGGGGGGCGCGAGGAGGCCGGCACGGTACGGCCGGCTCTGGAAATTATCGGGGTGGAGATCCGTCAGATGCTGGAATTCCCCCTGCCGATCTCCGGTGACCGGCGGTGCCTCATTGTCATGGGGCGAAAAACTGACGCATAGGTGGTAGTTGCATAAATTGCGCTATTTTCGAGTTTGATTCGTTTTGGGTTAAAAGGCAGGCTGAACCCTGGTCACGTCAGAGGAAGTCCGTTAAACGCCAAATATGGATGCCGCTTTTTTGTGCATATTGATCCGTTGGATCATAATTGCGCTGGGGCCGAAGGGTGATAAGCTATCCATTATCATATCGATAAAGCTATCAAGGAGTGAACAAGCCATGAAACATACCATCCTTAAAAAAGGCGCGACCCTGGTTATCCCCCTCATGCTCTTTTCTGCCTGCACCCCATACCGGAGCCAGTATGTAGGTTTCCGTCCCGCAGAGGATTACGTGAACCGCCTCGTGGTGAGCGGAGTCACCATCGGCGGTGAAGCTTTTGCCGATAAAGGGGCGGCCCAGGAGGCCTTTGGTTTCGATATCAAGGGGAGCGGCCTGATTCCGGTGCAAGTAGTCATGACCAACCAGGGGACGAAGAATCTGGAGATAGTCACGAACCAGACTTTCCTGGTTAATGACCAGAACCGGTACTTCCAGGTTGTCCCCAATGCGGTAGCCCTCGACCGGATCGAAAAATCGACCCAGTTTGCCTCCTTCTTCGGAAGTGAGGCCGGGAAAGGTGCTGTTCTCGGAGCCGTAGGCGGGGCCATTCTCGGGGCTGCCGTTGGCATAGTGACCGGCCAGAACGTTGCCGAAGCCCTCGGCAAGGGAGCCGCCATCGGCGGTGCCGGCGGTGCCGTTGCCGGCGGAGTAAAGGGGGGGACTTCAGGCGAGCGGGAACAGACCATCATCAACGATATTCGGGCCAAGGGGCTGGAAGGGAAAACCCTCCCTGCGGGGAGCATCGCAAGCGGTTTCCTATTTTTCCCGGCCGAGGCCGATACTGCGCGGGATCTGCGTCTGCAACTCCGGGAGCGGGAGACCGGGGAGGTTCACAGCGTAGTTCTGAAATTCAAGTAACGGCACCGGGATGCCGAACGAAAAGAGGCCTGCGGCCTCTTTTTTTTGCCATGGGAGGGTCTGATGGAGTTTCGCGTTTATTATGAAGATACCGATGCCGGCGGCGTGGTCTATCATGCCCGGTATCTTGGTTTCTTCGAAAGGGGGCGGTGCGAGTTCCTGCGCCAGAGGGGGCTGTCGGTGCGGGGGCTGGCCGACCAGGGGGCGGTATTTCCTGTGGTGCGCATGGAAATAGACTTCAAGGCTCCGGCAGTACTTGACGACCTTCTCAGGGTGGATACCGAAGTTGTCGAAGTGGGAAAGACCTCCTTTACCATTGAGCAGCGTGTGGTGCGGGTGGAAGACGGGAAAACGCTGGTTGGCGGGCGCGTCACCCTCGTCTGCGTGCGCCCTGGGATGAAGCCGAGACGCCTTCCCGGGGAACTGCTGGAAGCACTCCAAATTTAGTAACTACCATCGGATGACAGCCCACTTGGGGAGGTAAAAAAATGATGGGACTCATTCTGAAGCTCATTATCAACGCCGTGGCTCTCTTTGCCGTAGTTCGCCTTGTACCGGGAATCACCGTTGCGGGAACCGGCAACCTGTTCATATCGGCCCTGGTCCTGGGTTTTCTCAATGCGGTGCTCCGCCCGATTATCTCGTTTTTTGCCCTGCCGGTAACGGTCATGACACTGGGGCTCTTCACCCTTGTGGTGAACGGCGCCGTTTTTGCCGTTGCCGCCTGGATCGTGCCGGGCTTCGGTGTCGCAGGGGTTGGGAGCGCCATTATGGGGGCTCTCGCGTTCAGCGTCATCAGCTTCGTGCTCAATCTGGTTATAAGACCGGCATCAGGATGACGGCAAGCCGTTAGGCGGTAATTATGAATAAACTCTTGTAAAGTGGCGGCATGATGATTAGTATATAGATATTCTTTTATATATAGCTAGATGGTTAAAGGGGATAGCTGCATGAAAACAAGAATTGTCATAATCGGCGCCAATGCGGCTGGAGCAAAGGCTGCCGCCAAGGCACGGCGCATTGACCCGAGGGCGGAGATTACGGTTGTTGATCGGGGCGAGTTCATCTCTTACGGGGCCTGCGGTATTCCATATTACGTTTCTGACACTGTCCAGGAAGTGGCTGAACTCATGAGTACTCCGGTGGGAGTGATGCGGGATGCGGCCTTCTTCCGCAAGGTGAAGGGAGTTGAGGTGCTGACCGGGATTGAGGCGGTGGGCATCGGTCGAAAGGAGAAAACCGTAAGCCTGCGCGAGGATAGTACCGGTGTCACCAGGACGATTTCATACGACCGGCTGATCCTGGCTACGGGAAGTTCCCCGGTTTCCCTGCCCCTGAAAGGAAAAGAACTATCCGGAATATTCACGGTTAAAACCATAGAGGATGCGGAGCTTCTTAAGGAAAAAGCCTCCACCAGCACCCGTGCCTGCATAGTCGGCGGAGGTCTCATCGGCCTGGAGACGGCCGAAGCCCTCTTGGAAAGAGGTTTGACGGTTACGTTGGTAGAGATGCGGGACCAGTTGCTGCCCGGCGTACTCGATCCCGAGATGGCGAGAATCGTGGAGAAACACCTGGCGGAGAAAGGGGTTGCCGTCCGTGTGGGGTGCACGGTCAACGGCTTCGACGGCAACGGGAGGGTGGAGAACGTAGCTACCTCTGCGGGGGATGTGCCTGCCGACCTGGTGGTTCTGGCTCCCGGGGTGAAACCGAATGTAACGCTTGCACGGGAGGCGGGGCTGGAAATCGGCGCCACAGGTGCCATTGCTGTCAATGAGAGGATGCAGACGTCGGACCCCGCCATCTATGCCTGCGGCGATTGCTGTGAAACGACTCACCTGGTGACGGGCCAAAAGGTGTACATTCCCCTGGGGAGCACCGCCAACAAACAGGGAAGGGTGGCGGGGATGAACGTTGCCGGAGGCGATGCTGCTTTTGCCGGTGTCATCGGCACTGCCATCGTCAAGGTTTGTGACATGAACGCCGGCAAGACCGGCCTCACCGAAACCGAAGCCCGGAATGCAGGTTTCGTGGTGGAGACGGTGCTGGCGCCCGCACCGGACCGCGCCCACTTCTTCCCCGGCGCCAAGCCCATAGCCCTGAAGCTCGTGGCAGAGAAAGAGAGCGGCCGGATTCTCGGGCTCCAGGCGGTGGGTCTCGGGGCGGTAGACAAGAGGATCGATGCTGCCGTGGCCGCCATAACCTTCGGCGCCACCGCCGCGCAACTGGCCCAGCTTGACCTTGCCTATGCGCCCCCCTATGCCGCAGCCATGGACAACCTAATTGTGGCGGCAGACATCCTCAGGAACAAGCTTGAAGGCCATGCCCGGGGCATAACTCCAGCTGAGGTAAAGCGCAAGCTCGATGAGGGCGATGATTTCATCCTCCTGGATGTCCGGTCGCCGGGCGAGCATGCCGAGGTCCGGATTGCCGGGGCGAAGCTGGTTCCCCTTGGCGCCCTGCGTGAAAAACTGGAGATGTTGCCGAAGGATAAAGAAATCGTGACCTTCTGCAAGATCAGCCTCAGGGGGTATGAAGCCCAGAAAATCATGGAAGCGGCAGGGTTCGGCGATGTGAAATTCATGGATGGCGGCATCCTTACCTGGCCTTACGAACTGGAGCGGGGGTAATCCGCTGCCTTGCCATTCGCGAAGCCATCTGCTAGAGTTTGCAGACCTGTCGCGACATCGGCCCGAATCGATAGAATTCGAAGGAGACCCCATAATGCAGAAGAAAAATACGGATTCGCTCGTCCACTATGCCGTTACCGTGGTGGGTAAAGATCGCCCCGGCATCGTGGCGGGCACTGCCGGGGTCCTCTACCGGCTTGGATGCAACATTGAGGATTCCAGCTCCACCATGCTTGGCGGCGAGTTTTCCATGATCCTCATCGTTTCCCACGAAAGGCCCTTCAGCAAGGGGAAGCTTCTTGACGAGTTCCGGACCTTGGCCGAGGAGATGGGGCTTACGGTGGCGGCACGGCCGCTTTCCATCGACGAGGTGGCGTACCAGGCCCCGCAGGGAGAGCTGTGCATGGTTTCGGTCTATGGCTCCGACCAGCCGGGGATCGTCTACCGCGTGACCAAGGAGCTGGCCGAGCGCAGGGTGAACATTACCGATCTCAATACGAAGCTCGTGGGCACCAGGGAAGAGCCGGTTTACGTGCTGATGCTGGAGGCGGCCCTGCCGGAGGAGATTGCCATTGACGATGTGGCGGCGATGCTTGACGAGATCAAAAAGGAGTTGAAAGTGGAGATATCGGTGCGTTCAATCACACCGGTTTCCTTCTGACGCTATGTCCGTACAGCCCATTATCTGTTATCCCCATCCCGTACTCAAGAAAGTCAGCCACGCCGTAGAGGTTATCGACAACGAGATTCAAGGGCTCATTAACGACCTCGTCGACACGATGGAGGCCGGTCCGGGCTCTGTGGGCGTTGCGGCTCCCCAGATCGGAGTAACGCTCCGGGTCTGCGTGGTGGACGTCTCAGGGAGCCGTCATGGCAAGGACAACAACCATGGCCGCCTCATAATGGTGAATCCAGAGATTATCGAGCGGGAAGGGGCAGCCATAATGCGGGAGGGGTGCATGAGCGTCCCCGATTACACCGGCGACGTGGAGCGGGCCACCGGCATTACCGTGCGCTTCCAGGATGGGGAGGGGGCGAAGCGGGAGATTACCGCCAGTGGCTTCGAGGCCGTGGCGATCCAGCACGAGATGGACCACCTGGATGGAATCCTCTTCCTGGACCGGATCGTGTCGCTCAAGACAGGGTTGTTCCGGCGAAAAAACTACAAATAGGAGTTCTGAAGAACGGGGTGAGGTAAAGGAGGGGGGCCGTAGGTTACGGCTCCCCTCCCTGTTTCAGCGGTTTTTCAGGTGGGCCACCACCTCGTCGGCGGTGCGGCTGGCGGCGGCGGCGCAGTCGTTGAGGCCGATGCCCCGGTAGGAGTTGCCGGTGAGGAAGAGCCCCGGCAGGGTCGAGGCCTGCTCCTGGAGCGCGGCCAGGCGTTTGGCGTGCCCCACGGTGTACTGGGGGATGGCCTGGGTGTGGCGGAAGATCCTCACGAAGGAAGGTTCCGCCGTGATTCCCATGATGGCCTTGAGGTCCGCTTTCACCCGCTGCATCACCTCAGCGTCGGAAAGCTTCACGTAGCCGGGGAAACAAGCGCCCCCCATCATGCTCCTCAGGAGCACCCTCCCCTCGGGAGCCCGGTTTTCGAAGATGCTGGAATCCCAGAGGGTTCCGAGGGTGTTCATCCCCTCTTCCTTGGGGATCAGGTAGCCGAAGCCGTTGAGATCGTAGGCGATCCGCTCCCGCTCGTAGCCAAAGCAGACGACGGTCATGGATGCGTAGGGTATCTCGCCCAGAACCCGGGACATGGCGGGATCCACGCTGCTGACTATGCCGGTGGCGGCGTGGGCCGGGGAGGCGAGAATTACCACATCGGCGTCGATGTCGATGCTTCCGGTCTGGAGCCGCCAGGGGGCGCTTTCCCCCTTTTTCAGTCCCGTCACGGCCTGCCCGGTGACGATGGCGTCGGGGCCGAGCTGTTCCGCCAGGATGTCGGTCAGTTCCTGGATTCCGCCCCGGAACGAGGTGAGAACCCCGCCGGGGCCCGCGGCGCTCGATACGGCCTTCCCCTGGGACTGCTCCTGTTTCTTCTTCTTGGCCAGCTTGATCATTGCCTTGATAAGGCTGCCGTATTCGTCCTCAAGCTCCGCGATGCGGGAGAAGCAGGAGCGCAGCGACATGGTTTCCGGATCGCCGGCAAAGATGCCGGACACCATGGGGGAGATGAGCTTCTGAAGGGCCTCTTCACCCAGGCGGCGCCGGCCGAAGGAGGCGAGAGTCTCGTCGGCGCCGTCGGTCCGCTTCGGTATGAAGGGTTCCATGGCGAGGCGCAGCTTCCCCGGCCACGAGATGAGCTTGCTCTTGAGGAACATGGGGCCGTTTTCCGGCAGCCGGTTCAGGGCGCCGCCGGTGTAGATGAAGCGCTTGCGGGCGTTGTCGTTGCTCCGCAGGAGCCTCTCCGATACGCCCAGATCACGGCAGAGGTCGAGGGTCTGGGGCTTGGAGTCCAGAAAGCCGTTGGGACCCCACTCGCAGAGGTACCCCTCCTCCTTGATGCTCCAGATCTTGCCGCCGATCCGTTCTTCCTTTTCCAGCAGGGTCACGTCCAGCTCTACGCCGGCCTCTGCTCCCTTTTTGCGCAGCAAGAATGCCGTTGCGAGCCCCGAGATGCCGCCACCCACCACGATTACTTTCTTCATCTACGCTCCTCGCTGATTGGATAAATAGTGTATTCTTGCCATTGATAGCCCCTGCATGGATTGCTGTCAAGGAAGTAAACATGCCGGGGCCATGCAGTTGGGCCGTTGACAGGTTCCCCGGTTGCGCTTACATTCAGAAAAGATTCGAGGAAAGGATTTCACATGGCTCAAACCGACTATTACGAAGTGCTCGGCCTGAACAAGGGGGCCACCGAGGCGGAGATCAAGAAGGCCTACCGGAAACTGGCCGTCAAGTACCATCCCGACAAGAACCCCGGCGACAAGGCCGCCGAGGATAAATTCAAGGAAATCAACGAGGCCTACGCCGTTCTCTCCGATGCCCAGAAGCGGGCCCAGTACGACCAGTTCGGCTCCAGCGGCTTCCACCAGCGCTACAGCCAGGAGGATATCTTCCGGGGCTTCGACGTGGGGGACATCTTCAAGGACATGGGCTTCGGCACCGATGACATATTCTCCAGAATTTTCGGTGGCGCGGGCGGTTTCCGCCAGGGGGGATTCGGCTTCGGCGGCGGCTCCCGGCGGGGTGAGGACTTCAGCATGGAGGTTCCCGTAACGTTTCGCCAGTCATACGACGGCGACGAGCAGCGGGTGGCGTTCATGCGGGACGGGAAGCGGGAGGAGCTTTCAGTCAAGATACCGGCGGGAGTTGAGGACGGTGCCAGGCTGCGGGTGGCGGGAAAAGGGGGGTATGGCCATGGGGGTGGCCCTACCGGTGATCTCTATCTGATCATAAAGGTGGGGAAGGACCCGCACTTTACCCGGGAAGGGGACAATATCGTTGTGGAGCGGCAGATACGATTCAGCGATGCCGTCCTCGGCGCATCCCTCGATGTGCCGACTCTTGAGGGGACAAAGCGGATCAAGGTGCCGGCCGGCATCCAGTCTGGGACCAAGGTGCGCCTAAAGGGGCTGGGATTTCCCCATATGGGCAAGCCGGGAAAGGGTGATCTCTTCGTGCGAATAGATGTGGCGGTGCCCGAAGGGCTCACGGCCGACCAGAAGGCGCTGGTGGAGGAGTTGCGGGCCAAGGGCCTGTAAAGACCGGGACCGGTAAAGGTAAAAAAAGCCGATGCAGTGTTGCATCGGCTTTTTTGCGACTAACGGGTTCCGGGTCAAGGCCTGATTTCGATGGCTGCGTCCTTGCGGAGGTCGGTCACCCATTGGTTGAAGCGATCCTCCGACTTCTTCCGGTAGAGGATGTCCTCGACCTCGGCTTTTACCTGCTCGAAGGGTTTCGGGGTGCCGGCGAAACGCTCCTCAAGCTTGACGATATGGAGACCGCCGGTGACGTAGATCAGGTCGCTCACCTCGCCGGGCTTCATCCTGGTAAGGCTCTCTTCGAATTCAGGAAGGATATCCCCCTTGCGGAAGGTCCCCAGGTCCCCTCCGGTGGTTTTGGCTGACGGCTCCTCTGAATATTGGCGGGCCAGTTCGGCAAAATCCTTGCCGGCACGGGCTTCGTAGAGGACGGTCATGGCGGTGGTCATGACTTTCTTTACCTGGTCGGCGGGCATCTTGTCGTCCAGCTTGAAGTATATGTTACGGGCGCGGAAGTTGTCTTCACCGCCGAACCTGCCGGGGTTCGCCTCATAGTACTCCCGCATTTCCCGCTCGCCGACCTGGATTTTGGACCGTACTTCCTGGCTTACGAGCCGCAGCCGTTCCAACTGCTCGCGAATCTGGACCTTGTACTGGTCGAAGGACAGGCCCTGGTTGGCCAGTGCCGACACCAGCGACTCCTGGGAGAGCTTGTTCTGGCGCTTCACATCCTCGATGGCCTGGCGGACCTCTTCTTCTGTGATGCGGATATCCAGTTCCCGGACTTTCTGCTCCACGAGCTTCTTGTCGATGAGCCGGTCGAGGGCTTTTTCGTCAAGGTGTACCAGGGTTTGTGGGTCGGGCGGGGGCTGTTGGCGCTCCGCTTCCTTGAGGATGGCCGCCTTCTCCTTCTCGACCGCGTAGGAGGTTATGATTTCGTCATTGACGACGGCGGCAATTCTGTCGATCACTTCGGCGCCAGCCAACGACGGGAGTGTGGCGATAAGGATAAGGGTAGTTGTGATGAGGGTTTTGATCATGGTTTCCGTTGGGGAGGGGGCATGGGGCTGTCGATTTTCAAACCGACAGCCCCGCTGCACTTACTTTTTATCTGCCGGAGCGCTTGCGCCGCCTGTTGCCGGGAGTACTGCGGCGGCTGAACCGCCGATGCCCTTGAGGACATCCTCTTTGATGGTTACTTTGGCGTCCTTCTTGATATCGTCCTTGAGCTTCTGGAAGACCTCCTGTTGTTTGCTGGGGAGAATGGCGGTCTTGATCTGCTCTTTTACCTCGTCGAAGGTGCGGATTCCGGCCGGGCGCTTGCCGGTTACCTTGATGATGTGGTAGCCGAATTGGGTCTTGGTGAGGCCGGAAATCTCGCCATCCTTGAGGCCGAAGGCCACTTTCTCAAATTCGGGGACCATGGAGCCCTTGCTGAACCATCCCAAGTCGCCTCCCTTGGCCGCTGCCCCGTCGATGGAGTGTTTCTTGGCAAGCTCCTCGAAGTTGCCCCCTTCCTTGAGCTCCTTGAGAACCTTCTGGGCCTCGTCTTCGCTCTTCATGAGGATGTGGCTCGCATGGACCTGGGCGCCGGTCTTAAACTTGTCCTTGTTCTCTTCGTAGAACTTTTTCATCTCTTCGTCGGAGACTTTAGCCTGCTCTTCCACCTTCTTCTTCAGGAATGCTTCCACTACGACCCGCTTCTTCAGCTCTTCCAGCTTCGCCGCCACTTCGGGGCTCTTGTCGAGGCCGTCTTTTCTGGCCTGTTGCAGGATCAGCTCGCGAACCACCATGGTGTCGAGGAGCTCCTTCTGCCCTTCAGGGGTGTCGGCCATGGGCTTCAGGTAGGGGGGGAGGTTTTCCAGTTCCTTTTGGAAGTCTCCGGTGGTGATGGTGTCGCCGTTAACTTCAGCAATGACCTGCCCATCCTTTTTGGCGGGGGAGGAACTGGTGCCGGTGCCGGAATTCCCCTTGCAGCCGGTAAAAACGGCGGCACAGATGGTAGCCGAGATAATTGTCAGGAGCGCAGTTCTTTTCACGGTGAAACTCCTTTGCAGACTCATTAAGTATTGAAGAATCTTACGGAAGCTAGCACATCAACCAAGCCTTTTCAAGAGATTTCTGGCCTCTTCCAGGACCCCCTCGAAGGAGGTGTCGGTGAGCTCCGCCGTTAGCCGGAAGTCCGGTGAAAACTGGTACTTCTTCGGGTTGCCCCGGATGAGGCCGATGATGGTATCCGGGGGGACCGGCGTCTTCTGGTGGAAGCTGAGGCAGAGACGCCTGCCGTCGAATTCTGCCATGGTGATCAGGAAGCGCTTGAAGTGGATCCGCAGCTTCATCACTTCCAGGAGGTACGTGGCGGCCAGGGGGAGTTTCCCGAAACGGTCCACCAGCTCTGCCATGACTTCGTCCACTTCTTCCTCGTTTTCGGCCTGGGTGAGCTTCTTGTAGATGATAAGCCGCTGGTTGGGCTCTTTGACGTAGTCCTCGGGGACGAAGGCGGGGATGCGGAGGTTGATCTCCGGCTCCACCCGCTCCAGCCGTTCCTCACCCTTCAGGTTCTGGATCGCCTCCTCCAGGAGCTCAGTGTAGAGGTCGAAGCCCACGGCGGCGATGTTCCCCGACTGCTTGGCCCCCAGGATGTCGCCGGCGCCGCGGATTTCGAGATCATGGGTGGCGAGCCGGAAGCCGGCGCCGAGCTCCGTCAGCTCCTGGATGATCTTCAGCCGCTCCCGGGCATCGGACGAGATGGCCCCTTCGCCTGGGATCAGCAGATAGGCATAGGCCCGCTGTTTGGAGCGCCCCACCCGCCCCCGGAGCTGGTAGAGCTGGGCCAGGCCGAAGGTGTCGGCCCGGTCGATGATGAGGGTGTTGGCGTTGGGGATGTCGAGCCCCGACTCGATAATGGTGGTGCAGAGCAGCAGGTTAGTTTCACCATGCATGAAACCGAGCATCACCTTCTCCAATTCCCCTTCTTCCATCTGGCCGTGCCCCACGGCGATTTTCGCCTCGGGGACAATGCGGCGCAGGTGCTCGGCCCAGTTCATGATGGACTGGACCCGGTTGTGGACAAAGAAGACCTGCCCCCCACGGCGCAGTTCCCGCATGACCGCCTCCCGGATCAGGTCGTCGGAGTTGCGGGCCACGAAGGTCTTTACCGCCAGCCGGTCCACCGGCGGGGTGTCGATGATGGAGAGGTCCCGGATTCCCATCATGGACATGTAGAGGGTCCGGGGGATAGGGGTGGCGGTGAGGGTGAGGATATCGACCACCGCCTTGTATTTTTTGAGCTTTTCCTTGTGGGTGACCCCGAAGCGCTGCTCCTCGTCCACGATGAGGAGCCCCAGGTCCTTGAAGGCGACGTCGCTCTGGAGCAGCCGGTGGGTGCCGATGATGACGTCGATGGCCCCTTTTTTCACCTTCTCCAGGATCTCCTTTTGCTCCTTGGGCGTGCGGAAGCGGGAGAGCATCTCCACGGTGACCGGGTAGGCGCCGAGACGGGCCTTGAAGGTTTCCAGGTGCTGCTGGGCCAGGACTGTGGTGGGGACCAGCACCGCCACCTGCTTCCCGTCCATGACCGCCTTGAAGGCCCCCCGCATGGCCACCTCGGTCTTGCCGTAGCCGACATCGCCGCAGACGAGGCGATCCATGGGTTTCGGGCTCGTCATGTCGCCGATCACGTCCATGATGGCCCCCATCTGGTCCGAGGTCTCCTCGTAGGCGAAGGAGGCCTCGAACTCCCGGTAGAGGTCGTCGGGGGGGGAGAAAGCGTGCCCTTCGTGGAGCTGGCGGGCCGCGTAGATCTGCAGCAGCTCCCCGGCCATCTCCTGCACGGCAGCCCGGGCCTTCCCCTTGGCCTTTTCCCAGGAGGTCCCCCCCAGCTTGTCCACCCGTGGTTCGAGTCCCTCTGCCCCCACGTAGCGCTGGACGAGATTGAGCCGGTCCACGGGGAGGTAGAGCCTGTCCCCTCCGGCGTATTCAAGGAGGATGAAGTCTCCGGCGCAACCGCTCAGGGAAATGTGCTGGAGCCCCCGGTAAATGCCGATGCCGTGGTCCAGGTGAACCATGTAGTCGCCGGGCTTCAGCTCGGCCAGCGACGTCATGATCTGCTTCTTGCGCAGCTCCGAGACCCCGCGTCGTTTCTGGCGGCGGCCGAAGATCTCCTCTTCGGCGATAACAATGAGCTTCCCTTCGGGGAACCGGAAGCCCCGTGAAAGGTCGCCGATTACAACGTCCACCTTGCCGTCGTCCCGCTCCCGTTCGGCGGGGAAGGGGCGGTCGGAGATGTTCAGGGGGAGAGGGTAGTGGGAGAGGAGCTCGTAGAGGCGCTGGGCCTGGCCCCGCTGGTGGCAGGCGACGATCACCCGCTGCCGTTCCTCCAGCCAGCCGTTGAGCCGTGTCACCAGTGGCTTCAGGACGCGCTCGCTGTCGGAGGAGACATCCACCTTCAGGTCGGTGTTTTCCTGGATGTCCAGGGCGACGGCCGTTGCCCCGGTGCTCTCTCCCGCCACGGTCAGGTAGGGGATGGTCACGAGCCGTCCCGATTCGATGCTGCAGGCAGTTTCCGGCGCTGTCAGGAAGAATTCCGCCGGTGACGCGAAGAGGTCTCCCCGTTCCCGCGCCTGGGCCGAGGCCGTTTCCAGCTCCGCATCGAGCCGCGCATTTTCATCGGCCAGGGCGTCAGGGTCCAGTATCACCCGGACTGCGTCGCCGGCATAGTCGAAGAGGGTCTCCAGCCGGGGATGGAAGAGGGGGAGGAGCCACTCCACGCCGGTGGGGTAGAGGCCTTGCTGCAGCTGCTCCAGAAGTTCCCGCCTGGCCACGGGGGATATCTCCAGCTCGTCGCAGCGGGTCTTGATGCGGTGAGTTGCGGACTTCAGCACTTCATCGGTCAGGACCATCTCCCGGGAGGGGAGGAGGAGGAGCTCTTCCAGGGGAGCCAGGGAGCGTTGGGATAGGGGATCGAAGGCCCGGATGGTCTCCACGAAGTCGCCGAAGAACTCGATCCGTACCGGCTGTTCGAAACCGGGGGGGAATATGTCGACGATACCCCCTCGTACGGCGAAGGTGCCCCGGTCCTCCACCAGGGGGACGTTCAGGTAGCCCAGGGCGACGAGTTTTGCGAGGAATTCCTCCCGGTTGCTTTCCTCGCCGGGGAGAAAGTAGAGGGAGGCGTTGTCCAGCATTGTCCGGGGGAGCACCCGTTGCCTGAGGGCCGCAGGAGTGGTTACCACGGCGGCAGCCTTGCGGTCCATGAGCCGGCGCAGGGCTGCGAGCCGCTGGCCGGTCACGTCGGCGTGGGGCGAGGCCTTTTCAAAGGGAGAAACGTCCCAGGCGGGGAAAAAGAGTATGGAGTCGGGTTGCCCGCTGTAGAATCTGATTTCCGCGGAGATTTCAGAGGCTCTCTCAGTGTCCGGGGCAATGATTAAGAGGTGGCGCCCGGACTCTGCCATGAGCCGGACCAGAAGGTAGGCCGGAGATGATCCCCGCAGTCCGGTCAGAGTGGCCCGGCCGGAGTCCGGAGCGAGAAGGCCGGCTATGCGATGGGTTATATGGGTGTCGGCAATGGCCATTCCGTTTCCCTTTCCGTCATCCGTCGGATTACTGGATATCGTTGATAGGATGTACGCCGATTGAAGAATATGATGCCGCCCCAGATCATCCCCAGGGGGATATGGGGTGCAGTGTCGATGGGTACGGCAATTTGGGTACGATAACAGTACGGTTTTGAAAAGGCAAGGTTCCCCGCCTTTGTGGCCCGTGACCGCCGGCGGCGAAAAAAAACTCAAGTTTATCCGCCATTAGCCGATGAATGAAGAGAGGGATACGGTATCTTGCTTGGTGCGGTGTGTCTCTCGCTCCAGTCTGCCGGAAAGGAAAGGCCTTCCATGAAGTGCCCCATGCTCCATCGTCCAGGAATTGCATCCGTTGTGCTCATGCTTCTCATCTCCGTTGGCAGTGAAACTCCAGCTGCTGTCTCCTCCCAGCGAGAGTCGAAGCCGGTGCCTGGGGGCGCGGTTACCGCCTCTTCCGGTACAAAACCGGCCCTCCCCTATGCGGAATACGTGCGGCTGGTGAGCAGGCGCGGAGTCGTTGGCCACGGTCACGCACGGAAAAAAGCGGCAAAGGTTGCCCAAACGGTCAAAAAGGGAGTTAAGGGGAAAAAAGCCGGGAAAGCTCCGGCGCCGGTGGTGGCGGCTCGGCCGGTCCCCCTTCCGCCGGCGGCCGTGTCGGTTGTCGTGCTTAAAAAAGAGGAGCCCGGGAGTTGGACCCCCAGCGTCGCGGAAGTGCGCGAAGTGCTCCGTGGTAACCGTGATCTGTCCGGTGCCAATCTGCGGGGGATGAATCTTGCCGGTTTCGATTTGCGGAAGACTTCACTGGTCAATGCCGACCTCTATCTGGCCAATCTGGAGGGGTGCCGGCTCGATGGCGCCAATCTGCGGGGGGCATCTCTGGAAATGGCCAATTTGCGGGGAGCGACCCTCAGAGAGGCGAAGCTGTCGGGAGCAGGCCTCTTTATGACGAATCTCGAAGGCGCCGACCTGAAGGGAGCGGATCTGACCTGCGTCTATGCCGTGGGCGCCAACCTGCGGGGGGCTGCTCTTGCCAGTGCAAACCTGCGCGGGGGAATCTTCACCAATGCCGCCATGGAGCCCGGTAACTCCGATGCACCGCTGGTGGCGGAGAGTGATAGAGATGGTGATGTGACGAACGCCAATGCTTTGCGCGACGTCAGTCACCCTGATGGTGACGAGCGGTTTTCGACCCTGAGGTTCTAACCCCCTTTGCAGGTTTTGAGAATAAAAAGCCGGCATTCCCCAAAAGGAATCCGGCTTTTGTTATTTTCAGAGCGGGGTGTTTGCTACGGCTTATCGTCCAGATATTCACGGGAGTACCTGACGTAGTTGCCCGCAGACCGCTGGAGCCAGGCGATTTCGTCGGGGGTCAGGTCCCGCTTGTACCGGGCCGGCGCCCCTACCCATAGGGTATGGGGGGGGATTACGGTGCCCTCGGTGACCAGTGCCCGAGCCCCCACCAGTGCCCCTTCTCCCACCACTGCCTTGTCCATGACCATGGCCTGCATCCCGATAAAGGCGCCGTTTTCGATGGTGCAGCCGTGGAGGGTGACGCTGTGCCCCACGGTTACGTCGTCGCCGATGATGAGCGGGGCGCCGGGGTCGTCGGCATGCTTTTTGTGGGTCACATGGAGCATGGAGAGGTCCTGGATGTTGCTCCGGTCGCCGATGCGGATAAAGTTCACATCCCCCCGGGCCACCACGTTGTACCAGATGCTGCTTTCGGCCCCTAAGGACACGTCGCCGATGACCACGGCGGTTTCGGCGATGAAGGCGGAGGAGTCGATCTGAGGCTGCATTCCCTGAAAAGAACGGATCATTGGATAACCTCGATGGGTTGGATTTTGCCGATTCCGGGTCCCAGGTCCCCGTTTCTCAGTCCCGCGGTATTGCGATCATCCGGTCCAGTGCCCGTTTGGCCGCCACCCTGATCTCTTCCGGCACCGTCACCACCGGTCCCATGGTAGTAAGGGCGTCGAGGATGTCTTCCAGGGAGGTGAGCTTCATGTTGGGGCAGACCAGGGCCGGCGATGCGAGGATGAACTCCTTGCCGGGGTTTTCCTGGCGAAGTTTGTAGAGTATCCCTGCTTCGGTGCCGATGATGAAGCGTTTCGCCGGGTTCTTGCGGCAGTAATCGTACATGCCGCTCGTGGAGCAGGCGTGATCGGCCAGGGCCACCACCGCCGGGTTGCATTCGGGGTGGCAGATGAAGAGGGCGTCAGGGTTGTCGGCTTTTAGCCTGGCCACCGCGTCGGCCTTGAGCCGCTCGTGGGTGGGGCAGTAGCCGTCCCAGTAGTGGAAGGTCTTGTCGGACTGTTTCGCCACGAACTGCCCCAGGTTGCGGTCGGGGACGAAGATAACCTCCCGGTCCGGGAGGGAATTGACCACCTTCACGGCGTTGGCCGAGGTGCAGCAGATGTCGCTCACGGCCTTTACGGCCGCCGATGAGTTCACGTAGGTGACCACCGGCACGCCCGGATGTTTTTCCTTCATTGCGAGGAGGGCATCCACCGTCACCATGTCGGCCATGGGGCAGCCGGCATCGAGCCGCGGCAGGAGCACAGTCTTCCCGGGAGAGAGGATGGATGCCGATTCAGCCATGAAGTGAACGCCGCAGAAGACGATCACTTCCGCATCGGTTTTGGCGGCCTCCTGGGATAGCCCCAGGGAGTCGCCGGTGATGTCGGCGATTTCCTGCACTTCGTCCCTCATGTAGTTGTGGGCCAGGAGGACGGCGTTTCGCTCCTTGAGGAGCTTCCGGATTTCCTGCTTGATGTCATCGGCCTGCATGGCGTGTTTCCTTTCACGCTCACCCGTATACGGGCGAAATTGACTGATACTAAATCAACGCCCTGCCCGATGTCAAACCCTTTGCCGGGCCACCGGCAAGGCCTCGGCATGGCATGCTTGACACGACTCGGCCCACACTCTATTATTTTCACATTCGTTTGGTCGGGATTATCCCGGAAAGAGAGCTGCTGCGCGGCATGCCGGATGTTACGGCTACCGCCACGGGAGGTATACTAATATGTTCGGAATCGGCATGCCGGAGTTGATCGTCATTCTTGTCATAGCGCTGATTGTCATTGGACCCCAGAAGCTTCCCGACATTGCCCGTTCTCTGGGTAAAGGGCTGGCCGAGTTCAAGCGGGCCTCGGATGATTTCCAGAGGAACATGGCCGAAGAGGTCAGAAACCTTGATGAGAAGGAAAAGGCCGGGAAAGAGGCCGAAGCGGGAGAATCGGAGGATAAGCGGGACCTGGCGGCGGAGGTTAAGGCGTTCGAGGATGGGGCAGGGGGGGCAACCCCGGCAGGGAAGGAAGCAGCAGACGATGGCCGGGAGGATGACCGGACGAAGTCTGCATGAGATAGTTGCTCCGGTAAATAGAGACAATAAGAAAAGGCGGGGATACCCCGCCTTTTTCTATTTCAGCGTCTTGAGCCTTTCCTTGGCCCGTTTCCCCTCTTCGGTGGCGGGATGTTCGTCCGCAAGCTTTCGCAGCACATAGCGGGCGCTCTTCGTGTCGCCGATCTCGTTGAAGGCGGCTGCCTGCTTCAGCATGGCGGCAGGAACCTTCTCCTTGCCGGGGAAATTCTTGATAACATCCTGGAACTCAAGGATGGCCTGTTCGTAGTTTTTCTCGCTGTAGTAGGCTTCGCCGGACCAGTAGTGCGCATTCACCACGAGGTCATGTTTCGGGTGCTGCTCCAGGAAACGGCTGAAGGTTTCCCGCGCGGCGGCATAGCTGCCGTTCCGGTAAGCATCCAGCCCCTTCTGGTAAAGGGCTTCCGGGGTCGTCGGCTCGGGGGGCTTTGCCTGGGTGGTTTCCAGGTCGGTCACTTTCTTCTGTACGGCCGAAAGCTTTTCTTCAATGGCTGTCAGACGCCGCTCCAGGTCTTCCTTGAGGAGGTTTATCTCGTCAGCCGGCTTTTTGGCGGCAAGGGACAGGTCGTCAACCTTCCCCGCCATTCCCTGGAGGTCCACCTTCACCCCGTCCATGGCTGCCTGGAGGTCTGCCAGCCCCTTGCGGGCATCCGCCCGCTCCCTCTCGAAATCCTGCAATGTTGTCTCGATGCCGGCCCTGGTTTCGGTCCGTACTCCGCCAAGGTCTTTTTCAAGACGGAAAAGGCGGCTCTTCAACTCGTCGTTGTCCCGCCGGACCACATCCAGGTCGCTGCGCATTGCGCACCCGGTAAGGGCCAGCAGTGCGATGAGGAATATGCTCCTCGCGATCTTCATTGGTACCTCCGCAGTGCGTAAATCCGTGAATACGGTAAGGGCGCCGGCAGTGGCGCCCTTACTGACTACATTCCCTATTTTACGATGAGAAACTCGACCCGGCGGTTTTTAGCCCAGGCCTCGTCGTTTTGTCCCTGCTCCAGGGGTTTTTCTTCGCCATAGCTGATGACTGACAGGCGGTTGGCATTGACCCCGAGGGTTACCAGGTAATCACGGGTCGCTCTGGCCCGTTTTTCCCCGAGAGCCAGGTTGTATTCGTCGGAGCCGCGCTCGTCGCAGTGGCCCTCCAGCAGAACCCGGCTATTGGGCTGTTTCTTGAGGAGGTATTCGGCGTTCCGGGAGAGGATGTCCCTGGATGCCTGGGACAGGACGAATGAGTCGAATTCGAAGAAAATACGCTCCAGGGTTGTCTCCACAGCGTCCAGAGCTGTAGCCGGCTGGAGGGATTCCGGTGCGATGGGCGCTTCGGCGATGGGCTGGGCGGTAATCGGCTCAGCCTTGGGAGCAGTGGAGGGTTGAACCGGGGTGGCAGGCTGGGTGGCAGCCGTGGGAGATACTGCTTCTTCCGGTTTTACCATTTCTTTTTTGGCGCAACCGGCTGCAAAGAGACCGCAACAGAGCAAGGTGACGAGACCGAAAGTACTTTTACGCATAGCATTTCTCCTTTTGATATATAGGCTATCGCCTGTGGTGAACAGACTGCCGAAATTTCCGTTCATTATAGAGAAAAGAGCTTCGTTTTCAATAGATACCTCACCAACGCGGTGACCATGTGGGGTGGGAGTCCCTCGCCCGGCTGCCGGAGACTCGAGTCTGTCCGCTTCCGTCGGCTCTCATAACGTAGATTCCCTCGGCGCCGTCTCGGGTGGAGCTGAAGGTTATGAACCGGCCGTCGGGGGACCAGCGGGGATGCTCGTTGCTCCCATTGCTGGTCAGCCGCGTATCGTTGGAGCCGTCGGGGCTGATGGAGTAGATCTGGAACCCACCTTCCTGGCGGCTATAGACAATCCGGTCCCCCTTGGGAGACCAGCGGGGGCTCACGTTGTAGCTGCCGTTGGTGGTTAACCGCCGGACGCCGGTGCCGTCGGAATTCATGATGAAGAGCTGGGGCTTGCCGAAGCGGTCCGAGACGAAGACGATCTGGCGGCCGTCAGGGGACCAGGCCGGTGAAATCTCGATTGCGGCGGTGTTGGTGAGCCGCCGGGCATTTTTCCCGTCCGGGCCGATGGTGTAGATTTCCGAGTTGCCGTCCTTGCTCAGGGTCAGGGCTATCGACTTGCCGTTGGGAGCCCAGGCACCGGTGGCGTTGATTCCCCGGTGGGATGATATCCGTGCCTCGGCCCCGGTGAAGAGCTCGCGCCGGAAGAGATCCGGGTTCCCCAGCCGGTAGGAGGTGAAGATGATCTCCCGTCCGTTGGGGGAAAAGTCGGGGTTCAGGTTTATCGACCCGTTTTTCGTGAGCTGCTGCACGTTGTGGCCGTCGTAGTCCATCAGGAAGATCGCCTTGGCGCCGGTCCTGGTGGAGACAAAGGCGATCTTTCCCGTGAAGGGCCCCCGCTCCCCCGTCAGTGCCTCCATCACGTCGTCCGAGAAGGTGTGGGCGATGCGCCGCACGTCACCGGGGCGTCCCGTGTAGCGTTTGGCCAGTATCTCCTTCCCCTGGGTGATGTTGTAAAGACGAAACTCCATGGTCATGGAGTTTCCGGAAACCGTGTAGCCGCTTTTTATGAGGAGATCGACCCCCGCTCCGCGCCAGGGGGCAAAGTCGAACTCGCCCGGCCTGATGCCGGTGGCGGCCGCCGAGGCGGGTGGGGCCGTAACGGTGAACGGTCCCGCCAGGACCATGTCGAACTGGAGGGCTTCTGCCGTTTCACGGGCCACCTGTGCGGCTTCCGATCCGCCCATGCGCCGTGGCGTGTCCACGGTAAGGGTCAGCTTGTGGGCTCCCGATGCCGTCACTTCCCGATACCCTTCCTGGGAATGGAGCAGTGCCGGAATAAGGCAGAGGATGATGGTGATAAGCAAGCGTCGCGTCATTTTTTTCCCACTCCCTGGGGTTTGAATATGAAGCCGTATTCGAATTCGCCGCCGCCTGGCGGTGGCACGAAGGTCTTTTCGGCCCGGTCAATCGCCTTGAAGACCGATTCGTCGAAGATCCGGTCGCCGCTTGAACGCTCGATCCTTTTGCGAATGACCCGTCCGCCGGCATCGATGGTGAGCTTGACCACCATTTCGGGGGCCTTGCTCTGGTGGGCGATGGTGGACTGGAAAGCGTCCGTCAGCCGTGACTGGATATAGCTGGCGTAGTCGCTTCCGGCCTCGTTCCCGGTGCCGCCTGGTGTTCCCACCCGCTCCGGCTTGCGGCCGCTCCCCGCTGCCTTGCGGCGCAGGGCGTCAAGTGCTGCCTCCTGGCGGCGTTCCTCAATTGCTTGCTGCAATCTGGCCATCCGCTCCTCGAAGACCCGGCTGGCATCGCTCGCCCGTGAAGTGGCGGAACTCTTCGCAGGGTTGACCTTCGCCATGGTGCGTTTCTGTGGCGCTGTCATATCTGCGGGCTGCGGTGGGGTTGGGAGTGGTGCCGGCTCGGGGGTGCCGCCCGTTACGGGGCTCCCCGCCTGGGGGGATGCCACCGGCAGGTTCACAACGTCCACGTAGTAGACTGGTGTCTCCATGGGCGCGGGGGAGGAAAAGCGGAAAAAGAGGATAAAAGCGGCGAGGGAGGCGTGGATGGCAAAGGAAACGGCGAAGCCCCATCCCAGCCCGGTATCTCGTGACGGGCGGGTGCGGCTCATTTTGTCGGGGCGGGCTCCGTCACCATGCCGAGGCGCTCGATGCCGGCTCCCTTGATTTCGGCCATGGTACGCACCACGTCACCATAGGGAACGTCCCGGTCGGCCTTGAGAAAAACCTCTTTTTTCGTCCGGTTGGCCACCATGGTGGTCAGTTGTGCCCTGAGGTCACCCGGGACAACCTCTGTAGCGTTGATAAAGACCTTGCCGCTTCTGTCCACGGAAACAACCACGGCTTCTTCCTGGGTGGCCATGGCCTTGGTTTCCGCCTTGGGGAGATTAACCTGGACTCCCTGTTGCATCATGGGGGCCGTCACCATGAAGATTACGAGGAGTACGAGCATGACGTCCACCAGGGGGGTGACGTTGATTTGCGACATGGTGCCGCGGTCGCCGTTGTTTCTGCTGCCGATTTCCATGGGGCGCTCCTACTTCTTGGCCACGGTCCGCTGGACGATGTTCAGAAATTCGGTGGAGAAGTTGTCCATGGTGGCAATGAGGACCTTGATCTTGTGCTGGAAATGGTTGTAGGCCATGACCGCCGGGATGGCAGCCACCAGACCGATGGCGGTGGCGATGAGGGCTTCCGAGATGCCCGGCGCCACTACGGCCAGGGATGCGGACCCCGATTCGCCGATTCCCTTGAAGGCGTTCATGATCCCCCAGACAGTGCCGAAGAGGCCGATGAACGGGGTCGTGGAGCCGGTGGTGGCCAGGAACGTCACGTACTTCTCCAGGCGGGTGATCTCCGAAGTGGTGGCGCGGCGCAGGGCCCGGGCGATATTTTCTATCCCCCCCAGTTCCGTGCTCATGATGTCCAGCTCTTCCTTCTGGTCGCCCTTTTCCACGAGGCGCTTCAGTTCGCTGTAGCCCTCGCTGAACAGGACGGTGAGGGGAGAGTTGGCGAACCGGTCAAGCTGGGAGTTGACGGCATCAAAGCGCTTGGTCTTCCAGAAGAAGTCCAGAAAGCGTTCCGATTCGCTGTTGGCCCGGTAGACCTGAAGGAGCTTGAAGAAGATGATAGCCCACGAAACCACCGAGAAGAAGATGAGGATGAGCAGAACGAGCTTTACGACAAGACCGGTTCCCGCAAGGTGTAACACGGCATGAACCTCCGGTATTCATTTAATGAGATATGCAGATGGCTGAACAATAGTCCCGGTCGGCTGCCACGTCAACCGTTTTCAGGAAAGCGGGCGGCGGCACGGGGTTTTGCTAGTAACATTCGGGCTTTCTATCGGTAAAGCATGGTATCTGGCGACGCCAGGACTCCATCTCGCCGAAGTCGAGGGTGGCGCTGATCTCGCAGGGCTCGTACCCCCCTTCGGCCAGGTGCTCCCCCTTGGGACCGATGATGAGGCTCGATCCGAAGAAGTCGAGCTTCCCCTGGATTCCGCAGCAGTTGGCCGCCACGACGAAGAGCTGGTTCTCGATGGCGCGGGCCTTGAGAAGCGCTTTCCAGTGTTCGTCCCTCGGCTTGGGCCATTCGGCCGGCACCACGATAATCTCGGCTCCCTCCAGTGCCAGGCGGCGGGCCAGTTCCGGGAACCGGAGATCGTAGCAGATGAATACCCCGATGCGGCCCGCGCTGGTATCCACCACCAGCCACTGGTCACCGCCGTCCAGGGACCGGTCTTCACCCATGAGGGAGAAGAGGTGGATCTTGCGGTAGGTCCCGATGAGTTCCCCCCGGTCGAGTACATAGGCGGTGTTGCAGACCTTTTCCCCGTGGGGTTCCGGCATGCTCCCGACGATTACCATACCCAGTTCACGGGAAAGCCGTGCCAGTTCAGCCACCACGCCGGGAGTCCGCTTGGCCAGTTCGTTGAGTTCCTTGTAGGCATAACCCGTGTCCCACATCTCGGGAAGGACTGCCAGGGTACACCCTTCGGCGGCAAGACTGCGGAGGGCACCCTCAACGTAGCGGACATTGGCGTCCACGTCGCCGAGCCGGATGTTGAACTGGACGGCTCCCGCCTTTACAATGCGTGACATTGCCGGTTTCCTCCCTGGCCGTTGTTGAATGCGCCTTGCAGAACGTCGTTCAGTGTAACGGCATCCCCGGTCATTTTCAACCAAAGATGTTGGACTTCCTCGCAAATCATGGCGTATCATCGGCAGTGATGGACAATACGACGGCACTTTATATCCATATTCCATTCTGTGTGCGCAAGTGTCTCTACTGCGCCTTCACTTCCACGGACAAGACCCCCGGCGATGCCGGCGGATATGTGGACCTGCTGCTTCGGGAGATGACGCTGCGTGCCGGTGCACTGGCGACGCCTCTGCGCGCCACCACTCTCTACATGGGGGGAGGGACGCCGTCGCTTCTCGATCCGTCTCGCGTGGCAAGCATCATAGATTGCGCCGTCCGGATGTTTAACCTCGATCCCTCTGCCGAGGTTACCCTGGAAGCCAATCCGGGCACCGTTACCGCTGCTTCCCTTGCGGGTTACCGGGCGGCCGGGGTGAATCGTCTCTCCCTCGGAATCCAGTCCTTCGACGACCGGATGCTGGCCCTGCTCGGCCGGGTCCACTCGTCCCGGGAGGGGCGGGAGGCCATTGCCATGGCTCGGCGGGCCGGTTTCGACAACATTGGAGTCGATCTTATGCACGGACTTCCTGGGCAGGATCGCGACCACTGGCGGGAGCAGCTCCTGGCGGCGGTGGAGCTTCGCCCGGACCACATATCAGCCTACGGGCTCACGGTGGAGGAGGGGACCCCCTTTGCCCTGCGGGAAGCCGAGGGGGAGCTTGATCTGCCCGGCGAGGAAGATTCCGCCGCCATGTTCGAGGACACCGCCGATGTGCTGGTGGCGGCGGGCTATGAGCATTACGAGATTGCCAACTTTGCCTTGCCGGGAAGCCGCTCCCGGCATAACCAGGTGTACTGGCATCGAGGGAACTACCTCGGTTTCGGCGCCGGCGCCCATTCGTTCCTGCGGGAGCCCCGGCCCGGAGTCCGCTGGCGTAATCCGGACAGTCTCGGGGATTACGGCGGCTCACTTGAATCGGGGCTGCTCCCGGAGACCGACAGGATTCTCCTCACAGAACGGGATGTCATGGCCGAATGGCTCTTCCTTGGACTCAGGATGCTCGAAGGGGTTGAGGAAGAGCATTTCCGGGCGGAGTTCGGGGTGTCGCCGGCCGATGTTTACGGAGCCCAGCTCCAGCGCCTCTGTGCTGCCGGCCTCCTTATCCGCGAGGGGGGACGCCTGGGGCTCAGCCGGCGCGGAGTTATCCTCTCCAACCGGGTCTTCGCGGCCTTTCTCTGACCGCCTCCCCTTGCCGGAAATATCCTTGACAAAGCAGGGGGGCGTTGTTACCTTTACCTCAATTAGCACTCACCACGCATGAGTGCTAATCTTCTTTGTGGGGTCGGTATGGGAGACGGGCTTTCAGAGCGCAACAAGAAAATTCTCGAAGCGATCATCGAGGACTATATTGTCACTGCGGAACCCGTGGGGAGCAGGGCCGTTTCCCGGAGCCACGGTCTCGCCCTGTCGCCGGCCACGGTGCGCAATGTCATGTCCGACCTGGAAGAGATGGGGTTTCTGACTTCACCTCACACCTCCGCAGGTCGCGTGCCCACTGACAGGGCCTACCGTTTTTACGTGGATTCGCTCCTGGCGGTGGGCAGGGTCGACAAAGCCGAGCGTGAACGGATTCGCAAGCGTTACAGTGGCGCCGGGCGCGACATCGGGGCGGTGCTCCGGGAGACCAGCCACCTCCTGTCATCGGTTTCCCACTACATGGGGATTGTCCTGGCTCCCCGCTTCTCTTCCACCACCCTCCGGCATATGGAATTCGTGAAGCTGGGGGGGCGTCGCGTCCTGGTCATTCTGGTGGCCGATAACGGTGCGGTCCAGAATCGGCTCATCGAGACGGATGAGGAGTTTGCCGAGGCCGACCTCGTCCGGATGTCAAACTATCTGAACGAACTTCTTCAGGGGGTTCCCGTCGCTGAAGTGCGGACCCGGATACTGGAGGAGATGCAGAACGAGAAGGTCTTGTATGACACGCTCCTGTCCCGGGCGTTGAGACTTTCGGAACAGACTCTCGTGGAGAGTGGCGCCCAGATATTCATGGAGGGGCAGACCAACATCCTGGATCAGCCGGAGTTCTCCGACGTGGGACGCATGAAGGAGGTCTTCAAGGCTTTTGAGGAGAAGAGCCAACTGGTGAACCTGCTGGACCGCTGCATTTCGGCCCAGGGGGTCCAGATTTTCATCGGCGCCGAAACCCACCTGAGCCGCATGGAGGGGTTGAGCGTCATTACCTCCACCTACGTGTCGGGGAAAAACACCCTCGGCGTTCTCGGGGTTATCGGCCCGACCCGCATGGGATACGGCAAGGTTATCCCCATCGTCGACTACACCGCAAAACTCGTGAGCAAGCTCCTGGAAGACGAATAGAGATTAGCCGGTACGGAAAGGATTATCCTATGATGGACAAGAAAAAGCATGGTTCCCACGCCGGAGCCCCCCATACCGACGAACCCGCCGCTGAAACCGCGGCTCAGACGGCCGAAACGGCTCCTGCCGCCGACCGGGTGACGGAGCTGGAAGAGGCTCTGGCTGCCAAGGAGTCAGAGGCGGCCGCCAACTGGGACAAGTTCGTCCGGGAGCGGGCCGACCTGGAGAACTACCGGAAACGGACCCAGAGGGAGAAGGAAGAGCTTCTCAAGTACGGCAACGAGAGCCTTATCGTGGAGCTCCTCCCGGTGGTGGACAACATGGAGCGGGCATTGGACCACGCCAGCGAGGATAATGACTCGGCGGTGATTGAGGGGGTCCGGATGACCCTGGGGATGCTCCAGTCCGCCCTGAAGAAGTTCGGGGTTACGGCCGTAGAGGCCGAGAAGGGGACCCCCTTCGATCCGGCGGTTCACCAGGCCATGTGCCAGGTGGACAATGCCGAGGTTCCGGGCAACAGCGTCGTGGAGATTTTCCAGAAGGGGTATCTCCTGAACGAGCGGTTGATCCGCCCTGCCATGGTTTCGGTATCCAAATAGATTTTTTTCGTCGCCCCCTTGTTTTTCGCCGGGGCGATAACTAGGTTCTGTCTCAGAGACACACTAAAGGAGGAACAGTAATATGAGCAAAGTCATCGGTATCGACCTGGGTACCACCAACTCCTGCGTTGCCATCATGGAGGGGGGGGAGCCCGTTGTCATAGCCAACTCCGAGGGAAGCCGCACCACGCCGTCCATGGTGGCCTTCGCCGAAAGCGGCGAGCGCCTTGTGGGGCAGCAGGCCAAGCGCCAGGCGGTCACCAACCCGGAGAACACCCTTTTCGCCATCAAGCGCCTCATCGGCCGCAAGTTCGACACCGAAGAGGTCCGCAAGGACATCTCCATCTCACCATTCAAGATCGTCAAGGCTGACAACGGCGACGCCTGGGTGGACGTGCGGGGCAAGATGTACTCCCCTCCCGAGATCTCGGCCATCGTGCTCCAGAAGATGAAGAAGACCGCCGAGGACTACCTGGGCGAGACGGTTACCGACGCGGTCATTACCGTGCCGGCCTACTTCAACGACTCCCAGCGCCAGGCCACCAAGGACGCCGGCAAGATTGCCGGGCTCAACGTCCTGCGGATCATCAACGAGCCCACCGCTGCGGCTCTGGCCTACGGCCTCGACAAGAAGAAGGACGAGAAGATTGCCGTTTTCGACCTGGGCGGTGGCACCTTCGATATCTCCATTCTCGAACTGGGCGACGGCGTCTTCGAGGTTAAGTCCACCAACGGCGATACCTTCCTGGGGGGCGAGGACTTCGACCAGCGGATCATCGACTGGATCGCCGACGAATTCAAGAAGGAGCAGGGGATTGATCTCAGGGGCGACAAGATGGCGCTCCAGCGCCTGAAGGAAGCGGCCGAGAAGGCCAAGTGCGAGCTCTCCTCCTCCATGGAGACCGACATAAACCTGCCGTTCATCACCGCCGATGCCTCCGGGCCCAAGCACCTCACCATGAAGCTCTCCCGGTCGAAGCTGGAGGCCCTCTGCGCCGAGCTTCTCGACCGGCTGGAAGGCCCCTGCCGCACCGCCCTCAAGGACGCCGGGCTCTCCCCGTCCGAGGTGGATGAAGTTATCCTGGTGGGTGGGATGACCCGGATGCCGGCCGTCCAGAAGCGGGTCCAGGACATCTTCGGCAAGTCCCCAAACAAAGGGGTGAACCCCGACGAAGTCGTTGCCATCGGCGCCGGCATCCAGGGTGGAGTTCTCCGGGGCGATGTGAAGGACGTGCTCCTGCTGGACGTGACGCCGCTCTCTCTGGGTATCGAAACCCTCGGCAGCGTCATGACCAAGCTCATCGACAAGAACACCACCATCCCCTGCCGCAAGTCCCAGGTCTTCTCCACGGCCAGCGACAACCAGCCGGCGGTGACCATTCACGTCCTCCAGGGCGAGCGGGAGATGGCTTCCGACAACAAGACCCTCGGCAACTTTGAGCTGACCGGTATTCCGCCGGCACCCCGCGGAGTTCCCCAGATCGAGGTCACTTTCGACATCGACGCCAACGGAATCGTCCACGTCTCCGCCAAGGATCTGGGCACCGGCAAGGAGCAGTCGATCCGGATTACCGCATCATCGGGTCTCTCCAAGGATGAAATTGACAAGATGGTCCGGGAGGCCGAGTCCCATGCCGCCGATGACAAGAAGAAGCGGGAGCTGATCGAGGCCCGCAACCATGCCGATTCACTCGTCTACTCCACCGAGAAGTCCCTTAAGGAGTACGGCGACAAGATCGGCGACGACGAGAAGAAGAAGATTGAAGAGGCCGCAGCCGCCCTCAAGAAGGCCATGGAGGGTGACGACCTTGACACCATCAAGCAGGCCACCGAAGCCCTGACCCAAGTATCCCACAAGCTGGCCGAGGCGGTCTACGCCAAGGCCCAGGCCGAGGGGGCCGCCCAGCCGGGCGCCGAGGCAGCCGGAGATGCCGGCGACACCGGCGCCAAGGGTGGCGAGAAGGTGGTGGATGCCGATTTTGAAGAAGTGAAGGACGACAAGAAATAACTCAATCATAACTGGCTGAAGTCCCGGGGCCAGGGGCACGGGGGGGATGGACGACACCTCCCCCGGTGCCCCTGGCCCTGAGCTGTTTGCCCCAAAGGATATCTCTTGGCAGAAAAACGCGACTACTACGAGGTTCTCGAAGTCCACCGCAACGCCTCGGACACCGAGATCAAGAAGGCTTTCCGCAAACTGGCCATCCAGTACCATCCGGACAAAAACCCGGATGACAAGGAGGCTGAGGAGAAGTTCAAGGAGATTACCGAGGCCTACGAGGTTCTCTCCGATTCCCAGAAACGGGCGCAGTACGATCAGTTCGGCCATGCGGGGATGGGGGCCGGCGGCTTTTCCGGCGGCGGCTTCGGTGGTTTCGGTGCTGGCACCCCGTTCGGGGATATTTTCGGCGACATCTTCGGCGACATCTTCGGGGGACGCCCCCGGGGGAGCAGGGGACGGCGTGGGGACGACCTCCAGTACAATCTGGAGCTCACCTTCGAAGAGGCGGCGTTCGGCATCGAGAAGGAGATCCAGGTTCCCTTCGGCAAGCGGTGCGGCGATTGCGGTGGTAGCGGCGCCAAGCCCGGCACCGAGCCAAAGGTCTGCCCCACGTGCCGCGGTGCTGGTCAGGTCAGGTTCCAGCAGGGATTTTTCAGCGTCAGCAAGACCTGCAGCCATTGCAACGGCGAGGGGCGCGTGGTGGAGAACCCCTGCCCCACGTGCCGCGGCAAAGGGATGGTGCGCGATACCAAGACCCTTTCCGTAAAAGTTCCGGCCGGCGTTGAGACCGGCACCCGCCTCAAGATGACCGGGGAAGGGGGGCAGGGGACCAAGGGGGGAAGCAACGGCGACCTCTATGTGGTCATCTCCGTGAAGGAACACCCCATCTTCACCCGTGAGGATAACGACGTCATTTGCGAGATTCCCATCAGCTTCGTCCAGGCGGCCCTGGGATGCGAGATCGAGGTGCCGACCCTTGACGGCAAGGTCTCCATGAAGGTCCCCGAGGGGACCCAGTCGGGGAGGATATTTCGCCTCAGGGGCAAGGGGGTTCCCCAGCTTCAGGGCTACGGCCGGGGCGACCAGATGGTGGTTGTAAAGGTTGAAACCCCTTCAAATCTCAACAAGCGGCAGAGGGAGCTTCTTGAAGAATTCGCCCGCATCAGCGGCGAGGATGCCCACCCCATGAAGAAGAACTTTTTCGACAAGGTCATGGACCTCTTCAGCTGATTCCCCCCAAGTAGTTGCGGCCGTCATCCCCTCCGGATGGCGGCCGCGCTTTTTTGTTCAACTTCTTTTTCTGTCCTTCTACTGATTCCGCTCACCCCACAAGCAGATAACTCGCCTCCCGCCGGTGGATGGCTCCCTTTGCCGTGAGCACGCTGGAGTAGAGGTGGAATGCGTCCACCATGAACGGCCCGCTCGCAAAGGAGGCGTTTTGCGCCAGGAAGGGGGCGACGTCACCTCCCCGATGGTCCCGCAGGCGGGCCAGGGTGATATGGGGGGAGAAGGGGCGCTCTTCCGTCGGGAGCCCGGCTGCCGCCACTGCCGTTTCCACCTTTTGCTGGAGTTCCATGAGGGGCTCGCTGCTGTTGAGTCCCACCCAGAGAACCCGGGGACGCCGGGGGGAGGGGAAGCAGCCCGTGCCGTTTAGGGTTAGGGGGAATGGCGGGCTTGCGATTGTTGCCAGTCCTTTGCGGATCGCCGCGTTGACGGCATCGTCCGCTTCTCCCATGAACCGCAGCGTCAGGTGAAGCTGCTCCGGCGGCAGCCACCGCACGCCGGCCAGTCCCCGGCAGATGTCAGTCACCGACTGCCTGACCTCTTCAGGAAGATCGATTGCCACGAACAGGCGCATGGGTCCGTCTCCTTTCGCCGGTTCAGCGGACGACGGCGAGGCGCTTCTCGCTTCCGGGGGCCCTGGCAGTGAACCGCTCCGCCGAACCTGAAATAACCGTGCCGAAGGGGGCTGATAGCCGGTTCAGCCGTCCCATGAGATCTGCCCCCTTCGATCCCGTCAGGATGGCGGGTTGGTAGCGGGTTTCCCGATAAAGGATGTTCAGGGGGATCAGGTCCACGGCACATCCGGCATCGGTGAAGGTCAGCTTTGCCATGACGCTCCGGTCGGCGGCGGTGCTCCGGCTGCCGAAGGCGAAGTTGCCGAGACTGTAGAGAATCGGCTTTCCCTGGTAGAATTCAATCCCCTGCAGCACATGGGGATGATGGCCGATAATGGCATCGGCGCCGGCATCGATGGCCATCCGGGCCGTTTCCTTCTGGTACTGCTTCGGGAATTCCGCCCGTTCCGCTCCCCAGTGGAACGATACCACCACGTAGTCGGCCTTTGCCCGTGCCCGCCTGACATCCTCCCGCACGTAAACGGGGTAGCCGGGGGCGGTGCCCGGCTGGTTCGCCGTGGCATAGAATTCGGAGGGGAAGGTGAGAGAATAGGCGAGAAAGGCGACCCGCTTTCCCCTGACCCGCACCACTGTTTCCCGGCGGGCAGCCGTCAGTGATGCTCCTGCTCCGGTATGGGCAATGCCTTGGCGGGCGAGGTTCGCCAGGGTGTCACGGAGCCCGGCGTCGCCGTAATCCATCATGTGGTTGTTGGCAAGGGTGAGGACCGAAAAGCCAGCCCGCTTCAATGCCGCTGCGGCAGCCGGGTTTGTGCGGAAGCGGTATGTTTTTTCCCGAAACTCCTTTCCGCCTGTGGTCAGGGGAGCCTCCAGGTTGCCGATGGCGATATCGCCCATCCGCAGCTGTCGGGCCGTTTTGGCAAAGGGGTGGTCGTACCCCGTCCGGGCAAGGGTTCCCGTGGCGCTGCCGGAGAGCATGATGTCGCCAACGCAGGTGACTACGATCCCGTCGGCGCCGGAGGCTGGGACAGCAAGCGTGGCGAAAAGGATGGCGATAATAGCCGAGGTCAGGCGCATGGGGGCTCCGTACGGGAAAAACGGTTGACTCTTCAGGACGCGAATGCTAAGAACTATAGCTTTAATGCTTGAAAAGTAAAGGACTTACCATGCTTGACCCCAAATATCTGCGGGAAAATCTCGAAGTCGTTGAACAGCGTCTTGCCACCCGTGGCGGAGGGCTGAATCTGGGCAGATTCCGGAAGCTGGATTCCCGTCGCCGCGAGCTGCTCAGGGAGGCGGAATCCCTGAAGGCAGTGCGCAATGCCGCTTCCGAAGAGATCAGCCGGATCAAGGACAAGAGCCAGGCCCAGCCCCGTATTGCGGAAATGCGTGAAGTTTCGGCAAAGATAAAGGTGCTTGATGAGGAGCTGCGCGGTGTCGATGACGAGCTTCAGTTGGTTCTGTTGACGGTTCCCAACGTTCCCCATGAATCGGTTCCGGTCGGCGCATCCGAGGTCGACAACCGTGAGGTGCGGAAATGGGGTGAGCCACCCCGGTTCGGCTTCACTCCAAAACCCCACTGGGAGATCGGCGAAGGTCTCGGCATCCTCGATTTCGCGCGGGGGGCAAAGCTCACCGGCGCCCGCTTCACCCTTTACCGGGGGGCAGGCGCACGGCTGGAGCGGGCACTCGTTAACTTCATGCTTGATCTGCATACCGGTGAGCACGGGTACTTAGAGATGCTTCCGCCGTTTATGGTCAACCGCGAGAGCATGACCGGAACCGGCCAGCTTCCCAAATTCGAGGAAGACCTCTTCCGTCTCGAAGGCACCGATTACTTCATGATTCCCACGGCTGAGGTGCCGGTAACCAACATTCACCGGGACGAAATCCTGAAGGGAAGCGACCTCCCCCTTTCTTATACTGCCTATACCCCCTGCTTCCGGAAGGAAGCGGGCTCTTATGGCAAGGATGTGCGGGGGCTGATCCGGCAGCACCAGTTCAACAAGGTGGAGCTGGTCAAGTTTACCCACCCGTCATCATCCTATGCCGAACTGGAGCGGCTTCTGGGCAACGCCGAGGAAGTGCTTCGCCGGCTCGGCCTCCATTACCGGGTGGTGGAGCTCTGCACCGGCGACATGGGGTTCTCGGCTGCAAAGACCTACGACATTGAAGTGTGGGTCCCTGCTCAGGACACGTACCGGGAGATATCCTCCTGCAGCAACTTCGAGGACTTTCAGGCCCGCCGGGCGTCAATACGCTTCCGTGAAGACGAAAAAGCCAAGCCCGAATTCGTCCATACCCTGAACGGTTCCGGTCTGGCAGTCGGCCGTACCCTCGTTGCAATACTTGAGAATTATCAGCAGGAGGATGGGACGGTTGTGGTTCCGGAGGCCTTGAGGCCCTATATGGGCGGATGTACGGTCATCGGTCTGTAGAGGTGCGCGGCTAAAAAATCCGTTGCACGCCCCATGAAAGTGTGGTACATAAAACGTTCCGCTTGGATGGCTTTGCACGTAAGAAGAAGGATGTGAAGCCCCTTGCTTGGGCGGTCAAGTGGGATCGGCAGGATCGGTTGGGCTCCCGGAGGAGTGGCCGAGTGGTTTAAGGCGGCGGTCTTGAAAACCGTTGAACGAAAGTTCCGTGGGTTCGAATCCTACCTCCTCCGCCATTAATTATAATAATGAGTTTCAGGGAGAGATGGCCGAGTAGGTCGAAGGCGCTCGCCTGCTAAGCGAGTATACTGGGAAACCGGTATCGAGGGTTCGAATCCCTCTCTCTCCGCCAGTTACTGCGCGTCGGTGGTGGCGCTGCCTAAGGATTGAGGAGGCATTGTGGGTTCGGTTTTAAGGCTGTTTGCCGTAGTTGCCGTTGTGACGTTTGCTCTTTCCGCATGCAGCAAAAAAGAAGAAGCAAAAACCGAGGGAATGCCTTCTCCTCACGAGGGTGTGGCACCGAAAAAGAAAGAGTCGGTAGTCGTTGTTCCCGACAGCGTCAAGGGTAAGTGGAAAGCGGTCAAAATCGCCGTTACCGACAAAACCGCCAACAAGGAGACCGTCTACACGGTCAATATCGGCTCGTCGCTGACTGTTCCCGATTCCGGCCTTACCATTGCGGTGGACGCGTTCCTCCCCCAGTTCACAATGGATGGAACGACCTTGACGTCTCAGTCCAATGAACCGAAAAACCCGGCTGCCCAGATCCGGATTCTTGAGGGGAACAAAGAGCAGTTCAAAGGATGGCTTTTTTCCCTTTATCCGACAACGCACTCATTCAGTCATCCGAAATATGGATTTACGCTGGTGGATTTCATCCCCGCCAGTTAATACGCGCTCGTAGCTCAGCTGGATAGAGCATCAGACTACGAATCTGAGGGTCGGGAGTTCGAATCTCTCCGAGCGCGCCATAAAATCAGGGGGTTACGGTACATACCGTAGCCCCTTTGTTTTTGGTTCTTCTCCTGTCCGGACCGAACTAATTACTCTTCCTCTCCTTTGTGACGGACCGTTTCAATGGGGGCATCCATGCCTTGCCGGATATACCTTCGGGGGAGGGAAGATGGTATAAAACATGCTTCACTACCCAGTGAAGTTTCCATATCCGATCTGGAGCATCTGTGAAATTCAAGAGTCGATACAGTCTCATTTCGTGCATTTCCCTTGTATTGGGGGCCGTCTGCATCATTTCCTTCGCCCCTGCAGGATGCAAGCTGAATAAGGTTCAGCGGTCAGAAACACAATCCGTTGACACTGCCAAGTCAAAAAATGTCGCGAGCAGCCCACTGCCGCTGGCTAAGCCGGCTGCCCCGGAGTTCAAGCCCCTGAGCAGCGCCAAGGGGCCGGGTTCTTCCGTCAAGTACAGGGCGGGAGAGGATCCTGTGGCGGCTGCAGAGGCAGGATGGCCGGTGAAGGGTCCCAGGGTGCTGCCGGGAGCGGTTCTTCCGACAAAGCGCATTGTGGCTTATTACGGCAATCCCCTTTCCAGGAGGATGGGCGCCCTCGGCGAGTACGAAAAGAATGATATGTTGCACCGCCTGAGGAATGAGGCAGCACGATGGGAAAAGGCAGACCCCGCGATGCCGGTGCAGCCGGCTCTCCATCTTATTGCGGTGGTGGCCCAGTCTGATCCGGGTAAGAGCGGCAAGTACCGGATGGTCATGCCGGATGATATCGTGACCCAGGTGCACGGTTGGGCCCGTGAGGCGAAAGCGCTCCTGTTCGTGGATATTCAGACCGGACATGAGGACATCCGGACGCTCCTGCCGCGGTTCGAGTGGATACTGAAGAATCCCGATGTACATCTGGGAATCGACCCCGAGTTCAACCTTGTCAAAAGCGGGGCAAAGCCCGGGACAAAAATAGGCACCTATGATGCCTCCGACATCAATTACGTCAGCGGATATCTCCGGGACCTGGTGAAAACGTACAATCTTCCCCCCAAGGTGCTGACGGTCCATCGGTTTACGCAGAGGGGTGTCACCAACGCCAGGGACATAGCTCTGCGCCCGGAGGTGCAGATAGTTATGAATATGGACGGATGGGGGGCGCCGTCCCTGAAACGGGGTTCCTACGATAGGTACATCGTCTCCGAACCGGTTCAATATGCCGGCTTCAAGCTTTTCTACCACAACGACACCAAGAAAGGGGATCCGCTGATGACTCCCGATCAGGTGCTTAAGCTGAACCCCAAGCCTCTCTACATCCAATACCAGTGATCACGGAAGAAAGCCCAATGCCGATGGTGCGCACTGCAACTAAAACCGTGCGGGACGATCACTTCTGGATGGGAAAAGCCCTGCAGGAAGCGCAAAAGGCTGCCGATCTGGGTGAGGTTCCCATCGGAGCGGTAATAGTCAAGGACGGCAAAGTGATTGGGCGTGGGTACAACCTTCGCGAAGGGAAGCAGGACCCGTCTGCCCATGCCGAGATGATTGCCATTCGCCGGGCAGCGAAGCGGATGTCCGCGTGGCGGCTTAACGGTGCAGTCCTATACGTGACTCTCGAACCGTGCCTCATGTGCATGGGGGCCATCATTCTCGCGCGGCTCGACCGGGTAGTCTTCGGCTGCTATGATCCTAAGGGTGGGGCAGCCGGTTCCCTGTATGATCTATCAGGCGACCAGAGGCTGAACCACCGGGTTGAACTGACACCGCGGGTGAGGGAGGACGAATGCTCCGGCATCCTCAGCAGTTTTTTCAGCGACCTCCGCATGCGAAAAAAATTGGCCCGTGAAAAAAACCAGCAGCCCCTTTGATGCTCTCCCGCCACCCCCCCCCCTCGCCATCCCGCTGTTTGCTCCTGCCCCCCTTCGGCAATGTCACCTGCAGCATCCGATCTTGTCGAAACGCCTGCCTTGCGCCGTAAAATCGCCCCTTGCGGAAGATCGGTATAGCGATTAAACTTTACAACACTGCCATTGCCCCTCTCATTACGGTGATTTATCAGGAATGCCGGGTTTTCGCCATCCCACAACGAAGCACAAGGAGAAGAGAGAATGAAAAAGATTGGTGTTGTCCTTTCCGGATGTGGAGTTTACGACGGCAGCGAGATTCACGAGGCAGTTATCACCTTGCTGGCCATTGACCGGAACGGAGCCGAAGCGGTCTGCCTGGCTCCGGACATGGATCTCAGTGAGGTCAATCATCTGACCGGCCAGGAAACCGGCGCAACCCGCAACACCCTGGTGGAATCGGCCCGAATCGCCAGGGGAAAGATCAGAAACGTTGCCGGGATTACGGCGGGCGATCTTGATGCAGTCATCTTCCCCGGTGGTTTCGGCGCAGCAAAAAATCTCTGCAACTTTGCCGAGAAAGGGGTAGGGGCCGCTATTCATCCCGAGGTTGCGCGGCTCATTCGGGAGATGGCTGCGGCTAAAAAACCGATTGGAGCCATTTGCATCGCTCCGGCCCTCATCGCCGCAGCCCTTGGGCGTGACTTCAAACCGAAAGTAACCATCGGCACCGATGCCGGCACGGCGGACGCCATTAATCAAACCGGCAGCCAGCATGTTAATTGTCCCGTCACCGAGTTCGTGGCGGACAAAGAGTGCAAGATTGTCAGCACACCCGCCTATATGTTGGCCAATCACATCTCCGAAGCTGCCGAGGGGATCGAAAAGGCGGTCAAGGCCGTTGTCGAAATGGCGTAAGTTCTTCCGAACACGGCTCTTCAAGGAGGAAGGACAATGAAACGTTTCACCACCGCACTCTGCTTCGCCTTGGTGGTTGCCGGCGGCAGCGGCACCGCTTTGGCCGACAGCATCAAGGGGAGGCTCGGCATTACCGGTAGGCTCGGTTTCATTGCTCCCGCTGAAAATGATTTCGCTGACCGCAAGCTGGAGACGGACGCCGGCTTCATCGGTGGCGGTGGAGTTATCTACGGCATTACCGACAGCCTGGCCGCCGAGATCGAAGTGACCCATACGGAGTTTGATGCCGAGGGTGTATCAGGTCATGATGAAGGGAGTTTTGAGGTCGTGAACATATCGCTGGGGGGGCAGTACCGTTTCCTGATGCCCCAGACCAGGTTTGTCCCCTATGGGGGGTGCGGCCTGGATGTCCTGATTGGCGACTATACGCGCCCATCCGGGCGAGATGCCCATGTGGATACGGCGGTCGGCGTTCATATCAGCGGCGGCGTTGATTACTTTTTTACCAGACAATTGGTCTTTACCGCCGAGCTGAAGGGAATAGTCGCGCCGGAGGTGGATATGGCGGCTGAAGGTACCTCGGGGAATTTTGATCCGAGCGCCATAGTGGGCACTGTCGGGGTCCGGTATTTTTTTAATTAGCAGCTCCCGGTTGGGGGGAGGCCCATGGCTTCCCCCCCAATCCGGAATCCTTCCTTTTTTGCATTGCCACAAAAATATCACGAGACATTTCGCACTATCGCGAATGGCCCTACAGCTCCCCATCCTCCGCAAAAGCCAGCCACACAGCGTTCCGCGTGGCTTCACGGCAAAATCTACTGACTGTCCAAGCAAAGTTCCAAAAGTGTAGTAAAATAATATACAAGTCCGAATTGCCTGTTACTACTGAAGAAAAACCATTAAACGCGAGGAACGGGACGCCTGGCACGATTTATGTAAAATGTGAGTGCAGATGTTGCGAAATGACAGGGCTCGGAAGAGATCCGAATCATTTTGCGGCATAACGGCTGGTTCCACCGGAGATTGCCTCCGGCTCTCGTATTGCAGCGAATGGGAAAGTAGACACAGGGGTGGCATATGGACACGACAGTTATCGACGAAGCCATTGACAAGTATGTGCATGAACGGATGAAAACTGGGAAGAAGTCTGCCGCGGAGCGCCTCATTTCCTATGCATACCTGAAATATGCAGGGGACGAGTTGGCTGAATTCCTCAAAAAGGTTCGGGGGCTTTCCCGCTACTACGTCGATTTCCTTACGCTTATGGAGAATCCCTTTAAAGGGCCCGAGCTGGCCTGGCTTGCCTCCATGATCGTTGTTGGCGTTGCCTCGTGCTATATGATGGGAAACGAGGACCTTCGTATTGCCGGAATCTTCATCTTTTCCGGCACATTGGTCCATGCCTGGTCCCTGGTCCTCATGGTTGCCAAAAAGTGGCGCGATATCGGGGTGATGATCGCCATCTACCGGGAGATTATCGAGATAGTCGAGGGAGAAACTAAAACCATGGCGTAGTTCGCGGGTGATCGCGTAATCTACCATGCGGAGTGATTCAAGAGGGCGGCCTTTCTGGGCCGCCTTTTTCGTGTCCTGGAATCGGGGCGATCAGGGAAGTTCCTTCTTTTCGAAAAGGGGGAAGACGCGAGAAAGCATCCAGAAGAGGACGAAGGGTACCGATCCGATCATCAGGGCGCCGAAGAGTCCCTCCTTGAAGGTCTCCGCGTCATGGGGCCAGATGGGGAGGTGGTAGTGCATGAACCCGGCAAAGGAGGCGGAGAATGCCTGGCCGCCGATGACCACGTTCCACCGCATCATGAAGACGCCGAAAAGCACCAGGAGCGTTCCCGCCACCGCCCGCCGGACCGTGAGGCCGGGAAGGAGGAAGAGGATGAAGGGAACCAGGTTCCCCAGCCCGTACTGGAGGATGAAGATGGCGGTGAAGTCCTTGCCGTAGATGACGCTCCTGAGGATGTCCCACGACTTCACCGCCGTGTATCCCCGGAAGATCAGGTCGAGAAGCTCCAGGGTGATGGCGAGGATGAGGAACATGATGAGGTATTTCGACGTCATCCGCACCACCTGGGTCTCCACTCCCCCAAGGTCATCCGGGTAGGAGAGGGGGGGATTATTCCGCCGCCGGCCCGCGATCAGTTTCCGCAACTCCATGGTGACGATATAGGTGAGGATGCAGAGGGCGATCCCTGAGACCACCGCAGAGCAGATGAAGATGACCGGCATGAGGGGGGTCATCCAGAGGGCGTTGGCTTTTACTGAGCCGAAGATGAAGCCGGCGTAGCCGTGGAGGAAGCAGGCCACGGGGATGCCGGTGGCGGCAAGGATTTTCACCGCCTTCTCGTCCTTCTCCAGGGCTTCGTGGCTCACGTCCCAGGCCCCCATCACGAGGATCGAGTAAAGGCGCATCAGGGTGGTCTCGGAGAGGGTGCGGTCGGACTTCTGGCGCAACTCCCGGGCCGTGGCGACGAAGTATCCCCGGTAGACGAACCAGAGCTCCGAGGCGACGATCATCCCGTAGGTGAGGAAGACGATGCCGAAGGCGGCAATGGCCGAGGTGAAATGGGGGGTCATGAGGACGTGATGGTTGCGCAGGGGCTGCTGGAGGTGCAGCAGCAGCGGCATGGGGGCGCAGGGGAGCAGCGCGAAGGAAAAGACCAGGGAGAAGCGGGCGATCTCCTTCAGCTTCGTGACGCCGAAGACGTGGTAGAGGGATGAGAGCACGAAGGCCCCGGCTACCAGCCCCGTGAGGAACGGGTACATGACGATCTGGATGGTCCAGTAGATGTACTCGTTGGGATATACGAAGAGCTCCTTGACGGTCCAGGCTTCCCCATGCACCATGGCTAGCGCACCTCCTTGGACAGGCCGATGTAGTAGACCTGGGGCTTGGTTCCGTACTCTTCCTTGAGGATGCCGACCCGCTCGGTCATGATAATTCTGGTGACCGGGTCATCGGGGTCCCTGAGGTTGCCGATCTGCCGGGCGCCGAAGGGGCAGGCGTCAACGCAGGCAGATTTCATCCCCCTGGTGATCCGGTGGTAGCAGAAGTTGCATTTCTCGGCTACCTTGTGAATCGGATGGAAGAAGCGGACCCCGTAGGGGCATCCCATTATGCAGTAGCCGCAGCCGATGCACCACTTCCGGTCCACCAGCACCACGCCGTCGGCGGTGGCGTAGGTGGCCCCCACGGGGCAGACCTGGACACAGGGCGGATTTTCGCACTGGTTGCAGAGCTTCGGCACGAAAAAAGCCTTCTCGATTTCCTCGTCCTTCACCTCCCGATATTTCCCCTCTCCCACCTCGATCTTCTTAGTGATGAAACCATCCCGGGCCCCCCTGGGGGAGTCGATGAGCACCTCGCCGTCCTTTTTCACCACGTAGCGCTCCACCCAGGTGCGGGAAACGTTGGCCTCGTAGGGGACCTCGTTCTCCAGCTTGCACGCCTTGACGCAGAAACCGCAGCCGACACACTTGTAGGCATCCACCAGGAAAGCCCAGCGCAACTCCGGCCTGGCTGCCAGAAGCCTTTTCGGGTCGATCAGCTCCAGGGCCGCCGCCGGCACCGCCATGGCGGCCACCACAACCATGCTCCGCTTGAGAAACTCGCGTCTATTCATGGCGTTTCAGCTCCTCCAGGTTCGGGTGGTGGGGGTCGTGGCAGAGGCTGCATTCTGCTCCGGAATTATGCTTTTCGGGGTCGATGCCGCGTATTGTCGCCCTGGTACTTGAGGAGGTGGAAAGCTTTGCATGGCACCGGATGCAGAGCTGCCGGCTGCGGTCGATGGTGAGGGTCGGAGGGTCCTTGGGATGATCTAAAGCCGGGCAATGGCAATCTTCGCAGGGGATAATCCCATGGGGCGAGCGGCCGATGCTTTCCACATTACCGGCGTGGCATTCCTTGCAGTAGGCATTGGTCTTGTATTTGACGGCGACTTGCCGCCACTCTTCTTCGTTGCCCTGACGATGCCAGCCATACATGTAGCCCCGCTCGCCGATGCCGAAATCCGCAGGGACAACGAAGGCCCGAACCGCCAGGATGACAATGACCAGGGCGATGGCCACGAACAGGGGGCGCAAGACATGACTTCTCACCGGGATGCCTCCTTTCGGGCTTCAGCGCTCCGGATTCCTCCCGCAGGGGTGGTAATCACGGGCTGCCCCCGTCATCACGCAGAGCCCGGAGCGAGTCGAGTATGGTCGCAGGTTCCAGGCGCCGGGTATAATCGGCATCAACGAAAGAAAACCTGATCGTCATGTCCCGGCCGATGACGAAGGTGCCGGGGAGGGGGAGTTCCCAGGTGCTGTCGCCGTTGTACTGCGCCAGATCGATGCCGAAGCCCTGGTAGATGCGGCGCATTTCGGCACCCAGCGGGTAAACGAGGCCATAGCTCCGCGCTACTTGGTTTCCCACGTCGCTCAGGACTTCATATTCGAGAAAATTTTTGAGGAGGGTCGCCTGGGACTTGTCGGGTGTCTGGGGTGAAACGGCAAGAAGCTCGCCCCCGAGGTGCTTGATCTGGGGGAGGATTTTCTGGTAGGCCCGCAACTGCAGGCTGCAATAGGGTCACCAGGCCCCACGGTAGAAGGTAAGAACAACCGGCCCCCCGGCAAGAACGCTTGCGAGGCGGATTTCCCGGCCGACGGCATTGGGAAGGGTGAAATCGGGGGCAGTGGCTCCCCTGGGCACAACCCGACCCATGATCCCGGAACGGATTATTTCATCCGCCGAGCGCTCCAGTGCTGTGGCAACGCCGGGAGGAGCCGAAGCCAGAAAGTTTTGCCGCAGATTATCCAACTCTTTCTGCAGCTCGATGGTGAAGGTCATCCCGTTGCCGTTCATGGGTGACTCCTGTCAGGCAGCCCGCGGGATGTTGTTTTCCCGCCGCCGCCGTTCCGGCCCGGTATACTCGCCCTTGCCGTGCCGGAGCTGATCGCTGCCGACGGTCACCCAGCCGTCGCTGCGATAAAAGGCGGAAATTTTCCCCGTTGCGATGTATTCGCCCAGGCGCCATGCTTTGACCATGTCGTAGGAATCGTCCTTATACCTGACCCGTATGAGCATCCGTGCCACCTCCTGAAAAGGTTTCGGCGGAACAACCGGTTATGTCACATTCTAGCAGCGTCCGGGGGCGTGTCAAACAGCAGGTGAGGAGGACGAATCCCCTGGACTCTTGGACAGATTCTCACCCACGCTGCTCCCGGCCGGCATCCAGCGTTTCGTTCGGCGCGAAGCCGCGCCGCATGGTGTTTTCGGTCACTACCCGCGGGTCCATGAAGTGGAGGAGGTAGTCCGGCCCCCCAGCCTTGGTGCCGACTCCCGACATGCGGGAGCCGCCGAAGGGCTGGCGCTCCACGAGGGCACCGGTGATGCCGCGGTTCAGGTAGAGGTTCCCCACCCGGAACTCCCGCCGGGCCCTTTCCAGGTGGGCGGGGCTGCGGCTGAAAACCCCGCCGGTCAGAGCGAACCGGGGGGCGTTGGCCCAGCGGATGGCCTCGTCGAAGTCCCGGGCCCGCATCACCGCCAGCACCGGGCCGAAGATCTCCTCCCTGGCGAGGCGGTGCTCGGGGCGGATGCCGCCGATGATGGCCATGGGGACGTAGTACCCCTCCCCCTCCGGAACCGGTCCCTCGTAGAGGAGTTGCCCCTCCGTTTTTCCCAGCTCGATATACTCCCTGATCCTCGTTGCGGCCTTTTCTTCGGCCACGGCCCCCATTAAGTGGGCGGGGTCCTCCGGCGGCCCCACCGTGGCGGCCCGGGCCATGGCCACTAGCCGCTCCGCGAACCGGTCATGGATGGCGTCCAGGACGATGACCCGGGAGCAGGCCGAGCACTTCTGCCCCTGGAACCCGAAGGCCGAGGCGAGAACGTGGGGGACCGCCTCGTCCAGATCCGCGTCATCGTCGATGATGATGGCGTTCTTTCCCCCCATCTCGCAGATGACCTTCTTCACGTTGGCCTGCCCCGGCTGGACCCTTGCGGCCCGCTCGATGATCCGCAAGCCCGTTTCCAGGGAGCCGGTGAAGGCGATGAGGCTCACGTCCGGGTGGTCCACCAGGTAATCCCCCATGGCGGCGCTTGGCCCCGGCGTATAGTTGAAGACCCCAGGAGGGAGCCCCGCCTCCCGGAACAGCTCCGTCAGGCAGCGCCCCATGAGCGGGGTGAGCCCCGATGGCTTGTAGACCACGCAGTTGCCGGTGACAAGGGCCGCCGCAGCCATGCCGGTGCTGATGGCCAGGGGGAAGTTCCAGGGGGCGATGACGGCGGCCACCCCCTTCGGCTCGTAGAAGTAGTGGTTCAGCTCGCCGGGCGCGTGGCCCAACTGCCGGGGCTCACCCAGGCGCACCATCTCCCGGGCGTAGTATTCCAGGAAATCGATGGCCTCGGCCACGTCGGCGTAGGCCTGGTCCCACTGTTTGCCGATTTCCAGAATCTGCCGGGCGGAGAGCTCGAATATCCGCGAACGTGCCGCCTCGGCCGCCTTCAGAAGATAGTCGGCGCGGGTCCGGGGGGCGGTGTCGCGCCAGGCCGGAAAGGCGGCAACGGCAGCGGCGATGGCGTCGTCCACCTCCTTCGTGCTTGCCTGGCAGATCTGCCCCAGCACTTCGGAGGGGCGGTTGGGGTTCTCGGTGGGGAGAAGGTCGCCGGTGGTGACATCCCTCCCGTTGATGAAGAGGGGGCAGGTCTTCCCGCATTGTTCACGCACCTGGGCCAGGGCCTTGGGGAAGGCGGCCCGGTGATCCGCCCTGGTGAAATCCGCCATGGGCTCGTTCCGGAAGGGGGGGAGGCCGCCGGGGCCCGTCCGCTCCTGTTCCGGCCCTGGGGAACGGGCTTCCCGCTCCCGTTCCGCCGTCACGGCCGGGTCTTCCAGGAGCTGCTCGATGCGGGCCTCCCCGGCAAAACTCCGGCGCAGGAACGATTCGTTGGCGGTGTTCTCCAGGAGCCGGCGCACCAGGTATCCCATTCCCGGCACCATGTGGCCGTAGGGGGCGTAGAGGCGAACGCGGCCCGCCACCTTGAGGATTCCCTTCCGGACCGGCTCGGCCATGCCGTAGAGGAGCTGGAACTCGTAGCGGTCGTCGGGCACGTTCAGTTCCTGGGCCATCTCCATGACCGCAGCAATGGTGCGGATGTTGTGGGAGGCGCAGGCGAAGTGGCAGATCCGGTGGTTTTCCAGAATCTTCCGGGCCTGGCGCTCGAAGGCCGCATCGCTCTCGGCCTTGATGGTCCAGACCGGCACCTCCCAGCCGTTCTGTCCGGCCCTGACGGTCTCGTAGTCCCAGTAGGCCCCCTTCACGAGGCGAACCGATATCCGGACCCCCTTTTCCGCTGCCCAGGCCAGGAGGTCGTCCAGGTCCCGATCCGTATCCTTCAGGTAGGCCTGGAGGGCGATCCCCAGGTGGGGATAGCCGGGATGCTCCAGCCTGAGGCGGCGGAAGACTTCCAGGGTGATATCCTTGAAGCGGTACGATTCCATGTCGATGCAGAGGAAGCCGTTCACCGCCATAACCTTGCGGAAGATGCGGCGCATCCGGTTCAGGATGGCGGCCACCGACCCCTCGAAATCCTGGGGATTGGCGAGGCAGAAGAGGGCGGTCGGCTTTACCGCAATATTCACTTTCGGGGCGTGCCCCCAGTCAAGGGCCGGGTCTCCCCCCGCCCCCGGCAGCCCATGCCACCGCTCCTGCTCCCCCTGGAGGGCATCCAGAAGTTCCAGGTAGGTGTTCGTGTAGCTCTCGGCCTCCTCTTCGGAGAGGGTGGCCTCCCCCAGGACGTCCACCACGGCGGCAAAACCGTCGCTGCGGAGTTTCCCCTGCTTCTTCACCGCCTCCGCCGTGGTCTCCCCCACAATGAACTGGCGGGCCATATCCCCGATGTTGGCGGTGAGTACCTTGCTCAGCACTCCGCCGCCGAAGGAGCCGAGCATCCCCGCCACCCTGGCGCCCGTGGCCATGAAGGGGGGCATCTCCCGCTCATCCCCGAAATACTCCCGGATATGCTCCGTCAGGAGCTTCCCCGTGGTGAGGGAGGGGAACACGTCCACGAACCGGAACATCTGCACCTTGAACTGCTCGTTCCCCATGCTCCAGTCCATCATCTTGCCCATCCAGCTCCCCTTGTCGAAGAGGGAGGGCTTCTCGCCGGCAATGCTGGTGAAAAAATCCCGGCCGCGGCTGATGATCCGTGCGTTCAGTTCGCTGCTGTGCATGGCGTGCTCCTTGGCTCGGGTCACCGATGGGTAAGCGTGTCCGGATTATCGGGGGGATGCCGGACTCCTCGGCGCCCTTTTGAAAAAGCATGAGAGGTGCTATAAGGGTACCATCATTGTAGTCCGGCCTGACGATGATGCAACGGGAGGGAAAACGAGTGCCGACAATAAGCTATGACGATTTGCAGGAAGCGCTTCGCACCCTTGGGCTTGGCGACCGCGCCGGCCTCAAGGAGATAAAGGCCCGGCATCGGGAGCTGGTAAAAAAGTACCATCCCGATGCCGGCAACATGGCTGATCCGGAGCGGATTCGCCGGATCAATGCCTCCTACCGGATACTCGCCGACTACGTCGGCGCCTACCGTTTCTCCTTTACTGAAGAGGAGTTCTACACCCAATGCCCCGAGGCGCGGATCCGGATGCAGTTCGCGGACGACCCCCTCTGGGGGAAGGGGTAGTTCACGGCTCGTCTTCGAGTTTCCTCCGTTCAAACCAGCCATACACCGACGGAATGACCAAAAGCGTCAGCAGGGTTGACGTTACCAGCCCGCCGACCACCACCGTTGCCAGCGGCTTCTGGATTTCGGAGCCGGTGCCCCCGGCCAGGAGCATCGGGACCAGGCTGAAGATGGCGATGGATGCGGTCATCAGCACCGGCCGCAGGCGGTCGGCAGCTCCTTTCTTTATGGCTTCCTCCAGTTCCAGGCCGTCCTCCCGCAACTGGGAAATCCGCGATACCAGTACCAGTCCGTTCAGGACGGCAACGCCGAAGAGGACCACGAACCCTACCGACGCCGGCACCGACAGGTACTGCCCGGAGATGAACAGGGCGAAGACCCCGCCGATGAGGGCGAACGGCAGGTTGGCGATGACCAGGAACGACAGGCGGATCGACCGGAAGGTGACGTAGAGGAGCAGCAGGATCAGGCCGATGGCCACGGGGCCGATGATCATAAGCTTTTTCATGGCCCGTTGCTGGTTCTCGAACTGCCCGCCCCAGGTGAGGTAGTAGCCGGGGGGGAGCTTCACCCCTTCCCGGATCTTCTGCTTCGCCTCGGCTACGAAGCTGCCGATGTCCCGGCCGGTGATGTTCATCTCGATCCCGATCCGGCGCACCCCGTCCTGGCGGCTGATCTGCACCGGCCCTCCCACCATCTTCACCTCGGCCAGCTGCTGGAGGGGGACGTTGACCCCGGTCTTCGTGGTGATGATCAGGTTGTTGAGCGCCTCCAGGGAGTTCCGCTTCTCCTCCGGCAGGCGCACCGTGATGTCGAAGCTGCGGTTTTCCTCGTAGAGCTGCGATGCCGCCTTGCCGGCAACGGCGATTTCGATCACCTTCTGCACGTCGCTGATGTTGAGGCCGTAGCGGGCGATCCGCGCCCGGTCGATATTCACGGTCAAATACGGTTGGCCGGAGATCTTTTCGGCGTTCAGGTCGGTGCCTCCCCTGATGGTGGAGAGCACCTTGGCGATCTCCTGGGACTTGGCGCTGAGCACGTCGATGTCATCGCCAAAGAGTTTGACGATCAGCTGCGCCCGGGTTCCGGCCACCAGTTCGTCGATGCGGCACTGGATCGGCTGGCTGAAGCCGAAGGTGATGCCGGCTACGGACTCCAGGGATTCGCGCATCTTGTTGGTGAGCTCTTCCTTGGTGATATCCCGCGGCCACTCGTCCTTCGGCTTCAAAATCCCCACGTAGCCGGTCTTGTCCGACCCCCTGGTGTCCAGGGCCACCCCGGTCTGGCCGGTCCGCGACACAATCGTCCCCAGCTCGGGGAACTGCTTCAGCTTCTGTGCGACCCGCTGGTTCACCTCCATGGCTTTGTCGAGGGAGACGCCGGGGAGCATGGAGACATCCATGTCGAAGGAGCCTTCATCCATGGTCGGGATGAACTCCGTTCCGAGCCGGGTCACCATGACGAGGGAGACCACCAGGAGGGTTCCGGCCACTCCCAGCACCACCCGCCGCTTGTTCATGGCGTAGTCGAGGAGCGGCAGGTAGAGCCGGTGGGCCCGCTGCATGATGAAGCTCTCTTTTTCCGGCTCCGGCTTCAGTAAGAGGTTGCAGAGCACCGGGATGATGAAGATGGAAAGGAGCAGGGACGCCAGGAGCGCAATGGCCACGGTGATGGCCAGGGGGCCGAACATCTTTCCTTCTATCCCCTCCAGGGCCAGGATCGGGATGAAGGTGATGGCGATAATCATTTCACCGAAGATGCTTGGCTTTCTCACCTCCATGACCGCCCTGAGCACCGTCGTCAGCTTGGGATGGCGCTCGCCCGCCTCGCTCAGGTGCCGCTGCACGTTCTCCACCTGGATGATGGTGGTGTCGATGATCATCCCGATGGAGATGGCGAGCCCCCCCAGGGACATGAGGTTGGCGCTGATCCCCGTGAGCCCCATGACGATGAACGTGGCCAGGAGGGAGAGGGGGAGGGCGATGAGGACCACGATGCTCCCCCGGATGCTGTTCAGGAGCAGGTACAGGACGATCAGGACCAGGATCGACCCTTCGATGAGCGCCTTGTTGACCGTCCCGACGCTGGCCTTGACGATGTCGCTCCGGTCGTAGAAGGGAACGATCCGGATCCCTTCCGGCAGCACGTTGTTTTCGTTGATCTCCTTCACTTTCGCCGCAACCTGGCGCACCACCTCGCGGCTGTTGGCGCCCCGCAGCATCATTACGATGCCGCCGACGCACTCATCCTTGCCGTCCTTCATGGCGGCCCCCATGCGGACCGTCTCCCCCACCTTCACCTGGGCCACGTCGCGGATAGAGGTTGGAGTCCCCCCCGCCGACTTGAGGACGATGTTCTCGATGTCGCTCACGTCCTTGATGAGGCCGACCCCCCGGACGATGTACTGGTCCGTCCCCCGCTCCAGGAGGTTGCCCCCCACGTTCTCGTTGTTGCTGCCGATGGCGGTGTAGACGTCATCCACGGTGACGCCGTACTTCAGGAGCTTCTCCGGCGCCACGAGCACCTGGTACTGCTTGAAATAGCCGCCGAAGGAGTTGATCTCGTTGACCCCGGCAACGCTCTTCAGCTGGGGCGTCACGATCCATTCCTGGATGGTCCGCAGGTTGGTCAGGTAGGCGACCTTCTGCTGGGGGTCCAGGGGCATCTTCCCTTCCAGGGTGTACTGGTAGATCTCTCCCATGGCGGTGCCGATGGGCCCCATGGCGACTTCGACCCCCTTCGGCACCTTCTCCCGGGCCTCCGCCAGGCGCTCGAACACCAGCTGCCGGGCAAAGTAGATATCCACGTTGTCCTTGAAGACGATGGTGACGATGGAGAGGCCGAACTTGGTGACCGAGCGCATCTGTTCGATGTCGGGGAGCCCGCGCATGGCCATCTCGATGGGGTAGGTGACGTTTCTCTCGATCTCGATGGCCGACAGGCCGTCGGCGTGACTGACCACCTCCACCTGGATGTTGGTCACATCGGGAAAGGCGTCGATGGGGAGCTTCGCGTAGGAATAGAGCCCCGCGACGATGATCACCAGCGCCGCGAAAAGGATCATCCCTTTCTGCCGTAGGGTGTAGGCGATTATTTTTTCCAGCATCGAATTCCCTCGCATTGTAGGGGCAAACCTTGTGTTTGCCCTGAATCCGGGCGATCACAAGGATCGCCCCTACGGATCGTTGTCTCAGTGGCCGTGTTCATCCGTCATCTCACCCTTCTTGAGCTCCGATTTGAGGATGAAGGATCCCTTGACGGCGTAGCTTTCGCCCTCCGTCAGCCCCGACACGATCTCCACCAGGCCGCCGGCTGTCCGCCCGGTCTGCACGGGGCGGGCCGCGAATTCATCGCTCCCCTCCGCCACGAAAACCACCTTTTTCCCGTCCAGATCCTGCACGGCATCCTCGGGAACCGCCAGGACCGGTGGTGCGTCGGCCGCCAGGGTCAGCTCCACGGTGGCGAACATCTCCGGCTTCAGCTTGCGCCCCGGATTGGCCACTTCGACCCGGGCCTTGACCGTGCGGGTCGCTTCGTCCACCAGGTCGGCGATGTAGGTGATTCGCCCATTCAACTTCAGCTCGGGAAAGGCGCTGACGGTGACGGCGGCCGACTGGCCGCGGTGGACCTTGGCCAGATCCTTTTCGTTGATGTCCACCATCACCCAGACCGACGAGAGATCAGCCACGGTGTAGAGGCTTGTGGAGGGGTCGGCCAGCTCGCCGACGATGGCGTGCTTTTCGGTGATAATGCCGCCGATGGGGGAGCGTACCGGCAACAGCGGTTTCCGGTGGTTGGCGTTTTTGATGTCGGACGGTGCGACGCCATAGAGGGAGAGGCGCTCTTCATCGGTGTGCAGTTCCGTCGTGGCCATTTGATAATCGGTCTCCGCCTGGAGGATATCCTTGCGGGCCGCAATCTTCTTCTCCACCAGGGCCTTGATCCGGTCCATGCTGGACTGGGCCAGGGCAAGCCTTGTTTTCGACTGGCGGTAGCGGTTAAGGGCCTCGCCCAGTTCGATACTGTCCAGGGTTGCCAGGGTCTGCCCTGCGGCGACGCCATCCCCGAGGGATGCCCGGACGCTGACGATCTTGCCGGAGATGCGCGGCGAGACATGGGCGATGCGGTCGGCGTTGGCCTCCACCTTGCCGGTGGCGCTGATTGCGCCGGCGAGCCGCTGCTTCCCGGCCGCGGCTACGGCCACGCCGTTTTGCTTCTGGGCTTCGGCGGTCATTTTGACCATCCCTTCCTCGCCGTGCTCGTCATGACCTTCGTGCCCTTCCTTTTCCCCCCCGTGCTCCTCGCCTTCATGGTGGCCGGCTTCTTTAGTTGCGGCGGGTTCGCCGCCGGTCATGTGGGTAGAACGATAAATGAAGGCACCCCCGATGGCCGCAGCCAGGATAATGCCGATGATGATTCCTTGTTTCCGGTTCACTGCGCACCTCCGCTGGTTTTGTTCTGGAAATCGATCCCTACCGAGGCTTCGAGCCGCGCCAGGGCGGTCTGCCGCTCGGCCAGGGCGGCGAGGTAGCCGTCATGGACTTCGATATATTTCTTCTGCTCCTCAATCACCGGGAGAATCCCCGTCTCGCCCAACTGGTACGCCTCCCGCACAAGCTTCAGGTTCTCCTCCAACTGGGGGAGGATGCTGCCGGCGTAGAGGTCGAGGGCCTTGTCCGCCGCCGCCAGCCGTGCATAATCCCCTTCGACCTCCCTGGCCACGCCGGCGCGGGCGAATTCCAGCCGGTGCCCGGCGCTCTGCTCCCTGGCCCGGGCCTCGCGGATGCCGGCCCGGTTCCGGTCGAAGAGGGGGATCGGAATCGAGAGCTTTATCCCCACGAGGTTGTCGCGGGTTTTCTCCTCGCCGGTGCCGGTGGCGTCCACGCTCCGCTCGTGGGTGTAGCCGACTCCGAGGGTTACGTTCGGGATCCGCTCTGCCTCGGCCAGGGTCACTGCGGCATCACGCCCGGCGCGGACAGCCCGGAGGGCCTTCAGGTCGGGGCGGTTTTTCAGGGCGAGACTGGTCAGCCCGGCGGGGGGGATAGCAAGGGGGCGCCGTTCGGGAGAACCGCCTAAACTGACGTCATCGCCGGCCGGAAGCCCAATCAGGGTTCGCAGTCGGGCCAGAAGCGGATTGAGTCCGAGTTCGGCCTCAATTTTACGCCCCTCGCTCCGGGCCACCTCCACCCGGGCGAGATTCACCTCCAGTTCCGGGATATCCCCCGCAGTAAGGCGCTCCTGCGTTATCTCCAGCAGTTTTCCGTTCAGCTCCACGGCCCGCAGGGCCAGCTCCCGCCGCTTTTGAGCCAGCATGAGCTCGGCAAAGGTGCTCTTCACCTCCAGGGCAAGGAGCCGCTCCCGGTCGGCAATCTGCTGGAGGACTTCCTCCATCTCCCGTTCGGCAACGGCCAGGCGCTTGGCCCGCTTGCCTCCGGTGGGGAATTCCTGGGAAAGACCGAGGGAGGCGCTGTCTTCGCCGGAGCTTCCGGTCAGGGCGCCGGTGTCGGCCGATAGCTCCAGGGTGGGGTTGGGTAAGAGCGCGGCCCGCTCCAGGCCGGCCAGGGCCACCTCTTTTTCGGCGCGCAGCGCCTGCAATTCGCCATTGTTGGCCAGGGCATACTCTACGGCCCTGGAAAGATCCAGCGGGATAACTTCGCCGGAAGCCCCCCGGGGGACAAGGATTGCGGCTGCCAGGAGCAGATGGACTGCTCCGGACACGAAGCGATATGCTCGCATCAGGACAGAACCTCCTTACGGGTATTCAGTTTCAGTTGGATTTCGGGATTAAAAATGGTTCTGAAGCGGTGAGGTTCCGGCGACGAGCGCACGAATCCCCTTGGACCGTGGAGGCCGTTGCTTCAGCTATTATGCCGCCAGCTGTGGGGGAACGAAGATGGGGCGATACACGTCGGGCGGAGCGTTGAGATGTTCCGGGAACGACAGGCTGATTACCAGGGGGGAATAGGACAGGAGCGTCCCCTGGCTGTTAAGGGGAGCGTGGCATGGGCAGGAGAGGCAGCTGCTGCAATGATCGGAAGAGGATTCGTCTTCATCGGGGCAGCAGGGGGCGTCTCCCCCGTAGTTTGCCTTGGCGGCAGCTTCATCGGCCGTACTGCAGGATGTTTCAAGGGCGTGACCCGCGTCCCGGACGAAACAAAGGCCGTTGCCCGCCATGACTGCAACAGCCACGAGGAGCACAGCGGCAATTATTCTCTTGAACGGGGGAGTTTGCATAGGTCCGGGCCATGCTTTCATTAATTTGAGTGATGATAGCCGTGCGTTGTCGAGCATGTCAATAGGCAATTCGCCAGGCATCGTTGCCCGGGCGATTTGCCCTTGTTCTTCATGGCCCGCCGGTTGACACGGGTGAATTTCATGGCATTACTTCCTCAGTGGTTGGCAACTCAACCGTCACTGCACCGGATGTGGCTGGAGTGCGGTCTGTAACTTCCGGCAAATGCCGGCCAGTCCTGAAGAATATCATGTAACGCCTGTAGAATATTCCCCACCAGTGACCGCCCGTCCTTTTTGGCTAAGCACGATATAACGTGAAATCACATAGATAGATGCATGGCACGGCTCGTGTAATGCCATGAACCATCATCCCGGAATCCAGGAGAAATCATGACATCACGTCTCGCAATCGGGTTCGTGCTCTTCGCCACCCTGACGCTCCCCTTGGGGGCGAGGGGCGAGGAAGCAAAATCTTTCGAAAATCTTCCGCAGCTTGTGGAAACCGCCCTGGCCAACAACCCCGAGCTGAAGGCGTCGGAGGCCAGGTGGGAGATGTTCCGCAGCCGCGTGGTGCAGGCAGGGGCCCTCGAAGACCCGATGCTCATGCTCAAGCTCCAGAACTTCCTGGTCCGCGATCCCTTGAACTCCGGGCGGGATCCCATGAGCCAGCGGGTGATCGGCATTTCGCAGCAGCTCCCCTTCTGGGGGAAGCGCGATCTGAAGACCGAAGTGGCGAAGCAGGAAGCCGAGGCCCTCAAATGGCAGGTGGAGGAGCGGAAGCTGGAACTGGCACGGATGGTAAAGGAGACGTACTACCAGATCTTCATGACCGACAAGGATCTGGAGATAGTCGAGAAGAACATCCGGATCATGGATGACTTCATCGCCCTGGCCGAGACGAAATACTCGGTGGGGCAGGGGGCTCAGCAGGATGTCTTCAAGGCCCAGGCTGAGCGCTCGAAGATGCTCGGCATGCAGATTACCCTGGAGCAGCGACGCCGGACCCTCCAGGCGACCCTTAACACGCTCCTGTTCCGCTCCGCCGAAACGCCGGTGGGGAAAATCGCCGACTTCGAACTGAAACCCCTGACCTGGTCCCCGGAGCAGCTTCGGGCCATGGCCGGGGAAAACCGGCCGCTGCTCAAGAGCGTCCGTGCCCAGATTGAAGGGGGGAAGGCGGGACACCGCCTGGCGGAGAAGGAATTCTTTCCCGACGTGAATCTTTCCCTGGAGTACATGCAGCGGGACCCGGCCATGGCGGACCCCGGGTACGACATGTATGCCCTGGGGCTCACCTTCAACCTGCCGGTCCAGCGGGCGCGACGCCACGCCATGGTTCGCGATTCATCGGCGGGGATAGCCATGGCCGAAGCGGAGCTGAATACCGTGAACAACGCCATAAACCTGGGCATTGCCGACAACCTGGCCCGGATGGAGCAGAGTGGGAAGCTCGCCGGTCTTTTCAAAACCGGGATCATCCCCCAGGCGGAGCAATCCCTGGAGTCGGCCACCATCGGCTACCGGGTCAGCAAGGTAGATTTCCTCACGCTGCTGGACAACCGGCTGACCCTGTACAACCTGGAGCGCGAGTATTACGAGTCCCTGGCCGAGTACCAGATGCGCCTCGCGCAGCTTGAGGCCCTGGTGGGCAAGGAGCTGCAGGAGTAGGGGCACACCCCTCAATCCCCCCTACCCTGTAGGGGGAAGCGAGCAAAGCGAGCAGGGGGGTGAAAAGGCGCAACTTACTCAGAAGGCATTGCATTGAATATTTTCCAATAAACCGCGAGGTGTTGATCATGAAATTGAGCGCGAAGGTTGCCATTGCGGTGGCGGTGCTGCTGCTGGCTGTGGCAGGGGGGGGCTACTACCTGTGGCAAGGGCGGCAGGCGGAAACCGCAAAGGGGGAGAAGGCCGCAAAGGGGGAGGTGCTCTACACCTGTCCCATGCATCCCTTCATCATCAAGGATAAGCCCGGTACCTGCCCCATCTGCGGCATGGAACTCGTCAAGAAGGTGGAGGGGACCCAGGCGGATGCCAAGGCGCTGGAGATGCTGGGGCACGTCTCCCTCTCCCCCACCCAGCAGGTGATGGCCAACGTCGCCACTGTGGAGGCCAAGACGATTCCCCTCACCAAGGAGGTGAATGCCGTCGGCATCGTGCAGTACGACCAGTCCCGGCAGGCGAAGGTCACGGCGTGGGTTTCGGGGCGCATCGACCGGCTCTACGTCAACAGCGTGGGCGCGTATGTCTCACGGGGTAAACCGGTGGCTGAGGTCTATTCCCCCGATCTCGTCTCCGCCCAGCAGGAGTACCTCCTGGCGCTCCGCAGCCGCGACCGCTTCAAGGATTCCCCCATCGCCTCCATCTCCCAGGGGGGGGAGGGGCTCGTGGCGTCGGCCCGGCAGCGGCTCCTCCTCATGGGGGTGAAGGAGCACCAGATCGCCGGTCTGGAGAAGGCCGGCCGGCCCAACATCCGCCTCCCCATCTACACCCCCCTTTCCGGGGTGGTGATCGAGAAGCTGGCGCTCCAGGGGCAGTACGTGAACACGGGGGACCCCCTCTTCAACATCGCCGATCTTTCCACCGTCTGGGTGGAGGTGGAAGTTTACGAAAACGAGTTCTCCTTCATAAAGCTCGGCCAGCGGGTGGAGATAGTTTCCCAGTCCTGGCCCGGCAAGACCTTCTCCGGGCAGGTGTCGTTCGTTTACCCCTTCCTGGATCCCAAAACCCGTACGGTCAAGGTGAGGGTGCAGCTTCCCAACCCCGGCATGAAGCTCAAGCCGGACATGTTCGTGAACGCCATGATCAAGGTGCCGCTGGGGAGCGCCGTGACCGTGCCGGTGGCGGCGGTGATGGACACCGGCACGCGGCAGGTGGCCTGGATCGAGACGGAACCGGGCATGTTCGCCCCCAGGGAGGTGAAGGTCGGCGCCCGGGTGGGGGATATGCTCCAGGTGCTCTCCGGGCTGAAGGAGGGGGACAAGGTGGCGGCGAGCGGCGCGTACCTCATCGACTCCGAGTCGCAGCTGACCGGGAACGGCGGCGGCCATGCCGGCCACGAGGGTCACGGCGCCGTGCCCCAGTCGGGCGTGCCCGCGCCGCCAAAGAAGAACGACGGCATGAACATGGATGACATGAAAATGTAATTAATCGGGGACCGGTTTCCGGTCCCGGGAGTCCCCTGTGATTGAAAAAATCATCGAATATTCTGCCCGAAACCGCGTGGTCATCCTGATGATCTTCGCCCTGGTCGTGGCCTGGGGAGTCTGGGCGGTGTACAAGACGCCGGTGGACGCCATCCCGGATCTCTCCGACAACCAGGTGATCGTCTTCACCGAGTACCCCGGCCGTTCGCCCCAGGTGGTGGAGGACCAGGTGACCTACCCGCTTGCCGTGAACCTCCAGGGGCTCCCCCGGGTTAAGGCGGTGCGGGCGTCGAGCGCCTTCGGCTTCTCCATGATCTACGTCATCTTCGATGACAAGGCCGACATCTACTGGGCCCGGACCAGGGTACTGGAGCGGCTCAACTACGCCGCCTCGCTCCTCCCCCCCAACGTTCGCCCGACGCTCGGCCCCGACGGCACCGGTGTGGGGCACGTCTTCTGGTACACCCTGGAGGGGAAGGGGTACGATCTGGAGCAGCTCCGGACGCTGCAGGACTGGTTCGTCCGCTACCAGCTGAACACCGTCCCTGGCGTGGCCGAGGTGGCCTCCATCGGCGGATTTGTGCGGGAGTACCAGATCGACCTGGACCCCAACCGGCTCTTTGCCTACAACATCAAGGCCGATCAGGTCATGGAGGCGGTGAAGCGCTCCAACAACGACGTGGGGGGGAGGCTCCTGGAGCAGGCCGACGCCGAATTCCTGATCCGGGGCAAAGGGTACATCAAATCCCCCAAAGACCTGGAGGATATCGTGGTTGGGGCCGACATGCGCGGCACCCCGGTCTACGTCAAGAACCTGGGCACCGTGCAGATGGGTGGCGCCATCCGCCGGGGGCTCCTGGACCTGAACGGCACGGGTGAGGCGGTCGGCGGCATCGTGGTCATGCGCTACGGCGAGAACGCCAAGGACGTCATCGACCGGGTGAAGGAGAAGATCGCGTCCCTGGAGCAGGGGCTCCCCCCCGGCGTGAAGATCGAGGTGGCCTACGACCGCTCCGATCTCATCATGCGGGCCGTGGATACCCTGAAGCACGCGCTGCTGGAAGAATCCGTCGTGGTTTCCCTCGTCATTTTGGCGTTTCTGCTCCACTTTCAGAGCTCCCTGGTGATCGTGCTGACGCTCCCCATCGCGGTGCTGATCTCGTTCATAACCATGAAGCTCATGGGAGTCACCTCCAACATCATGTCCCTGGGGGGGATCGCCATTGCCATCGGCGTGCTGGTGGATGCCGGGGTCATCATGGTGGAAAACTGCTACCGCCATCTCTCGGAAATCCCCCCCGAGGAGCGGGAGGCGCGGCGGCTGGAGGTGATCATCGCCAGCGCCAAACAGGTGGGGCGGGCCATCTTCTTCTCCCTGGCCATCATCGTCCTCTCCTTCGTGCCGGTCTTTCTCCTGGAGGGGCAGGAGGGGAAGATGTTCCACCCCCTCGCTTTCACCAAGACCTTCTCCATGGTGGGGTCGGCCTGCATCGCCATCACGCTCGTGCCGGTCCTCATGTACTTCTTCATGCGGGGGAAGATGCCGCCGGAGAGCGCCAACCCGGTCTCCATGTTCTTCATCCGCCTCTACTCGCCGGTCATCAAGTGGGTGCTGAAGTGGAAAAAGACCACCATCGCCCTCAACGTGGCCGCCCTGGCCATCGCCATCCCCATGTTCATGTCCCTCGGCTCCGAGTTCATGCCTCCCCTGGATGAGGGGTCGCTCCTCTACATGCCGGTGACGCTCCCCAACGTCTCCATCACCGAGGCGAAGCGGATCATCCAGGTGCAGGACACCATCATCAAGAGCGTCCCCGAGGTGGAGCATGTGCTGGGCAAGGTGGGGCGCGCCGAGACCTCCACCGACCCGGCGCCGGTCTCCATGTTCGAGTCGATTATCATCCTGAAACCGAAGGATGAGTGGCGGGCCGGGGTTACCAAGGCCGACATCGTTGCCGAGCTGGACGCCAAGCTGCAGCAGGTCGGCGTGCGCAACGGCTGGACCCAGCCCATCATCAACCGGATCAATATGCTCTCCACCGGGGTGCGGACCGACCTGGGGGTGAAGATCTTCGGCAACGACCTGAACGTCCTGAAGGATTTGGCGGTCCAGGCGGAAGGAATCCTGAAGGGGGTTCCCGGCGCCGCCGACGTGGTGGCCGAGCGGGTCACCGGCGGCAACTACATCGACATCGACATCGACCGGGAGGCCGCGGCCCGCTACGGGGTCAACGTGGGCGACATCCAGGACGTAATCGAGACCGCCCTGGGGGGCGAGATGCTCTCCACCTCGGTGGAGGGGCGCAACCGCTTCCCGATTCGCATCAGATACATGCGCGACTACCGGGACAACATCCCGGCCATCCAGCGGATTCTCGTGGGGGGGATGAACGGCGCCCAGGTGCCGCTCTCCCTGGTGACGAAACTCAAGGTCTCCACCGGCGCCCCCGAGATCAACAGCGAGGGGGGGCTTCTCCGCTCCATCGTCTTCCTCAACGTGCGGGGCCGCGACATGGGGGGCTTTGTGGGGGAAGCCAAAACGGTGCTCGAAAAGAACCTGAAGCTTCCGCCCGGCTACTACGTGGCCTGGTCGGGCCAGTGGGAGAACCAGATCCGGGCCAAGCAGCGGCTCCAGATTCTCGTGCCTGCGGGGATGCTCATCATCTTCATCCTCCTCTACTTCACCTTCCACTCGGCCCTGGAGGCGAGCATGGTCATGCTCTCGGTTCCCTTCGCCCTGGTGGGGGGGGTCTATCTGGTGACGGCCCTGGGCTACAACCTCTCCGTGGCGGTTTGGGTCGGCTTCATCGCCCTCTACGGCGTGGCGGTGGAGACCGGGGTGGTGATGGTCATTTACCTCCACGAGGCCCTGGACAAAAAGCTCCTCAAGGGGCCGGTTACCGAGCAGGACATCTACGACGCCACCTACGAGGGGGCGGTGCTCCGGCTTCGGCCGAAGCTCATGACCGTGGCGGTGGCCCTTCTGGGACTGGTGCCGATCATGTGGTCCTCGGGAACCGGCGCCGACGTCATGAAGCCGATCGCCGCCCCCATGATCGGCGGGATGATTACCTCAGCCGTCCACGTTCTTATCATGACGCCGGTCATTTTCGTGATGATGAAGAAGCATGATCTGAAGAAGGGGAAACTGAAATACTCCGGCATGAAACATTGATGCGGCTTCGCTCAACAAATATCGAAGCCGCTGAAATCACCAAGGAAAAGGAGAAAAAATCATGAAGAAACTCGCAGTTATCATCGCCGCCGCAACATTCGCCCTCTCGGCACCCATGGTTGTCACCGCCGCCGAGCACGGCCACGGCTCCATGAAGATGGACCACGGCATGCACGGTGGGGATGTCGCCCATGAAGAGGTTGTGGATGGCGTGAAGGCCACCTTCAGGGTCATCAGCATGGCCGAGCACATGAAAGCCATGAATATGGCCATGCCCAAGGGGATGAAAGAGACCCACCACCTTGCCGTCGAGTTCAAGGATGTGAAGAGCGGCAAGGCATTGACGAAGGGCGAGGTGAAGGTTAAGGTGCAGGGGCCCGGCAATGCCTCGCAAATGAAGGATCTCATGGGGATGCAGGGTCACTTTGGGGCCGACTTCGACCTGTCGAAGAAAGGGAAGTACGGGGTCATGGCCAAGTTCAAGCTCTCCGACGGCAAGGTCAGAAGCGCGAAGTTCTGGTATGAAATGAAGTGAGGCGCGGGATGTTCCATGCAAGACAGATCCGTTTTTGGTCCATGTTTTGCTTAGTGCTGATTCATGATACGTAAGCTTCTTGTTCTCTTTGGGGTCGGGCTCTCCCTGCTTCTTGCGTGGTTCGCCGTTGACAATTACCACACCGCGGGGATTGTGGCCGAGGAAAACCTGAGCGGTACCGCCCTTTCCATAGCCGCCGCCGTGGAGACGCTGGTGGAGCGCGACCCCTCCCTCAAAACCCTTGCCGGGTTTCACCCGCCGGATGTTGCTTCCCTGTCGCTCGTGGACCGGTCGGGCAGGTACCGGTTTCATTCCAATTCCGATCTCATCGGCGTCCGCTCGACGGAAAAGGTGCCGCCGGACATGGGCCGGAGCATGGGGCCAGTCGCCCGGCGCGTAACGCTCCGTACCGGCGAGACGGTCTTCGAGTACGTCACGCCGTTCCCTCTCAGCGGCGAATATGTCCAGCTTCGGATGAAGCTCCACACCTATCGGGCCGATGCCGTTGTGCGGCGGGCGCGCCTCACCCTGGCGGTGCTCCTCTCGCTGCTCGGCGCCGCATGGCTGCTGGTCGGGGTCATTCGCCGCTTCGCGCGCCGCGAGGAGCAGCACCGCCTGGAACTCACCCGGCGCGAGGGGCTTGCGCGGCTGGGGGAGATGGGGGCCATGCTGGCCCACGAGATTCGCAACCATCTGGCGGGAATCAAGGGCTTTGCCCAGTTGATCGAGAGAAAACCAATCGGCGAGCGCAATGGGGAGCATGCCGGCCGCATCGTGGCCGAGGTCCGGAGCTTGGAAGAGCTGGTCAATGACCTCCTTGCCTTTGCCCGGAGCGACGCCATCGATGCCAAACCGGTGCCGGTCATGGATCTCTTCTCCCGCCTCATTTCCCTGATAGGCCCCGATGCCGAGGCCCGGGGGGTCGTAGTTACCTCTTCGTGTCCACGGGATTTGACGGTTTACGGCAGCAGCGACCATCTTTTCCGGCTGTTCCTGAACCTTTGCCAGAATGCCCTGCTGGCCATGCCCGACGGGGGGAGCCTCCACCTGGCGGCGGAGTTGGAGAAGGGGACGGTCAGCTTGCGCGTCATCGACACCGGCGAGGGGATGCTGCCGGAGGTGCAGGAGCGCATTTTCGAACCGTTTTTCACCACCCGCGCCCGGGGGACGGGGTTGGGGCTTGCCCTCTGCGAGAAGATTGCCCGGCAGCACGGGGGAGAGTTGAGAGTAGTCAGCACCCCCGGAAAAGGATCGGTTTTCACGGTTACGATGCGGCCGGCCGGCATGGAAATAAAACAGGAGGAGCCATGAAAGGGCGTATTCTGGTTGTTGAGGACGACTCCACCTTCAGGATATTTCTCGAAACCATCCTGACCGATGACGGCTACGAGGTGGTGACCGCAGCCGATGGCGGGCAGGGATTCGACCGCCTGCGCCGCGAGAGCTTCGACCTGGTGGTTTCGGATATGAGGCTTCCCGTCAAAAGCGGCCTGGAGCTTTTCCGCGAGACCCGCGCCGACGCCAACCCTCCGCGCTTCATCTTCCTGACCGCGTTCGGGACGGTTGAAGAGGCGGTTGCCGCCATGAAGGAGGGGGCGGTGGATTTTCTCACCAAGCCCCTCCACGACCCCGAGACTCTGCTCGCCCTGGTTAAGCGGGCGATCGGCGAGTTGGGGACCTCCCGTGAGTACCAGGTCCTCAAGGCGGCCGCAGCTGCCGGGCTCCCCCCCGAAGAGCTCATCTTCGCGGGGCGCGCCATGGGTGGGGTGCGCGACCTGGTGAGGAGCGTCGCCCCCACCGCCGCCACGGTGCTCATCTCCGGCGAGAGCGGCACCGGCAAAGAACTGGTGGCCCGCACCATCCACCTCCTGAGCCCGCGGGGCACGGGGGCATTCGTGGCCCTGAACTGCGCCGCCATACCGGAAACGCTCCTGGAAAGCGAGTTTTTCGGCCATGAGCGGGGGGCGTTCACCGGCGCCATCCAGGCCCGCCCCGGCAAATTCGAGCTGGCCGCGGGAGGCACCATTTTCCTGGATGAGATCGGAGAGCTACCGCTGCCGCTCCAGGCGAAACTCCTGCGGGTGCTGCAGGAGCGGGCCTTTGAGCGCGTGGGGGGGCGGAAGGAGATAAAGGTGGATGTGCGGGTCATCGCCGCCACCAACCGCGAGCTTCAGGGGGAGGTGGCGGAGCGCCGCTTTCGCGAAGACCTCTTCTACCGGCTCAACGTGTTCCCTGTGGCGTTGCCGCCCCTGCGCGACCGGGCAGACGCGCTCCCCCTGCTGACGGACTACTTCCTGCGGCGTTTCAGCCGCGAGATCGGCAAGCGCCTGGCGGGCATGGATGCCGCCGCCATGGAGCTGCTCCGGGCATACCACTGGCCGGGGAACGTCCGCGAATTGCAAAACGTCATCGAGCGGGCCGTGATCCTGGCCCGGGAGCGCGTCACGCGGAGCGATCTCCCCGAGGGGGTGCTGAGCGCCTCTGCCCACAAAGGGCCGGACGGGCGGGGGCTCCTCCGGGAGGCGGAGCGGGAGATTATCATAAAGGCGCTGCGAAAGCATTCCGGCAACCGCCGCCTCACCGCCGCCGAGCTGGGGGTTTCGCGCCGCACGTTGCAATACAAGCTGAAGGAGTTCGATCTCCTCTCCGAGAAGTAAGATTCAAGTGAAAATATGTGTGCAACGGATTTCCCCTCAGGTGCAATGTACTGCACCTTTTTGGGGGCAGAACGTTTTTTATTATGGGCGGTAACACTAACGATACAACGACCTTGCACATTTTTTGTATTGTGGCATGACTCATGAAGATAAACCGGTAAACGGCAGTTGGCCACGGGCTGCGAAATTGTTCCCACGGATGGTTGAATTGTTTTTGATGGTGTTTCCATGATGCTACGGCGTTTTTTCACATTTTTCGTATTGGGGGTGCTTTGGCAGTGCCTGCCTGCCAACACTAGCTTTGCCGGTTTCGGCTTTGGCTTTGGCGGAGCCGATGCGGATAAGAGCGGCCTGGACTTTACCCGTGGTTATGATCCGGAAACGGTAACCACGGTGACGGGCCGGGTGGTGGCCACGCCCCATGGCGGAGAAAGCAATGGCACTTTCATCGACGTGCAGGCCGGCGGCGAGCTGGTGATGCTCCAGGTGGGACCTGCGTCATACTGGGAGAAAAATGGAATTTCGGTGCGGCTCAATGATGAGATTTCAGCCAAGGGGTCCAAGGCCCAGGGTAAGGACGGGAAATCATATCTCATCACCCGCGAGCTGACGAACAAGACGGCCGGTCTCCGGGCGGAAGTCAGGGGAGAAGGGGGCGAACCCCTCTGGAGATCAAGGAGCGTGGGCGGAGCCAGTTCCGAGCGCTCCGGCGGGGGCATGGGGGGGCGCGGCGGCGGCATGCGTTTCCGTGGCGGTATGATGATGCGGCATTGATACGATTCAGCCCGGCGGTTGAATTTCAAGGAGATGTGATGCTCAAAAAGTTGCCTCGTGTCGGAAAATTAGTGGTGTGTGCCACCCTTGCATCGGCGGTGTTGCAGCCGGGGGGAGTGAGAGCGGCCGAGACGGGGTTCTCCGTGGGGCTCGGGGCGGAGTACGCCAGCGGCACGTACCGTACCGGTACCCGGACCGAATCGGTCTATGTCCCGCTCACCATTGCCGTTTATCCCACCGAGCGGCTCGATTTCTCGGTGGAGATACCCTACGTCTACCAGAGCAGCGGCGCCGTCACCAGCGGGGTCTTCGGGCAGGTCGGGTCGGGGGGGACGATGGCCATGACGGGTGCTTCCGCCGCCTCAGCGGCTGCCATGCGCGGTCCCCAGGGGGGGGCAAGCCCGACTTCGGCAGTGCCCGAGTCATCGGCGGATAAATCCCAGAGCGGCCTGGGTGACATCATTGCCAAGGCCGGCTACATCGTCGTCACCGAAGGGGAGCGGCTGCCTGAAATTCGTCCGACCGTCTTCGTGAAGTTCCCCACCGGCGACCGGGACAAGGCGCTCGGCACCGGAGAATATGACGCCGGGGCATCCATCGAGGCGACCAAGTGGTTCGGCGACTGGGTTGTCTGGGGCGAGGGGGGCTACGTCTACCAGGGAAAATCGGAACTGCTCGCCCTCAAGGATTATGCGGTCTACAACGGGGCGCTCGGCTACCAGCTGACTGACCGGCTCCGCCCCATGGTGATTATCAAGGGGGCCACCGCTCCGGCGGAGGGGGCCACATCCTTACTCGAAGCGCGCGCCCGCTTGAAGTGGCAACTGACGGACAGCGTCGGGCTTGACGGTTATTTCGGCAAGGGGATCACCGATTCAAGTCCCGATTACAGTGCCGGCTTGTCGGCATACTACGATTACTAGCAGGGCAACCCGTAGAGGAGGAAACATGAAGTTCGCAACTGGCAGCAAGGGACAAAAGGCAGTAAAAATTATGGCGGCAGGCGCAATGGCTGCGGCTATGGGCATCATCGCCGCCTGCGGCGGCGGGGGCTCATCGTCCAGTGACACCGCAACCGTATCGGGGGCCGTGGCCGACGGTTATCTCAAGAACGCCGAGGTGTTCCTGGACATGGACGGCGACTACCAGTGGGATGAGGGAGAGCCGAAGACCATGTCGGGTGCCGGCGGGCAGTACTCTCTCCACGTAGCGTCCGGGGATGTGGGGCAGTATCCGGTGGTCTGCCGGGTGATAGCCGGGACGACCGTGGATGAGGATAATCCGAACACGCCCGTGACCGGCAGCTACGTCATGTCGGCCCCGACCGGGGTCACAGCGTTCATCAGCCCCATGTCGACGCTTTTGCGTGAAAAGCTTGAGGCCGATCCCACCATGACCATGGAGCAGGCCATGACCCAGCTCCGCAACCAGCTCAACCTGGCCGCCGGCCCCAATATGCTCGCCGACTACATCGCCGGCACGGATGCCGCTTACGACACCATCCACGACGTGGCCCGGCAGATGGCAACCCTCATGGCCCAGCAGGGTTCACTGGTCATGAATGGAACAACCGGCGCTGTTTACCGGGAGCGTTACCGCGCCATGATGGGGCAGATCAACCTGGAGATGCCGTACATAACCGATAATGTCGTTTCGGCCCCGACTGACGTTGTCCGGCCCATGGATACCATCCGACAGGAAATGATGACCTACCTGGGCCAGGTTTCCACAACGGGTACGTTCACCAACTACACCGCCATGTTCCGCAACATGACCTCACAGCAGCATTTCTGGAATTACTCCGGCAGCAGGATGCGCCCCGGCAGCATGATGGGGTGGAGGTAGCCCCGCTAAACGAGCCGGTTCTTCATACATCTCCTTTGGTATGGGAGGGCAGCCAATGCCCTCCCTTTTTTTGTTCGCGGTACGGATTCCGGGATTTTTCCCTACCGGGCGAGAATGGTTTCGACCAGGTCGAAGAGGGGGCCGGGGAAGATGCCGAGGCCCAGGATGGCGAGGGTGACGGCGCCGAGGCAGAGCGCCTCCGCCGGGGTGGGAAGGCCGCCGGTGTTCTTTTCCTCGGCCGGTTTCATGTAGAGGTTTACCACCACCCGCAGATAATAGTAGGCCGAGGCCGCCGCCGTGAGGATGCCGATGACCGCCAGGGGAATTTCTCCCGCCTTGAGGGCCGCGAAAAAGATGGCGAATTTCCCCGCAAACCCAACCGTGGGGGGAATCCCCGCCAGGGCGAACATGGCCGTTGCCAGTACCGCCCCCTGGAACGGCCGCCGGTAGCCGGCTCCCCGCAGTTCATCCGCCAGTTCCAGGGGCTTCTCCCCCTCCAGGGATGCCAGGGCGCCGAAGGCCGCCAGCCCCATGACCCCGTAGGCCACGGCATAGAACGCTGCCGCCTCGTATCCCCGCTCCCCCGAAAGAAGGGCCAGGGCCACGTACCCCATCTGGGCCACGGAGGAGTAGGCGAGCATCCGCTTCACGTTGGGCTGGAGAAGCGCCGCTAGGTTCCCCACGGTCATGGAGAGGAACGCCAGCCCCCAGAGGGGGGGGCGCAGGGGGCCGATTCCTCCCAAAGGAGGGAGGACGAGGAGGAAGAGCGCAATGGCCGCCCCCTTTGATCCCGATGCCAGAAACGCCACCACCGGCGTCGGCCCCCCTTGGTAGACGTCCGGGGTCCAGAGGTGGGCCGGGGCCAGGGACACCTTGAAGGCGAGCCCCGCCAGGAGCAGCCCCCATCCGGCCAGGGCGATCCCGCTCCCCGCGGTGGAGGCGGCCACGGCCCGCCCGATCTCCAGCGTCCCCGTGGCACCGTAGAGAAGGGCGATGCCGAAGGCCACGAAGGCCGCCGACACGGCTCCCATGAGAAGGTATTTGAGCCCCGCCTCCCCGGACGCCGGGCGGTTGTGGTCGTAGGCCACCAGGATGTAGAAGGCGAAGGTGAGGGCCTCAAGCCCCAGGAACAGGGTCAGGAAGTTCACCGCGCTTGCCACCACCCCCATGCCGAAGGTGCCGAAGAGAACCGTGGCCGGGTACTCCTCCCCCCAAAGCCCCTGCCGCGCCGCGTGGTCGTGGGCCAGGAGCAGGGAGAGGCCCGCCGTCGCCGCGAAAAAGACCAGGAAGAAGCGGGCAAAGGGGGTGAACGCCACCCCCAGGGTCGGCGCCATGGGCTGCGGCGGAGTCTGCAGCGCCCAGAGGGCCGCGCCGGCGCAGACCGCAACGCCGATGGCGGTACCGTAGCGCCCCGGCACGATCGCCCCGAAGAGGAGCACGACAACGCTCCCGCAGGCGAGGATCAGCAGAGGCATTATTGTCCAGAGATCGGCGATTGTCATGGCGCCACCCCCGTCAAGAGCGCCACCGGCACCTTCAGGATATCCAGAAGCGGCTTCGGGTGGACCCCGATGTACACGTCGATTATTGCCAGCGTCGCCAGTATCGCCCCTTCCCGCAGGGTCACGTCAGGCAGTTTCAGGGGTTGCCGCTCCGTCTGGAACAGCACCTCCTGCACCAGCCGCACGGTGTAGATAAGCGGCAGTATGATGCCGAGGAACGCAATGGCCCCGGCAGCCGGTGCGGTCCGGAAAACCCCCACAAGGATCAGGAACTCCCCCACGAAGTTGTTGAGCCCCGGCAGCCCAGCCGACGCCATGGCGAACAGGAGGAAGAAAAACGAGAAGACCGGCACCTTCCCCCAGAGACCGCCGAAGGCTGCCACCTCCCGTGTGTTGGCCCGCTCGTCCAGCATCCCCACCAGGGCGAAAAGGGCGGCGGTGGTGAAGCCGTGGTTCAGCATCTGGAGGATGGAGCCCGACAGGGCCACCGGGCTCCAGGAGGCGATTCCCAGGGCCACGAATCCCATGTGCCCCACGCTGGAGTAGGCCACCATCCGCTTCATGTCCTCCTGGGCGTAGGCGATCCACGAGGCATAGAGAATTCCGGTGATGGCCAGCACATAAAGGAGCGGCGCGAACCCCTTAGCCGCCTCCGGGAAGAGGGGGTACCCGAAGCGGACCAGCCCGTAAGCCCCGGTCTTGAGCAGGAGCGCCGCCAGGATCACGCTCCCCGCCGTGGGGGCGTCGGTGTGGGCGTCGGGAAGCCAGGTGTGGAGCGGGAAGAGTGGGAACTTGATGGCGAAGGCCAGGAGAAACGCCCCGAAGAGCCAGGGCGCCGCGCCATGGACAATGGGTGTCTGCGCCAGGATGGGGAGGGCGAAGGTGTAAGTGCCCGTGGCGTCCCCGTGGATGAGGTAGACCCCCATGATCGCCAGCAGCATCAGGAGCGACCCGACCAGGGTGTAGAGGAAGAACTTCACCGCCGAGTAAATGCGCCGGCCATGCCCCCAGATGCCGATCAGGAAGAACATGGGGATCAGCATCACCTCCCAGAAGAGATAGAAGAGGACGAGATCCAGGGCGAGGAAAACCCCCATGATCCCGCTCTCCATGAGGAGGATGAGGAAATAGTGGAGTGTGGTCCGCTCGGTGACGGCGCGCCACGACACCGCCATGGCCACCACCGAGGTGAAGGCCGTGAGCGTCACCATCAGGAGGCTGATCCCGTCCATCCCCAGGAGGTAGCGGATACCGAACCTCCCGATCCACGGGGCATCCTCCCAGAGGAAATACCCCGCCGTGGCCCCCGCCGCCGTTGTCATCCCCGGTGTGGAGAACAGCAGCCACCCGGCCAGGGCCAGCTCCGCCACGGCAAAACCCAGGGCGATGGGACGGGCCGACTTGCGGCAGTTCCAGACCGGCGCCAGGCAGAGGCACCCCGCCAGGGGAAGGAGGATGAGGATTGTGAGGATCGGGTAGGTGGTCACCATTGCGTACCCATTTTCTGCATCAAGGTTTGCGGCTGCTCGTCATCGTCACAACTCGTGCCGGAAACGGATCAGGAGATAGAAACAGGCGCAGCCGGCCGCACCCATGAGTATATCGCGAAACCAGGGAATCGGCTTGTCGAGCATGGAATAGATGAGCGGATCGAGCAGGGCGCTCGTCAGAAGGCCGACGGCGCCCCAGGAAAGAAGCTTTTTCATGGTTTATCCATTTGACGTAGAATCACCATCTATCCTCGCATATCAGCGGCTATAGGGGGATAATCGCGGATACTTCCCCGGCGCTTCCTGCATGCACACGTGGAAGATTGTAGCTTCAACCGCGGTGCGCCGCCTCGATGTCAGCGATGTCGATCTTTTTCATCTTCAACATCGCATCGAAAGCACGCTTGGCGGCGGCGATGTCGGGATCGGTTATCGCTTTGGTCAAAGCAATGGGAGTAATCTGCCAGGACACGCCCCACTTGTCCTTGCACCAGCCGCATTCAACCTCTTCGCCGCCGTTGCCGACGATGGCGTTCCAGTAACGATCCGTTTCAGCCTGGTCAACGGTTGCAACCTGAAAAGAGAAAGCCCAGTTGTGCTTGACCTCGGGGCCGCCATTGAGCCCGATGCAGGGAATTCCCATCACGGTAAACTCCACCGTCAACACATCCCCTTTCTTTCCGGACGGAAAGTCTCCCGGCGCGAGATGCACCGCGTCAACGGATGAATCGGGAAATGTCTCGGCATAAAATCGCGCCGCTTCCTCGGCATCGCCATCGTACCAAAGGCAAATGGTATTCTTCGCTGGCTTAGTCATGTCACCCTCCTGGGCTGTGGACTTGTTACTGCTTCGCAAATTCGGGATAGATTTACTTTTATCTACCGGACACGCAGTAATTTAGGTTCAAAAAAGGCTCCTCGACGTTTTGAGTGGGTAAGGGTATGATTCGTCCTCATTCCCAT